>CALRQH020000004.1:0-311425 GCA_943370265.1 Mesorhizobium carmichaelinearum
GACAGCTTGTAGGCGGGAGCCTCGCCCTTGTCGGTCTTCTTGACCGGCGCGGCCGCATTGAGCTGGGTGCGCAGCGCCAGCAGCGCATCGAGCTCGCAATCGAGCGTCAGGTAGAAATGCGGAATGGTTGATTTGGCCTCGACCAGGCGGCGCGCGATGGTCTTGCGCATATTGTCATGCGGGACGAGCTCATAGGAGCCTTGCTCGAAGAGCTTCAGCACCTGATCGTCCGACATCGCCTTGGGCGCAGCAGCGGCAGGCGTCGCCGGGGCGGCGGCGGGCGCTGCCTTGGCTTCGGGAGCAGCCTTGACGCCACCACCTGAAATCGCTGCTTCGACATCGGCCTTGACCACGCGGCCGTGCGGCCCGGTACCGGATATTGCCGACACGCTAAGGCCGGCTTCGCGCGCCAGACGGCGTGCCAGAGGTGTTGCTCGCCCGACCGACGGCGATTGGCCAATCTCCTGAACGGACTGAGCCGCAGCCGGGACAACGCCCCCCTCTGTCGGCTTAGCCGACATTTCCCCCACGGGTGGGGAGATAGGCGTGTTGTCTTGCTTTGCCGGAGCAGCACCAGCCCCATAGGCCTCGCCTTCGGCATAGATCCAGGCCACGGGAGCGCCGACCGGAATATCGATGCCTTCCTTGCCGGTGACATCGCGCAGGATGCCACTGGCCGGGGCGTCGATTTCCATCGCCGCCTTGTCGGTCTCGATCTCGAACAGCACGTCGCCTTTCTTGACCGTCGCGCCCTCGGTCGCGAACCAACGCGAGATCTGTCCGGTCGCCATGTCCATGTCGACCTTGGGTAGAATGACTTCGGTCGGCATGGATCAGCGAACCCCCTTCACGAGGTCGCGCGCGGCGGTGATGATGTCGGGAACCTGCGGCACCGACGCCTTTTCCAGTTCGGGATTGTAGGGGATCGGCGTCTCCGCGCCGCCAAGCCGCACGATCGGTGCGTCCAGATAGTCGAACGCATCGCTCTCGGCGATCATGGCGCTGACCTCGGCACCGATGCCCAGCGTCTTGACCGCCTCGTAGACGCACATCAGCCGCGACGTCTTCTTGACGCTGTCGATGACCGTCTGCTTGTCCATCGGCCGGATGGTCCGGAGATCGACGACTTCGACGTCGATGCCCTCGGCCTCCAGAGCGGCCGCGGCCTCAAGCGCCTTGTTCACCATGATCGAGGTGGCGACGATGGTGAGGTCGCGGCCCTCGCGGCGGATGTCGGCCTTGCCGATCGGCACCGTGTAGTAGCCTTCGGGAACCGGGCCCTTCATCTTGTAGAGCAGCTTGTGCTCGAAGATCATGACCGGGTCGGGATCGGCGACGGCCGCCAGCAGCATGCCCTTGGCATCGTAGGGCGTCGCCGGCTGGATGACCTTCAGGCCGGGAACATGGCCGAGCCAGGCCTCGAGGCTCTGGCTGTGCTGCGCGGCGGCACCCGTGCCGGAACCGGCGGGAAAGCGCATGACGACGGGAACGGAAACCTCGCCGCCCAGCATGAAGCGCATCTTGGCCGCCTGGTTGACGATCTGCTCCATGGCGAGCGTGGCGAAATCGGAGAACTGGAACTCGAAGATCGGCCGCATGCCGGTGACGGCGGCGCCCACCGCGACGCCCGCGCCACCCAGTTCCGAGATCGGCGTGTCCAGCACCCGATCGGCGCCAAAACGTTCGACCAGGTCGCCAGTGACCTGGAAGGCACCACCATAGACGCCGATATCCTCGCCCATCAGGAAGACGCGTTCGTCCATATCCATCGCGATCGCCATGGCTTCCTGGATCGCCTGGGCATAGCTTAGTTCACGCACCATCGCGTCCATCACGCCTGCTCCGTATAAACATAATTGCCGGTGTCGCGGACATCCGGGGAAGGGCTCGCCTTGGCGAACTCGATACCGTCAGCGATTTCCTTCGCCACGGCGTCACGCACGGCCTCGATGCCCTTGTTGTCGATGAAGCCGAACTCACGCAGCTCGTTTTCGAACAGGGTGATCGGGTCGCGGTTCGACATCCAGTCCTCGATCTCCTCCTTGGTGCGATAACGGTTGCGGTCGCTCTTGGAGTGGCCGCGATGGCGGTAGGTCTTGGACTCGATCAGTGTCGGCCCTTCGCCCGCGCGGGCACGCTCGACGGCCTTGTGCGAGGCCTCGGCGACTTCCGAGAAAATGTTGCCGTTGACGATGACGCCGGGCATCGAATAGGCCGCGGCGCGATCGGCGATGTTCTTGACCGCGGTGGAACGCGCCGTCGACGTCGACATGCCGTAACCGTTGTTTTCGCAGACGAAGATGACCGGCAGCTTCCAGATCGCGGCCATGTTCAGCGCTTCGTGGAAGGCGCCTTCATTGTTGGCGCCGTCGCCGAAGAAGGAGACGACCACCTTGCCGGTCTTCATCATCTTGGAAGAGAGCGCCGCGCCAACCGCGATCGGAATGCCGCCGCCGACGATGCCGTTGGCGCCGAGATTGCCCTTGGCGACATCGGCGATGTGCATCGAGCCGCCACGGCCCTTGCAGTAGCCGGTGGTCTTGCCGAAGAACTCGGCGAACATGCGCTTGACCTCGGCGCCCTTGGCGATGCAGTGGCCATGGCCGCGATGGGTCGAGGTGATCTGGTCGTCATCGGCGAGCGGCATGCAGATGCCCATGGCGCTGGCTTCCTGCCCGATCGACAGGTGCATGGTGCCGTGGATGAGGCCGCGCATGTAGGATTCTTCCGCGCCTTCCTCGAAGCGGCGGATGAGGTACATCTTGTGAAGCACCTGCCTGAGCTGCTCGGCGCTGTACTGGCGATAGACGAAAGGCAGGTTGGCGCGGCTGTCCACGCCGGCTTTGCTGGCTTCGGGCATGATCAGGCTCCCACTGTGCCGTAGACGAGCTTGTCCTGGCGCGCGCGCAGCTCGGCAATCTTGGAACCCGGCGCGGGGGCGGCGTTCGCAGTGGTGATGAGCTCACCCTTCTTGATCGGCGCGGTGACCGACCCGCCCTGCAGCAGGCCGCAGGGAATGGCCTTGGCGGCACGCGCTTCCGGCGCCGTCATGATCCAGGCCCGGTAGCAATACTCGCCGATCGCATCGAGCTTCTCGCCGGGCTGCATGTCCTTCTTGGCGACGGCGCAGACTTCGGCCACCGGCTTGGCCAGCGGCACCATGTCGGCCTTGCCGTAGAGCACGACGCGGGCGCAGGTCAGCGGCACTTCGAGCGAGGTCAGGTGATAGGGGCGATGGAAGGTGAAGTACGGACCCTTGCCCATCTTCAGGTCCTCCATGCGCTCCGAGATGCGCGGGTGCGACATGTCGGCGACGACGAAGACGCCGGGCGCAACGCCCTTGCCGATCGTGTAGTCGACGACGCCGACACGCGACAGCACGCCGCCATCCTTCTCGGGAACAAGCACCTTGGACAGTTCGCCCAGCGTCGCCGCCGGGCCATGCATGCCGGCCTTGTCGGGAACAAGGCCTGTGGCGTTGGCGATCGCCGCCATCTCGACCATGGTTTTCGAGCCGTCGACGAACTCAACGAGCATGCGCACATTCATGTGCCGGCGCTTGGCCTCCTCGGCATAATCATCCGGGATCGCGTCGATGTTGAGCGGATTGTTCTTGCCCTTGCCGGCGGCGACGATCGGATGGCCCATGGCCGAGACGAATTCGATCAGTTCCATGCAGGAGGACGGCTCGTCGCCGGCGCCCAGCGAATAGGTGACGCCGAGCCGGTCGGCCTCGCTCTTCAGATAGGCGCCGATGGTGACGTCGGCCTCGACATTCATCATCACCAGATGCTTGCCGTGCTCCATGGCACGCAGGCCGATCTCGGCGCCGACGGCGGGAACGCCGGTGGCATCGATGACGACGTCGATGAGATCATTGTTGATGACCAGGCTGGCGTCGTTGGTGACGGCGATCTTGCCGGCCTCCATCGCCGCGGTCATCGCGGAAGCATTCGACACTTCGCGCGCATGCCCGGTTTCCTGGAAGGCGATATCGACCGCCTTGCTGGCAGCGGGAAGGTTGAGCTCGGAGATGGCGCCGATCTCGATGCCTGACATGTGGGCGACGCGGGTGACGATGTCCGTGCCCATCTCGCCCGAGCCGATAAGGCCGATGCGAATCGGCTTGCCTGACTTGGCGCGTTCCTCGAGATCGCGGGCGAGGCCCGTCAACGAAACATTGGAAGCCATAGCGATCAATCCTCCCACAATACAGGCTGTTCAATTGCATGACGGGTATTGAACATCTGTATTTCTGTCAAGACTAATGTCCAAAATTGCGCGTTTTCGTGACCCTTTAGCAAGGCCTTCGGCAAGCCAGGACGAGTGCATTGGAAAGCCGGCTGTCGATCGGCCCGCCCTGTCGATCCGGATAGGATTGCGACATAGGGCGGAAGGCCCCGATGTCCGGTTGAAGCCGGCTACTTGATGCCGGCCCGCATGAAGCTCTGGACGAACTGGCGCTGGAACAGCAGGAAGCCGATCAGCAGCGGCGCCGATGTCATCAGGGCGGCGGCCGAGATGATGCTCCATTGCACGCCCTGGTCGGGCGAGGCGAAGACCTGCAGGCCGACCGTCAGCGGCCGGGTCGACACCGAGTTGGTGATCACCAGCGGCCACAGGAGATTGTTCCAGTGGTAGCTGACGGACACCAGCCCGTAGGCGACATAGATCGGGCGCGACAGGGGAACATAGACCTTGAGCAGGATACCGAGCGGCCCGGCGCCCTCGACGCGCGCGGCGTCGTCCAGTTCCCTGGGTACCGTCAGGAATGCCTGGCGCAGCAGGAAGATGCCGAAGGCCGAGGCCATGTAGGGCAGCCCCATCGCCAGCACGGTGTCGACGAGCCCGAGCTTGACCATGGTGCGGTAGTTCTCGACAATCAGCACCTCTGGCATGATCATCAGCTGGATCAGCACCAGCATGAACACCACCGTCTTGCCGCGGAAATCGTAACGGGCGAAGGCATAGGCGGCGAGCGTGCAGATGACGAATTGCGAGGCCAGGATGACCGTGATCAGCACGAAGGTGTTGAGGAAGTAGAAGCGGCGCGCGCCGACGCGCGAGGACCAGGTGCTGGAGCGCCGCCGCTCGCTGATCGAGGCCGCGCTGACCATCATCGCCCGCAAGGGCCTGGCCGGCTTCACGATGAACGACATCGCCCAGGAAGCCGGTTGCAGCTATGGCGTCGTGTCGTTCCATTTCAAATCGAAGGAAGGCATCACGCTGGCCGCGCTCGACCACATGGTCGAGGAGTACGACCGCAGCCTGAACCGGCCGGAATATGATTCGCCGGCCGCACGCTTGCTGCGAATGATCGAACTCGATTTCGACAGCGAGATGTCGAATGCCGGCCGCATTGCCGTCTTCACCGATTTCTGGGCGAGACGGCGCGAAATCCGGAGTATCGCCGGCGCTGCGCCGAGTTGAAGACCCGCTACGATGCCATCGTGAAAGCCGATATCGCCGCCCTTGCCGAGCAAAGGCGGATCGATCTCGACCCGGCCCTGGTCGCCCGCAGCCTCAACGCGCTGATCGACGGACTGTGGATTTCCGGACAGGTCTTCGCAGCCCCCGGCCCTGCCGGACGCGACATGGCGAAGCGGGCATGCCGGTTCTATCTCAAGGCCATCTTTCCCGACGATTTCTGACCGAGGCGACCTACATGCGCATGAGCAGGCCGCCATCGACGGCAAGCTCGATGCCGGTGATATAGCTCGCGGCATCCGAGAGCAGGAACAGCGCGGCATTGGCCATGTCCTGCGGCGTGCCGATGCGGCCGAGCGGGGCGTAGCTGGCCACGGCCGAGCGTTTTTCCTCGGTATCCCAGCGCGCCTGCAGCGGCGTCAGTGTCATGCCTGGGCAGATGGCGTTGGAGCGGATGCGCTCGCCGGCCAGTTGCATGGCGAGTGATTTCGACAACGCGCAGACGCCGGCCTTCGATGCCTGATAGGCGTCCTGCGGATTGGCGTCGCCGCGATACCACTGGATGGTCGAGAAATGCACCATCGCGCCACCGCGCCCGCCCGCGCGCATATGCGGAACGACGGAGCGCGCGGTGTGCACGAAGGATTTCAAATTGATGTTGAAGACCTCATCCCAGACATCGAGATCCATCTCCAGCGCCGACTTGTCGCGGCCGAACCACAGCACCCCCGCGACATTGGCGAGATAGTCGATGCCGCCACGTTCGCGGCCCGCCGCGCCGATCGCCTGTTCGACAAACCCGGCGTCGGTGAGATCGCCCTGGGCGAAAGTGAGCCTGTCGTCATAAGAGGCAAAGGACGCCGGACGGGCCTTGACGTCTATGGCGGTGACGGAGGCGCCGGCATCGAGCAGCGCCAGTGCGATCGCTTCGCCCATGCCGCCGCCCGCGCCGGCGACGACCGCGTGCCTGCCGGTGAAATCGTAAGCGATCATCTGAATCCCTCATCTGCTTCTGCTGGAATGCCGATGGAGCGGACAATAGGGGCAGATAAAAATTCCATCAAGCGGGATTAGAAAAAATTTGTCAAAATGGAAAATCGCGATATCGTGCCTCGAAATGACCTCTCATCTCGGATGGATTTCAAGACCATGAACCTGCATTCCGGCGCGCGGACCTTTTCCGTCACCTCTCCCGTCGACGGCTCGACCTACACGACGCGCGCCTATGCGGACGGCGCGGCCATCGAGGCCGCGTTCACCCGGGCTCGGGCCGCCCTGCCGTCGTGGCGGCGGACGCCACTGGCCGACCGGCTGGCGATCCTGCTGCGCTTCGGCGAGGAGATGAAGGCGCGGGCAACACCGCTGGCCGAGATGGTGGCGTGGCAGATCGGCCGGCCGCTGTGGCAGGCCGACGAGACGCCGCGCCTGGCGCTGGTTGGCGAACTGCTGGCCGGCATTGCGCCGGAAACACTGGCCGATATCCCTTATCCTTCGGATGAAAACATTCGCCGCTATGTCAAACCAGTGGCGGGCGGCCTGCATCTGTCGATCTGTGCCTGGAATTATCCCACCGCCATGCTGGGCTATCTGGTCACGTCCCCGCTTGCTGCCGGTAATGTCGTGATCTTCAAGCATTCGCCGCAGACGCCGTTGATCGCCGATCAGGCCGAGGAGGCCTTCCGCGCCGCCGGCGGTCCCGAAGGCGTGTTCCAGAGCCTGCATCTCGACCACGCCGATGCCGAAAAGCTGATCGCGTCAGGCGCCTTCAACGCGGTGAATTTCATCGGTTCGGTCAATGGCGGTCGGCGCGTGCATGCAGCCGCCGCCGGCACGTTCACGCAGGTGCATCTCGAACTCGGCGGCAAGGACCCGACCTATGTCCGATCCGATGCCGACCTCGAGGCGGCGGTCCCGCAGATTGCCGAGGGCACCTACTCCAATGCCGGCCAGTCCTGCTGCTCGGTCGAGCGCATCTATGTCGACAAGGCTATCCATGACCGCTTTGTCGACGCGCTGGTCGCCGAGACGGCGAAATGGACCATCGGTCACCCACTCTGCGAGACGCCGATGGTCGGCCCGGTTGTGCGCGCGAGCGCCGCCGACACCATCCGTGGTCTCACCGACAGCGCGGTGCGGGCAGGAGCCCGGCGTTTGATGCCGCAAGACGGCACGCTCAAGGCATCGGGCCTCGGGGCTGCCTATGTCGCGCCGGAAGTGCTGGTCGGGGTCGATCACGGCATGCAGATCATGCGCGACGAGCTGTTCGGGCCGGTGGCCTGCATCCAGTCGGTCAGCGGCGATGACGAGGCGATCCGCCTGATGAACGACAGCGATTTCGGCCTGAGCGCCTCGATCTGGACCAGGGATATCGATCGCGGCGTGGCGCTGCTCGACGAGGTCGAGGCCGGCACGGTCTATCTCAACCGCTGCGACCACGCCGACCTGCATTTGCCCTGGGGCGGCATCAAGAATTCCGGGCTGGGGCGCACCAATGGCCGCGCCGGACTGGCGGAGGCGACAGCGGCAAAGTCCTACCATGTCCGCTCGGTTATCGGCTGAACCGGGGAGCGTCCTGTTGAACACGGCGAGTCTTGAAAAGCTTGATGATGCGGCCGTCGCCACACTGGCCGACGCCAGCATGGAGCGGCTGCGGATCGAGGCTGCGAGCCCCTATCTGCTGATCGCCGAACATGCCGGTAATCTCGTGCCCGCGCCGTGGCGTGACCTCGGCCTGGCTGCGCCCTATCTCGGCACGCATTTCGCTGTCGATATCGGCATCGATGCCCTGACGCGACGGCTCTCGCAGACGCTTCGGGCGCCGGCCGTGATCGCGCATTATTCGCGGCTGTTCCTCGACTACAATCGCCCGGCCGGTGAGTGGGATTTCATGCGCCCGGACCTCGGTGGCATTCCAGTACCCGGCAATCTGGCTGCTGATGCGGCGGATCGCCAGTTGCGCACCCGCATTGCCTGGGCGCCGCTTGAACAGGCAATCATCGAGGCGGCGGCAGGCAGGCAGGCGCTGGTGTCCGTGCATTCCTTCACTCCGGTGATGGGTGGTGTCAGGCGCGACGTCGACATCGGCGTGCTGTGGCGGGAGCAGTCGCCTTTCGTCACTTCGGTGATGAAAACGCTGGGCGCGCAAGGGGCGGCGGCAGGCCTGAGGATCGGCGACAACGAGCCCTACGACTGGCGCCAGGCGATCGGCTACACGCTGAACCGGCACGGGCTGGAGCAAGGCCGGCCCTGCCTCTATCTCGAAGTGCGCAACGACCTGCTTTCCGATCCGGAAACATTCGAGCTTGTCAGCCGCACGCTTGAGACCGTCTTTGCCACCGTCGCGATGTCGCTATGGCCGAAACCAGCCGTAGCCGTCTAAAGCGATTCGCCGAATGGCGAACCGCTTTATCTCTTTGTTTTGACGCAATTCCGAACGGAAAACCGCTACACACTTTTGCTGGAATTGCTCCAGAGGCCGGACGCCCCAATGCCGCTGGGCTCTAAATCAAAGAAACAGAGCATGACGTCGCCCGAAAAACCGCTTCACACTTTTCGGCGTCATGCTCTAGAGCTTGTCGAATTGGAAACACGGCAGCCAAGGGCGTGGATGATGCAGGGCAATGTGGGCAGCAAGATCCGCGACGCGCGCAAGGATCAGAACATCACGCTGCGCGATCTCAGCGAACGCTCCGGCCTTTCGGTGTCGCAACTGTCGAAACTCGAAAACGGCAAGGCCCGGCTGACGGTCGACGTCGCGCTGATGATCGCCGGCGTCCTGCACGTGCCGGTGGCGTCCTTCCTGTTCAGCCCCAAGCCAGGCATGCAGGCGCGCCGCTCGATCACGCGTGCCGGCAGCGGCATCCTGCACCAGGGCAATGCCATGGAATTCGAGGTGTTGTGCAGCGATTTTCGCGACAAGACCAACATTTTCTGGCGCGTGACGCTGCGGGCGAAGACCTTTGAAGAGAATGGCGGCTGGCGCAGCCATTCGGGCGAGGAGTTCATCCATGTGCTGAGCGGCCGCCTGGAACTGCACACGATCCACTACGATCCGACGGTGCTGCAGCCGGGCGACAGCATCCTGTTCGATGCCGAAATGCAACATGCCTACATCGCGCTGGGTGACGAGCCCGTGGTCATGCTGATGTCGAACACCGTTCCGCGCGACGGGCTTCCTGCCAGCGCCGGGGCCTGATCCCAACCGGCCGGATCCACTGGACGTTTGGTTGGAAAACATCGCGGCCCAAGAATATTTTCTAAAATGGAAAAAAATACTTGTTATGGAAAAGTCCGGAGGTTAGCATCCTTTTGACCGGTCGACAGGAGAAATAGCCATCGGCCGGGATGGGAGAGATGACCGATGCTGTCGGTTGAGTCAGTCAGCAAGACCTTTGGCGGCGTGCAGGCCTTGCGCAGTGCTTCGCTGTCGTGCGAGGCCGGGGAGATCCTCGGCCTGATCGGCCCCAACGGCGCCGGCAAATCCACGCTGGTCAATGCCATCTCCGGCGTGCTCAAGCCCGATACCGGCAGCGTCCGGCTGGCGGGCAAGGAGATCACCGGTCATGGCCCCGAGCATTGTGCGCGCGCGGGTGTCGCCCGCACTTTCCAGACCATCCGGTTGTTCAAGGACCTGACCGTCCGGCAGAATGTCGAGGTCGCCCATATCACCTGTCGCGCGGTTCGCCCTGACGCTGCGGCGCGCATCGGCGTCGACCAATTGCTTGCTCAATACCAACTGGATGGCTTTGCCGACGTGCCGGCTGGCACGCTGTCCTATGGCAGCCAGCGCCGGCTCGAAATCGCGCGCGCGCTGGCGCTCGGACCATCACTGCTTTTGCTCGACGAACCGGCGGCCGGGCTCAATGAGGGCGAGTCCGAGACGCTGGCGATGGCGATCGAAGGCATTCGTCGCGATGTCGGCTGCGCCACCGTCGTCATCGATCATGATCTGCGTTTCATCAACCGGCTCTGCGACCGGCTCTGCGTCATGGACCAGGGCCAGGTGATTGCCTCCGGGCGGACCGAGGCGGTGTGGCGCGATCCGCGTGTCATCGAGGTTTATGTCGGGCAGTCCGAGACATCGTGACAGCGGCCTAGGCTAGCAACAACAAGAGAGAAGGAGGGGTTCAATGGACAGGACGATTCTGGGAGCCGCGATTGTCGCGGCAGGGCTGTTGCAGGTCGCGCATGCCGAGGCCAATGACCTGAAGATCGGGCTCGCGGTGGCGATGACCGGCACCTATGCGCCTTATAGCGAGGCTGAAGGCGCACGCTGCATGGCCGACAAATTGAACAAGGCGGCGAGTGCCGGTGATCCCAAGGTCGAGCTGATGATCGAGGACAACCGATCCGATCCGCAGCTCTCGGTGTCGCTTGGCCAGAAATTCCTCGACGCCGGAGCCCAGATCATCACCGGCGTGCCGTTCCCGGATGCGCTTATCCCGACCGCACAAATCGCCGCGCCCTACGGCGCCACCGTGTTCTCGGCGCCGAACACACAGCTTGAGATGCAGCAGGCCGGCCTCGACAATTTCATCGCCGGCGCGGTGCCCGATCCGATCAACGCGGCGGCCACCGCCAACGCGCTTTACGGCAAGGGCGCGCGCACCGTGGCGTTGATGGTCTCGCCCGATGCCGGCTCCTACTCCGAAAAACTGCCGGAATGGTTCGGCGAGGTTTTCGAGCATCTCGGCGGCAAGGTTGTCTCCAAGCTCAACTATTCCTGGGGCACGACCGACTGGTCGCCGCAGATCGCCAGCATCAAGGCACTGCCGCAGAAGCCGGACGCCATCCATATCTGTGGCGTGCTGCCGGATGTCGGCATTTTTATCCGCCAGCTGCGCGCCAATGGCTATGACGGCTGGGTCGCCGGCTGCGATGCCTTCGACGACAAATCGTTGGAAGGCACCGTCGGCAATCCGGCGTCGCTGGAAAAGGTGATGTTCGCCACCCATGGCGCGACTGGCATAGACAGCCCGATCGACAAGTTCCTCGCCCAGTGCAAGGCCGATGGCTACAAGATCAACGGCATTTTTGACGCGCTCGGCGCCGACATGGTGCAGATCAGCTACGAGGCGGCGAAGAAGTCCGGCACTGTCGAGCCAGCCGCCTTGCGTGAAGCGATCCGCGCGCCGGGCGGCTATCCCGGCACCACGGCGCCGGAGATCTCCTTCGCCGAGAAGAAAGGCTATCCCGTCAAGGCCGTGCCGGTGATGGGCTTCTCGAACGGCAAGCGGGTGCTGATCACCGACACGCCGCCGACCTTCGTGCCGGCGCTGAACTGAGGCAGGCGGGTCAAGTGATGATGGATCGAGCCTTAGAGCAGTTCACCGTTTCAAGGAAACGGCAAACCGCTCTAACTCTTTGTTTTGACGCAACTCCGGACGGAAAACCGTTTCACACTTTTCCTGGAATTGCTCTGGTGCAGGCCTCGTCGTGCTGAGCGTCGACAATCTGGTCGTCCGCTACGGCGCCGTGAGTGCGGTGCGTGACCTCAGCCTGAAGGTCGGGCGGGGCGAGCTAGTCGCCCTGCTTGGCCCCAACGGGGCCGGCAAGAGCTCGACCATCAATGCGCTGACCGGCCTGGTCACGCCGGCCTCCGGCCGCATCGTCCTCGACGGCCAGGACATTTCGCGTGTCCGCACAGAGGACCGTATTCGCGCCGGGCTGACCTCGACGCCCGAGGGACGGCACATCTTCGCCAATCTGACGGTGGGCGAGAACCTGCGGCTCGGGGCGGCGACACGACGTGATTCCAAGGGCGTGCGGCAAGACATCGAGCGCTTCCTGGCGCTGTTTCCGGTGCTTTCCGAACGCTACGGGCAAGCGGCTGGCACGCTTTCGGGCGGCGAGCAGCAGATGCTCGCAATCGCCAGGTCGCTGATGTCGCGTCCGAAGCTTTTGCTGCTCGACGAGCCGTCACTCGGGCTGGCGCCAAAGATCGTCGTGCAGATCTTCGATTTCATCGGCGAGCTCAAGGCGGAGGGGCTGACATTGCTGGTGGTCGAGCAGAACGCCAAGCAGGCGCTGCGCTTCGCCGACCGCGTCTATGTCGTCAGTGCCGGCACGCTTCGTTACGACGGGCTACCGGCCGGCCTCGCCGACGAACACGGCCTCTTCAACCTCTATATCGGCGGGTAGGCGGCGACATGGATTATGCCTTGCAGCAGCTTCTCAACGCCCTGGCCTTCGGCGCGGAATATTCACTGGTCGCGCTCGGCCTGGCGGTGGTGTTTTCCATCATGGGCCTGGTCAATTTCGCGCATGGCGAAATCATCGGCGTGTCCGCCTACAGCGTGTTCCTGGCGGCGGCACTCGGGCTGACCTCGCCGATCGTCGCCGTTCTGATCGCCGTTACGGCGGCGGCACTGGCTGCCGTCACCTTCGAGCGGGTGGCATTCCGGCCGGTACGCTATGCGCCGACGACGACCGGGCTCCTTACCGCCTTCGGGGTCTCGATCGTCGTGCAGAACCTGTTCATGCTGCTGATCTCGCCCAAGCCGCAGTCGGTTTCGATCCTCAACGGCCTCAACCAGATGTGGTTCTTCGGCCCGTTCGCCGTGTCGTCGCTGCAGGTGATGGAGCTCATCGTTTCCGGCCTGACCATCCTGGCCCTGGTGCTGTTCCTCAACCGCTCGACACTGGGCCTGGCGATTCGCGCGGCATCGCGCGATTTCGCCACGGTGCGTCTGATGGGCATCCGGGCAAACCGGGTGATCGCCACGGCCTTCGCCATTTCGGGTGCGCTCGCCGGCATCGCCGCTGTCTTCATCATCGCGCGACGCGGCAGCGTCTCGCCCGATCTCGGCTTCAGCCTGGTGCTGAAGGCCTTCGTCGCCTGCGTCATCGGTGGCTTCGGCTCGCTGGCGGGCGCAGCTGCTGGCGGCATGCTGCTCGGCTTCATCGAGGTCGGCCTGCTGGTCGCCCTGCCGCAGGAATACGGTGGCTTCAAGGATGCGCTCACCTACGTGATCATCGTCGCGCTGCTTGTCTACCGACCGGAAGGCCTGCTCGGCCAAAGGGTCGAACTTGGCGACAAGGAGATTTGAAGTGTCGCAAGCCCTGGAAAATACAACGCCTCCGGTTGTAGCTGCCATGCCCGGCAGCGCGCTGACGCGCTCGCTGATCGGCGGCCTGGTGACGTCGCTGCCGGTGCTGGTGATCGGGCTGGCGATCCTGAACTTCGCACCGACCTATTACACCTACCTCGCGCTCGGCGCCTTCGTGAACCTGATCGTCGTCGTCGGCCTGCAGGTGTTCATGGGCAACAGCAACATCGCCAATCTCGGCCACAGCGCCTTTGTCGGTCTGGGCGCCTATGGCGTCGCCATCCTGTCGACGCCGCTGGCGATGAAGAAACTGTCTATCCCTAACGCTCCGTTCGGCTTCGCCACGCTGCAGCTTGATCCGGTGTCGTCCGCGCTCATCGCGCTGATCGTGGTCGGCATCATCGCCGCCGTCAGCGGCAAGGTGATCAGCCGCCTGTCGGGCGTCGCCGCGACCATCGTCAGCCTGGCGCTGCTGATCATCGTCCATTCGGTGTTTCTCAACTGGACCGACCTGTTCAAGGGCAACCAGGCCTTCTTCGGCATTCCGAAGGTGGTCGGCCTGCCCTGGATGATGGCGTTTTCCGTGGTGGTGATCGTGCTGGCGCGGCTGTTCAAGGACAGCCGCTGGGGCCTGCAGCTGAGGGCCAGCGCCCAGAGCCCGCAGGCGGCGGCAGCGCTCGGCATCGACGCGAAAAAACTGCGGCTGACGTCGTGGGTGCTGTCGGCCCTGATCTGTGGTCTCGCCGGCGTGCTCTACGCCTATTTCGCCGGGACGATCAGCCCCAAACTGTTCTATTTCCAGATGATCTTCAACACGCTGGCGATGCTGATCCTGGGCGGCATGGCGACGGTGACTGGTGCGGTGACCGGCGTGATCGTGCTTTCGGTGGGGCTCGAATTCATCCGCAGCATCGAATCCGGCGTGACCATCGGCAGCGTCCAGCTGCCGCAAATGCTCGGCCTTTCCGGCGTGGCACTCGGTGTCGTCATCGTGCTGTGCATGGCGTTCCGGCCGAGCGGCATCAGCGGCCGCTACGAACTCGACGAACTTTTGTCGCGATTTTTCCGGCGCAACGCGAAATAGCGGCGCCCGTGGTTTGGTGGAGGACTGACAGTGGAATTTGAGGACAGGACGGCGGAGTACGCGCCGAAGCTCGGGGCGTTGCAGAAGGAGCTGGCATCGCGCGGCGTCGAATTCGTCGAGGTGCATACGGTCGACACGTCTGGAGCGTTCCGTTCCAAGATCGCGCCGCTGAAACTTTCGCCTTATGGGGAATCGATCAACGCCATCCTCTATTGCGTCACCCATGGCGACGGCCAGCCGATGGGCGATGTTGCGTTTGCTTCGCCCAGTGCCAATGAGGAAAACGGTTTCCCCAACATCAAGGGGATCATCGATCCCTCGACCGTGGTGCAGCACGGCTGGAAGCCGAAATTCGCTTCGGCCATCACATCCTCCTACATGCTCGATGGTACTGCCTGCCCGTTCGATCCGCGCGGCGTGCTGGCCCGCGTCGAGAAGCGCGCCAGGGCGCTCGGCTACGAGCCGATGTTCGCGCTGGAGTACGAGTTCGGCATCTTCCACGCCGACCATGACCTGATGCGTGCCGGGCGCTACCGTGAGCTGAAGCCCTGGGGTCATTCGCTGACCAACTATGATCTGGTGCGCAGCGGCGAATACCAGGATTTCGCCGCCGAATTCATCACCCGCATGAAGAGCATCGGCATCGGCGTCGCCTCGCTGGTCACCGAATATGGTTTTGGCATGTATGAATACGCGCTGACGCCGAAGCCGGCACTCGAGGCGGCCGACGATGCCATGCGCGCAAAACTGCATCTGCGCGAACTTTGCGCCGAGCGTGGCCTGGTCGCCACCTTCATGACCCGCTTCCAGCCGCCGGGCAAGGAAAGCGCCTGCGGCGCGCACCACCATGTCAGCCTGTGGCGCGACGGCAAGCCGGCCTTCGCCGCCGGGCCGAACAAGCTGACGCCGGTCGCAGAAAAATTCCTGGCCGGCGTGCTCAACCGGATGCAGGAAACGCATCTCATGTTCCGGCCGACGGTCAATTCCTATCGCCGTTTCGATCGTGGCGCCTGGTCTCCTGAGGATGTGGCCTGGGGTTTCGAGAACCGCACCGCGCCGATCCGCGCCATCACCACGCCCAATGACGGCGCCTGCCGGCTGGAGCATCGCGCGCCGGGGGCCGACATCAACCCGTATCTGTCGATCGCCGCGATCCTGGCCGCCGGCTGCGAGGGCGTCGAAAAGGATCTGCCGCTCGAGGCGCCGGTCACCTCGAACCTCGCCAATCTCGACAAGCCGAAACTGCCGCGCACGCTGAACGCCTCGATCGAGGCGTTCGCTGTGTCCGACTTCTGCGCCGAAGCGTTTGGCGAAGCCTTCCGCGACAATTACGCCGAAAGCCGGCGGGCCGAGCAGGCTGCCTTCGACGCCTGGCAGGCGTCGCACATCACCGACTTCGAATGGCAGCGCTATTTCGTCAGCTGACGCGGGGCATCCTGTATTCCGGTTGCCGGGATTTCCGCCCGTTGCCGGATCGGGGCGTTAGCCCCAGATCAGCAAGGCAACCAGCCCGACGGTGCCGACGACCAGCCGCCACCAGCCGAACAGCGAGTAGCCGCGCCGCGAGACAAAATCGAGCAGGAAGCGCACGACGATGAGTGCCGAGATGAAGGCGGCGATGAAGCCGACACCGATGATCGGCAGATCGGCTGAGGTCAGCACGTTGCGGTTCTTGAACAGGTCGAAGGCAAAGGCGCCGACCATGGTAGGCATGGCGAGGAAGAAGGAGAATTCCGCCGCCGCCCGCTTGTCGACGCCCAGAAGCAGCGCGCCGACGATGGTCGAACCCGAGCGCGACGTGCCGGGGATCAGCGACAGGCACTGGAAAAGACCGATCTGCAGATAAAGCCGTGTCGGGAAGCGCTCGACATCTCGGTAGACCGGCTTGAGCTTCATGCGGTCGACCACAAGCAGGACCACGCCGCCGATGATCAGCATGATACAGATCAGCTTCGGCGATTCGAACAGCACCGTCTTGATGAAATCATGCGCCAGCGCTCCGAGAAACGCCGCCGGCAGGAAGGCGATGAGAATGCCAAGGACGAAATGCCGCGTCAGCCGGTCGCGCGGCAGGTCGAGCAGCATTTTCCAGAGACGGCCGAAATAGACGCTGAGAATGGCCAGTATGGCGCCGAGCTGGATCAGGATCTCGAAAGCCTTGCCGGTCGATTGGAAGCCGAGAAAATGGCCTGCCAGCAGGATGTGACCCGTCGACGAGACCGGAATGAACTCCGTCAGACCCTCCAGAAGACCGAGCAGCAAGGCTTCGACGATGGTCTGGCTTTCCATGGCAACCTCGGCAATCGATTGGCGGCTAATAGAACGGCTTGCTTGTCATGGCGCGGAAGTGCCCCTATAGGTCGCTGCACCCTGACAGCCCGCTAACACGAGCGGCAAAGACTTACCGGCGCATCCGGCGATTCGCCAGTGCGCTTTGACCATCACGGACCCATGCTGACGCTTTTCCATCATCCCATGTTCGCCACTTGTCGCTTCGTCCGCCTTGCGTTTGGCGAGTATGGCGAGGAATTGGCCCTGATCGAGGAAAAGCCGTGGACGCGGCGCAAGGAGTTCCTGGCGCTGAACCCGGCCGGCACGCTGCCGATCCTGCTTGCCGAAGGCGACGTGCCGATCGTCGGCGCCATGGTGATCGCCGAGTATCTCGACGAGACGCGCGGCGTCTTGAAGCGCGACAAGCGGCTGTTCGCCGAAGATCCGATGCAACGCGCCGAAATCCGCCGGCTGACCGACTGGTATCTCACCAAGGCCGAAGGCGAGGTAACCCGGCATCTGGTGCGCGAACGCGTGCTGAAGCCGGTCATGCCGGAAACCGCGGGCGGAGGCTCGCCCGATTCGGCGGCAATCCGCGCCGCGCGCGCCAATATCCGCCAGCATCTGAAATACACCAACTGGCTGGCCGGCACCCGCCACTGGCTGGCCGGCAGCAGGGTCACCTATGCCGATCTGGCGGCGGCGGCGACGCTGTCGGTGCTCGACTATCTCGGCGAGATCGACTGGCGTGAACATGCCGCGGCGCGCGAATGGTACACGCGGGTGAAGTCACGGCCCTCCTTCCGACCGCTTCTGACCGACCGGGTGCGCGGAATATCGCCGGTGTCGCATTATGCGGACCTCGACTTCTGACGCGTCAAAACTGCGCGCTCTGATCGACGCAGAGGCGCGGCGCGCCGGCTTCGATGCCATCGCCGTCACCACCCCCGATGCGATCCCGCTGGCCCCGGCCAGGCTCGCCGAATTCGTCGCCGACGGCTTTCATGGCTCGATGGACTGGATCGCCGAGACGCTCGAACGACGCAGTGAACCGACGGCACTGTGGCCGCAGGTGCGCTCCATCATCGTGCTGGCGATGAACTACGGCCCTGACCACGACCCCCGATCGATCCTGGCCAAACGCGACCGCGGCGCGATTTCCGTCTATGCGCGCAACCGCGACTATCACGACGTCATGAAGGGCCGGCTGAAGGAGATCGCCGGCAAGATCGTTGCCCGCGCCGGCGGTGACGTAAAAGTGTTCGTCGACACCGCACCGGTGATGGAAAAGCCGCTGGCGGAAGCGGCCGGGCTCGGCTGGCAAGGCAAGCACACCAATCTGGTCAGCCGCGAGCACGGTTCCTGGCTGTTCCTCGGCACCATCTTCACCACCGCCGAACTCGTCCCCGACCGTCCGGAGATCGATCATTGCGGTTCCTGCCGCGCCTGTCTCGACGCTTGTCCGACCGATGCCTTTCCCGCGCCCTACCGGCTCGATGCGCGGCGCTGCATTTCCTACCTTACCATCGAGAACAAGGGGCCGATCCCGCATGAATTCCGCGAAAAGATCGGCAACCGCATCTATGGCTGCGACGATTGCCTCGCCGCGTGCCCGTGGAACAAGTTCGCCCAGGCGGCGTCCGAAGCCAAACTTGTGGCGCGCGACGATCTGCGCGAGCCGGTATTGGCCGACCTGCTTGTCCTCGACGACGCCGCTTTCCGCACTTTTTTCTCCGGTTCACCGATAAAACGCATCGGCCGCGACCGCTTTATCCGTAATGTGCTGATCGCCGCCGGCAATTCCGGCGATGCCGCGCTGGCCAGCATGGTGCGCGCTTTGCTAAACGATGCCTCGCCGCTGGTGCGAGGCGCGGCGATATGGGCGCTGGCGCGGCTGGTGCCTGACGCCGAATACTCCGAACTCGCCGTTGCCGGCCTGAAGACGGAGAGCGACGAGGCCCTGCGGGATGAGTGGCTCCTGGCACGGCAACATCCAACCAGGACGCATGCATGAGCGAAAAACAGGTCTTCATCTTCGGCGCCGGCTATTCGGGCAAGGCTTTTGCGCGCGCCAACAAGGGTGGTGCGGCCAAAATCGTCGGCACGACGCGTTCGCCCGAGAAATTCGAGGTGCTCGGGCAAGCCGGTATCGCCGCGCTACTGTTCGATGGTGCGCTGACGGGCGAAATCAGCGATGCGCTGAGGAAAACGACCCATCTCGTGATCTCGATCGCACCCGACGAAGGCGGCGATCCGGTGCTGAACGCGATCCGCAAGACGATCATCGCGGATATGCCCGCGCTGGAATGGATCGCCTATCTGTCGACCGTTGGGGTCTACGGCGATCATGGTGGCGGCTGGGTTGATGAAACGGCCGAATGCAAGCCAGTGTCAAAACGCTCGATGATGCGGGTGGCGGCCGAGCAGGAATGGCTGAAACTGGGTGAGGATATCGGTCGGTCGGTGGCGATCCTGCGCCTGTCCGGCATTTATGGCCCGGGCCGCAACGCCTTCGTCAATCTGGCGAACGGCACCGCCCGACGGCTGGTCAAGCCCGAGCAGGTGTTCAACCGCATCCACTGCGACGACATCGCCGGCGCGCTCTGGCATCTCGCCGACGGCAATCTCGGCGGCATCTTCAACATCACCGACGATCTGCCGGCGCCGCCGCAGGATGTCGTCACCTATGCCGCTTCGCTGATGGGTGTCACGCCGCCGCCCGAAATTCCCTTCGATGGCGCCGAGCTTTCGCCGATGGCGCGCTCCTTCTATGGTGAGAACAAGCGCGTTGCCAATGCCGCGATCAAGGCGACAGGATACAGTTTCCGCTTTCCGGACTACCGCACCGCCTTCGACCATATGTGGGCAAGCGGCGATTGGCGCGATGGCGCGCCGCGCAGCCCGATGAAGCGCTAGATCAGGATGACTATTGGTTGAATCGTGATCCTGATCTAGCTCTTTGTTGGAGCATGATCTCTGGACAAACGGGGGCCGTTTTGTCCGAGAAAACCGGTTCCCACTTTTCGGGATCATGCTCTGGCGATCGAAGCGTCCAGCGTTGCGTGCTATGATTCGGTCGTGGGATTGCGGTTGGGATCCGTTTTGATGAAGACAGCAATACGGCCATCTTTCGGCAAAAGATCACTGCTGGCCGCCGTGCTCGGTCTGCTTTCTCTGGCCGGGCTAGCCGCGCAACCGGCAGCGGCGCAGGAGCGGGCGAAAGACCTGTTCGGCGCCAAGAAACTGCCGACGGCGACGGCGACGCAATCCTTCGGCTTCTATTCCAAGGGCTGCTTTGCCGGCGGCGTTGCCATTCCCATGGACGGGCCGACCTGGAAGGTGATGCGGCCCTCGCGCAACCGCCGCTGGGGCCACCCGGCAATGATCGCGCTGATCGAGAAACTGTCTGTTGATGCCGTCGCCGACGGCTGGCCCGGCCTGCTGATCGGCGACATCGCCCAGCCGCGCGGCGGCCCGATGATGACCGGCCATGCCTCCCACCAGATCGGCCTCGACGCCGACATCTGGCTGACGCCGATGCCCAGCCGACCGCTGTCGATGGCGCAGCGCGAGAGCATGAGCGCTACCTTGATGGTCGACGAGAAGACGCATCTGGTGAAGGACGCGCTGTGGACGCCGGCGCATACAAGGCTGCTGAAGCGGGCGGCGAGCTACCCGGAAGTCGAACGCATCCTGGTCAATCCCGGCATCAAGAAGAAGCTCTGCGACACGGTCAAGGGTGACCGCGGCTGGCTGCGCAAGATCCGGCCCTTCTGGGGCCACGACTATCATTTCCACATGCGCATCGGCTGTCAGCCGGGTTCGCCCAACTGCAAGGGCCAGGAAGCGACCCCGGCGGACGACGGTTGCGGCAAGCCGCTGGCCTGGTGGTTCACCGAGGAGCCGTGGCGGCCCAACAAGAACCCGGATGCACCCAAGGCACGCGACCTGATGACGATGGCGAACCTGCCCAGGGAATGCCAGGCCGTGCTCGACGCGCCGGGGCCGGCTTCCGCCGAAGCCGCCACCTACCATGGCGTCGGCGAGCCGGCGGCAACCGAGGCGCCCGAGCCCGAAGCTTCCGCCGCCACGGCCGATGGCGAGGCCGGTTTGCCTGCCTCGGCCAGTGCTTTCACGGCAACCCCGGACAGCGGCGTGCCGCTGCCGCTGCCACGGCCGGGAAATTGACGCCCTTGTCATTTACGGGATGTTGAATCGGTTTAGCCTGCCGTTTTTGCGAAATAGTGGCTGTTTGGCCGCAGAACATTTCTCTATGCGCCGCTGCTTTCGAAAACCGATTTCCCTTTTCAAACTCATGCGCTAGTCAACGGATGAACGGCGATACGCCGTCGGGGCGCCGGGGACGGACGGAGAGCATGCCAAGCACAGGTGACAACGACGCTTTGTTGCGATTCCCGATCCTGATCGGTGATATCGGCGGCACCAATGCGCGCTTCTCGATCGTTGTTGACGCGAATTCCGAGGCGGGCGAGCCAACCATCGTTCAAACAGCCAATTTCAACACCATCGACGAGGCCATCCAGGCGGCGGTGCTCGACCGCTCGTCGATCCGTCCGAATTCGGCGGTATTGGCAGTGGCCGGGCCTGTCGACAGCGACGAGATCCAGCTCACCAACTGCCCCTGGATCGTGAAGCCCAAGCAAATGTTCGCCAATCTGGGCCTGAGCGACATCGTGGTGCTCAATGATTTCGAGGCGCAGGCACTGGCCGTCGTCGCGCTCGGCGAAGAGCATATGGAGAAGATCGGCGGCGGCGCGCCGGAGCCCAACGCCGGACGGGTCGTGCTTGGCCCCGGAACCGGACTCGGCGTCGCCGGGCTCGTCTATGCGCTCAATCACTGGATACCGGTGCCGGGCGAAGGCGGTCATATGGATATCGGCCCGCGCACGGCCCGCGACTTCGAGGTATTTCCGCATATCGAGAAACTTGAAGGCCGCATTTCGGGAGAGCAGATCCTGAGTGGGCGTGGACTGGTCAATGCCTATCGGGCAGTGGCCAAGGCGGACGGCAAGCCGTCGCCCTTTACCACGCCGGCCGAAATCACCGCGGCCGCACTGGCAAAGATCGACCCGGTCGCAGAAGAGGCACTGTCGATGTTCGTCACATGTCTCGGGCGCACCGCCGGCGATCTCGCCATGGTGTTCATGAGCCGTGGCGGCGTGTTCCTGACCGGCGGCATCGCGCAGAAGATCGTGCCGGCGCTGAAGGTGGGCAATTTCCGCGCCGCCTTCGAGGACAAGGCGCCGCATAGCGAGTTGATGCGGACCATGCCGGTCTACGTGATCACCCATCCGCTAGCCGCCCTTTCGGGGCTCGCCGCCTATGCCAGGAACCCTACTTTGTTCGGCGTCCAGACGGCGGGGCGGCGCTGGCGAAGCTAGGCCGCAGAACTTGCCGCGACGAAGTTTCGCCGCTGAGGGCATAGGCAAGCCGGTCCCATGAGGCTAAGAGGGGGGCCAAATTGCAGCCTGGCCACACGAAGCGGAAAACACGAAGCGCTCCGACTTGACACTCCAGACACAAAACAAGGCGAAAGCCCAACCCAGCGAGATCGTGGCGGTTATCCGCCGAATTCTCAACGAGAACGGCCGCGACTACCGCTGGTCGTATGCCTTCACCATACTTTGCCTGCTGACCGTGTCGGGAACGACGGCGGTTACCGCATTGATCATGAGCCCTGTGGTCAATCAGATCTTCTATGAGCGGCGCGGAGACCTGATCGCATGGATCTGCGCCGCGATCATGGGCGCTTTCGTCCTTCGCGGGCTTGCCGGCTATGGGCAGGCGGTGACGTTGGCCAAGATCGGCAATAACCTTGTGGCGCGCTACCAGCAGCGCATCTTCGATCATCTGATGAAGCTTGGCGTCGGCTTCTTCAACGACACGCGCTCCGGACGGCTGGCCGCGCAGGTGAACGAGAACGTCAACGGCATTCGTGATCTTCTGTCGATGACCCTGACATCGATCGCGCGCGACGCCGTGTCGCTGATCGGCCTGATCGGCGTCATGATCTATCAGGATCCGGTGCTCTCCCTCAGTGCACTGCTGATCGGACCGCCCCTGATCTACACGGTCACATATCTGATGCGGCGTGTTCGCCGTATCACCCGCGAATCGGTGCAAATCAATTCGCGGCTGATAGGCGCCATGCAAGAAGCCACGCAGGGCATCACCGTCGTCAAGGCCTTCACCCTGGAAGACGAGCTGGCGCGGCGGGTACACATGCTGGCGGATGACGCGCAGCAGAGATCCAACAAGATCGCCAAGGTATCGGAAAGGTTGACGCCGATTGCCGAAATGCTGGCCGGCCTGACAGTCGCCGGCGTCATCGCCTATTCCGGCTACAGGGCGACGGTTCTCGGCGAACCGCCGGGTGCGGTGTTTTCCTTCATCACGGCGCTTATGCTTGCCTACGATCCAGCACGCAGGCTGGCGCGCATGCAGGTCGGCATGGAGCGGTCGCTGGTCAATGCGCGGATGATCTACGAGCTTCTCGACCTCGAGCCAAAGCAACGCGATGCCCAGGGAGCCACGGAGGCAAGGTTCACCAGCGGTGAGGTGCGTTTCAACAATGTGTCGTTCCACTATGTCGAGGAGGCGCCGGTCCTGCAGGATTTGAGCTTCGTCGCCGCCGCCGGAAAGATGACCGCTATCGTTGGCGCTTCAGGCGCCGGCAAGACGACATTGGTGGCGCTGCTGCAACGCTTCTACGACGTCGATGCCGGCACGATCGAGATCGACGGCCAGGACATTTCCAAGGTCACGAAGCAATCGCTGCGCGGGTCTATCGCCTATGTCTCGCAGCAGCCCTACCTCTTCGAAGGCAGCATCCGCGACAACATCCGCTACGGCCGGCTGAACGCCACCGACGCCGAGATCGAGCGGGCGGCTGAACAGGCGCAGGCTGACGGTTTCATCCGCCAGCAGCCGCAAGGCTACGATACACCCGTCGGCGAGAATGGTGCGACACTGTCGGGAGGCCAACGCCAGCGCGTGTCAATCGCGCGCGCCATCGTGCGGCGGGCTCCCATCCTCCTGCTCGACGAAGCGACCTCGGCGCTGGACAACGAGGCTGAAGCCCTGGTCCAGGAAGCGCTGACCCAGGTGATGGAAGGGCGCACCACCATCGTCATCGCGCACCGACTGTCGACGGTGGTCAATGCCGACCACATCATCGTCATGGAACAGGGCCGGCTGGTCGAGGAGGGCACGCATGCGTCCCTGATGGCCAATCCGCACAGTGTCTATGCCCGTTTCCATCGGGTTCAGGGCAACAAGGGGTTGGGGCTTGTTGATGACAGCCAGTCGATCCAAACTCCGGCGCAAGACATTTGGGCCAAGAAGACGGTCGGGGGAAACACATGAGCGAAACGGCTGGCAGCGACATGGGTCTGGTGGTGGTCGGCGCGGCCGGACGGATGGGACAGGCGCTGATCCGCGCCATCCACACCATCCCCGGCGCGCGCGTCGCCGCCGCGATCGAGCGGCCCGGCTCACCGCATCTCGGCAAGGATGCCGGCGAACTGGCGGGTATAGGCATCATCAACGTGCCGATCTCGGACGATCCGCTGCCGGCCTTCGCCAGGGCCGACGGCGTGCTCGATTTCACGACACCGGCCTCGACCGTCGAATTCGCCGGCTATGCCGCGCAGGCGCGCATCGCGCATGTCATCGGCACCACCGGCTGCTCGGCTGAAGACGATGCGGGGATCGCCGCGGCGGCGCGCCACGCGACCATCGTCAAATCCGGCAATATGAGCCTCGGCGTCAATCTGCTGGCGGTGCTGGTGGAGCAGGCCGCGCGCGCGCTCGATGCCGATGATTTCGACATCGAGATCCTGGAAATGCACCACCGCCACAAGGTCGACGCGCCGTCGGGCACGGCGCTGCTTCTGGGTGAGGCCGCCGCCACTGGGCGCGGCATTCCGCTGGCCGGCAACGATGTGCGGGTCCGCGACGGCCACACCGGCGTGCGCAAGACCGGCACGATCGGCTTTGCCGCGCTGCGCGGCGGGTCCGTGGTCGGCGATCATTCCGTGGTGCTGGCCGGCACCGGCGAGCGCATCACGCTTGCCCACCATGCCGAGGACCGCGCCATCTTCGCGCGCGGCGCCGTCAAGGCGGCACTGTGGGCACGCGGCCGGAAACCGGGGCTGTATTCAATGCGGGACGTGCTCGGCCTGGGCTGAGCGGAAACATCTTGTTTTAACGCAATTCCGGACGGAATTGCTCTCGAAGGGAGCAAACATGTCGAGAACCCTCGTGCTCGTGCGCCATGGCCAGAGCGAATGGAACCTGAAGAACCTGTTCACCGGCTGGCGCGATGTCGACCTGACCGAGCAGGGCCACGCCGAGGCCAAAGCCGCCGGCCAGAAGCTCAAGGCACGCGGGCTGAAATTCGACATCGCCTTCACCTCGGTGCTCTCGCGGGCGCAGAAGACCTGCCAGCACATTCTCGACGCGGTCGGCCAGAGCGATCTGACGACCATCCGCGACCAGGCGCTGAACGAACGCGACTATGGCGACCTCTCCGGCCTCAACAAGGATGACGCCCGCAAGAAATGGGGCGAGGAGCAGGTGCATGTCTGGCGCCGTTCCTATGACGTGCCGCCGCCCGGCGGTGAAAGCCTGAAGGACACGGGCGCACGCGTCTGGCCCTACTATCTGCACGATCTGCAGCCGCATGTGCTGCGCGGCGGCACCGTGCTGGTCGCGGCCCACGGCAACTCGCTGCGCGCGCTGATCATGGCGCTGGACGGCAAGTCCGGCGAGGAGATCGTCAAGCTGGAACTGGGTACCGGCGTGCCCGTCATCTACACGCTGAACGCCGATTCGACCGTGGCCTCGAAGGAAGTGCTGGACAGCTGAGCCGGCAAGCGAGCAAAAGCTTAAAAAGCGCGTTGACACACATCGTTTGCCCGCTTACATGAGCCCGCACCAGCCCAGATGGCGGAATTGGTAGACGCGCACGGTTCAGGTCCGTGTTCCGCAAGGAGTGGAGGTTCGAGTCCTCTTCTGGGCACCAAATTCCCGTTCCAAAACCAGTCAATGGTTTAGAGACGCAAAGAAAAAGCCCGGTTCGTCCGGGCTTTTTCTCTATCCAGCCCATCCACCCTGCCCGATGCCCGGCTGTCAGCGAACTGACAGGTTCCCCCTGCCAGTGTCCCGCCGGATCACGACCACCAAAGCTCGGTCAAGCGACCGATTCGCCGGTCGAATCGTCATCGTGTCTCGATGGTTGCCGAACAAAGCTTTGACAAGATCGCGGTTAGTTTAGAAAATTCAAAACTGGAATGTTCGAATGAAACCAACCTATGCCAGCTCCCAGAAGGCCATTCACTGGACCGTTTTTCTGCTGGTCATCGGACTTTATGGCCTGACTTATGTGGTCGACCTCTTTTCGCGTGGTGATCCCGGCCGCGCTCTTGTCTGGTGGCTTCATATTTCGTTTGGGCTGCTGCTTTTCGCACTGGTTGCCGTCCGCGTCGGCTTGCGCCTGGCACTGGGAACGCCTGGCCTGCCCGGGGAAATGTCACAGCTTGAACGATGGGTGGCCAAGATCGCGCATCTTCTGCTCTACGGACTGCTTGTGGCCATTCCCGTTCTCGGCATCCTGTTGACATGGTACCGGGGTGAGGCCTTGAGCTTCTTCGGTCTCTTCACCATC
Source organism: Mesorhizobium carmichaelinearum (assembly GCA_943370265.1). Taxonomy (GTDB): domain Bacteria; phylum Pseudomonadota; class Alphaproteobacteria; order Rhizobiales; family Rhizobiaceae; genus Mesorhizobium; species Mesorhizobium carmichaelinearum_A. The sequence goes on from CALRQH020000004.1 coordinate 26,519, forward strand.
CCGGCGCCATTTTCGCCGGATCGCGCCACGGCCGGGTTCATCAGGCAGTTGCACAGCCTCTGTGCCAATGCGATCCTTATTCTTGCGGGGCTGCATGCGGCGGCTGCGCTATGGCATCATTTCATCCGCAGGGACGACGTGCTCAAGCGAATGCTGCCGGAGGCAAGTGGGGTGTGATCGCGGTTCAGACTACATCGATCGGATGCAAGCCGCGTGGCGCCGTCTGCCATGTTTGCGGACTCGGACAGCTGGCCCTTGGATGAAACCGCCCCTGAAGTGCCTTGCGATGGTGGGTCTGTATGGGCTCGTTCTTGCGGGGCCGCTTGCCGCGCGTGCGGACGGGGATGATGACGGCGATCATGATCGGGCACGGGATCTTTACGAGCGCGGCGAAATAAAGGGCCTGTCCAACATCCTGGCCGTGGTTCGCGCCGAGGCCCCCGGCGATATCGTAGCTGTCGACTTCATCCGGATAGGCGACAGGTGGGTCTATCGGTTCCAGGTCGTTGCCGCCGACGGACGCCGCAGGATCGTCGATGTGGACGCCGGCGCCGGGGTGCTGATGCGCAGCAGGGGCGGCGACTGATGAAGATCCTGCTCGCCGAGGATGAACCTCGTATTGCCGGCGACATCGCGGCGGTGCTCAAGACGGCTGGAATGGCCGTCGATACCGTGCGCGATGGCGAAGCCGCCTGGTTCGCCGGCGACGTCGAGAATTACGACGCAGCGATCCTGGATCTCGGATTGCCGAAGCTCGATGGCCTGACGGTGCTGAAGCGCTGGCGGGCCAATGCGCGTCGCTTTCCCGTCCTGATCCTGACGGCGAGGGGCCTGTGGACCGAGCGCGTCGAAGGCATCAACGCCGGTGCCGACGACTACCTGCCCAAGCCGTTTGAAATGGAAGAGCTGCTGGCTCGGCTGCGCGCGATCCTGCGCCGTTCAACCGGCCAGGCGGCACCGGTGCTGAAATCCGGACCTTTGCTTCTGGACACGCGCCAGATGCGCATTTCGCTGCGCGGCGTTCCCGTCGCGCTATCGCCGCTGGAATACCGGCTGATGGCGTTCCTGATGCACCATGCCGGGCGTGTGGTGGCGCCGACCGAACTGGCGGAGCATCTGTACGATTCGGGCAATGACCGTGACCCCAACACAATCGAGGTGATCGTAGCGCGCCTGCGCCGCAAGCTTGGCAACGATGTCATCGAGACGCGGCGCGGGTTCGGGTATTTCGTGCCCGACGAGCCGTCCTGATGCCCAACTCGATCCGCTTCAGGCTCTGGTCGGCGGCAACCATCTCGATCCTCGTTGCCCTTGCCATCGCAGGCGTCGGGCTGCGCTATCTGTTCGAACTGAATGTCGAACGGCGTATCGTCGGCGAACTGACCGCCGATCTCAACGAACTCATCGGCGCGACCAGCTTTGCCGCCGACGGCCGGCTTTCGGTCGAGGCCGGCCTGACCGACCCGCGCTTCACCAATCCGCTGTCCGGCCACTACTGGCAGGTGGAAGACCTGGCCAGCCATAACCTGGTGCGCTCGCGTTCGTTGTGGGACGCAACGCTCGCTTTGCCCGACCAGGAGGCAAGCGGCGAACTGAGAAAGATCGAGGAGCTCAGGGGGCCTGGCGGCGACCTGACCATTGCCGTCGTGCGCACCATCACCGATGCCGACGGCCGGTCGTTTCGCGCCACCGTGGCGGAAGACCATCGCAGCGTCACGGTGTCGGTGCACGAATATGTCAGGGATCTCGTGCCTGCGCTCATCATGCTCGCCGCCGCTCTCATGGCGGCCTTCTTTATCCAGATCACCGTTGGCCTCGCGCCGCTGGAAAACCTGAGGGTCGCCGTTCGAAACGTGATCGCGCAGCGGGCCGCGCGGCTTGAGGTGGCGGCGCCGCGCGAGGTGCAGCCGCTCGCCGACGAAATCAACCGCCTCCTCGATGCGCAGGAGAAGGCCCTCGCACGCGCCCGGTCGCGGGCCACCGACCTGGCACACGGCCTGAAAACGCCGCTGCAGGTGCTGTCGGCCGACATCCGGGCCCTGCGCAGGAAGGGCGAGACCGAGCTGGCCGACGAGATCGAGAAGAGCGCTGGAGCGATCCGGCGCCATGTCGAGCGGGAACTGGCGCGCGCCCGCCTGGCTCCCGGCGTTTCCAGCAAGGCATCGTGCCGGGTCGGGGAAACCGCGGCCGGCGTCATTGCCGTCATCAAGCGCACGCCGGGCGGCAAGCGGCTCTCGTTCCTGATCGACGTCGCGGAGGATTTCATGGCGCCGGTCGATGAGGGCGACTTGTCGGAGATCCTGGGCAATCTGGTGGAGAATGCGGCGCGCTTCGCAAGATCCTCGGTTCAGGTCAATGCGTGGGCAAGCGACGGCGAGGTGTCCATCGCCGTCGCCGATGACGGCCCGGGCATACCCGATGCTGACCGGGAATCCGCCCTGTCACGCGGCGTGCAGCTGGACAGCAAGGGCGGCAGCAGCGGGCTGGGCCTGGCCATCGTTTCGGACATTGTCGAAGCCTATGGCGGACGCCTGACGATGACCAATGCCGATCCCGGCCTGGTGGTGACCATTGCCCTGCCCCGGCACGGCTGATTCAGGCAAAGCCGGGGAAATAGTCGACCTTTATCCTCGAGCGGCGAACGCCCATGCCCAGCAGCGTGCCGCGCAGCGCCTTGACCATGGCCTGGGGGCCGGAAATGTAGAAGGTCCGCTCCAGATAGTCGGGAATGGCGAGGCGCACCAGGCGCGCGTCGATATAGCCGGGATACTGGCCGCGCTCGGCGCCCTTGGCCACGGCAAGCACCGTCCTGATGCCCAGTTCGCGCTTGGCCGCGGCGAGCACGTCGCGATAGGCGATGTCCTGCTGGGTCTCGGCTCCGTAGAGGACGACGATCGGCCGCCTTTCATGGCTGTCGATGAGATATTGCAGCATCGAGCGGAATGGCGTGATGCCGATGCCGCCGGCCAGGAAGGCGATCTTGGTTTCGGGATTGGCCGGCAGGGTGAAGTCGCCGGCGAGCTGGGAGGCGTGGATCGTGCTGCCCGGCTTCATCGTGCCCAGCGCCTGCTTGAAGGCGCTTGATTGCGGATAGAATTTGACGCCAAGCCGCACGGTTTGCTCGGTGGGCGCAGATGCGACCGTGAAATAGCGACGGTTGCCGCGATTGTCCGAACGGTCGAGACCGAGCGTCCATTCAAGGTACTGTCCAGCCTGGAAGGCGAGCTTGCGCGGAGACCTGAAGATGAAATCGTAGCTGTCGACCGCAGACTGCTCGATGCGTTCGAGCGTCAGCACGAGGCGGCCCTTCGGGCTGACCACATAGCCAAAGAGGTTGCCCACCAGAAGTGCCAGCTCCGGCGTGAAATAGAACGAGCCGACATGGATGTTGGGGGCGAACAGAAAGCCGACGATGGCGGCGAAGGCGATGCGCGGCCACCGCGTCGTCGGCGCCGTCAGCGGCTCGGTCAGCATTACGAAGGCGAAGAACAGCAGCGGCGACGAGCCCAGCGTTTCCGTCAGCGCGGTGGCATATTGCGACGGCTCGGTGGTTGCCAGGATCGTTACCAGCGCGACGGCGACGAAGGTGGCGACCAGATCAAGCCGGCGCAGCTTGCGCACGATGAGGAAGCCGCCGGCGAGCACGACGGGAAGCAATGGCAGATTGCCCCCGACCCACCACGTTGCCGGCTGGTCGAGCAGCAGCGCGGTCAGCGCCACGCCCAGCGCGGCGGGGTTGAACAGGTGCTTCCTACCGATGGCGAGGGTGAACTTGGAGGAAATCGCCCAGACGCAGGCGAACACCACCGCCCCGATCCCCTTGAGGTCCGTGGCGGCCACCGGATCGAGGATAAGCGCCAGGATGAGGGCGGTGATGTAGACGGACTCGTTGTTGGCCGGAACCTGGAACACCGCCGCGAAAACCCTGTTGGTGATCCAGCAGGCGGCCAGCATCAATCCCGTCGTGAAGGCGAGTGCGATCGGATCATGCGGCAAGAGTTTGAAGAAGCCGAGCACGAGAGCCGTGCCCAGCAAGGCGATCAGGTAATAGAGAACCAGCCGGTACATGGTCTGATGGTCGAGAAACCGGTCGATGGTCTTGATCATGATTGGCAAAAGGCTCCGAAGCCGCTCGTCGGCGTGGCGCGGCCGTTGCTGTCGACAACGTAGCCCTCCAGACCCCGCGTCTGCTCGAGAAAGAGAATGCCGTCCCGGCCCATGGCGAAGGCGGCAGTGGCGAAGCGATCGGCTTCGAACACATCCGACCCGATGACGGTCAGGCTGACGATTTCCGTGATCGGATCGCCAATCCCAAGCGGATTGTAGATGTGCTGCCCGCGCACGTAGGTGCCGGAAGTAGCGACGCCGTGTCCGCGCGGGTAGACGATCTTGATGATCTCATCGGCATTGAAGGGATTGCGAATACCGACGCTCCAGTCGAACCCCGAAGCGTTCCTGCCGCAGGACTGGATGTCGCCGCCGGCCTCGATGAAGAAATCACTGATGCCGGCCCGCTGGACGATCCCGGCGGCATTGCGGATGGCCCAGCCCTTGACGATGCCGGACGGGTCCAGCGAACCGTCGGGCTTGCGGATGTCGAAATATCCGTCCGTCTCGGTTCTCGTCCGTGCTGCGAGGGCCAGAACTTCCATCATCTCGCCGCTCCAGTCGCGGACAGGAAGATCACCCCGGTTGATGGCCGAGATCTCGCTGTCGCTCCTGTAGGTGCTGAAGCGCCGGTCGATGTGCTCGAAATAGTCGAAGACCGCGTCGGCAAGCACGCCGCCCGAGGCGCCGTCGATGTCGACAGTTATGGGCATGCCCATCAAGATCCTCGTATCGCGCATGGATCAGGACGACGCTTTCTTCAGTGCGCCGCCAAGCGACTGGATGAAGGCCCTGCTGGTCAGCGTGGCGCCCGAAATGATGTCGACATTGGCAGTTTGCGCACTGATCGCTTCATCGCGCAGCATCGGCAGCGCCTGCCGGTTGATGCTGATCGAGGTGCGGCGGTCATTCGGATATTTCAGCACTTTCAGGGATATGAGGCGGCCGCCCTGGATGGAGGCCTGGATCTGGATGAGGCCGTAATATGCATCGGCGACAGGACCGGTGTAGGTGCCGTCGGCAAAGCCGTGTCCTGGCGGCTTGGTGCCGGCACTCACGGTCGGCTTCATGGCGGCCTTGATGACGCGGGCGGGAGCTTGCGTATAATCGGGCCTCGGCTGGGGAATGGGGATGTAGACGGCCGGAGTTATGGCGAAGGAAGCTGTCTGCGGTATCGCATCGACGACGAGCTTGGCTGGCGCCTGTTCCGGCAGTGAGGCAGGCGTCCCGACAGCCTGCGGTTGGCTGACTTCAAGCGATGACTCTTCCGCGGCTGGCGGCTCTTGCGCCGGCGTAGCAATTGCCGCCGTGGTCTCGCTGGCGACCGTGGTCGGCGTGTTCGCCGGAGACTCGAACCGCACGGTTTGTCCGGGAATCCCAGGCGATGACGCGGCAGGCTCCGGAACAGGACTCGCGTAAATCGGGCTTGCTGGAGTTGGGAGCACGCTCTCCTCTGCGGCACTGGCGGGTCCTGCGGTGTCGATCACGTCGCCGGCGGGGGGCTTGCCCGCCTGATCCCAGACGTAGGCACCCGAAGACGCGATCACGAAGAGCGACAAGGCAATCTGTTTCATGGGCTGCGTTCCACACTGGGTCATGCGCCGGCGAGTCGGCTTTGAGGCAATTCGGAAACACTGTGCCACGACACAGCTGACAATTGGCTGTCAGCGCTTGTGACCGCCGACAGCACCGGTCCTTGCAGTATGTGGCGCCAGATCGTTACCGCAGGGCGGCGACCATCAGCCAACCTCCCCTCCCGGCTAGGCGCTGAACAACCCCCTTCAAACCGAACGATCATGGCGATACGCTCGAAACCATGTCTCAAGCCATCAACCCGATCTTCGGTGCCCGTCGTGACCAGGCGTTTCCTACGCTGCCCCAAGCGGATATCGATCGCATGTGCCGTTTCGGCGAGGCCAGCGCCTATGCCACTGGTGAGCGCATCATCAAGGCCGGCGACGTGGCGCCAGGCCTGATCGTCGTCCTGTCGGGCACTGTGGACATCACCCAGGATGGTGGGCTTGGCCGGCGCGAAACGATCGTCACCCATGGTCCAGGCAGTTTCGTCGGCGAACTGGCGCAGTTGTCGGCCCGCCCCTCGCTGGTGAACGCGGAGGCCACTGAGCCGGTGGAGGCGTTCGTCATCCCCTCGCAAAGACTGCGAGACCTGATGGTGCAGGAAGCCAATCTCGGCGAACGCATCATGCGGGCGCTGATCCTGCGCCGTGTCGGCCTGCTGGAAAGCGCCACGAGCGGACCGATCATCATCGGGCCCGTCGACAACAGCGACGTGTTACGGCTGCAGGGGTTTCTGGCCCGCAGCGGCCAGCCATACCGCGTGCTTGATTCGGCTGTCGATTCCTGCGCGAAGACGCTGGTCGAGCGCTTTGACGTGGATCCTCACCATCTGCCGATCGTGCTGTGTCCGAACGGCAGGCTGTTGCTCAACCCCGGCGAGAAGGACCTTGCCCGCTGCATCGGCCTGCTGCGGCCGATCGATGCCGCCAGGCTATACGACGTCGCCATCATCGGCGCCGGCCCCGCGGGGCTGGCTGCTGCCGTCTATGCTGCCTCCGAAGGGCTGTCGACCATCGTGCTCGATTGCCGTGCTTTCGGCGGGCAAGCGGGGGCCTCCTCACGCATCGAGAACTATCTCGGCTTCCCGACGGGCATTTCGGGCATGGCGCTGATGGCGCGCGCCTACAACCAGGCGCAGAAATTCGGCGTCGAAATGGTGATACCGGACGAGGCGAAGCTGCTGGACTCGGCGACCGATGGCGCCTGCTACAAGCTTGATGTCGGCGACGGCGAGACGGTGCGGACGCGCACGGTGGTGATCGCCAGTGGCGCGCGCTATCGCCGCCTCGATCTCGCCAACCTGGCTCAGTTCGAAGGGACGTCGGTGCATTATTGGGCGTCGCCGATCGAAGGGCGGCTTTGCGCCGGCCAGGAGGTGGCGCTGGTCGGTGCCGGCAATTCGGCCGGACAGGCAGCGGTCTATCTGGCCAGCCATGCGCGGAAGGTGTCGCTGCTGGCGCGTGGCGGCAGTCTCGATGCAAGCATGTCGCGCTATCTGGTCGAACGTATCAAGGCGCAGCCGAACATCGAGGTGCTGACCGAAACCGAGGTTGCAGCACTGGAAGGCGACGAGGGCAATCTTGCCACCGTGCACTGGCGCAATCGCGTGAGCGGCGAGCAAACGACGCGCCCGATCCCCCATCTCTTCCTGTTCATCGGCGCGGACCCCAATACCGACTGGCTGGCGAACTGCAACGTGATGCTGGACGCCAAGGGTTTCGTCCGCACCGGATCGGACATAGGATCGTCACACGGCGCAATGGAGACAAACCGCAAGGGGGTGTTTGCCATCGGCGATGTCCGCTCCGGCTCGGTCAAACGCGTCGCGGCGGCTGTTGGCGAGGGCGCTCAAGTGGTTGCGGCGCTGCATGCCTATCTTGCGAAGGACGGCAGCCATGCCGTCGCGCCTGAACGGATCGGGAGAGTGTGATGGCGGATGAATGCGGCCATGCGGCTGGTATCAAGGACGTGACGCCGAGCGCGCTTGGCTGCGAGGAATGCCTGAAGAGCGGATCATGGTGGGTGCATCTGCGGCTATGCCGGACCTGCGGCCATGTCGGCTGCTGCGACGACTCGCCCAACCGTCACGCCACCAAGCATTTTCATGCCACCAGCCACCCGGTCATCGAGGGCTATGATCCGCCGGAAGGCTGGGGATGGTGCTATGTCGACGAAGTCTTCCTGGACCTTGGCGACCGCACCACGCCACAGAACGGTCCTATCCCGCGCTTCTATTGAGCCGAGCCCGAACCCGCTATCTCAAGGACCCGGTGACCGTCCGGTCGACGTCGGGAACGGATTTGCGTTCGTTTCCGGCAAGCGCTGCTATGATCAGCAGGCTGGCAACAACCGGCACAAACAGGATGGCAACGCGGGCTTGGACATAAAAAATGGCGCGCCATTCACTGCGCTTTTCAGGGCTGTCGCTCATTGTACTCACTTTGCTGGTGCCCCTCGGGGAGAGACATAGCCGGGAACCGTTAAACAACTCCTTCCGACTTCGTTAACGGCGGCCAGTCGCGACCGTTCGGTCGCGACTGGCCGGCATCACGCAGCTTCGGACTTTTGTCCCGGCGCCTTGTTGTTGTTGGCGCCGATGAGCCTGCCCAGGCCGCCCGAGACCAGGAAATTGATGTCGAGCAGCACCTGTGGAATGTTGAAGCCGCCGGGGCAGGCAAGATAGTGGGGCGTCCAGACGGGCGAGAACTTCTGCTTGAAGGCGCGCAGGCCACCGAAATTGTAGAACTCATCGCCATAGCGAAAGGCAAGGCGCGCAAGACGGCTCCAGCGCGATGCAAGCGAATGGTCGGGGATTCCCGACAACGGCGCGGCACCGAGGTTGAACCAGGCGTAGCCCTGTTCCTTGCCATAGAGGAACAGCCGGACGAACAAGGCGTCCATCAGCACCTTCGACACGCCCGACTTGTAGCGCATGAGATCAACCGACAGCTCGACCCCGCCGCCGCGCCAGATGTTGGCGAACGCCACGATGCGACCATGCTTCTTCATGACCGCGCAATCGAACCGGGCGAGATAATCCGGGTCGAAATGGCCGAGGGAGAAGCTCTTTTCGGAGCCGTTCTTCTCCTTGAGCCAGGTATCGGAAACCTCGCGCAGTTCCGCCATGATGGACGGTACCTGTTCCGCCGGAATGATCTCGAAGCTGATTTCCTCGCGGGTCGCCCGCCTGTCGGCGTATCGGAACTCCTGGTTCTTCTGGCCCTCGAGATTGAAGGTCTGGAGGTTGACCCTGGCCACCTCGCCGAGCTTGAGCAAGGAATAGCCCATGTCCAGATAGAGCGGCAGGTTCTCCGGCTGGACGCCATAGAAGACAGCGCGTTTGGCCTGCTTGTCGGCCACTTCGCGAAACCGCCAGACAAGCTCATGGGCTTCCGCCGGATTGCCGATCGGGTCGCCCATGCTCACCAGGGAATTTCCGGCCCGGCCATACATGATGAAGGTCTCTTCGCTTGGCGACAGAAGAAACTCCTTGTCGCCGAGCAGCGCGATGTTGGCCTGCGTGTCGGGCGACCGTGCCACGATGTCGGCGATGTCAGCGTGAACCTCGGTCTTGGCCCGCACCTTGCCGCCGCCGGGCTGGTGGACCACGCGATACATGGCGAGAGCGAAAACACCGATGGTCAGTCCGATCGTCGCGCGCAGGAAGCGCGTGGCGTCGCCGTTCCACTCGAACTGCCAGAACAGCTGGTTGGAATACTCCACGTCGCGATAGGAGAAATAGCCGAGCCATGTGGTGGCGGCCACGACCACGCCGATCAGGCCGAGCCAGCGCCAGGATACTCTCGAGACATCCAGGGACGCCCGGCGATAGAATGCGTCCCGGCACAGAAACAGGAACAGTGCCGTGGCCCCGAGCACCATCGCTTCCTCCCAATCGATGCCCTTGGCCAGGGAGGCCAGTGCGCCCAGCACCAGCAGCACCATGGAGATTGCCCAGGCATGGAACAGGCGCCGGCGCAGCCCGTAGGCCACGATCAGCAGCGCCAGCCCAAGCAGGCTGCCGAGGAAATGCGACGACTCGACCAACGACAGCGGCAGCACGTCCTCGAGCGCATCGAGGCGGGCGGGAATGCCCGGCGTGGCACCGGAGAGCAGAAGCACGATGCCCGACATGAAGACGATGGCCGATGTGACCAGCGGCATCATGGTCTTGAGGCTGCGCAGCGGCGCGGACAGGCGGGTTGGCAGGCGGGAGACGAAATAGCGCGATTCGAACGCAGCAAGCAGGATGGCCGCGACGATGAAAGGCAGCACATAGTAGATCAGCCTGTAGACGACGAGCGCGGCAAGGACGTCCGCCCTGCCCGCCAGCCCGAGGCCGGCGATGACTGTCGCTTCGAACACGCCGATGCCGCCCGGAACATGGCTGATCGCGCCCACCACCAGCGCGGTCGAATAGACGGTGAGGAACAGCGCCGGCCCGACCGAAACATCGGCGGGAAGCAGCACGTAGAGCGTTGCGGCTGATGCAACGATGTCGAATGTCCCGGTCAACAGCTGCAGCAGGATCATGTTTCTCTGGGGCAGCGGGATCGCCCAGCCGAACAGATTGATGGTGCTGGCATGGCTGCGCGCACGCACGATGGCGAAGATGAGGCCGAGCAGGATCGCGACCCCCAGCAGGCGATCGGCGGCTGGATGGATGAGGTCCATCAGCGGAATGCCGGCGGGATCGAAGATCAGCGCCATGGAAACCACCACGGCGAAGGCGAGCCAGATGGCGAGCCAGGTGAGCAGCACGATCTGGCCGATCTCGCCTGCATCGAGGCCGCTGCGCGAATAGGTGCGGAAACGAATGACGCCGCCCGTCAGCAGATGGAATCCCAGCAGGTTGGAGAAGGCGTAGCCGGCCATGCCGGACAGGGCGGCGGTCTGCCATGTCACGCGGCCGGGCGCAACCGAGCGGCTGGCGATGACGTCGTACAGGCCCAGCGCCACGAAACTGGCTGCCGTTGCGAGGATGGCGGCAAGGATGGCATGGGGGCTGAGCGTGAACGCCTGTCGCCGGATCTCGGAGGGGTCTATCCCCGAAATCATCTGGTGAAGCGTCACGAGCGCCACTGCTGCTATGGCTATTGCCAGCACCTTGCCGGCGTGGGAGCGCAGCCCTTTCGGCTCCGCCACCGCCATATCGTCTGTATTCGACATTCCTACCTTCGTCTCTCTTGCTATATCCTGCGGGTCGATCGGACTTGCAGCGCCGACCCGGAAGCGCCTTCAGCATCCGGCGTGAAGATGGTGATCCTCGCGCCGATGATGAACTGCGAATTTTACGCTCTATACTGGAAGGGCGGCATAATTCCCCTCAGATTTTGGCACCAATTGGGCACCGCGACATTTTTGATCTCAAATCAGGGAGCCGGCTGAGTCGCCAGCCTCTTGTGCAGTCCGTCAATGATCTTCTGCGTCAAACCGTTGTAATCGCCATCGAAATGATGTCCGCCGGTGGTCTTGATCGTCTGGATCGGGCTGCCCACGAGTTGCGGACAGGCGGTATCGTCCTCGTCCTCGCCGTAAAAGCACTGGATCATCGCCGGGTTGATCTTGCGAAGCTCGGGCAAGGTCGGGACTTCGTCACCGGTGCTGGAGCCTAGCCAGCCTTCGACCGTAATCTGGTAGGACGCGCCGGTGGAGAAGCCCAGCAGCGAAATCTGCGCGATGTCGGCCGCTGTCGCCTTGTCCAGCACATTGTAGACGGAGGGCAGCACGTCCGCGCCGAAGGAATAGCCGACCAGCAGAACATGCTTCACATGCCAGCGGTCCTTGTAGGTCGCGATCAGGTTTTCCAGGTCGGTCGCGATGGCCTGCGGCGTCTTGGCGGACCAGAAGTAGCGAAGCGAATCTATGCCAACCGTTGGAATCCCCTTGCTTTGAAGGACGGTCGCGATCGATTTGTCGATATCGCGCCAGCCGCCGTCGCCTGAATAGACGATGGCCAGCGTGTCCTCGGTCGGCGTGGCCGGCAGTTCGACGATGGGCAAATCGGAAATGGACCCCGGAGCCGGAACGAGCAAGGCGTCCACCGCCGATTCGAGCGCGTCGCCTGCGGCGCTAGTGCTCTGCGTCAGGTTGATCGCGTGGCCCTGCTTGATCAGGCTGTCGATATGGCCGCGCTGGTCGGCCGAGCCGGCGGGCGTGAACACGACATTCAGCTTTTCCGGAAGCTGTCCGGGCAGCAGGTCATAGACGATGCCGTTGGCGGTATCATGCCGGGGCGCACCGCTGCACAGCGTGCGCTTCGACGGAAATGTCTCGGTCGGGTCCACGGCGACGCTTCCGCCGATGGTCGCCGGCGGCGTCTGGGCGGCGATGCCCATCACCAGGCCGCCGGCCGTACCGGATCCGGCCAGAATCGGCGGCTTGTAGACGGAAGCCTTGCCGGCGCGCATGACCTCATGGCTCAGCGTCTCGATGTCCGACACCAGATAGACGCAGTCGCCATCGGTCTTGTCTATCGCGGCGAGATAACTGGGCATGTCGACGCCGACAACGGCGGCGCCCTTGTCCACCAGCCGCTTCGAAAGATCCTCATCCGCCGTTGACCATCCGTCCACGGCGGAAAAGACGAACACCGTGACGGACGGTGGTTGCGCCGGCAGCACGATGTGATCGGCCGGGATCATGCCGGTATCGAATTGCGCGGCCAGGCCAGGTGTTGCGCCGGAAGCAACGGCCACGAACAGCAATGAGGCGAACGACCTGAGACTGCTTGAAGACGAAAGGGGCAAGATTGTCTTTCTCAAATTTCGGTTCGGCGTCTTTGTAAGCCGGCCGCGCAGCAAATAAAAGCCGCGGGGAAACCACGTCCTTTGGCTCCTGGCCGGAATCCAAGGCAATATAATGTTCGATCCGTCGCGCCGGCTGCGGCTTTTTGGCTGTCCATGGCGATCCTGACATTGGCGCCGATGCGACGCTCCGTCGCCACTGTTCGCTTCAGCCCAGTCCAATCCGCCTGGCGCCTTGCCTAAACAGCGCCGCAGCGTCCGGCTCGAATCGGAAGGTGCCGATGAAATCATCCGCGCAATAGTGTGGCAGCGTCTTGCGGATGGCGGCGGCAAAGCCGCGCGCCTCGTCGAGCCGACCCGCCAGCGCCAGGCAATGCGCCGCGATGGCCAGGATAATGGCATGGGCGTTTGGCCTTGCGGCGGCCTTCAGTGCCCATTCGGCGGCCTCGTCGAACTGGCCGAGGCGGACATGCGCCATCGCCCTGGCGCCGAGCATGCCGAACAGCAGCGGATCGAACGGGCTCAGATGGCGCGAATGGTCGGATGAGCCGATCGCCGCCATTGGATCGCCCGACTGCGAGTGGACGAAGGACAGCGCGTAATGGCCGAGCGCGAAGTTCGGGCTCAGATCCACGGCTCTTTCCAATTCGATCAGGGACCCGTCCTGCTCGCCGCGCAGCCAAAGCGCCCGGCCCATGGCCCAATGCGCCGCCGGATTGTGGTCGTCGACCAGCAGGCTGCGGCCTGCGGATTCGAAGGCGAGCGCGCCTTCCCGGTCGCGATCGCCCCAGCGCTGGAAGGCGCTTTGCCAATGGGTGAAGGACAGGCCGGCATAGGCGCGCGCAAAGGTCGGGTCCTGCTGCACGGCCACCTCGAAGAAATGCCGCGCCAGCTCGTTTTCCGGCTGGGTGAAGCGGTACATATGCCAGAGGCCACGATGATAGGCCTCCCAGGCGTTCAGCGAGTTGGGTGCTTTCAGCATGGCGCGGTTGCGCTCGACCGTTTCGATCTCGATGGAAATCGAGGAGACGATGCTGTTGCCGATATCATCGAGCACGGCAAAGATGTCATCGGGCTTGCGTTCGAATGTCTCGGCCCAGACGATCCTGGCCGTGCGCACCTCGACAAGCTCGACGCTGACGATGATGCGGCCCGCCAGGCTGCGTACCCAGCCGGTCGTGACGTAGTCGACGTTCAGCCTGCGGCCGGCATCTTCCGGTGCGATGTTCTTCTCGGCGAGCGCGAAGACAGAGCCGCGCGCGATGACGAAGAAATCCCGCAGCTTGGCCAGGCGGGTGATGATGTCATGGGTGAGGCCATCAGCCAGGCCGCCGCGAACGCCGCCCGTGCCGGCCTCTTCGACAAACGGCATCACGGCAAGGCTGGCGTGATGATTTTCGACAGGGGAATCGGCAGGCATGATTGCCGCCGCCATAGGTGCCACGGGCAAAAAGCATGGCAATGTTCGCAATGCCAGACCGTGTTGTTCACCTCGGATCGCCTGCCAGGCCGCGCGAATCGGTTCGAAATCCAGCTCTTCCGACTGAAACAGCGCAGCGGTAGCCTCCATATGCGCCTCGGCCGCGCCGAGCTGGCCACGCCCAGCAAGATCTGCAAGCAGCGCGGCATGCGCGCGCGCGTCGAACGGTGCCACCTCCACCCATCTGTCGAGATGCGCCGACACATCCACCGATCCCGCCGGGAGGCTTGCCACAAGATGTTCCAGGATGGCGGCATGACATGCTTGGAAACGGCGGCGTTGCGCGACCAGCCAGCTGTTGAAATGCGGGCTGCGATCGAGTTCCAGTCCGTCGAGAAAATCACCGGTGAATAGTCTGGCCAGAGCCTCAAGCCGCTGCACACCGATTGTCGCGATATCCTCCGCAACCGCCGAGGCGACCGCCGTGGCGTCGACGAAATCGTCCTCGAGACGCAGGGAAACGGTATCGCCTTGCGTCTCGACGCGGCGGCGATCCGGTTCGTCGAGAACGCCGCGAAGCTTGCTGAGGCACCAGCGCAGTTCGCCCCTGGGATCGTTCGGCACATCCCACAAAAGCTCGCACAGGCGGCTGCGCCCAACCGGATGCGGCGCCAGCGCCAGATAGGCGAGGAGCGCGCGCAGCTTGCGCGATTGTGGAAGTTCTATAGTCGCGCCATCGCGGACAGTCGCCAGTGGCCCCAAAAGGCGCACGGCAAGGCCGGCCTTGCGGCCATCCGCGCCCGATCGGGCGGATTCCACGTGCGTTTCCACGCCTGTTCCCACGCTGACCAGTCGGCGTCTCCTTTATCACCATAACGACAGGGCGGCATCAGCCGATGCAGCCCACGCCGCATTGCCGGCACATCAGCGAATCATAGCGCGGCAAGGTCTCGAAACCTCGCCGCCCAAACCGCCGGTTTGTAACCGGCCTGTGAGGACAGGAGATCCAACATGTTGCATCAACAGAAAATCAGGACCACGGCCGGGCGCGGGCGCCTGTTCGACAGCATTCTTGACACGGTCGGCGACACGCCGGTGATCCGCGTCAACAATCTCGGCCCGGCCCATGCGACGATCTATGTGAAGGCCGAGTTCTTCAATCCGGCGGCTTCGGTGAAGGACCGGCTGGCGCTCAACATCATCGAGGAGGGCGAGCGCACCGGCGCGCTGAAGCCGGGGCAGACCATCGTCGAGGCGACCAGCGGCAACACCGGCATCGGGCTGGCCATGGTCTGCGCGCAAAAAGGTTATCCGCTTGTGGTGACGATGGCCGACAGCTTTTCCATCGAACGCCGCAAGCTGATGCGCATGCTGGGCGCCAAGGTGGTGCTGACGCCGCGCGCCCAGAAAGGCTTCGGCATGTACAAGAAGGCGGTGGAACTGGCAGAGGCCAATGGCTGGTTCCTTGCCCGCCAGTTCGAGACGAAAGCCAATGCAGCGATCCACGAGGCGACGACGGCGCGCGAGATCATCAATGATTTCGCCGGCTCGCGGCTGGATTGTTTCGTCACCGGCTATGGTACCGGCGGCACGGTCGTCGGCGTTGCCCGGGTGCTGCGCCGCGAGCGGCCGGAAACCCGCATCGTGCTTTCCGAACCGGCCAACGCCCAGCTCATCGGCAGCGGCAAGGCGCAGGAGCGCGGCGCCGACGGCGCCCCGGCCGCCAGCCATCCCGCCTTCGAGCCGCATCCGATCCAGGGCTGGACGCCGGATTTCATCCCGAACGTACTGCAGGAAGCGATCGACGCCAGCCTCTATGATGAGGTGATGCCGATTGCCGGGCCCGAGGGCATCAAATGGGCCAAGGCGCTGGCGCAGAAGGAAGGAATTTTTACAGGCATCTCCGGTGGCGCCAGTTTTGCCGTGGCACACAAGGTCGCCGAGACGGCGCCGGCGGGATCGGTGATCCTGTGCATGCTGCCCGACACCGGAGAACGCTACATGACCACGCCGCTGTTCGACGGCATCGAGGCCGAGATGGATGCCGACGAGATCGCCCTGTCGCGCTCGACGCCCGGCTGCCAGTTCCCGGTGGCTTGACGAGAGCCATGTCATGGACGCAGCACAAGAAACACTCGGCATGGTGGCCGAGGAAACGCTCGACCCTTCGGACTGGGCCGATGTGCAGACACTGTCGCATCGGATCGTCGACGATGCCGTCGCTTACCTGCGCGATGTCAGGGATCGCCCGGTGTGGCAGGAGATGCCCGGCGACGTGAAAGCGTTCTTCACCGCTCCCCTCCCGCGATCGCCATCGCCGCTGACCGACGTCTATGGCGAGGTGGTGGAAAAGGTGATGCCCTATCCGATGGGCAACATCCATCCGCGCTTCTGGTCCTGGTACATGGGATCGAGCAATATTGCCGGCGCGCTCGGCGATTTCCTGGCTGCGGTCCAGGGCTCCAATCTCGGCGGCGGCGACCATGCCGCCGCACTGATGGACGGCCAGGTGGTGAACTGGTGCAAGCAGATGCTGGACTTTCCGGCTTCGGCCAGCGGAACGCTGGTCAGCGGCGGCTCCATGGCCAATATCATCGGGCTGACCGTGGCGCGCAACACCAAGGCGGGCATCAACGTGCGCGAGCTGGGTGTTGCCGCCATCGAGAAGCCACTGCGCTTCTATGGTTCGGATCAGATCCACTCCTGCCACCGCAAGGCCATGGAAGCGCTCGGCCTTGGCAACCAGGCGCTGCGCCGTATTGCCACCGACGCCCGCCTGCGCATCGATATTGGTGCCTTGCGGGCGGCGATCGCCGAGGATCGCAAGGCGGGTTTCAAGCCGGCCTGTGTCATCGGCAACGCCGGCACGGTGAACACCGGAGCGATCGACAATCTGCAGGTGCTTGCCAGGCTGGCGCACGAGGAGGACCTCTGGTTCCATGTCGACGGCTGCATCGGCGCCTTGATCGCCATTGCGCCACAGAATGCCCATCGCGTCGCCGGCATCAAATGGGCGGATTCGATTGCCCTTGATCCGCACAAATGGCTGCATGCGCCGTTCGAGGTCGGCTGTGCCCTGGTCAGGGACGCCTCGGCGCATCGCAACACCTTCGCCGTCACGCCGGAATACCTGGAATCGGCGCCGCGCGGCCTCGCCTCCGGCCGGTGGCTGCACGATTACGGCCTGCAGACCACGCGCGGTTTTCGCGCACTCAAGGTGTGGATGGCGCTGAAGGAACACGGGATCGAGAAGTTCGGCCGGCTGATCGACCAGAACATCGCGCAGGCCGGCTATCTCGCCGACCTGATCGCGGCCGAACCGTTGCTGGAACTGCTTGTGCCGCCGACCATCAACATCGTCTGCTTCCGCTGTCAGCCCGGCGGCATGACTGGCGACGCGCTGAAGGCATTCAACACCGAGATCATGCTCCAACTGCAGGAACAGGGCATTGCGGCACTTTCGGACACGACGGTGGGCGGCGAGCACTGCCTGCGGGTTGCCATCAACAACCACCGCACCAGGCGTGAGGACCTGGACCTGCTGGTGCGGGAAGTGGTGAGGCTGGCTGTGGAGATCGGGAAGCCAAGTGCATCTTCCTAGTTTCGGGCGGCCATGCGAATCTGCTGGAATGATTCGGGGAGGTGCTCATGGTGACGCTGTTTCGCATTGCCGCTCTCGCCGCCCTGGTCCTCACCACATCCGTGCATGCGGCGGACATGGCCTTCTTCGTGAAGAACAAGCGTCCGGAGGCCGTCGCGATCGAACTGTTCAGCCATGACCGCGAGACCGTCTGGCCGGGCAACGACAAGGTTTTCCTCATCGATCCCCGCTCGCAGAAATCGATCCCGATCTCCTGCAATGCCGGTGAGCGCATCTGCTATGGCGCCTGGGTGAACGGCAATGACAGCATTTCCGCCGGCGTCGGCCCGGACAACGACC
This sequence comes from Mesorhizobium carmichaelinearum, assembly GCA_943370265.1. Classification (GTDB taxonomy): domain Bacteria; phylum Pseudomonadota; class Alphaproteobacteria; order Rhizobiales; family Rhizobiaceae; genus Mesorhizobium; species Mesorhizobium carmichaelinearum_A. The sequence continues at coordinate 44,310 of CALRQH020000004.1, forward strand.
AGCCTTGCGACACCTGCTGCTTCACCTGCGTCGAGCATTCGACCGAGACGATCGATCTGGTGGAGTGAGAAACGTCTGGCCACAGGCCGGCAAAAGCCAACGATTTGGCTTTTTGAGTTTCGAACGGTGAGGGCCTTGTCCGCCTTCGGGCGGATCGAAAGGTCAAGTGGACCTTTTGAAGGGCCTGGACGCCCGAAGGGCGGGGAGCCATCGCGGAGGGCAAAGCGCGGCGCTCTACCCCGCCATCCGCTCGAACTTCATCACCCAGTTGAGCTCCCAGCTCTGCCCACCGTCGGTCGAGAATGACTGTTCCCAGCGCGGGCTGGTGCCGGTGGTCCACAGGAAGCGCACACGCACGCTCCGGCCGCCCTCGACATCGTCGCCGAAGAACTCGCCGCGTCCATCGACAAATCGGCCGACGGTCGGCGGAAACAGCCGAAAACTCTTGGTGTCCGACCAGTAGATCGACCACAGGCCGGTTTCCGGATTGTAGAGACGCAGCGTCATGCCGGTGAAGTCGCGCACGGGGATGAACATCTGGTCGAGATTGCCGCCGAAGCCGCCGCCGGGGATCGGCATCACTTTTTCGACACGCGAGGTGGCGGGGAACGTTTCCCAATCCGTCGAACCGATCAGCCGCCCGCGGAGAAACTCGTTGGTGATCGACCATTCGCCGACCAGGAAATCGAAATCGTCAAACCCGCTCATATCACTTCCCCCTCGATAGCATCGACCATGAATGCACCGACTTCATAGCAGGGGCCTCCTGACAGGGCAGTGTCAGGAGCCGCAGGTGTTTTTCGGCGGCGCGCCGTTCCTTGTAGCCAGGACCTCAGCGGTCGGGACGCCATCTCGAAAAATCAGGATCCGGTCGCGGCCCCCCCTTCCGTGCACCAACGCGGCATGGCATGGGTATCCATGCGGTCGGACGGGCCGTTTCTTTCCGGGGGGTTACCATGTTTTACGCTTATGCGCGCCGCACTCTGGTCGCGCTCTCTCTTGCCGCATTGCTCGCTCCGGCGGCACAGGCTGCCGACATCACCTTTGCCATCAAGAACAGCCATCCCAACGCCATGCGCGTCGAGCTTTACAGCCAGGACCGCGACTATGTCTGGCCGGGTGACGGCAAGGACTACTACCTCGACGACGGCGAGACCAAGCAGCTGCCGATCTCCTGCAACCAGGGCGAATCGATCTGCTACGGCGCCTGGGTCGACGGTGACGAAGGCACCTATTGGGGCGTCGGACCCGGCAACAAGGAAAAATGCGAGGATTGCTGCTACACCTGCACTGGCGGCGAGACCGAGGAAATCAATCTGGTTCCCTGACCGGTTTGCCAGCTTGACGCTTTTCCCAGCGTGGCCATAGCCTGCACCAAGGCAAATACCCAGAGCACGCCGCGTCTGTCCGCTCGGACATGGCGTGCTCCAGGCAACAGGAGCACTGCAATGGCCGACATGGTCGAAAGCGAAAAGATCGACGTCGGGTTTTCCGGCAAACGCTGCATTCATTCGCGCAACTGCGTGCTTGGCGATCCGCATGTCTTCGTGCCCAACGCACCTGGCCAATGGATCCATCCGGAAGCGGCCAGCGTCGAGAAGATCGTGGCCCTCGCCGAAAACTGCCCTTCGGGCGCCATCACCTATGTGCGCAAGGATGGCGGGCCGCAGGAGAAGCCGCCGGTGGTCAACACCGTGCGTATCCGGGAGAATGGCCCGCTCGCTGTCCATGCCGAGATCGTGCTCAACGGTGAGACATTCTTGCGTGCCACGCTCTGCCGCTGCGGCGCCTCCGAAAACAAGCCCTTCTGCGACGGCAGCCACACCAAGGCGGGCTTTGCCGCCACCGGCGAGCCGGCGCTGAAGGACACGCCGGCACTCGAAGCGCGGGACGGGCCGCTCACTGTAAAGCCGACCACGAATGGTCCGCTCAAGCTCGAAGGCAATCTGGAGATCGTCACCGGCACCGGTCATACGGTCGAGCGGGCGACGGTTGCGTTCCTGTGCCGATGCGGCCATTCGGCCAACAAGCCTTACTGCGATGGCACGCACAAGAAAGTCGGGTTTGTGGGATGAAAGGCCGTGCACCAGCGTTAGTATAGGATGAGGGTTCGCGCTCAGGAGGAAATCCATCATGCGCACCATGCTCGTTCTTGCTCTGCTCGCCTTTGCCATGCCCGCCTATGCCGCCAACCATGCGGTCCAGATCAAGGGCATGAAATTCAATCCGGCGAAAATCTCGGTTGCCGTTGGCGATACCATCACTTTCACCAATGTCGACCCGATTACGCACACCGCCACCGCGCTTGACGGCTCCTTCGACACCGGTCATCTCGCCAAAGGTAAAAGCGCCAAGGTCAAGATCGTCGCGGCGGGCGCACATCCATTCCATTGTGCGATCCACAGCTCGATGACGGGCACTGTCACGGCAAAATAGTACGGCTGGCCGGTTTTCCTTTCGGCGGGCGATCGGATAAGTGGCGGGGAGCAAACAGCCTCGCTTCTCCGGACCGCCGCCAAATATGACCGCCAAGACCAAACAACCACCCCTGTTCCTCGGGATCGACACCGGCGGTACCTATACCGACGCCGTGCTGTGGTCGGAGGCCGGCGGTCCGCCTGAAGGGCCAAGCAAGGGCAAGGTGCTGGCCAAGGCCAAGTCACTGACGACGCGGCACGACCTTGCCGTCGGCATTTCCGGCGCGGTCGACGCGGTACTGGCAAAGGCCGGCACCGACCCGGCGGCGATAAAATTGGTGTCGATGTCGACGACGCTTGCCACCAACGCGCTGGTCGAGGGCCAAGGCGGCCGGGTGGCGCTGATCATGATCGGCTTTTCCGAGGCGGATCTCGCGCGCGACGGGCTGAAGACGGCACTCGGCACCGACCCGGTGGTGTTCTGCCCCGGCGGCCACGACGTGCATGGCAATGCCGCGAAACTGGACCTCTCGGCGCTGGAGGCGGCGCTGCCCGAGCTGGAGAAATCGGTATCCGGCTTCGCCGTCTGCGCCTATTTCGCCACCCGCAACCCGGCACATGAGATCACTGCTCGCGACCTGATCCGCGAGAAGACCGGCTTGCCGGTCACGGCCAGCCACGAACTGTCGGCCAAGCTCGGCGGCCCGCGCCGGGCGCTGACGACTTTGCTCAATGCGAGGCTGATCTCGATGATCGACCGGCTGGTGGCGGCAACCGAAGGTTTCCTCGAAGCCCGCAAGATCGCCGCACCCCTGATGGTGGTGCGCGGCGACGGGGCGCTCGTGTCTGCCGCCTTCGCCCGCCAGCGTCCGATCGAGACCATCCTGTCCGGACCGGCCGCCAGCCTTGTCGGCGCCCGTCACATGACCGGCCTCGACAATGCCATGGTCTCCGATATCGGCGGCACCACCACCGACGTCGCGGTGCTGGACAAGGGCCGGCCGCGGCTTGATCCCGAAGGCGCCACGGTTGGCGGCTTCCGCACCATGGTCGAGGCTGTCGCCATGCGCACGTTCGGTCTCGGAGGCGATTCCGAGGTAGCGCTGGAGGATGGTGCGCTCAATCCGAAGATCCTGCTCGGGCCCCGCCGCCTGGTGCCGCTGGCGCTGGCCGGCATGTCACATGGCCAGGCGGTCATCGCCGAGCTCGAGCGCCAGCTGCGTTCGCCAAATCCGGGCCGCATGGACGGCCGGTTCGCCGTCAGGACCGGTGTGCCCGACAGGCTTGCCGCCGGGCTGACCGGAGCCGAGGCACGGCTCTATGAGGTAATCGGCCCCACGCCGATTGCCGTTGACAAGCTTTTGACCTCGAACGCGCAGAACGCGACGTTGAACCGGCTAGTGTCGCGCGGGCTGGTGCATGTCGCAGGCTTCACGCCTTCCGACGCCGCCCACGTGCTGGGCAAGCAGGCGAACTGGGATGCGGCCACGGCGCGCCTCGGCGCCGAATTGTTCGCCCGCAGGCGCGACGGCCGCGGGCAAGCGATTGCCGCCTCGCCTGAAGCGATCTCGGAACGGGTGCTGGTGACGCTGACGCGCTGGTCGGCGGAATACATCCTCGAAACCGCCTTTGCCGAAGATGGGCTCGATGGCGCATCGACCGTGGCGCATGCGCTGGTGCAGCGCGCCGTCGACGCGCATCCCGGCATCGCGCGCTTCAGCGTCTCGCTCGACCGGCCGGTCATCGGCCTCGGCGCCTCCGCGCCGCTGCATTATGCCGGCCTGCCGCCATTGATCGGCAATGATTGCGTGGTGCCCGAGGATACCGATGTCGCCAACGCGCTGGGCGCCGTCGTCGGCCAGGTGCGGGTCTCGGCCGAAGCACGGGTCAGCCAGCCCAAGGAAGGCCTGTTCCGTGTCGCCTCGGGTGAGACCGTGCGCGATTTTCTCGACGAGGCATCAGCGATCGCTTCAGCCGAAAGCGACGTCCGCGCCATTGCCGCCGGGCGTGCCAGGGACGCCGGCACCGATAGCGCCGAGATCGAGGTCGCGACCGATTTCCGCGTCTCGGCCGTCGAAGGCCAGCGCATGTTCATCGAGGCGCATGTGGTGGCCGTTGCGTCCGGGAGGCCACGCATTGCCGTCTAGCGGAAGGGCGCCTAAATACGCCCTTCACCTTAAGCCGAATTGACCGGACAAACCTGGCATGCCAAAGGCCCCGGAGCCGGCAAAACCAGCTGCAAGCGTTGGAGAACCCCTGATGACCGACCGCATCGAGATCGCCGGATTGCGGATCGCCCGCGAGCTGCATGATTTCGTGGAGCGGGAGGCGCTGCCGGGCACCGGGATCGCGGCCGAAGCATTCTGGAACGGCTTTTCGGCCATCGTCCATGACCTCGCCCCGAAGAACCGGGCGCTGCTGGCCAGGCGCGACGCCATGCAGGCAAAACTCGACAGCTGGTATCGCGACAATGGCGCGCCCGTCGACATGGACGAATACAAGACCTTCCTGAAGGAAATCGGCTATCTCGTCCCCGAAGGCCCGGCCTTCAGCGTGTCGACGGACAATGTCGACCCGGAGATATCCGTGGTTGCCGGTCCGCAGCTTGTGGTGCCGGTGATGAATGCGCGCTATGCGCTGAACGCCGCCAACGCACGCTGGGGTTCGCTCTACGACGCGCTCTACGGCACCGACGCCATTCCCGAGACGGACGGCGCGCAAAAGGGCAAGAGTTTCAACCCCGCGCGCGGCGCCAAGGTGGTTGCCTGGTCCAAGAATTTTCTCGACGAGTCGGCGCCTCTCACCTCCGGCAAATGGGCCGGTGTGAACGGGCTTTCGGTGGCGAACGGCGCACTGCGGCTGAGCGCCGGCGCTGGTTCCACCACGCTGGCCGACCCCAGGCAATTCGCCGGCTATCGCGGCGATCCGGCCAATCCCGATGCCGTCCTCCTGGTGAAGAACGGCCTGCATACAGAGATCGTCGTCGACCGCGACAACCAGATCGGCAAGACCGATCCGGCCGGCATCGCCGACATCGCCCTGGAATCGGCTGTCACCACCATCCAGGACTGCGAGGATTCGGTCGCGGCGGTCGATGCCGAGGACAAGGTCGTCGTCTACCGCAACTGGCTGGGCCTGATGAAGGGCGACCTGGCGGAAGAAATCACCAAGGTCGGCAAGACTTTTGTCCGCAAGCTCAATCCCGACCGGGCCTACACCGCACCCAATGGCGGTACGCTGACCGTGCCCGGCCGCTCGCTGATGCTGGTGCGCAATGTCGGCCACCTGATGACCAATCCGGCGATCCTCGACCGCGACGGCAGCGAAGTGCCGGAAGGCATCATGGATGCGGCGATCACCGCACTGATCGCGCTGCATGATGTCGGCCCGAAGGGACGTCGCGCCAACTCCCGCACCGGCTCGATGTATGTGGTGAAGCCCAAGATGCATGGGCCGGAGGAAGTCGCCTTCGCCGCCGAAATCTTCGGCCGTGTCGAGGCGCTGCTCGGCATGCGCCAGAATACCATCAAGATGGGCATCATGGACGAGGAACGACGCACCACCGTCAACCTCAAGGAAGCGATTCGCGCTGCCAAGGACCGCGTCGTCTTCATCAACACCGGTTTCCTCGACCGCACCGGCGACGAGATCCACACCTCGATGGAAGCCGGCCCGATGATCCGTAAGGGAGACATGAAGCAGGCGGCCTGGATTTCCGCCTACGAAGCCTGGAATGTCGACACCGGCCTGGAATGCGGGCTGGCCGGCCACGCCCAGATCGGCAAGGGCATGTGGGCGATGCCCGACCTGATGGCGGCGATGCTGGTGGAAAAGATCGCCCACCCCAAGGCCGGCGCCAACACCGCCTGGGTGCCGTCACCGACGGCGGCGACGCTACATGCCACGCACTACCACAAGGTCGATGTCCATGCCGTGCAGGCGGCGCTGAAAAGCCGGCCCAAGGCAAAGCTCGACGACATCCTGTCGGTGCCGGTCGCGGTGCGCCCGAACTGGAGCGACGCCGATATCCAGAAGGAACTCGACAACAACGCACAAGGTATACTGGGCTACGTCGTGCGCTGGATCGACCAGGGCGTCGGCTGCTCGAAAGTGCCAGATATCAACGATGTCGGGCTGATGGAGGACCGCGCCACGCTGCGCATCTCCTCACAGCACATCGCCAACTGGCTGCGCCACAAGGTGTGTTCGGACATCCAGGTCAGGGATTCGCTTCAGCGCATGGCGGCCATCGTCGACCGGCAGAATGTCGGCGATCCGCTCTATCGGCCGATGGCACCGGATTTCGACAATTCCATCGCCTTCCAGGCCGCCTGCGACCTGGTGTTCAAGGGCACCGCCCAGCCCAACGGCTATACCGAGCCGGTGCTGCATGCGCGGCGGCTGGAGCTGAAGGCACGCGATCGGGCGGGATAGGCGCCGAAGGCGGCCACCCTCCCCTCAAGGGTAAGGAGAACGTCACGCCGCCTGCGCCACGCGCTCCGACATCATCCGGTAGGAAATCGCTTCCGCGAGATGGATGCGACCGACGGTCTCGCTGGCGTCGAGGTCGGCGAGCGTTCTCGCGACCTTCAGCACGCGGTGATAGGCGCGCGCGGAGAAGCCGAGCTTTTCGCTGGCATCCTTCAGCAGTGACAGGCCGGCGGCATCCGGCGTCGCGATCGCCTCGATGATGGAAGGCGAACAGTGCGCATTGGTGGTGGCGCGGGTGACGCCAAGGCGTTCGAAACGCTCGCGCTGGATGGTACGGGCGCGCGCCACCCGCAGCGCCACGGCCTCGCTCTTCTCCGCCCTGTCCGGCCGGATCAGGTCGCTGGCCGAAACCGCCGGCACTTCGATGCGCAGATCGATGCGGTCGAGCAGCGGGCCGGAAATGCGCGCCTGGTAGTCGGTGCGGCAGCGTTCGCCGCGCAGGCAGCGATAGCCGGGCTCGCCGGCCATGCCGCAGCGGCACGGGTTCATCGCCGCGACCAGCTGGATGCGCGCCGGATAGGTGACCCGATGGTTGGCGCGCGCGATCATGCAGTCACCGGTTTCGAGCGGCTGGCGCAGCGCGTCGAGCGTCTGCGGCGTGAACTCGGGAAATTCATCAAGGAACAGCACGCCGTGATGGGCAAGCGAAACCTCGCCCGGCCGCGCGCGTATGCCACCGCCGACCATCGCCGCCATCGAGGCCGAATGGTGCGGCGCGCGGAACGGCCGCCGGTCGGTCAGCTTGCCTTCGCCGAGTTCGCCAGCCACGGACGCGATCATCGAGACTTCGAGCAGTTCCTTGGGCGCCAGCGGCGGCAGGATCGACGGCAGCCGCTGCGCCAGCATGGATTTTCCGGAACCCGGAGGGCCGACCATCAACAGATTATGGCCTCCAGCCGCTGCCACTTCCAGCGCCCGCTTGGCGGTCTCCTGGCCCTTGATATCGGAGAGGTCGGGCAGGTCGCGCGCCGAGGCGTGGACGCCGGCCTCCGGGCGCGACAGCACCTGCGTGCCACGGAAATGATTGGCGATGGCGATCAGGCTGCGCGGCGCCAGGATGTCGAATTCCCGTCCCGCCCATGCCGCTTCCGGCCCGCAGGCGAACGGGCAGATCAGGCCCTTGCCCTCGGCGTTGGCGCCGATTGCCGCCGGCAGCGCGCCGGCGACGGCGGCGATAGTGCCGTCGAGCGACAATTCGCCGAGCACCACATAGCCGGCCAGCATGTCGCCCGGAATGGCGCCAAGTGCTGCCATCAGGCCAAGCGCGATCGGCAAATCGTAGTGGCTGCCCTCCTTGGGCAGGTCGGCGGGCGCCAGATTGACGGTGACTTTCTTCGACGGCATCGACAGGCCCGAAGCATGAAGTGCCGCCTGCACCCGTTCGCGGCTTTCGGCCACCGCCTTGTCGGCCAGGCCGACGATATGCATGTTGACCTTGCCGGGCGCGATCATCACCTGCACGTCGACCGGTACGGCCTCAATGCCCTGGAAAGCCACAGTGCGAACCCGCGCTACCATTTCCCCACCCCGGACATGGGCTTGCCCCCGATCAGGATGACGTCATTCTGATCCATCTCTTTGTTCGGGCATGATCTTTTCCGAAAACCGGCTCCCACTTTTCGGGATCATGCTCCAGCCTGTGCGATCCGGCCGCAAGCGGCCTGATCGAAGTCAATCACAGATTGTTGATCAAAGCAAGAACATTACAGGAACGATCAATCGCGATGGTTGCATCGCAATTGTGCCAGGTTGAAAAAGCGGAACATGGTTAAGACAAAATGAAAACGGCTACTTCCGCCTTTTGTCCTCGACGGCATCCCAGAACAGGCTGGCGATGTCGGCGCCGCCGAAGCGGCGGACTTCGCGCACGCCGGTCGGCGACGTCACGTTGATCTCGGTCATGTAGTCACCGATGACGTCGATGCCAACCAGGATGAAGCCGCGCGCCTTCAAGGACGGGCCGATGCGCGCGCAGATCTCGCGCTCGCGCGCCGTCAGCTCGGTCTTTTCGGCGCGGCCGCCAACATGCATGTTGGAGCGGGAATCATGTTCGGCCGGCACCCGGTTGATGGCGCCGACCGGTTCGCCGTCGATCAGGATGATGCGCTTGTCGCCCTTGCGCACGTCCTTCAGGTAACGCTGGACGATATAGGGCTCGCGGAACATCTGGCCGAACATTTCGAGCAGCGAGGCCAAGTTGCGGTCGGCCTCGTGCAGATGGAAGATGCCGGCGCCGCCATTGCCGTAGAGCGGCTTGATGATGATGTCGCCGAATTCCTTGCGGAAGGCGGCGACCTCCTGGCTGTCCTTGGTGATCAGCGTTTCCGGCATCAGGTCGGAAAATTCGGTGACAAAGATTTTCTCGGGGCTGTTTCGCACCCAGGCCGGGTCATTGACGACCAGCGTCTTCGGATGGATGCGCTCGAGGATGTGCGTGGTGGTGATGTAGTTCATGTCGAAGGGCGGATCCTGCCTGAGCAGGACGACGTCCATCTCCGACAGGTCGGTGCGCACCTTCTCGCCCAGCGAATAATGGCCGTCCTTGTCGTCGCGGACAGTCATTTCCTCGATGCGGGCAAATACCTTGCCATCGCGCAGCGACAGCCGGTCGGGCGTGTAGTGGAACAGCTGGTGGCCGCGCCGCTGTGCTTCCAGCGACAGCGCGAAGGATGTGTCGCCGGCAATCGACACGGTGGAGATATGGTCCATCTGGACGGCGATTTTCAGCTTCATGTCAGATCTCCGAGGCAGTCGACGCAAGCGATATAAGGAACCCGCGGCGTTCTGCCAATCGGGCCAGTGCCGGGCGCGGCTTGGGGCTGATAGCAAGGCTTGGCGGAAGAAGCCCCTAGCGGTCGAATACCAGCCGCGAATAGCCGAGGAATGACAGTGTCATCGCGACGATCGAGGCAACGGCAAGGGCGGCGAGCGGCGGAACCGCCGGGAGTGCCAAAAGGATGGCCGAATAGACGAGATAGTTGACGATGCTGGTGGCGGCGCCGACGCCGCCATAACGCGCACCTTCCCGCGCGATGCCACGGCTCGACGGCTGGAAGGTCAGATGCCGGTTGATCGACCAGGTGACGCACAAGGCAAAGCCGATCGACAGGATGCGGGCGGCAAAAGGCCCAAGCGGCGTCACGTCCAGCAGCAACCAGAGCGCCGCCGCATCGGCGAAAAAGCCGATACCGCCAGCGAAAATGAAACGGACGATGCGTCTCATCGTCAATCGTCAGGCCGCACGGCGCGTCTTGCCGTGCGAGGTCTTGAGCGTTTCAGGCGCGCCTGCGCGCTCGCGACGCTCGACACGGCCCGAAGGCATCGACAGATAGAAGATGCGCTTCTGCTCGGCCCGGCCGCGCGACACGGAATCGAGGATCAGCCCCGTCACCGCAACCAGCATGGACAGCAGCAGCAACGCGACGGACAGCACCCAGGTCGGCAGGCGCGGAACCAGGCCGGTCTCGATGAACACGATCAGCACCGGCGCCATCAGGAACAGGCTCGATCCGAGGAAGAATACCGAGAAGGCGCCGAAGAAGCGCAGCGGTTGCGTCTCTTTCATCAGCATGGCGAACATCCAGAGGATCTTGGCGCCATCGCGATACGTCGACAGCTTCGAGGAGGACCCTTCCGGCCGACGGCCATAGTCGAGCGCGATCTCGCTGACCGGCAGTTTGAGCTGCGAGGCATGGACCGACATTTCGGTCTCGATCTCGAAGCCGCCGGACACGGCAGGAAAGCTCTTGACGAACCGCCTGGTGAAGGCGCGATAGCCGGAGAAGATGTCGGTGAAATCGGTGCCGAACAGCCGCTTGTACAGGCTGTTGAAGACGCGATTGCCGAAGGCATGGCCGGTCCTGCCGGCATCGTCGGTGACGCCGCGCCTGGTGCCAACCACCATGTCGGAGCGTTCGGTCAGCAGCGTGTTGATCAGCTGCGGCGCGTCCTCGGGAGCATAAGTGCCGTCGCCGTCCGCCATCAGATAGATGTCGGCATCGATGTCGGCGAACATGCGGCGCACCACATTGCCCTTGCCCTGGCGCGGCTCGCGCACGACGATGGCGCCTGCTGCGCGGGCCCGCAGCGCGGTCAGATCCTTCGAATTGTTGTCGTAGACATAGATCTGCGCCGAAGGCAGCGTTTCGCGAAACCGCCGTACCACCTCGGCGATCGTCAGCTCCTCGTTGTAGCAGGGCAAGAGCACGGCGATGGACGGTTCATAGCGAACTTCTTGCGGCATTTTCGTCTCCGGCGCCTCGCCTGACCATACGGCGGCGCTGTAAGCCAGCCCGTTCAGGCGGCTTTACTATTTATTGAAGCCGTTAAGGCTAGGTTAGGACCGGTCGGCATTCCTCCAAAGGTCATGAAATGGGCATAGCCAAGGACGGCGCTTCCATTTGGAAGTTCGATCTCGCGCTGGCGGCTCTTGCCGCGCTGGCGGTCGTTGCCGTCGGCGCCTATGCGGGTTTCCCCCCATTGGCCAACGCCCATGGCGACAATGACAGCCTGCTGCAGCTGGTCCAGGTGCGCGACCTGCTGGGCGGCCAGGGCTGGTTCGACATGCATCAATACAGGATGGGGCCTGAAGGCGGTTTCGTCATGCACTGGTCGCGGCTGCTCGACGCGCCGCTTGCCCTTGCCATGCTGGGCACCTCCGCAATGACCGGCAACATGGCCCTGGCCGAGAAGATCGTCCAGGTGGCCTGGCCGGCCCTGCAATTCTGGCTTTCGGTGTTCTTCATCATTCGCGCGGCGCGCAGCTTCGCCGGGGAGCGTGCCGTCGTGCCGGCTATCATCGTCGGTGGTGCCGCGCTCTATTATCTGGGGATCTTTTCACCGGGCTCGCTCGACCACCACAATATCCAGTTGATGCTGACCCTGGCGAGCCTCAGCCTGCTGCTCGACGCGCCGACCCGCAGATGGGCCGCCCTGCCGTCGGGGATCTGCGCGGCGCTAACCATAGCCATAGGCATGGAAAGCGCGCCCTATGCCGGGGCCCTCGGCGTGCTCGCCGCCATGCTGTTCCTCACCGGAGGAGCAGGGGAGCGGCCGATCGCGCGCGATTTCGGCCTCGGCTTTGCCGGCGTTTCCGCTGTCGTCTTCGCCACGACCGTGCCGGTGTCCGCATGGGGCCAGGCGCAATGCGACACATTCTCGATCGTTCAGTTCGTGGTGGCCGCGATCGGCGGCGCAGGCCTCGCGGCCATTGCCACGGTCGATGCCATGAACCACACGCTGCGGCGTCGGGTGATCTCGCTTGGCGTGCTTGGCCTGGGGCTGGGCGCTGTAGTCGTGATGCTGTTCCCGCAATGCCTGGCGATGCCCTACGCAAATCTCGACCCACGCATCAAGACGCTGTGGCTTGACCATATCGACGAGGCGCAATCGCTCTACAAACTCATCTTCGCGGATCCGGCGCGGGTCGCGGCGCGTTATGCAACGCCGCTGCTGGCGATCATCCTGATGGCGCTGCGGCTGCGCCAAGGAGGTTGGCGGCGGCAAGACAGCATTGTCGGCGCGCTGCTCGTCGTCGCCTTCGTCGTCAGCACCTGGGAAGTGCGCGCGTCGACATTCTCCATCGCCTTCGCGGTGATCCCCCTTTCCGCCTGGATCGCGAAATGGCGCCAACGGGCGGAAACCAGCCCCTCGCGCGGCGTGGCCTTGCGGATGGCCGCGGTCTGGCTGGTGTCGGTGAATGCCGTCTGGACAGGCGCCGCAGCCGCGGCCTCGCTTGCGTTCGAATCCGGCAAGCCGGCGGCCGACCAGCGCGACGTCGATGCCACCTGCGAGCGCAAGGCCACATTCACCATGCTTGGCCAGCAGCCGCAAACCACGGTGCTGGCGATCTCCAATCTTGGATCGCCCATCCTGGCCTACACGCAAAACCGCGTTTTCGCCGGACCCTATCATCGCAACATCGCGGGAAACCTGCTGGCGCTCGATGCCTTCATGGGTTCAGCCGCTGCGGCCAGGACGATCGCCAAGGAGCATCACGTCGGCCTCGTCGCGGTGTGTCGCGGCAACCCGGAAACCAGGCTTCTCACCTTCAATGCGCCGGAGGGTTTTCTGGCGGGTCTTGTGAGTGGCAGCGTACCGGAATGGCTCGAACCGATCGCGCAAACGCAGGGTAGCCAACTCGAACTCTACCGCGTGCGACCAGGCAGTTGAGCAAGTATTTTTCAGGTGTCCGGGCCAATCACCATTGTCCTGGAAAGGTCGCCCCTTCGGGATACGTTTCCTAAAGGGTTTGCTGCCAGTCTGGAAATAAATTCCGAGTTCTAAAACAGGGACACCGATGCAAACGTCGTTTGGCACCGGTCAGGCAAACAGGGAGACAACGGATCTGGCGTTCACCGATCCGTTGACCGGGCTTGGCAATCATCGTCGATTCTTCGACAAGGTCGACCGTCTGATCAGCGATCGGGCCGACGACCCGGCGCCGTTCACCGTCGGCATTCTCGACCTGGACGGCTTCAAGCCGATCAACGATCTGTTCGGGCACAAGGCCGGCGACGACATCCTGATCCAGGTGGCGATGCGGCTGCGCGCCTCGATGGACGGCTATTCCACGGTCTGCCGCATCGGCGCCGACGAGTTCGCCTTCCTCTATCCGATGGTGTTCAGCGAGGAAGCGGCGGCCGAAAAATCCCGCATGCTGATCGAGATCCTGTCTGCGCCCTACGATGTCGGCGAACGCACCGCCAGGCTTTCGGCTTCCGTCGGCTGCTCGCTGTTCTATTCGGGCGACGAGACCACCGAAATCCTCGTCAACAAGGCCGAGACCGCCTTGTACCATGCCAAGCGCTCGGGTCGCGGGCGGGTTGTCGTCTACACCCGTGAAATGGAAGAGGCGGCCAAGCGCGTCACCCGCATCGAACAGGCCCTGCGCCGCGCCGTCTCGGCCGGCGAGGTAGAGCCGCATTTCCAGCCCATCGTCGACCTGAACACACGCCGCACCGTCGGCTTCGAGACACTGGCGCGCTGGACGGACCGCGATCTCGGCTCGGTGCCGCCGACGGTCTTCATTCCCATCGCCGAGGAGCGCGGCATCATCGGTCCGCTGTCGCAGCTGGTGCTGCGCAAGGCGACGGAAGCGGCCAGGAGCTGGCCCAAGGACCTGTTCCTGTCCTTCAACCTGTCGCCGTCGCAGCTTGTCGACCAGAACACCGGCCTGCACATTCTGGCGATCCTCGACCGCACCGGTTTCGACCCGCGCCGGCTGGAGATCGAGATCACCGAAACCGGCTTGATGAACGATCCGGCCTCCGCCGAGAAGATCGTCGAGGATCTGCGACGCGTCGGCATCCGCGTGTCGCTCGACGATTTCGGCACCGGCCAGTCCTCGCTTGGCCGCCTGCGCGAATTCCATTTCGACAAGCTCAAGATCGACCGCGCCTTCGTCTCCTCCATCCTCGACGACCGTCCTTCGGAACACATCATCCGGGCGATCCTTGCCATGTGCGAGGGGCTTGGCATGGACGTTGTCGCCGAAGGCATCGAGCAGGAGGCGCAGGCCGATCGGCTCGTCCAGTTCGGCTGCGCCGGCGGGCAGGGTTATCTGTTCGGCAGGCCGGTCGATGCCGATGCGACGCTCGGCTATCTGCGCGATTCGTTCCGCGGCGCGCTGCACGCCAAGGCGATCTGACCCACCGATCCGCGATCTGTCTGGAACCCCATTGAGCTCGCGTTGAGCCGCGATGTCTTTTTGTCAGACATAAGCAAAACGAATCTGCTTTTCGCCCTTGCCCGCCGGAGTTGTCTGGCTAGGATGCGCGCCGGTCCGGCTTGGAGAAACAGATCATGATGCCATCGGCGCATTTTGCCGACCTCGAAGGCGCTTCGGTGCTGATCACCGGCGGCGGTTCCGGCATCGGCGCGGCGTTGACCGAGGGCTTTGTGCGCCAGGGCGCCAATGTCGCCTTCATCGACATCGCCGATGGCCCCAGCCTGTTGCTTGCCGACCGCATCGAGAAGGAGCAAGGCCGCCGGCCCCTGTACCTGAAGACGGACCTGCGCGACATAGAAGCTCTGCGCGCCTCTGCAGTCAGGGCAGCCGAAGCGCATGGCGACGTTACCGTGCTGGTCAACAATGCAGCCCTTGACGAGCGCCACGCCGTGGAAGATGTCACGGTGGAATTCTGGGACAACAACCAGGCAATCAATCTTCGACCGCACTTCTTCACCGCGCAGGCCGTGGCGCCGGGCATGAAGCGGGCCGGCGGTGGCTCGATCATCAACTTCACCTCGACATCCTACCTGATCAACCATCCCGACATGCCCTCCTACACCGCCGCCAAGGCGGCGATCGTCGGCCTGACCAAGGGCCTGGCCGGCAAGCTTGGAAGCGACGGCATCCGCGTCAACGCGGTCGCCCCCGGCTGGGTCATCACCGAGCGGCAAAGGGATCTCTGGGTGACCGAGCAGGCGCTCGCCGCCCATGTCGCCAAGCAGTGCATCAAGGAAGTGATGCGGCCGGACGACATGGTCGGGACGGTGCTGTTCCTGGCGTCGGACGCCTCGCGCATGCTGACCGCGCAGATGCTGATCGTCGACGGGGGCTTCCTGTGAGCGGGGCGGCGGTCGCCGCCATCGACTGGGGCACGACCCGTCTCAGGGCATGGCTGATCGACGAAGCGGGAGGGGTCCAGGCCGAGCGCCGTGGCGACGATGGGTTGATCACCGCGCAGCAAAAGGGATTTTCGACCATCCTTGAGGGCCATCTGGCGGCCATGGGCGCGCCGGCGGGGCTGCCTGTCATCATCTGCGGCATGGCCGGCTCCCGCCAGGGCTGGCTGGAAGCGCCCTATGTGACCGTGCCGTCGCCGCTCAGTGCCGTCCTCGCGGGTGCTGCCCGGGTTCCCGGCCAGAGCCGCGACATCCGCATCGTGCCGGGCCTCGCACAGCGGCAGGCCGGCGCACCGGACGTCATGCGCGGCGAGGAAACACAACTTGCCGGCGCTGGTTTGCCGGCAAAGGGACGCCATGTCGTCTGCATGCCGGGCACCCATTCCAAATGGGTTGTCGTCGAGGATAGCGGCGTCGCCGGCTTCTGCACCTGGCCGACCGGTGAGCTTTTTTCGGTGCTGGCTGTTCATTCGATCCTTCGCCATTCGCTGGGCGAACATCCAAAACCGGTCACGGCGGACAACCCGTTCTTCCGGCGCTGGTGCGAGATAGCGCTGACCGAGGGCGGCGACGTCACCTCACGGTTGTTCTCGATCCGCGCCGCCGGTTTGCTGCAGGATCTCAAGCCCGACGATGCGGCGGCCTGCCTTTCCGGCCTGCTGATCGGCGGCGAAATCGCCTCGGCGAGACGCCGCTATGGCGATGCCTCCCCATCCATCGTGCTGATTGCTTCCGGCGCGCTGGCGTCGCTTTACGGAGAGGCGCTTGGCCTTGCCGGGCTTGCGGTTAGGACCGTCGACGCCGACGAGGCCGTACGCGCCGGCCTGATCGAAGCGGCAAGAGAGAATGGCATGATCGCCCGTAACGGAGTTGCCCGATGACGCAGACAGCCGCCTTTCCAGAGCTCAAGCGCGGGCTGGTCGCCATTCTGCGCGGCCTTAAAGCGTCCGAGGCTATAGAAATGGGCAAGGCAATCTTCGACGCCGGCATCGAGGCGATCGAGGTGCCGCTCAATTCGCCTCAGCCTTTTTCGTCAATCGCCAGAATCGTGGAAGTCCTTCCGAAAACCGCCCTGGTCGGCGCCGGCACCGTGCTGACGCCAGCCGATGTCGACGGCCTGCACACGGCCGGCGGGCGGCTGCTGGTTAGCCCCAACATCGACGCCGAGGTCATGGGACGCGCGATGCACTACGGCATGGTGACGATGCCGGGCGTGCTGACCCCCACGGAAGCCTTCCAGGCTATCCGGCTCGGCGCCTCGGCCCTGAAATTCTTTCCGGCCAGCGTGATCGGCGTCGCCGGCATTTCCGCGATGCGGGCGGTGCTGCCGCCCTCGACGCTGGTGGGCGCGGTTGGTGGCGTTTCGGACAAGGACTTTGCCGGCTACAAGACGGCGGGGGTCACCGTCTTCGGGCTCGGTTCCAGCCTGTTCAAGCCGGGTATGAGCGTTGACGAGGTGGCGGCACGCGCGCATGCCGCCGTCGCGGCCTGGGACGCGGCCTTCGGAGAAGCATGATGAGTGAGATCGTTTCCGTCTTTTCCGATCATGTCTGCCAACTCGGCGAAGGGCCGAGCTATGACCCAAGCACCGACGCGCTATTCTGGTTCGACATCGTCAATGGCCATATGCTGGAGAAAGGTCTTTCCGGCGGCGCGGTCAAGATCCACGAACTCGGCCAGATGGCCAGTGCCGTCGCCGTCATCGACGACAACAGACAGCTGATTGCCACCGAAACCGGCCTGCATGTGCGCGATGTCGCGACCGGCAAGCTGACGCTGCACACGGCGATCGAAGCCGACAATCCCCTCACCCGCTCCAACGATTCCCGCGTCCACCCCTGCGGCGCGTTCTGGACCGGCACGATGGGCAAGGACGAGGAGAAGGGCGCCGGCGCGATCTACTGGTTCTTCAAGGGCGAACTGCGCCGGCTGTTTTCCGACATCACAGTGTCGAATTCGATCTGCTTTTCCGAGGATGGCACGATCGCCTACTACACCGACACCGCGACCGGCCTCCTGATGCGCATCGGCTGCGATCCGGCGACCGGCCTGCCCACAGGTGAACCGAAAGTGTTCGTCGACCATCGCTCGTCGAAGGGCTATGTCGACGGCTCGGTCGTGGACCGCGACGGCGTGTTGTGGAACGCCGTCTGGGGCGGCAAGGCGGTGAAAGCTTATTCGCCCGATGGCACGCTGCTGCGCGAAATCGCGATGCCGGTGACGCAGCCTTCCTGCCCGGCATTCGTCGGGCGGAAGGGCGATCGCCTGACGGTGACATCGGCCTGGAAGGGCAAGGACGAAAAACAGCGCAAGCTCGATCCGCAGGCCGGCATGACCTTCCTGCTCGACATTCCCGTCAACGGCCGCTTCGAGCCGCGCGTGCTGATCGCCTGAGTTTGCCAGGCGCGGCCTGATGTGCGCCGCGTTGACGCAGTCCGCCGCTGTCACGCATGCGTCCGGCATGCGTCGGTTTCGCGAAAGCCGATTGCAGGCGCCATGCGATGGTAGGCCAAAGCACCGCCAGGAATCGTCCGACCATGCCCAACACCAAGCCGAAGCTAATTCTTGTCTACGAACCCGAAAAGGCCTGCTTCGACCGGCTGATCGCCGACGGTTATGCCCCCAACCGTGCCACGGAGATTTCGTCCTACCTGGCGCAGTCGACCGACCTTGCGTATGAGTTCGAAGCGCTCGCCGCCGCCTGCCTCAGGCGCGGCCTTTCGTTTGCGCCGGTGACGCTCGACGATGCCGCTGACGCGCTGGCCGGCCAGAATCCGCAGGGCATGCTTGTGTGGACGCTGTCCGACGGCATCGCCTATTTCCGGGGTGGGGCGGCACCCGCGTTGGCCAGGCTCAAGGGGCTGACGACGATCGGCGCCGACGATTCCCTGTTCGCACTCTGCCAGGACAAGTTCCGTTCCGGCGCCGTGCTCGGCGCGCTCGGCATGCCGGTGCCGCAGGCGGGTCTGGCCCGCAATGGAAAATGGCTGGTGGAACCGCCGGCGTCGGCGGCCGGCTGGTTCGTCAAGCCGAACCGGCTGGGCGCCAAGATCGGCATCTGGCCGGATTCACGCTGCGAGGATCTCGCCCAAGCGCTGGAACTGAGCCAGCGCGTGTTCGCCGCCTATCGCGACGATGTCGTGGTCCAGCCATACGTCCCTGGCCGCAACGTGCGCGCCAGTTTTCTTGGCTTGGCGCCCAGCGCCGGTGTCGAGGCGCTCGGTGTCGCCTTTGTCAATTCAGGCGCCGATTTCCAGACAATGGAAGACAGCATGGCGCTCTACGGCGAAACGGGCGAAGCGGCAAAGGCGCAAGGAAAATACGCCGAGCCGGAACTGCTCCCGGTCGGCGACAGCCAGCCAGGCGCCGATGCAAGAATACGCAACATCGCCGAGCGGCTGATGAGCGGGCTCGGCCTGCGCGACGTTTTCTCGATCGATCTCAGGGTCGAGGCGGATGACACCGTTCACCTCATCGAATTCGAGGTCTGCCCCGGCCTGCCCTGTTTCGATTTTCGCGCCTATTGCCGCTCGCAATGGAATATGAGCCTCGCCGATGCGATGGCCGAGACGGCGGCAAGCCGGTTGCTTGCCGGCTAAATGCCTTCGACCAGGACGATCTCGCCATCGGCCACCTTCTGGCGGATGGCGACCGCGCGCTGATACTCCGGCGAATGGTAGCAGTCATGCGCCATCGCGAGCGATTCGAACTCGATGACGACGTTGCGGGCACGTCCGGCCCCCTCGGCAAGCTCATGCGCGCCGCCCCGTGCCAGGAATTTCGCGCCGAAACGGTCAAAGGCCAGCTTCGCGGCCGCGACATAATCCTTGTAGCCTTCGGCATCGCGCACATCGACGCGGGCAATCCAGTATCCCTTGGGCATGGTTTTTCTCCTGTTGCTGTCCGTGCAGGCGAGGGCCGGTTTTGAAAATAGGTTCGGAACTGGTCCTCAGGCCGAGCGCATCTCGGCGAGAATGGCCTCGGCGGCCGCGCGCCGGTCGCTTGCCCCGACGATCGGGCGGGCCACGACAAGATGGCTGGAGCCGCTGCGGATCGCCTGCGCCGGCGTCACCACGCGCTTCTGGTCGCCATGGTCGCTGCCCTTGGGCCTGATGCCCGGCGTGACCACCGCCATGTTCGGCCCGACGATGCGCCGCACCGCCTCGGTTTCCTCGGCCGAGCAGACAATGCCGCCCATGCCGGCATGGAGCGCCTGTTCGGAGCGCCGCAGCACCAGCGTATGCGGATCATATTCATAGCCGGCGTCGATCACGTCCTGCTCGTCCATCGAGGTCAGCACGGTGACGCCAAGCAGGCAGAGGTCGCTGCCCCTGGCCGCCTCGACCGCCGCTTTCATCGTCCTGGGATAGGCGTGCAGCGTCAGCATGCTCATGCCCATCTTGACGATGTTCTCGACGCCCTTAGCCACCGTATTGTCGATGTCGAGCAGCTTCATGTCGAGAAAGACCTTCGTGCCGCCGCTGGCCATTTCGCGGGCAAAATCGAGCCCGCCGGCGAAAGCGAGCTGATAGCCGATCTTGTAGAAGGAGACGACGCCGTCGAGCTCGCGCACCACCTTCTCGGCTTCAGCCACCGTCGGCACGTCCAGACCAACGATCAGTCTTTCCTGGATGGATCGGGCCTGAATGGAGTGAGCCTGCATGGCGTCGGCAATCACGCCTCGACCCGGGTCGACAGCATGCGCGATGTTTCGATCAGCGTGCGGCATAGATGCTCCATGGATTGGCGTAGTCTTTCGTCCGTGAAATGCCCGTCCCTGTCGAATGCACCGCTGGCGCCCGACACCGAGCATTCCGGCGTGATCACTTCGAGCTGGCACCTGACCAGCACGGCGCGCAGATGATTGATGCAGCGTATGCCAGCGAACTTGCCGTCGGAGGAAGAACAAAGGGCGGCAGGCTTGCCGGCGAAAGGCCTGAACGGCCGGCCGCCATCCTTGCGCACCCGGCTTACCCAGTCGATCGTGTTCTTGAGCAGCGGCGGGATGGAGCCGTTATACTCCGGTGTCGCGATCAGCAGCCCGTCATGGGCGGCGATGAGACGGCCAAGTTTCATCGCATTTTCGGGAATGCCTTTTTCCTTTTCCAGATCCTCGTCCAGGATCGGCAGCGGATAGTCGGCGAGCGAGATGCGGGTCACGACCGCGCCCTGCATGGCGAGTTCCGTCTGCGCCACGTCGGCTGTCCTGCCGCTGAAGGCGCCGGTCCGGACCGAGCCGGCGAAAACGAGGATTTTCGGGATCACTGCCATGGGCCTACCTTGTCAGCAGGCAGGTATAGGTCAAGTGTTGCCCGAATCCCAAGCGCTTATCAGCCTCAATGCGCGCCGCGCCGGTAGATCCACAGCTGCGTCGGCGGGATATTGCGGATGACGAAATGGAAATGCTCGACCGTGTAGTTGCCGCGGCCGGGCGGGATCGGCGACATCGGGCCGTAGGTCAGCTGAACGATCGGCCGGCCGGCCGGGATGCGGTCGAGCAGGCTGTTGATATAGGCGATGCGCTGGGCGACCGGAAAGTTGAGCAGCGGCACGCCGGAGACCACGGAATCGAAGATCATGCCGCTTTTGTCGCCGAGCGTGGCATCGAGATTGAAAGCATCGCCCTCGATGACGTTGACGCCCGGGTAGAGTCGGCGCAGATGGCGCACGAAATCGGTGGAATATTCGACCGCGTAGAGGTTTTCAGGCAGCACACCCTGGGCGAGGATGGCGCGGGTGATGACGCCCGTGCCGGGGCCGACCTCAAGCACCGGCAGGCCCGATTTCGGATTTACGATCGAGGCCATCTTGCGGGCGGTGATGGAACTGGTCGGCACGATCGAGCCCACCGTCTTCGGCTTGTCGATCCACCCCTTGAAGAATTTGAGCTCGTCGTCGAACTTTTCGGCCAGCGTCTTCCGCAACCCGGGACCACGTGTCATGCAAGTTCTCCAGAACGCCCCAGGATGGTACTTAGCACTTGGGTGACCCAAGGCAAGGTGCTGTCATGCCAATGTCGTGGACAAGATAGTTTTCGTCGCGGCCCAAGGCGTGACGCGTTTTACGGATTTGCCCGGCATGCCTTGGATTCTTGCCGGCATCTCGTTGTCCCAAAACCGGTTCCCGCTTTTGGGCGACATGCATCAACGCTCGCCGAAGGATTCGAAGAAATCCTTCATGCGGGTGAAAAAGCCGCTCGACTGGGGCGAATTGTCCTTCGACGAGAGCTGCTCGAACTCTTCCAGCAGCTCGCGCTGGCGACGCGAAAGGTTCTGCGGCGTCTCGACGGCCGTCTGGATGTAGAGATCGCCGATATTGGCCTGGCGCAGCACCGGCATGCCTTTGCCCTTCAGACGGAACTGGCGGCCGTTCTGGGTGCCTTCCGGCACCTTCACCTTGGTCTGGCTTCCATCCAGCGTCGTCACCTCGAACGAGCCGCCAAGGGCGGCCGTCGTCATCGAGATCGGCACCTTGCAATAGAGGTCGGCGCCGTCGCGCTGGAAGAATTCGTGCGGCTTGACCGCCAGGAAAATATAGAGGTCGCCCGACGGACCACCACGCAGGCCGGCCTCGCCCTCATTGGCAAGCCGGATGCGTGTGCCATCCTCGATGCCGGCCGGAATGTTGACCGACAGCGAGCGCTCCTCGGTGACGCGGCCTTGCCCAGCGCATTTCGGGCACGGATCCTTGATGGTCTGGCCGCGGCCCTGGCATTGCGGGCAGGTGCGCTCGATCGAGAAGAAACCCTGCGTGGCGCGCACCTTGCCATGGCCATTGCACATCGAGCAGGTGACCGGCTGGGTGCCGGGCTTGGCACCGGTGCCCGAGCATTCGGTGCAGGAGATCGAGGCCGGCACGCGGATCTGCGCGGTCTTGCCGGCGAATGCCTCTTCGAGCGAGATTTCCATGTTGTAGCGCAGGTCGGCGCCACGCTCGCGACCGCCGGAGGAGCGGCGCTGGCGCCCGCCCATCATGTCGCCGAAAATGTCCTCGAAGATGTCGGCGAAGCCGCCGGCGCCAAACCCTTGCGCGCCGCCATTCATGCCGCCCTGCTCGAAGGCAGCGTGACCGAAGCGGTCATAGGCCGCGCGCTTCTGCGGGTCCTTCAGCGTCTCGTAGGCTTCGTTGATTTCCTTGAACTTGTGCTCGCAGGAATGATCGCCGGGATTGCGGTCGGGATGGAACTGCATGGCGAGCTTGCGGAAAGCGCTCTTGAGCTCCTTATCGTCGGCGCCCTTCTGGACACCCAGCGTTTCGTAGAAATCAGCTTTCATTTTTTCCCGCTGTCCGGATGCTCAACGTCTTGATGCATTGTTGCGTCGTTTGCCGGCACGCTGTTCCGATTTAGGTGCGATGGAGCCGGGATGCCAGTGTCAGCGCGAGCTTGCCCGCGTTTTTTCGGCCAGGCCGATATTTTTTTCAGCCAAGGTTGCAAAAAAGCCCGGCTTTGCGCCGGGCTTTTCCGCTTTGTCAGCCGTCAGGCCGTTCAGGCCGACTTCTTCTTGTCGTCGTTTTCGTCGATTTCCTCGAAATCGGCATCGACCACGTCGCTATCCTTGGCGGCATCCGCCTTGGCATCGGCTTCCGCCGCTTCCTTCTGCGAAGCCTCGTACATGGCCTGGCCAAGCTTCATCGAAGCTTCGGCAAGTACCTGCGACTTGGCCTCGATGTCGGCTGCGTCGTCGCCTTCGGAAGCCGTCTTGAGGGCGGCGATGGCATCGGTGATCGCCTTGCGGTCGGCTTCCGAAACCTTGTCGCCATATTCCTTCAGCGACTTCTCCGAGGAATGAAGCATCGCCTCGGCCTGGTTGCGGGCCTCGACAAGGCCGCGACGCTTCTTGTCGGTCTCGGCATTGGCCTCGGCGTCCTTCACCATCTTCTCGATGTCGGCGTCCGAAAGACCACCCGACGCCTGGATGCGGATCTGGTGCTCCTTGCCGGTGCCCTTGTCCTTGGCCGAGACGTTGACGATGCCGTTGGCGTCGATGTCGAAGGTGACCTCGATCTGCGGCACGCCGCGCGGGGCCGGCGGGATGCCGACCAGGTCGAACTGGCCGAGCGCCTTGTTGTCGGCGGCCATTTCACGCTCGCCCTGGAAGACGCGGATGGTCACGGCCGACTGACTGTCCTCAGCCGTCGAGAACACCTGGCTCTTCTTGGTCGGGATCGTGGTATTGCGCTCGATCAGGCGGGTGAACACGCCACCCAGCGTCTCGATGCCGAGCGACAGCGGGGTCACGTCGAGCAGCAGCACGTCCTTGACGTCGCCCTGCAGCACGCCGGCCTGGATGGCGGCGCCGAGTGCGACGACTTCATCGGGGTTGACGCCCTTGTGCGGCTCCTTGCCGAAGAACTGCTTCACGATCTCCTGGATCTTGGGCATGCGGGTCATGCCGCCGACCAGGACAACCTCGTCGATCTCGCCAGCCTTCAGGCCGGCATCCTTGAGCGCCGCCTTGCAGGGCTCGATGGTGCGCTGGACGAGATCCTCGACCAGGCTCTCGAACTTGGCGCGCGTCAGCTTCAGCGTCAGGTGCTTCGGGCCGGTCGCGTCGGCGGTGATGAAGGGCAGGTTGATTTCGGTCTGGGTCGTCGACGACAGTTCGATCTTGGCCTTTTCCGCGGCTTCCTTGAGGCGCTGCAGGGCAAGCTTGTCGTTCTTCAGGTCGATGCCCTGTTCCTTCTTGAACTCGGCCGCCAGATATTCGACCAGACGCATATCGAAATCCTCGCCGCCGAGGAAGGTGTCGCCGTTGGTCGACTTGACCTCGAACACGCCATCGCCGATTTCGAGCACCGAAATGTCGAACGTGCCGCCGCCAAGGTCATAGACGGCGATGGTCTTGCCGTCCTTCTTGTCGAGGCCGTAGGCGAGCGCTGCCGCGGTCGGCTCGTTGATGATGCGCAGGACTTCGAGGCCAGCGATTTTGCCTGCGTCCTTGGTGGCCTGGCGCTGGGCGTCGTTGAAGTAGGCCGGAACGGTGATGACCGCCTTCTCGACCTTCTCGCCGAGATAAGCCTCCGCCGTTTCCTTCATCTTCTGCAGGATCATGGCCGAGATCTGCGACGGCGACTGCTTCTTGCCGCCGGCTTCGACCCAGGCATCGCCATTGTCGCCCTTGACGATCTTGTAGGGGACAAGCTTCTTGTCCTTGTCCGTCACCGGATCGTCATAGCGGCGGCCGATCAGGCGCTTGACCGCGAAGATTGTGTTTTCAGGATTGGTGACCGCCTGGCGCTTTGCCGGCTGGCCGACCAGACGTTCGCCGTCGCTCGAGATGGCGACGATGGAAGGCGTCGTGCGCGCGCCTTCCGCATTCTCGATCACCTTGGGCTCCTTGCCATCCATGATGGCGATGCAGGAGTTGGTGGTGCCGAGATCGATACCGATTACTTTTGCCATTTTTCTAGTCTCTCCGCTAAGCAGGCTCTCAGGACCCGTACAGGCGTTCCGACGAAAGCCCCTGTTCACAAGAAATCCCGTTCCGGCAACCGGCATTCCGGCACCGAACGGCTTGGCGCGTATATAAGAACAGGCTGCGCAACGCGCAAGCATTCTGCTGAAGACGTCCACCGTCCTTGCCGGCCGGCCGGGAACGGCCTAACTATGCATCATGCATAGGATTATCCCCGCCAGGATATGGTGATGGCAGAAGACGTCGCAAGTGAAAGCCGGGAGAAGCTCCGGCTGGAGAACATCTTCGGTGCCATGAGCCTCGCCCTGGTCGACAAGATGGAGAAAGCATTCGGTGCCGAGACCGGCCTCGGCCCCAGCGCCGTGGCGGCCATTGTCCAGATCGGCTCGAACCCTGGCCTGTCGATCGAGGTGCTCAGGCGATACATCGCCTTGTCACATTCGGCGACGGTCAGGCTGATCGATCACCTCGTCGAGCACGGGCTGGTGCTGCGCGATAGCGGCATCGACGGCGACCGCAGGTCGAAAGCGCTTCGCCTGACCGAAGCCGGCGAAACCGTCTTACAGCGCAATCTGGCCGCACGCCGCGCCGTCATCGACCGCGCCGTCGGCGTTCTCAGCGCCGAAGAGACGCAGGTCCTTGGCGCGCTGGTCGAAAAACTGCTGCCGGCGCTGGTCGACCTCGGCGACGACCAGAACGTCGTCTGCAGGGTCTGCGACGAATCTGTCTGCGTGCGCGAGCGCTGCCCGATCAGCCATATGACCTGAAGGCCTCGCCTTCGGCCGAGGTCATCGATGAACCTTTCCATCACGAGCGGCGACTGACGCTCAGGAGCCGCATGGCGCGGCCCGGAAAGGAAGTCCCATGACTGGAAAACCAGAGACTCCAAGGTCTCCGGGAACAATGGGAGCCCAGCGCGACCACCGCCTTCGGGACGGATCGGATGCGCTGGGCTTTCCGCTGATTCCGTTGACCCTACGTAAGAGCCGGCGTATCGTGACGAAGAGGAAAGCAGACAAGTCGATCAGGGAAAAACGTGACGGACCGCCGCGGCTTGCCCTGATTCGCGCGGCGAGACCGGGCGTTTCTCCCCCAGCCTACGGGGATAGCTCCATGTCTCGCGTCCACGGCTCGTTCGTGTGCCCCACCGGCAGCCTGCGCCGCGCCCTCCACACGATCGGCGGCCTCCTGGCACTGGCCCTTACCGCCAGCCTGTGGTTCGGCGGATCCGCCGGGGCGCAGGAACCCCAGACCCAGATCATCTATCCGGGCTCGATGGCGGTGACCGGCTTTTCCGGCACGACCATCCCCAATTTCGACCAGGGCCTGCCGCCGGGCGTCGATCCCGTCGACGAAACCTTCATCGACACCACGCGCGCCACCTTGCGCGTGTTCGACGTTTCCCATCTCGGCGGTCCGGCTTCCGGCCAGCTTGTCTCGACGCCGCCACCTTTCGAGGTGACGGCCGGCCAGATCGGCCAGGTTTTCGGCCTCACCTACGACGACGGCGTGCGCGATGGCGTTCCGTCCGGTATTCCCAACCTCTATGCCGCGGCGAGTTCGCTGCACGGCATTCGCATCGTCACACCCGACACCAAGGGCGACGGAAGGCCGCAGCGGCAACATCACGGCATGGCGGGCGCCACCTTCATGGTCGGCCAGTTCGGCGCCGAGAATGGCGGCGGGCCGGGCACGATCTGGAAGATCGACGGCATAACCGGCCAGGTCAGCAAATTCGCCGACATCGAGACCAACAGCGGTCCCGGCATCGGCAACATCACCTTTGACAGCAACCATCGCCAGTTCTTCGCCTCCGATCTCGACACGGGCCTGATCCACCGCATCGACGCCAACGGCGCGCCGCTCGACACGTTCGACCATGGCGTCGCCGGGCGCCCGGCGCATGGGCTCGCCCCGGTCGCCGATGACGGCTCGGTGATGGACATACAGGGCGCCGCTTTCGACACGGAAAACCCCGCGACCTGGGGCTATACGCAGGACGAGCGCCGCGTCTGGGCCGTCGCCTACCATGGCGGACGGCTTTATTATTCGGTCGGCGAGAAAGCCGAGATCTGGTCGGTGGGCATTGCCCGCGACGGCAAATTCGCCGGCGATCCGCGCTGGGAGCTGACCGTCAAGGCCGATCAGGACTATGCCGTCACCGATATCGCCTTCGACAACAAGGGCTTCATGTACCTGGCCCAGCGCGGCCCGGTCGAGAACCGCTACGACTACAGTCTGTTTGCCGATTCCGGCAAAGGCGAGGTCATCCGCTACTGGCGCGAGAATCCGGACGATCCGGCGACGGAATCGACCTGGGTGCCGGTGCCGCAGGAGTACGCGGTCGGTTTCCCGGACGGCAACCGGCAGTCCGCCGGGGGCGTCGACCTGCAATATGGCTATGACGCCGACGGTAATCTCGATACCAGCGTCTGCACGGACACGCTGGTCAACACCGGCGACAAACTGCGTGAGAACCCCACCCTTGCCGACCGGCTTGCCGCCGGCGGGCCGCTGGCCGTGCACGGCGTGCAGATCACGCCCTCAGCGCTGGTCAAGCCGGCGAACGTGCCGCCCTTCGGCTCGTGGTTCACTGATTTCGACGGCTATTTCGAAGACCCCGACGTCGAGGGCCATGTCGGCGACGTCAAGGTCTGGCACCCCTGCGAGGGTCGCGCCGGCTACTATGAACAGATTCCGGGCGGCTATCTGCCACCGTTCTACCCGCCGGACCTTCCACCGCCCGGCAATCTGCCTCCCTGTCTCGACGTCGAGGACGTCCAGTATTTCTGCACGCCGTCGGGGCTCAAGGCCGATCTCTATCTCCATGACCATGCCGGCTTGGGCGGCGATTCGATCACGGCTCAGTCCAGGACGCCGGGCGTCGGGGTGACCACACCCCAGTCGCACGCGCCTGGCGCGCCGTACACGATCGATATCACCGGCCATAATCCGGGCGATACAGTCAATGTCGGGCTCTGCTTCTACAGGAAGTCCGACCGCGACAAGGGCGGCTATTACCCTTGTTGCAAGATGACCGTGCCGCTGCGGACGCCAGCCGTCAGTTGCGAACGCTGAGGAGGGAAAGATGACCATTCTTGCCCTGTCCCCGCTCGCGACGCGCGCCCGACCAACCGTCATGGAGACCATCATGAAACCCCTGTCATATGCCAGGCGCGGTGCGCGCTGGCTGATGGCGGCCGGTATCGCGGTCGCCATGCTCGCCCCTGCGCCAGGCTTCACCGAAGACCTTGCCCCGGCCAAGACCGGCCAGGCCGCCAATCCGGACCCCGGCCTCGATCTCGACTCCCGTATCATCAATCCGGAGCCGGGCCGGGTCGTGCCCTTCTTCACCAAGACGGGCGGGCAAAGAGGCTGCGACTATGTCGAATATTCGCTGAGCTTCGGCCTGCGCGGCGACCCGCAGAGCTTTGCCAGCCCGAGCCTCGTGGCTTCGCTGAAAGCCGCCAGGCTCGACTTCAAGGACCAGCTTCCGCACGGCCTGCAGATCGTCAACGTGCAGGTGTCCGGCGACGGTACGGACGCGTCGGGCGGGCCGCTGCCTGCCGCGGCCATCAGCACATCGGCCAGCCCGAGCGATACGGCAACGGTTTCCGATTTCCGGATTTCCGCTTCCGACATAGCCGGTCTTGGCATTCCCAACGAACGCGTGGTGAATTTCCACATCACCGCCAAGATCGACCATGCGGCGTTTCCGGCGCCGACCAGCGTCGACAACGAGGCGACGGTCAAGGTGACCATCGGGACCGGCACGGGAACCATCATCCCGTCGCAGGATCCGAGCCAGCCCAACCCCGGCAATTTTCTCACTGGCGTCAAGACCGCGATCAAGATCGACGTCACCAAGTGCACCCCACCGCCGCCGCCGCAGCATGAATGCTTCAAGGTCGAAAGAGGCACGGTCGATTGCGCACCCGGCGGCGGCGCCTTCATCTACCATATGCCGGTCGGCCCGGAGATGGGCGGCAAGTGGGTGCAGCTTTCAACCATTACCCCCGGCATCACCATCATTCCCGACACGCAACAGGTGCCGGCGGGCGGCGGCGTACTCAACTGGAAGATTCTTGGCGCCTCACCCGGCGAGACGATCCACATCATCGTCACCGGCATCAACTCCTATGCCGGCCCGAAGGAAGGCTGGGGCCTCTGCTGCACGCAGACGATCGACATCGTCATCCCGCCGGACCTGAAATGTCCGCCGCGGGAAAAGGAACCGGACCTCAAGGTGGAAAAGCATGCCGACGTGCCGCGTTGCACGATGGCCGGCGGCTGCGACTTCACCATCAGGGTCACCAATGTCGGCACGGCCCCCTATAACGGCAAGATCGTGCTCGACGAGGTGACGCTGCCTGCCGGTTCCACCATCGATTCAGGACCGAACGCGCCCTGGGTCTGTACGCCGACGACAAGCCCGATGATTTGCACCTATCCGGTCACCACGCTCAATCCCGGCGCCTTTGTCGACCTCAAGATCGGCTTCAAGCCGGCTCCGGGCTGGCAGGGCCACGTCCTGCGCAACTGCGCCACCTATGACTACGGCGCAAGCGGCAAGCCGCTGTTCGGCAGCCAGCAGAACGATCGGGGTTGCGCCTCGATCCCGATCTGCCAGCGTGGCGACCGCGACCGCGACTGCCAGCCGCCGGTCGAAAAGAAGGTCGACCTGATCCTGAAGAAGCGGGCTCGCGGCGAAGTGTGCACGGCCGACGGCATCTGCACCTTCGTGATCGATGTCATCAACAACGGCACCGCCACCTATAGCGGCCCGTTGACGGTGACCGACACCTATCCGGGCGGCGCGCCCGCATCCTCGACTTTCGGCCCGACCCCGCCGTGGACGTGCGGACCGACCGGACCCGGCCAATTCCGCTGCGACGATGCCGGCATCACGCTGGTACCGGGCGCTTCGACTTCGATCGTCGTCAAGGCGGTGATGCCGGCCGGATATAGATCGGACACGGTGGAGAACTGCGCCGAGGTGAAGCCTATCCCCGGTGAAACCGACCTGTCCAACAACAAGGCCTGCGCCACGGAACGCATCCGTCATCCGAACGGCGGCTCCAGCATCCGTGTCGAAAAGACCGGCGACAGCACCTGCCAGGTCGGTCGGCCCTGCTCGTTCACCATCACCATCACCAACGATGGGCCAGGCGCGTTCTCAGGCCCGGTCCGCATCGGTGATGCCATCGGCGTCGATGGTCTCGGCCGGTTGGACGGCGTTGCGATCACCTCGATCGACCCGCCCTTCGGCTGCTCGCCGGAACCGTCGACACTACCGGCCTCCTGTATCGCCAACCTGTCGCTCGGCGCCGGGGAAAGCCATGTCCACCATGTGACAGTGGTCCTTCCTGACGACGGCCGCCTGGCCAGCCTGCAGGGCACGGTCAACGGGCAGAACTGCGTCGGCGTCCTGCCCCCCGACACGCCGGTGCAGGGCGGAGGCGACGTGCTCCCAGGCAATGCCACCAATGTGCAGGGCGAGCGCGGCAAGGCCTATGCCTGCCACCCCTTCACCATCACGCATCCGCTGAAGCAGGGCTGTTCCACGGGCTTCGTGATGAACGACGCCGGCAACTGCGTCTGCCCGCAAGGCACCAGCTTCCGCAACGGCCAGTGCTCATCGGGCGGCGGCATCAACCTTCTGCCGCTTCCCATCCCGCAGCGTTGCGTGTTGCTGCCGGGCCAGGTCCGGACCCCCGACGGGCAATGTATCTGTCCGCGCGGAACCGATCTGCGAAACGGACGGTGCGCACCGGGCAACCAGCCGCCCTCGGGCCAGTGCACCTTGCTGCCCGGCCAGTACCGCAACCTGGATGGCGACTGCGTCTGCCGGCAAGGCGTGGTGGTGAACGGCGCCTGCCAGGTCATCAAGCAGCGGTGCACGATCCGTGGCGCGGTGCAGACACCGGATGGCAGCTGCACGTGCCCCGACGGGACGCATCGGCAGAACAGGGCATGCGTGCCGGACCGGCCAAGACCGACGCAATGCACGCTGCTGCGCGGCCAGGTCCGCACCCAGGACGGCGCCTGCGTCTGCCCGGACGGGACACAGCTGCGCGGCAGGGCCTGCGTACCGGTCAGGACCGTGCAGCAATGCGATATCCGCGGTCAGTTGCGCGCCAAGAGCGGCGCCTGCGTCTGCCCACGCGGAACCCAGGTGATCGACGGTGCATGCCGCAGATCCTCGCAGCAATGCGCGCCCGGCGCCCGGATGATCAACGGCCAGTGCCAACCGGTCGGCGTCAGGCGTTTCTGCCCACCAGGGACAGTCGGGCGGTTCCCGAACTGCATCCCGGGACGCAGGAACCCGTCGATCGAGGTCAACCCCGGACTGCTGCTCAACCCGAACCTGCAGCAGCCCAGACGCCCTCTGACGAATCTGCAGTAGCATCTGGCCGCAAACACGAAGATCCCGCCGGTCCGCCGGCGGGATCTTTTTCTTGGGCAATGCAGGACCGCACATCCGTGCGGCACATGGCGCGCAGGCCGCCATCGCCTGAACGATGTGCCCACTCGACAAGCCACATTCCGCGCATTAGGCAGTCGATCCAGGCAACCGCACCCTGAAAGGCCGTCCCATGAGCAAGAAAACCCTGATCGCACCCTCGGTGCTGGCGTCGGATTTTTCGAAGCTCGGCGACGAAGTGGAAGCGGTGGCGGCAGCCGGCGCCGACTGGATCCATCTCGATGTGATGGACGGGCATTTCGTGCCCAACATCACCTTCGGCCCGCCGGTGATCAAGGCGATCCGCAACCGCACCACGGCATTCTTCGACTGCCACCTGATGATCGCGCCGGCCGATCCTTATCTGGCTGCTTTCGCCGATGCCGGCTGCGACGGCATGACGGTTCATGCCGAGGCCGGGCCGCACCTCGATCGCTCGCTGCAGACGATCCGCAATCTCGGCAAGAAGGCCGGCGTGTCGCTCAATCCCGCAACACCGGAAAGCTCGATCGAATATGTGCTCGACCGGCTCGACCTGATCCTGATCATGACCGTCAACCCGGGCTTCGGCGGCCAGGCCTTCATCCCGGGCATCGTCGACAAGGTGAAGCGGGTGAAGGCGCTGATCGGCGACCGGCCCATCCACATCGAGATCGACGGCGGCGTTTCTCCCGAAACCGCGCCGCTGGTCACCGCCGCCGGCGCCAATGTCCTGGTGGCGGGTGCTGCCGTCTTCAAGGGCGGCAGCGTCGAGGCGTATCGCGCGAATATCGAGGCGATCAGGACAGCGGGCGACAGCGCGGCAAGCTGACGCGCGGTCGGAGGATAAGATGAGCAATCATTTGTTCGACGCTTTCCGTTCCCGGATGCCAGCACCGGAGCACCTTCTGCTGGAGGCAGATGACGGACGCCGGCTCACCTATGGCGACATGCTGGCGCGATCGGCGCAGCTGGCGCATGCGCTGCTGCAACTGGATGTCGAGCCGGGCGACCGGGTTGCCGTACAGGTCGAAAAGAGCCCCGAGGCGTTGCTGCTCTATCTTGCCTGCGTGCGGGCCGGCGCCGTCTTCCTGCCGCTCAACACCGCCTATACGCTGACGGAGCTCGGATATTTCTTTGGCGATGCCGAGCCGAGGGTCATCGTCTGCGATCCAGCGAAGGCTGCCGACATCGGGCGGCTGGTCGAGCCATCCGGCGCCGTCGTCGTCACGCTCGACCGCAATGGTCGGGGATCGCTGACGGACCAGGCATCGCGGCAGTCCACGAATTTCCACGATGTGGAGCGGGGCGCCGACGACCTCGCGGCGATCCTCTACACGTCGGGAACGACCGGCCGTTCGAAGGGCGCCATGCTCAGCCACGAGAACCTGGCCTCGAACGCGCGGGTACTGGTCGACCAATGGCGCTTCACCACGGATGATGTGCTGGTTCACGCGCTGCCGATCTTCCACACGCATGGCCTGTTCGTCGCCACCAACGTCATCCTGATGGCAGGCGCCTCGATGCTGTTCGAACAGAAATTCGACCCTGCCCGCATCATCTCCCTGCTGCCGCGCGCCACCACCCTGATGGGCGTGCCGACCTTCTATGTGCGCCTGCTGCAACAGGCGGGCCTCGATCGCCAATCATCGAAGACCATCCGGCTGTTCATTTCGGGATCGGCGCCGCTGCTGGCCGAGACGCACAAGGCCTGGCGCGAGCGCACCGGCCACG
The DNA here is from genome assembly GCA_943370265.1 of Mesorhizobium carmichaelinearum. Classification (GTDB taxonomy): domain Bacteria; phylum Pseudomonadota; class Alphaproteobacteria; order Rhizobiales; family Rhizobiaceae; genus Mesorhizobium; species Mesorhizobium carmichaelinearum_A. The sequence goes on from CALRQH020000004.1 coordinate 77,438, forward strand.
CCATCCTCGAGCGCTACGGCATGACCGAGACCAACATGAACACGTCGAACCCCTATGAGGGCGAACGGCGCGCCGGCACGGTCGGCTTCCCCTTGCCGGGCGTTTCGCTGCGCATCGCCGATCCCGACGGTGGTGGGACGCTTGCCCAAGGCAGGGTCGGCATGATCGAGGTGAAGGGCCCGAACGTGTTCGGCGGCTACTGGCGGATGCCGGAAAAGACCAGGGCCGAGTTTCGCGGCGACGGCTTCTTCATCACCGGCGATCTCGGCCTGGTCGACGCCGACGGCTATGTCCACATCGTCGGGCGCGGCAAGGACCTGATCATCTCCGGCGGCTACAACATCTATCCGAAGGAACTGGAGAGCGAGATCGACGCGCTCGACGGGGTCACCGAAAGCGCGGTCATCGGCGTCGCCCATCCGGATTTCGGCGAAGGCGTCACCGCGGTCGTCGTACGCTCGCCGGCGTCAACCATCACCGCCGCCGAAATACTCGGCGCCATCGCGGAACGGGTCGCCAAGTACAAGCACCCGAAGCGGGTGATCTTCATCGACGAATTGCCACGCAACACCATGGGCAAGGTGCAGAAGAACCTGCTGCGCGACGCCTACAAGGACATCTACGCGTCGTAGTCGCGCGCTATCCCGTCGCTCGTGCCTGAACGCTTCTCCCACGGTTCCTTACCCAGGGCAGCGCCACCCTACTCCAGCTTACGCGACCTTTCGATCCGAGTGCCGGAACCCCACAAGGCGCGCTGCAGCAGGCTGCGTTTTCGCTTGCGCGGCACGAGGTCGATATCGCTGACCAGTTTTGCGCCGCCCTTACGCCGTTCGAGCGTGATCTTGCGGGTGTGGAAGGCTTCCAGTTCGGCGCGGTGCGCCACGCTGACTATGGTGACCTCGGGCAATTCGCGGATCACCGTTTCCATCATCTGGTCCTGGCTCTTTTCGTCCAGCGCCGAGGTCGCCTCATCCAGCACGACGATGTCGGGGGCATGCAGCAGCAGGCGCGCGAACGCGAGGCGCTGCTTCTCGCCACCCGACAGCGTCTGGTCCCATGGCGCTTCCTCCTCGATCCGGCCGGCGAGATGGCCGAGGCCGACCTTCTCGAGGGCAGCCTTGATCCTTTTGACCGGCCACTTCTCGGCCGCGGCGGGATAGGCGACCGCGCGGCGCAGCGTGCCCGAGGGAATGTAGGGGCGCTGCGGCAGCATGAACAATCGCTTGTCGGGGTGGAAATTGACGCTGCCGCTCCCCCAGGGCCACAGGCCCGCGATCGCCCGCACCAGCGTGGACTTGCCCGAACCGGATTCGCCGGACACCAGCACCCGCTCACCCGGTTCGATCACCACCTCGGTCTCCTTGACCATCGAGGTGCCGTCGTCGAGCGTCACCGCGAGATTGTCGAGGGAGAGCATCGCGTCATCCTCGGTCTCGCCATGCTTGATGCGTCCCAGATCGCTGCTCTTTTCGGCGCGCTCCAGCCCGTCGAGCGACATCATCAGCGAGGCGACGCGGCGCGCGGAGGCGTTCCAGTCGGCCAGACGCGGATAGTTGTCGACCAGCCAACCGAACGCGCCCTGCACGATGGTGAAGGCCGAGGCAGCCTGCATGACCTGGCCAAGCGACATTGAGCCTTCAAGAAACTTTGGCGCGCACAGCAGAACCGGCACGACCGGCGCGAATAGGCTGGAGCCCTGCGAGACCACCGCCGTGCGCATGTGCTGGCCGGTCAGTTGCGCCCATCGCTTGAGCACGCCGGCAAAGGTCTTGTCGATGCCGCTGCTCTCCTCTTCCTCGCCGCCAAGCAAGGCGATGCTTTCGCCGTTTTCGCGCACGCGCGTCAGCACATAGCGGAATTCGGCTTCCGCCTGGTTCTTCTGCTCGGACAGCTTCACGAAATCGCGGCCAATGACGAACATCGAGGTGGAGGTGATCGCGGCATAGAGCACCGCAGTAATGACGAGGAAGCCGGGCACTGTCACAGTCGAGCCGCCCAATGTGAAGCTCAAGGCCCCGCCGATCGTCCATAGCACCACGATGAAGGTCGAGGCCGCCAGGAACGCCGAGGTAACACCCGCGACGAAATCGACGGGCGACTCGGTGGCGACCCGCAGATCTTCCGAAAGGCGGGCCTCCGGGTTCTGGTGGTCGCCCTTCACAAGATTCAGCTGATAGTAGCGGCCGTTGGCGAGCCAGCGTGCCATGAGCGATGTGGTCAGCCAGGACCGCCAGCGACGCTGCATCGTCATGCGCAGGTAGACCTGCGCGACGACGAGGCTCATGCTTCCAAGCACGAGCGGCACGAATACGGCACTCAGCAGATAGACGGTGTGGGCGTCGCGCTTCTCAATGGCGTCGAAAATCGCGCGGTTCCAGACATTGATCCCATACTGAAAACCGACATTGATGCTGATCAGGACCAACAGCCCTATCGTCAATGGCCAAGCTAGCTTGTCGCCGCGCCGGCTCCAGTAACCGCGCCCGCTGATCCAGAAGCGCTTCAGCAGGTATTTCTTGCGCGCCTGTTCGGTTTCCTCGGCCGTCAATTCCGGGTCGGGTTTGATGGCCTCGGGCGGCGGAGCTTCGCCGACCATTTCGGACGCGGCCGCTTCGACGATCGATGCCTTCTTATCGCGCAACTTCTCGTCAGGCGGCGTTGATCGCAGCGGCTTTCGCTGACGCGGCCTTGGGGCGCCGCGCGGTTTAACACCGCCGGCCGGTTTCGATTTGGGTTTCGCCTCGGACATGCGTCCTGACAACGACCTCGAAATCAAAAGGTTTCATGACGTTCGCTTGAGATGAAAGCGCCCAAGAACGCCTGTCATTCCGGATACAGCAGCCCGCGAACATGGTCAGCGACCGCCAGGCTCGCCGTGAGGCCGGGGCTTTCGATTCCAAAGAGGTTGACGATCCGGCCGGCGCCATGATCGGCCGGGCCCTGCACCATGAAATCGGCGGCCGGCTGGCCGGGACCGGAGAGTTTCGGCCTGATGCCGGCATAGGCGGGCTGCAGGGCGTCGTCGGCAAGATCGGGCCAGTAACGCCTGATCTCGTCGTAGAAGACGGCGCCTCTGGCGGGGTCGACCGTATAGTCCACGTGGTCGACCCATTCGACATCCGGACCGAAGCGGGCGCTGCCGGCAAGGTCAAGGGTCAGATGGACGCCGAGGCCACCGTCGACAGGCACCGGATAGATCAGCCGGGAAAACGGAGAGCGGCCCGAAAGGGCAAAGTAGTTGCCGCGCGCCAGCCACAAGGGCGGAATGCGGTCTTGCGGAAACCCCTCGATACGGCCCGCGAGCGCCTGCGCGTCCAGCCCGGCGGCGTTGACGAGGGCGCCTGCCTGCAGCGCGAAGGGCTCGCCATCGGCATCCCGCGTGCGGATTTCGATGCCGTCAGGTGTGGCAGCGGCGCCGGCGACGGTGGTGAGGAACGCAAATGACGCGCCAGCGGCTTCGGCATCGCCACGCAGCGACAGCATCAGCGCATGGCCGTCGACGATGCCCGTAGACGGGGACAGCAATGCGCCGGCGCAATTCAGGGCAGGCTCGAGGCTTTGCGCCTCGGTACGCGTCAACAATTGGAGGTCGGCGACGCCGGAGCGTTCCGCATTGGTCCGGATCGTCGACAGTCTGTCGAACTGGGTGGGCTCAACCGCCACGATGAGCTTGCCGGTACGCGCATGGCCGATGTTGCGGTCGCGGCAGTAGGCGTAGAGTCGCTCACGCCCTTCAACGCACAGCCGGGCCTTCAGGCTTCCCGGCGCATAATAGATACCGGCGTGGATGACTTCGGAGTTGCGCGCGCTTGTGCCGGTGCCGATGGCATCAGCCTTTTCGATCGCCAGCACTGAGCGGCCCGACAAAGCGAGCGCCCTGGCGATGGTGAGGCCCACGACACCCGCCCCGGCGACAACGCAGTCGACTTCGTGCATGGACTTGCTTTCCTTCGATCGCCGGGACGGTGTCACACGAATCCCGCTCGCAGGCAAACACGCCCGTTCTAGATCTTCGCGCCCGCTTCAAAAAACACTGGCGCCGTCGATCCAGACACCCTTGACGTCGAGGTCATCCGATAGAGCGACAATGTCGGCGGCGGTGCCGTTGGCGAACCGCCCGAGCCGATGCGACTGGCTGATCGCCTGCGCCGGATAAAGCGAAGCCATGCGCAGCGCCTCGTCGAGATCGAGGCCGATCACACGATGGACGAAGCGCACCGCCGAAATCATGTCGAGATCGGCGCCGGCCAGCGTGCCGTCGGCCAGCCGCAACGTGCCATCCTTGCGGAAGATGGTGCGGCTGTTCAGCGTGAACGAGGTCATGTCGGTGCCGATCGTCGCCATGGCGTCGGTGACCAGGACGATTTTCGCCGGCCCCTGCTTGGCGCGCAGCGCAATCGCCATGGTGGAGGGGTCGACATGGATGCCGTCGGCGATGATGCCGGCCGACAAGGTACCGATATTGATCGCCGCACCCGCCAGCCCCGGCTCGCGATTGCCGACCTGGCTCATGGCGTTGAACAGATGCGTGACCATCGATGCCCCGGCATCGGCGAAGTCGCGCGCCCTGGCATAGCCGGTATCCGAGTGGCCGAGGCTGACGACAACGCCCGCCTTGGCCAGGACCGAAACACGAGCAGGATCGACGGATTCGGGTGCGATCGTCGTCAGCAGCACCGGCAGCTGTTGGCGCGCGGCGATCAGCGCCGCCTGGTCGGCATCCGTCATCGGCCTGATCAGCTTCGGGTCATGCGCGCCCTTGCGGGCGATCGACAGATGCGGGCCTTCGAGATGCAGGCCGAGGAAGCCCGGCACCTTCAGCCGCGCGGCTTCGGCCCCGGCGGCAATCGCGGCGGCGGTGATCTCCGGCGTGTCGGTGATCAGCGTCGGCAGCAGCGCCGTCGTGCCGAAGGGCGCGTGTGCCCGGCAGATGGTTTCGATCGAGGCGACGTCGGGATGGTCGTTGAGCATGACGCCGCCGCCGCCATTGACCTGCAGGTCGACGAAGCCGGGCGCAAGGATGCCGCCGCCAGTGTCGACCTTGCGGATATCGGAAGGCACGACGCCGGCGAGGACGATGGCCTCGACGAGGCCATCGCGCACGACAAGCGCGTGGTCTTCATGCCAGTCGTCGCCGTCGAAAATCCGGGCGCCAGTCAGGGCAAGACGATCGCTCATACTGTTTCCGTCACCTTGCGAAGATTGCGCGGCGTGTCCGGATCGAGGCCGCGATGGCGGGCGAAGGCCTCGACGAACATGTAGAAGGAGACGATCAGCGTCAGCGGATCGGTCAGCGGGTGTCCGGTGGCGACATGCGGCAGGCGCGTGGCGCGATTGGCAAGTGCGGAGGTGACGAACACCGGCGCTCCCTTCGCCGCCAGGCTGTCGGCGGCCTCGGCGACGGACGGTTCGGAAGCGTCGCGCGCGGCCAGCGCCAGCACCGGAAAATCAGGGCCGATCAGCGCCAGCGGGCCATGCATGACTTCGGCCGCACTATAGGCCTCGGCATGCATGCCGCAGGTTTCCTTGAACTTCAGCGCCGCCTCGTTGGCCATCGCCGCCGACGGGCCGCGGCCGAGGATGAACAGCGACTTCTGCTTCTCGATCGTTTCGGCCAACACGCTCATCCAGTCGCAGGCGATCGCCTTGCCGAAATGCTCGGGCAAGCGGGCAAGCGCTGCCAGCAGCGCATCATCGCCGGTGGAATGCGCCATCAAGGCGAGGCCGGCGACGGCGGAATTGATGAAGGTCTTGGTTGCCGCGACGCTGCGCTCGGGCCCGGCCAGGATGTCGATGGAATAGTCCGACGCGCGCGCCAGTGGCGAGTCAGCGGTGTTGGTGATGGCGACCGTCAATGCGCCGCCGGCCTTTGCCGCTTCCGCCATGGCGACGATGTCGGGGCTCTTGCCCGATTGCGAGATCGCCAGGCACGCGGAACCGTTGAGCCTGAGCTTGGCGCCATAGATCGACGCGATCGACGGACCGACCGACGCGACCGCAAGGCCGGCGGTGAGCTCCACGGCATATTTCATGAAGGTGGCGGCATGATCGGAAGAACCACGCGCCACGGTGACGACAAAATGCGGGTCGCGCTCGCGGATGCCGCGTCCAGCCTCGCTCAACGCCGCTCCGGAGCCTCCCAGCAGGCGGGCGACGGCCTCCGGGATCTCCTCGATCTCGCGCCGCATATGGGTCATTTCTGTCGTCATGGTCGGCCCTCTTCGCTCGGCCCTGTCAGCCGCAGTTCGGCGACGAAATCATAGGCGTCGCCCCGGTAGATGGAGCGGGTGAATTCGATCACCTTGCCGCTCGCCAGATAGGAAATGCGTTCAATGTGCAGGCCGGCAATGCCGGGCGGCACTTCGAGCAGGCGCGCGTCACCGTCGCCTAGATTGGCGGCGGAAATGCGCTGCACGGCCCGCACCGGCCGGTTACCGGTCAACTCCAGCGCCGCATAGAGCGAGGAGCCGATACCCGCCGGATCGGGCAGCACGCTGGCCGACAGCGAGGCGCGTTCGATCGCCAGCGGCGTGTCGTTGGCGATGCGCAGGCGCGCGACGCGTGCCACGAGTTCGCTGGACGACAGGCCGAGAACCATCATCTCGTCGGGTGAAGGCGCGTAAAGGCCACGGTCGAGCCAGGCCGAACGCACCGCCATGCCGCGCCGCGCCATGTCCTCGGTGAAGGAGGTCAGCCGCGACAGCGACTGCTCGACGCGTTCCATGCGCGGCGCGACGAAGGTGCCGGAGCCATGACGCTGGACGAGGATGCCGCCCTTGACCAGGTCCTGCACCGCCTTGCGCACGGTGACGCGTGAAATGTCAGCCTTGGTGGCGATGTCGCGCTCGGAAGGCAGCGCGTCGCCCGGTCCGATCAGGCCGCGATTGACCGCGTCCTCGATGCTCTTGCGGAGCTGGAGATAAAGCGGCGCGCCGCTCTGCGACGATTGTTTCAGCGTGGCGAAGATCTGGTCGGCGGCATCGCTCATCGAGCCGCCTCCCTGGCGAAGAGACGGGCTGCCATCTGCACCGCGCCGCCCAGCGCATCGTCGAGCGGCGGCTTCAGCAGCGCCTGGTAGCGTGCCGACAGGCGCGGCGCGTAGAGCGGCGCCAGCCCGCCGAGCAGGCAGAGCGGTGCGTCATTCGTGAGATCAAGCGCGCCGAGCGAAGCCTCTACATCGGTGACCGCTTTGTCGACGATCCAATTGGCGACGACGTCGCCCTTTTCGGCATGCTCGAAGACCTTTGGCGCGAAGCCGCCGAAATCGCCGGGCTTGGCATTGGTGGTGAATTCGACCACGTCCTCCGGGTTGTCGCGGAAAACGGCGAGCATGCTGCGCGTCAGCGGCGAAGCCTCGCGGACACCGTCATAGGCAAGCAGCGTCTGCTCCAGAAGGTCGCGACCGATGCGGGCGCCGCTGCCCTGGTCGCCGACCTGAAAGCCCCAGCCGCCGATCGCGCGCGACTTACCATTCCTGCGCGCCATGTAGGCGGTGCCGGTGCCAAGGATCGCCATCGCGCCGTCGCCCGACCCGACCGCGCCTTCCAGCGCGATCTCGGCATCGGTCTCGACGCGGCTGATTCTGAATGGCAGGATTGCTTCGAGCTGCTGCCGGTAGGTGCCGACATTGGCGCCGGCGAGGCCGAGTATGGCCGGAGTTTGCGGGATCAACTCCGGATCATGGCCGGCGGCGATGAATGCCTGCCGCGCCGCGTCGACGATATTCGACCGGGCGCCGGTAAGGTCGGTGCGGATATTGGCGGCGCCGCTTTTGGCGCGGCCGACGACAGTGCCGTCCGCCGTTGCCAGGGCGGCCCTGCAGCTGGTGCCGCCGCCATCGATACCGAGCACGAAATTCACGCGATTTCTCCTCCGGATCGATAATACCAATAAAATACCAATAGCCAAGGATTAATTTCCGTTTCAAAAAGATTAAGGCGTATTTTATTGAAAAACCTATGCATTTCGCCGGCTCAGTGATTTCCCGGCCGCGAATCCGTTAATGCGTGTGGACAAGTGGTATTTTTTTGGTATTGTTTCCGAGGTTGGAGGAAATGGGATGGCCGAAACGCGCACAGAAGCGCTTCACCAGAATGCCAGGGGTCTGGATATCCAGGCCCCGGACGCCATCCTTTCTTCGCTCGCCGATGCGCAGGTCGAGGCCGCCAAGGCCGTGCGCGGCGCCATTCCAGCCATTGCCCGTGCCGCCGAAGTGATCGCGAACCGACTGAACAGCGGCGGCAAGCTCGCGTATGCCGCCGCCGGGAGCTCCGGCCTGATGGCGCTGGCCGATGCATTGGAACTGCCGGGCACGTTCGGCATCAAGCGGGAGCGCATCGCCATCCTGATCGCCGGCGGCGACGAAGCCTTCAAGACACTTGCCGGCGGCCCCGAGGACGACACGGACGAAGCCTCGGCTGCTGTCGCCGATGCCGGCATCGGCAGGGGTGACTGCCTGATCGCCATCTCGGCCAGCGGCTCGACCCCTTATGCGGTCAGGGCTCTCGAGGACGCGCGACGCCGGGGTGCGGCGACCATCGCCATCGCCAACAACAAGGACACGCCGCTGCTGCAGCAGGCTGACGTCGCCATCCTGCTCGAAACACCGCCGGAAGTGATCGCCGGTTCGACGCGCATGGGCGCCGGCACTGCCCAGAAGATCGCGCTCAACATGCTGTCGACGCTGACCGCCATCCATCTCGGCCATGTGCATGACGGCTACATGGTCAACCTGATGGCCGACAACATCAAGTTGCGCGATCGCGCGGCGCGCATTGTCGCGGCCATCAGCGGGCGCGGCAAGGACGACGCGGCGCGCCTGCTGGAGAAAAGCGGCGGCGCGGTCAAGACAGCCATTCTGCTCGCCGCCGGCGCCGCCAGCGCCGATGCGGCCGAGAAGATACTGGAAGGGACCGGCCAGAAGCTGCGGCTCGCCCTTTCCGCGATCGAGGGGAGCAAGGGGCGCACTGCCCCTGTTCTCATCAAAACCGAACCTGAAAAAGGTCAACAGGGAGACTGAGCATGAAAACGAAACTACTGACGGCACTTCTTCTCGGTACAAGCATTCTCGGCTCGGCCGGCATGGCTTACGCCGCCGACGTAACGCTCAACATCGAAAGCTGGCGCGGCGACGACCTTGCCATCTGGAAGGACAAGCTGATCCCGGCCTTTGAAGCCAAGAACCCCGGCATCAAGGTTGTGTTCGCACCATCGGCTCCGACTGAATATGACGCTGCCCTCGGCGCCAAGCTCGCCGCTGGCTCGGCAGGCGACCTGATCAGCTGCCGCCCGTTCGACAAGTCGCTTGAACTGTTCAAGAAGGGCAACCTCGCCGACCTGACATCGCTGCCGGGCATGGAGAACTTCTCGCCCGTGGCCAAGGCCGCCTGGCAGACCGACGACGGCAAGTCGAGCTTCTGCGTGCCGATGGCCTCCGTCATCCACGGCTTCATCTACAACAAGGACGCCTTCGACAAGCTGGGCATCAAGGTGCCGGTGACCCGCGACGAATTCTTCGCCGCGCTCGACAAGATCAAGGCCGACGGCACCTACATCCCGATGGCGATGGGCACCAAGGATCTGTGGGAAGCCGCGACCATGGGCTACCAGAACATCGGCCCGAACTACTGGAAGGGCGAGGATGGCCGCGCGGCCCTGATCAAGGGCACGCAGAAGCTGACCGACAAGGACTGGGTCGCGCCGTATGAAGAACTGGCCAAGTGGAAGCCTTATCTGGGCGACGGCTTTGAAGCGCAGACCTATCCGGACAGCCAGAACCTGTTCACGCTCGGCCGCGCCGCCATCTACCCGGCCGGCTCATGGGAAATCGGCCTGTTCAACACGCAGGCCCAGTTCAAGATGGGCGCCTTCCCGCCCCCGGTCGAGAAGGCCGGCGACACCTGCTACATCTCCGACCATACCGATATCGGCATGGGCCTGAATGCAGCCTCGAAGAATGCCGATGCGGCCAAGACCTTCCTGTCCTGGGTCGCCTCGCCGGACTTCGCCACCATCTACGCCAACGCGCTGCCGGGCTTCTTCAGCCTGAACTCCTCGCCGGTGAAGATGCAGGACCCACTGGCCCAGGAATTCGTCTCCTGGCGCGGCAAGTGCAAGTCGACGATCCGCTCGACCTACCAGATCCTGTCGCGCGGCACGCCGAACCTCGAGAACGAGACGTGGGTTGAATCGGCCAACGTCATCAACGGCACCGACACGCCGGAAGCTGCCGCCAAGAAGCTGCAGACCGGCCTCGACAGCTGGTACAAGCCTGCGAAGTAAGCGCTCTCGAAACGGACCGGCCGGGCACACGTCCGGCCGGCTTCCAGAGTGCTGATGTCTTCAGATTGCGATTGTCGGCGCCGCCTCTCGGCCTTACCCTCTTTTTCTTCGGGCAAGGCCAGCTGACTTGTCGCAAGCCTTGTCCTCCTCCGGGGACGGACACGGGCATTGCATCGAGGCTTTTTCTAGCATCACACCCTTTAGAACCGAGAGACGGCGGGGACCGAACTCATGGCCGCAGAAACACGACCGAAACGACCCATCCGCTGGCACATCGGCGTCTTCCTGGCGCCGGCCGTGCTCGTCTACACCGCGATCATGATCCTGCCGCTGGCCGGCACGCTGCAGCTCTCGCTGTTCCGCAACATCGAGCAGCACCAGATCTTCGTCGGGCTTGAAAACTTCCGCACATTGTTCGGCGACCCCAACTGGTCGGTGGGTTTCTGGAACGCACTCAGGAACAACACCTGGTTCTTCATCATCCACATGCTGGTGCAGAACCCGATCGGCGTCATGCTGGCGGCGCTGCTCTCCAGCCCCAGGCTGAGATTCGCCGTCTTCTACCGCACGGCGATCTTCGTGCCGACGATCCTGTCCTTCGTCATCGTCGGTTTCGCCTGGAAGCTGATCCTGTCGCCGCTGTGGGGCGTGGCGCCGCATATGCTTGATCTTGTCGGCCTGAAAAGCCTGTTCACACCATGGCTGGGCAAGGAGCAATATGCATTGACGGCGCTCAGCCTGATCTCGGTGTGGCAGTTCGTCGGCATCCCGATGATGCTGATCTACGCGGCTCTGCTGTCGATCCCGGAGGAGGTGATCGAGGCGGCTGAATGCGATGGGATCACCGGCATGTCGCAATTCTGGAAGATCAAGCTGCCGCTGATCCTGCCGTCGATCGGCATCATCTCGATCCTCACCTTCGTCGGCAATTTCAACGCCTTCGACCTGATCTACACCGCGCAAGGGGCGCTCGCCGGGCCGAACTATTCGACCGACATTCTCGGCACCTTCCTCTACCGCGCCTTCTTCGGCTTCCAGCTGCAGGTCGGCGATCCCAACATGGGCGCGGCGATCGCCACGATGATGTTCCTGATCATCCTTGGCGGCGTCTGCGTCTACCTGTTCCTTGTGCAGACGCGCCTGCGTCGCTACCAGTTCTAAGGGGCAAGAGATGAGCACGGCCACCCGTTCCCTGCCCCGCACCATCGGCGCCCACGCGATCCTGATGACCTATACGGCGATCGCGCTGTTTCCGGTGATCCTTGTCATCATGAATTCGTTCAAGTCGCGCGCCGGCATTTTTGGCGCGCCCTTGACGCCGCCAACGCCGAAAACCTTCGACCTGATCGGCTACACCACCGTGATCGGCCAGGGCGACTTCATCCACTATTTCCAGAACAGCCTGGTCGTCACTGTCGCTTCGCTGTTCTTCGTGCTGCTGTTCGGCGCCATGGCGGCGTTCGCGTTGTCGGAATACCGTTTTCGCGGCAACACGCTGATGGGCCTCTATCTGGCGCTCGGCATCATGATCCCGATCCGGCTGGGCACCGTCGCCATCCTGCAGTTGATGGTGGCGAGCGGACTGGTCAACACGCTGACGTCGCTGATCCTGGTCTACACCGCGCAAGGCCTGCCGCTGGCCGTCTTCATCCTGTCGGAATTCATGAAACAGGTGTCCGACGACCTGAAGAACGCCGGCCGCATCGACGGCCTGTCCGAATACACGATCTTCTTCAGGCTGGTGCTGCCGCTGGTGCGGCCGTCGATGGCGACGGTCGCCGTCTTCACCATGATCCCAATCTGGAACGATCTGTGGTTCCCGCTGATCCTGGCGCCGTCGGAAGAAACCAAGACGGTGACGCTCGGCGCGCAGCTGTTCCTCGGTCAGTTCGTCACCAACTGGAACGCCATCCTGGCCGCACTCTCACTGGCAATCATGCCGGTGCTCATCCTCTACGTCATCTTCTCGCGGCAGCTGATCCGCGGCATCACCTCCGGAGCAGTCAAGTGAGTTCGCAGAAACCCCTTCGCGTCGTCGTCGCCGGCCTCGGCAATATGGGCCGCAGCCATGCGCTGGCGTACCACACCAATCCGGGCTTCGAGATCGCGGCGCTTATCAACCGCTCTGATGTCCCATTGCCCGAGGGGCTTTCAGGCTACGGCATCCGCCGTTCTTTCGACGAAGCGTTGCGCGAGGAGAAGCCCGACGTTGCCTGTATCGCCACCTATTCCGACAGCCATGCCGACTATGCGGTCAGGGCGTTCGAGGCGGGCTGCCATGTCTTCGTCGAAAAGCCGCTGGCAACGACGGTGGCCGATGCCAAACGCGTCGTCGCGGCGGCCAAGGCCAACGGCAAGAAGCTGGTGATCGGCTACATCCTGCGCCACCACCCGTCCTGGATCAGGCTGATCGCGGAAGCGCGCAAGCTCGGCGGTCCCTACGTGTTCCGGATGAACCTCAACCAGCAATCCTCGGGCCATACCTGGGAGACGCACAAGCAGCTGATGCAGACGACGTCGCCGATCGTCGATTGCGGCGTGCATTATCTCGACGTGATGCTGCAGATCACCGACGCCAAGCCGGTCGAGGTGCGCGGCATGGGGCTGCGGCTGACCGAAGAGATCGCGCCGACCATGTACAATTACGGCCATCTGCAGGTGCTGTTCGATGACGGTTCGGTCGGCTGGTACGAGGCCGGCTGGGGGCCGATGATTTCGGAGACGGCCTTCTTCGTGAAGGATGTCATCTCGCCCAATGGCTGCGTGTCTATCGTGATGAAGGAGGGCGTGAAGTCCGACGACATCGACACCCACACCAAGACCTCGACCATCCGACTGCATAGTGCCGCGACCGGCCCGGACGGCAAGTTCGCCAAGGCCGACGAGATGCTGTCGATGGCAGGCGAGCCCGGCCACCAGGATCTGTGCGATCTCGAACAGGCCTTTGTGCTGAAGGCGATCCGCGAGGATCTGGACCTTACCAAACACATGGACGACGCGGTGAAATCGCTCGCCGTCTGCCTTGCCGCCGACGAGAGCGTGCGCAGCGGCGCAGCCGTCAAACTCTAAGACGAGTCGAACTCTAGAACAGGGACGAAGCCGTGGGCTCGCTGAACATCGAGAACGTGAAGAAGGCCTTCGGGCCCGTCGAGGTGCTGAAGGGCATAAACCTCGAGGTGAAGGACGGCGAGTTCGTCGTCTTCGTCGGCCCCTCCGGCTGCGGCAAGTCGACCCTGCTCAGGGTCATCGCCGGCCTGGAGGATTCGACCTCTGGGCGCGTGGTGATCGACGGCGTGGACGTCTCCACCATACCGCCAGCCAAGCGCGGCATTGCCATGGTGTTCCAGACCTATGCGCTCTACCCGCATCTGACGGTGAAGAACAATATGGGCCTTGGCCTCAAGCAAGCGGGCACGCCCGCGGCCGAGATCGAGCGACGCATCGGCATCGCATCGTCGATGCTGTCGCTGGAGCCGTATCTGGAACGGCGGCCGGCGGAACTCTCCGGCGGCCAGCGCCAGCGTGTCGCAATCGGCCGCGCCGTGGTGCGCGAACCAAAACTGTTCCTGTTCGACGAGCCACTGTCGAACCTCGATGCGGCGCTGCGCGTCAACACGCGGCTTGAGATCGCGCAGCTGCACCGCCGGCTCAAGGCGACGATGATCTACGTCACCCACGATCAGGTCGAGGCGATGACGCTGGCCGACAAGATCGTCGTGCTGAATGCCGGCCGGATCGAGCAGATCGGCGGGCCGATGGAGCTCTACAACTCACCTGCCAACGAGTTCGTCGCCGGCTTCATCGGCTCGCCGAAGATGAATTTTGTCGACGGCGCCCGCCTTGGCGAGACGGCCAAGACCGTCGGCGTGCGTCCCGAGCATCTGACCGTCGATCCGAAATCCGGGACCTGGAAGGGAACGGTCGTCCATGCCGAGCATCTCGGCGCCGACACCAATCTCTATCTCGACTGCGAGAAGGCCGGGCTTATCACCGTGCGTATCTTCGGCGTCTACGATGCCGAACCCGGCGCGACGCTTTATGCGACGCCGGATCCGGCCAGGACATACCGGTTCGGCGCCGATGGGAAAGTGCTGAAATAGCATCCGTGAAATGACGCCGACCGCTGCGTCATCTCGCCTTGGCGATTTGCCTGGCGATGGCGCGGGCCTGGACGCCGGCGCTGTGAAAATAGCTGACCAGGCTCGGCCGCATGCCGATGAACCACAGGCCGGGCTGTCCGGTCGGCGTGCCGCCATTGGCTTTTGAAACGCCCTTGGCGTCGAGGACGCCGAGATTGCCGACCATGGTTTCGAGACCGCTGTGATAGCCGGTCGCCGCGATCACCACGTCCGGTTCGATGACCTTGCCGTCGCTCAGCCGCACGCTTTTGCCGCTGAAGGACGCCACCGGCGCGACCACCTGGATGCGGCCGGCCTTGAGCGCGGCGACCGCGCCATCATCGACAGCGATGGCGATCTGTTCGGCGCCAAGGCGACTGGCGCCGCCCTTGGGGGCTGGCGGCAGTCCGTGACGCGTAAGATCACCGAAGATAAGGCGTTGTGTCCCCGAGATCATGATGTCGACGACAGGTGTCGGCAATCGGGCCATGATGCCGGCGAAGCGATGAACGGCCACGCTGCCGACCCGCTTGGGCAGCAGCGACGGACCTTGCCTTGCAGACAACCAGATTTTCCCGGTTTCAACGCTGGAAAGATGGTTGAGGACGTCGAAGCCTGAATTGCCGGCGCCCACCACCAGCACGTTCTTGCCCGCATAGGCCTGCGCCGCGCCGAACTCGCCGGCGTGAATGAGCCGGCCCTGAAAGGATTGCAGCCCGTCCCAATCCGGCATCCACGGCAAGCGGTCACGCCCGGTAGCCACGATCACATCGCCGGTCCGACGCGCGCCCGTGGCGGTATGCACAAGCCACCCGCCATCCTTGCGTTCGATGCGCTCGACGGTTGTGCCAAATTCGACAACAAGACCCCGCTCGGCGGCGAACCGTTCCAGATAATCGACGATGACGCCCTTGCGCGGGAAGGCCGGAGTGCGGGGCGGATAGGAAAGCCCCGGCAGCATGGAAAGCGCCCGATGGGTGTTGAGATGCAGCTGTTCGTGCCGACGCCGCCACGGCTCGGCAAGCCGAAGTTCCTTCTCCAGGATGACGACCTGTATACCATGGCTGTGCAGCGCATCGGCCGCTGCCAGCCCGGCCGCGCCCGCACCTATAACGATCACCGGCTCGTTTGCTGCCGGCCGGGTCGTTGTTGCCGCCATTGCGTCGCGAATCCTTTTCGATGCATCCCCGCCAGTTGCGCCCTATATGGCACTTGCGCGATATGGTCGATAATCAGGTTGCTTCAATGCGATTGATTCGAGGTCCGTGGGCTGGAGGATTTCGTTTATAACGGTGCATGCCCCAAGACAAAGGTGTGCGCAGATATCAAAGTGGTGCGGCGCCCCGGGCGCGTCCTGCAGGACGCGCGGCGCAGTAGCCGGCACGCGGAAGTTCGACCATGCCGCCCTTGCGCATCTATGTTGATCGCCTGCTTGAAGGCGCAGCGCCCAAGGTGGAACGACGCGAACTGACGCATGTCGAGCGCCTGGCACTGGTTCGCCGGCATGGCGATTTTTCGCTTGCCTATTCGACCGCCGTCCAAAGCAAGCTTTCCTATTTCGGCGATGCCGACGGCTACATTGCCTTCGGCACCAAGATGAAGCATCACTTCGCGCTCGGCGATCCGGTGGTGGCTCCCGCCGATCGGCCCGACTACATCAAGCGTTTCGTCGAGAGCGCCGGGAGCCCATGGTTCGTGCAGATCGGCGAGCAGACCGCGCATGTGCTGGCCGGGCTCGGCTACAAGATCAATCGCCTGGGCATCGATACCCGCCTCAACCTGCCCGAACATGATTTTTCCGGAAAGCGCAACGAGACCGTGCGCTATTCCGAGCGCTGGCTCTTGAAGAAAGGCTTCTCCTTCGAGGAGGACAGGCGGACGATCTTCCTCGACGAGATCGCCCGGCTTTCCGAAAACTGGCGCGGCGACCGCATCGTCAAGCGATGGGAGATGGGTTTCCTCAACCGCCCGTTCTACGACCATCTCGGCACCGACATGCGCCGTTTCGTGCTGCACGGCCCGGACGGTGGGCTAATCGCCCTGCTCGACTTCGATCCGCTGTTTCGCGACGGCAAGGTCATCGGCTACACGACGGCGTTCAAGCGCAAGCATATCGATGCCTCACCACATGCCGAGATCGGCCTGACCAAATTCGCCGTCGATCGTTTCAGGGAGGAAGGTATCTCGGTCGTCACCCTCGGCCTGTCGCCGATGCTCGACATCGGGCCAAGCGGGTTTGCCGAAAGCGATTTCTGGCGCAATGCCTTCCAGCGCGCCTATGACTCGCCATGGGTCAACCGCCGCAGGTTCAACCTGCAGGGCCAGGCGGCATTCAAGCGCCGCTTCCATGGCGTGGAGGAGCCGGTCTACATCGCCTTCCGCAAGGGGACCTATATCGAGATGCTCGGGCTGTTGCGGCTGGTCAAGGCGATTTGAGGTTCTGCAAGACTTGGGTTCCTCGCGTCCGAGCAGCGGGGGAGAGATGCCCCCGGCTCGCAGGTCAGTTCCTCAGCCGATAGCCGGTCCTGAAGATCCAGGCGACGATCGCGATGCAGACAGCCAGGAAGGCCAGCGTCATGCCCAGGCTGACACCGACAGAGACGTCAGCCTTGCCGAAAAAACTCCAGCGGAAACCGCTGATCAGGTACACGACCGGGTTGAACAGCGTGATCGTCTTCCAGATGCCAGGCAGCATGTGGATCGAATAGAAGCTGCCGCCGAGGAAGGTCAGCGGCGTGATGATCAGAAGCGGCACCAGCTGCAGTTGCTCGAAGCTCTTCGCCCAGATGCCGATGATGAAGCCGAACAGGCTGAAGGTCACCGCCGTCAGCACCAGGAAGGCAGCCATCCAGAACGGATGTTCGATGTGAAGCGGCACGAACAGCGAAGCGGTGGCCAGGATGATCAGGCCGAGGATGATCGACTTGGTCGCCGCACCCCCGACATAGGCGATGACGATCTCCAGATACGAGACCGGCGCCGAGAGCAATTCGTAGATCGAGCCGACGAACTTCGGGAAGTAGATGGCGAAGGACGCGTTGGAGATCGACTGCGTCAGGAGCGACAGCATGATCAGCCCCGGCACGATGAAGGCGCCATAGCTGATGCCGTCGATCTCGGTGATGCGCGAGCCGATGGCCGAGCCGAAGACGACGAAATAAAGCGAGGTCGAGATGACCGGCGAGACGATGCTCTGCAGCACGGTGCGCCAGGCGCGCGCCATCTCAACCCGGTAGATCGCCCAGACTGCACGCAGGTTCATGGCTCTCTCCTCACCAGGTTGACGAAGATCTCCTCGAGCGAGCTGTTTTGCGTGTCGATGTCCCGGAACTGGATGCCACCGGCCTCAAGGTCGCGGATCAGCGAGGCAACGCCGGGACGTTCGGCCTGGTTGTCATAGGTGTAGGTCAGTTGCCCGCCGTCCGGCGACAACTCAAGCGCGTAGCTCGAGAAGGCCTCTGGAATGGCCGTCAGCGGACTGCGCAGTTCCAGCACCAGCCGCTTGCGGCCGAGCTTGCGCATCAGCTCCGCCTTGTTCTCGACCAGGATGATCTCGCCGCGATTGATGACGCCGACACGGTCGGCCATCGCTTCGGCTTCCTCGATATAATGCGTGGTGAGGATGATGGTGACACCGTCCTCGCGCAACCGGCGCACCATCTGCCACATGTCCTGGCGCAATTCGACATCGACGCCGGCCGTCGGTTCGTCGAGGAACAGCACGCGCGGCTCGTGCGACAGCGCCTTGGCGATCATCAGCCGGCGCTTCATGCCGCCCGAGAGCGTAATCGCCTTGGCGTCCTTCTTGTCCCACAGTGAGAGATCCCGCAGCACCTTCTCGACAAAGCCGTGGTTGGCCGGTTTGCCGAACAGGCCACGGCTGTAGTTGACCGTCGCCCAGACGGTCTCGAAGGCGTCGATCGTCAGTTCCTGAGGCACCAGGCCGATCAGGCTGCGCGCGGCGCGGTAATCCTTGCCGATGTCGTGGCCGTCGACCGTGACCGTGCCCGTCGAGCGGTTGACGATGCCGCAGACGATCGAGATCAGCGTCGTCTTGCCGGCGCCATTGGGCCCGAGCAGCGCGAAGATCTCGCCACGCTGGATGTCGAGGTTGACTTCCTTGAGCGCGGTGAAGCCGGTGGCGTAGGTCTTGGAGACCCCGGAAATGGACAGGATGGAGGGCATGGCTGAACGGCTGCTTGAATGAGGTCCCCTGATATAGGCCGAATGTCGTTGCGTGCAACCGGAAGTCAATGGCGCTGCTGACAGTTCTGGACATCGGATGCTATCGCCGGGGAATGCGTCGCTTGCAACCGGTAAAATTGTCCTGTGGCGTTGGGCCTCGCGGCAGGAAGTCGCTTTGACCTGAACTCGCTTCGGGCCTATTCTTCCCGAGTATTAGCAGCAGCCGGAGCCCGCCATGGACCCGCTCATACTTTCGCGTATCCAGTTCGGCGCGAATATATCGTTTCATATTCTGTTTCCAACCATCACCATTGCCCTCGGCTGGGTGCTGCTCTTCTTCAAGCTTCGCTATAACGCGACAGGCGATTCAGCCTGGATGCGCGCCTATTTTACCTGGGTGAAGGTGTTCGCGCTGTCCTTCGCCATGGGCGTGGTTTCGGGCGTCACCATGAGCTTCCAGTTCGGCACCAATTGGCCGGGCTATATGGAAAAGGTCGGCAACATTGCTGGACCATTGCTGGCCTACGAGATCCTGACCGCGTTCTTCCTCGAGGCGGCGTTCCTCGGCATCATGCTGTTCGGATTCCGCCGCGTTTCCAACCGCATCCACACGCTGGCGACGGTGCTGGTGGCCGGCGGCACCACGGTGTCCGCCTTCTGGATCATCGCGCTCAATTCCTGGATGCAGACGCCTGCCGGCTTCGAGATGCGCGACGGCGTGGCGCACGCCGTCGACTGGTGGGCGATCGTCTTCAATCCGTCGATGCCCTATCGCCTCGCCCATATGCTGCTTGCCTCCGGCCTGACGGTCTCGTTCCTGATCGCCGGCCTCTCGGCGCTACGCTACCTCTACGGCGACCGCTCGGAATCGATGTGGAAGGCGTTGCGCACCGGCGTCTTCACCGCGGCCATCCTGATCCCGATCCAGATCTTTGCCGGCGACCAGCATGGCCTGAACACGCTGGAGCACCAGCCGCAGAAGGTCGCCGCCATGGAAGCCAACTGGACCACCGGCCCCAACGTACCCCTGATCCTGTTTGCCATTCCCGACGAAGCGGCCAGGGAGAACAGGTTCGAGCTCGCCATTCCCGATGGCGCGAGCCTGATTCTGCGCCACAGCGCCAGCGGTGTCGTGCCGGGCCTGAACGACTATCCCGGCAACCATCCTCCGGTGTTTCCCGTGTTCTGGGGTTTTCGCATCATGGTCGGCACCGGGCTGATGATGCTCGCCGTCTCCTGGTCGGCCGCCTTCTTCCTCAAGCGCCGCCACAGCCTGCCGAAACCGCTCGCCATGCTGATGGTGCCGATGGGGCTGTCGGGCTGGTTGGCGACGCTCGCCGGCTGGTACACCACCGAGATCGGCCGCCAGCCCTGGCTGGTCACCGGCGTGCTCAAGACGGCCGACGCCGTTGGCCCGGTGGCCGGCGGCCATGTCGCGCTGACGCTGGCCATCTACCTGATCCTCTATGTGCTGCTTTTGATCGCCTATCTCGGCGTGCTGGTGCACCTGGCACTGAAGGCGGCCAAGGATGGCGACACCTCGCCGCTGCCGGGTGTTCTCAACGCGCCGATGTCGCAGCCGGCCGCAGGAGAGTGACATGAGCTACGACTGGCCAACCCTGCTCCCCCTGATCTTCGCCGGTCTGATGGGGCTCGCCATCCTGATCTACGTCATTCTCGATGGCTTCGATCTTGGCATCGGCATCCTGTTTTCAGTCGCTGAGGACGCCGAGCAGGACACGATGATCGCGGCCATCGGTCCGTTCTGGGACGCCAACGAAACCTGGCTGGTGCTGGCGGTCGGTCTGCTGCTGGTCGCCTTCCCGCTGGCGCATGGCATTATCCTGACCGCGCTCTACATCCCGGTCTTCGTGCTGCTGATCGGCCTCATCCTGCGCGGCGTCGCCTTCGATTTCCGCGCCAAGGTGCCAGCCGGCAGGAAGCATCGCTGGAACCGCATCTTCTTCCTGGGCTCGATCATCGCCTCGCTGGCGCAGGGCTACATGCTGGGCGTCTATGTGCT
The DNA here is from genome assembly GCA_943370265.1 of Mesorhizobium carmichaelinearum. Taxonomy (GTDB): domain Bacteria; phylum Pseudomonadota; class Alphaproteobacteria; order Rhizobiales; family Rhizobiaceae; genus Mesorhizobium; species Mesorhizobium carmichaelinearum_A. The sequence continues at coordinate 98,045 of CALRQH020000004.1, forward strand.
GGGCCTCGATGTCGGGCTGGGCGGCATGGCCTTCGGCGCGCTGGTCGCGCTCTGCCTTTCGGCGGCGTATGCTGCGATGGGCGCGGCCTGGGTCATCTACAAGACCGAAGGCGAGTTGCAGAAGAAGGCCGTGCTTTGGCTGCGCACGGCGCTGGTGCTGACCGCGCTCGGCATGGCCGCCGTGTCGCTGGCGACGCCCTTCGCCAGCCCGCGCATCTTCGACAAATGGTTCGTCTGGCCGGAGATGCTCTATCTGTCGCCGCTGCCAATCCTGTCGGCGCTGTTGTTCCTGTGGCTGTGGCGCCAGACCTTCCGTCTGCCGAAGCCGGAGGACCGCCATTCCCTGACGCCGTTCCTGACACTGGCCGCGATCTTCACGCTCGGCTTTGCCGGGCTTGCCTGGTCGTTCTATCCGTTCGTGGTGCCCGACAGGCTGACCATCTGGCAAGCGGCTTCCGCACCCGAAAGCCTGGCCATCATCCTGGTCGGCACTGTGGTGGTGCTGCCGGTCATCATCTTCTATTCGTTCTATGCCTACCGCGTGTTCGGCGGCAAGGCGACCGACCTGACCTACGATTGATCCGGACCGCCGCGGGCTCGCGGCGGCACCCGGCAGATCCAGCTGGATGCTTTCAGATGAGCCCGGTCGAACCGCCGCCTCTGGCCGCTCCGCGCCCATCTCCCCCTCGAGATTACGCGCCTCAGTTGCTGGCCGACTGCACCAGCACCGGCTTTTCGCTGTAGAGGTTGGGGAACAGCCGCTTCAGGTTCGCCACCTTGGGCAGGTCATTGTAGACGATGTAGGGATAGGTCGGGTTCAGCGTCAGGAAATCCTGATGGTAGCCCTCCGCCGGATAGAAGGTCTTGCCCATCTCCAGCGTGGTCACGATCGGCTTTGAAAACACCTTGGCCTTGTCGAGCTGGGCGATATAGCTTTCGGCGATCTTCTTCTGCGCGTCGTTCTCGGCGAAGATGGTCGAACGGTACTGGGTGCCCTCGTCCGGGCCCTGGTAGTTCAGCTGCGTCGGATTGTGGGCGACCGAGAAATAGACCTGCAGCAGCTGGCCATAGGTGACCTTGGACGGCTCGTAGGTGATCTCGACGGATTCGGCATGGCCGGTGCGGCCGGTGCCGACCGTCTCGTAGACAGCCGTGTCTTTCTTGCCGCCGGTGTAACCCGAAACGGCCCTGGTCACGCCCTTGACGTGCTGGAACACGCCATGCACGCCCCAGAAACAGCCGCCGGCGAAGATCGCGGTCTCGGTGCCGCTGGCGGCCTTTTCGTCCATCGCCGGCGGCGGGATCACCACCGCATCCTCGGCCGAGATTGCCGGCGATTGCCAGAAGACGGCGCCGGCCGCCGCCAGAGCGAGCGCGGCAAGCGCGCCCCTGGCGAAATTCAGCGACTGTCTTGCCGCTGGTTTTTGAATGTCGGTCATGGTTCGAACTCCTGTGACGTCCATCGGACGAGAGTTTATGGGATAAGTTACGAGCATGCGACGCATGAGTTGCGGCGCCGCGTCACTTTCGCGTGCGGCCGCGAGGCCGGTTTCAGTTGGTATCCGTCGCGGGCTTCATGGCGTCTGTCGCCGGCTTCATGGCATTCGAGGCCATCGGATCGGCGGGTTTCATCGCGTCAGTCGCCGGCTTCATGGCGTTGGCGGCGGGCTTCATCGCATCCGTGGCTGGCTTCATCGCATTGACGGCGGGCTTCATGGCATTGACGGTGTCGTCGGCGCGCGCGATGCCACCGGCGAAAAGCGCCGTTGAGCACAAAGCGAGGGCAAGCGCCGGCAGGGTCAGGCGGGAAAGATTGGTCATGGTGGTCTCCTTTGGTTTGGTCGTTGGGGATAATGGCGCACCTTTCGGTGGCCGGGTGTCTTGCGACGCCACTCGGACGGCGTTGCGCGGGTCTCTGCTGGAGCGGTGAACCCTAGTTGGTCGCGGCGGCCAGGATCGGCCCGCCGCCAGGCGACTGGACGAGCACGGCTGTGCTGAAGCCACTGGGCGCGGCAGGCAGCGACAGGTCGGTGGCACCGCCGGTCCAGCTGCCGAGCTTGCGCAGCGAATGGACGACATTGGCGTGCGGCAGGGTGCGGCCGGTGTTTTCGCCGCGCGCCACCGGCACTTCGACGACGCCGCGCCGATACTGAACCAGCCAGACATCGGCCCGGCCGCCCGGCGCCGAGCCGGCGCCGATATTGACCTTGCCGCCGTCGAGCGACAGCGACGGCCCGCTGGTACGGCCGCTCGTCGAAATCAGATGTTCGATCTCGCCCGGCGCGGCGCCGACGACATCGGCATGACCGTTGACGACCACTTGCGGTGTGAACGGGCCGTCATGGCCGAGCGGCGGCTCATAGCTGACCTGGCGCTGGGTGAATTCCTGCTTGCCGAACGTGTCCTTCCAGCCGAGATAGTCCCAGTAGGTGACGTTGAACGACAGCGCCAGCACGCCCGGCTGGTCCTTGACCTTGATCAGGTTGGCGTTGGCCGGCGGGCAGGACGAGCAGCCCTGGCTGGTGAACAGTTCCACCACGGTAAGCGGCTGGGCGGTGGCGGCACTGAGCGAGGCCGCGAGCGCAAGCGCGCCGGACAATGCGATGAACGTGCTGCGTTTGGCTGGCGATTCCGACATTGGCGTGCTCCCGTGGGTGGCGGCGCCTCGATGCGCCGTTCATGTCCCCACTTCGCCGCCACGCGCCGCTTCGTTACAGCGCTCACCGGTTTGTGATGAAGGATCGTTGCCTTTGCGGCGCCGGCGACAGCTGATCTCCCCTCAAAGGGGGAGATCAGGCCAAAGGCGACAGAGGGGGTTGCAGCGCGTGGAGTCCCAACCTCCACCCGTCACGGGTAGGCCGCCCCCGGTCGACCGCCCCCCTCTGGCCTGCCGGCCATCTCCCCTCGAGGGGAGATCGGCAGTTTCTTCTACTGCGTCAGCACCGTCTGCGACGGCCGCTGGTTGAAGTCGCACTTGCCCGTGACATTGTAGAAGAAGTCGGCGTTGGCGATGGGCTCCGGCACAGAGGAGCCGCCGTCTTCCCAGGCCTGGGTGCTCGTCTGGCCGCAAGGCACCGCGGTGAAGATGTCGATGGCTTGGCCGAGCGGCATTTCGACAGCAGTCGTGTCGGTCGCGCCAATGAACAGGTAGTTCGACTTGGTTGGATCGTTCGACTTCAGGACCGTCGGGTTTCCCGAAGGAACATCCATTTCAAGGTAGAGGCTGTTCATCTGGCTGACATCGATCACCGCGCCGGTGCTGTTCGCCGGCGTGGTGGTGCAGGTGGTCAGGTATTTTTTGTTGCCGCTCGTCTGCTGGATCGAGCCGGACGGCGCGTTGTTGAAATTGTTCACCGTGCTGGTCGAGCAGACCTGCTGCTGGACCTGGGTCAGCTGGGTTCCGCTGACGGTGTAGACGGTGGTGGTGCCGTAGCCCTTGGGATCGCCGGCGCCGTTATAGGTATAGCTGATCTGCATCAGCTTCTGCGCCGTGGTCGCCCCGAACTGCGTGCCCCAGAGGTAGATGGTCTTGTTCCACCAGCCCGAAGCCTTGTCGATCTTGAAGGTGGCCTGCACCAGCGAGGGGGTCTTGGTCACCGATGACGTCACGCCGATCTGCACCGTGGAGACCTGGGCGATCTGCATGAAATCGGTCGGCATGGCATAACTGGCCGACGTGTTGGCGGAGGCGGTGCCGTCGGCGGCGATGGTGAAGCTGTTGAGCGTCGCGGTGCCCTGTCCGTTGTTGGCCTTGAACTGATCCGACAATGACTGCTGGCGGGCCGCCAGCGTCGTTGTCGTCGGCAGCGTCATGATCGCCAGCGTCGCCGCGTCCAGCGCGTCCTGCATGTTGCCCCTGTCGGTGACGGCGGCGGTGTAATCCACCGACAGGCCAACGGCGGCGACCATCGGGATCATGCCGATGGCGAATATTGGAAGAAGGGAACCGCTTCTGGACGTGAGAAACTTGCCTGCAAGCCGCAGCATTCATTGACCCCGCAACTGGAATATTTCATCCAGCTAACATGGGGGTTGGAAATTATGCTCTAACGCGATCGGTCAAATTTTAGCGGTTGGCGCTGAAACCATTGCGCCGGCAGGCAAGCGGCCATGCCGTGCGGCTTGCCGATGCACCTTGCCCCTGCTAAAGCGCGCGACATGAGCACGCCCCTCGACCATATCCGCAATTTCTCCATCGTCGCCCATATCGACCATGGCAAGTCCACGCTCGCCGACCGCCTGATCCAGCTGACCGGAGGGCTGGAGCTGCGCGACATGAAGGAGCAGGTGCTGGACTCGATGGACATCGAGCGCGAGCGCGGCATCACCATCAAGGCGCAGACCGTGAGGCTGAAGTACCGCGCCAACAATGGCGAGGACTATATCCTCAACCTCATCGACACGCCCGGACATGTCGACTTCGCCTATGAAGTGTCGCGGTCGCTGGCCGCCTGCGAGGGCTCGCTGCTGGTCGTCGACGCCTCCCAGGGCGTCGAGGCGCAGACGCTGGCCAATGTCTACCAGGCGCTCGACAACAACCACGAGATCGTCGTGGTGCTGAACAAGGTCGACCTGCCAGCCGCCGAACCCGAGCGCATCCGCGAGCAGGTCGAGGAAGTCATCGGCATCGACGCCTCCAACGCCGTGCTGATCTCGGCCAAGACCGGACTTGGCATTCCGGACGTCTTGGAAGCGATCGTCCATCAATTGCCGCCGCCGCGCGAGGGCGACGCGACCGCTCCCTTGAAGGCCATGCTGGTCGACAGCTGGTACGATGCCTATCTCGGCGTCATCGTGCTGGTGCGCATCATCGACGGCGTGCTGAAGAAGGGCCAGACCATCCGCATGATGGGTACCGGCGCGAAATACCTGGTCGAGCGCACCGGCGTGTTCACGCCCGCCCGCATCAATGTCGACGAGCTCGGCCCCGGCGAGTTCGGCTTCTTCACCGGCTCGATCAAGGAAGTGGCGGATACGCGCGTCGGCGACACCATCACCGAGGACAAGCGCCCGACCGCGCACGCCCTGCCCGGCTTCAAGCCGGCGCAGCCGGTGGTGTTCTGCGGCCTGTTCCCGGTCGACGCCGCCGATTTCGAGGATCTGCGCGCCGCGGTCGGCAAATTGCGCCTCAACGACGCCTCCTTCTCCTATGAAATGGAAACCAGCGCGGCGCTCGGCTTCGGCTATCGCTGCGGCTTCCTTGGCCTGCTGCATCTGGAAATCATCCAGGAGCGGCTGGAGCGCGAGTTCAACCTCGACCTGATCGCCACGGCACCCAGCGTGGTCTACCGGCTGCTGCTCAATGACGGCTCGATGAAGGAACTGCACAACCCCGCCGACATGCCCGACGTGGTGAAGATCTCGGCGATCGAGGAGCCGTGGATCCGCGCCACCATCCTGACGCCCGACGACTATCTCGGCGGCATCCTGAAGCTCTGCCAGGACCGGCGCGGCATCCAGGCCGACCTCTCCTATGTCGGCAAACGCGCCATGCTGACCTACGATTTGCCGCTCAATGAAGTGGTCTTCGATTTCTACGACCGGCTGAAGTCGATCTCCAAGGGCTACGCCTCCTTCGATTACCATCTGACCGACTATCGCGAGGGCGATCTTGTGAAGATGTCGATCCTGGTCAATGAGGAGCCGGTCGACGCGCTGTCCATGCTGGTGCACCGCACGGCGGCGGAAAAGCGCGGACGGCAGATGTGCGAGAAGCTCAAGGAGCTGATCCCGCACCACCTGTTCAAGATCCCGATCCAGGCCGCCATCGGCGGCAAGGTCATCGCCCGCGAAACCATCTCCGCGCTGCGCAAGGACGTGACCGCCAAGTGCTACGGCGGCGACGTCTCGCGCAAACGCAAGCTGCTGGACAAGCAGAAAGAAGGCAAGAAGCGGATGAGGCAATTCGGGAAGGTCGATATTCCGCAAGAAGCGTTTATCCAGGCGCTGAAGATGGGGGATTGAGCGGTCCGGCCTTCGGCCGGACGCATCGACCCGGTGGGTCGATGCGAGCGCAAGTCCGGGTGGGAGCTGCCGAAGGCAGCGGGTTCCACCCCGGGGGGTGCGGCAGTGCGGTGACCCAATCTGACGTTCGCTCTCAATTCTAACCGGCGGGCCACCTTCACCAACATTCTTCCTTGGCGTATCCTCTCCCCAGCTTGGGGAGATCTCAAATGCGTTCCACCACCCCACTGGACACCATCACCGCTCTCGGCCTCGCCATCGGCGGCGCCTTCGGCCTGGCCGGCACCTTCGTCGCCAGCGCTCCGCTGCGTGAAACACTCTGGACGATCGATGGCGCGGCACTCGTGGTGGCGACCGCGCTGCTGACAATGAAGTATCAGCGGCTGGGCAATGACTGCGTCGCGGCGGGATTCCTGACCTTCCTTGCCGGCGAAACCTTGCTGATGGCCGGAAATGCGGCGGGCCTGGAGGCCAGCGTGCCCTCCTATGTCGGCGGCATCACGCTTTGGGCGGCCGCACTTGTCATGGTCAGCGCGCCGAAAACTTTCGCCCTGTGGATGCGGCTCACTGCTGTTGTTGCCGCCGTGCTGTTTGTCGTCTCAGCCTGCATGATCCTCAGGGGCGCGCCCTTGCTGCCGACCTCGTCGCCGCTGCCCGCCGCCGGCTATCCGTTCCTGGTCCTCACCTTCGTCGGCTGGATCTGGACCTTGCTGAAGCCCGCGCGGTGAGCAGGGCCATGCCCCCATGTCCGCGCCCGTCGAAATCCGTAACAGCGCCATGGGCAAGCTGTTGCCGGCGATCGGGCCGTTCTTGATCGCGGCGACTTTCGGCTTCTTCGCGCTCGAGGGGCTGGCGTCGGGCGCTCCGGGTGGCGGCGTGCTGCTGGTGGCGGTGCTGGCGTTGGGCTGCCTGGGGCTGGGCTTTTTCATCGCGCGCGGCGCCTTCGACACGAGCGTGCAGGTGGTGCTTGACGCCGACGGCTTTCGCGACCGGCGCGGCGGCGACGTGCTGGTGCCCTGGCGGACAGTGCGCAGCGTGCGCCTCGTTTCCGGGCAGGGCTCGGCGATGCTCAGCTTCGACCTGATGGGGCCGCCGCCCGATGCGATCCGCCCTGCGCCGGCCAATGCGCTGCGCCGCGTGCTGCCCTTCGGTGGGAATACCGTGCATATGGAGGTTTCGTCGCTGGACATGAGCGGTGCGGATATGATCGCCGCGATCCGGCGGCTGGCGCCGCATGTGGGCGTGGGGCGGTAGGGGCGCCTTGCCTCGTCCAGAAATACAGCGTCGGCGCTGCCCCTCACCTGCCTGCCGGCATCCTCTCCCCGTATAGGGACGGGGAGAGGGGCGCTGTCGTCATCGCTTTCGCCAATCGCGACCGTTGCAGAAATGAGCGCCAGCGTTGCGGCCAGCCTCTCTCGCCCCGTTTACGGGGAGAGATGTCCGGCAGGACAGTGAGGGGCGGCGCTGGCTTCTGCTATGGATCTCCTGCCGGGCTCAACCGCCCTTCGCTCGGCCCCGGCTTCAGCTCTCCAGCCACACCTTCTCAAAATGCTGCTCGAGCGCCTGGTGCTGTTCGCAGCCTTCGACGCCCTTGCGATACGTTCGGAAGACCGAGCGCCAGTAGGGTTGGATGATGATGCCGCTGTCGCGCAGATTCTTCTCGATGCCGGCCATGATCTCCTTGCGGGCCTTGGCGTCTGGGGTGGCCAGAGCCTTGTCGAGCAGCGTGTCGAACTCCTTGTTGGCATAGGCGCTTTCGTTCCAGGCGGCACCCGACTTGTAGGCGAGCGCCAGCACCTGGACGCCCAGCGGCCGTCCCAGCCATTCGGTGCAGGAGAAGGGGTATTTGCTCCAGTCGTTCCAGAAGGTGGCGGCGGGCAACACGGTGCGCTTGATCTTGAGGCCGGCCTCGCGCATCTGCGCCGATATGGCGTCGGCGGTGCTCTTCTGCCATTCCACGTCGACGGAGATGAGCTCGTATTCGTGGTCGGCCTTGCCGGACTCGGCGATCAGCTTCTTCGACTGCTCGACATCGCGCTTGGCCGGGCCGATATCGGCATATTCGGGATGCATGGGGCCGACATGATGGTTGTCGGCGGGCTTGCCGCGTCCGTCGAGGCCGAGCTTCAGCACCGCCGAATTGTCGACGGCAAGCTGGGCGGCGCGGCGCACCTTGACGTCGTCATAGGGCGCGTTGCCGACATTGAAGCGGGCGACGATGGTGGAGCCGGTGGCTATCTCGGAATTCTTCAGGCCCATCTTCTCGGTCTGCGACACCGCATCGGAGGCGGTTTCGTGGTCGGTGTCGATCTCGCCGGATTCGAAGGCCGACAGCATGGCGTTGGGGTCTGAGCCGTAGTCGACCCATTTGATGCCGTCGAGCCAGAACGCGCCCTTCCACCAGGGCTTGTCCTTGCGCTTCACCTCCGCGCCCGTCTCGGCATCCCAGCTGACCAGCTCGCAGGGGCCGGTGGTGATGGCCAGCGCCTTCCTGGGGTCGCCATCACCGTCATAAGAGCGGTGCATGATCAGCGCCGGATAGTCGGCCATGCCGGCGACCAGCGAAATGTCGGGTTTCGGCAAATTGAGCTTGATCGTGTAGTCGTCGACCTTCTGGATGCCGCCATCGACCACCTTCTTGGTGTCGGCATTGACCAGCGCGCCCATGCGCGCGGCGACCGAATTGCCGGCGACGCCCGCCTCGCACCAGCGGGTGAGGTTGTGAACGACATCGTCGGCGTTGAACGCGTCGCCGTTCGACCAGGTGATGCCCTTGCGCACATGCAGGGTGAGCGTTTTCGCGTCGTCGCTCATCTCCCACTTTTCCAGCAGCCAGGGCTCGAAGGTGAAATCGGTGTTCCAGCGCACCAGATATTCGTTGCAGTGGCGGGCGACGTTGGACATCTCCACGCCGTCGAACGTGCGCGGATCCTTGAAACCCTTGACGTTCATGGCGACGCGCAGCACGCCGCCGCGCTTCGGCTCGGCCGCGCGGGCAGGGGTGGGGGCGAGGCCACCCAGCGCAAGCGCGCCGGCGGCGCTGACGCCGAGGCCGGCCATCAGCGCGAAATATTCGCGGCGGTTGATGCCGCCTTTCCTGAACTCGTCGGCGGTGGGCTTGGCCCGCGGGTGCAGTTTCCGGTCGGTCAGCATGAACCTCATCGTCGTTCCCCTGTTGTTGGGCGCCCCGCGGACAAGCCGTGTGGGAGCGGACGCGACCGCCGGGACGCCATTGCCTGATGGACGAATGATAGGGCGGGGTGACATTGGGGAGTGTTCGAGAATCCGCAGGACTTGTGCGGCGCTCCGCAAGGGGCGGATAACCAATCTCCCCCTTGTGGGGGAGATCAGCGCTCCGCCGTCGCTGCTAGTACGGCCACTCACCACGGCCGAGCGCACCAACCGCCGCGATAATCCGCTCAAAAGCCTCGGCGGCAGCCGGCACCGTGGCGCGGGCGCGCAGGAACGAGTGCACGAGGCGCTTCTGGTCGAGCCAGCACGCCTTGCCGCCGGCAGAAACAATGCGGTCGCGGTAGGCTTCGCCGTCCGACGACAGCGGGTCGCACTCGGCGGTGACGATCACCGTTGGCGGCAGGCCGGAGAAATCGGTGTCGCGCAAGGGCGAGAAGGACGGGTCGTCCGGCGCCTGCCGCTTGGCCGAGCGGACGTCGCGGTAGAAGGCGATGTCGTGCACCGACAGCAGCGGCGCGTCGGCGTGCTCGATGTAGGAGCCGGTGGTCTCGTCGCCGCCGAGGCCGGGATAGATCAGCACCTGGCCGACCGCGGCGCGCGGGTGGCGGCGCGTCGCCTGCGCCACCGCCGCCGCGAGGTTGCCGCCGGCGCTTTCGCCGCACAGCACCAGCGGCAGGCCGGTTGTCGCCGCCGCCCATTCGAAAGCGGTGACCGCATCGTCGAAAGCGGCGGGGTGGAGATGCTCGGGCGCCAGCCGGTAGTCGACCGACAGCACGTCGAAACCGGTGCCGGCGCAGAGTTCGGCACAGATGTCGTCATGGCTGTCGAGCCCGCCGAGGATGAAGCCGCCGCCGTGATAGTAGACAACCAGCGCCCGCGTCGCCCTGCCGGCCAGCTGGTAGCGCCTGACCGGGACGACATGGCTGGAGGCAACAATCACGCCGTCGCTGGCCCTGAGCCCGGATGGCCGCCCCCGGTGGAAGGCACGGCACATCTTGTCATAGACAGCGCGCTGCTTGTCGATCGGCAGGCCGATGACGTCTGGCGGGTACCAGGCGTTGACCGCGTCGATATAGGCCCACAGGCTGGGGTCGAGCCGTGTCTCGTATTTGCCGCGGCTGGTCACTTCAGTCTGCTCGACGTCTCGCCTGGGCATGGGGTTATCCCAAAGCCGCCGCGCATTCTGGGCTGGGCGCGTGGGCATGCCTTTGGGGGCCATTACAGCTCCGCGTAGAGCCGGGCCGCGTTGTCGAAGGTGAAGCGCAGCGGAACCGAGCCTTCGACCTGCCAGGCGGTGACGGTCTCGCCGGCCAGCAGCCGGCAGGCGCCGTCGGTATCGACGACCGCGCCGCCATAGAGCCGGTTGGCGAGATTGAGGATGCCGGTCTGGTGCATGGCCGCGCTGCCGCTGCCGCAGGCATCCTTGACCAGCAGCACGCGAAAGCCCCTGGCCACCGCGTCCTTGACGGACGCGTCGATGCAGGCCTCGGTCCACACGCCGGCAACGACCAGCCATTCGATGCCGGCGGACTTGAGATCGCCAGCCACTGGGCCCGAACGGAAGGCGCTCGCCTCGGCCTTGATCAGCAGGGCCTCGCCATTGGCCGGCGCCACTTCATGGCAGATCTCCGTCAACGGGTCGCTCTTGTCGGAAAAGGCCGACTTGCCGTCGGCGCCGACCGGATGAAACGGCCGGTCCTGCTTGTCGAGATCGACGATGTAAGCCCAGTGGTGGAGCGGCACATGGTTTTGCCGCGCCGCCGCCTGCAGCCGCCGGACGTTGGCGAGGATGCCGGCAAACCCCTCGACCAGATAGCGCGGGTCCTGCCGGTGCTCTTCCTGCAGGTCGATGAAAACAGCGGCCACCGTGCCGCGCTTGATGGAGATGGGGGTTTTCATGCGGATGGGCCCTGGCTTTGTGCTGCCAACGCCGTTCCGTTGCCCGAATTGGCGCAGGCGGTGGTGCGGGCAGTGGTGATTGGCCGTCGCCTGCCCAGCTTCGTCATCCACGGGCGAAGCAGGAGCGAAGCTCCGTCGCGGAGACCCGAGGATCCATGCCGTGACGTTGGCCAAGGAACACAGCGGAGCAGAATCCGTACCGTTGCGGCGCTCAGAAGTCGCGGCATGGATCCTAGGGTCTGCGCTGCGTCGCTGCGCTCCTTGCTTCGCCCTAGGATGACGAAGCGATGGGCGTTCCAGCCAATCGCCAACGAGCACGGCCTAAGCATCAAACCTGCTTCTCCAGAAACTCATCCTCATAGGGGAAGCGCGACAAAAGTTCGGTGCCGGTCTCGGTGATCAGGATCTCGTCCTCCAGCTTGACGCCCTCGCGGCCGCCCTTCTCGCCGATATAGCTTTCCACGCTCACCACCATGCCTGGCACGATATGGCCGTCGCGGCCATAGGTCTCGTAATCCATGGCGTGCGCGATGAACGGCGTTTCGCCATGCATGCCGACGCCATGCATGACCGAGGTGTAGCGCTGGTCGACGAAGCGATCCGGTATCTTCCACGCCTTTTCGGCGATCTCGCGGAAGGCCATGCCGGGCTTCACGATCGAGATGTTGTGCTGAACCTGGTCGTGCGCCATGCGGTAGAGCGACTTCTGGTAGTCGGTCGGCTTGCCCGGCCCGCAGCGGAAGGTGCGCGAGAAATCCGAATAGTAGCCGTAGCAGCCGATCGTGTCGGTATCGAGCGCCAGCAGTTCGCCGGGCCGGATCTTGCGGCCGCTGGCTTCGTTGAACCATGGATTGGTGCGCTGGCCGGAGGTCAGCAATCGCGTCTCGATGAACTCGCCGCCCTGGCGGATGACCTCGCCATACATGATGGCGAACAGGTCGTTTTCGGAGACGCCGGGCTTGATCGCCTCGCGCACGGCATAGACGGCGGCCTCGGCGCCGGCCATCGACACCTGCAGGCATTTGACTTCCTCGGGCGTCTTGACCGCACGCACGGCCAGGATTTCGCCCTGGCAATCCCGGACCTCGCAGCCGCGCTTTTCCAGTGCCAGCGCCTGCAGATGGCTGCAGCGGTCGAGCCCGAGCTTCATCGAGCCGCCGCCGTGCTTCTTCAGGAGTTCGGCGATCTCGTCGGCGAAGGGGCCGGCGGTCTCGTCGTCGCGGCCGGAGACCGACGACCAAACCAGCTTGGAAGGACGCGCCTCGTCGATCGTGTCGAGCACCATGGAGACATGGTAGCTCTGCGGGTATTCGAACAGCACGATCGGCCCTTCGGCCGGGATGAACAAATAGCGGGTCGAGTTGCGCAGGAAATAGCCGAACATGTTGCGCGAGCCGGTGGCGTAGCGCTGGTTGTAGGGGTCGAACAGCACGACGCCGCCATAGCCGGCCTCGCGCATCCAGCCGCGCAGTTTTGCCAGCCGTCCCTTGCGCAATGCATCCGCATCGATGAAGGACGGCTCGGTGTCCGACAGCCACATGCCGCCGGCCGGATCGGCAGCGGCGGGGTGGCGCATGCGATCCTTGAAGTCCACGTCTTCGGTGCTGTCGGGTTCGAATACGACGATGCTCATAGGTGCCCGGCCTTGGGTAGGTTCCAAGGTTTGACCATGGCGCAAGAGGCGCGAGAGGATTGTGCGGAAAACCGCATGTGTTGTGCGGGATGCCGCTGGCAAGTTGGTTGGGTCGCTGTCCCGCCGTCGTCTCAGCGCGTCAGCGAGCGCAACCCTAATGCCGTCGCGCCAGTTTCGGCGGGTGGCCGTGCTCCTCGCGAAAGGCCCGGGCGAAACTCGACATCGAGGCAAAGCCGCAGGCCAGCGCCACGTCGCGCACGGCAAGCGTCGAATGCGCCAGGAGGTCGGCGGCGCGTTTCAGCCTGAGCCGCCGGTAGTAGCCGTTGGGCGAAATGGCGAGTTCGGAGCGAAAGGACCGTTCGAGCTTGTCGGAGGAAACGCCGAGCCTGGCGGTGAGCTCGGCCATGCCGAGCCGCTCCTCCACCGCGTCCTCCATGATGGCGATGGCCGACAGCACCAGCTCATTCTGGACGCCGGTGCGCAGGCGCAGCGGCATCAGCTTGCGGTCGACGCTGGAACGCAGCGGGCTGTGCACGAACCATTCGGCGACGCCGGCGGCGAGCTCTGCGCCATATTCGTTGGTGATAATCTCCAGCATCATGTCGAGGCTGCCGACACCGCCGGCCGACGTAAAACGCTTGCGGTCGATGACATAGAGGTCGCGCCGCAGTTCGATGTTGGGGAAGGCCTCGGTGAAGGCGGCCTGGCTGGTCCAGTGCAAGGTGCATGCATGGCCGTCGAGCAGGCCGGCGCGGGCGAGGAAGAACGCGGCATCCGCCACCGCGCCGATATGGGCGCCGCTGCGCAGGCTTCGCCGGATCCAGTTGGCGGCGTCCTCGGCGACGAGGTGATCGGCATCACCGCCAGAGCAGACGACGATGCGGTCAACCTTCGGCGCGTCCCCGGCATAGAAGCCTGGCTGGATGACGACGCCGTTCGAAGCCTCGACCGGTCCCCTGGCGCCGCCGACAATGATCCAGCGATAGCATTCCCGCTTCGCCAGCACATTGGCGGCGCGCAGCGGCTCGATGACGGAACTAAACGCCATCATCGGAAAGCCGGGAAACACCAGCACGGCAAAGGTGAGGGGCTCTGTGGGTTTTGGTGGTTCGCGCGTGGCCATGGGCGCTACAATTCGGGCGAATGGCGCTCGGGTCAATCGGGCTGATGCATGAACCTGTACCGTCATCGCCAATCGCTGGCGATCTCTAACCCCCCAGCGCCTGCTCCAGATCCGCGATCAGGTCGTCGCCGTCCTCGATGCCGGCCGACAGCCGCACCAGCGAATCCGAGATGCCGATCTCCGCCCGCTTCTCGGCCGGGATCGAGCCATGCGTCATCAGCGCCGGATGCTCGATCAGGCTTTCCACGCCACCGAGGCTCTCAGCCAGCGTGAACAGTTGCGTGCGTTCGAGGAAGCGTTTTGTCCCTGCGAGATCACGGTCGAGCACGGCCGTGATCATGCCGCCGAAGGCATGCATCTGCTGGACGGCAATGGCGTGCTGCGGGTGGCTGGCGAGGCCGGGATAGATGACGCGGCGTATGTCCTTGCGGGTCTCCAGCCACTGCGCGATCTTGAGGCCGTTCGACGAATGGCGCTCCATGCGCAGCGCCAGCGTCTTGAGGCCGCGCAGCGCCAGAAAGCTGTCGAAGGGGCCGGAGATGGCGCCGATGGCGTTCTGCAGGAATTTCAGCTGGGCGGCGAGGTCCTTGTTGTCGCCGACCACCGCGACACCGCCGACCATGTCGGAATGGCCGTTGAGGTACTTCGTCGTCGAATGGACGACGATGTCGATGCCGAGCTCCAGCGGGCGCTGGATATAGGGGCTGCAGAAGGTGTTGTCGGCGACTGTCAGAACGCCCTTGCGCTTGGCCAGTGCCGCGACGCCTTCGAGGTCGACGATGCGCAGCAGCGGGTTGGTCGGCGTCTCCACCCACAGCAGTTTCGTGTCCGGGCGGATCGCCGCCTCTACCGCCGCAAGATCGGTGAAGTCGACGAAGCTCACCTGCAGGTTGGCCGAGCGCTTGCGGACCCGCTCCATCAGGCGGAAGGAGCCGCCATAGATATCGTCGGTGGCCACGATATGGGCGCCGGAATCGAGCAGCTCCAGCACCGTCGAGATCGCGGCCAGGCCGGACGCGAAGGCAAAGGCGTTGGTGCCGCTTTCGAGATCGGCCACGGCGCGTTCAAAGGCAAAACGGGTCGGGTTCTGGCTGCGGGCATATTCAAAGCCCTTGTGCGCGCCGGGCGACTGCTGGCCATAGGTCGAGGTGGCGTAGATCGGCACCATGACCGCACCCGTCAGCGGATCATGGCTCTGGCCGCCATGGATGGTGCGCGTCGAAAAGGCCAGGCGGTTCTTGGCAGATACGTTGATGGTCATCGTGCGCGCCTCAAATGGTTGATCAGGTCGATGCGGGTTATCAGGCCGACGAACTCGTCGCCGTCGAAGATGATGGCGACCTCGTTGCGGTCGAACACCGGCAGCAGCGCGTCCAGCGTCTGGCTCGCCTGCAGCGTGTGCAGGTTGGAGGTCATCGCCGTGCGCACCGGGCCATTGAAGCGCTCCCAGCGGCCGTCATGAGGGCCGTCGACCTTGGCCAGGATATCGCTTTCATCGACGATGCCGATGAGCTTGCCATTTTCCAGCACCGGCAGTTGAGAGACATCCGAGCGGCGCATGCGGCCATAGGCGTTGAGCAGGCTTTCGTCCGGGCCGACGGAGACCGTGTCGCCG
The DNA here is from genome assembly GCA_943370265.1 of Mesorhizobium carmichaelinearum. Lineage (GTDB taxonomy): Bacteria > Pseudomonadota > Alphaproteobacteria > Rhizobiales > Rhizobiaceae > Mesorhizobium > Mesorhizobium carmichaelinearum_A. The sequence continues at coordinate 113,471 of CALRQH020000004.1, forward strand.
GTGCGGTGCGAACGCATCACCAGGTCGCGCAGATCGCCATGCTGCTCGTGCTCGGCCAGCCCTTGCTCGGCCAACCAGAAATCGTCGAAGACCTTCGACAGATATTTGTTCCCGCTGTCGCAGACGAAGGTCACGACGCGCTTCGGCACAGTCTGCTCGCGGCAATAGCGCAGGGCGGCCGACAGCAGCGTGCCCGACGACGAGCCGGCGAGGATGCCCTCCTTGGACAGCAGGTCGCGCACCGCCAGCATGCTCTGCTTGTCGGGGATGGCATAGGCCTTCCTGACCAGCGACAGGTCGGCATTGGGCGGCACGAAATCCTCGCCGATGCCCTCCACCGTCCAGCTGCCGGCCTCTTCCATCTTGCCGGTCTTGATCAGCGGCGCCAGCACCGAGCCGACGGGATCGGCGAGCACCATCTCGGTCTTCGGCGACACCCTGGCGAAGTAACGGCCAAGCCCGGTCAGCGTACCGCCCGAGCCGACCCCGACGACCACAGCGTCGACGTCGCCTTCGAGCTGGGCGAAGATTTCCGGGCCGGTGGTGGTTTCATGCGCCAGCGGATTGGCCGGATTGGCGAACTGGTTGGCAAAGAAGGCGCCGGGCACTTCAGCGGCGATCTTTTCGGCCATGTCCTGATAATATTCGGCATGGCCCTTGCCGACATCGGAGCGCGTCATACGCACCTCGGCGCCGAGCGCGCGCAGATGCTGGATCTTTTCGCGCGACATCTTGTCGGGCACGACCAGCACGATGCGGTAGCCCTTGGGGATGCCGACCTGGGCGAGGCCGAGCCCGGTATTGCCGGCGGTCGCCTCGACGATGGTGCCTCCGCGCCTGAGCTTGCCCTCTCTCTCGGCGGCAGCAATCATCGACAGCGCTATGCGGTCCTTGATCGAGCCGCCGGGATTCTGGCTTTCGAGCTTGATGAACAGCCGGCACTTGCCGGTGTCGAACTTGGTCAACTCGACCACCGGCGTCTGGCCGATGAGGTCGAGAACCGACTTGTAGGGCGGACGCAGGCGGGACGATGCGCTGTCGGTTGCGGCTCTTGCGTGCTCGCTCATGATCGATGCTCCACGGGTCAAGCAGCCGCCACGGGGCAGACCGGCAGCCTATCCTCTTTTCCAGCCGTTTGTCGCGGGAAAGAAGATAGATCATGCCAATCAACCGGCCAGATGCGGAATGGAATTCCGGCTTGTGCAGATCGCGGCAGGGCCGCGGGACAGCGCCCCCTCAGCAACAACTCTATCCGAGCAACTGCTTGCTCAGCCTGGCGCATTGAACGCGAATGTCCGGAATGGCGTCGATCTCGAAGAAAGTGCCACGCGTCAGCGGGCCGACGGCGAGGATCTTTTTGGACACCGCGCCGTCGCCGGAAATGATTTCACAGTTGGCTGAAACATCGAGGCCGATCCTCATCGGGTCAGGCCGCGCCAGCCCGCGGTCGACCAGCGAGCGCACCACGCTGTTCGACGAGGTCGAGATGTCCCTGACGATGCCGCTGCAATCGTAGATGCGGGCGACATCGAATGCTTCAACGCGCTGCGTGTGGCGCGACTGGACCTGGACGGTGAATTCGCTGCCCTGTGCGATGTCGACGACGCGGCCGGCAACGAGGCGGATGCGACCGGATTGCACGGCCTCGGTCACCCCAGCGTGGACTTCCGGCGCCATGCGGTGGCGGTGAATATCCCACCAGGCCTTTGTGTGTTCGACAAAGCGGCGTTTGGCGGAAGCCGGCCAGTTCTGCCAGATCTTCTGGTTGAACGGACGCAATCCGTCGACGACGTCGCGCCAATCCCTTCCTGCCTTCTGATTCTCCCGGATCAGGTCGCGGAACCAGCCGACGAAGTAGGAAAGCTGGGTGCCCAGCGGAATGTCGGCGACGTCGAGCTTGATCGGATTGCCCTTGCGATGCGGCGACGGCAGCAGGCCGCGCCGGGACACCGCGATGATGTCGCCGCGATGGCCGCGCTGCTCGAGCGCCAGAAACGCGTCGACCATGCTCAGGCCCGTGCCCAGCACCATGACCCTTGCGTGAGGGGGAAGCGCGGTATCGGCTTCCGACCCCATCCTGACGGCATGCCCTTGAGCCGGCATCTCGTCATGGCCGGTGGCCAGAATGGCCAGATGCGCGACGACGCTGGTGCCGTTGGCCAGGGTCACCTCGACGCCGGACGTGGTGGGCGTGATCGACCGGCTTTCCTCGCGGATCAGCCGAAGCCGTCCCGTCTGCTGCTCCCGCGCCTCGAGATCGTCGAGCAATTCTCCAAGATAGCGGGCATAGAGGCTGCGCGGAGCATAGACTGGCGCCTGCTCGGGAGTGGAAAGACCGCGCTCCAGCAGCCAGCGCCAGAAATTGCCGGGATCATCGGCATAGGCGCTCATGCCGGTCGCGGCGACGTTAAGCACATGCGCCGAGAGCAGCGTGGAATAGGCGATGCCTTGCCCGAAATGCGGGCGTTTCTCGATCAGCGTCACGCGCAGATCGGGATTGGGCGATTTCAAGAGATGCGCGGCCAGGACGACGCCACTGGCGCCGCCGCCGACGATGATGATGGAGTTCGCGCGCCCGGTCATGCGCATGCCAACCGTGTAAGAAGCGCCAGCGTCAGGCCTGTACCTTCACCGCGACCGGAAGGTCGCCGATGTCCCTCGCGACCGGAAGGTCGTCGGGGCCGATATCGCGCATCTCGGCGAGGCTGCGGTTGTCCAGCACCTCGGCGATCGCCTGCCTTACTTCCAGCATCAGATGTCGGACTTGGCATGTCGCCTCATTGCAGTCTTCACAGCGCTGGTACTGGGTGCGGCTGGCGCAGGGAATGGGAGCCAGCGGCCCGTCGAGAACGCGCACGACGTGGCCGACCTTGATCTCGTCGGCAAGGCGCGCGAGGCGGTAGCCGCCATCCTTGCCCTTGCGGCTCTGGACGAAGCCAGCATTGCGCAACTCGCCCAGGATGGCATCGAGAAACTTCTTCGGGATGTTGTTGCCGGTGGCGATATCGTTGACGAAAGCAAGCTCTCCGGCGGGCAACTGCGCGAGATGGACGAGCGCCTTGAGGCCGTACTTGCCCTTTTTTGTGAGCATGAAATCAAAATTTCTCTGTCATGCGACGGCGCCAGGCCATCTGCATCAAAATCCTGGGCGCTCCGGTGGATCGCCACCAGGAGCAGCCCACCTTCATAGATAAATTCTAGCGACATTATCTACAAGCCAGGAAACATTGATTTTTCTTCGTTTTCAAGCCGCCGTAGCCATTTTAGCCGGACTTTGTGCCATCCAGGACACAGAAATGCGGCGGAGCGTCAAACGGCGTGGCAGCCGGGCCCTGAAGGCATCCGTCGCTTGCATGAGCACGGGCAAGCTCGAAGGCACGATGCGTGCCACGGCGATCGCAGGCGCGTGCTGTTGCTCATCGTCCTCTCCAACTCTCTAATGTCGATAAGAATACTATACTTACCTTCGAACACGTGGAAAGCGTTTTCAATTGCTCTGCGGAAAATGGCAGGAATTTGCCAGATCGGCCATCGGAGTAGGAAATTGCGGACGGCATCTATGGCGGACGTCTGGGCGGCGATGCTGCAAGGCATCGCATCTCCATGACCAGGTGTTCAGTCCCGAGGTCAAGTGGACCGGATCGAGCCTGAAGCGATCTGGCTGTTTGGCCCATGCCGTACAGATGGCTTCATAGGGCGTTAGATCGTGAAGCGTCTTGAGTCGCCTTGCGAAGTTGTATCCGTCAAGGAAGGCAGCGAGGTGGTTTTCGAGCTGACGGTGGGTCTGGCAATGAAATCGCCGGACGGTCGCCTCCTTTAGCGTTCGGTTCATTCGTTCGGGGCCGTTGGGCTTGGTGAGACGGTGATCGATGCCATGCCTCCAGTAGGTCGGGTCGAAGGGGTGGCCGCGCCAGCGCGCAGTCGGGCCATCCCGGTTCTTGGGCAGGTCGACGAACCGCTGGGCGCGCTCGCCGCCCTGATCCGCATCGAGATGCAGCAGCTTCTCGAACGCATCTGGATCACGCAGAAATTCACGGCGGTTCTGGTCACGAATGACGTCGCCGAGGCTGTCGCGCTGGCCGACCGGGTCGTGGTGATCAGCGACGGCAGGATCGCTGTAGATCTGGAGGTGCCAGTCGCGCGGCCGCGCGGCGCGGTTCCGTCGAGCTCGCCCGTCTGGAAGGCAAGATCCTGGACCGGCTGTTCGGCCAGGACTGACGAAACTCGCCCAACGCTCTTACCTGCTCAGACCCGCGAGCGGTTCGCCCACACCAGCCCTGCCACACCGACCAGCGTGGTGACGATGCCGATGTAGAGCCATTGCGACTGGCCGGTCATGAAGCTTCCCCCGACCAGGCCAATACCCTGCAGCGACCAGAGCGCACCGATGGCAAGTACAATCAAGGCCAGCAGATTTCTGATCAATCTCATTGCCGAAATCTCCTTCTCAAGTCGATCGTGAGCTGCTCGCGAGCCGTGATGAAAGAGCTAAAGGAAGCCGCCAGTTCGCGTTTCGCTCTACTTGCACATTAACGTCTGATCCGGCGGAAGACATCCCGAATGTCGGGGTGAAATTCATCAAGGATTCGTAACTTTCTCAGGGAAAATCCCTGACAAACTGTTTCCCAGCGACTCCAAACGTGTGCCCTCGCCACGGAACCGCCAGATGCCTGCCGCATTTCGTGCCTTATTCGCCACCTAACGGATTGGGCCTGTCAAAAACGGAGCCCTCCCTAAAATATGAAGAAAACAAACCAGACCGCGCTTGTCGCGGTGACGATAGCTGCTGGCCTGTTGGTCGGCGGTGCATCCGCCTCAGCCGGCGCCGCCCAGTGCGGTCGCGCCTCCTGGTATTCACTGCACTCCAGGACCGCATCCGGCGAGCGCATGAACCCCTCGGCACTGACGGCCGCCCACCGCACCTTGCCCTTCGGCACCAAGCTGAAGGTAACCAACAAGAGCAATGGCCGCAGCGTCGTGGTGCGCATCAACGATCGCGGTCCGTTCATCAAGGGCCGTGTCCTCGACCTGTCGAAGGGTGCCGCCAATCAGCTGGGTTTCATCAGTTCGGGCCAGACGGCCATCTGCATGGCGCGCGTCTGATGGTTTGAGTGTCCGGCCCCGGCCGGACACTTCGCAGTTGCACAATGAGCCGGCTGCCCCCGTTCAAAGCGGATTCTCAACGCCTTGGACCAAAGAACGAGCAGTTAATACCCGACGTAACGTATTGCGTCGCAGCAATTAGTTGTTAACTTCGCCGCGAGACATTCAAGGCTCGACGCTGCCCGTCGTACCTTCGGTCGTAGGCAGCAGCGGGGTTCTCGATGTTTTACCAGCTCTACGAAATGAACCATGCGGCCTTGCAGCCGGCACGGCTCTATGCCGACGCGGTGCGGATGCTCTACACCAATCCGCTCAATCCGTTTTCGCACACGGCCTGGGGCCGCTCGGTCGCGGCAACGGCTGAACTGTTCGAGCGCACCACGCGCCGCTACGGCAAGCCGAAGTTCGGCCTTACCAAGACGGTGGTCGACTGGAAGAACGTCGAGATCACCGAAAAGACGGTCTGGTCGCGGCCTTTCTGCAATCTGGTCCGTTTCGAGCGAGACGTTCCCGCCACCCGCAAACCGGATCCGAAGCTGCTGATCGTAGCGCCAATGTCGGGCCACTATGCGACGCTGTTGCGCGGCACGGTGGAAGCGATGTTGCCCTATGCCGACGTGCACATCACCGACTGGGTCGATGCGCGCATGGTGCCGCTTGCGGACGGCAGTTTCGATCTCGACGACTACATCGACTATGTCATCGACATGCTGCATGCGCTGGGTCCCGATACGCATGTCATGGCTGTGTGCCAGCCCTCGGTCCCGGTGCTGGCGGCGGTGGCGCTGATGGAGGCGAAGGGCGATCCATTCGTGCCTTCGACCATGACATTGATGGGCGGACCGATCGACACGCGCCGCAACCCGACGGCCGTCAACCTGCTGGCGCAGGAAAAGGGCATCGACTGGTTCCGCGACAATGTTATCATGCGTGCGCCATGGCCGGAGCTCGGCTTCGGCCGCGAGGTCTATCCCGGCTTCCTGCAGCTTTCGGGCTTCATGAGCATGAACCTCGATCGCCATATCATCGCCCACAAGGACTTCTTCATGCACCTTGTGAAGCATGATGGCGACAATGCCGAAAAGCACCGCGACTTCTATGACGAATATCTGGCGGTGATGGATTTGACGGCGGAGTTCTACCTGCAGACCGTCGACACCGTGTTCGTCCGCCAGGCCTTGCCGAAGGGCGAGATGACGCATCGCGGCACGAAGATCGATCCTTCGGCGATCCGCAACGTCGCCCTGTTCACCGTCGAAGGCGAGAATGACGACATTTCGGGCCTTGGCCAGACGAGGGCAGCGCAGGATCTCTGCGTCAACATCCCCGCCGACAGGAGGGCCCATTACATGCAGCCGGCCGTCGGCCACTATGGTGTCTTCAACGGTTCGCGCTTCCGCTCCGAAATCGTGCCGCGCATTGTCGATTTCATCACCAGCTATGGCCGCCAGAACCGCGTTGCCGTAAAGCCGAAACTGGTGCGCACCGCCAAGCGATAGGCGAAGCCCTTCTTCGACTTGACTTGGGACGTTTGATTGCAGCTCCGTGAATGGAGCTGTCCCACCACGGACTCTGTTGTCCCCGGCCAAGTAACCATGCCGCCAATCCAGTCGACGTCTTAATTGACACGGACTGTGAATCGCCCTTAACGTTTCGTTAACAAACAGGGGCGAGCGGGGACGATGGTTTCCATGGCGCGAAAGCTGCTGATGTACGCGGCGGCCGGGATGGCGCTCTCGGGATGCTGGGCCGCGCCGGCCTTCGCTGAGGGGTCAATGGCAACGGGCGGGCCCACATCCCAGCCGATCGGCCACTACGATTTCTGCAAGGCCCACCCCGGAGAATGCTCGATACGTCCGGCCAGTCTGGCGCCGGCGACCATGAACAGCGCGCTTTTGCGCAAGCTGACAGGCGTCACCGCCAAGGTCAACGCCGCCGTCAAGCCGATGAGCGACCTCGAAATCTATGGCAAGGACGAGGTGTGGGCCTATCCGGACAATGGCGTCGGCGACTGCGAGGACTATGTGCTGGAAAAGCGCCGCGAACTCGGCCGCATGGGCGTGTCGCTTGCCAATCTGCTGATCACCGTGGTGCGCAAGCCCGACGGCGAGGGCCACGCCGTGCTGACGGTGCGCACCGACAAGGGCGACTATGTGCTCGACAATCTGAACGACAAGGTCGAGGCCTGGAACCAGACCGGCTACCGCTTCCTCAAGCGACAGGCAATCGACAATACCGGCCGCTGGGTTTCGATCCGCGGCGGACAACAGGTGCTGGTCGGCGCGGTGCAGTAGTTTACGGGCGTGGGTTATCACCGGCCCAGCGCCGCGCGGATGGACGCGGTTATGCGGTGAAGGTCTTCTTCACCCAGCTTTTCAATATTCTCGGCCAGAAGGTTGGCAAGTTCCGTAGCCGCGGGGCTAAGGCCCGATGTGTCGAGTTTTACGCGCGGATGCGAGGCCTCGGCCAGCCGCGCAAGTTCTTCCGCCTCGTCCCATATGACGTTGAAATAGCCGATGATCTTCTGGATCAGTGTCCAGGTTGGCGCGCCCCGTCGGCCATGTTCCAACGCCGACAGATAGGCGGCGCTGACGCCGATGGCCGCCGCCATGGCCTTCTGGCTGACACCACGTTCGTTTCTCAAACTGCGCAGTTTTTCACCGAACGGCGTCATGACATCGCCCTCACGAGCGGACGCGCCGCAATCGGACGTAGAGCGCGCCCGAGCCGCCATGATTGCGGGCGGCATGATCGTGGCTCGAGACGAGTGGCCGGAATGCAGGAGTCGACAGCCATGCCGGCACCGATCGGCGCAGGACGCCATCTCCGCCCGACGAGGAACCTTTGCCGGTGATGACCAGAACATAGCGGACGCCGCCGGCATGGGCACGATGCAGGAACGAGAACAGCAGCGAATAGGCGGCCTCCTGGGTCAGGCCGTGCAGGTCGACGCGGCCCTCGATCGGCAGCCGACCCTTGGAAAGTTTATCCAGTGTCGGTTCATCGAGCGCATGGGAGACATGCTGGGTCTTCGGTCTGGCGACCGCGCCCGGATTGCCGACGGCGGGGACCTGTTGTGGCGGCACCGGCTTGGTCTCGACGGCAATGGGAATGTCGACGACAGCACGGCCCTTGAGGGGCTTCGCCGTACGCGCCACCAGGTTCCACAGCACCCGGTCGTCTTCGTTCAGTTTGTCGGTGGACCGCGTCATCGATTGGTCCCCGAAACGAGAGACCGCGGTATCAATGCGTGGAAATCGGCGGCGTTGCGGACGACGCCGGCGATCTCTCCGGCCGCGTCGCCGGAACCGGCGAACAGGTCGCCCCGGGCGGGACCGGTGATGGCGGAGCCGGTGTCCTGCGCGATCATCAGGCGCCGGAACGGCTTTCCGTCGAAAGCGAGCAGCGACGGCGCATCGATATAGAATGGCGTTCCGAACGTATGCAGGAGCCGGTCGACGGCGACGGAGCGGCCCGGTGTCAGCGGCACCTTGGCGGCGGCGATCGGGCCAAGCGCAACGTCCTCGACGGCGGCCTCGCGGAAAAAAATGTAGGAGCGGTTGCGCCAGAGAATCTCGTCGACGCGACCCGGATGCACCTTGAACCATGCGCGGATCGACTGCATCGTTACCTTTTCCAGCGGAATCTCGCCGATTTCGCTGAGTATCTTGCCCGGTCCGGTGAAGCGCTGGCCGGATTTGGCGGCGTAGGTGACGCGGCAAAGCCTGCCATCGGTCATCTTCAACCGCGCCGCGCCCTGGACATGGATGAAGAAGGCATCGACCTTGTCGGCAAGCCAGGCGATTTCCAGGCCCTTGCCGGCCAGCGCACCGCGCTCGATTTCGCCGCGATCGAAATACTCGACCGGCCCTCCGGGCGTTTCGCGGCCGAAGGCCAGATAAGCATCCAGGCCCGCAGGCCGGTTGACGTCATCGATATCGACGAGATCGGCGGGGCGAGCCAGCAACGGCACCGAAAAACGCTCGGTTCGCACGGCGGATGCCTCGACCTCCGGCTCGTAGAAGCCCGTGACGAGACCGGGCCCGCCGCATTCAGCGCCTATTGTCGCCGGAACGAAATAGCGCTCGAAGAAGGCGCGCGCCTCCAATCGATTCGCCGGCGAAATGGTACGGGCTTCTTCGTAAGCCGGGGAGAAGGCGTTGAAATCAACGCCGAGCGCACCGGAGCGGTAGGGCTTTGCCAGGATGTGGAATGCCGAGCGACGAAAGGCGGCGAAGGCGGCGAGATGATCGTCATCATCCCAGCCGGGCAGCTCGGCGAACGATCTTTCGGTAAAGAGGGTCGACAACGACACGGAAGCCTCGCCGACGTGGCAGGTTCAGTCTTCTTCCTCGGTGGCGACGAGCTTCCAGTTCGGATCGCGCGAGCGTGTGTCGCGGGCGAAAGTCCACACGTCCTTGACCTCTGCCACGGTTTCCGGGTCGCCGTCGATGACCGCGCCTGCCTTGTCGCGCGTCGCCGAAATCAGCTCGCTGATGATGCGCAGCGTGACATGGGCCTCGCCGCCCTTCATCTCGGCCGACACGATGTCCGCCTTGTTGATGCCGACAAAGGAGGACTGGATCTTTTCCGACTTGGCCTCGCGCTCGCCAATCGCCGCGACGAAACCATCATAGACCTCGCGCGACAACAGGTTCTTCAGCGTCTTGCGATCGCCGTCGGCATAAGCCATCACGATCATCTCATAGGCCATCTTGGCGCCATCCACGAAGGTCTTTGGGTCGAAGGTCGGATCGTTGTCCTTGATCGCGCGCAGACCCTTGTTGAGGTCGGTGTCGGGCTTGGCGAAAGCGTCGATCGCGGCATAGACGTCGCTTGCCGGCTCTCCCGGCAGTCGTTTGCGCGGGAGTGAAACGACGTTCTCGGGCTTCTGGGCGGCATCCTTGTCAGCAGCGTTGCGGGCTGCCGTATAGGGATCGAAGGGCGGGCGCTCATTGCCGGTACGACGACCCAGCACATTGCGCAGCTGGAAAAAGATCACCACTGCCGCAATCAGAAAGAAAATGGTGCCGAAGTCGAAGAATCCCATATCTTCCGCCAATCAATCCCTGTCCTGGCCGGACCGCTCGCCCAACCAATGGCCGCGGTCGCATAGCGTTCAACATTCAAACCATATAGAACGCTAGGCGCAATCATTCAAATCAAAGGCAGGCATACCTATCTAACGGGCTCAGGGCCAGCGGCGATTGCCCGCGGGCAGCAAAACATCGAAAACGATCGGTCACCACTTGCGCATTTCGTTCCTCCCTTTGTTCTTCCTCGTGCTGCCGCTCCTGGAAATCGCCGGCTTCGTCGTTGTCGGCCGGCAGATCGGCGCCCTGGCGACGGTCGGACTGGTGATGGCATCGAGCGTCGCTGGTGCCTTGCTGCTGAGGCACCAGGGTTTTGGCGTCATGAAACGGGTCCGGGCCGAGATGGATGCCGGGCATGATCCGAGCCGGCAGCTGGCACATGGCGTCATGATCGTGCTGGCGGCGGTCCTTTTGATCATTCCCGGCTTCATCACCGACATCTTCGGCCTGCTCCTGTTCCTGCCGCCGGTGCGCGATCTTGCCTGGCGCCTGTTCAAGGGCCGCATTGTTCTGGCGACCAATTTCAGCACCGGCGGCTTTCGTGGCCGGCGACGCGAAAAGGTCATCGACCTCGACGATGGCGATTATTCGCGAGAGGAAGACTTCAAGCGCGGACCCGACCACAACTCCCCCTGGCGCCGCCTCAAGGACGACTAGGTCGCGGTGCGGCGTTCTGATCAGGTCTCAAGAGCCGGTACCGTACCCCTTTCCGGCAAAGTCGAAGCGGCCTGCGTCCGAAGCGAATGCCCGGAGCCTGAAGGCGGCAAACCTTGTCTTGTCATGCCGACCATGGTAGCGAACGCCCGATTTCAATCCGGTCAGCACGGCTGCCCAGGCAAAAGGACAACGGCTTATGGCCAGCAATGAGAATGCGCCCACCGGCGCGGCCAACGGTAACGGCAACGCGGCGCAGCAGCCCTCGCTCAACGTGCTCGCCCAGTACGTGAAGGACCTGTCCTTCGAAAGCCCCGGCGCGCCGAATTCCCTGCGTGGCCGCGACAAGGCTCCCGGCATCGCCATCAATGTCAACGTCAATGCCAATCCGCTGTCCGACAAGCAGTTCGACGTCAACCTGACCTTGAACGCCAAGGCGTCCTTCGACCAGGAAGTGCTGTTCAACGTCGAGCTGGTCTATGGCGGCGTTTTCAACATCAGCGGTTTCCCGCAGGAACACATGCTGCCGATCCTGTTCATCGAATGCCCGCGGCTCCTGTTCCCGTTCGCCCGGCAGATCATCGCGGAGGCAACGCGAAATGGCGGCTTCCCGCCGCTGATGCTCGACCCCATCGATTTCGCGCAGATGTTCCAGCAGAAGCTGGCCGAGGACCAGGCTGCCGCGAGCAAGGTCCAGGTCAGCTAAGCAGCTGCGACATGTTCAATTGAAAAACCCGGCCTCGCGCCGGGTTTTTTGTTGGGATCGGCCTCAGTTGCCGAGTATGCGCGACCACAGCGCCTTTTCGCCCAGCGTCGCGACCAGGCCGGCGTGCGCGGCGCGGTCGGCGTCGGTCAGGCGGGACGGCAAGGGCGCCGGGCGCTCGCCAATGATAATCTCAATCTGGCGTACGTTTTCGCTGCCCCGGGCCGGCGCCGTTGCGCTGTCGAGGACAAGCGCCGCCTGCTTGCCGCCGATCAGCTCGATATAGACCTCGGCCAGCAATTCGGAATCGAGCAGGGCGCCGTGCTTGGTGCGCCTTGTGTTGTCGATGCCATAGCGCCGGCAGAGCGCGTCGAGCGAATTGGGGCCCATCGGATGCTTGCGGCGCGCCAGCGCCAGCGTGTCGACGACGAGACCATTGTCGATGGCCGGGTGACCCAGCCTGCCGAATTCTACGTTGAGGAAGCCGATGTCGAAGGTGGCATTGTGCGCGATCAGCTTGGCGCCTTCGGTGAAGGCCAGCCATTCCTCGGCAATCTCGGCAAATGTCGGCTTGCCCTGCAGATCCGCGGCGCTAATGCCGTGCACGGCCTGCGCTTCGGCATGAATCGCGCGACCCTGCGGGTTGATGTAGTGGTGGAAGGTCTTTCCAGTCGGGAAGCGGTTGACCAGCTCGACGCCACCCAGTTCGATGATCCGGTCCTCGCGGGAGTCGAGGCCAGTGGTTTCGGTATCGAAGATGATCTCGCGCATCGAATCAGTCTGCTGGAGCTTGGTCTGGCTAATGATGGCGATGCGGGGCGCTCACAGCAAGGTCAGCTGCGGTCGCTGCCGGCCTTATCCCCGCTCAGCTCGGTGATGATCGCCTTCACGGCCGCACGGGCAGCGTCCAAACCGTTGCCGGTGTCGATGACGAAATCCGCAAGTTTGCGCTTGTCGGCGTCGGGAACCTGCTTGGCCAGGATCGACGCCAGCTTCTCTTCCGTCATGCCCGGGCGCGCCAGCACACGCTCGCGCTGGATTTCGGCCGGCGCGGTGACGACCACCACCTTGTCGACGCGATCGCGTCCACCGGTTTCGAACAACAGCGGGATATCCAGGACGGCGATCGGCGCACCGGCGGCCGCAGTGCGGTTCAGGAAGGCATCGGCCTCCGCGCGTACGAGCGGATGGATGATCGATTCCAGCTTTTTCAGCGCGGCGGCATCGCCCAGTACGCGCCCAGCCAGCAAGTTTCGATCGACCGAACCGGAGGCAGTGGTCCCTGGGAAGGCGGCCTCTACCAGCGGCACCGCCTTGCCGGCATAGAGGCGATGCACCGTCTCGTCGGAATCGTGAACGGGCACGCCGGCCTCGGCGAACATCTTCGCCGTCGTCGACTTGCCCATGCCGATCGAGCCGGTGAGGCCGAGAATGATCATGCTTTCGGCACCAGGTCGGCGACAATGAGGGAACGCAGCTCTGCCGTGACCGTTGGCCTGATGCCGAACCAGCGCTCGAAACCGGGCACGGCCTGATGCAGCAACATGCCGAGGCCATCGACAGTGCGCAGACCCCGCGCGCGGGCAGCGCCGAGAAGCGGCGTTTCGAGCGGCACGTAGACGATATCGGCGACAATGGCATGGTCCGGCAGGCGGGCCGGATCGGCCGACAGCTCTTCATTGCCATGCATGCCGAGTGCGGTGGTATTGATCAACAGGCCGGCATCGCCAAGCAGTTCGTCGGTTGCGGCCATGGCATGGGCCGAGACGCCGGCGCCGAAGCGATGCCGCAGTTCCTCCGCCCGTGCCAGCGTGCGGTTGACGATGCGGATGTCTCCGACGCCACGCAGCTTCAGGGCATGGATGACGGCGCGTGACGCGCCGCCGGCGCCCAGCACAACGGCCGGGCCGTTCTTTGCCCAGCCCGGTGTATATTCATCCAGATTGGCGGCAAAACCATGGGCGTCGGTATTGCCGCCCCAGAGCTTGCCGTCCTCGAACCACAGCGTGTTGACGGCGCCGATCTCTTCCGCGGCCTGGTCGCGGCGGTCGACCAGCGCGAAGGCCGCTTCCTTGTGCGGGATCGTGACATTGCCGCCGCGATAGCCATTTGCCTGAAGCGTCGCAAGGAACTCAGCGAAGTCCTGCGGCTCGACATCGATGGCCTGGTAGCTGCCGTCGATGCCGTGCCTGGCCAGCCAGTGGCCATGGATCTTCGGCGAGCGCGAATGCTTGATCGGGTGACCGGTGACGAAGGCCTTCTTAGTCGCCTCAGCCATCGATCGCACCAACCGTGCGCAGTTCGGCCAGCAGCGGCAAAAGCGGCAAGCCGACAATGGTGAAATGATCACCTTCGATCTTTTCAAAAAGCTGGATGCCTTCGCCCTCGATCTGGTAGGCGCCGACGCTGGACAGCGCCTTGACACCGACACGAGCGAGATGGCGACCGATGAAGCCGGGATCTAGCTTGCGCATGGTCATCGAGGCGATACCGACGTAACGCCACAGCACCTCACCGTCACGGACCAGCACCGCGGCGCTGTTGAGCTGATGGGTCTTGCCCGACAGCACCAGGAGATGGCGGCGCGCGGCTTCCATGTCGGCCGGCTTGTGAAAGACTTCGTCGCCGAGCGACAGCGTCTGGTCGCAGCCGAGCACCAGCGCACCATGCCGGCGTTCGCTGACTTCCGTGGCCTTGGCCTCGGCCAGCACCAGGGCAACGTCCTCGGGGGAGGCGCCACTGCCCTGCAGGGGCGCTTCGAGGGCGCGCTCGTCGACTTCAGCAGGAACCGCCTCGACGTCGACCCCGGCATTGACCAGCATCGCCTTGCGGAACGGACTGCTGGAGGCGAGGATGATTTTCTCGGTCATTTTGCACTCGGGCGCGGGTACAGGCGCGGTTGGGATATGAGCTTCAATCTGCAACGTTGGCGCTGCCCCTCATTGTCCTGCCGGACATTTCTCCCCGTATAGAGACGGGGAGAAAGGGGCAGCTTCGGCACAGGAGCTCCTTCCGACCACGGTCACGATTGGCGAAACCTCCGATGACAGCGCCCCTCTCCCCGTCACTATACGAGGAGAGGATGCCGGCAGGCAGGTGAGGGGCGGCGCCCAATTTTCGCTAGGAAGACTCGGAAAAAGCACTCTTCGTTCATTTATCTGTTCTTCCCCCGCAGGGCAACGATGGCCGCCGCCGTCTCCTCGATCGAGCGCCGGCTGACATCGATCATCGGCCAGCCATGCCGCGTGCAGATCTGGCGGGCATAGGCGAGTTCCTCGGTGATGGCGGCGCGATCGACATAGTCGGTCGCTTCGTAGGAACTGCTGTTGCCCAGGATACGGTTCTGGCGGACATGCGAGATACGCTCCGCCGTGGCGATCAGCCCGACAATCAAAGGCACCTTTGCGTTGACCAGGCTTTCAGGGACGGGCACGCCGAGCACGATCGGGATGTTGGCGGTCTTGATGCCGCGATTGGCGAGATAGATGCTGGTCGGCGTCTTCGACGTGCGCGAAATGCCGATAAGCACGATATCGGCATCGTCCATATTGGCCGGCAGCTGGCCGTCATCATGCTCCATGGTGAAATTGAGCGCATCGATGCGGCGGAAATATTCGGCATCGAGAACATGCTGGGCGCCGACGCGGCGACCGGCCGGCGTGCCCAGATAGGATTGGAACACGGTGAGCACCGGCTCCAGCACGGAAACGCAGGGCAGGCCCATGGTCGCGCAGCGCTCGTCGATGCCGCGCGCAAGCTTCTGGTCGACCACGGTATAGAGAATGATGCCCGGCTCCTCCTCTATATCCTCGAAGACTTTCGCCACCTGCTTTTCGGTGCGGATGAGCGGATAAATGTGCTCGATGGCGCGCGCGTCCTTGTACTGCGCAGAGGCCGCGCGGCCTGCGGCAAGCAGCGTTTCGCCTGTCGCATCGGAAATCAGATGCAGATGAAAGAAGCTCTGGGGTTTGTTCACAGGGTTCACCTGGGGCTGTGGGCGGATGTGGATAAAGGGAGGCGAAAGGGCAGGCCGGTCGGAGGCGACTGTATCAGATGGCAGTTTGTCCACAATTCGTTGCTCTGTCGGCTTCGTCGAGCGGCTGGGGACAAGTCTGGGGACGGGCGCAAAAGGCCTGGCCTTGTCCACAGAACCATTTCTCCAGTGCTGCTGATAAGACATTGACTCCGTTCAGGATTACCGGACTTTCCCCAGATCCATCCAGGTGGGAGAAGGAAATACGCGACAATATGGAGGCTGGCCTTTTTCGAGCCGAAGCGGGACAGGTGACAACCACCACAACCAACAGACTCTTAGAATCAGAAGATTCTTTAAAATAAGATATTTGATTATAGGGACGCAGGGAGAAGCGAGCGCTCGATGCCCGAAAACCGGATCATGCTGGACGTCCTGAAAGGCGAAGCGGTGTTCCCACCACCTCTTTGGATGATGCGCCAGGCCGGGCGCTACCTGCCTGAGTATCGCGAGACGCGCAGACAGGCCGGTTCGTTCCTCGATCTTTGCTACAACCCCGACCTGGCCGTGGAAGTGACGCTGCAGCCGATCGAGCGCTTCGGCTTCGATGCGTCGATCCTGTTTTCCGACATCCTTGTCGTTCCACATGCGCTTGGCCGCGATGTCCGTTTCGAAGAGGGACGCGGGCCGCTGCTGACGCCGATCACGCCGGCTGAAATCGCGGCTCTGGATGGCAAAACGTTTCACGTGAATCTCGAACCGGTCTATGAAACCGTGCGGCGATTGCGGGCAAAACTGCCCGGAGAAACCACACTGATCGGTTTCTGTGGCGCGCCGTGGACCGTGGCGACCTACATGATCGCTGGCCATGGAACGCCGGACCAGGCGCCGGCGCGACTTTTCGCCTATCGCGAGCCGGCAGCCTTCATCCAGTTGCTCAAGGTACTCGCCGATCATTCCGCCGCCTATCTGATCCGTCAGATCGAGGCCGGCGCGGATGTGGTGCAGATTTTCGATTCATGGTCGGGCGTGCTCGACGATGCGTCTTTCGAACTGTTTTGCGTTGAGCCGGTGGCGGAAATCGTCAGGCAGGTTCGAGCCGTTTATCCTGATGTTCCGATCATCGGTTTTCCCAAGGGCGCGGGTGCCCGGTATCAAACCTATCGCGAGAAGACCGGCGTAACGGGGCTGGGGATCGATTGGACGGTGCCCCTGATGGCGGCGAAGGATTTGCAGCGCTCGGGTGCCGTCCAGGGCAATCTCGATCCCTTGCGCCTCGTGGCAGGAGGCAAGGCCCTGTCCGATGGGATCGAAGCGATCCTGAAGTCGCTTGGGAACGGGCCGCTGATCTTCAATCTTGGCCACGGCATCACGCCTGAAACGCCGATCGCGCATGTCGAGGCAATGGTGAAGTTGGTGAGGAGCGCGACACGCTGATGGCTGGAACAAGCAATACGAACAGCACGGGCCAGGCGATGATGCGCATGAGCATCGGGATTGTCGCCCTGGTCGTCCTGACCGCGCTGCTTTTTTTCCTGGCTCCCGATAGTTTCTATCCGTGGGCGAAGGCGATCCATGTCCTGGCCGTCATCTCATGGATGGCAGGCATGCTCTATCTGCCGCGGTTGCTGGTCTATCACGCCGATGCCGAGAAGGGCTCCGTGCAGTCCGAGACGTTCAAGGTGATGGAACGCCGCCTGCTGCGCGGCATCATCAATCCGGCGATGATCGTCACCTGGGTGTTCGGGTTGTGGCTGGCCTGGAAGGGGTTTGGTTTTCACGGCGGTTGGCTGCACGCCAAGATCGGCGCGGTGCTTCTTTTGTCCGCCGTGCATGGCTATCTGGCCGGCGCTGTGCGCAAATTCGCCGAGGACCGCAACGAAAAGCCGGCGCGGCACTGGCGGATTATCAACGAGATCCCCACATTGCTGATGATAGCGATTGTCATCCTGGTGATCGTCAAGCCATTCTGACGTCGTCCGGCCGCAAAAGGCAGCTTGCTCTTTCAACGGACCGACGATAAAAGACGGGCCTTCCTTCCCGTCATGCGCCGCCCTTCATTGCTTTCGGCCGCGCCAGGCATTCATCGCATCCCGCCTATTTTTTCCCAAAGCTTACCCAGACTCCATCTACTCAAGGTCCGTCTATGCAGGAAATGAAACTCGCAGAGTTCAAGAACAAGAAGCCGCCTGAGCTGATCGCTTATGCCGAATCGCTCGAGGTCGAGAACGCCAGCGTCATGCGCAAGCAGGAACTGATGTTCGCGATCCTGAAGAAGCTGGCCGCACAGGATGTCGAGATCATCGGCGACGGCGTGGTCGAAGTGCTGCAGGACGGTTTCGGCTTCTTGCGTTCGGCCAATGCCAACTATCTGCCGGGTCCCGACGATATCTACATTTCGCCGTCGCAGATCCGGCGCTTTTCGCTGAAGACCGGCGATACGGTCGAAGGGCCGATCCGCAGCCCGAAAGAGGGCGAGCGCTATTTCGCGCTGCTCAAGGTCAACACGATCAATTTCGACGACCCCGAAAAGATCCGTCACAAGATCCATTTCGACAATCTGACGCCGCTTTATCCGACCTCGCGGTTGAAGATGGAAATGGAGGTCCCGACCTCCAAGGACATCTCCGCGCGCGTCATCGACCTGGTGGCGCCGCTCGGCAAGGGCCAGCGCGCCCTGATCGTGGCGCAGCCGCGCACCGGCAAGACGGTGCTGCTGCAGAACATCGCGCACTCCATCACCACCAATCATCCGGAATGCTATCTGATCGTTCTGCTGATCGACGAGCGTCCGGAAGAAGTGACCGACATGCAGCGTTCGGTGAAGGGCGAGGTGGTTTCCTCGACCTTCGACGAGCCGGCGGTGCGCCACGTGCAGGTCGCTGAAATGGTCATCGAGAAGGCCAAGCGCCTGGTCGAACATGGTCGCGACGTGGTCATCCTGCTCGATTCGATCACCCGCCTCGGCCGCGCCTACAACACCGTCGTGCCGTCATCCGGCAAGGTGCTGACCGGCGGTGTCGACGCCAACGCGCTGCAGCGGCCGAAACGCTTCTTCGGCGCTGCCCGTAACATCGAGGAAGGCGGATCGCTGACCATCATCGCCACGGCGCTGATCGACACCGGTAGCCGCATGGACGAAGTGATCTTCGAAGAGTTCAAGGGAACCGGCAACTCGGAAATCGTGCTCGACCGCAAGGTTGCCGACAAACGCATCTACCCGGCCATGGACATCCTCAAGTCCGGCACCCGCAAGGAAGACCTGCTGGTTCCGCGCTCGGACCTGCAGAAGATCTTCGTGCTGCGCCGTATCCTGGCGCCGATGGGAACGACCGATGCGATCGAGTTCCTCATCGACAAGCTCAAGCAGACCAAAACCAACGCCGACTTCTTCGATTCGATGAATACGTGATCGGATTGATGGCAGCCTGACGGTGTCATTGGCTGGTCCGGCAATCCTGGAGAGTTGAAAAAGCCCTGGTCCGAGAAAATCGGGCCGGGGCTTTTTCTTGTGCAGGGTTGTGATTTGAATCGGTTCCGTTGCGTTCCGCTACGGCAAAGTACTGGTCTGCTGGCGATGCAGCAGACGTTTGAGGTCTTCGGGCTCGGTGACGACTGGCAGGCAGACCTGTCCGGTACAAAGCCAGGCGCCGGCCTTGTCGGTCGGCGGCAATACGCCGCCCGGCAGTATGGGTCGATTCGCCTCCGATCCGATAGGCACGACAATATCGACACGACGCGGGTCGGGATTCCGATTCGCAACCGGAACAAGTCCCGGTTCACCTGGGTTGTCGACCAGCACCAGTTTCATAGGCTCGATCGCCAATGCGCAGGCGTTGACGATGCCTGCCTGGCCATAGGCCTGGCGCGCGACACGGCCGGCCGCATGCTCAGCGACGGTCCAGGCTCTTTCCTGAAGAGCGAGATCGCCGGTGGCGGAGGACAGGCGAACCAGCGCCTCGATGATCTGGCCGGTTGCGGAGGGAATGGCCTCGTCGACATCGCCCCTGATCCGAATCGGCACGTCGGTGCTGTCCGAAGCGGTCAGATAGTAGCCGCTCTTCCCCGCGTCCGGATGCCAATGGTCGAGCTGTTCGACGAAGTGAAGGGCCCGATCGACATAGCTCGATTCGCCGGTGGCCTCGTACAGCGAAACTGCCGCGTTGGTCATGGCCGCGTAGTCAGTGGACATGGCGGGAAACAATTTGCGTTCACCGAGCATCGAGTGCGGCAAGCGGCCGCCCTCGCTTGCGCGGTCGATGTGCGCGAAGGCTGTCTCGGCCACCTCGATCCAATCCTGCCGGTCGAGAGACCGTCCAGCCTCGGCAAGCGCCGCGATCATGAGACCGTTCCAGTCAGTGAGCGTCTTGCCGTCACGGCCGGGCCTGACGCGCTCTTCTCTTCTCGCAAGGAGCCTGGCTTTCAACGCGATGAGGCGATCTCGATCCGCCATGCTTCCAGTTTGCTGGGCGCTCGTCTGATGGAGGATGGGATTGCCCTCCCAGTTATGTGGCTTGGAAAGTGTGAAGTATTTGAAAAACAAAGCGGAATCATCGCCAAGGGCGGCTTCGACTTCAGCTCTGTCCCAGGTGTAGAAGAGCCCTTCATCGCCGTCGCTGTCGGCATCAAGGCTGGAGGCAAAGGCGCCGCCCTCGACGCGCATCTCCCGCAGCAGCCAGTCGACGGTCTCTTCGATTCGTATCCGGAACAAATCATTCCCGGTCTCGGCATAGGCCCAGTTGCACAGGCAGATGAGCTGAGCGTTGTCGTAGAGCATCTTTTCGAAATGCGGCACCAGCCATTCGGCATCGGTCGAATAGCGGCTAAGGCCGCCGCCGATGTGGTCGTAGATGCCGCCGGCCAGCATGCGTTCCAGGCTGACGAGAACAGCATCGCGATGCGAGGCGTTTCCGTCCCGCAACCACGACAGCCAGAGCGTCAGCATGAAAGGTGCGTTGGGGAATTTGGGCGCGCCACGCAAGCCGCCGAGATCCCTGTCGATCATGCCGTCGATGCCGGCGGCAAGATTTGAGAGTGTATCGCGCTCCAGCACGGCTTTCGCATGATTGCCCGCGAGCCGGGCCTCGACATGGGCGGTCAGTCCATCCGCGCTTTGGTCGAGGCTTTCCTTCTTTTCGCGCCAAGCCTTGTCGACGGCTTCCATGACCTGGATGATGCCCGGGCGGCCATAGCGCGGCTCGCGTGGAAAATAGGTGCCGCCCCAGAACGGCTTTCCTTCCGGGTTCAGGAACATGGTAAGCGGCCATCCGCCCTGTTCACCCATCGATGACAGCGCGGCCATGTAGATCTGGTCGATGTCCGGCCGCTCCTCGCGGTCCACCTTGATATTGACGAAGAGACGGTTCATGACCGCTGCCACGCCGTCATGTTCGAAGCTTTCATGTGCCATGACGTGGCACCAGTGGCAGGCGGCATAGCCGATCGATAGCAGGATTGGCCGGTTGAGTGCCTTGGCTTCGGCAAGCGACGCCGGCGACCATGCCCGCCAATGAACCGGATTGCCGCTGTGTTGCTGCAAATAGGGGCTGGCTTCTTCGGCAAGCAGGTTCTTTGGAGGCAATGTCACAATGAGGCAATCCGGCAGGATATGATCGGAAGATTGAGGCTAGGGCGGTTCGGCGAGGCGGGCAAATGATTTCAGGGGATTCGATCGTCGCGCTCTCCAGCGGGCGCCTGCCCGCGGGTGTGGCTGTTGTCCGTATTTCCGGCCCAAAGACTCGATTCGTAGTCGAAACAATTGCTGGAAGCATGGTTAAGGACCGCGTTGCGACATTGCGCAAACTGAAGGCGCCGGACAACACGCTGATCGATACCGGCCTGGTGCTGCTCTTTCCAGGTCCAGGCAGCTTTACTGGTGAGGACGTGGCCGAATTTCATGTCCATGGCGGGCGCGCCGTGGTGGCAAGGATATTGGAAACCGTCACTGGCTTCGAGGGCGTAAGGCATGCCGAGCCCGGGGAATTCACCCGGCGCGCCTTTCTCAACGGCAAGCTCGACCTGGTCGAGACGGAGGCTCTGGCCGATCTTGTCAATGCGGAGACCGAGGCACAGCGTCGCTTCGCGGTTCTGAACGCGGAAGGCGTTCAGAGCGCGCTCTATCTTGCCTGGCGTCGCCGGCTGATTCATGCGCGGGCCATGATCGAAGCGGAGATCGACTTTGCCGACGAGGACGACGTTCCCGGTTCTGTTTCGGATGCGGTCTGGTCCGATGTTAATGCAATGGTTCAGGAGATTGACCGTCACGTCGCCGGATTTCGTGCCGCCGAGATCATCCGGGAGGGGTTCGAGGTCGTCATTCTCGGCGCGCCGAATGCAGGAAAGTCGAGTCTCTTCAACGCGCTGGCTAGGCGCGATGCCGCTATTGTAACGGATGAGCCCGGGACGACGCGAGACCTGCTGGAAGTCGCGCTGGACGTCGAGGGGATGCGGATAAGGGTTGTCGACACCGCTGGCCTGCGCGAGACGCCCGGAAAGATCGAGGCCATCGGCATCGAAAAGGCGAGGAACAGGGCTGATGGAGCGGACCTGGTGCTCTTGCTCGAGGACATGCTCAACCCGGTCAATGTCGGCGAACTGCCTATCGGGGTTCCGGTCCTGAGGGTGGGCACGAAACTCGATCTTCTCGAGGTCAAGCCAAAAGCCGGCGCTCTCGGCCAACGCTATGAAATGGCCATTTCGACCAGGGACGGAAGCGGCCTCACCGAGTTGCTCAAGCATATTGCGGATCGTGCGGCGACTCAGATCGGGATATCCGGCGACATCTTGCCCTCGCGCCTCAGGCATGTCGAACTGCTCAATGAGACCAGGACCTTCCTGGCCCGAGCAGCAGGGGAGGACGTCACCGAGCAAGAGTTGCGAGCCGAGGAATTGCGTCTGGCGGCCGACCGGCTCGGCCGTATTGTTGGGGCCGTCGATGTCGAGGACATGCTGGACGTCATCTTTTCCCAATTCTGCATCGGGAAATGACTCACGTGAAACAATTGCCCGCTTGTGTATCGTGACTCACGTGAAACAATGGTGACCGTATGACTCACGTGAAACCCGGCCTGGGGGCGTGCCGGGACATGTTTCACGTGAAACGTGTGCCAAGTTTCCTTGACAGCGCCTGCCCTTGGGGACATGTGTCGGGGCAACCGAATCCGGGACAATGAGAGATGAGCGATCACTACGATGTCGTTGTGGTGGGCGGCGGCCATGCTGGTAGCGAGGCCGCCAGTGCTGCCGCGCGCGCCGGCGCACGAACGGCATTGGTGACGCTGCGCTTCGACACGATTGGCGTCATGTCCTGCAATCCGGCCATTGGCGGTCTCGGCAAGGGCCACCTTGTTCGGGAAATCGACGCCATGGATGGTCTGATGGGCCGTGTGGCCGATGCCGCCGGCATCCAGTTCCGATTGCTCAACCGTCGGAAGGGACCGGCGGTTCGCGGTCCGCGGACACAGGCTGACAGGAAACTCTATCGCCTGGCTATGCAGGAGATGATTCGGCAACAGGACAATCTCGATGTCGTCGAGGGCGAAGTCCTGGATTTCGAAATCAAGGACGGACGCCTGACCGCTGTTCTTCTGGCCGACGGACAAAGGCTCGGCTGCGGCGCCGTGGTCCTGACTACCGGGACCTTCCTGCGCGGATTGATCCACATCGGGGAGAAGAAGATTGTCGCTGGCCGAATGAACGAACAGGCCAGCATCGGCCTATCCGCGACGATGACGCGCGCCGGCTTTGCGCTCGGACGCCTCAAGACTGGCACGCCACCACGGCTCGACGGGCGCACCATCGATTGGTCGTCGCTGGAGAGCCAGGCCGCGGATGAAGACCCAGTGCCGTTTTCGCTGATGACCGACCGTATCGAAAATCCACAGATCCATTGTGGCATCACGCGGACGACGGCCGCCACACATGAGCTGATTCGGGCCAATCTTGGCCGTTCCGCGATGTATTCCGGCTCCATCGAAGGTGTCGGCCCGCGCTACTGCCCTTCGATCGAAGACAAGATCGTCAAGTTCGGCGACAGGGAAGGGCATCAGATCTTCCTCGAACCGGAAGGGCTCGACGATGACACGGTCTATCCGAACGGTATTTCGACCTCGTTGCCGGAGGACGTCCAGCTTGACATCCTCAAGACCATTCCGGGGCTTGAGCGCGCGACAATGCTGCAGCCCGGCTATGCCATAGAATATGACCATGTCGACCCGCGCGAGTTGCAGCCGACGCTGGAGACGAAACGGGTCACCGGTCTGTTCCTGGCGGGACAGATCAACGGAACCACCGGCTATGAGGAAGCCGCGGCGCAAGGGCTGCTCGCGGGTCTTAATGCCGCGCGCCGGGCGTCCGCGAGGGACCAGATCGTGCTTAGCCGTACCGAAGCCTATATCGGCGTGATGGTGGACGATCTGACCAGCCGCGGCATCGCCGAACCTTATCGCATGTTCACGTCACGGGCCGAGTTCCGGCTATCCTTGCGTGCCGACAATGCCGACGAGCGGCTGACGCCGATGGCTTTGAGGCTTGGTGTCGTTTCTCCGGAGCGGGCGGCTCGATTC
Organism: Mesorhizobium carmichaelinearum; assembly: GCA_943370265.1. Taxonomy (GTDB): domain Bacteria; phylum Pseudomonadota; class Alphaproteobacteria; order Rhizobiales; family Rhizobiaceae; genus Mesorhizobium; species Mesorhizobium carmichaelinearum_A. The sequence continues at coordinate 137,561 of CALRQH020000004.1, forward strand.
GATACCGTAATGAAGGATCTCGCCAAGGCGCGCGATCTTACTGTGGGCATCAGCCTGACGCCCAACGAGGCTGCGCGACACGGGCTTGAGATCAACAAGGACGGCGTGCGACGTTCTGCCTACGAACTGCTGGCCTATCCGGGCGTGGATGTCGCCTGGCTTGTGCGTGTCGCACCTGAATTCCGTGCGATAGATGCCAGGACCGCGGAACGCCTTGAAACGGAAGCAAAGTATTCAGTCTATCTCGATCGGCAGAAGTCGGATGTCGCCCAGATCCGGCACGAAGAAAACCGTCTGATCCCGGAGGAGCTGGAGTTTGCCGATGTTCCCGGGCTATCGAACGAGTTGAAGCAAAAGATGCAGGTCAGGCGGCCGCGCTCCATCGCGGACGCGCAGCGCATGGAAGGCATGACGCCGGCGGCGCTCGCCATCATTGTCGCCCATGTCCGCAACACCGAGGGTGCCGCACGGAGAGTTGTTGCGTGAGCAGTGCATCCCTGGTGAGCCTGCAAGAGGCGGCAGGCACGGTTTCACGTGAAACATTCGATCGTCTGGTGGCGTTTGAAGAGATGTTCCAAAAGTGGAATCGCAGCATAAATCTCGTCGCGCCGTCGACGCTCGGCCAGGTTTGGGAGCGGCACATCCTCGATAGCGCCCAGTTGGCGCGAATCGAACCACAGGCGACGCGATGGGTCGATCTCGGTTCCGGCGGCGGATTTCCGGGCCTTGTCATGGCCTTCCTGCTTGCCGAACGGGATGGGGCCAGCATCGATCTCGTTGAAAGCAATCGAAAAAAGGCGTCGTTTCTGCAATCCGTCGTCGGGCAATTCAATCTGCCCGCACGCGTCGTTGCAAGGCGAATCGACGACAGCCATGCGCTTGTCGCCGCGCCGCAGATCGTCACGGCGCGGGCGCTGGCCTCGCTTTCGACCTTGCTCGACCTGTCAGCGCCCTGGCTGACAACGGGAACACGCGGACTTTTCCACAAAGGCCGGGATTACCGCGCCGAGGTGGAAGAAAGCGCTCACCGCTGGTCGTTCGATCTGCTAGAACATCCGAGTATGACCGACCCGCACGGTGTCATTCTCGAATTGTCCGGTCTCAGACCGGTCTGATCTGCCCTCCCTGATCTGCTTGTGGCGACCCAAGAATGAATTTTTGGCATAAACCCATGATGAAGAACGGCCCTCGAATCATCACTGTAGCCAACCAGAAGGGCGGTGTCGGCAAGACGACCACTGCCATCAATCTGGCTACCGCTTTGGCGGCAATCGGCGAGAAGGTGTTGATCGTCGACCTCGATCCGCAAGGCAACGCCAGCACCGGCCTCGGCATCGACCGCAAGGACCGTACGGTCTCGTCCTATGACGTGCTCACCGGCGAGCTGGATCTGGAAGCAGCGGCTGTTCCGACGGCCGTACCGGGCCTGTCGATCGTGCCGTCAACGCTTGATCTGCTTGGCATCGAAATGGAGATCGCGTCGGCGCCGGATAGGGTCCTGCGGCTGCGCAATGCATTGCGTGCCGCTTCAGCTCGCTCAGCCAATTTCGGCTATGTGCTGATCGACTGTCCACCGTCGCTCAATCTCCTGACGCTCAACTCGATGGCCGCAGCCGATTCAGTGCTGGTGCCGCTGCAATGCGAGTTCTTCGCGCTCGAAGGCCTTAGCCAGCTGCTGGAGACGGTCGAGCAGGTGCGGCGCTCGATCAATCCGGAGCTGACCATCCAAGGAATCGTGCTGACCATGTATGACGGTCGCAACAATCTTGCCAACCAGGTTGTGCAGGATGTGCGGGCGCATATGGGCGACAAGGTTTATGAAACCATAATCCCACGCAATGTGCGCGTTTCGGAAGCGCCATCCTATGGCAAACCGGCGATCCTCTACGATCTGAAATGTTCCGGCAGCCAAGCCTATCTCCAACTCGCCTCCGAGGTGATCCGCCGCGAGCGCAAATTGCGCGCGGCTTGATGCAGGGTGCCCAAAGGCTGAAACCTGGCTTTGGACGTAAGAACAAGAAGCCGATTCGACACCGAAACGATCTGGAATGACGATGAGCGAAGACCTTTCGAGAAAAAGACTGGGGCGGGGACTTGCGGCGCTGATCGGCGAGATCGACCGGCCAGCCACGCCGGAGAAGCAGCATATGTCGGCCGACGGCAAGGTGCCGATCGAATTCCTGACGCCGAACCCGAAAAACCCGCGTCGGCACTTCGGTGATGCCGAACTGACCGACCTCGCCCAGTCGATTCGCGAGCACGGCGTGGTGCAGCCGGTCGTCGCTCGGCCATCGGCCACGCAGCCAGGTCGCTACGAAATCATCGCCGGCGAGCGGCGCTGGCGTGCGGCGCAGCGTGCCGGCCTGACCGAGATCCCCGTCATCATCCGCGAGGTGAACGATCGCACGGCGCTCGAGCTGGCCATCATTGAAAACGTACAGCGCACGGACCTCAATGCCGTTGAAGAGGCCCTGGGCTATCAGCAGCTCATAGACGACCACGGTTACACACAGGCCGATCTCGGCCAGGTCATCGGCAAGAGCCGCAGCCACGTCGCCAATACGCTGAGGCTTTTGAAGCTGCCGGATGTGATCCGCGACATGCTGGTCGACGGCGCTCTGTCGGCCGGCCATGCCCGCACGCTGGTGACGGCCGAGGATCCGGTGGGCCTTGCCAAGCGGATTGTCGAAGAGGGTCTGTCAGTGCGCCAGGCCGAAGCGCTGGCGCAGATGCCGGCCGGCGCCTCGACCGAGCCAAAGCCGAGAGAGCCGGTGCAGAAGGATGCCAACACGCTGGCGCTGGAAAAGCTGATGTCCGACACGATCGGCATGATGGTGGCGATCGATCACAAGGAAAAGGGCGGTGTGCTTCGCGTCTCCTACCGGACGCTGGAGCAACTTGACGAGCTCTGCCGGCGTTTGAAGCAGGAACGATAGCCAGTGCGCCGGGAAACCGGCTCGAGGCGTTCGATCTGTGGATAGTCATAAGTCATTGGCTTCACATCGAATTTGCCTTCTATCCCATCTGCCGGCACGCCGGTGCCGCCCCTCACCTGCCTGCCGGCGTTCGTCATTCGAAAAGCCAGGCAATTGGCTTTCGTCCGCTGCGCGGACCACTCCTCAACCCCGTATAGTGACGGGGAGAGCGGAGCCGTCATCGGTGATTTCGCCAATCGCCAGCGTTGCAGGAAGGGCGCCGGCGGTGTGTTCGGCTACTTTCTCCCCGTTCACGGGGAGAAATGCCCGGCAGGGCAATGAGTGCCGGCGCCGGCGGTCAGCCTCCAACAGAGCCGCCCATTTCCGGTGAAACCTATCGCTGCGCCAGCCGGCTGCTTTCAATCGCAATGCCGAGCAGCGCCTGGCGTGCCAGCGCGACGGCAAGATCGGGGCGCCGGCGGGTCTGCAGAACAGCTGTCTGCAGGCGGGCAAGGGCCCGGCCGAGCGCGTCGCTGTTCCAACGCTCCAGCGCTTTCTCCACCAGTTTCCGTCGCGAAAAAAACACGGGCGGGCGGGCCGCGGCGACGACCGAACCGGCATTGCGTCCGCTTGAATCCATCTGGCCGCGCATGGCCTGGATTGACTGCAATTGCCGCATTGCCGAGGACAGCACCAGGAAGGGATGTCCCCCGGACTGGCAATGGCGGGTGAAGGCGCTGTCGAAGTCGCCGATCTTGCCTTCCAGCAGGGCGTCGACGGCATCGTCGAACGAGGCGCCGGACACGTCGCCCGACGTCGCCTTGACGTCCTCGATGCCGATTTCCTTCTGGCCATGAGCGTAGAGCACGAGCTTCTCGATCTCGCCGCGCGAGGCCAGCCGGTCGCCACCCAAATTGCGGCGCAGCGCCTGCCGCGCTTCGAGCGTCATCGACATGCCGGCCTTCTGCAACTCGCCGTCGATGACGGTGTCGATGTCCCTGGCCTCGTCGGCGTAGCATGGCAAGGCCATGGCAATGTCGGCTGCCTCGACAATGGCGCGCAAGCCGACGCCCTTCTTGAGATCACCGGCCTCGATCAGGATGATGGCGTCGCGCGGCGGCTCGGCGGTCAGCGCCTTCACGTCCTCGGCAAGTGCCTTCTGGCCGCTGGCATTGCGCACCCAGAGCAGGCGCCGGTCCGAAAACATCGGCACGGTCCGGGCCTCGTCGAGCAGGCGGCCCTGGTCCTGGTCCACTTCGGACCCTTCCAGCCTGACCACGGAGAAAGGGTCATCAAGCGCAAGGCCGGTCTTGGCGGCAAAAGCCTTGGCACGCTCGGCGACAAGCCCGCGATCGGGGCCATAGAGCAGGACAATCGAAATGCGCGAGTCCGGGCGCGCCAGCCATGAATCGACCTCGAATGCTTTCTTCTGTGCCATAAGGGCTGACTAGCACGTGGCGGGCGTGGGGTGAACAAAGTCGATTGCGCAAAGTGACGCCCACCGGGAGCGTTGCACCATCCCGTCGCGCGACCTACCTGAATTGCATGCTCTTGCGGCAGTTCAGGCATAACCATTCGCCAAATTGCGCGCGGGCCCGGAAGATCGATAAGAAATTTCGCCGACATATCGTCATGTTGCCTCCGGCGCGGATGTGCAAATATCGCACCCGAGGCAACCTTGGAGGAGAAGGGTCATGGCCGATGCTGGACTGTTGCGGTTTCACGTTCCGGAACCGGAAGTCCGGCCGGGAGGGACGCCGGATTTTTCCAATGTAACCATCCCCAAGGCCGGCTCCGTGCCGCGCCCCGAGATCGACGTCGATCCGCGCACCATCCGAGACATGGCTTTCTCGATCATCCGGGTGCTGAACCGCGGCGGCGAAGCGGTCGGTCCCTGGGCCGGACTGCTGTCGCACGATGAGCTGCTGGCCGGCCTGCGCCATATGATGACATTGCGGACCTTCGACGCGCGCATGCAGATGGCGCAGCGCCAAGGCAAGACCTCATTCTATATGCAGCACCTGGGCGAAGAGGCGGTGAGCTGCGCCTTCCGCAAGGCGCTGGCGCCGGGCGACATGAACTTCCCGACCTACCGGCAAGCCGGCCTGCTGATCGCGGACGGCTATCCGATGGTCACGATGATGAACCAGATCTATTCCAACGAGGCCGACCCTCTGAAGGGCCGGCAACTGCCGATCATGTATTCGTCGAAAGAGCACGGCTTCTTCTCGATCTCCGGCAATCTGGCGACGCAGTACATCCAGGCCGTCGGCTGGGCGATGGCCTCGGCGATATCGAACGATTCCAAGATCGCCGCCGCCTGGATCGGCGACGGCTCGACGGCCGAGTCCGACTTCCATTCGGCGCTGGTGTTCGCCTCCACCTACAAGGCGCCGGTCGTGCTCAATGTCGTCAACAACCAATGGGCGATCTCGACTTTCCAAGGCATCGCGCGCGGCGGCTCTGGCACTTTCGCCGCGCGTGGCCTGGGCTTCGGCATCCCGGCGCTGCGTGTCGACGGCAATGACTACCTCGCCGTGCACGCAGTGGCCAAATGGGCGGCGGAGCGTGCGCGTAGCAATCTCGGCCCGACGCTGGTCGAATACGTCACCTATCGCGCCGGGGCGCATTCGAGCTCGGATGATCCGTCGGCCTATCGGCCGAAAACCGAATCCGATGCATGGCCGCTCGGTGACCCCATCGTCAGGTTGAAGAACCATCTCATCAAGCTCGGTGTCTGGTCCGACGAGCGCCACGCACAGGCCGAAGCCGAAATCCTGGACGAGGTCATCACCGCGCAGAAGGAAGCGGAAAGCCACGGCACGCTGCATGCCGGCGGCAAGCCGTCGACGCGCGACATGTTCGAAGGCCTCTATGCCGAGATGCCGCCGCATCTGCGGCGCCAGCGCCAGCAGGCGGGAGTCTGAACCATGCCTAGACGGACCATGATCGAGGCGATCCGCGACGCCATGGATGTGTCGATGGGGCGTGACAACAAAGTCGTCGTGTTCGGCGAGGATGTCGGCTTCTTCGGCGGCGTCTTCCGCTGCACGCAAGGCCTGCAGGCCAAATACGGCAAGAGCCGCTGCTTCGACGCGCCGATCAACGAATCCGGCATTGTCGGCTCGGCCATCGGCATGGCCGCCTATGGGCTGAAGCCGTGCGTGGAAATTCAGTTTGCCGACTACATGTATCCCGCCTACGACCAGCTTACCCAGGAAGCAGCCCGGCTGCGCTACCGCTCGAACGGCGATTTCACTTGTCCGATCGTGGTGCGCATGCCGACCGGCGGCGGCATTTTCGGCGGCCAGACGCACAGCCAGAGCCCGGAAGCGCTGTTCACCCATGTGTCGGGCCTGAAGACAGTCGTCCCATCCAACCCGCATGACGCCAAGGGCCTGCTGATCGCCGCGATCGAGGATCCGGATCCGGTGATCTTCCTTGAGCCGAAGCGTCTCTACAACGGTCCTTTCGACGGTCATCACGACCGGCCGGTGACGCCATGGTCGAAACATGAACTCGGCGAGGTCGCCGACGGACACTACACCGTGCCGCTCGGCAAGGCGGCCATCCGCCGGGCCGGGTCCGCTGTCACTGTGCTGGCCTACGGCACCATGGTCTATGTCGCGCAGGCGGCCGTCGAGGAGACCGGCATCGATGCCGAGATCATCGATCTCAGGACATTGCTGCCGCTCGATCTCGACACCATCGTTGCCTCGGTCAAGAAGACCGGCCGCTGCGTCATCGTGCATGAAGCAACGCTGACCTCTGGTTTCGGCGCCGAGCTGTCGGCGCTGGTGCAGGAAAACTGCTTCTACCATCTGGAGGCGCCGGTGGCGCGGGTCGCCGGCTGGGACACGCCCTATCCGCACGCGCAGGAGTGGGATTATTTTCCCGGTCCCGCCCGGGTGGGTCGCGCTCTCATCGAAACAATGGAAGCCTAGAGTGGGGGAGGCCTGACATGGGCGAACACATCATCAAGCTGCCCGATGTTGGCGAAGGCGTCGCCGAGGCCGAACTGGTCGAGTGGCATGTGAAGGTTGGCGACATTGTCCGCGAAGACACCATGCTTGCCGCGGTCATGACAGACAAGGCGACGGTCGAAATCCCGTCGCCCGTCGATGGCGAAATCCTGTGGCTGGGCGCCGAGATCGGCGACACGGTGGCGATCGGTTCGCCGATCGTGCGGCTGAAGGTGGCGGGCGAAGGCAATGTGGGGCCGCAGGGCGGCGGTGACGTGGAAGCGGTGGCAGCCGAGCCGCCGGTGAAACTCCCGACACCGAAGCCCGAGAGAGGCGCACCACCGGCGAAAACCTCGCCAAAGGCCGCCGCAGCGGAAGTGAAACCTGCTCCGGCTTCGAAAAGCCCGCAGCAACTATCGGTCTCCGGTGCGCCGCGTCCGGAAGGCGAGAAGCCGCTGGCATCGCCAGCTGTTCGTCTGCGGGCGAAGGAAGCCGGCATCGATCTCCGGCAAGTCGCTGGAACCGGGCCGGCCGGGCGCATAGGCCATGAGGACATCGAGGCCTTCCTGGCGCGCGGTCCGCAGGTCGCGAAGACGTCGGGCCTCGCCCGCAACGACGCCGTCGAAGACATCAAGGTGGTCGGGCTCCGGCGCAAGATCGCCGAGAAGATGGCGCTTTCCAAATCGCGCATCCCGCACATCACCTATGTCGAGGAGATCGACGTCACCGCGCTGGAGGATTTGCGCGCCGCGCTCAACAAGGAAAAGCGCGCAGACAGGCCGAAGCTGACGCTGCTACCGTTCCTGATGCGAGCCATGGTCAAGGCGATCGCCGACCAGCCCAATCTCAATTCGCTGTTCGATGACGAGGCCGGCATCATCCACCAGCATGGTGGCATCCATATCGGCATTGCCGCGCAGACCCCGTCGGGGCTGGTGGTGCCCGTCGTCAAGCATGCCGAAGCCCGCGACATCTGGGACTGCGGCGCCGAGATCATCAGGCTGGCCGAGGCGGCCAAGTCCGGCACGGCGACGCGCGACGAGCTGTCGGGCTCGACCATCACCATCACTTCGCTCGGCGCCATGGGTGGTGTCGTGACGACGCCGGTCATCAATCATCCGGAAGTGGCGATCATCGGCGTCAACAAGATGATGGTGCGGCCGGTATGGGACGGCACTCAGTTCATCCCGCGCAAGATGATGAACCTGTCCTCCAGCTTCGACCACCGGGTGATCGACGGCTGGGACGCGGCGGTGTTCATCCAGCGCATCAAGACGCTGCTGGAAACACCAGCGCTGATTTTCGTGGACTGATGAGATGAGAACGCTCGCAAAGTTGCCCTCACCCGGATTGCCAGCCGAATTGCAAAGGCAATTCGGGGCAATCCGACCTCTCCCCGAGGGGAGAGGAGGTTGTCGACGCTGGCGCCAGTCTCTTCTCCCCAGCGGGGAGAAGGCGGCCGCGAAGCGGTCGGATGAGGGGGCCTTCGTCACCATGGAGAGCGTGCCAAGATGAAAGAAATCTCCTGCAAGCTGCTCGTCATTGGCGCTGGTCCGGGCGGCTATGTCTGCGCCATCCGCGCCGGCCAGCTCGGCATCGACACGGTAATCGTCGAGGCGGGCAGACCGGGCGGCACCTGCCTCAATGTCGGCTGCATCCCGTCCAAGGCGCTGATTCATGCGGCCGAGGAGTTCGAGAAGATATCACACATAGCCAGTGGAAAGAGCCCGCTAGGCATCTCGATCGCCCCGCCAGCGCTTGATCTCGCCAAGACCATCGCCTGGAAAGATGGAATCGTTAGCCGGCTTAACAGTGGCGTTTCGGGACTGCTCAAGAAGGCCAAGGTCAAGTTCGTGCAGGGCTGGGCGACGTTTCGCGACGGCAAGACCGTCGAGGTCGAAACCGAGACCGGCGTGCAGGTGATCCGTGCTGAAACGGTTGTCATCGCCACCGGTTCGGCACCGGTTGAGCTGCCCTTTCTGCCGTTCGGCGGGTCGGTGATTTCGTCCACAGAGGCGTTGGCGCTGAGTGAAGTGCCTAAGAAACTCGTGGTCGTAGGTGGCGGCTATATCGGCTTGGAACTCGGCATGGCATTTGCGAAAATGGGCGCCAAGGTGACCGTGGTCGAGGCCTTGCCGCGCGTGCTGGCGCAGTATGATGCGGAGTTAACCCGGCCTGTCGTGAAGCGGCTTGCCGAACTCGGCGTCGAGTTGATGACAGGTGCCAAGGCCAAGGGGCTTTCGACCAACGGTGATGCGCTCCTGGTCGAGGCATCCGACGGCAAGAATGTCAAAGTCGCCGCCGACAGGATCCTGGTCACGGTCGGCCGCAAGCCGGTGACCGAAGGCTGGGGGCTTGACCAGATCGACCTCGACAGGAGCGGAAAATTCATCCGCATCGACGACCAGTGCCGCACCTCGATGCGCGGCATCTTCGCCATTGGCGACGTCACCGGCGAGCCGATGCTGGCGCACCGGGCGATGGCGCAAGGCGAGATGGTTGCCGAGATTGTTGCCGGCCACAAGCGCAGTTGGGACAAGCGGGCGATCCCGGCTGTCTGCTTCACCGATCCGGAACTGCTGACCGCCGGCCTGTCGCCGGAGGAGGCCAAGGCGCTGGGCGGCGAGATCAAGATCGGGATGTTTCCGTTCGCCGCCAACGGCCGGGCCATGACGAAGCTGGGCGAGGATGGCTTTGTCCGGGTTGTTGCCCGGGCCGACAACCATCTGGTGCTCGGCATCCAGGCGGTCGGTCAAGGCGTGTCGGAACTGTCGGCGGCTTTTGGCCTTGCGCTGGAGATGGGCGCGCGGCTGGAGGATATCGCCGGAACCATTCATGCGCACCCGACGCAAGGGGAAGGGTTCCAGGAAGCGGCGCTGAAGGCCTTGGGGCACGCGCTGCATATTTGAGGGGTTCTTCTTTCCAATCCCCCGATCGACGAGGGAGAGGAAAGGCGCGAACCGGCGGCTCCTCAGCTTGCCAGCCGGGTCACCATCTCGTGCTGCGCGTAGGCGCGGCCGAAACGGTTGGCGAGGAAGGCGTCGAGCGCGATGTCTTCCTGTCTGACGAAGCCGGTTGCCGGCAGGCTGCCGTCGGCCAGCATGTCGAGGACGGCGCAGATGCCGGATGCCGTGGTGATCTGGATGGCGCTGCGCACCACCTGGCCAACGCGCCTCGAGTAGATCTTGTTGGCGTAGGTTTCCTGCAGCAGGCGACCGTTCTTGCGGCCGGAGACGGTGACGAAGACGATGACCACGTCCTGCAGCGTTGCCGGCAGGGCGCTCTCGAAAATGTCCTTCAGCACGTCGCGGCGGTGTCGCAGGCCGAGATCGTTGAGCAGCGCCTTCATGATCGCGGCGTGGCCGGGGTAGCGGATGGTGCGGTAGTTCAGCGTGCGCACCTTGCCCTTCAGCGTTTCGGCCAGCGTGCCCAGCCCGCCCGACGTGTTGAACGCCTCGTAAGTCACGCCGTCGAGCGAAAATTCCTCGCGCTCTTCCAGCGGCGGGACTTCGACCAATTCGCCCTCGACGATCGCCTCGCAAGGTTCGCAATATTCGTTGATGACGCCGTCGGTGCTCCAGGTGAGATTGTAGTTCAGCGCATTGGACGGGTATTGCGGCAGTGCGCCGACCCGCATGCGCACGCTTTCCAGCGAGTCGAAGCGGCTGGCCAGATCGTTGGCAACGATCGAGATGAAGCCGGGCGCCAGCCCGCATTGCGGGATGAAGGCGCTCTTGCCCGAGTGTGCCAGTTCCTTGACCCGCCTTGTGCTGACGACGTCCTCGGTGAGATCGAGATAGTGCACGGCAGCACTTGCCGCCGCCTCGGCGATGCGCGTCGTCAGGTGGAAGGGCGCAGCGCTGAGCACCGCGAATTTGCCGGCGAGCGCCGCTTCGAGAACGCCGGGTGCTTCGATGTCGAGTTCGAGCGCGGCAACAGAAGCCGGCAGTTCCGCCGATCCAAGCTGGGTGGCCGAGCGATCGACCAGGGTGACATGATAGTCGCCAGCGTCGGCGAGCATCTCGGCGATGGTCGAACCGATCTTGCCGGCGCCTACAATTACAATTTTCTTCATGACCGGTTCCTCGCCCGAATGTTTATTGATGCTTTTGTTTGTGCATGCCGTTGTCCCAAGCCGCTGCGAGCTTTGGGCGACATGCGTGAAAATCGCAGCTTGCCTGTCGAAAGGAAGCGTGGAATTGTTCGAATCGAACCTCAATTCCAGGTAATTTGCCAAAAGGATTCGTCGAAATGCTCAGCGACGCGGAACAGGCCCTGCTTTCCCTGCTGCGTGAGAACGCACGAGCCTCTACGGCCGATCTGGCACGGCGCCTCGGCGTGTCGCGCACAACGGTGCAGAGCCGGATCGATCGGCTGGAGCAGCGTGGCGTCATCAGCGGCTATGGTGTGCGGCTGTCACCGGACTACGAACAAGGCCTGGTGCGCGCGCATGTGCTGCTTACGGTGACGCCGAAGCTCGCCGACAAGGTCGTCCGCAGCCTGCGGTCGCTGGCGGCGGTTAGGACGCTTCATTCCGTCAGCGGCAATTTCGACATGATCGTCATCGTCGCAGCACCCTCGATCAAGGATCTGGATTCGCTTCTCGACCAGATCGGCGCCATGGAGGGTGTCGAGCGGACATCGTCGTCGATCATCCTGTCGACGCGCATCGATCGCTGATCAATCCTGCAGTCGGGAAGAGGTGCCTGGCCGATGTCCGCGAGCACCGTGCCATCCGCCATAATTTAAGCGACATTGCTTCTTACCAATCGGTAAGAATTCGGCAAATCCCCGGTATATTTAACGTGGCATTCTGGCTACCCTGGAAAATAACCAGCGCAAGTCGAAACCCAAAGTAAAATCATCCCAAAGCGTCCAGTAATGTTCAGGGTCCGGGTTTCACAAATGCCGCGCCGCAGTCTCTCCATTGTCACAAGTAAAGATATATGGGTCACCACGTCGTTGGTGCTTTTTTCCTTGGTTTTTGTACTGCTCGCGATGATCAGAAATGCACCGGCGCCCGACGTATGCTGCCAGATGCCGTGGATCTGGTAGCAACGATGCGGCCTGCCTCCCAGGACCTGGCTACGCTTAGGCAATCGCCGGCGATTGCCGGTTGGCTTTCCAAGGCTGGCCTTCCTTCGTCCCCGGCCCGGCAAATGATTATTCTGGTGGGCACATTCCTGATTTTGCGGATCGGACTTGCCGCTGTCATCCCGCTGTCGATCGACGAGGCCTATGCGGTTGTGGTGTCGCGGAGCCACTCGCTCTCCTACTTCGATCATCCTCCGCTCGGCTTTGCGCTTGGCCGCCTGATGGCGGACATCACCGGATGCGAATGCCGGCTGTTTGTGCGGCTGCCCTATGTGGTGCTCGGCTCCCTCTCGGCGCTGCTGCTCTATGACCTGACCCGCCAGGCCTATGGCGCCGTTGCCGCGTTCTGGGCGGTGGCGTGGTACACGGTCGCTCCCTTCTTCTTCATTTCGGCCGGCCATTTCGTGGTCCCGGACGGTCCCCTGAATTTCTTCCTGCTGGCGAGCGCCTGGGCCGTCGCGCCGATGCTGCTTGGCAGGGAGCCTGGCCACGAGCTCCTGCGATGGACGGTCGCCGGCGTAGCCCTCGGCCTCGCCCTGATGTGCAAATACCAGGCGGGTCTCTTCTGCGTTTCCGCTTTGCTTATCCTGCTGTCGACAAAGCCCGGCCGTGCCGAACTTGCGACGCCCGGCCCATGGGTCGCAGGCGCCATCGCACTCTTCGGCCTGCTGCCGGTCGCGCTGTGGAACATGAATCATGGATGGATCTCCCTCGCGTTCCAGTCAGGGCGGGGCCTCGCCGCCGAAGGCCACCTCCTGCACCCGGGAAACCTGGCGATCACCATGCTTGGCCAGGCCGCTTATGTCTGGCCGGCGACATGGCCTATTGCAATCGGATGCATGTGGTCGGCCGCCAGAAAAGATGCATCGGTTGCCGATCGTTTCTTCGCCCTGATCGCAGTGCTTCCGGTGGTGTTCTTCGACCTGGCCGCGCTGTTCAGCGCGCATTCCTTGCCGCACTGGTCGATGAGCGGGTTCCTGTTTGCCTTTCCCCTGGTGGGCCAATGGTGCGGCCGGCTCGCGCAACGCAGGCCCGGGTTGCTGCGGGTGTCGTTCACCACCGCAGCCATCGTCGTTCCGCTTCTGGCCGTGGGATTTGCGGTGCAGACCACGACGGGCGCCTTCACCCGGCCTTTCCATGAACGGGCAACGAAGTTCGACATCAACTGGCAGCTCGTCGACTGGTCGGCGCTGACCAATGACGCTGACAGCAGCGATCTCAGCGGCTCCGACGCCTATGTCGTCGCTGCGGACTGGATGCAGGGGGCGCGGATCGCCCATGCGCTCGGACCAAACGTTCCAATCGATGTACTGCCAGGGGATCCCCGCCACTTCCAGTTCATGGACGATAAACGCGTTGATGCCCGGAGCACGGGGTTCCTCGTCGCGGCCCTGAATTTCGGCAATGAGGCCGAGCGGGAAAAGGAATACCGCGATAGTCTCGGCGGGCTTTTCGTTCCGAACGGTCCCGCCCGGCATGTTATCCAGAGCGTTGCGGGCTTCCCGATATTCGAGATCCTGATCCTGCCGATCAGGCGATCCAGCCCCTCGCAGCCGACGCTTCAGGACAGTGCCACGTCTCCAGACAACAGGCCTTCGCCATGAACCACACAGTCATATCCCGATCAGCGGGCAATACCGACAAACCGCTATCGGGACCGGAGCCCGTGGCGGCGAACCAGAACAAGGGTGTCGAGCTGACCGTTGTCGTGCCCACCCTGAACGAGCGCGCCAACATCGAATTGCTGGTCGCCCGGCTGCACGAGGTGTTGCGGGGGATCGAATGGGAAGTCGTCTTTGTCGACGACGATTCGAAGGACGGGACGATCGCGGCGGTTCGCGACATTGCCGCCCACGACACCCGGGTTCGCGGCATCAGGCGCATCGGCCGGCGCGGCCTTGCCGGAGCCTGCCTCGAGGGCGCGCTGTCGAGTTCGGCTCCCATCGTCGCCGTCATGGACGGAGACCTCCAGCATGACGAGAAGTGCCTGCCCAGGATGCTCGAGATCATGCGCGGGGGCGAAACCGATCTGGTTGTCGCCAGCCGCTATGAGAACGCGGAGAGCGCCGGCAGCGGATTGAGCCGGCTGCGTTCGAGCGGCAGCCGGCTGGCGACGGGCCTTGCGCGATTTCTGTTGAAGACGCCGATCAACGACCCGATGAGCGGGTTCTTCATGCTGCGCCGGGACATCGTGGAAGCGGTTGCGCCAAGGCTTTCCCAGCAGGGTTTCAAGATCCTGATGGATATCGCCGCGTCGTCGCCGAAGACCCTGCGCATCCGGGAAATCCCCTATGTGTTCGGTCCTCGCCTACACGGGCAGAGCAAACTCGATTCCATGGTCGTGGCCGAATATCTTGGCCTGTTGATTGCCAAGGCGTCGGGTGACCTCATCTCGACACGCTTCCTCGCCTTTGGCCTGGTCGGCTCCCTGGGTGTTTTGGTTCACCTGTCCGTCCTGCATGCGCTCCTGCCGGACGGTCTGCCCTTCGCCGCGGCCCAGACCATCGCCATGTTCACGGCCATGGCGTTCAACTACACGCTGAACAATGCCTTCACCTACCGCGACAAGCGCCGGCGCGGCTGGCGCTTCCTGACCGGGTTCGTCATGTTCGCGGCGCTGTGCAGTTTTGGTGTCGTGGCGGGCGTTGGCGTATCGGCGCTGCTCTACACCAGCCCGTCGCGCTGGTGGGCGGCAGGGCTTGCTGCCGCGGCCGTCGGCTCGGCGTGGAACTACATCACCAATTCCGCCATCACATGGCGCACGCGGTAGCAGCGAAAACTTCAAGACGGATAGTCCTGTCGGTGATCGCCTGGGACCCCCTCACGGGGCCGGGTGGATGCGCGAAGCCGCGAGTTTGCCGGCCTTCGTTGTATAGGTGACGACCACCCTCTCACCGACCTTGAGTGTTTCGGCTTCGATGCCTTCCGGAAGCGTGAAGGTCTTGCCGTCCGACAGGGTGATCGAGTCGCCCTTCTTGTCGATGCTTGCGATGGTGCCGGTGGCCGCCTTCGCGAAAGCAGTGGTTGAGGATGCCATTGCCAGCATCATTGTGGCCGCGATGATTGATCTCTTCATTTTCGTTTCCCGCTTGGTTTCGGGCCGGGCGACTTGAGCCCAGGCATCATGTCCCTCACCTGAAGGACGATGGGTCGAGCCTAGACGGCAGAGTTTTCGGCAGGCTGGCCGTGAATTTACAAATGCGTAAATGGGGGATACGTCAAAGATCCCGCAGGTGATCGGCATCATGCGCGGAAGACGATCTGGCCGACAGGACCGCGACAATGACGGAAGCGATCACCAGGCAGAGCACGGCCGCCAGGTAAGCCCAGGGAATCGAGAGCGTTTCGGGCGGGGGATCGAAGACGCCGGTCAGAAGCTTCACCAGCATCCATGCGGTGAGGACGCCCGACAGGAGGCCGAAAGCCAGACCGCCAGCGAGAATGAGAATGCCTTCGCTCCACAGAAACGCCGCCAGTTGCCGGGGCTTGGCGCCGATGGCGCTCAGTATGGCGAAGTTCCGGCGGCGTTCGATGAATCCCAGCGCCAGCATCAAGCCGGCTGCGGCCGCCGCCATGAGGACGGAGAAGCCCAGTTCGATCGTCGTCAGGCCGCCAAGGTCGACGGCAGTCAGGCTCGACCCGATCAGATGAGCGGCCTGACCGATATCGGTGATCCTCAGTGATGGTTCGAAGGCCAGCACCGAGGCCGCTTGTCTTGCGAGCGCCGTCGGATCGTTCCTTGCCCGCATGAGTATGTATTCAGATGCGTCCGATCCGGTCATGCGGGCCACATAGGCCGCGTTGGCGACGAGAAAGGAATCCTTTGGCGCGGTCGGAAATTCACGCGCCACGCCGATGAACCTGAAGGCCACCGGATGATACTGGTGATCCCCGGCATTCATAAGCCGGAGGTTGATGGTGTCGCCTTGCTGAAGCTGGAAATCCTGCACGGTCTCTTGCGACACCAGGACGCCATCGGGTGTCGCGGCCAGCCGATCCAGCATGCCGGCCGCGCTGCCGCCGCTGAAATAGGCATCGGAGAGATGCGTGGCTCGGTCGATGCGAGCGGGATCGATACCGTAGAGATCCTGCAGGTCCGCACCGACATAGGCGAAGCGATGCTGCATGGGCTCCGCCGCCGCTGTCTCGGGCAGCGTGGCCAGGACCGCCAGATGCGTTCCGGCCGGCTTTTGCGACGTACCCTGGACGGTGACGTCGGATCCGTTGGTCAGTTCGGCATCGATGCGCGACTGCGCATTATAGGTGGTATTGAAGATGGCGGTCGACGTGGCGAACGAGACAGCCAGCGCGGTCATGGCGATGCCGATGGTCAGGCGCTCGGATTGCCGCGACAGCGCGGCCGAAACGAGGGACGTGAGGCGTCCGCAGGCAGGCGAGATGATTGCGCGAAGGATCTGGCCGTTCCGCGAGATGACGGAGCCCGACAGCCGCATGGTCAGCAATGCCGTGCCCAGCCAGAACAGGGCGGGGGCGATGAACGCCTTGTAGTCGACGGATGTTGCCGCCACGCCTTCGGGGGCGAGCACGATCTGATATCCGGTGCTCGCCGACTGCCAGAAGAACAGCGCCGAGGCGACAAGCAACAACACATCCAGCCACAAGCGCCGCCAGAGCGGCTTTCCCGTCCGCAGGACCGCACGGCGCGCGGCGCTGACGGTGACCCAGCGAGCGTCCCGCCAGGCTGGAAACAAAAAGGCGACGAAACCAACGAACACCCCTGTTGCGCCGACCAGAAGCAGCGTCAGGCCGTCCGGTGCCAGGCTCGAGGACATCGTCCCGAAGAGCACGGCCACGCCAATACCGAGCATGGTGCCGCCGATCGCGGCGATGGCGGCCTCCGCAGCGGACAGCGACAGGACCATTCGCGTCGTGGCGCCACGAATCCGAAGCAGCGCCTGTTCCACCCGCCGCCGCGACGCACCCGACGACGTCACCGCGAAGGTCAGCACCACGGCCAGCGCGATGCCGGGCAATCCAAGAAACAGAAACAGCACGGACGCATAGAGTGCATCCTCGCGGACCGCTCCGAGACGAGCGCCGAGATTGTCGGCGACCAGAGCCTGACCCACGAGCCGGGCCTCGAGATTGTTCTCCGCGCGGGTAACGAAAGTGTAAGCCGAGACCGGGTCAGGTGGGAGCGCGTCATGTTCGAGGCGCACGTGCAATTGCAGCCGGGCGGTATCGGGACGCGTTTTCTGCTGGGGATCGAACAATCGTTGCCAGTCTTGCCGAGGCAGGATGAGAACGTTATCCGGCGGGGTCTGGGGGGCCGCCCGAGGCGGCAGGCCCACTGCCTGGAAGAGCGAATCGGCATCGGGCAGATCGATGACACCGGCGACCTTGACGTTCGCCGCGGGCAGGCCGATCCGATTGATCGAGATGGTGTCGCCCGGGCCGACGTGGAGATTGGCCGCAGTCTGCTGTGCAACCAGCACGCCGTCCATGCCGCCTGAAAGCTGACGCACTTCCATCGGGAAATCATTCAAATAGCCATCCTCGAAGGCGATGGCCTGTCCGGGTCCGGTGGTCTGTGTCGTGCCGCCGGCCTGAGCTTCGAAGCCGGCGACATCCGCATAATGAACCTGATGGACGGCCTTGACCCGCGCCGCGTCGTCCAATGCCTTGCGGATCGGAGCCGTATCAGACCCGGAAATCAGCTGGACCTGCCAGTCGATCGGCACGGCCGAGATGGCGCGTGCGGTCATCGAGTTCCCGGCGTTGACGAGAAACAGCCCGACAACCGCGAAAAGGGCAACTGTCAAAGCCACGCCCGCAATCGCGCCCACCACGCGAAGCAGGCGGCGCGCCAGTATGCCGCGCATCCAGAGCAGGACCATCATGCAGCCACGCTCCCCGGCCGTTCCTTGAGCAGTCTGCCGTGATCCATGGTCCAGCGCGTCGCCATCCGGGCCGCCACCGCTTCGTCATGCGTCGCCACGACCAGGGCCACGTCCGTTCCCTCGAGACGCCGCAGCACGGTGTCGAAGAACAGCTGCGCGGTCCTGCTGTCCAGCTGTCCGGTCGGCTCGTCGGCGAGGACAAGTTTTGGTCCGATGACCAAGGCCCGCGCCATCGCTATGCGCTGCGCTTGCCCGCCGGACAATTCCTCCGGCAATTTGTCGGCAAGTTCGGCAAGCCCGAACGATGCAAGCTGCGATGCTGCCCTACCGTTGATGGTGGCAGCGTCCTCACCGGCCAGGACCAGCGGCAGGCTGACGTTCTGGACCGCGGTGAGGGCAGGAAACAGGCTGGGTGTCTGAAACACGAGGCCAATCTGGCGCGGCCTGAGTTCCTCGAAAGACCCGAGCCCCGGCCATTCAATCTCGCCGGTCGACGGCTTGTCCAATCCGCCAAGGATATGCAGGAGCGTTGTCTTGCCGCTGCCGGACGGTCCGACCAGGGCGATGCGAGAACCCTTGGCGATCTCGCAGTCGACGTCGCGCAGAACGGTGATCCGCGCGGCGGTTCCGTCATGAAAGTCTCGGCCGAGGCCCCTGCCGAGGACGAGTGTGTCAGTCACGGACGATCCTCCCGTCCTTGAGCCTGATCACCCGGTCGGCTCTTTGCGCCAGCGCCTTGCTGTGCGTTGCAATCAGTGTCGCCAAGCCTGCATCGCGCCGCGCCTCGAAATGCCCGATAAGCCGCGATTCCGTATCGCGATCGACCTCAGCCGTCGGCTCGTCGGCAACCAGGATGGGAGGGTCGGCGGCCAGCGCCACGACAAGCCCGGCACGCGCCGTTTCGCCGCCGGAAAGTTCGCTGGGAAACGCTGCCGCGCGATGCGAGAGGCCTACGCTTTCCAGCAGGGGGCCGATCCGTTTCCCGTCCGCTTTTCCAGCCAGAAGCATCTGCAAACGGAGGTTCTGCTCCACGGTCAGATGCCCGAACAGGTTCCCGGACTGGAGGAGGATGCCGAAACTGGCAGCCCGAATACGGGTCCGCTCGGATTCGGACCGTCTGGTCAGCCGCACTCCCGAAACGTCCACATGGCCACCGTCAGGCTCATCCAGCCCGGTTACGCAGGACAGCAGCGTGGATTTGCCGCTTCCCGACGGCCCTGTCAGGGCTACGATTTCGCCGGCGTTCAGATGGAAACTGACGCCACGCAGCGCGGCTGTCTCATCATCACCGATGTGAAAGAACCGGTAGAGCTCGTGCGCGTCCAGCGCATGCATCTCATTTCCACCGAAACGAACTGGACATCAGCTGCCATTGGTCGACATTGTCCGCGCCCTTCGGCGCATAGAGCTCGAGCGTGACGAGCTTGCCATCCTTGAAATAGAGATAGCGCTCGTTTTCCAAGCGAACCTGCTTGTTGGTCACCGCATTGGGTTCGGAGTTGGACGTATAGACGATGCGGATCGCCGAACCCGCCGGCAGCTTGACTGCCTTGACCGCAGTCACGCGGATGGCTCGTCCGGTAGCCTCCAGTTTCTGAACGTAGTCTGCCTTGGTGCTCTCGACGGTCGGGGCAGCGTCAGCCTTGGATATCGAGAGGACAACGCCGTCAAGCTTGTCCACGAAGCTTGCGCCGTCGGCACGGTCCGATCGCGCCCAGCCTTCCGGCACCTTCAAGGCGAAACCTCCGGGCGACATGTAGTCAATGAAGACCTGCGTGTCGGGGATATCGCCGGGAGGGTTCTTTTCTGGCTGCACGGCAACTTCGGCGGCAAGCACCGGGCGACTTCCAAGGCCCGCGACGAGCAGGCCGGCGGTACCCACCCCGGTTGCGAGAATGATCCCGCTCAGGCAGTGACAGATTTTGAAACGAGTGCTCAGCATCTTGTGCGGCCTTTTTGGTCGAACAGAGAATGCATTCAATATGCAGCGGCAATCTTACGTCTATGTCGCCAAGTTCATACAGATTTGTAAGCTTTTCTTGCGGCAGCCAAATCTATCAGGTTGATGACCTGACCCTTGGAAAACTCACGATTACCGCTAGTCCAGGTCGGCAATCCTCAAGTGTGACGGTGGCCCCATGAAGATCGACTATGGCCCGAACAAGGCTAAGGCCAAGGCCGCTGCCGGGCGTGGTGCGGCTGTCGTCGAGCCGATAGAGCCGTTGAAACACCTTGTCGCGCTCCTCGGCCGGTATTCCCGGCCCATTGTCGCTGACCTTCGCAAGAATATAGTCAGCCTGCAGGGTCACGGCCAGCTCGATGGCAGTGCCTTCGGGACAGTGCCGCAGGGCATTTTCAACGAGATTGGCAAACAGCTGCGTCAGCAGCTCACGGTCGCCGTGAATCTGCCTTTCAGAGTCCGGAAGCACCGTTGCAGACAAGGACTTTCCGTCATCCTCGGCCACGTCGGCGTAGATTTCAGCGATCGTTTCCACCACAGCGCCGAGGTCCAGGTCGGTGAAGCGCGCCTTGCGAGCGCCAGCCTCGATCTGGGCGATGCGCAGCAGGGCGTCGAAGGTCTCGTTGATCTGGGCGCCCTCGGCTCGGGCTTCCGCCAGATCGTCGGAGACCTCCTCGCCGGATGCGGTTTTCTGGGAGGCGACATCCAGGATCATCTGGAGACGGTTCAGCGGCGTCTTCAGATCATGGGCGATGTTGGTGCTCACCTGCCTCATGCCGTCGACCAGCGCCGACAGTCGTTCGAGCGCGGCATTGACCTGGCCGGACACGACGTCGATGTCGTCGCCGTTTCCAATCAACGGGATGCGGGCGTCAAGCTTGCCATGCGAAACGTCGACCATGGTCGCCGCTATGCCGTCGAGACGGCGCTGGACGCGCGACGCGAGCACCGCGCCGCCGGTCACGGCGAGGCCGGTGATGATGAGCGTTCCCCAGCCGAAACTCATCAGGACGATGGTCTCAAGTTCCTCGGTTTCCGAAAGGCTGAACGCGACGGTCAGGTTATTTCCTCCGACCGAACCGGAATAAGCTCGATATTCGGCACCGGCAGGTGCTCCGGGCATCGCTGCCTTGAACAGGGAAAAACCGTCGGGAAGGCCCGCTGCGGTAAAAGTCCCGGCCAGATGATTGCCCTCGGGGCCGGTCAGGGAGAATATCTGTTGCTTCATGGTGCTCAGCTTGGAATGGCTGTCGACGGTGGAAATCAGATCCTCCAGGTCGCCATCGGAGTAAGTCGCGGCAACGACCGAATAGGTTTCGGTGATTGTCTCGTCGAGCCGATCGGCAAGGTCGGCACTCATCATCTGGTAGACGATGGCGCCCGACAGCACGAAGGCAAGCACGAACAGGAATGCGAACGTCAAGGCAAGCCGGAACGGCGTGCTGCGAAGCAGGCTAAACCGGTGCATGCAGGCTGTAGCCGGTGTTGCGGACGGTATGGATAAGCTGGGTTTCGAACGGTTTGTCGATTTTGGTGCGAAGCCGGCTGATATGGGTCTCGACGACGCTGGTCTTGGGATCGAAATGAAAATCCCAAACGCGTTCCAGCAGCATGGTGCGGGTTATCACCCGCCCTTCGCCACGCATCAGAACTTCCAGAAGGCTGAACTCCCTCGGCTGAAGCTCGATGGCGTGACCCTGCCGGGTGACACGGCGCATGATCAGATCCATTTCGAGATCGGCGACCCGCAAGGTGGTCTTCTGCTCCTGCGCGGCTGGACGGCGGCCAAGGGCATTGATGCGGGCAAGCAATTCGGAAAAAGCGAATGGCTTGACGAGATAATCGTCGCCGCCCGCCTCAAGGCCTTCAACGCGGTCGTCGACGCCGCCGATCGATGTCAGGAAGATCGTCGGCGTGCGCACACCGGCGGCACGGATTGCCTTGACCATGGACAGGCCGTCCAGGCCAGGGACCATCCGGTCTGCTATGATCACGTCATAGGCTCCGCGTGTTGCGGCAAACAGGGCATCATGTCCGTTGCGCAGGAGATCACAGACATGACCGGCCTCGCTGAGACCTTTCATGACATAGTCGGCCGTTCGAGGGTCGTCCTCAATGAGAAGAAGGCGCATGATCGTTCCGGTCCGTTGCCGAGGCTTTGTCGGAGCGTGATGCTAGCATCGGCAAACGCAGGTTCCTAGGATATCCATCACGAGCCAAGGAATCCGAGTCGCGGCTCCATGGCCTCGAAACTCTGGTCCATTTCATAAGTCCCCAAGATCGGTATGGCGACGTGGCCGTATCGGATGGAGAGCTGAGCCTCGGATTTCTCCTCACCGGCCTTTGCCAAGGCGGCCATATAGAGCGCAGCCGCCAGGCCGCTTCTGTCGGAACCGGCCTGACAATGGATCAGCACAGGTTTGCGGGCGGACCTCATCAATGCGATCAAGGTAAGCGACTGGTCCTGCGTCAGTTCGGTGCGAGCCGACATGCCGAAGTCGATATGCCTTATGCCGAGATCATGCGCTGCTCGAATCTCCTCATCGTACCAGCCCTGCCCGGTGTTTTCGCCGCGCAAATTGATGATGGTGGCAATGTGGTATTCGTCTCGATAGGCCTTGATGTCATCCGCCGACGGCTGTGCGGATCTGTAGGCCTCCCCTGCAACGATCGCGTGAAAGTTGTTACCCAGGTGCGTTGCCGCGAGGGCGCAACCGGCAAACGCAAGCACTGAAGCCAGCGCCGTCAGTGAAGTCTTCACCGAAACCCGCCCAAGAATGGTCATGCGTTCCCTTTCCTCATCCGCATACGACGGCATATTTGCCCAGAATACCATCCTCGCGGACGAACGACGGAAAAGCTGATCGATCTTCGCTATCCCGTCGTCCAAACTATGCCCGGCTGAGCCGTCTCGTCCTGCCTAATCGGATTCAAGCAGGATCTCCTCCATCTCGTCGGCATCCTTCTTCAGTGTCATGTAGAGGACGAGGGCGGCGATGCAGCCGAGGAAGGCCAGGCTGGTAAAAGTGGTCCCCCAGCCCAGCCCGCCATACTCGACCGGCTGCGAAAGCAGGTCGCCGAACGAAGCGCCAAGCGGTCGGGTCAGGATATAGGCCAGCCAGAAGGCGAGGATGCCGTTGAGCTTGAGAACATAGTAGGCAAAGGCAATGAGCGCGATGACGCCGCCAAACAAAAAGCCGGAGGTCAGATAACCCATGTCGAAGCTTTCCGCGACCAGATCGCCGGCTGCGGTGCCCAGCGAGAAGGTGAAGAGGATCGCCAGCCAGTAGAAGGTTTCGCGTTTCGTCGTGTAAATGGTGTGGATCGACAGTGTTCTTTCGCTGGCGTACCAGACCGCGAACGTCGCGGCGAGCAAGACGCTGAACACGATCGTTGTCGTCTGCAGGCGTACGCCGAAATTGTCGACAAGATTGTCGGTAATCAAGGTGCCGACGACGCTTACGAGCACGACCGCCAGCCAGTAGGCCCAGGGTATGTAGCGCTTCTGGGCAAATTGAAGGACGAGCGCGACGATCAGGACACCGGTCATGATCAGCGATGTGACCGTCAGGCCGAGACCAAGATTGACGGCGAGATAGTCGGCCGCCGTTTCCCCCATGGTAACGGCCATGAGCTTGATAAGCCAGAAATCGACGGTGACATCCGGAACCCGGTTGAGAGCTGGTGCAATGCGTTGGGTGGGTGAGAGCATGGCCGATGTCCTGTCTTCGAGGGTGTTGAGCGGGCTTACTTGCCCATGACCTTCATGGCCTGAGCGAAAAAGTCGTCGGCGCGCTTGTCATCGTCCGCGTTGCAGCGTTCGATGCCTTTCGCCTCGAGATCGGAAACCTTTGTCTTGTCCGCGGCATTGAGCGTTGCCGTGGCTTCAGCGGTCCGCATCGCCTTGAGCGCGTCCTCGCAGGGCGTTGGTGCGGCGAATGCGGAAGAAATCGGATGGGTAGCGGCAATGGTGAAAAGGATGGCGGCAATGGCGAGATTTTTCATCGGATCTTTTCCTGTCTGGCGCCGGCACCCGGCGACATTGAGCAATCCCGGCGAGGGCGAATTCCTGCCGGCATCCGCACGATAGGGAGCGGAACTCACCTCCGTCTTTCCGGAGCCTTACAGTTTCGTAAATATGCATGCGGATCAAAGGCGCCGGCGATTGAACCACGATTGCTGGTCCAAAGAATAAATGACCTCAATCTGCCCCGGATCTGTTTTTCACGCGGATCGCATGGTGAACAGTGTGGCGAGTAGTATTTCAGCACCAACGCGTTCTGTTCGGTTCTATCTGGCCTCTATTGGCATGCGCCAATGCAATTGACGCCGTCGTCGCAAATGCGGCGCGTTCGCGGCACCATGGAAGTGCTGCCCATACTCGCTTGCTCCAGGCTTACAAATTCGTAAGGATGCGCCGGTTCGCGAAAAAGGGCCTTTACGAACAGGTCTCGGTGCGCTGATAGGGACCCGCGCCTTGCATGAATGCCGTGACCAATGCCCCGGGCTTGTCGAGCCAAGGAAGACCCACAATGACCTACGCTACCCTCAAGCCGGTTTTGGAGGCCTTCGACCAGCGCAAACGTCTGATCGTCGTTCGAGTCGCAGCCGTGCTTGCGGTGCTGCTTCTTCTGGTTGCCAAACCGGCCCTGAGCGAGGCCTCGAACGGACACGAAACCCTTGAGTTCATCGGCTTCTGCCTGGTGCTCGTCTGCATTACCGGACGGCTCTGGAGCATCCTCTATGTCGGCGGCAAGAAGAACCAGGAATTGGTGTCGTCGGGGCCGTTTTCGATGACCCAGAACCCGCTCTACTTCTTCTCGACGGTGGGAGCAGTCGGCGTCGGACTGATCTTTGGCTCATTGACGGCCGCCATCGCGCTGGGCCTTGCCAGCTTTTTCATCTTTCGGGTCACGGCGCGCAAGGAAGCCGAATATCTGCTCGGTAAATTCGGCCCCGCCTACCTGGCCTATGCCCAGAGCACGCCTCGGTTCTGGCCGAACCCGATGCTTTTCCATGATCCGGACGAGCTTCAGTTCTCGACGCGAGCGCTGAAGCGCACATTCTACGATGGGCTCTATTTCCTCGCGATCTTTCCAGCCATCGAGCTGCTCGAGCAATTCCGGGCGAGCGGCCTGCTATTCCAGCCCTTGCTCACGCTCTACTGAGCGTCGCCCGGTGTGGCACGCCGGCCTATCGCGCCGCCGTGTTGATCGGCGCCGGAAAACGCAGCGGTTAAAAACATCGGTGCGGCCACGCGTGACGCGGCCGCACCGATTTCCGTTCGCCGATCAGAAGGTGATCGCAGTGCTCAGGAAGAATGTCCGGCCCGGCTCGGGGAAACCGTCGGCCAGCTGGTAGTCGGTGTCGAAGATGTTCCTGACGCCGAAATCGAAGCTCATAGTCTCGCGCAGCCTGTAGTTCATGCTGAGGTTGACCAGAGCAAATCCCTTGGTCTGGAAGAAATTGTTCTCCAGGCGGTCGGTCGACCAGCGCGAAGTATAGAGTTCGATGCCCGGCGACACTGTGAGGTCCTCCCACGGCAGCCACTCGGCATAGATGTAGGCGCTGTGGTCGGGCGTGCCGATCGGCTGCAATCCAGGCCGGACCGGATCAATCAGTTGCCGCTTCAGATAGGTGTAGCGGGCACCGAGCGTCAGGTTGGACAAGGCCTCCCACTCGCCATAGACCTCGACGCCGTAGTACCTGCCGTCGCCGACATTCTGGTTCTGAACCTTGCCGCCGCCGATATTGTAGGACTGGATCACGTCGGTGAGGTCGCTGTAGAAGACCGAGCCGCCGAGCTGCAGCGTCGAAAGCGGCCTGCCCGACCAGCCCAGCTCGTAATTCGTGGCGCGTTCGGGGCGCAGGTCCGGATTGGGCAGCGCGTCGCCGAAGCGCGTGCTGAAGCGTTCGAAAAGCGTAGGGAAGCGGCTCCGCGACGAGACGCTGGCATGGAATTCCGAAATGTCGCTCTGCCGGAAGATGCTGGCGAACTGCCAGTTGACGGCGGAACTGCCGCCACGCGGATATTCGTAGACGCCGGCGCCGGTGTTGTATTCCTGCGCGATGCCCAGACTGTTGGTGTCGTAGCTGACGCCGCCAACGAAATCCAACCTGTCGGTGGCATGGAATGTATCCTCCGCCGCGACTGACCATGTGTCCTCCGCCGTCTTCTGCCAGGGTTCGATCTCCGATGTCGAAAGGCCAGGCGCCACCAGCTGCCGCTCGTCGTGGACGTCGCGGCGGAAATGAAGCGCCGTCTTCAGCGTGTTCATCGCGATCAACTCGGTGCCGCCTTCGAGGCTGAAACCGAGGGCATGGTCCCTGTAGTAGCTGTCGAAGGACCGCGTCGTCACCCGCTTGTCGAACTTCGCGTCGTCGTAGGCCGAAAGCAGATTGTCGAAGCTGTTGTAGTAGATCTTGGACTTTATGTAGGAGTCGTCGCCGATGGCCGTGTTGGAATTGAAAGCCAGGGTGCCGATGTTCCAGTAGGGCCAGTTCCAGTTGCGCTGGTAGGTCGTGCCGGGTGGCTGCGATGTGATGCCGCGAACCGGTTCGTGGACGCTGAATGGCGCCCCCTTGTCGCCTTCCTGGTGGGTGTAGCTGATCACATATTCATCGGTGGCGTTGGGCGTGAAGCCTGCCTTGACGTTTGCCCGCCAATCCCTGACGTTCGAGAAATCGCGGCGTCCGCCATCCTCGACCACGCCGCCGCCAATGGTCACCGGATCGTAGTGGCGCGACAGGAACCAGCCGTCGCTGTTGCGGAACGAGCCGCTGGCCAGCAGATAGAAGTTCTCCTGCTTCGTGCCCACTGAACCGGACGTGGTGAACGCGGCCAGCTTGCCGGTGTTGCCGACGTCGACCCCGGTGCGAAGCTCGCCCTCAAGCTCGCGTGTCGGCTTCCTCGTCACCAGGTTGACGGCGCCGCCCATGCCGCCGGGGCCGCTGAGAACCGAGACATAGCCCTTCTGGATCTGGATCTCGGCCAGGTCCGGCGTGAGGAACCGGCCATAGTCCAGCCGGTTGTCGGCGGGAAGATAGATGCGGACGCCGTCGACATAGAGCGGCACCTGGAAACGATCGAAGCCGCGTACAAAGATAAGCCGCTCATTGCGGCTGCCGCCGTTATTGGCGACCTCGACGCCGGGTGTGGTCACCACGGCATCGTCAAGCGTGTTGCGATTGCTTTTGTGGATGTCGTCGGCCGTCACGACGCTCTGTGAGATCGACTGGCCGCCAATCTCGGATTGCTTGCTCGCGCCGCCATAGATGACGATCTGGCCAAGCTCGAAGACCGGTGGTGTCGCGCCGGCAAAGCGCTCCTGCGCGGGCGCGTGCTGCTCATCCGGTCTCTTTTTCTTGAACCCCTGCTTTTCCTCGGCGGCAGCGCCGGCCAACGTCACGGTGCTCGACAAAAGCACCAACGAAATTCCAGACAATATGCGTCGCAATGGATCGCCCCCCGATCGTATTTCAAACCCAGTTTTCGACCGCCGAAGCGCATGTTTCGGTTGCGCGGCTTCCCACAGCGTTGCCAGTCGTTATATTTGCATGAATACAGAGGATTGTTGATTGTTCAAGTGTCGTTAGCCAATTACGCGCATGGACCAACGCATTAGGTGATCGTTTGTCCTACACTGGGCCAATGGCTCCCGTGGTTCCGCTTGACCGATGTATCCGATCGACCATAACTATGACTCCATCCAACACTCGATGGGCACGGAGACGGTCATGAATCGCCGCGGTTTTCTGATCGCGCTCAGCCTGGTGCTTCAGGCGCTGTTCCTTTCCCCACAAACGGCCAGCGCCGAAACACGCAGCTTCGTCGACGCGGCCGGCCGCAAGGTCGAGATACCAGATACGGTCCACCGTGTGCTGGCGGCCGGGCCGCCGGCTTCCGTGCTGCTTTATGCGCTTGCGCCGGACAAGATGGTTGGCTGGGTGCGCGAACCGAGCGTCGACGAGAAGGCGTTCATCACCGCGCCTTACCGCGACCTGCCCGCCTATGGTCGCCTGACCGGGAAGGGCAACACGGCCAATATCGAGATGGTGCTGAAGATGAAGCCCGACCTCATCATCGATGTCGGCACCGTCGACGCCACCTATGCCTCGCTGGCCGACCGCGTCCAGCAGCAGACCGGCATCCCCTACGTCCTCATCGACGGTTCCTTCGCCAAGACGCCGGATTCGCTGCGCACGCTGGGCGAATTGCTTGGCCTCAAGGACAAGGGCGAGGAGCTGGCTGGCTATGCCGAGACGACGCTCAAGCGCGTCGACGCCGTGGCCGCCGCCGTACCCGTAGAGAAGCGGCCGCGCGTCTACTATGGCCGTGGGCCCAAGGGGCTGGAGACCGGTCTGGCCGGCTCCATCAACATGGAGGTTCTCGGCGCTGTCGGCGCGGCCAATGTCGCCGAGGCCGCCGGCTCAGGCGGGCTGGCCAATGTCTCGCTCGAACAGGTTCTGTCCTGGAACCCCGAGGTCATCCTGACGCTTGATCCCAACTTCCAGGCCTCGGTGCTGCACGACCCGTCCTGGGCGGGTATCGCGGCGATCAAGCAAGGCCGGGTCTACCGTGCTCCGACATTGCCCTTTGGCTGGTTTGATTCCCCGCCCGGCGTCAACAGGCTGATCGGCGTGGCCTGGCTGACCAGCGTGCTCTATCCCGATGGTCATGTCGACCTGCGGTCGGAGACGCGCGACTTCTACAAGCGCTTCTATCATGTCGAGTTGACCAACGATCAGCTCGATGGCCTGCTTGCCCAATCCTCGGCGAAACCATGAGCGAAGGCCGGCCGAGGGCCGCCGCTTTTGTCAGGACCGCTGCGCCACCGGTGCTGCTGGTTGTCGTGGTCCTTATCTCATTGGTTATCGGAAAATATAACGTCTCGGCCGGCGACATCGCAGCGGTCATCGGCGCGAAGCTGTCGGGAATGCCGAGTGGCCTGCCTGCAACCGTGGAGACCGTAATCTGGAATGTGCGGCTTCCGCGCGTCGCCTGCGGCCTGTTCGTCGGAGCCTCTCTCGCGGCCGCTGGAACCGTCTATCAGGGCCTGTTCCGCAACCCGCTGGTCTCTCCGGACATACTGGGTGTCTCGGCCGGCGCCAGCCTTGGCGCCGTGCTCGGCATCTTCCTGTCGCTTCCCGTCGTGGCCATACAGGGTGTGGCCTTTGCCGGAGGGCTGGGCGCGGTCGGGGTGGTCTACATGGTCGGCGCCGCCGTTCGCGGCCATGATCCGATCCTTGTGTTGGTGCTCGCCGGCGTTGCCATCGGCGCCCTGCTCGGCGCCAGCATCTCGCTGCTGAAAGTGCTTGCCGATCCCTACAACCAGTTGCCGGCCATCACCTTCTGGCTGCTCGGCAGCCTGGCCAGCGTGACCCGCGGCGATTTTCTCTCGGTGCTGCCGGCGATGATCGTCGGCCTGATCCCGATGGTGCTCTTGCGCTGGCGAGTCAACCTGATGACGCTGGACGACCAGGAGGCGCGCGCACTCGGCATCGAGACGACGCGCATGCGGATCATCCTCATTGCCGCCGCGACGCTGATGACGGCGGCGGCGGTGTCGATCTCCGGCATCATCGGCTGGATCGGCCTTCTGGTGCCGCATGTGGCGCGCGTGCTTGCCGGGCCGAATTTCTCGAAACTGCTGCCGGCCTCGCTGCTCCTGGGCGGCGGTTACCTTGTCGCCGTCGACACGCTGGCGCGCAGCATGGCCGAGATCGAAGTGCCGCTGGGCATCCTGACCGCGGCGATCGGCGCGCCGTTCTTCATCTGGCTGTTGATGACGACCCGGCGGGGATGGCAATGATCCTGTCGGCCGTCGATCTGGCCTTCGGCTATGGCGGCGCGCCGATCGGGCGCGACCTGACGCTGTCCGTCGACCAGGGCGAGGTGCTGTGCCTGCTCGGGCCCAATGGCTGTGGCAAGACGACGTTGTTCAAGACGCTGCTCGGCCTCATTCCGAGCCAGGGCGGCCGGCTGGAACTGGACGGGCGGCCGGTGGCGGCGTTCTCGCGGCCGGAATTCGCCAGGCGCGTCGGCTATGTGCCACAGGCCAGCGCCGGCTATTTTCCGTTCGAGGTGATGGATGTGGTGCTGATGGGAAGGGCAAGCCGCATCGGCGCCTTCTCGCTTCCGTCCGCCGCCGACCATGCGGTGGCGCGTGCCGCGCTCGATACGCTGGGCATCGGGCATCTCGGTCCACGAAGCTTCTCGGCGATCAGCGGCGGCGAGCGCCAGATGGTGCTGATCGCGCGCGCGCTGGCGCAGGAACCGGCGCTGATCGTCATGGACGAACCGACCGCCAGCCTCGATTTCGGCAACCAGGCCCGGGTGCTCGAGCGCATCGGCGCGCTTGCCGCGTCCGGGCTGACCATCGTGCTGTCGACGCATGATCCCGGCCATGCCTTCGCCTGCGCCGACAAAGTCGCGCTGATGAAGGCTGGAACGATCGTGGCCACGGGCTCGCCCGAAGCCGTGCTGACGCCACGAGCGCTGGGCGATCTCTACGGCGTGGAGGTGACGGTGGCGTGGCTGGAGGACGCAGGCCGCTACACCTGCGCGCCTTCCCTCAAGAAGCGGAACGGGCCAGCTTAGCTTCCGAGCGGATAGGGCATGTAGCCGACAAAGCCGGCTATCTTCCAGCTTCCAGAGACCTTCCTGCAGAAATACAGCGTCTGCCATTTCAGCCTGTCGACGCTGCCATCGGCCTTGGCGACGGAGCCGTCGAATTTCTTGTGCAGCACGGCGCGGTCGCCGTCGACATCGATGTCGCGCAGATTGGTGACGCGAAACAGCGCCTCGCGCAGCGGCTCGGCGAATTTCGTCGCCGCCGTCTCCCTGGCCTGGCGCAGCCACTCGTCGCGATAGACCTCCAGCCTCGGGAACTGCAGCCGCCAGGCATCGGCGTTGCTGAGGAAATGCGCGTGCATGCCGAAGAAGCTTTCGGCCGCGAAATCATCCTCGACCATCGACCAGTCCTGGCCGATGAAGGCGTCGATGTCGCGCCGCACCAGCATCTCCCAAAGCGCATGGCGGTCGGCATCGCCGGCGGGAAACGGGTTCTTGTCGAAGGTCATTCTGTTCTCTCCTGTCCGGCACTATGCTGGCCGCACGGCCGGCTTCGTTGTCTGCGATGGCGTCAGCAGTGACGCAAGATGCTGAGGCGCTTGTAATAAAGCAACGTCATTCTCTAAAAAATGTTGCTTTCCAACAAGGGCTCTATGAGGATCATGACGACGGGCTTAGAGGTCCATATCCCGTCAATTCAACAGGAGGATATCCCTTGCCCAAGCAATGTTTCGGAACGTCCCATGTCCCGCTGTCTCCAGCTGTCCGCGCCGGTGACACCGTCTACATCTCGGGCCAGGTGCCTGTCGGCAGCGACGGCGTCGTGGTCAAGGGCGGCATAACCGAGCAGACCGAACAGGTGCTGGCCAATGTAAAGGCCGCATTGGCGCTCGCCGGCTGCACCATGGACGACGTGGTCAAGACCACGGTGTGGCTGGAAGACGCGCGTGATTTCGGCGCCTTCAACGCTGTCTATGCCAGGCATTTTCCCAAGAACCCGCCGGCGCGCACCACGGTCGAGTCGCGGCTGATGATAGACATCAAGATCGAAGTCGAAGCCGTCGCCTACCATCCTCTCTGACGCGCGACGAAGCAAACAGCGGGAGGGAGCGCGAATTGCAATTTGATCTGCTGCTCAAAGGTGGACGCCTTATCGATCCGGCGTCCGGCATCGACGCGCAACGCGATGTCGCCATCGCCGATGGCCGGATCGCCGCCATGGATGCCGATATCCCGGCCGAGCGCGCGGCGCGCGTTATCGATGCCAGCGGCTGCATCGTCGCGCCCGGCCTCGTCGACCTGCACAGCCACGTCTACTGGGGCGGCACTTCCCTCGGCGTCGATGCCGACCGTCTCGCCGCCAAAAGCGGCACCACCACCTTCATCGATGCGGGAAGCGCTGGCGCCGGTAATTTCCTCGGCTTTCGCCGCCATGTCATGGAGCGGTCGAAGGTCCGCATCCTCGCCTATGTCAACATTTCCTTCGCCGGCATCTTCGGCTTCTCGCAGACGGTATCGGTCGGCGAATGCAGTGATCTGAGGCTCTGCGAACCGCGCGAGGTGGTGGCGGCGGCGCGTGAACATGCCGAGGTGGTGGTCGGCGTCAAGGTCCGCTCCGGCAAGCATGCCGGCGGCACCAGCGGCATCGCGCCGGTGGATCTGGCGCTGGAGGCCGCCGACCAGGCAGGCCTGCCGCTGATGGCGCATATCGACGAGCCGCCGCCCGGCCGCTCGGAAGTGCTGCCGCGCCTGCGCAAGGGCGACATCCTCACCCACTGCTTCCGCCCCTTCCCCAACGCGCCGGTCTTCGCCTCCGGCGCCGTGCGGCCGGACATGCGGCTGGCACGCGAGCGCGGCGTCATCTTCGATCTTGGCCACGGCATGGGCTCGTTCGACTTCGCGGTGGCCCGTGCGATGCTGAAGGACGGGCTGGCGCCGGACGTCATCAGCAGCGACGTGCATCTCTACTGCGTCGACGGTCCGGCCTTCGACATCCTCGTCTGCATGTCGAAACTTCTCGCGCTCGGCATGCCGCTGGTCGAAGTGTTGCGCGCGGCCACGCAGCGGCCTGCGGAAGCGATCGCGCGGCCGGAACTCGGCGTGCTCAAGGTCGGCGGCGTGGCCGACGTCGCGCTGCTGCGCATGCGCTCCGGCCGCTTCACCTTCGTCGATGCGGTGGGGGCGTCCATGGTCGCCGACCAGAGGCTTGTGTCGGAAGGGATTGTCATCGGCGGCACCTGGTGGCCGAACGAGGCGGCGAACGGTGCCAGCGAGACCGAACGGTTCCAGCCGCATGCCAGCCATACGCATGTCGAGGTGGCGGCCAGGCACTTTGGGCACCGGCGTGAGTGGGATCTCCCCTCGGGGAGATAGCCGCCAGGCCTGTCTCTCGGCTGCGCGTTTGGCGAATGGCTTCCCCCACTCCGTCGCTGCTTCGCAGCGCCACCTCTCCCCCCTCCGGAGGGAGAGGAAGGGAGCCAACCGTGCTCAAGCTCGCGCCCTTCCTCTCCCCCGTCGATCGGGGGAGAGGTGTCGAGCGAAGCTCGACGGAGTGGGGGTCGACCTTTACCCAGCGTTGCTCGGCTTCCCGTACACCGGCCTCGCAACACCCTCCATCCGCGCCTTGATCTGCAGCGCAACATATTTCGAATAGAAGCGTGAGAGCGCCAGATTGCCGCCGTGGAACCACAGCGCCTCTTGCGCCGTCGGCTTCCACATGTTGCGCAGCTCGCCCTGCCATGGGCCCGGATCGCCCTTGACGCCAGAGCCGAGCCCCCAGCAGGAGCCGACCTTGTCTGCGACCTCGCGTGAAACAAGCGCGGCCACATTCTCGTTCATCGACTGGTAGCCGGTGCAGGAAATGATGGCGTCAACAGCCAGTTCGGTGTCGTCCTCGAACAGGATGCCGGTGGGTGTCAGCGACTTGATGGCGACGCCGCTGCGGATGCCGATCTTGCCGTCGATGATCAGTTCGGAGGCGCCGACATCGATGTAGTAACCCGAACCGGTGCGATAGGCCTTCATCAAAAGGCCGGTCTCGTCATGGCCGAAGTCGATGGCGAAGCCGGCGGCGCTGAGGCGTTCGTAGAAGGCCGCGTCGCGCGCCTTGATCACCTCGTAGAGCGCGCGCTGGCCCTTGGGCACCAGGGCGAAAGGCGTCGAGGCGACGATCATGTCGGCCTTCTCGGTGGTGATGCCGCGCGCCAGAGCCTTCTCCGAAAAGATCTCGAAGCCGACATCCATCAGCGTGTCGGACTTCACCACCGTGGTCGGCGAGCGCTGGATCATGGTGACCTCCGCGCCGCTTTCCCAGAGATCGACGCTGACATCATGCCCCGAACTTGCCGCGCCGATGACAGCGACGCGCTTGCCGCGAAATTTTTCGCCGCTGGAATACTGGCTGGAGTGCAGCACCTCGCCCTTGAACCGGTCGGCCCCGGGCAGGTCGATTTGCCGGGGCGGGCCATAGGCGCCGGTGGCGAAGACGATATGCCTGGGCTTCAGCGTGAAGTGCTGGCCGACACGATCGACAACGACGGTCCAGGCCTTTTCAGCCTCGTCATAGGTGGCGCTGACGCATTTCGTGGCGACCCAATAGTTGAGCTCCATGACGCGCGTGTACATTTCCAGCCAGTCGCCCATCTTGTCCTTGGGCGTGAACACCGGCCAGTTTTCCGGGAACGGAATGTAGGGCAGATGGTCGTACCAGACGGGGTCGTGCAGCACGAGCGAGCGGTAGCGCTTGCGCCAGGAATCGCCGGGTCGGGCGTTCTTCTCGATCACGATGGCGGGCACGCCGAGTTGCCGCAGACGGGCGCCCAGCATGATGCCGCCCTGGCCGCCGCCGATGACCAGACAGTAGGGTTGCTCGCTGGCGCCGAGATCGCGTGTCTCGCGCGCCCTTGCCTCCGACCATGTCTCGCGGTTGGGGTCGGCCTTGTGGCGGACGCCCAGCGGCCGCGCCGGACCCTTGCGTTCTTCGAAACCCTTGAGATCGGTCATCGCCGTGAACAGCGTCCGGCATCGGCCGTCGCGCAGGCGCATGAGGCCCTGCCCCCAGGCTGACGCCGTCTCGAAGGTGAACCAGGCTTCGATGATGCCGTCATCGGACGTCGCTTCGCCGGTCAGTTCCCATGCGGCGGGCTTCGTCGTCGCCAGCGTGGTTTCGAGCATCTCCTCGATCGCCTGATGGCCCTCCATGGTCTTGATGTTCCAGGTGAAGGTCAGGAGATCGCGCCAGTAGCAATCATCGGCGAACAGGCTGGTCGCGGCCGCCACGTCGCGCGCCTCGAGTGCCCGCGCAAAGGACGCAAGCCAAGTGGCCGCCTGTTTCGATGGTGCCATGTCGAGCATCTGAATTCCCCCCTCCTGCCAAACGCCGAACACACGGCGCAAATCTTAATTGTCGATGTCGGTGCTGCCCCTCATCCGCCTGCCGGCACCTTCTCCCCGTGAACGGGGAGAAGGGACTAATCCCCGAGCGGCTCCATCTCCTTGCCGGTGCGGTGGATCTGGGCGTTGTATTTGATGCGGCGCACGGTCTCGCGGGCCGAGCCGTCGAGCTTGTAGGCGGCGGCGACGGCCATCAGGTCGATCATGGCCAGAAAGGCATAGCGCGAGGCCGTCGGCTTCAGCGTATCGGGATATTCGGGCACCGCCACGGTCAAGCGCACATCACAGGCGCGGGCAAGGTCGGTGTCGGGCGCCGTTACGCCGATCGAATTGGCGCGGTAGTGCTTGGACAGTTCCACGGCTTCGATCACCTCGCGCGTGCGGCCCGTCGCCGAAATGGCGATCACCAGGTCGCCGGGCTTCAGGGTCGAGGCGGTCATGCGCATCAGGTAGGGATCGCACTGGGCGTTGACGGTGATGCCGTAGCGGAACAGCCGGTACTGGGTTTCCTGCGCCAGCGCGGAAGAGCTGCCGCCCAGCCCAAATACGGTAACCTGGCGCGCCCGGGCGATGAGTTCGGCCGCCTTCTCCAGCTGCGCCGGATCGACCTGCCGTTCCGCTTCCTGCAGCGCCCGGCGCGCCTCGCCGAACACGGCATTCCAGAACGGCATGCCATTGTCTTTGTCGGGGGCTGGTGACGTATCCAGGTAGAGTGCTCCGACAACAAGACTCTGCGCCAGCTTCAGCTTGAAGTCGCGCACGCCCTCGCAGCCGATGGCACGGCAGAATCGGGTGACGGTCGGCTCGCTGACGCCGGCGCGCTGGGCGAGTGCGGCATTGGAGGCATCGACGGCATATTTGACATCGTCCAGCACGACGTCGGCAACCCGCCTTTCGGCCGGACGCAGCTCGCCATAGGAATCCTTCACCAGCGAGATGATGTCGGGAATGCGCCTGACATGGTCGCGCCCGTCCGGATCGCTGCCTGAACTGTCGGCTTCGGTCATGAGGTCACGTCTTTCTCCACGTTTCTGGACCTCGCCTCTTACCATGTTTGCACGCCGCCGCTCCACGCGTTCCATCACATGGTCGCCTAGGCATGGCGCCCTGAAATCCTGCCCCGGTCGCTCGTCGTATTCCCCGCCAGCGCGTGCCCCGCCGGGGCTTGTTTTCGGAAGTATGTAGGAAAGCAACAAGCTTTTCAATATGAAGAAAATACCACAAAAACAATCGACTACATTAGCTTTAGGTTATTTTCGGTCGGCCCACATCGGTCATCGCTTGACACGAAAGTAGGATAGTTACAGACTGATCCGGCAGACGGATGATCCATGGGATTTCCGCGCAATCTCCGGGGGGTCGGATGAATACGGGCGAGGTCAAAAACCCGAAGCTTGGCGTGCAGGCCGCGACCAAGATCTATCGCACGGCATCCGGCGACCTGCTGGCGCTGGACCGCTGCGACCTCGATATCCGGGCCAATGAAATCGTCTCGATCGTCGGTCCTTCCGGTTGCGGCAAGACGACCCTTCTGTGGTCGATGTCGGGCCTGCATGGCCTGACCAGTGGCGAAATCCGGCTGGACGGCAAGCCGATCACCGGCCCGCACCCGGACATCGGCATCGTGTTCCAGGAAGCGAACCTTTTGCCCTGGCGCAACCTCGACGCCAACATCCGCTTTCCCTTCGAGATCAAGGGCGAGACCCCGGACCGGGCGTGGATCGCGCACCTGCTCAACCGAGTCGGGCTCGACGGCTTCGGCGGCAAGTTCCCGCGTGAGCTTTCGGGCGGCATGCAGCAGCGCGCGGCGATCGTGCGGGCGCTGGCGCTGAAGCCCTCGGTGCTGTTGATGGACGAGCCGTTCGGCGCGCTCGACAGTTTTACCCGCGAGGAGATGAACCGGCTGGTCGAGGAAATCTGGCTGGATACCAAGACCACCATCGTCTTCATCACCCACAGCATCGAGGAAGCAATCTTCCTTTCCGACCGGGTGGTGGTGCTGAGCGCCCGGCCGGGACGCGTGGCCAGGGAGTACCAGGTTCCGTTCCCGCGGCCACGCTCGATGGAGATCATGGCGACGAAGGAGGTCTTCGATCTCACCAACCGGATCAAGATGGACATTGTCGGCGGGCGCTCGGCGCCGAAGCCGCAGGAACGTACAACCGCCGAAATCGTGAGGATCAGGCCGTGAGCGGAGGCGACGCCATTCCGGAATTCTCGAAGGCCAAATCGGGCGCCAAGTCCGGTGATGGCCGCGATGTGAGCCTGACCAATCTTTCGGCCTTCGCCAGTGGTCCCGGCATCAAGTCGGGCGCCGAGGTGGCGGCCATCATCGCGGTGGCGGTGGTCATCATCGGCGGCATCGAATTGGCGCTGCGGCTGTTCCATGTGCCGCAATACATCATGCCGCCGCCGAGCTCGATCGCCTATGCGCTGTTCGACGAGTTTCCGCTGATCGCGCCGCACCTTGGCTACACGCTGGTCGAGCTGGTCTCCGGCTTCACCATCGGCGCCATCGTCGGCCTGGTCATGGCCGCCGTCATCACCCAGTTTCCC
Organism: Mesorhizobium carmichaelinearum; assembly: GCA_943370265.1. Lineage (GTDB taxonomy): Bacteria > Pseudomonadota > Alphaproteobacteria > Rhizobiales > Rhizobiaceae > Mesorhizobium > Mesorhizobium carmichaelinearum_A. The sequence continues at coordinate 174,874 of CALRQH020000004.1, forward strand.
TTCGCCGAGAAGATCGTCGCGCCTTACATCCTGCTCCTTGTCACCACGCCGATGCTGGCCTTGGTGCCGCTGCTGATCCTGCGCTTCGGCTTCGGCTACACGCCGCGCATCATCGCGGTGGCGCTGGCCGCCGGGCCGATGGTGATGATCAACGCGGCCACGGGCTTTCGCCGCGTCGACAGCGCCAAGATCGCGCTGGCGCGCTCCTATGGCGCCAGCACCCTGCAGATCTTCTGGAAGATCCGCGCGCCGATGGCGCTGCCGATGATCCTGGTCGGGCTGATGATCGGCGCGATCTTCGGGTTGCTGACGGCAGTCGGCGCCGAGATGGTCGGCGGCGGCTTCGGCCTCGGCAACCGGCTGACCACCTATTCGTCGATGATCCAGATGCCGCAGTTCTTCGCGGTGGTGCTGATCCTCTCGACCCTCGGCATCCTCATCTACGTGCTCTTCTTCCTGATCGGCAAGAAGTGGGCGAGCTGGGAGGCATGAGCAGACATCCGTGATGACGCCCGGGAGGCGGGCGTCAGCCAGGAAACCATCAGTCAACAAACAGGGGGAATATCATGGCAAGTGAAAATTCGATCGCGGGAATGAACCGCCGCTACTTCCTGCAGGTCACCGGTGCCGGCCTTGTGACCGCAACGGCGCTCGGCGCTTCCGGCTTCAGGGCCCAGGCCGAGGCCTACGGCAAGTTCACCTGGATTTCGCCGCGCGGCACGCTCGAAGTTCTCGACGACTATCCCTATTGGGCGGCCAAGAAGGCTGGTTATTTCGATGGGCTCGACACCGACATGCAGCCGGGTCCTTCGGATGGCACGGCGACGGTGAAATTCGTCGATGTCGGCCAGGCCGACATGGGCTTCCCCTCGCCCGGCGTGTTTTCCTTCGCCATCCAGAACGGCATGAAGCTGAAATCCGTCTTCCACATGGGCGCGCGCGACACGTTCAGCATCGCCTTCCGCAAGGGCGAGGGATCGAACGACCTGAAGAAGCTGGAAGGCAAGACCATCCTGCTCGGCTCCGCCGCCTGGCAGGCGATCACCGACCCGCTACTGGCCGCGCAAGGCGTCGACATCAAGAAGGTCAAGTATGTCGAGGCCGGCTGGCCGACCTGGGGCACCGCGCTTGCCGGTGGTCAGGGCGACGCCGCCTTGTCGTGGGAAGGCCTGCGTGCCGAATGGATCGCCAAGGGTCTCGACTTCGAATACTGGCTGGGCGTCGAGCATTCCAAGCTGCCGGCCAACACCTTCGTGGTGCGCACCGCCGACCTTGAAGACCCTGACCGCAAGGCCTTCCTCGAAAAGTATCTGCGCGGCTGGGCGATGGGCCTGGAGTTCGGCTATCAGAACCCGCGCGCGGCGGTCGAAGCGGTGTTCGAGCAGTTCCCGACCTTGGCCAAGAATCTGCGGCCTGAGCTCGGCACGACCTCGATCCTGCAGCAGATCAACGTTTTCCGTGGCGACATGGACAAGCGTGGTGGCTGGGGGTCGCACGACATGGCGAGCTGGCAGGGCTTCTTCGACGAGATCCACAAGATCGGCCAGATCACCAATCCGGTGAAGGCCGAGGATGTCTGCACCAACGAGCTGATCCCTGCGGCTAACGACTTCGACAAGGCCAAGGTCAAGGCCGACGCTGATGGTGCAAAACTGTCGGAAGGCTTTGCCGCGCTCGATGTTGAGAAGATCAAGGCGCATCTGTTCGACTCGGCGGTGAAGTAAGGGGCTGCTTGTGTCGGAGGATTGTCGATCTCGACGCCGCCCCTCATCCGCCTGCCGGCACCTTCTCCCCGTATAGTGACGGGGAGAAGGGTAGCTGCAGTGCCCTCGGCGCTCTTCCTGCGACGCTGGTGATTGGCAAAATCTGAGACGACAGCGTCTTTCTCCCCGTCACTATACGGGGAGAAATGCCCGGCAGGGCAATGAGGGGCGGCGCAAACCTGAAGTCATTTTCCGATCAAACATACAGGCGGTAGCGAAGTGGCCGCCGCCAATTCAATCAAGAATTCAGGAGGCTGAAATGGCCGACAAGGTAAAAGTGCTGGTGGTGGGTCTCGGCAATATGGGCGCGTCGCATGCCAGCGCCTATCATCGGCTCGACGGTTTCGAGATCGTCGGCATCATGAGCCGCTCGATCAAGAGCAGCACGAAGATCCCGCCGGAACTGGCCGGCTATCCGCTCTACGAGGATTTCGACCAGGCGCTGAAGGAGACCAGACCGGACGCCGTTTCGATCAACAGCTGGCCGAACACCCATGCCGAATACGCGTTGAAGGCCATCGCGGCCAATTGCCATGTGTTCATGGAAAAGCCGCTGGCCACCAACATCGAGGATGCCGAGAAGGTCGTCGCGGCGGCCCGCGCCAGGAACCGCAAGCTGGTGCTCGGCTACATCCTGCGCGTCCACCCGTCATGGATCAAGTTCATCGAGGTCGGCAAGACGCTGGGCAAGCCGCTGGTGATGCGTCTCAACCTCAACCAGCAGAGCAGCGGCAGCGCCTGGCACTGGCACAAGAACCTGATCGACTCGCTGATCCCGATCGTCGATTGCGGCGTGCACTATGTCGACGTCATGTGCCAGCTGACCGGCGCCAAGCCTGTGCGCGTGCACGGCATCGGCGCCAAATTGTGGGCGGAAGCCGACAAGCAGAATTACGGCCATCTGCACGTCACCTTCGATGACGGGTCGGTCGGCTGGTACGAGGCGGGCTGGGGTCCGATGATGAGCGAGACCGCCTATTTCGTGAAGGACGTGGTCGGCCCCAAGGGCGCGGTCTCCATCGTCGCCGGCCAGCAGGCGAGCGGCGCCGCTGCCGAGGTCTCGGACTCCGCCGACATCGACCGGCACACCAAGACCGATGCGCTCAAGATCCACTATGCCCAGGTCGACGGTGACAAGAATTTCTCGAAGCCCGACGAGATCGTCAGCATGGAGGACGAGCCCGGCCACCAGGAACTCTGCGATCGCGAGCAGGCCTTTTTCCTGCGCGCCATCCGTGAGGATCTCGACCTGACCGAGCAGATGGACGCGGCGGTCAACAGCCTGCGCATCGTGCTTGCCGCCGAGCAGAGCATCGCGCTGGGGCGCACCGTCGACCTGGCTTGAAGTCGCGCCAGCCCCCTCATCCGGCCGCTTCGCGGCCACCTTCTCCCCGTCGGGGAGAAGAGGTTGGCGGCGGCGGTGACAGTCTCCTGTCCCCTCGGGGAGAGGTCAGCCAAGCGAAGCGGAGGGTGGGTGAGGGGAGCTTCCCGACCGCGGTTATCCGCGACGCGTCAACACGAAACCATTGGGAGAGAGGCATGATCACCGACAGTCTGTTGAAAACCTATGCGGAATCCGACGCGTTGGATCTCGCTGGTCTGGTGCATCGGGGCGAGGTTTCGCCGGCCGAGCTCGTCGAGTGTGCCGTCACCATGATCGACAGGCTGAACCCGGCGCTCAACGCGGTGGTTCATCGCCTCTACGACATGGGGCGCGCCCGGGCTGGGACGGTCGACAAGTCATCGCCTTTCGCCGGCGTGCCGTTCCTACTCAAGGAACTGGCCTCGTCCTGGGCAGGGGCGCCCAACACCAATTCCTCCTTCTACCTCAAGGATGTCGTCGCCGACTTCGACACCGAAGTCGTTCGCCGCATGAAGGCGGCCGGACTGGTGCTGGTCGGCAAGTCGAACGCGCCGGAGAATGGCTGGTCGATCACCACCGAGCCCAAACTCTATGGCACGACGAAGAACCCATGGAAGGAAGGCATCACGCCGGGCGGCTCCAGTGGTGGCGCGGCCGCGGCCATCGCCTCGCGCATGGTGCCGATCGCCGAGGCCAGCGACGGCGCCGGGTCGATCCGCATCCCGGCGTCGTGCTGCGGCATCGTCGGGCTGAAACCGTCGCGCGGCCGCGTCAGCCTCGCGCCGTTCGGCGACTACTGGTATGGCGGCGCCTATTTCCTGTGCTGCTCGCGCACGGTGCGCGATACCGCCGCCTATCTCGACGCAGTGGCCGGCGCGCTGCCGGGCGACCCCTATACGCCGCCGGTCCCGGACGGCTCCTGGCTCAGCCTGTCGGCGCGGGCGCCGAAGACGCTGCGCATCGGTTTTTCCGTTACGCCGCCAAACGGAACTGCCATCAACGCGGAGGTGAAGGCGGCGGTGCTGGCAACCGTGTCCGCGCTTGAGCGTCTGGGCCACAATGTCGAGGAACACGACATGCCGCTCGATGCCGATGCGGTCTGGGCAACCTACACCAACATGACCTGCGTGCAGACGGCGGCGACTTTCGACTATCTTGAAACGGTGATCGGCCGGCCGGTGACGCCAAACGATGTCGAAGCGGTGACCTGGGCGATCATCCAGCGCGGCCGCTCGATCCGCGGCACCCGCCATGCTTCCGACATCGAACAGCTCAGGCAGGTCGGCCGCGACATCGTCGGCGATCTCAATGCCCACGACCTCTTTATCACGCCGACACTTACGCAGCTGCCACGTCCCCTGGGCTATTACGACATGTCTGAAACGGATATCGACCGCTACAACGCCAAATGGGCGGACTCAGTCTTCGCCTTTCCGTTCAACATTTCAGGACAGCCGGCCATCTCGCTGCCGCTGGGCTGGTCCAAGGACGGCGTGCCGATCGGCGTGCAGCTGGTGGGCCGCTATGGCGACGAAGCGACGGTGCTGGCTGCGTCGGCGCAGCTGGAGCAGGAGATGCCCTGGAAGGGCAGGCGGCCGGCGGTGGGTGCGTAGGACGCGCTGATGTTGCGTAATACTGGAATCGACATAACGCGATAATCCTTGCCGTTAGCGCTGCCCCTCACTGTCCTGCCGGACATCTCTCCCCGTAAACGGGGCGAGAGAAGCTGGCCGCGACGCTGGCGCTTTTCTTGCGGCGTTGGTGATTGGCGAAATCGGCCATGACAGCGTCCCTCTCCCCGTTACTATACGGGGAGAGGATGCCGGCAGGCAGGTGAGGGGCAGCGCCAACGGCTGGCCACTATGAATAGCTGATATGGCGCACCAAGATGCCTAAAGTGCGCTTCCTTGCTACCCAATGCTCTCCAGCCGCCTCGGCAAGCGGTTCATCGAGACCGGCCCGTCCGGGGTGATCAGGAACTGGTCCTCGAGATTGAAGCTGGCGAGGCCGTCGATGTAGAGCGGTATTTCGTAGGCCAGCACCATGCCGGCCTCGATCTCGGCATCGCAATCGGCGGCGATATACGGCCATTGCTCGGAAAACACCGACTGCCCGACGCCATGGCCGAAATGCCCGCGGCGGTAGGAGCGCAGGCCCTGCCGCGCCAGGCTTTCGGTGGCGGCGCGGTGCACGCCCGAGATCGGCTTGCCGGGCATCAGCTGTGCCAGTCCGTCCTCGAAGGCCCGTTCGGCGATGGCGTGCAGTTCGGCCTGTTCGGCGGAAGGCTGCCCGAAGGTGAAGTTGCGCGACATGTCGGCCGCATAGCCGGCGACCGTGCAGACCATGTCGCATTTCAGTGGATCGCCGGTTGCCGCGACCGCATCCGCGCCCTTGGCATGGGCGCCAAGCGTCATATATTCCGCCGTCGAGACCTGGTGGGACGATCCCGCAGCCGCACCGGCGGCGCCTTCCCGGTAGAGGGCGATGAGGTCCGTCTGGCGCATGCCGGGCGCCGCGTGTTCCTGCAGCCTCACCAAGCCGGCCTCGGACAGGACGATACCTTGCTGGAGGAGGTCGATTTCTCGTGGCGACTTGATGGCACGGAGCCTGTCGAGGACCGGCGAGCCGTTGACCATCAAACAGTCCGGCAACATCGCCTGCAGTGCGGAAAAATCGGTCGCGGACACGAAGTCCAGGTCGATGCCGATCGTCGCGCGGGCGAGTCCGAATTCGCCGAGGATCCGCTTGAGCTGAACAGCCGAGTTGGCGAGCTCGAATGTGCCCGGCCGGGAAAAGTCAGGCCCGCGACCAAGCGAGATCAGCCCGGCTTCGATACGCTCTCCCAGCGAATGCCCTGATGTCGAGGCCTCGAAAGGTGCTGATTCGATCCAGATCGGATGCGTATGGACGAGGGCATCCGGGGATGCCGCCCGCAACTGCGCCGCGTAGAAATCGGCGGCGACCACGCCGATCGGCAAATCGCCTTTCCGGGGGATGACGACGAAGCCCGCCCCTGCCCGCCGAAACAGGCCGGCGGCGCCGATCCACGCGCCGGTGGCGTACTGAAAGGCTTCGGGTTCGCAAAGCACCAGCGCCTCGATCCCTGCGCGTTCCATCAGCCGCGTTGCACGTTCACGGTCCACAAAGCCTGTCATGGGGTTCCTTTCCGACGCTGCCAGTGCGGCGGCGTTCTTGCGGGTCTTTGCATCTACGCGCCCTTGCGGGTGCTATCCAGCCGCCTGACGAGCAGCGAACAGGGAATGCTGATGGCGAGGAAGATCAGCGCCACCAATGTGTAGGGCTCATTGTAGCGATAGGTCTTGCCCGCCACATCCTGCGCCGCGCCGAACAGTTCGATGACGGTGATGGTCGCCAGGATCGGTGTCTCCTTGAACATGCCGATCAGGTAATTTCCCAGCACCGGAAGGATCGGCTTGATCGCCTGTGGCGCGATGACCAGCGCCCATTTCTGGACGGTGCCGAGGCCAAGCGCGTCGGCGGCCTCGAACTGGCCCACGGGCACGGCGCCGATGCCGGCGCGATAGACCTCGGCGATGAAGGCGGAATAGTGCAGGGACAGGCCGAGAATGCCCGCCGAAAGCGCGCCAATGGTAATGCCGAAGGAGGGCAGCACATAGAAGACGAAATAGAGCTGTACCAGCAGCGGCGTGTTGCGGATCACATAGATGAAGCCGATCGCCAGGAAACGCAGCGCCTTGATGTCGGAGCGCTGCATGGTCGCGATGATGGCGCCGCCGACCAGCGCGCCTGCAAAGCCGCCGACCGTTGCCAGTACGGTCAGGACGGCGCCCTGCAGCAGGATCGGCAGGATGCTGAGCGCAAAGCCGAAATCAAACGACACGCGATTTTCCCTGCTTGAAGCGCCCGGCGCGCTTTTCCGCCCAGGCCACGAGAAGGTTCAGCGGCGTGTTGATTGCGAGGTACATCACCAGGATGATCAGCCAGACCAGTGACGTGTCGCCGGTGGCGTTGATCAGATTGTGGCCGGTCTGGGTCAGTTCGGTGATGGTGATGAGCGAGACGAGCGCGGTCGCCTTGACGATCTCGATGGCAAGGTTGCCGAAGCTCGGCAGCATGATCAGCATCGCCTGCGGAAGGATGATTTTCGAGAAGGTGATCCATCGGGGCAGCGACAGGCTGCGTGCCGCCTCATACTGGCCGATGCCGATGCTGGCGATGGCGGAGCGGACGATCTCCGAGCCATAGGCGCCGAGGTTGAGGCCTATGCCGAGCACAGCGGTCGTCTCGGCGCTGAGCCGGACATGATAGAGCGGCAGGATGAAATAGAGGAAGAAAAGCTGCACCAAGAGCGAGGTGCCGCGGAAGAACTCGACGAAGATGACGGCGCCGATGCGCAGCGGCCGCAGGCCGGACAGCCGGGCCATGCCGACCACGAAGGCGACGGCCATGGCCGCGACGAGCGACATGGCCGATATCCGCAAGGTCGCCCATGCCCCCTCCAGCAGAAGGGGCATGAGTTCGGCCAGCTTGGCGAAGCTGTCCGTCACCGGTGTTACGAACCCGAGCAGATGCCGGCGGCGGTGACACCGTCAGCCGGCAGGTCCTGTGCGCTGAAGCCGAACGGCTTGAGGATTTCGGCAAGCTTGCCCGAAGCGCGCAAGGCGGCGATCTGCTTGTTGAGCGCCTCGATGAAGTCGGTGTCTTCCTTGCGCAGGCCAAGCGACTGGAAGTTGAGCAGCGGCTTGCCGTCGGCGCCCTTGGCAATGGTGAACGGCTCGACGCGTTCGACATCCTTGGCGCCGGTCTTGGCGATCAGCTCGCTTATTTCCAGCGCGGGATAATAGATCGCATCGACCCGCCCGGCCTGCAGCCCGGAGAAGCCTTCCGTGTCGCGCGAGAACAGCACGATCCTGTTGTCGGGGATGCCGGCGCGGTGCAGGTCATCAACCTGCGCGGTGCCGAGCTGGCTGCCGACTTTCAGCGTCGGCGACTTGGCGATGTCCTCGAGCGAATGGATATTGCCGGGATTGCCGGCATGCGTGGCGAGAACGGTCGCGATCTGCGTCAACGGGTTGGTGAAGGCGATGCTTTCGCAGCGCTTGGGCGTGACGTACATGCCGGCGCCGATGATGTCGAAGCGGCCGGCCATGACGCCGGGAACCAGCGCCGAGAACTCGTTGACGTTGGCTTCGATCTTGGTGATGCCCAGCGGCTCGAGTGCGGCGCGCAGCACCTCGACGATGGCGCCGGTGACCTTGCCGTCGGTTTCGATATAGGCGTAGGGTTTTTCGTTGGCGAGGCCGACTGTGACGGTGCCCGTCTGCTTGGCCGTTTCGAATGCCGTCGCCGACATTGCCTGCGTTGTCGGGGCCACGGTCCACAGTGCCGCCGCCAGGAACCCGTAGCTCAACCTGCTCAATCCGCTTCTCATCGTACGTATTCCTTTCCGTTGCTGTTCAACTCTTCTCGCCCAGCGCGAAATCCATCGCCGCCTTGGCGTGGATCCAGGTCGTGTCGAAAACCGGGATATCGAAATCGTCCTGCCCGATCAGCATGGTGATCTCGGTGCATCCCAGGATCACGCCATCGGCGCCGCGAGCCTGCAAACGTGTCACTTCATCGAGATATGCCTGTTTGGACTCTGGTGTGACAACACCCTCGCAGAGCTCCTCATAGATTATCCTGTGCACGGTCGCCCGCCCAGCCTCGTCCGGGACGATCGTCGCTATGCCCTGCTTCTCGATGAGACGGTCGCGATAGAAGGCGCGTTCCATGGTGAAGCGGGTGGCGAGCAGCGCGGGTGTCTTCGAAGGCGTCTGTTTGATGGCCTCGGCCGTTGCATCGGCGATGTGGATCAGCGGGATGGGACAGGCCGCCTCGATGCGGTCGGCGAGAAGATGCATCGTGTTGGTGCACAGCACCAGCGCCTCCGCGCCTCCACGTTCCAGGTCGCGTGCGGCGGCGACCAGCATTTCGGCTGCTCCGTCCCAGTCGTCCTTGTGCTGCCTGTCCGCGATATCAGCGAAATCCAGCGAGCGCAGGATGATGTCAGCCGAATGCAGGCCGCCCAATCGCTCGTGCGCGATGGTGTTCAAATGGCGATAGTAGATCGCCGTGCTTTGCCAACTCATTCCGCCAATCAGGCCAAGCCTACGCATTCCAGTCTCCCTTTCGTCGATGCAACGTAAAGGTTCTCCTGGCTACCAGACAATGATAATGATTGAGTGACTCCTTACCAAATTGTGTGGCGCTCAATGTGGACCCCTGAAATCCCTGTGGCTTCCGGCCCCAAATATGTCGCCCTTGCCCATGCTATCGCGGAGGCGGCGCGGTCGGGAACGCTGCTGCCGGGAACCAGGCTGCCGCCGCGCAGGGCGCTGGCGGCGCGCCTGGGGATGAACCTTTCCACGGTTTCCAAGGCCTATGATCTTGCCGCCGAGATGGGGATCGTTGCCGGCGAGGTCGGCCGGGGAACCTTCGTGCGCATGCTCTCGGTGCCCGAACGCATGCCATGGCCGAAGTCCGGCGGCGTCGACGCCCTGGACATGAGCTCGAACTTTCCGTTTCCGTCGGCCTCGAACGACGAGCTTCGCCTGGCGTTCGAAACGCTGGGCTCCCTGCCCTATTCGGCCGATCTGCTGCGCTATCATCCCAACAGCGCGCATCCCAGCCATCTGGCAGGGGGTGCCGCCTGGGTGCGAAATCTCGGCGTCGAGACCGCGCCAGAGCGGCTCCTCATCACATCGGGCGCCATCCACGGCGTCTTCGTGTCGCTGCTTGCCGTGGCGCGGCCCGGCGACCTCGTTCTGCTGGAAGAGCTGACCTCCCCCGCCATTATCGGAGCCTGCCGGGCGCTGGGCCTGCGCATCGGCGCGGTGCCGATGGACGCCTGCGGCTTGCGACCGGACGTGCTGGAAGCCATGGTGAAACGCGAGCGTCCGCGTGCGCTTGTCGTGGTGCCAAACCTGCAGAACCCGACCTTGACGACCATGCCGGTTGAGCGGCGCAAGCAGGTCGTCGAGATCGCCCGGCGTTTCGGCGTCATTCTCATCGAGGACGACGTCTATGGTCCGCTCCTGCGGCAGCCAGACCGTCCTCAACCACTGGCCGCCCTGGCGCCGGAACGCACCTGCTTCTGTACCAGCCTGTCGAAATCCGTGGCGCCTGGCCTGCGCATCGGCTTCCTGCTGATGCCCGCGTCGCTGCGGGCTGATGCACTGAACGCCATCCGGGTGTCGACCTGGATGACGTCACCGCTGCTTGGCCAGATCGCGGCAAACTGGATACTGGACGGCACCGCAGGCAGGCTTTGCGAGCGGCAGCGGTCGATGACGCGGCGACGGCAGGATATCGCCCGGCAGATTCTGGGCGAGTTCGACATCGTCACCGATGACGTAGCGCTGCATCTGCTGCTGAAATTGCCCGAACCCTGGCGGGCCGAGCAGTTCAGCGCCCATATGCAGCAGCAGGGCGTGGCCGTGTTGCCCAGTTCCGAAATGTCGGCGGACCCCGGCGGCCGGCAGAACGTCGCGCGTCTCAGCCTGTGCACCATCGACAGCGAAACCGCGCTGCAGTCGGCCCTGACCGTTTGCAGGACCGTGCTGCGAGGGGGGTGACTAACAAGTGCTGACCCCCAGAAACGAAAAAGCCGCGGCGAACCGCGGCTTTTCGACACTTGGTTTCCAGAAGGAAACTGGAGCGGGTGAAGCGATTCGAACGCTCGACCCCAACCTTGGCAAGGTTGTGCTCTACCCCTGAGCTACACCCGCTCACACGACGTTTCCGCCGCAAGCCGGGCCTATATGGCTGAAGAGCGCGGCGATTGCAACAGGGAAATCGCAGGCTTTTTCAGCCTGTGCAAACCTGGCAAATATGCGTTCGCGCGGGCGCGCCCGGACGGAATCGCAGCGCCGTTGGCTAACGGTCTTGTCTCGGCGGCCTCATTGGCCGTAAACGGCGATAGTGCAAAGCGTCGAGCAGACCGTGCGGCGCAGCAGATAAAACCGTGACATGGAAGCGGAACGATGCCGAAGACCGAAGCCGAGCTTTTTGCCTTTCTCGCTGAACTTGGCATCCCCGTTTCGACGATTCGCCATCCGCCCCTGTTCACGGTCGCTGATTCGCAGGCGCTACGCGGCGAGATCGCGGGCGGGCACACCAAGAACCTGTTCCTGAAGGACAAGAAGGACAATTTCTTTCTCGTCACCGTCGGCGAGGAGGCGGTGGTCGACCTCAAGCAGATCCATCACCTGATCGGCGCATCCGGAAAAGTGTCCTTCGGCAAACCGGAGATGCTTATGGAACTGCTCGGCGTCGTGCCGGGAGCGGTGACTGTCTTCGGCGTGATCAACGACACCGCTCAGAAGGTGAAGCTCATTCTCGACGAGGAGTTGATGACGCATTCGCTCATCAATGCGCACCCGTTGACCAATGAAGCGACGACATCGATCGGGGCCGCCGACCTTCTCAAATTCGTCAAGGCAACCGGCCATGATGCTGCTATCTTGAAAGTCTCGGCGTGATCGCCACATGGGTGGTGGAAAACCGGGATGGCGGAAAACTGGCTCCTAAAGAAGGACGTTGCGCCGCTCCATTGGCCGGTGGCGCGACCGAAAGGGTGACGAGATGAGTGACAACAATCAGTTTGGCGGTCCCTTTGGCGGCAGTGGCGGTCAGTATGCCACCACCGTGCAATATGGTGGAGCCGAGTCTCCCCGTGCGAAAGTCGCACTTGGCGATGCGCCGCCAGCCGACGTCATCAAGGACACGACGACAGCGGCATTCGCGGCCGATGTCATCCAGGAATCGCGCCGCCAGCCGGTTCTGGTCGATTTCTGGGCGCCCTGGTGCGGACCCTGCAAGCAGTTGACCCCGCTGCTGGAGAAGGCGGTCAAGGCCGCCGGCGGCAAGGTCAAGCTGGTCAAGATGAACATCGACGACCATCCTTCGATCGCTGGCCAGCTTGGCATCCAGTCGATACCGGCGGTCATCGCGTTCAAGGATGGCCAGCCTGTCGATGGCTTCATGGGCGCCATCCCGGAGAGCCAGATCGCCGAGTTCATCACCAAGGTGGGCGGCAAGGGCAATGGCGCGCCGGCTGTCGCCGATGCCCTGGCCGCCGCGGCTGAAGCGCGCACCGCCGGTGACATGCAGACCGCGGCCGACATCTATGACGCCATCCTGGCGCAGGCGCCGGAGACGATCGAGGCGATTGCCGGACTGGGCGATTTGCTGTTCGAAGCCGGTGACACCGAGGGCGCCGAGGCATTGCTGGCGACAGCGCCGGAGGCCAAGAAAGATGCGCCGGCACTTGCGGCATTGCGCGCCAAGATGGCGCTTGCCGCGCAGGCGGCCTCGCTTGGCAATCCGGCGGAGTTCGAGCGGCGCCTGGCGGAAAACCCCAAAGACCATCAGGCGCGCTTCGATCTTGCCATGATCCAGAACGCTGGGGGTGACCGCACGGCCGCCGCCGACAATCTGCTGGCGATCATCAAGGCTGATCGTACCTGGAACGAGGATGGCGCCAGAACGCAGTTGCTGCAGTTGTTCGAGGCCTGGGGCATGACGGACGAAGCGACACTTGCGGCGCGGCGGAAATTGTCGGCGCTGTTGTTTTCGTAAGCCGGGTTAAGGTTGTTTTTGCCTGACGGCCTTGCGCCCGGCCGCGGGCGCGCCAGATAGAAGCTGGATCAGGTCGGACTGATCCATGTTCTTTTCATTGTGAACAGCCTGCGCCTTTCCGATAGTGATAGGCGAAATTTCGGATTTGGCGGCTTCTGGGGAAGCAAGCGGAGGATAGAGGTGCAAGCGGGAAACGCGCATTACCGGCTCGGTACGGATTTGCCGTCGACGATCCCGATCTTTCCGCTCACAGGGGCGTTGCTGCTGCCGGGCGGCCGCATACCGCTCAACATATTCGAGCCGCGCTATCTGCAGATGGTGGACGAGGCCATTGCCGGGCCGAGGCTGATCGGCATCATCCAGCCGAGCCTGGACGGCGCCTTGCGCGAAGACGGCGAGCCGGAGCTGTGCAATGTCGGCTGCGCCGGGCGCATCATTTCCATGGCCGAGAGCGGCGATGGTCGTTACCTGATTTCGCTGCAGGGCGTGTGCCGGTTCCGCATCACACACGAACTCGCGGTCAAGACACCGTTTCGCCAGGGCCGGCTTGCGCCCTTCCTCACCGATCTCGGCGACGATCCGGCGGCGACAGAGGTGGACCGGCCGGCGCTACTCAAGGCATTTCGCGCCTATCTGCAGGCCAACGATCTGGAGGCCGATTGGGAAAGCGTCAGCCGCGCCGAAAACGCCATGCTGGTCAATGCGCTGTCGATGATGGCGCCCTATGGGCCGGCCGAGAAGCAGGCGCTGCTCGAAGCGCCCGACCTGAAGACACGCGCCGAAACGCTGATCGCCATCACTGAAATGGCGCTGGCGCGCGAGAATGAGGATTTCGGCTCGAGCCTGCAGTAAGATGTGGCGATATCCGGGTGATGCCGGAATCACGTTAGGCCTGCAGTTGGCTGAGAAGAGAAACCGATGGCGGCAGACGGACGCGACGGAAAGAGGACCAGTGTCGATCCCAGGATGCTGGAATTGCTGGCCTGCCCACTGACAAAAGGGCCGCTGGTCTGGGATCCGGAGCGTGGCGAGCTGGTTTCGAGGGTCGCCAAGATCGCTTACCCGGTGCGCGACGGCATCCCGATCATGCTGCCCTCGGAAGCGCGGGTGCTTTCGGCGGAGGATGTGCTGGCGCTGTCGCCGCCGCGCTTGAGCGGACCGTCCTGAAGTTCGAGCATCGCCACGGTGTGGAAATTGCCGTGGGAGGATGGATGGGCCTTCCTACTGAAAATTGCGGCCCTTGGGCATGACGCTCTCCGCCTCTTCAGACAGGGTTGCGAGGTCCTGGCGGATCGGCGCGTTCCGTAGCGCCGGTTGGCGGGAGCGATCCGGGCTCATTTGTCTGGCCGTGGTGACCTTCTCCAGAAGCACGGTCATCCAGGGCGTCAGATCCTCGATCCTGTCGGCGACGATGTGGATGACATCCGACTCGGACTGAAGCTTGCCGGTGACGCGGATGAACCTGGCGCCCATGATGACCGGCCGGTAGCGGTCGAAGATCCTTGGCCAGATGATGACATTGGCGACGGCCTTGTCGTCTTCCAGCGTCAGGAAGATCGCATTGCCCTTGCCTGGGCGCTGCCGCACCAGCACGAGGCCGGCAACGGAGACTCGCCTGCCGTCGCGTACGGAAGGGAGGTTCGCATTGGGCGTGACGCCGGTCCGGTCAAGCCGCTCGCGCAGGAAGGCAACAGGATGCGCCTTCAGCGACAGGCCAAGCGAACGGTAGTCGTGGATGACATGCTCGCCGAGCGGCATCCTTGGCAGCTTCGTCTCGGGTTCGAGCTCGCGCAGGCGGACCGCCGGCTGATCGAACAGCGGCAGGGTCTCGGCGGCACTCTTGCGGTCGAGCGCGCGTACCGCCCATAGCGCCTCGCGGCGGTCGAGGCCGATGGAACGGAACGCGTCGGCCTGCGCCAGCCTCTCGATCTCGTCGACATCAAGGCCGGAGCGCAGCCAGACGTCACGGACGGATTCGTAGCCACCGCCACGATTGGCAACGAACGCCTCCATCCGCTTCTCAGGGAGGCCCTTGATCTGCCGAAAGCCCAGTCGAAGCGCATGATTGGTCTTGATGACCTCTAGCATTTCCGCGTGGCGGGGAAGGATGCGAGACGGATTGAACGGCGCCTTTTCCAAGGTGCAGTCCCAGACGGAGAAATTGACGTCGACGTCACGGATCTCGACGCCATGGTCGCTGGCGTCGCGCACCAGCTGCGCAGGCTGGTAGAACCCCATCGGCTGCGAGTTCAGGATCGCGGCGCAGAACACGTCGGGATAGAAGGTCTTGAACCAGCAGGAGGCATAGACGAGCAGGGCGAAGGACGCGGCGTGGCTTTCGGGAAAGCCGTATTCGCCAAAGCCCTCGATCTGCTTGAAACAGCGCTCGGCGAAATCCTTCTCGTAGCCGCGTGAGACCATGCCGTCGACCATGCGCTGGCGGTAATTGCCGATGGTGCCGGTGCGCTTGAAGGTTGCCATGGCGCGGCGCAGTTCGTCAGCTTTGCCCGGCTTGAAGCCACCGGCGACGATGGCGATCTTCATCGCCTGTTCCTGGAACAGCGGCACGCCGAGAGTCTTGCCGAGGATCTCTTCCAGCTCCGGCTTGGGATATTCGGCTTCCTCCTTACCTTGCCTCCGGCGCAGATAGGGATGGACCATGTCGCCCTGGATCGGACCGGGCCGCACGATCGCCACTTCGATGACCAGATCATAGAAAGTGCGGGGCCTGAGCCGAGGCAGCATCGACATCTGCGCGCGTGATTCGATCTGGAAGACGCCGAGTGTGTCGGCCCGGCAGATCATGTCGTAGACGCGAGGATCCTCCTTGGCGATCGTATCCAGGGTCAATGGCCTGTCGTACTCGTCCCTGACACCATAATGAGCTTCGAGTAGATTGAAGGCGCGCTGCAGGCAGGTCAGCATGCCGAGTGCCAGCACGTCGACCTTGAGAATCTTCACCGCGTCGAGATCATCCTTGTCCCATTCGACCATCTTGCGCTGGTCCATCGCCGTCTTGACGATGGGCACGATCTCGTCGAGCCGGTCCCTGGTGATGACGAAGCCGCCGACATGCTGCGACAGGTGGCGGGGAAAGCCCATGATCTCGTTGGCGCGTTCGATCACGTGCCGCGATACGGGATCGGCCCGGTCGAGGCCGCCGGCACGGGCTTCCTTTTCGCCAAGCTCCGAGGTCGACCAACCCCAGATCGAGCCAGACAAAGACCCCCTGACATCCTCGGACAGGCCCATTGCCTTCGACACTTCGCGCAGCGCCGAGCGGCCGCGATAGCTGATGACGGCGGCAGCCAGCGCCGTGCGCTTGCCGCTGTATTTCTCGTAGATGTACTGGATGACGGTTTCGCGCTTCTCATGCTCGAAATCCACATCGATGTCTGGTGGCTCGTTCCTTTCCTCGGAAATGAAACGCTCGAAAAGCGAATTGATTTTTTCCGGCCCCACTTCGGTAATGCCGATGCAGAAGCAGACGACCGAATTGGCGGCCGAACCGCGACCCTGGCAGAGAATGTCCTGGCTGCGGGCGAACTTGACGATGTCGTAGACGGTCAGGAAGTAACGAGCGTAGTTCAGGCGCTCGATCAGAGCGAGTTCTTCCTCGATGCGCTTGGTCACGGATTCAGGCACACCTGCCGGATAGCGGTTGACCGCTCCCTCCCGCGCCAGCCTTTCCAGCTCGGCCTGTGGCCCGAGGCCCGATTCCGTCGGTTCGTCCGGGTAGTTGTATTGGAGGTCACTGAGCGAGAAAGTCAGTTCCTGCGCGAACCGCAAGGTCTCGGCCAGCGCCTGCGGATGCCGGCGGAACAGGCGCGCCATCTCCATTGGCGGTTTCAGGTGGCGCTCGGCATTGGCCGACAGTTCCAGCCCTACTTCGGCGACGGGCGTGTTGAGGCGGATCGCGGTCAGCACGTCCTGCAACAAGCGTCGCTCCGCCGTGTGGTAGAGAACGTCGTTGGTCACCATTAGCGGGATGCCGGTAGTCTCCGCCATCGCCGCTGCCTGCTCGCTCCGGAACCGGTCATTGCCCGCATAGCAGGGTGAAACGCCAAGCCGCAGGTTCCGCCCGAAGCGATCCTTGAGCTGGTGAAGCAAAGCGAGACTGTCTTGCGCGCCCGCCGTCAGATCGGGCAGGACCGCCAGTGACATGAGGTCACCCCATTCGAGCAGGTCGCTGCGTTGGAGGAGGGTCGCGCCTTTTTCATTTTCGTCGCGCAGATTGGCTTGCGTGAGCATGCGACAGAGATGTCCCCAGCCCTTGCGGTCCTGCGGATAGGCGAGAATGTCCGGGGTGCCGTCGCAAAAGACCAGCCGGCAGCCGGGGTGATAGGAGAGCTTTTCGACTTTGGCCTGCTGCCAGGCGCGCACCACGCCGGCCACCGTGTTGCGGTCGGCAAGCCCGATCGCGGAGAATCCCAGGAGCTTGGCCGCGACCACCAGTTCCTCCGGCTTGGAGGCACCGCGCAGGAAGGAGAAGTTCGACTGGATGCCGAACTCGGCATAGGGAATGACGGTCAGCGCATTCATGCGAAGACCCCATGCATGAACCAGCGCGGCGCGGCTTGAGAGGCGCCGTAGAGACCCTGGCGATAGAGCCAGTAGCGGCGGCCGTGGGCATCCTCGATGCGGAAATAGTCGCGCGTCGATGCTGCTTCGTCGCTCACGGCCTCACGCCACCATTCGGCCGCGATGCGTTCTGGCCCCTCGGCACGCGTGACCCTGTAGAGCGCGCGCCGCCAGCGGAAATTCAGCGGCGGCCCCTCGGGCATTTCGGTGGCCGGCACCTCGACGGGTTCGGGCGAACGGAAAAGCCGGATCGGCCGCTCCTGCCGAAAGACGGTTGTAGGCGCGGGCGTCGTTATCCTGTCCGGCTTTTTCGGTGGCGTGGTTTTCCGTGGCACCTCGGTGAAGGGGATCGTGGCGACCGCCCGCTCCGGCAGATGGCTCTCGACGACGACCGGCTTCAAAACCGCGCCATCGCCGAGCCGGGCGCGGATGCGGTCGGCGAACAAAGCGATATCGGCGCCATCCTCGCTGGCTTCGCCGATCAGATCAGCCTGCTGCATGTCGAAGGCGGCGGTCGCCAGGACCGAAAGCCGCACGAGATCGAAACCATAGCCGGCATCGATATCCTGCGCGAGCGCGGCCAGCCGTTCATGGAACAATTTCTGGATCAGCATGGGTTCGCGCATCGGCCGTGAGGTGCCCAAGGCAATGCGGCTGACGGCGCCGTCGACGCGAAAGAGCAGCAGCGCCAGCGTCCGGGCGCCCTCGCCGCGTCGTTCGAGGTCGCTCTTCAAGGTCGTCGCCAGCATGCCAACCAGACGCTCGATCTCCTCGGTCAGGGTGACCGGCTCGGCAAGATGGCGTTCGACCGAAAGCGGCGCGACGGGAAGGCGTGGCGACACCGCCTCGTCGAGACGGCCAAGCGCCTGGTCGAGGCGCAAAAGCAAGGAGGCGCCAAAGCGGCGGGCAAGCGGTGCGCGCGGCGCGGCCATGACGGCGCCCGCCGTGCGCAGGCCGACGCTCTCCAGACTGTCGCGGATCGCCGGCTCGACGCGCAGCGCGGCCAGCGGCAAGGGCGCGAGCAGTTCCTCCTCCCCGCCGCCGGCGACGATGCGGTCGCCGGAAAAGCGTGCCGCCGCCCAGGCAGCGCCGGGTGTGGCGGCAAGTCCGGCGCGGACATCGAAACCCTGGTGGAAGAAGCGCGACAGGATGTCGTCCAGCATCGCGCGTTCGCCGCCGAAAAGATGAGTGCAGCCGGTGACGTCGAGGAACAGGCCGTCGCTGCCGTCCAGCGCCACCAGCGGGGTGTAGCGGTCGCACCAGTCGGCGAGGCCTTCGAGCAGGCGCCGGTCGGCTTCCGGATCGGCCTCGACGATGTCGATCGACGGATGCATGGCGCGCGCGTCGGCTATGCCCATGCCGCGTTTCAGGTGAAGCGCTTCAGCCCGCTCGTCGAGGGCTGAGATGCGCTGTGCGTTCCCCTGGCGATGGCTGATCACGAGCGGTGGATGAGATGGCGTCGGGTGATCCGACGGCCGGGAACGCCAGGACCGCCCCAGGCGCTGCCGCAGGATCCTTTCCGCGCCGAGATGGGGGAACCACAGGGACAGAATTCTCTGCCCGTCCTTTCTCTGTCCGTCCTTTCTGGGGCCATCTTTCCTCGAAGCAGTGTTCATCGGGATTCCACTCCAGTGTGAATTGTCCGGGCAAGGCCGTGCGGCTCTTGCCGATGGTGACGGTGAAGGCGGGGCGGCCGATCGAACCGGCAAGCGGGCCGGCAATGGTCTCGCGCGCGGTGGCGGGTGCCGGCGACAGGATGAGCCGGACGGGTGCCGCGGTCGGCTCGGGCTCGGCGGCCTGCCGCAGAAGGAACACCGGCCGGCCGGCATTCTGCGCCCGGGCGTGCAGCCGGCGCGTCGACGTGAGATCCAGCCGCTGCGGGTTGCCGCGGATTTCGAGGATGACGGCCGCCAGCGCCGTCATCCGGGCGGCCTCCTCGGCCACCCACAGCGCATCGACCAGCCTTGGCGCCTCGGAAAACAGCAGTTCTTCCGGCTCGATCCCGAAAAGCGAATGAAGCCCCCTGGCGTAGGGGAAGCCGGCCTCGCGGAAAATCTCCGATGTGCCGACCCACAGGACGGGCAGTCGCGACCCCTGTTTGAGGATCAGGCTGATGAGCGACAAGGCGAAGCCGGCCACGGCACCCGCATCGCGGGTCTCGGCGCCATGGATCTCGTTCAGGGCTGCTTTCGGCAAGCCGCCGCTCAGCGCGGCGTCGAGCCGAGCGGCGCCGGTTTGGAGAAAGGCATCCTGCGGCGCCACGGCAAGACCGCGCCGGACAAGAGTGAGATCGGTGTTGTGCGCGACACCGATGTCGAGTGGAACATGGGCGTCAACAGGCGCGCCAGCCGGCACCGCCAGGCGCTCGGGCAGCGTTCCCTCGATCTTCGCGATCTGGCGGCGCAGGGCAAAAACAGTTTCCCGCGCCACGGCGGTCATCGCCATGACGGTCAGCTTCCACTCACAATTGTTCCTGTTATGTTCCTATAGATTCCAGAGGGCATCCCAAGAGTCAAGCAGACTCATGGGGAATTTATTCCTGTTCGGTTGGTTTGCAGGAGGCTTGGCCCTCCGGCATTTGCCTCGACCCCCGTGAAAGCCTATATGCCGGGTTCAAAGGAAAAAGCATGGCCCGCATCTACAAGACCCGCACCTGGCACGATGAACTTTCGCCTTCGATGGAGGAAATGGAGTTCCTGGCGCTGGAGGCCTATGCCCATCTGCCGGAGGATTTCCGCAAGCTGACCGGCGAGATCGTCATCCAGATCGCCGAATTCCCCACCGATGAGATCATGGACGATCTGTCGCTGGAAACGCCCTTCGACCTGCTCGGCCTGTTCGAGGGGCGTGGCATCGCCGAGCGCTGGAACCCGCAGACCGGCGAGGGGCCGAACCGCATCACCCTCTACCGCCGCGCCATCCTCGACTATTGGTCCGAGAACGAAGAGACGCTGGGCGACATCGTCACCCATGTGCTGATCCACGAGATCGGCCACCATTTCGGCCTGTCGGACGATGACATGGAGAAGATCGAAGAGGCGGCTGAATAGGCGCACACCTTCGTCATCCAGGGCGGAGCGACGCAAAGCGGAGCGAAGACCCTGGGATGACGAAGGAAGGACAGGCGCTTTGCGGCCTACCAGTCGCTGAGCTTTGTATCCGGCCCGTATTCCTGGCCGTCGACATCCTTGACCACCGCCTGGCCGCAGCGCATGGCCTTGGCTTTCTTGTCATAGGCGTAGGTCGGCGAGCCGAACAGGTGCCACCCCTTGTTCAGAGCCGCCGTCACCTTGTGGCAGAAGCTGGCATCGTCCGGGCCGGTCAGAAAGCGGTAGAGTTTCATCCGTCAATTCCTGTCGTGAGTACCGCGCGCATCGAACCCTATCATGCGCCGATGGCGGCTGCCTTCGCCAGCAGTTTTTCGGCCTGCGCCAGATGCAGCCGCTCGACCATTATTCCATTGAGCGCAATCACGCCCTTGCCGGCATTTTCTGGCAGCGAAAAGGCGGCCTTCACCGCGCGTGCCTCGGCCACGGCTTGCGACGATGGCGCAAAGGCGTTGTTCGCGGCCTCGATCTGGGCAGGGTGGATGAGGGACTTGCCGTCGAAACCCATCGCGGCGGCTTCCGCGCATTCACGGCCGAAAGCATCGAGGTCGCGAAAGTCGTTGGAGACGCCGTCGAGCACGTCGAGGCCACCGGCGCGTGCCGCCAGCACCATCTGCAGCAGCCAAGGCACGAGGTAACGCCGGTCGGGCGTCGCCAGCACGCCGGTCTCTTTCATCAGGTCATTCGTTCCGGCAACGAAACAAGCCAGCCGCGAGGCCGGGTCGCGACCGAGTTCGGCGATAGTGCCGATGTTGAGCATGGCCTTGGGTGTCTCGATCATCGCCCATAATTTCACGCTGTCCGGGGCAAGATTGTCGTCGAGCACGTCGCCGGCTTCGAGAATGTCGCGCGGCGTGGCGACCTTGGGCAAAAG
The DNA here is from genome assembly GCA_943370265.1 of Mesorhizobium carmichaelinearum. Classification (GTDB taxonomy): domain Bacteria; phylum Pseudomonadota; class Alphaproteobacteria; order Rhizobiales; family Rhizobiaceae; genus Mesorhizobium; species Mesorhizobium carmichaelinearum_A. Next base: position 196,165 of record CALRQH020000004.1, read on the forward strand.
GATACCATCGGGCTCGCAATTCGCCGCGGCCAGCAAATCATCCATGCCCCGTCCGCTTGAGAGTGCATTGACGCGCACGATCATCTCGCAGCGTCGGCCAAAGTGGTTGGCAACGGGGCGATTGGCGAAGATACCCGCCAGCTTTTCGCGCGCGGAAACCTTGTCGGCCGGGGCAATACCGTCTTCCAGGTCGATGATGACGGCGTCGCAGGAAAGTCGCGCGATCTTGGCCAGCGCCTTGTCGTTCGAGGCCGGGACGTAGAGCACCGAGCGGCGCGGGCGGTAGGAGTCGGTTGTCATGCCCGATCTATGCCGCCTGCGGCGGATGGAGGCAAGCCGTCTCCGGCCCTGCACGAAAACTGCATAAAACTCCCGAAAACCTCCTAGTCCTCGTCCCGCCGTCTGCACGTCCGCCTGTCAAACCAGCGGTATGCAAGAGATACGAAACCCCCGTTGGTCCCTGCCCTCCCGGCTCCGCAATGACGGCTGGTGGCTCGGCGATGCGCCACGCGCGAACCCCGCGGCATTCACCATCCCTTTTGCCCGCAGGAGCCCGCCGGCCATCCGGCTGGACACCATCAGGAAAGCCCGGTCATGACATCGTTCTTCACTGCCGCGCCGACCTATTGCACCCGCTTCGGTGCGGCCGTCCTGCTGGTCGTGCTGGCGGATTTCCTGTTCTACGGCCAGCCCGCCGGCATCACGGTTTTCCTGTTCGCCGTCCTGATTGCCGCGGGAGTCGTGGCCATGCATCCCACGGCCTTCAGCGACCGCAGGGTCTGGCTCAAGCCCGCCGCCCTGTTCGCCGCGCTGCTGCCACTTGCTGAAAATGTCAGCCCCCTTTCCGTCTTGATCGCGCTTGTGGCCCTGGCCATTTTCGCGCTTTCACTGGCCGGCCGGCCACGCGACCGTATCGCTGGGATCGCCGGCCAGATCGTGCTGTTCCTGCTGGCCACACCGTTCCGGTTCATCCGCGATTTCCTTCGCTGGCGAAAGGCGGCGCGGCGGATCGGTCGGCGTCGTATCCGTTTTGCGACGATAGCCGTCTGGGTGATGCCGCTGACGCTTGGCGCCGTCTTCCTGGCTCTGTTCGGCGCCGCCAATCCGGTCATCGAATACTGGCTGTCGCTGGTCGATCTCATGAAGCTGCTCGATCTCATCCAGATCGCGCGGATTGCCTTCTGGCTGTTCACGCTTGCCGGCGTCTGGGTCTTCCTGCGGCCACGCCTGCCGCGATTTCGGCGCCGCATTGCGAGGCAGGACCTTGCCGATGCTCAGCCGGCGGCCAATCCAGGTGGGCATGTCGTCGAAGACATCATGTTCGGCAAAGCCGCCATCCTGCGTGCGCTCATCGTCTTCAACATTCTGTTTGCCGTGCAAACCGTGCTTGATGCCGCTTACCTGTGGGGCGGCATCGCGCTGCCCGACGGGATGACATATGCCGCCTATGCGCATCGCGGCGCCTACCCGTTGATCGTCACCGCGCTGCTCGCCGCCGGCTTCGTACTGGCGGCGCTGCGGCCGGGCAGCGCGACATCCGCCGATCCGGTCATTCGCAGGCTGGTCTATGCCTGGGTGGCTGAGAATATCGTGCTGGTCATCTCGTCGATCCTGCGGCTCGACCTCTATATCGGCGTCTATGCGCTGACCTACTGGCGTGTCGCCGCCTTCGTCTGGATGGGGCTCGTGGCCGCCGGTCTCGCCCTGATCATCGCCCGCATCGCGCTTGGCAAACCCAATGAATGGCTGCTGTCCGCCAATCTTCTGACGCTTTCAGCGACGCTCTATGCCTGCTGTTTCATCAACTTCGCAGCGTTGATCGCCAACTATAATGTCGATAACTCCTACGAAATGAACGGTCCCGGCACTGCGATCGATATCTTGTATGTCCGCTCGCTTGGCCCCAGTGCACTGCCAGCTCTTGATCGCTTCTTCGATGGCCAGAAGAAGAGATTCCTCGTCTATGTCCGTGACCCCACCGACGCCATGATTGAAGCCCGCTACCGCACCGAGCAGAAAAACTGGCGAGCCTGGAGCTTTCGCGACTGGCGTCTGCTTGCCTATCTCGACAGAAGAGGTCCGCTCGTGGTTCCTGACGGGTACGAACCCCATGTGCCGGATTTTTGATCGATGCCGCATCACATCCTTGTCGCCGATGACGATCCGCATATCCGCGAAGTGATCTGCTTCGCGCTGGAAAAGGCCGGCATGAAGACGCAGGGGGTGGCCGATGGCGCCGCTGCGCTGCTGGCGGTCGAACGCCGCGCGCCCGATCTCATCGTGCTCGACATCGGCATGCCGGAGATGGACGGGCTGGAGGTCTGCCGGCGGCTGCGGCAGCGATCCGATGTGCCGGTGCTGTTCCTGTCGGCGCGTGACGAGGAGATCGACCGCATCCTCGGGCTTGAAATGGGTGGCGACGACTATGTGACGAAACCGTTCAGCCCGCGCGAGCTTGTCGCCCGCGTCAACGTCATCCTGCGGCGCGCCCGCCCGGCGTCGCCCGAACAGACGGATGACAGGCAGTTCGCGCATGGCAAGCTCGCGCTGGCGCCGGCCAGCCATGCCGCCAGCTTCGACGGCAAGCCGCTCGCCCTGACCGCGATCGAGTTCTCCATCCTGAAGGGGTTCTTGGCGCGGCCCACCCATGTGCTCGACCGCGACATGGTGATGGCCAATGCCTATGCCGGCAATGTCCATGTCGCCGACCGCACCGTCGACAGCCATATCCGCAACATCCGCGCCAAGCTGGCGGCGGCGGGTTGCCTGGACGTCATCGAGACCGTGCATGGCGTCGGCTTCCGGCTCGGCCGATGCGGCTGACGGCCAGCCAGAAATGGATTGGCCGCAAATGGCGGCCTCGCCTCGCCACGGTCGTCGTTGCCATCCTGATCCTGGTGATGGGCCTGCCGCTGGTCGGCCTGTTCTTCTTCCGGCTCTACGAGAACCAGCTGATCCGCCAGACCGAAGCCGAGCTGATCGCACAAAGTGCCGTCATTGCCGCTATCTATGCGCAGGACGTGCGCGAGGCCGGCATTCCCGCCGACAAGCTCGGCGTGCCTGTGCCTGCCAGCCGGGGCAATGTGAACTACCCCTACTTGCCGATCGAGCCTAGCCTCGATCTTGCCTCCGACACTGTCCTGCCGACCCGGCCTGCGGCAATCCCCGCGACCATCGATCCCGCTTTCGCGGCGATCGGCGCACGCCTGTCCGGCGTCCTCGACGCCACGCAGAAAACCACGCTTGCCGGCTTCCGGCTGCTCGATCCCAGGGGCGTGGTCATCGCCGGCCGCGATGAGGTCGGGCAGTCGCTGGCTGACGTCCCGGAGGTGCGGGGAGCGCTCGCCGGGCGCTATGCCAGCGAACTGAGGCTGCGGATTCCCGACCAGCCGACACCGCCGCTCTATTCGGTCAGCCGTGGCACCAGGGTGCGGGTTTTCGTCGCCATGCCCGTAGCCGTCGACGGCCATGTCGCCGGCGTGGTCTATGTGTCGCGGACGCCCAACAACATCGTCAAGCATCTCTACGGCGAACGCGGCAAGGTGACCGCGGCGGCGATCGCCATCCTCGGCGGCACACTGCTCATCGGCCTGGTGTTCCTGCGCACCGTCAGCCGGCCGATCTATGCGCTGATCGACCGCACGAAGCGTATCGCCGCCGGCGAACGCGACGCGATCAGGCCGCTCAACCACCATGGTACGCGCGAGATGGCGGAGCTTTCCGCCGCCTTCCTCGACATGGCCGAAAAACTGCAGGCGCGATCCGACAGTATCCAGACCTTTGCCACCCATGTCTCGCACGAGCTCAAATCGCCGCTGACGGCCATCCAAGGCGCGGCCGAGCTGCTGCGTGATTCCGGTGCGACCATGGACGAGGCCGAGCGGCGGCGTTTTTCCAACAACATCGTCAACGATGCGGGACGGCTCAATCTGCTGGTCCGACGGCTGCTCGAGCTGGCGCGTGCCGAAAACCGCGCACCCAGCGGTGAAAGCACCTCGGTCCATGCGGCGCTCCCTGTCGACAATCGGCTGACGGTTCGTGTCGAGGCCGGCGGCGATATCGGCCTGCGCATGTCCACGGAGAACGCGGCAATCGTGCTTGCCAATCTCATCGACAATTCGGTGCGGCACGGCGCGACGCTGATTTCGATTGCCACGACGAGCATCGACGGCAAGGCGCGCATCCTGATCGATGATGACGGCGCCGGCATTTCGCCCAGCAACCGGGAGCGCATCTTCGAGCCATTTTTCACCACGCGCCGCGAATCCGGCGGTACCGGGATGGGATTGGGTATCGTGCTGGCCCTTCTGAAAGCGCATGATGGTACGATCAGGCTGGTTGACTCCGAGCGCGGCACGCGCTTCGAGATCATCCTGCCTGCCGCGTAACTCCGTATCAGCGGCTCGAATCGGAAAGGGCATAGAAGAGTGCGCTACGACATCGTCATCATCGGCGGGGCCATCGTCGGTTCCTCGGTCGCCTATTATCTGCGCGAGGAAGGGTTTTCGGGCTCCATCGCGCTAATCGAGCGCGACCCGCAATTCGCCCATGCGGCGACGACGCTGTCCATGGCCTCGATCCGCCAGCAATTCTCGATTCCAGAAAACATCCGGCTATCGCAATTCACCCTGAAACTGTTCCGGCGGCTGAAGGAAGAATTCGGCACGGATGCCGACATCGGTTTCCGCGAGGGCGGCTATCTCATCCTCGCCGGCGAGAACGGCTTGCCGATCCTCAAGGCCAATCATGACGCGCAGATCGCCGAAGGCGCTGACATCGTGCTGGAGGACGCCGAGCAGCTGACGCGGCGCTTCGCGTGGCTGTCAACCGAAGGTATTTCCGCCGGCGCCTATGGCCGGACCGGCGAAGGCTGGTTCGACGCGCATGCGATGTTGATGCTGTTCCGCAAGGCGCTGCGCGGCAAGAATGTTGATTTCCTTGCTGCCTCGGTCACCGGCATCGAGCGGCAGGGCGACCGTGTCACCGGCGTCAGCCTCGACAATGGGGAGAAACTTGAAGCTGGCACCGTCATCAACGCCGCCGGGCCGAACGCTGGCAAGGTGGCTGCCCTTGCTGGACTGGTGCTGCCGGTCGAGCCGCGCAAGCGCAACGTCTTCGTTTTCGAGGCGCGCGAGAAATATGCCGACATGCCGCTGCTGGTCGATCCCTCCGGCATCTATGTGCGCCCGGAAGGCTCGGTCTACCTCACCGGCGGCGCCGAGCCGGAAGACGGCGACGGTCCAGCCGATCCCAAGGATTTCGAAGTCGACTGGCCGCTGTTCGAAGAGGTGATCTGGCCGGTGCTGGCAACCCGTATCCCCGCTTTCGAGGCGATCAAGGCGACGCGCGCCTGGGCCGGGCATTACGACTACAACACGCTTGACCAGAACGCGGTGGTCGGGCCGCATCCGCAGGTCGGCAATTTCATCTTCGCCAACGGCTTTTCAGGCCACGGCCTGCAGCAGGCGCCGGCTGTCGGCAAAGCGCTGGCCGAGCTGATCGTGCATGGCGGCTACCGCACAGTGGATTGTTCGGCGTTCGGCTACAGCCGCGTGGCCGAAGGGCGGGCGTTTCGGGAATTGAACGTGATCTAGGCAATCATCGCGTCGACGGCGAGGGCGTTGCCAAGCGCATGGCCCCCGGCGGTATTGTCAAAAATGCACCAGACCTCAGTGGCCGAAGCAGCGGCGGCTTCCAGTTGTTGGCGGATTCCGGCGAGGCTTTCCGCGTCATAGTCGGAATAGTAGGTGCGCGGCACGCCGTGCAGGCGGAAATAGGCAAGGCCGGGCCAGCCGCCCGGCAGTGCCGCCGCTGGAACCGGGGCAGGATCGGCGGCAATGCGTGCAACGCCGCAATCGGTGAGAAGCGCATCCGCGTCCGCAGTGAACCAATCGGGATGGCGCGGTTCGCAGGCCAGCCTTACGTCGGTTCGCTGGCGCAACATGGCGAAGAAACCCTCCGCTATGCCTGGATCGAAGCCCAGGCTCGGCGGTAGCTGCACCACCAGTACGCCAAGCTTTGCACTCAGACCCCCGACCTGCAGGAGAAACGCATCGGCGAGGTCCTCGCAGCCGGCCAGACGGCGCTCATGCGTCAGGGCTTTGGGCATTTTCACCGAGAAGCGGAAATGCTCGGGCACGGAGCCCTTCCAGCGCTCATAGGTTTCACGGCGGTGCGGCTTGTAGAAAGACGTGTCGATCTCGACGATCGCAAGGCGCCCGGCGTAACGTTCGAGATGCGAGCCGGATGACGGGAATTCGTCCTTGTATCGCGCCGAAATTCCCCAGCCGGCCGTGCCTATGAAACATCCCCGCTTTTTCATGCATGGGATGTGGACCGGACGAGGTGCGGGTCAAGGCGCGCGGAAGCATCGCTGCCGCCGACCTCGCTGCTCAGGCCGCAGCCAGCCTTCCAGCCTCGACATGCTCCTGAAACCACGCCAGCACCCGTCCCCAGGCCGCGGCATGCTCGCTCGCCGCGTCGCTCAACCCGGCAAAGCCGCCATGGCAGATGGTGAGGCGCGTGCCCTTGGCGATCGGCTCCAGCAAATAGGCCACAGTTGTTTGCCGCCGGCCAAGCGTGGGATGGTCCCACTCATAGGCTCGCGTCTGCACGATCCGGCGTGGTGCTTCGATCTCAAGGAATTCGCCGCTGGCCGGCAGATTCCTGCCGTCAGCCGTTCTGACGACGACCGTCCAGCGGCCGCCGACGCGAAGATCAGCCGACCAATCGGCCATTCGGTAGGTGTCGGCGGATCCCCACCAGTGCTCGACCTCGTCGGTAACGAGCGCCTGGAAAACACGCTCCGGAGGCGCGCCAATGTCGCCTGCCGCCATGATGGTTTCGCCGTTGGTCATGCTCTGCACTTTGGAACCGCATATCATGGATGCCTCCGTGTAGGGTTTGTTTCGGTATCGAAACGACGTGTCACCCCTTGGATGGAGGACGCTCAAAACCCTTGCCGGTCTCGAGCAGGCTTTTCAGGCTGGCCAGCACCAGCGGCCAGCCCTTGGCGACGTTCCCGATCAGCTTGTGCGGCCCGTCTGCTTCATGGATGACAGCAAGCTTCATCAACTCGCCGTCCTGCTCAATTGTGAAGGTGCAGCGCGTGTAGCCGTCTTCCTTTACTTCCGGCATCCACTCATTGCGCCATTTGATGACGAGGCGCCGCGGCGGGTCGATCTCGAGAATCTCGCCGCTGTCGGCGAGACGCCCGTCCGGAAGGATCAGCTTCCAGCTGGAGCCCACTTTCCATTCGCTCTCCTGATGGGAGCAAAGGAAGAACTGCCGGTTGAACTCCGGGTCAGTCAGCGCTTCCCAGAGTTTCTCGGGCGTGGTGCGGATGTAGGTCACATAGACGAAGGCATTGGTCATGGATCTTTCCTTTCGAGGCGTCTCTTCAAATCGCTGAGGGCGGCCAGCCGCCCTCGCTCGAACTTGCCGATCCAACGGTCGGCGATCTCGTTGATGGGAACGGGGTTGAGGTAATGCTCCTTCTCGCGCCCCTTGCGGACGGTGGTGACGAGGTTTGCCTCCTCCAGGATCGCGAGGTGCTTGGTCACCGCCTGGCGCGTCATGTCCATCTCGGCGCACAGCGCGTTCAGCGTCTGCCCGTTCCGTTCATGAAGGCTGTCCAGCAATTGCCGGCGTGTCGGGTCGGCCAGGGCGCGAAAGACGGCATCCATGCTCATGGCTCTAATATGCAACCATTTGGTTGCATGTCAAGAGGCACGGCTTTCATGTTGGAAGGCACGGTCTCTTTGAGGCAGGATGTCAGCGCTTGCGATTGAACCAGAATGCGTCAGGCATCCGTTTCATCCCGATGCGTTCGTAGAAGCCGACAGCGTCGGGCACGGAGAGCAGGCTGATGGCGACGGAGGGCCCGAGTTGCCGCCGCGCCTCGTTCAGCAGGCCCTTGCCGATGCCGAGCCCCTGAGCCGATCCGGAAACGGCGAGTTCGGAAATATAGCAGACCCAGGAAAAGTCGGTGATGGCCCTGATAACGCCGATCAGCGGCTTGCCTTCTACATCGAGGCGTGCCGTCAGCACCAGGTTGGCGCCCGACAGCATCGTCTTCAACCGCGCCTCGTCATCGATGGGACGTGTCTCGCCAAGGCCGGATTCGATCAGCACGCGCCGGAACTCGGCGACGTCGAGCGCCGGTTCGCTCGCGTAAAGGATGTGGGAACGTTCAGCCATGCCAGCCAGACTGCACCAGGCAACGGCGGTTTCGAAGCTGTTTTTGCGTTCTGACGTGCACCGGCATGGATCAAGGCCGGCTGGGAACAGCCGCCTTTTATTTGCCCACGGCTTTGTGTAAACCGTGCGTCAGCAATCCCCTGCAACGAAGACACGGGCAAAAGCCATGGAAAAGTTCACCAAGCTCACGGGCGTCGCCGCGCCGATGCCGATCATCAACATCGACACCGACATGATCATCCCCAAGGATTACCTGAAGACGATCAAGCGCACCGGGCTCGGGACCGGTCTGTTCGCCGAAATGCGCTACAATGACGATGGTTCGGAGAACCCGGATTTCGTGCTCAACAAGCCGGCCTACCGCAAGGCGCAGATACTGGTCGCCGGCGACAATTTCGGCTGCGGTTCGTCGCGTGAACACGCGCCGTGGGCGCTGCTCGACTTCGGCATACGCTGCGTCATCTCGACCTCTTTCGCCGACATCTTCTACAACAACTGCTTCAAGAACGGCGTGCTGCCGATCACCGTCAGCCCCGAGGATCTGGAGAAGCTGATGGATGACGCCTCGCGTGGTTCCAACGCGACGCTATCGGTCGATCTCGAGGCCAAGGAAATCCATGGGCCGGATGGCGGCGTGGTCAAGTTCGACCTCGATGACTTCAAGCGGCACTGCATGCTCAATGGCCTCGACGATATCGGCCTGACCATGGAGAAGGCCGGCGCCATCACGTCGTTCGAAAAGCGGAACGCCGAGCTGCGCCCCTGGGCCTGAAAGGAATCGGCCTGAAAGACACGGGCTGAACAGGGCCGCCCTACGGGCGGTCTCGTGCCTGGTGAACGGAGGACTGTCGTGACACGCTTGCTGCTCGCCGGCGCCAGTGCGCTGGTACTGATGGTCCTGCCCGCGGCGAGCGCGTTTGCGCAGTCGGCACCCACGGCCAGCCAGCCGGCTACTGGCACGGACAATGCGGCTGCTTCCGCTGACGCTGGCCAGTCGCCTATCCCGTTCGAGGGCGGCCAGTTGACCATCACGCAGCCTGAGCAGGATGGCGAGAAGGTACTGGCCTTCGACGCCCAGACGCTGGCCAGCAACTACGACGTTTCCTTCGACAAGATCGCCATAATATCAGGCGTCAAGGTGGCGCTGTTCGATGTCGGCGACGGCGGCAACCAGTGCGGCCCGGCCAAGGTGATCGTCTGGAAGCCGGAAGGCGGCAAGATCCAGAGCACCAAGGTCGAACAGGACGAATGCGGCGCGCCACCGGCCGCGATCTCAGACAGCGCCATCTATTTCGTGCCCTATCTCCTGCCGGGGGATTCGAAGCCGGCGTTGCAATGGTCGCCGCAGAGCGGCCTTTCGACCTCAGGCAATCTCACCTACATGCCCGAACCCGGCACGCAGTGGAAGGATGTCGATCCGTCGAAATACGACAACATCATCGACGCGTTCCGCAACGAGGACGTTTACAAGCAGGCACAGACGCTGCTCGGCAAGGACATGACCGACATGGCGACCAGCCTGCTGGTTGGCGGCGGCACGGAAAAGACCGCGTCCGGCGCCTTCTACGCCACGGGCTGCGTGCCGCATGACTGCGGCGGCAATGACGGCTTCATGGCGGTCGACCCGGCCAAGCAGAAGCTCTATTTCGCCCGGCGCGGCGACAATGGCGGACCCCAGGCCTGGCCTGCGGTGGCGACATGGCCGGCCGATATCAAGGAAGCGCTGGACAAGGCGTCGGGATCCGCGAACTGACGAACGTTTCGTTCGCGCGTTGCTGGTGGAGGTCATGATGCAGAATCGGCGGCAAGTCACGGCAGCCGGGCTGCTGATCGGTGCCAGCCTGCTCACGCCGGCGCTGGCTCAATCGGCTCCCTCGCCTCAATCCTTGGCGGAACAATTCGCAGCGACATTGAGCGCGGGCGATATCGACGGCTTCTCCGCGCTGTTCGCCGACACCTATGTGAATCACCAGCAAAGCGCCGCCGCGCCATCGCCAGCGAATGTCAGCCCGAAACAGGCAACGGTCGCCTTCTTCAAGGCGCGGCTGACGGCAATGCCGGATCTCAAAGTCGCCATCGAAGTGGTGGTCGCCGACAAGGACCATGTCGCGGCAAGCTTCGTCTACAGCGGCACACACAAGGGCGTCTATTTCGGCGTCGCGCCGACCGGTCGGGCACTGCTCGACATTTTTCGGGTGGCGGACGGCCGCATCGTCGAGCATTGGGGCATGGGCGACATCGCGGGCGTCCTGGCGCAACTGCGCGCCTGATGATCACAGCTGAAAATTCCTTGAGGACACCCATGCGCAAACTGATCTCCACCGGCTCGCCCTTCGAGAAGACCGCCGGTTATTCTCGGGCCGTGGTGCAAGGCGACTGGTGCTTCGTGTCGGGAACAACCGGCTACGACTATGCCACCATGACCATGCCGGAGACGGTCGAGGCGCAGACGCGCAATTGCCTGGCGACCATCGGCAAGGCGCTGAAGGACGGTGGCTTCGACATGGCCGACGTGGTGCGGGCACACTACTACATCACCGACCAGGCCTTTGTGGATGTGGTCTTTCCGATCCTGGGCGAGACGTTCGGCGACATCAGGCCGGCGGCGACGATGATCGTCTGCCAGCTCAACAAGCCGGAAATGAAGATCGAGATCGAAGTGACGGCATTGCGGCGGACGGCCTGAGTCAGCCATGAAGGTCCGGCGCATCATTGCCAACATTGAAACGCGCGATGTCGCGGCGGCCAAGCGTTTCTATCACGACGTGCTGGGTCTTGATCTCTTGATGGACCATGGCTGGATCGCCACGTATGGCTCGTCGGAAACCATGGACGTGCAGGTCAGCTTCGCCGAGCAAGGCGGCTCGGGCACGCCGGTTCCCGACCTGTCGATCGAGGTCGACGATGTCGAGGCCGCGCTCGAAGGCATGAAGACCGCCGGCTTCGCCATCGAATACGGACCGGCCGACGAACCCTGGGGGGTGCGGCGCTTCCATGTGCGCGATCCCCTGGGCAGGCTGGTCAACATTCTCTCGCATCGGTGATGGCATCTTGCTCCACCTATTGACCTGCAGGCTTGCGCAGCAAGCACTTGGCGTTTAGCAAGGCCGCGGTTCAAATCTTTCTGGGACGGTTTTCATGGCAACGAAGCATCTTTTCCTGCTCCCCGGCGACGGCATCGGCCCGGAGGCCATGGCCGAGGTCAAGAAACTGATATCAGCCATGAACGAAAAGCTGGGCAGCGGCTTCGTCACCGAGGAGGGTCTGGTCGGCGGCTGCGCCTACGATGCCCACGGCGCGGCGATTTCCGATGCCGACATGGAAAAGGCGATGGCGGCGGACGCGGTGCTGTTCGGCGCCGTCGGAGGGCCGAAATGGGATGCGGTGCCTTATGAAGTGCGCCCCGAGGCCGGGCTGCTGCGTCTGCGCAAGGACATGGAGCTGTTCGCCAACCTGCGCCCGGCCATCTGCTATCCGGCACTCGCCGCGTCCTCCTCGCTCAAGCAGGAGGTGGTCGAGGGCCTCGACATTTTGATCGTGCGCGAGCTGACCGGCGGCGTCTATTTCGGCGAGCCCAAGCAGATCATCGATCTCGGCAACGGCCAGAAGCGCGGCATCGACACGCAGGTCTACGACACGTTCGAGATCGAGCGCATTTCGGGCGTCGCCTTCGAGCTGGCACGCACGCGCAAGAACCACGTCACCTCGATGGAAAAGCGCAACGTGATGAAGTCGGGCGTGCTTTGGAACGAGGTTGTCACCCAGACCCACAAGGCAAGGTACGCCGACGTCAAGCTCGACCATATGCTGGCCGATGCCGGCGGCATGCAGCTGGTGCGCTGGCCCAAACAGTTCGACGTCATCGTCACCGACAATCTGTTCGGCGACATGCTGTCCGACATCGCCGCCATGCTGACCGGCTCGATCGGCATGCTGCCGTCGGCCTCGCTCGGCGCGCCGGACGCCAAGACGAAGAAGCGCAAGGCGCTCTACGAGCCGGTGCACGGCTCGGCGCCCGACATTGCAGGCAAGGGCATCGCCAACCCGATCGCCATGATCGCCTCCTTCGCCATGTGCCTGCGCTATTCGTTCGGCATGGTCGAGGAAGCCGACAAGCTCGAAGGCGCGATCGCCGCCGTGCTCGACGAGGGACTGCGGACAAAGGACATCATGTCCGAGGGCATGACCGAGGTCGGCACGGTGCAGATGGGCGACGCGATCATCGCCAAGTTCCTGGCTTAACGCATAGCGGCGCGGTTCATCGGATCTCGCGGGCAAGCTGCCGCAGCACGCCAACGAGCCGCGCTTCATCCACCGGTTCGATAAAGGCCGCGTCCGCAGCCTCGGAAGCGACGACGGCGCGCTGGGCGGCTGCGACACCGGTCGGGGTGATGCGGATCACCCTGGCCCGCGAATCTCGCGGATCAGTCTCCCGCGCGATCAATCCCTTGACCTCGAGCCGGGCGACGACGTCCGGCGTCATCTTCACTTCGGTGCCCGCCTGTGCCGCGAGTTGCACCTGGTTGGGTGGCTCGCCATTGCGTCCCAGCCACATCGCCAAGGCAGCAACACGAACTGGACATGGGTGAGGTCCAGCGGAGCGAGTGCCGCGGTCATGAGGCGCTGGCAGCGCATGGTGGTTCGCCAGAGCAACAATCCGGGGCTCTCCGAAGGTCCGCCCTTGAAGCGGGTGTCCAGGTCCTGCTTGTCAGCCAAGGTTTTCAAACTCCTTTGCCCGCTCGAACAGCCTGGCCATCGAGACGTCGAAATCGCCGCTGATCCGCGGTCCGAGTTCGGGTCCAACCTTGGCGGCCCTTCATAGGTCACGCCTTCGTGCAATGCCTTCAGCGTGTTCCAGTCGCGTTTGGTCCTTGAGGGGCCAAGCGGCAGGCAAGGAGCGTGTCGCTCAAGATACCTTTCGTCCTCGCTGCAAATGAAGCATAAGGCACCCATACGTCCTGATCGGCCAAAGCAGGCAATGACAGTAGAGGGCTTGAGTTCCACCCCTGCGAGGGAAGACGAAGGAGACGCGAGGTCTCCAATGTTGGCTATCGATGCGACCGGGTTGCTGTCATGGGGAAGCGGTGCGCTCGCCGGCATCCAGAGGATCGAGGATTTTCTCATCAAGGCGGCGTTTGCCGACCCCGATCCCAATATCGAGGTGGTCGCGCTGGACCTTTCGAACCAGCGCTTCCGCAGGCTTTATCCTTTCGAGCAGAAACAGCTGTCGGCTGACCACATCGCGTCATTTCGTGTGAGGCGATGGGCAGGTCCGGCAGCAGCGCTGCGGCAGGCGTTCAAGGCGATCCGGAATTTTCCGATGGCCAAGAGAGAGGCGGACCGCCAGCTCGCCAGCATGGCGACCAATGGTGATACAGGGCTGCGTCCCATCGCCGCCGGGCTGCTTTTTCGCGCCTATCGGCTTTACAGGCGGGCGCGTCCGCGGTTTGGCTGGTCCAAACCGGTCGCACCGCCCCCGCCTGCCGATGTCGAGCTCTCGACCGTGCTGATCAGCCACCAGGTGCTTGTCGGAGACAACAGGGCGCCGGTATCGAACACCACCAACAAGATCGCATTTCTCTGCCATGACCTCATCCCCACGATACGACCTGATCTCGTGTCACAGGGCAAACTTGAGAGGGCTTTCGGTCCCAATCTGGAATCACTTGTGCGGTCCGGAGCGACAGCATTCTGCACCTCGCATGCTGCCGGCGAGATGCTGACCAGTCATATGGACCAGGCAGGGATCAGCGTAGCCGGCCTTCATCGGTTTCCGATGCCTTCCCTGCTCCATGAAGCGGCTTCCAGGCGGAACATGACCTCGCGTCTCGAAGCCGGCGAGCCATTCGTCCTCTATTGCTCGACCATCGAGGTGCGCAAAAACCACATCATGCTGGCCAGGATCTGGCGGCAGGCGCTGGAAGAGGGGGTGAAGCTGCCGAAGCTGATCTGCGTCGGGCGACGGGGCTGGATGATCGACGAGTTGGAAGCCTATCTGAAGGCTCATCCGGATCTGGCCGAGGTGATTGTGTTTACCGGCCCGATCAGTGACGATGACCTCATCCGCTACTACCGCACCGCGTCCTTTGGCGTCTTTCCATCGCATATAGAAGGCTGGGGCTATGCCGCCTCGGAATGCCTCGACTTCGGTGTCCCCGTCATCGTGTCGACGACGCCATCGCTGATCGAGGCGACGGGAGGCCTGATGCCGGCGATCGATTCCACCGATCAGGCGGGCTGGTATGCGGCAATCCGCAGGATGGCGGAAGACAGGGCATGGCATGCCTCGCTGGCGGACAGCATCGCCCGAAAGCATAGGCCGACGTCATCGGCCGCCAGCTGGGCGGTGATCAAGGCCGGCTTGCGGGCAAGCGCGGCGCTTCAGCGAAAATAGCGGGGAACCGCGACGAACCTTGGGCTTATCACTCCGACCGCTTCTTGGGCTTCTTGTGCTTAGGCGGTCCGGCCTTGTCGAACTTCGGCTTGCCCGGTTTCTTTGCCCAAGGCGTGGTCTCGCTCGCGGCGGCGGGGCGGTGGTCGGCCACAGGCGCGCGCTTCTCGAATTTCGGCTTCGGGGCATTCTGGTCGAACGGCCGCTTGCCGCGATGCGGCTTCTTGTCCGGCTGAGGCGGCTGATAGCCGGCCCTCGACAGGTCGGGCGTGCCTTCCAGCCGCTTGACCCTGATGTTGTCCTGCAGCTTGCGGTCAGGACCGATCGCCGCCAGGAACCGATCGGCCCAGTCGGCGGCGATCTGCACGAAGGTTTCTTCCTGCTGCATCTTGATGGCGCCGATCTCGCGCTTGCTGATGCCGCCCGTGCGGCACAGCATCGGGATCAGCCAGCGCGGTTCGGCATTCTGCCTGCGCCCTACCGAAACCGAGAACCAGACGCTGTCGCCGAAATCGTCACGGCGGCTTGGCGCCTCGTCGCGGCGGGCGAACTTTTCGCCTGACGGCGTGAACGGTGCGACGTCCATCAGGTCCTCAGGCGCCGAGCGGCTGCCACGGCACAGCCGCACGAAGGCGGCCGCCACCTGTTCGGCGCCGTGCCGTTCGAGAAGCTCGCCGACAAAACCGCGCTCGTCGTCCTTCAAGGGTTCGCTGAAGGTCGGATCGGCAAGGATACGCTCATCGTCGCGGCGCAGCACATCGTCGGCCGAAGGCGGGGCGGCCCATGTTGCCTTGAGGCCGGCGTTCTGCAGAAGGCGCTCTGTACGCTTGCGGGCGCTGTTGGGCACGATCAGCGCGCTGACGCCCTTGCGTCCGGCGCGTCCCGTTCGCCCGCTGCGATGCAGAAGCGTCTCAGGATTGGTCGGCAGGTCGGCATGTACGACCAGTTCGAGATTGGGCAGGTCGATGCCGCGCGCCGCCACGTCTGTGGCGATGCAGACCTTGGCGCGGCCGTCGCGCATCGCCTGCAGCGCATGGCTGCGCTCGTTCTGGCTGAGTTCGCCCGAGAGTGCCACGACCGAAAAATTACGGTTGTTGAAACGTGCGGTGAGATGATTGACGGCGGCTCGCGTGTTGCAGAACACCAGCGCATTCTTGGCTTCGTAGTAGCGCAGCACGTTGATGATGGCGTTCTCGCGGTCGGGATGCGCGACGCTCAGTGCCCGGTATTCGATGTCGAGATGCTGCTTTTCCTCGCCCGCGGCCGAGATGCGTACGGCATTGCGCTGATAGCCCTGGGCCAGCGTGGCGATGGAGCGCGGCACGGTGGCCGAGAACATCAGCGTGCGGCGCTCGGCCGGTGCCGCGTCGAGAATGAATTCGAGATCTTCGCGAAAGCCGAGGTCGAGCATCTCGTCGGCTTCGTCGAGCACCACTGCCTTCAGCGCCGACATGTCCAGCGAATGCCGGGTGATGTGGTCGCGCAGGCGGCCGGGCGTGCCGACGACGATGTGGGCGCCGCGCTCCAGCACGCGCCGTTCGCTGCGCATGTCCATGCCGCCGACGCAGGACGCCACGGTGGCGCCGGTCAGCTCATAGAGCCACTCCAGTTCGCGCGTCACCTGCAGCGCAAGTTCGCGGGTCGGCGCCACGGCCAGCGCCAGGGGGGCGGCGGCCTGGGAGAAGCGCTCGGCGCCATCGAGAAGGGTCGGCGCCAGTGCAAGGCCGAAGGCCACCGTCTTGCCGGAGCCGGTCTGCGCCGAAACCAGCGCGTCGGCCTGTCCGAGTTCAGGAGCCAGAACAGCCTTCTGAACCGGCGTCAGTTCGGAATAGCCGCGTTTTTCCAGCGCCCTTGCCAGCGCTGGGACAATGCCATCAACCTTGATCATCTTCGTCTTTCGGATTTCGGGGGCCTGCGCGCCCGGCAATGGATCGTCCATCCGTGAGCGCATGCCGAGGCCAGACGCACCGCCAGCCAAAACAATTCCGCCGTTCCTACTTCGCGCCGCCGCCATTGTACAGGGCGCGCGTAGACCTTGCGCGCTGCGCGATTGACTCTTTTGGCAAACCGCGTAAAAGCCGGCTCCGAACAGGACAGCTTCGATGCGCGGCCTTCCAATGGCGCCTTTTGCATTCGACTTTCCCGGCCATGGCAGCATGGTTTGCGGGCAAGCGAAGCCTGTTTGCCTGCTTTCGACCAAAATCACGGCCAAAACGACCACTAAAACGGTCTGATCTCCCTTGGCCTGCTCGCCCTCTCCCCGGGTCCGGCCCGGGGGCGAGACCCGCACCGGCCGGCGGGTTTCTCCAAAAACGAGCGGAGAGGGACAGGAGATTTTTCGATGGGTTTCAAGGTTGCAGTTGTAGGCGCCACGGGCAATGTGGGCCGGGAAATGCTCAACATATTGGAAGAGCGCGGCTTTCCGGTGGATGAAGTGGTGGCGCTCGCGTCGCGGCGCAGCCAGGGCACGGAAGTGTCGTTCGGCGACCGCACGCTGAAGGTCAGGGCACTCGACCAGTATGATTTCTCCGACACCGACATCTGCATCATGTCGGCCGGCGGCAATGTCTCCAAGGAGTGGTCGCCCAAGATCGGCAAGCAGGGCTGCGTCGTCATCGATAATTCGTCGGCCTTCCGCTACGACCAGGACGTGCCGCTGATCGTGCCGGAAGTGAACCCGGACGCGATCTCGCTGTTCACGCGCAAGAACATCATCGCCAATCCGAACTGCTCGACGGCGCAGCTGGTGGTGGCGCTGAAGCCGCTGCACGACTTCGCCACCATCAAGCGCGTTGTCGTCGCCACCTACCAGTCAGTGTCCGGCGCCGGCAAGGAAGGCATGGACGAGCTTTTCACGCAGACGCGTGCGGTGTTCGTCGCCGACAGCGTCGAGGTCAAGAAGTTCACCAAGCGCATCGCCTTCAACGTCATTCCGCATATCGACGTCTTCCTCGACGACGGCTCCACCAAGGAAGAGTGGAAGATGGTGGCCGAGACCAAGAAGATGCTCGACCCCAAGATCAAGCTGACGGCGACCTGCGTGCGCGTGCCGGTGTTCATCGGCCATTCGGAAGCTGTCAACATCGAGTTCGAAAAGCCGATCACCGCCGACGAGGCCCGCGACATCCTGCGTGATGCTCCCGGCTGCCAGGTCTTGGACAAGCGCGAGAACGGCGGCTACATCACGCCGCTGGAATCGGCCGGCGAGGACGCCACCTTCATCTCGCGCATCCGCGAGGATTCGACCATCGACAACGGCCTGTCGATGTGGATCGTCTCCGACAATCTGCGCAAGGGCGCGGCCCTCAACGCAGTGCAGATCGCCGAGCTGCTGGTCGAGCGCGGCCTGATCCAGCCGAAGAAGAAGGCGGCTTAGTTTTCACTCACGGTTTCGGCATCCGGCCGATTCGGTTTTCGCTCACGGGCCGTATCGCCGCTGCCGCGGCGGGCCCTCCGCCAGGGCGCCGGACGACCGGCGGCCCGCGGTCGCGGGCTCGGGCTCGGCCGTTGGCTCCCTTCTCCCCGTCACTATACGGGGAGAAGGTGCCGGCTGGCGGATGAGGGGCAGCACAGGCCTCTGATGTGAAACAAACATGAGCGATCCCTCCAACGTCGCATTACGCCCGGCCATCGGTTCCGACGCTGCCTCGATCGCGAAGATCATGCGGGCGGCGCTTGGGTCGTTCGAATGGATGCCGGTCATCCATACACCGGCCGAAGACTTCGCGTTCATCCGCGATGTCGTGCTGCCACGGCAGCAGGTGACGGTCACCGAGGCCGGCAAGGATGTTATCGGCTTCATCGCGGTCAGCGGCGAGTGGGTGGAGCAGCTTTATCTCGATCCGGCCTGGACAGGCCAAGGCATCGGCAGCCGATTGTTGATGGAGGCGACCGCGCCCCTGCCGGTCGTGAAACTGCATTGCTTCCAGGCCAATACCGGTGCCCGTCGCTTCTACGAGCGTCATGGGTTCCGTGCGGAGTCCTTCGGGGACGGCACGACGAATGAGGAAGGCCTGCCGGACATTCTCTACGTTTACAGGCGCTGATTTAGTCGACGCTATGCTTGGCCAGTCCTCGCAACAACTCCATCGCTTCCTCCGCCCGGTCGGCCGGAACAAACAGGTGGTCGTGGTAGAAGGCCGAGACCGGATTGACGCCCATGCCGGCGGTGGCCAGCCGCGTGGTGATGGCGGCGAGGAAGCCGACCGCTTCCAGCGACGAGTGGATGTTCAGCGTCACCATGCGGCAGCGGAACGTGGCTTCCAGGCTGGCAGCCTTGGCGTCTTCCTCGCGCAGGATAAGCGTGATGCCTTCGCGCTCGCGGAACGACATCATCGGTTCGAGTCCTGCTGGTTGAGCAACGCCAGGCGTCAGCGTGGCGAAGACATAGGTGCCGGGAAGCAATTCGGGTGTCATCGATCCCAGCAGCTTTTTCAGGTCGGTCTCGCCGGCCATTATTTCCCCCGACTGTTGCAGCGGCTGTCATACCTTTCAATATCGGTGCCGGCTGCCCCGCGATAGTCCGTCCGGGTCGTTGCGCGGACGACATGGCTATGTCGTTGACGGCTGAGCTTGCACAGCTGTCGCATCGCACAATAGATGTGGTTCAGGACCAGCGCCGGTCCGTGAAAGGCCCTCCATGATCGTTCGTCCGCGCCCTACCTTCCTGCAGCTGTTCTTCGTCATGCGCGGCTCGGTCGTGCCACGCATCCTGCCGCAGATCCTGGGTTTTGCCGTCTATTCAGCGGTCATTCTCGTCGTTGCGCGCCAGTACCATCTGGATTTCAGCGTCTTCAACATCACGCCTTTCGGGCTGGTGGGCGTAACGCTGTCGATCTACCTCTCGTTTCGCAACAACGCCGCCTACGATCGCTGGTGGGAGGCTCGCAAACTATGGGGCGCTCTGGTCTTCGAGATACGCAACCTGGCCCGTGCCGCGACCAACCTCATCCCCGACGAGGCCGAACAGCGCGCGCTGCTGATGGAGTCGCTCGCCTTCTGCCATTTCCTGCGCGGGCAATTGCGCAAGATCGACAGCATCAGGGATGCTCGCGCCTTCATCGATGCCGAGGCGGATACGGCCGCGACCTTCACCAACCCGGCGGACGAGATGGTCAGGCGCATGGGTCGCCGCGCCAACGCGCAGCGCCAGTCGGGCGAGCTCGATTCGATCGGCTTTCGCATCCTGGACGAAAGGCTGGCATCGATCACCGCCATCCAGGCCGGTTGCGAGCGGATCGCCGGCACGCCATTGCCCTTCGCCTATACGCTGCTGGTGCATCGCACGGCCTATATCGTCTGCCTTCTCCTGCCCATCGGGCTGATCTCGACCACCGGCTGGGCGACGCCCCTGTTCACCGCGCTGATCGCCTACACCTTCTTCGGCCTGGACGCGCTTTCGGAAGAGCTCGAGGATCCGTTCGGCACCGAAGCCAATGACCTCGCCCTTGATGGCCTGTGCCGGGTCTGCGAAATCTCGGTGTTCGAGGCGCTGGGCGAGACGCCGCCGAAAATGATCGCGGCCGAGAAGTTTTACTTCTCCTAGCGGTGGTTCCGTCTTCGCGATTGTTAGCGACAGCCAATCGACCTTCGCCTTGCCGTGGCGACACCGGGTGCCAAAAAGAATCCGTGCCATGTCGGATCACGGTCCTGTGATTCGTCCTTGGTGAGATCCTGGCGAGAACGCCAGTGCTTGAACCAATCGAAGGGGGAACCCAATGAGCATCTCTGAAACCGCGCCTGTCTCGTCCGGCGCCTTGTGGACCGGCCGCGTCCTGAGCGGCCTCATCGTGCTGTTCATGATCTTCGACGGCGTTATCAAGCTGCCGCCGCTCGATGTCGTCACCCAGACCATGACGCAGATAGGCTGGCCAGCGGACCCAGGCGTCGCACGCATGCTCGGCATCATTGGCTTGGTCTCGGCCGCTCTCTACGCATGGCCGCGCACGTCGGTGCTCGGCGCCATCCTGCTCACCGCCTATATGGGCGGCGCCATCGCCACCCATATGCGCATCGGCAGTCCGCTGTTTTCGCACACGCTGTTCGGCGTCTATCTCGGCATCATCCTGTGGGCCGGCCTGTTCCTGCGCGATCCCAGGGTGCGCGCGCTGATCCCGTTCAGCCGATAAGCATGAAGGGAGAGAAGAATGTTCAGCATCATCCTCATCATCCTGGTCGTCATCATCGCCGCCGTCCTCATCTATGCCGCGACAAGGCCGAACGACTTCGTCACCAGCCGCACGGCCAACATCAAGGCCCCAGCGGAAGCGATCTTTCCGCTGATCAACGACTTCAGCCGTTGGCCGACATGGTCGCCCTATGAAAAGCTCGACCCGGAGATGAAGCGCACGCTGTCCGGCGCCGAAAGCGGCAAGGGCGCCGCCTATGCCTGGGAGAGCAACGGCAAGGCCGGAAAGGGGCGCATGGAGATCATCAATTCGGCGCCGTCCTCGCTGGTATCGCTGAAGCTCGATTTCGAAAAACCGTTCAGGGCCAACAACATGGTCGACTTCACGCTTACGCCGTCTGGCGACAGCACCACCGTCACCTGGGCGATGCGCGGCAGCCGGCCCTTCATCG
This sequence comes from Mesorhizobium carmichaelinearum, assembly GCA_943370265.1. Lineage (GTDB taxonomy): Bacteria > Pseudomonadota > Alphaproteobacteria > Rhizobiales > Rhizobiaceae > Mesorhizobium > Mesorhizobium carmichaelinearum_A. Next base: position 217,334 of record CALRQH020000004.1, read on the forward strand.
CCAAGCTGATGGGCGTGTTCATGAACTTCGACACGCTGATCGGCAGGGATTTCGAGGTCGGCCTTTCCAACCTCAAGGGACTTGCCGAAAAGTGAAACGTGATGGTCGACAGGAGGTTTCTTGCTGCTCCCGGCGGATCAAATTCACAACTGGCGCGTTGGGGCGCTGGGCGTGTGGAGCTGTTTCCCGCTGGAGAGGAACGAAAATGAAGAAAATGATGCTATTGATGGCCTTGCTGGTACCGCTCGGGGCCTGCTCGCGAACGGAACAGGGCGCGGCCGTTGGCGGCCTGGGTGGCGCGGCGGTCGGTGCGGCCGTGGCCGGAAATCCGGTTGAAGGCGCGGTGATCGGCGGTGCGGTCGGCGCTGTCGCCGGCGCGCTGATCGGGCGCGCAACCGAACCCGGCGAGTGCCGCTATCGCGGTCGCGACGGCCGTACCTACATCGCCCATTGCCCGCGCGGCTATTGATCGGGCAACCGTCGGAAATGAACTTGAAATAGCAAAACGGCGGGCACAGGCCCGCCGTTTTCGTGTGATGCTAAAGGAGGTCTCGGATATATCCCCAAGCTTGCTGGCCCAGGCTTGCATCGGCGGGATCATTGCCACCATGGGCATACGATCTCGACCGCGGGGTGTTTTCACCCGGCAAGAGAATTCGGTGGCCCGCGTCGGGCGCCGACACGAGGCGAGTGACCTTCCCAGCTTCCTTTCGACGCCGGACAATCGTCTCGGCAAAATCCAGGGACGGCCACAGCGCATCATCGCCACCTGCAACCAGCACGATCTCAGCCATCGCTGCTTCCACGGGAATAGTGGCCCTGCACGCCTCATCCTTGAAGATTCTCAAGCAGTGCCGGAAAAGCCCCCTGTAGGAGACGAGACCGTCGACATACTCCTTGCTCCAATCGGGGTCGGTTGGCACGAACGGGTAAGGGAGTCCCTTGAGCGTCCATGAAGATCGTTCTGGCCAACGGATGCCATCGCGGCCTGGCCCGATATTCCCCCAAACGACCGATGTTGGGCTGATCGCAACCACGGCGTCGATGCGTCGGTCATGAGTGGCCGCAAGCAATGATGCCTCGGCGCCCTTGGACGTCCCTACGAAGACGATGCGACGGCATCCCAGTCCAACAAGAAAGTCGGTTGCGGCCGAAAACGTCTCCAGAGGGATCTCGCATATTCCCGGCACCTGGCCTTCGCCGCCAAACCATTGGAGGGCCAGGGCAGAGGCACCCTCGCCAGCGAACAACCGTGCACGGGCAATGTCGACACGGCCGCTCGATCCGCTCAACACAACGACGCCTGTCGTGGCATTAGGCAATCGCAACAGCTTTCCGGCGACGTTGCCGGACAGGATTTCCTCGGTAGCTGCCCGTTCGTCCATCTGGCTCCATCCGCTGGAAAATCAGATTATGCGGTGCTGGACAACAAAAGGGGTCAGATGGATGACAAATGCAAATGCCACCATGGCATTGCTCGAAATAGCAAAACGGCGGGCACAGGCCCGCCGTTTTCGTAAAAGCATCCAGAAACTGGATTACTCGGCGGAGGCTTCCGCAGGTGCGGCTGCCGCGGCGGCGACAGCGGCGGCGGCATCTTCCTGTGCCTTCTTGAGCAGGGCGGCGCGTTCCTGCGCCTTCTTGCCCGGCTCTGCCTTCTTCGGGTTCGAGCGGGCGTCGCGCTTGGCAATGCCGGCTTCGTCGAGGAAGCGCAGCACGCGGTCGGTCGGCTGGGCGCCGTGCGACAGCCAATGCTTGACGCGGTCGGCGTCGACCTTGACGCGTTCGCCGTCCTTCGGCAGCAGCGGGTTCCACGAGCCGAGTGCCTCGATGAAACGGCCGTCGCGGGGCGAACGGGCGTCGGCGACGACGACGTGGTAGTAAGGACGCTTCTTCGAGCCCGCACGGGCCAGTCTGATCTTCAGTGCCATTGTTTTCTCCTAAAAAGCTCTGATTTCGTTGATTGCATTAAGGCTGGTTGTTCAGCCGGTCTTCGTCACGCCGTTGGCAGCGGCGATCTGTTCGTGGTGACGGATCACTTCGCGGACGACGAAATTGAGGAATTTCTCCGCGAAATCCGGGTCGAGATGCGCGTCCTTCGCCAACTGGCGCAGACGGGTGATCTGCTGCTGCTCGCGCGCCGGGTCGGCCGGCGGCAGGCCGTGTTCGGCCTTCAGCACGCCAACCGCCTTGGTGCAGCGGAAGCGCTCGGCCAGCATGTGGATGAGCGCTGCATCGATATTGTCGATCGAGGCGCGATAACCGGCCAGGATGGTGCGTGCGTCGGCCATGTCCTTTTCCTCGTTCATCGCGTCCTCACTTCTTCTTCCCAAGACCGGGCAGTCCGCCGCCCAGGCCGGGAAGGCCGGGAAGCTTCATGCCGCCGGGCAGACCGGGCAGGCCACCGCCGCCGGGACCGGGCAAGCCCTTCATGCCGCCGAGGCCGGCCGCCTGCGCCTGCTTCTGCAGGGCTTCGAGCTGCTTGGGATCCATCTTCGACAGGTCCGGCATGCCGCCACCCATCATGCCACCCATACCGCCCGGCATCATGCCGCCGAGGCCCATCTTGGACGCGAGCCCGCCCATCATGCCGCGCATGAGGCCGCCGCCTTTGCCCTTGCCGCCCATCGCCTTCATCATGTCGGCCATGCCGCGATGCATCTTCAAGAGCTTGTTGATCTCGGCCGCGTCGGTGCCTGAGCCGGCGGCGATGCGCTTCTTGCGCGAATGCTTCAGAATATCGGGGTTGGCGCGCTCGGCCTTGGTCATCGACGAGATGATGGCGAGCTGGCGGCCGAACATCTTGTCGTCGAGGCCGGCGGCGGCCATCTGGTCCTTCATCTTGCCCATGCCGGGCATCATGCCCATGATGCCGCCCATGCCGCCCATTTTCGACATCTGCTGAAGCTGGCCGGCAAGATCGTTCAGGTCGAACTTGCCAGACTGCATCTTCTTGGCCATCGCCGCCGCTTGCTCGGCGTCAATGTTTTCGGCAGCCTTTTCGACAAGCGAGACGATGTCGCCCATGCCGAGGATGCGGTCGGCGATGCGCTTGGGATGGAATTCCTCCAGCCCATCCATCTTTTCGCCGGTGCCGATCATCTTGATCGGCTTGCCGGTGACGGCGCGCATGGAAAGTGCGGCGCCGCCACGGCCGTCGCCGTCCATGCGGGTCAGCACCAGGCCGGTGATGCCGACGCGTTCATCGAAGCTCTTCGCCAGGTTCACCGCGTCCTGGCCGGTCAGCGAGTCGGCGACCAGCAGGATCTCGTGCGGCGACGACACCTTCTTGATGTCGGCCATCTCGACCATCAGCGGCTCGTCGATATGGGTGCGGCCCGCGGTGTCGAGGATGACGACGTCGTGGCCGCCGAGCTTTGCCGCTTGCACGGCACGCCGTGCGATGTCGACCGGTGACTGGCCCTCGATGATCGGCAGGGTGGCGACCTTCACCTGTTCGCCGAGCTGGCGCAGCTGCTCCTGTGCCGCGGGGCGCCGCGTGTCGAGCGAGGCCATCAGGACTTTCTTGTTCTGACGGTCCGAAAGGCGTTTGGCGATCTTGGCCGAAGTCGTCGTCTTGCCGGAGCCCTGCAGGCCGACCATCATGATGACAACCGGAGCCGGGGCATTGAGGTCGATGGCGACGCCCTCGGCGCCCAGCATGTCGACCAGCTCGTCATGGACGATCTTGACGACCATCTGGCCGGGCTTGATCGACTTCACCACGGCGGCGCCGACGGCCTTTTCGCGCACCTTGTCGGTGAAGGAACGCACCACTTCCAGCGCGACGTCGGCCTCGAGCAACGCACGGCGCACCTCGCGCAGCGCCGCCGAGACATCAGCCTCCGACAGCGCGCCGCGGCCGGTCAGGCCGTTCAGGATGGAGCCAAGGCGCTCCTGAAGCGATTCAAACATCGATCTTCCTTCAATCTCGGTTCGGGTTCGATCCGAGAGGTAATGCGTTCGCGTCAAGTCGCCAAGCAAAAGCCAAAACCAAAAAGCACCCGGGGGCGCTCAGCGCTGCCGGGTGTTGGCCTCCAGGATCGATTTACAGCACCCACCTCAAAGAGGCTTCGGCGTCCTGGTCGGCTTGCTCGGAGTGATACTCGTCGCGGAATTCGGGGCGTGTAGACAGGAAATCCGCCGCGGAGTCAAGGTCCGGGCCGAACGCTGCACCGGGCAAGGGTACGCCTCATGCGCTTTCGCCGGGCTGCGCCTTGTCCGACTCGACCTTCAGTGGCGAGCGCGAATGCAGCAGCAGCAAGATGGTCAGCAGGCTGCAGACGATGCCAATTCCCGCGATGAGCATCGCATCCAGCGTCGTCCAGCCCGGACCTTCCAGCGGCTTGGCATTGAACAGGGCGAAGGAATTGTAGCTCTCCTGATGCGATATCAGCAGAAATCCGGTCAGATTGTTGCCGAGATGGGCACCGAATGCCGCACCAAGATTGCCGGTGGCATAGACCAGAAGCGTCAACAGCAACGCAAAGGCGGCGATCGAGGCCAGCACGCAGGCGTTGATGGCCGCTGATGAACTTGAGCTCCAGTGCAGGGAGGTGAACAGCAGCCCCGGCAGCAGCGCCCAGATGAAGGGGCTGTTGAAGCGGCTGGCGAGGCCTCTGAGCAGATAGCCGCGAAACAAGGCTTCTTCCGACGACGTCTGCAGCAGGGTCAGCGCAACGATCGGGATCAGGAACAAAAGCCATGTCGACAGGCTGATCGCGCCGCGCGCGATCTCGGGCTGCAGCAGATAGAGCAGGATTTCGGACAGCAGCGACGTGATCAGCACCGCCACCAATCCCTTGAGGAACCCAGACCACGAAACGCGGCGGCTGGCGCCAACCAGCGCGGTCAGCGGCTCGCCGTGGACCCAGCGCATGGCAATCCAGAGGCCGAGCCAGGTACCTGCGAAGGTGGCGAGCGCGGTGAGGACGCCTTGGGGCGAAGCGAGGAAATTCTGGACCGCTCCGCCCGCCAGCGGCGAGCCGCCGATCGATGCCTGCCAGATGACATAGAAATAGGTGCCGCCGAACAATACGGCCAAGGTCATGCCTACCCAGAGCGCGACAGTGATCGCCGTGCCAAGCAACAGGCGTGGTAGGGTGGTCCATTCGTTCGGGGACTGCCGGTAGCGCTCGAAGGCGGTTGGATCGATCGTCACGCGGCTTTCCTGGCGATTGCTTTGGATTGGATTCTTAGTGTCGGTCTACGGGATCGACGCTTTCCAGGCAATCACTCCGGTCAGCGCCCATTCATCCCGTCAAAAGCTCGTGAACGAAGGCGAGCTTCCGTCCCGTGATGTCCGAAATGACGAAGGGGTAGAGGTCCGGCAAACCCATGCAGCGATTGATCGAGTTGGAGGCCTCGGACAACACCAGCCAGCGTGCGAGGACCTTTTCGAACGGTTCGGGGGTTGCAGCCGGTTCCGAGGGCGCTGCCTGCAGTCCGCCGCCCGTATCGCCCAGGGGCAAGGCTTCGGCTTCCACCGTCTCCAGCCGGCCGAGCGGAAAGTTCAGCGCATGCACCATTTCCAGCGTGTCGGTGATGTGCAGGTAGTGTGCCCAGGTCTCGGCCCAGTCCTCCCAGGGGTGGGACGTGGCATAGGCCGAGATGTGTCTTTGCTGCCAATCTGGCGGCGCGCCATTGGCATAGTGGTTCTTCAGCGCCTGTTCGTAATCGGCGCGCTCATCGCCGAACAGGGCGCGGAAGGCTTCGAGCCTTTCCGGCTGGTCGCGGATCAGGCGATCCCAGTAGTAGTGGCCGAGTTCATGGCGGAAATGGCCGAGCAGCGTGCGGTAGTTCTCGCCCATCTCGACGCGCCGCTTTTCGCGCTCGGCCGAGTCGGCCTCGGCAACATTAAGCGTTATCAACCCGTTGTCGTGCCCGGTCAGGATGCGCTCGCCGCCCGGGCCGCAGCCGATCGGATCGGCGAGCAGGTCGAAGGCAAGGCCGATCTCGTCGCCGGGATTCTGCTTGGGCGCGACCGGCAGGCCGAAGGCGAGCAGCGAATAGATGGAGCGTTTCTTGGCCGCCTCGACGCGGATCCAGCGGCGACGGTTGCCCTCGACGGAGAGGTCGGGGATCAATTGGTTCAGCACGCATGCGCGGCAGAAGGCCTGGCCTAGTTCAGCGACCCAGTTGCAGGCGCATTCCTCGGCATTGGTGCATTGGAAGATGCCGACGGTGCCCGACAATACAAAGCGCGCGTCCTCGGGATGATAGAGCACCATGCTGGAGCAGTTCAGGCACTGGGCATTTTCGAAGTAGAGGCGATGGCCGCAACGCGGGCAGTTGAAAAGCTTCATCGATATCTCACTTCACCAGATGCGGCGCAGGGGCAGCACATGTCGCCTCGCCCCAACGCCGGGCATTGGCCCGCGTTCCACGATCGGCTCACGTCATTTTGTCCCAGGCTGGGGCAACGATACATCTTGCCACAATAAGCACTCGATCGTAGGCGAGGGCTCTCGCATTCGCCAGCGTGGCGCCAATGGCGCGTAACGACTTCTTAACCGTGACAAGCGAGCGTTTCGCTGGCAAATTCGATTTCAGGGACGTGACTCAGGCAACCAGGAGACTAGGATGGCATTTCTTGCCAAGGGAAAGATTTTTGCGGCCGCCGCCTTGGCGGTGTTCGCGATGGCGACAGGCGCCCAGGCGGCGGCCAGCTGTGGCAAGACCGGCGCCGGCTTCGATGCCTGGAAGCCGCAGTTCGCCGCTGAGGCCAAGGCCGAAGGTGTAGGCCCCAAGGGGCTGGCCGCCCTGGCTGGTGCCACCTACGCAACAAAGACGATCTCCGTCGACCGCGGCATCCACAAGGCTTTCAGCGGCTCGGTGGACGATTTCATGAAGCGCCGTGGCGGAGCAGCGATCATTTCCAAGGGCCGTTCGCTGAAGAAGTCGAATGCGGCGCTGTTCGATCAGATCGAGAGTACCTACGGTGTGTCGCCGGGTGTGTTGCTTGCCATCTGGGGAATGGAGACGGGCTTTGGCTCCGCCATGGGCAACCAGAATACGGTGTCCGCCATTCTGACACTTGCCTATGATTGCCGCCGCCCGGAGTTCTTCCACCCGCATGCCATTGCAGCCTTGAAGCTGGTCGATCGCGGCGCGTTGACCGCCTCATCGGTCGGCGCCGCGCACGGCGAGATTGGCCACACGCAGTTCCTGCCCGGAAATGTCTTGAAGTATGGGGTGGGCAGCGGAAACCTGCGCGACAAGGCCACTGCGTTGGCGTCCACCGCCAACTTCCTCAAGTCTCATGGTTGGCAGAGAGGTGCGAGCGCGCAGGCCAATATCGGCGCGATTGCCGGCTGGAATGACGCAAGCGTCTATCAACAGGCCATCGCCCGCATCGCCACGGCGATCGACGCCAACTGATAGAGATCCCCGTTCGACAAAAGGCCCGGCCATGCCGGGCCTTTTTTGTTGGTGCCCGGTTCACGTCACAGGCGATGCCGCGATACCCGGATCAGCCTTTGCGACGTGTCGGACGGTCACTTGCCCTTTATGACCTTCCAGATTTCCGTCGGTTGGTCGAGTTGCAGGTTGTTCACGTCGGAGTAGCTGATGCGTCCGCTGCGGACACCTTCGAAAAGGCGCTGACAGAACAGCGCCGGCATGCGCTCTTTCGAGACACCCATGAAAGAGGTGATGTCGTGCTTGACGGTAAGGTTCCACTGCTGGACGTCATCGATGCACTTGCTCAAGTCCGCCCTGGGCGCGCGTTTCGCACTTGCCTGGGAGGACTGACATGCCGTCAAGACGACGATCGTCGCAAGCAGAAGAGAAACACCATTTTTCATTGTCGACCCCCCCATTCTCACGACAGAAGTTAGATGAAGCCGCCAAAACGTCAAATAAGAACATCCATGAGGCGGCTTATTTTTAACTACATTAGAGCGTTTCCTATTTTGGGAGAATCTTAGGATTCCCAAAGAAGATCGTTTGTGATTCAAGATGCTGGCTGGATTGGAGGGCAGCATCTGATGACGCGAGCGCTTTCAAATGATCTTCGTGAGCGTGCAGTAGCGGCAGTTCGCGACGGGGAGACCTGCCGTGCGGTTGCCTCGCGCTTTGGCGTTGCAGTTTCCTCTGTTGTGAAGTGGTCGCAGCGTTACCGTACCACCGGCTCGGTGGCGCCGGGCAAGATGGGCGGGCACCGTAAGCGCGTTCTGGAACCCCATCGGGCCTTCATCGTGGAGCGGATCAATCAGACCTCTGAACTGACGCTGCATCGGCTAAAGGACGAGTTGGATGCGCGAGGGGTCAAGGTTTCGCACAATACGGTCTGGCTGTTCTTGAGGCGCGAGGGCCTGAGCTTCAAAAAAAACGCTGTTTGCCCTTGAGCAGGCGCGCGCCGATATTGCCCGCAGGCGCCAGCGATGGCGATCCTGGCAGACCGGCCTTGATCCGCAGTGCCTGGTCTTCATCGACGAGACCTGGATCAAGACCAACATGGCTCCGTTGCGCGGTTGGGGGCCCAAGGGCAAGCGGTTGCGCGGCCTGGCTCCGCACGGCCACTGGCGCACGCTGACCTTCCTGGGCGCGCTACGCTGGGATCGGCTCACAGCGCCTTGCGTCTTCGACGGCCCGATCAACGGCCAGTGCTTCCGAGCCTATGTCGAGCAGCAACTCATCAGGGTGCTGAAGCCCGGCGATATCGTCGTCATGGATAACCTCGGAAGTCATAAGTCGGCGGCCATCAGGCAGATGATCAAAGCTGCCGGCGCCAGGCTCTGGTATCTGCCGCCCTACTCTCCAGACCTCAATCCGATCGAGCAGGCCTTCGCCAAGATCAAACACTGGATGCGCCAAGCTAAGAAACGTACCGTCGAGGACACTTGGCGCCACATCGGCCACCTGGTCGAAACCATCGAGGCAGCCGAATGCAGGAACTACTTCAAAAACGCCGGTTACGCTTCCGTCAAAATATGAAACGCTCTAGGATGACGAAGGATGGGTGCACCTCGCGCTTCGTCATCCTCGGGCTTGACCCGAGGATCCATGCCGTGACGGTCTGCGAGGAATGCGGCGGCTGAGAATTCTCCGTCGGCCAGGAACTTGGCGGCTGGATGCCGAACCGTAGCGGTGCTCGCATGTCACGGCATGGATCCTAGGGTCTGCGCGCGTCGCTGCGCTCCTTGCTTCGCCCTAGGATGACGAAGAGAGCGGTCCATCGACGCTTCCGACAATTTGAATTATCCTCCACCCCGCGACCCTTCCGGCGCCCTAAAACAATTCGTTGGGGATTTGCTGGTATCGTGCGGGGTCGTTGTAGGATTTCCACGGCGCCAATCGTCCTTCGGGCGAAAAGCGCTGCAGACGGCATGATCCCGAAAAGTGGGAACCGGTTTTCGGACAAGATCATGCTGAAGCTAAGATGTCAGTGCATGGCCGCGTAGGAGTGTATCATGGCGCCCAGGGCAAGTTGGAAAGGTTACCTCAAGCTCAGCCTCGTCAGCTGTCCGGTCCGGCTCTATCCGGCGACGACGACCAGCGAGCGCATCTCGTTCAATCAGCTGCACAAGAAGACCCATAACCGCATCAACATGAAGCCGGTCGATCCGGAACTCGGGCTCGTCGAGCGCTCGGACCTGGTCAAGGGTTACGAGTACGAGGACAAGCAGTACATCATCATCGATGATGCCGATCTCGACGCGGTCAGGATCGAATCCAACCACACGATGAACATCGAGGCCTTCGTCGACGAGGGCGAGGTTGATGTGATCTACCAGGACGCGCCCTATTACATGGCGCCCGATGGCGCGATGGCCGAGGAGACCTTCGCCGTGCTGCGCGAAGCGATGCGCAAGTCGGGCAAGCTGGCCATTGCCCGGCTGGTGCTGTCCAGCCGCGAGCGGGTGGTGACGATCGGCGCGCGCGAGAACGGCATGTTCGTGTGCACGTTGAGGAACCCGAACGAAGTACGCGGCACGGCTGAGTATTTCGGCAACATCCCGGCCGGCAAGCCCGACCCGGAAATGCTTGAACTGGCCGAGGCGCTGATCAAGCAGAAGGAAACCACCTTCGATCCGAAGAACTATGAGGACCGCTACGAGATCGCCCTGATGGCGATGATCCGCGAGAAACTCAAAGGTCACAAGCCGATCATCGCGGCGGCACCCGAGCGCGGCAATGTCATCAACCTCATGGATGCGCTGAAGGCGAGCCTTTCGCAGTCGAAGCCGCCGGCCAAATCGAAGAGCAAGGCGGATGAGGTGGCGGCCAAGCCCGCCGCCAAGAAGGCGGCAGCGGGCGGTGCTGCTGAAAATCCGCTGAAGGCCAGTCTGCTGAAGGCGGTCGGCAAGAGCAAGAAATGACGGCACCGGCCGTCTCGGTTGCGGGCGCCGTCTTTGGCAGCATCGGCGCGCTGGCGGCGTTTCCGCTCAGGCTCGCTGCGCGCGAGGTCGAGCGCCAGCACGGCCAGTTGCGGCGCGGCGTCACCAGGCGCACCACGCATGTCGTGTTCGGACGGACGCTGCTGGCCAAGGCGGCGTTGACCAAAACCGGCGATGCCGGGATCGAGCGCCGCGTTGCCGCCGAGCGCGCGGCCGGGCGCATGCTGACCAGCGAGAACGGTTTCCTGCGCCTGCTCGGGCTGATGAAGGCGCCGGAGGCGTCGTCGCTGTCGCGGCAATCGCTGATCGACCAATCGCGGCTGTCCGGCGCCGACCTCGACCTGCTCTCGCTGTTCGATGCCTTCGAGCATGACGCGGAACCCTATTCCTTCCGCGACCTGATCCTCGCCCGCAAATATGCCGGGCTGGTGGCCGGCGGGGCGACATGGGGGGCCATCGCTCGCTCCGTGCATCGCTCCGGCCCGGTGGCCTCGCTCACCGCGAAGTCGCTCAATGTCGGCTCGCAGCACGGGCGGCCCGGTCAGATCTATCTCGAAGGCGGGCAAAGCGAACTCGACGGGCAGCTGCTGTTCGATCTGGGCGGCGCGGGTTCCGCCGGCGACGACACGCTGGAAGAGCTGTTTGCCGAGGCCGAAGCGGCGGAGGAGGGCGGCGATCATGAAGGTGCCGCCGCACTCTACCAGCGTTGCCTTGCCATCGACCCCACCGACGCCATCGCCGCCTTCAACCGCGCCAACTGCCTGCGCGCCGGCGGCCACGCGGCCGATGCCGCGCATGATTATGCCCGCGCGATCAAGCTCGACCCAGCCTTCGTCGAAGCCTGGTTCAACCTCGCCGGGCTGATGAGCGAGCAGGGACGCGACACCTCGGCGCGACGGCATCTGCAGAGGGCGATCGCGTTGGACAAGACCTATGCCGATCCGGTGTTCAACCTGGCACGGCTGGAATTCGACGCCGGCAATCTGGTCGAGGCGCGGCGGTTGTGGGCGCGCTATCTGGAACTCGACGCGGAGTCCGAATGGGCCGGGGTGGCGGCCAAGGGGGTTCAGTTCGTGGATATGCAGATGGCGCGGACGGCGGGATGATCATGATTGGCAGCGTCGCCGTCGCGCGGGAGATCACCCCATGACCACCTTCCTCTTCGACGGCGACGACACCGCCCCCGCCACCATCCTGCTGGCCCACGGCGCCGGCGCGTCGATGGATTCTCCCTCGATGACGGCCACCGCCAAGGCCCTTAGCACGGCCGGTTTCCAGGTCGCGCGGTTCGAATTCCACTACATGGCCGCGCGCCGCTACGGCCATCGCAAGCCGCCGCCCCGGGCCGAGACCGTGAACCCGGAATACATCAAGGCAATCGCCGATTTGAAGGCCAAGGGCGTTACGGGCAAGCTCATCATCGGCGGCAAGTCGATGGGCGGGCGCGTCGCCTCGATGGTCGCGGACGAGATGTTCGCCAAAGGCGAGATAGCCGGGCTGCTGTGTCTTGGCTATCCCTTCCATCCGCCGGCCAAGCCCGAGCAGCTTCGGACCAAGCATCTTATAGGGCTGAAGACGCCGACGCTGATCTTCCAGGGCACGCGCGACGAGTTCGGGACCAGGGACGAGGTGGCCGGTTATGGGCTGTCGGACGCGATCGAGGTGGTGTGGCTGGAGGACGGCGACCATGATCTCAAGCCGCGCAAGAGCGTTTCGGGGTTTTCGACGGCGGATCATCTGAGGACGCTGGCGGAGACGGTGAGGGATTGGGCGGGCAGGATTTAGAGCGGGAACGCATCGGGTCTTCGCACGCTCTTTCTGATCGTTGGTGCCGCCCCTCATCCGCCTGCCGGCACCTTCTCCCCGTATAGTGACGGGGAGAAGGGAGCTGCTGCGCCCTCGGCGTCCTTCTCGCAACGTTGGCGCTTTGCGAAATCATTGATGACAGCGCCTTTCTCCCCGTCACTATACGGGGAGAAATGTCCGGCAGGACAATGAGGGGCGGTGCCGACACCGGCAATTGACCACCGAGCGCGCCGCATCCACCCTTGCCACTCGCTTCCCCTTCCTGCTCTCATAACCCCATGAAACTCGCCACCTTCAACATCAACAACATCAACAGCCGGCTGGAAAACCTGCTGGCGTGGCTGGCCACAGCCAAGCCCGATGTTGTCTGCCTGCAGGAGCTGAAGGCGCGCGACATGCAGTTTCCGCTGACCAGGCTCGCCGACGCCGGCTATGGCGCGGTGTGGAAGGGCGAACCGACCTGGAATGGCGTTGCCATCCTGGCGCGGGGCGCGGAGCCGGTGCTGACCCGCGATGTCCTGCCCGGCGACGATGCCGACAGGCAGAGCCGCTACATCGAGGCGGCGGTGGACGGCATCGTCATCGCCTGCCTCTATGCGCCGAACGGCAACCCGCAGCCGGGGCCGAAATTCGCCTACAAGCTCGCCTGGCACAAAAGGCTGGAGGCGCATGCCGAACAGCTGCTCGACACCGGCCTGCCGGTGGCGCTGGCCGGCGACTTCAACATCGTGCCCGAGCCCCGCGACATCTACGCCACCCGTTCCTATGACGACAACGCGCTGGTGCAGCCGGAAAGCCGCGCCGCCTTCGCCGCGCTGATCGAGCAGGGATGGACGGATGGCCTGCGCAGCAAGCATCCGAAGGAGACGCTCTACACATTCTGGGATTACCGCCGCAACCGCTGGCCGCGCGATGCGGGCCTGCGGCTCGACCATATCCTATTGTCGAAGACGCTGGCGCGCCGGCTGACCGCCGCCGGCATCGACCGCGACGTGCGCGGGCAGAATGGCGCCAGCGATCATGCGCCGGTGTGGGTGGCGTTGAAGTAGGCCGCCGCGATGCCCCGCGCCCACCGGCGGCTAGGGAATAGCGGCAACCCCCGCATAGAACACACTGGCGAACAGCAGTGGAACGGCGACGAGGCAGATACACATCACGACGAAGACAACGTTGGCCGTGCGCTCGCCACGCCGGCAAAGGGCTTCGGCGGCGGCATCATCGTGCGGGATAAGCGCCTGTAAGAAGTCCGAAATCTCCTGACCTGCGGGCGTCTTGTTATCGTTGGCGGGCAGGCTCGCGGGACCCTTCGGGGTCGGCTTCTTCGGAACAGGAATCAAGGTTTGCCTCACAGTCAAATGCGCGGCCCAACGTCGAAACGGCGCGATGGTTCCGGATTTTCCAGGTCGGCAACCATCGCATTTTCGTGAGCTTGGCGTGTAGAGGCTGTCGCGCGCCGGTCCGGATGGCACTCGACTCTTTGCTGACGCTGCGTAAGATTGGCGTGGGGTAATTCTCGATGCGATCGTTGCCACGAAATATCGACGTCGATGCCGTGCTGGAAATCGGCGCCTATCTGGACGACCAGGCACACAACGCTCCCGTGTCGATGCGCATGGCAATCGCTGCCGTTCGACGGCGGCTGAAGACGGACCTTAGCGACCACGAACTGGAAGAACTCATTATCGAGAGCGCTTCCACGCGGCGCCTGTCACTGCTGCTGGACAGCCGCGACGATGTTCCGCCGCCGGACGCCTGAGCGGCGATGAACAAGGTTGCCGACAGGCCGTTTGCGCTTTTGCTGCCGGCGGCCGCCATCGCCTCTTTCGCCGATCACCTACGCTGCAAGAAAAGGCGGCAGCGTGGCGGCCATCTCCCTTCTCCCCGTCACTATACGGGGAGAAGGTGCCGGCAGGCGGATGAGGGGCGGCGCCAACTTGGGAAAATTTCGGCACGGATGCTAACCCTCGCAGGCTTCGCGCCACCCAGCCCTCATCACCCCAGTTCCAGCGTCGTCACTCCGAATATCCGCGACAAATCCAGCTCTGGCGCCGGGCCCTTATACATGCGCGTGGTGGTGAAGGTCGGCGCGAAGCCAGTCCTTTCGAGGATGGCGATGAAGCCGGTGTTAGCAGCTGGGACGTCGATGTGCAGGTCGCCGCCCTGGCAGGCGTCCGACAGCCCGTCCAGCAGATGCAGTGCCGTGTCCAGATCGTCGGCGAACAGCGGGCCGATCTTGAAGCCCGAGCGGCAGGGGCGCGCGACGGCGTAGCCGGTGGTGCCGCGCGCGCTGATCGCGGCGAGGCCGTGATGCGGCGCCAGCAGCCAGCGCTGCAGGAAGGCGCGGCGGGGCGCGGGGAAGCAGCGGGCATCATAGGCAATGATATCGGGCACGAGTTGCGTGGTCACCCTGCGTAACCCTTCGCTCCCGGCCGCGGGAATCGCGCCGCGCCCGCTGAAACGGATGGTTTCGTAGGCCGGCCGAAAACCCTGGCGGCGGTAATTGGCCAGCTGCGCCGCGACGCCGTCGAGGCCGATGGTGCGGCCGGCGAGCCTGGCCATGCCGGCGTTCCACACCGCCTTGCCGTGGCCCTTGCCGCGCATGTCGGGACGGCAGATGTAGAGGCCGATGAAACCGAAATCGCCGCCATAGGCGACAGCCGAGATGGCGGCGATCATTTCGTTGCCGATGAAGGCGCCGATGAAACCCAGGGGGTCAGCGGGCTGGAAGGCGGCGGCATCTTCGAGGCCGGGGTTCCAGCCTTCGGCAGCGGCCCAGTCGATCAGGACGGACAGATCCTGCAGTGACAGCGTGCGTATGGTCGGTTTCATGGCTGGCCCATCATGTCGATCGCGTTGAAGCTGATCTGGCGCAAGCATCCGATCGTGGCGGGAAGGATGCTCCAAGGGACGAGCGGCGCGACGCGGGCTCAGAACTTGTAGCTGAAGCCGATCTTGAGGGCGTTTTCCTTCAGGTTCACATCGGTGCTGCCGTTGCCGGCCTGCGGTGTATCGAAGCTCGTGCTGCCAAAATCGGTATAGCGATAGTCGACATTGGCGATGAAGTGGTCGGTGAACGCGTAGGCGACACCCGCGCCAACGGTCCATCCGGCCCTGGTTCCGCTGTAATCGGCTCCGGAAACAATAGGGCCGCCAGGGAAGGTCTGGATGTCGCCGCCACTATAGTTGATGAATGCCACGCCGCCGGTGACATAGGGCAGGAAACGGTCGATGGCATAGCCTGCCTGGCCACGCAGCGACCCGCCATAGTTGACGGTAACGGATTCACCGTTGGAGGTGTTGGTTATTGGTGCCGCATCTTCCTTGTTGAAGTAGCTGTAGAGATCGCCCTCGATGCCAAGGACAAGATTGTTGTCGAATTGATAGCGATAGCCGGCCTGGCCGCCCAGGGTAAATGCGTTCGGCGAGGGCGAACTCACGCCGGGGGTGCCGGGAAATGTGATGTCTGTATCGACCCAGGAAAATCCGCCCTGGACGCCTACATAGACACCGGACCAGGAAAACGACGGGGTGGCCGCCGGTTCCAGCACATCGGCGGCATAGGCCGTGCTCATGGCGAGCAAGGATATCCCGATAGCCAGTGCAATGCGCATCGAATTCAACCCTCAATGGGCCGAGTTTTAGGCTCGTTGCAACGCCAAGTCTGTAACCTATTGGCAACGCGCGGGTAAAAAGGGGGAGGGTGGCCAACGCCGACGCCTCCCTCTCGCCGTCTCTACACGGGGTTGTGTGCGTCAAGTTCTGCAAAAAGGGGCGGCCGTACAGCTGGTCATGCGGCTTGGCGTAGAGCGAGCTTCTTGTGCTCGCGCCGGTCGACCCCCACTCCGTCTCGGCTTCGCCGAGCCACCTCTCCCCCGATCGATGGGGTAGAGGAAAGGCGCCAAGCTTTTTGCCGTCAACGTTCGTCCAGCAGCGCTCCCTTCCTTTCCCTCCGGAGGGGGGAAAGGTGGCGCTGCGAAGCAGCGACGGATTGGGGGAATCACGTGGCAATCAAGCCTCGGGCCGATCAGTCACGCCCGTCACGGAAGATGTGTGCATAGCGTAGCCGTTTACGGGGAGAAGGGGCTGGGCGCAAAGCTGCGCCAATTGTCCATCCGCAAGGACCCCTTTACCCGGTGCGCGTTCACAGCCGATAAGGGTACTCCACGAAACGCCGGAAGTATCCCCATGGCCGACCTTCACATTGTCGAGGCGACGATCGCCCAGTTGCGGCGCGCGCTGGAAGAGGGCGTCGTCACCAGCGTCGAGCTGGTCGGTGCCTATCTGCGGCGCATCGCTTTCCATGACCGGCATGGCATCGCGCTGAACGCGGTTCCCGTGCTCAACCCGAACATGTTCGAGGAGGCCGCTGCCTCCGACCTGCGTCGCCAGCAAGGCGCGGTGCTCGGGCCACTGGACGGCATCCCCTACACGGCCAAGGACAGCTACAAGGTGGCGGGGTTGACGGTGGCTGCCGGCTCGCCGGCCTTCGAGCATCTCGTCGCCAATGAGGATGCCTTCACCATCGCGCGGTTGCGGGCCGGCGGGGCGGTGCTGATCGGCCTCACCAACATGCCGCCCATGGCCAATGGCGGCATGCAGCGCGGCGTCTATGGCCGGGCCGAGAGCCCCTACAATGCCGATTACCTCACCGCCGCCTTCGCATCGGGCTCGTCCAACGGCTCGGGCACGGCGACCGCCGCCAGCTTCGCCGCTTTCGGGCTGGGCGAGGAGACATGGTCGTCGGGCCGCGCGCCGGCCTCCAACAACGCGGTTGTGGCCTACACGCCGTCGCGCGGCGTCATTTCGGTGCGCGGCAACTGGCCGCTGGTGCCGACCATGGATGTGGTCGTGCTGCATACGCGCGGCGTTGCCGACATGCTGGAACTGCTCGACGTGATCGTGGCTGACGATGCGCGGACGCGGGGCGATTTCTGGCGCACGCAGCCCTGGGTGGCGCTGCCCGCGAGCTCGACGCTGCGGCCGCAAAGCTATGTCGCGCTGCCGCTGGAAGGCGCGCTGAAAGGCAAGCGGCTGGGCGTTCCCCGCATGTATATCGGGCGGGATGCGGAGGCGACCAAGCCGATCGAAACCCGCGCCTCGGTGCTCGATCTCTGGCGGCAGGCGGCTGACGATCTGAGAAGGCTTGGCGCCGAGGTGGTCGAGGTCGATTTTCCCGTCGTCTCCAATTACGAGCGCGACCGTCCCGGCGCGCAGAGCATGGTCGACCGCGGCATCGTGCCCCTGGATTTCGCCGACCGGGAAATCTGGGATCTCTGCATCTTCGGCTGGGACGATTTCCTGCGCGCCAATGCCGATCCGAATATCCCGGATCTCGCCTCAGTCGACGGCCCGAACATTTTTCCGCAGCCGCCAGGCGCGCTGCCGGACCGCTATGTCGGTGATTTCAGCGTTGCCGACTATGTCGAGCGGGCGAAGCAGGGCGTCACGCCCGTCGCCGATATCCCGGCGCTGGAAGACGGGCTGAAGGGGCTGGAGGATGTCAGGCGGATCGATTTCGAGGACTGGCTGGACGCGCAGGGGCTCGACGCCGTGGTGCTGCCGGCCGTCGCCGATGTCGGGCCGGCCGATGCCGATGTCAACGAAGCCTCGGCGGTGCTTGCCTGGCGCAACGGCACCTGGGTCGCCAACGGCAATCTGGTGTGGCGGCACCTGGGCATCCCCACCGTCACCGTGCCGATGGGGACCATGGCCGATATCGGCATGCCCGTTGGGCTGACTTTTGCCGGCAAGGCCTATGACGACACAAGGCTGCTCTGCCTTGCCGGCGATTACGAGCGCGCCACCCAGCGCCGCACCAGCCCGCCGCGCACGCCCGAACTGGCGGATGACGTGTTTTTCGCGCGGGCAGGCGGCATCGCAAAGGCAGATACCGCGCCGCTGGTGGTCGCGCTGGCCGCCGATGCGCTCAGCGCTGGCGATGAGGACGAGATCGTCATCACGCTCGATCTCGCCGGCGATGTCTCGGCGATGGCCGGCGTGCAGGCGCATGTGAATGGCAGGGCGGTCGAGATGCGGCGCAGCGAAGCGCCCCCGGTCGAAACGCCCAAGGGCAGCATACGCTTCACCGGCGTGGCGCTGGTTCCCGCCGACGAGCACCGCAGGGTCCACAGCGTCTGGCGCGGGTCCTATGGCTCGATCGTGACCGCCGTGGTGCGGACGCAGGATGGTCGCACGGCCGGGGCCTATGCGGTGACGGGCGGGATTGGGTGACAGGCGAACCCTGATCTGCCAAGGCAGGCCAGCAAGGCCGGGCGGCTCGATGCGGCTTTCAGGCAGCGCCCTGGAGTCGATGCTCTCCTTAATAGCCGCCCCATCCTTGCTCACCCCACCCGCCATGCTATGTAATCCGCATGTCAGAGCCAGCCCTCCCATCCTCCGCCCCGCTCGTCGTGATCGACCTTCAGACCGGTATGTTCGACGGCGTGCATGAGCCGCCAATCCATGATGCCTTGGGCATTGTCGATCGCACGCGCGCGCTGATCGAGTGGGCGCGGCGGGGTGGGCGCAAGGTTGCCTTCATCCGCCATGACGGGCCGTTGGGCGATCCGCTGGCGCCGGGCGAGCCGGGCTGGCCGGTATGGCCGGCGCTTGGCCAGGCCGGCGACGAGCCGACCTTCGCCAAATCCGTGCGCGACGCCTTCAGCAATCCCGCCTTCGCCGACTGGGTGGCCGCGCAGGGCGCCGGCGCGGTGGTGCTGGCCGGCGCGCAGACCGACTTTTGCGTGGCCGCGACCGTCAAGGGCGCGATGGCGAGAGGGCTCGGCGTCACCGTGGTCGAGGATGCGCACTCGACGCTGGACAGTGGCGGCGAGACGGCAGGCGAGATCATTGCGCGCCACAATAGGGAGTTTGCAGGGACGGGCGTGACGCTGGTGACGACGGAGGATTTGGTGGTCCGATGAGGCGGGGGATTAGGCTTGGCACGGGAGCGATGGCGCAAACGCCTTCTTCCGGCGCCGCGCTGCCCCTCATTGCCCTGCCGGACGTTCGTCGCTCGAAAAGCCAAGCAATTGGCTTTTCGTCCGCTGCGCGGATCACTCCTCAACTCCCCGTATAGTGACGGGGAGAAAGACGCCTTCGCCAGCGATTTCGCCAATTGCCAACGTTGCAAGATGGGTGCCTAGAATGCGGCCAACTCTCTTCTCCCCGTTACTATACGGGGAGAAGGTGCCGGCAGGCGGATGAGGGGCAGCGCCAGCGTTGGATCGAACAAGGGAAGATGCGCCCGGCCTTTCCATCCTGAATCACTATCCCACTCCATCTCCTTGTTCGGCATCATCTTTCCCGCCTGAGCACCCATTCACCTGAAAACACTTTCCATCATCTCCCATGTTGACCTTCGCTCAGCGCGCATGGTCTAGCCTTCGGCAACGACCCTGATGATGGTGATGCCGTGACTGCTCTCCAAAACACCCGATTTGCCAATGCCAGGCTGGCCGATGGCGCGCTGGTTGACCTCACCGTCACCGACGGCCGCTTCAGCGCACTCTCGCCGGCCGGCGAGAGTGCGCCCGCCATCGAGACCATCGATCTCGGCGGCCAGCTCACGGTGCCCGGCTTCGTCGAGGGCCATATCCATCTCGACACCTCGTTTTACGGTGACGCCTGGCGGCCGCATCTTCCCTGCACCGGCGGTTTCGACGTGCGCGAGCGCGTGGCGTTCCAGGCGCGCAACCTTGCGGCTGCCGCGCCCATCGCGGTGCGGGCGAAGAACCAGCTGGAGCTGTGCGTCGCCCATGGCAGCCTCAGCATGCGCAGCCATGTGATGGTCGACGGCTCGGTCGGGCTCAAGCACCTGGAGGCGATACTGGCCGTGCGCGAAGCCCATCGCGACCTCATCGACATCCAGCTCGTCGCCTTCCCGCAAAGCGGCATCCTGGCGTCGCTCGGCACGGCGGAATTCCTGCAGGAGGCGCTGAAGCTCGGCTGCGACCTGATCGGGGGGCTCGACCCCGCGAGCTTCGACCGCGACGTGAAGGGCCATCTCGACGTGGTGTTCGGCCTGGCGCAGAAACACGGCGTCGGCGTCGACATCCACCTGCATGACGGCGGCACGCTCGGGCTGTTCGAGATCGAGGAGATCGCCGCGCGGACAATGGCTCTTGGCATGCAGGGACATGTCGCCGTCAGCCACGCCTATGCGCTGGGCGAGTTTTCCGGCGATGCGCTGAAGAAGGCCGGCGACATGCTGGCGGCCTCAGGCGTCGCGATCATGACCAACGCGCCCGGCGACCACGCTTTCCCGCCGGTCGCGTCACTGCGGCGGGCCGGCGTCACCGTGTTCGGCGGTTCCGACAACATCCGCGATTCCTGGTGGCCCTATGGCGATGGCGACATGCTCGGCCGCGCCAACATGATCGGCTACCGTTCGGGCTTCTACGAGGATCACCAGCTGGAAGCGGCCTTCGACGTGGTCACCTATGCCGGCGCCAGGGCGTTGCGGCTGGACAATTACGGCATCGGGGTGGGCGCCAGCGCCGACTTCGTGACGCTTGGGGCGGAGCATGTGCCCGAGGCAGTGGTGGCCGTGCCGAAGGCGCGGACCGTCTATCGCCGGGGCAGGGCGGTGGCGAAGGACGGCAAGCTTCTGGGATGAAGAAGCTCCTGTCTGTTTTGGGTTGAAATGGACCATGGAATGGTCTAGATTTGACTTGGGTGTGGACCTATATCTGGTCCAAAACAGGATTTACCACAATGCAGATATCGGTGACAGACGCGAAGGGGCAGTTGACTGAACTGGTCCGGCGCGCGGAGGCGGGTGACGAAGTCATCCTGACCCGGCATGGCCACGCCGCTGTGCGGCTCGTGCCGGTGAACGCGGTATCGGACAGGAAATCCCGTCGGGCATTGCTGGAGGCGGTGCGGATATCCGCCGCCGCAAAGGCATCCACAGGGCCAAGTGCTGCCCGCAGCCAGGATTTCCTCTATGGCGATGACGGTCTGCCCGAATGATCGCCGTCGATACGTCGGCGCTGATGGCGATCATACTCGATGAACCGGAGGCTGGCGCCTGTATTCGGGCGATCGAGGCCGAAGATGACTTGGTGATCTCGGCCGGCACGGTGGCGGAAGCGCTCATCGTCGCGGCAAGGCGCAATGTCGGTGAGGAAATGGCGCGGCTGATCGACGGGCTTGGCTTCGAAATCGTCAGCGTGACGCCGGCCTCGGCCCGGCGCATCGCGACGGCCTACGGGAACTGGGGCAAAGGCATTCATCCGGCGGCGTTGAACTTCGGCGACTGCTTCGCCTATGAGTTGGCCAGGGAGCAGGCATGCCGCCTGCTCTATGTCGGCGCGGATTTTTCAAAGACCGATATCGAGGGCGCTCTATAGGCGGCTGGAAGAACGGCCGCGCCCGGTCCGGGCTGGAGGGGCTGGGCTACGAACAGGTTCTTTCCGATCTCCAGGAATTCGCGCTTGTGGATATCGCGCCGGTTCGAAGGCGGCGCCAAGTGGCCGTTCCTTACGGGGATCACGAAGCCGAATTCGCCTCCGACCTCTCCGCCCCGGTCGAGCCAGTATTCGTCCATGTCGGCATGCTTGCGCACGCGATTCCTGGAGACGCGGAAATTGATCGTGTGGCGGGCATTCGACACGCCCAGAAAATGATCGGCGCCGCCGCGCAGCGCTATGCCTTCCATGACCAGCAGGGCGGCGTCCTTCGGCCTTAGCCCGCCCATGTCGCGGGTGGCGTCGATCACGGCGCGCTTGGAATCCTGCCGTTTGTTGCCCTGGATGCCGCCGATGGCGACGGTGTAGCCGCCGCCGCGCAGCCTGTAGAGAACGAAGGTCAGCTTGACCAGCTCCAGCCGATCGCTCTGCCGCCTCAGCGTGATCGAAAACACGCCCTCATGGGCGGCGGCGGCCAGGACGGCAAGGTGCATGTTCAGCACGTAGGCATCGCGTTTTCCGGCCACCATGCCGATGTCCATCGGGCGGCCGTGCCATGCCGCTTCCAGCTGGTCGCGCGGCAGGGTCGCCGCTGCCAGGGTGAAATGATCGGCAACCAGATCGAAGCCTCGGCCGTCCGGCACCCGGAGCGCGAAGAACTTGTAGGTCTTCTTGCGCAGCAGATGGTCGTCCGGACCGCCCAGACGATGCTGCCGCCTGAACCTGGATACGAACCTGAACCATTTGAAGAAGTTGACCGGCTTGCAGGCGATGCGGCTCAGGAAGACCGCCGATCGCTTCGCGCCCATGCGCGCGCAGAGGCTGCCAAGCTGCGCGGCAACGCCGGCGGCTTCCCGCGGCCAGCCGGGAAAACCCGGCTCCTTGCTCGTGTCAGTGCTCAAGACCTGTCCCACATATCTTCCCGGCGCAAAGGCAAATCGCCACTACACTTCGCCGTTTCCCAATCAATCGGACGATGAAAGCAGTCTTCAAACATCCCGGTCGCAACGCGGTCGTGATCTCAAGGCCCAACGACGCAGTTGCTATCCCCCGAACATTGCCTACGCATTACACCTTTCGGGAAAATGTCCGGTACTATACGGATCGGTAAAGATTAGCGGCTTCGAATGGAGGGGAGGGATGAAGTAGAAGGAGTGGTGGAGTGCGGACTTACCGGAGCGCGCGCTCCATGATGATCGTGGGCTCCTCGCCATGGTAGCTGTCGCGCACGGCCCTGTACCCCAATCTGCCGTAGAAAGCCTCCGCGGTAACGGATGAGGGCACCGTCAGCATCGCCATGCCAGCTTTTCGCGCAGCGAGTTCGACTTCGCCGCTACACGTCACTCCGGGACACGAACAGCGAAGCCGCGATCTGGGCGCCAAGGCCGACGGGGCGCTCCTTTGCCTTGAGCAGGCCCTGTTCGCGCGCGGCGCGCTCGAAGGCGGACCATGCGACGGCCGGCCGGCATGCGCCGTTTTCGGCCGCGGCCAGAAGCTGTGCCGCGGTCTTGTAGCTCCTGGCTTCCTTGTTGCACCAATGGCCTTCGAGCGCCTTGCGCGCGTCGGGGATCGAGGTGACCACCATCGAGCGGGCGTCGATGAAGCGCAGGGTCAGGGCAGGCAGGGCGCGCATGGCGCAGGCCTTACCAGCCGAGCCACTCGCGCGTGCGCCAGACCAAGCCGGCGAAGGGCGCGACGAGGACGAGAAACACCAGCATCATGGTGAACGGGTGTCTGGTCATCGGGGGTCGCGGAGCCATCGCAAGGTCACCTTCTGTTCTCATCCTGCAAGCTGGGGGCATAACGTCACTTCGACCAAGTGGTTGCATCGCCCGGCTGGCGGCGAACGGCCCGGTGGCGGCGCCCTTGGCAAGCAAGGCACTGGTGCAGGGCGATGGCTCCGCGCTCCTGGGCTGGGGCGATGTCCGCCGGCACGATGCCGATGAATCACACCGCGGAAGCGCGATGATGGAACCTTCCGGCGGCGCCCGCGTTTTGAACATGGATCGCCTCCCCTCGCGATCCTGACCCCAGTACAGCCCCGCCGGCCTCCCCGTCCGGTGGGGCTTCCTTGTATTGGCGGTCCCCTTCGCATCGACAGCCTGGAACAATCCATTTTCCAGCCTTCGCGCGCCGCGAAAGGGTTGACGTGAGGCAATCTGGACGCGAGCTTGCGTCCGTGTGCATCGTGGGGAGTCGGCGATGAAGAAAATCTACGCGAAGCCGGTTCTGGTTCGCCGCGAAAGACTGTCGAAGATCACGGCTTTTCCGACGAATTCGCTTAAGCCGGTCTGACGGCTTTGTCAGCCCGCAACCGGCAGGGAGGCGGGTCTTGTTTTGCCCCGGCTCGGGGTCCTTGTGCCTGGGTTCTCGCCGGAGCATCCGGCCCGGCAAGCCCTCTTCGTCGTGATTTCCCGGATTTTTGGGCTTTCTTGCATCAGTGGGCGGGAAACCTTTCATTGTCCGGCGCTGATGTGCCCGCTATCGATTGACATGCAAACAAGGCGGGCGCGAGCTTGCATCCGTATCCATTGGCGGAGACGGGCATGAAGAAAATCTACGAGAAGCCGGTTCTGGTTCGGCGCGAGAAACTGTCGAAGGTCACTGCGGCTCCGTCGCAATCGACGCCGACCTGATCTGATCAGCCGACGCCGGGGCGGGCGGGCTTCCTGCTCGAGGCCTGAATTTCCACCGAAGATAACCGCGTCGCGCGGCGGTGGCGTGTTTCTGTCCTGGCCTTCGGTTTTGTCTTGGCCTTGGGTTTTCCTGCATCCGGGAACAAGCAGTGGACCAGCGGCTATATGGGCGCCGGGGAGTTGACATGCGGCAACCCGCGCGAGAATTTTCACCCGTATTCATTGGGGAGTTGGGAATGAAGAAAGTCTACGAGAAGCCGGTGCTTGTGCGCCGCGAGAAACTGTCGAGGGTCACTGCGGCTCCGTCGCAATCGAACCCGCCTTGATCGTTTCGATCAGCCCGCCGCCACAAGTGGCGGGTTTTTCGTTTCAGGGGCCGAATGGCCGCCGAGGCGCTTGCGCCAGCACCATCGCGTCGGTCATCGGCCCGCCAATGCGGGCGATGCCTTATCCCAGCGACAACAACAGGGCGGCGAGTAGCAGCACAATGCCGGCAATCGACAGGCCCAGCATGATGTAGGAGCCGTTGATGATCTCGGCGATGATCTTCTTGATGGTCGCGCGGTCGTTGAGGTTGGGGAAGGGCTCGTCGGGCTCGGGCACATCCAGGAAGCGGCAGAGCGGGCTCCAGCCCTCGGTCACCTTGAACAGCAGAAGTTTCTCCGGCGGCACCGCCGCCCGCACCTCCTCGATATAGGCCGTGTAGCGCGCGATCGCCTTTTCGCGGTCGTCCATCACGCCATTCAGCGTGCGGCCCCACACCAGCTTGCTCGACATGTCGCCGAATTTCCAGCCGAACGGCGTCAGCCATTCCAGGATTTTGAACTGCCAGACATTCTTGGTGAAGTAGATCGTGTCGATGGTGCTGTCGTACCAGGCGGCGGGGCCGCGCGGATGAAGGGTCAGCAGCACCTTGGCGTCGGGGTAGGCGGCGAGCAATTCCTTCCACACGCAGCAGCCGGGATTGTCGACCGTCGCCGTATAGTTGGCGAACACCTGGTTCCAGTCCTGCTGGCTGCCCGGCGGGCTGTTGGCCACCTTGCGCCAGAAATCGAGATGGCCCTTGTTGGCCTTGTTCATGATCACTTCCTGCATGTGATAGCAGGGAAAGCCGAGCCTGTTCAGCGCGGCAAAAGTCGACCACGTGCCAGTACGGCCGAAGCCGGCCCCGATGACCTTGAGCGTCATTATTCCTATCCCCTCACTGGCCGTCCCCTTGGCCGTTGACCCCCTTTCATGGATTATTTCAGTGCGGACTCATGTTGCGCCGGCATGGATGGGTGCGCAACGAAATTCCTCGTCAGTGGGGAAAAACACTACAGACATGTCGTCAATCCGGCTTGATCTGGAATGGGTTGGCGTTGCCGCCATCGCGGACAGTTCCCAAGCCTGGCCGGCAATTTCAATCGACGCAGCCGGGCGCGGGAGGCGCGCCGGCGAAACGGTCCCGCGTCCACGCCATCAGGTCGGCGGTCAGGGGCGAGCCCTCCGCGACCAGCGACAGGTGGCCTATGCCGGGATAGGACAGGAAATCGACGGGCTGGCCGGCGGCGCAACGCGATTTGACATAGGCCTGCTGCATGCGTGGAAGCACCGCGTCGTCGTCCTCGCCCTGCGCGACCAGCAGCGGCGCGGCGATCGGGCCGCGCGGCGTGTTCTGCTCCAGCCGAGCGCCAAGCGGGCCGGATGCGGCGTCTTGCGAGAACGCGCCGCCGCGCGGCATCAGCGCGGTTTCGACCGCCGAGAACAGCGTTTCCGTGCCGCCCAGGCAGCGGCGGGCGATGTCGCCAGCCAAGGCTCTCGGCCACCAGCCCATATAGTCGACGGGCCGAACGTCCGGATAGGCGGCCGAATAGGCGTGCATGACATAGGCCGACACGATCTTGCCAAGGATCGTGGACCGCCCGTCCTCGACAAGCTCCCCGAGGTCGCTGGCGGGCGCCAGCGCGGCAACGCCGGCGAGCTTGAGCTCCGGCGCATAATCGGGCGCGCGCATGCCCGCCCACAACGCGCTGTGGCCGCCTTGCGAATGGCCCCAGACCACAAGCTTGTCGTCCAGCTTCGGTTCGCCCATGCGGCGCGCGGCGCGAACCGCGTCGAGCACGGCGCGCGCCGCCTCGTCGCCGACCAGGTAGGCATGGCCGCCCTGCGTGGCATCTTGCGCGCCCAGGCCGGTATAGTCCGTCGCGACATAGGCCCAGCCGGCATCGAGCAGCGGTTGCAGGGCCGGGACATTTTCGAACGGGTGTTCCACCACGGAGGGGGCACAGCCCGCCGCGATGCCCGTCGTGCCATGCGCCCAGGCGATGACGGGCCGATTGCCGGCGACCGGCTGCCGCGACACCATCACGATCGCGCTGGCCACGGCAGGCGCATTGTCAGACCGGGTCGTCGCATAGAGGATCCGCCAGGCCCGCGCGTTGTCGGGAACGTCGCGCGTGAATGGCTCGCTGGCGATCAGCGTTCCAGCCGGGGCGGCCGGATCGGAAACCCTGGAATAGAAGGCGTCGGGTGTCGCCGGCTCGCAATACCACCATGCCAGCGCAACCAGGATGCAGGCGGCGAAGCCGGTCCAGGCAAGGGCGCGGGCCAAACGTGCGAAGATGCTGCGCCGTCCTGTTGCCATGTGGTCCCCTCGGTTGCGGCGATTGTGGCATGAAAACAGGTTGTTTCCACTTGGAGTTCCACGGCAAATGTCATTAGCTGGCGCGATCATATCGACCTTCTGGCTATTCCAGAGGACGAGGGTCGGTGATAATAGGTCAGCGAGATTGACCTAATTACCATCGACTGGGAGGTCGTGTTGACTTTGATGGACCTGTTGGCGTCGCGCTCGTCGCGCATGAAGGCGTCGGAAATCCGCGAACTGCTGAAACTGCTCGACCAGCCCGACATCATCTCGTTCGCCGGCGGCATTCCCGACCCTTCGCTGTTTCCGGCGCAAGCGATCACGGAGGCCTATGCTTCGGTGCTCGCCGGCGCGGAGGCGGGTGCGGCGCTGCAATACCAGGTCAGCGAGGGCTACCTGCCGCTGCGGCGCTGGCTGGTCGGCTTGATGGGCAAGCTTGGCGTGGCCTGCGACGAGGGCAACATCCTCATCACCTCCGGCTCGCAGCAGGGGCTGGACTATCTGGGCAAGCTGTTCCTGTCGCCGGGCGATACCGCGCTGGTGACATGGCCGACCTATCTCGGCGCGCTGCAGGCCTTCAACGCCTATGAGCCGCGCTACGACCGGCTGACGCCCGACGGCGGCAACATGACGCCGGCGGCCTACCGCGCGGCGGCGGCGGCCAATGGCGGGCGGGTGAAATTCTCCTATCTGGTGCCGGACTTCGCCAACCCGACCGGCGAGACCCTGAATCGGAAGCAGCGCGAGGCCGTGCTCGACCTTGCCGGCGAACTCGACATCGCCGTCATCGAGGACGCCGCCTATCGCGCGCTGCGCTATGACGGCGAGGCCGTGCCGCCGATCCTCGCGCTGGACTGCGCGCGTTCCGGCGGCATCGACAAGGCGCGGACCATCTATTGCGGTTCGTTCTCGAAGATATTGTCGCCAGGCATGCGGGTGGGCTGGATCTGCGCGCCGCGCGCCGTCATCGAAAAGCTTGTGCTGATGAAGCAGGCGTCGGACCTGCACAGCCCGTCGATCAACCAGATGGTCATGCACCGCGCGGCCGAAAACGTCTTCGATGGTCAGGTCGAGAAGCTGATCGGCGCCTATGGCGCGCGCCGTGATGCGTTGCTCGGCGCGCTTGAGGCGCATATGCCCGCAGGCGTGACCTGGAGCCGTCCGGAAGGCGGCATGTTCGTCTGGGTGACGCTGCCGGAAGGCACCGACGCCACGGAGCTTCTGGCGCGTTCCGTCAAGGAGGCGCGCGTCGCCTTCGTGCCCGGCAACGCCTTTTACGCCGATGGCACCGGCCGCAACACGCTGCGCCTGTCCTTCACGCTGGCCGACCATCGCGCGGTGAGCGAAGGGATTCCCAGGCTGGCGGCGCTGCTGAAGTAAGCGGATGGGCGAGGGGGCGGCCTGATCCTCAGGCTGTCCCGAACAGCACCTTGCGCCCGTCGGGATCGACGACGGTCACAACGATGTCATCGACCGACCATGGCGCAATGCCAAGACGTTCCAGATGGGCAAGGAATGCCTGGCGGTCGTCGATCCTGAAATAGAGATGGGTCAGGTTGGAGCCAGCCAGCGCCGGATAGGCATGGGCGGCGAAGGCCTGGGCGTCGTGGATTGCCAACTGCATGCCGTCGCGGTCGAGCTTCCAGTAGACATAGCCGCCCTTCTCGCCCACCGTCTCCAGCGGCAGCGCCGCCACTTTTTCATAAAAGCCGGCCGTCGCCTCGGCCTGCTGCGACGTCAGGAATACTCCGCGAAACCGTGTCTTCATGGTTCTCCCCCCCCTGTTAAGTGGTCGGTCGAATCTGGCGATCGATGGTGATGATCGCAAGTCCCGGGAGCGTGGTGACGCGCCGTTCAAGCGACAGGCAGGCGCCGGCGTTGGAGCTCGATCTCACCCCGTCCGCCAAGCGGATGGAAAGCCAATTGCCTGCCTTCCAAATTGCAAACGCCCGGCAGGACAGAGCGGGGCGCGTTGCGCTCTTCATTCGCCCTTGAGCCATCCGGCTTGAAGTGACAGGTTAGCGTCGGCCAGGCACGTTCGCCACGGCCGAGAGAGATGCCATGGCCATCGATGATCCACCCCGCACCATCCTGCTGCTCGGCAGCGCGCCCGATGTGGTGCGTTGCGAGGCGTGGCCGAAGGCTGCGTTCAGCCGGATCGTCGCCATCAACAATGCCTGGCGCGTGCGGCCCGACTGGGACCTTCTCGTCCATGCTGGTGATTTCCCGGCGGACCGGCTACCGGGGGATGCGAGGCTGCGGCAGGCGCAGATCTTCAGCGCTTCGCATTATGTGCCGGCGCAGAACAGTTTTGGCGGCTTCGTCTATGCCGGCGCCACCATGGCGTTGACGGCGGCCTACTGGACCATCCACAGCCAAAAGCCGGATGTGCTGGCATTCCTCGGCTGCGACATGATCTATGACAGGCCGGACAAGACGCATTTCTACGGTGTCGGCCGTCCCGATCCGCTGCGCGATGACGTGACCTTGCGCAATCTCGAGGCAAAGTCGAACCGGCTCCTGGTCCAGGCGCTGAAGCGCGACTGCCTGTGCGTCAACCTGTCGGACCTGCCGCGCAGCCGCCTGACTTTTCCAAGGCTGAGTTTCGATGAGCTGACGGGCCTGTCTTCTGAACGGATCGCCGCGATGCGGTCGCAAATCCTGTCCGGCGTCCGGCTCGACCAGGCGGAAAAGGCTGAAAGGGCCGAACGGGAACTCGGCTATTTCTATGAGGACGGCATGTATTGGAACCATCTCGACGAAATCGACGAGCGACCGCTCGCCGACATCGACCGGATGTGGATTTCGGCGGTGGAAAGCCCCTGACAAAACGAATGGCGGGCCTAATGACCCGCCATCCTCGTGGTTCTGGAAAAATTACGCCTTGCCACCCAGCGCGTGCAGCTTCGCGCAGAACTCGGCATGCGGTTTGCTCATCGCGGCGTCGTTGCATTCCTTCATCATGGCGGTCTGATGCTTCTTGGACATCTTCATCCACACCTTCTTCATGTCGGCATCCGACTTCATGGTCTTCATCGTCTTGTCGGTGAAGAAGGGGGCCATCATCTTTGGCTCATCGAGGATGCCGGCTAGTGCAGAACCGGCGATTACTGATGCGGCCAATACTCCCAGGCAGACGGTTTTGATGTTCATGATTACCTCTTCCCTGTTTTCTGCCCTCTGATGAGGGCAGAAACCATCAATATCATCTTAGAAGTTTGATTTAGAGGCGGCTGATATTGGTTGCTGGTCACGTTTCGGTGAGCGTGACGGCGCCGGGGCAAGGGAACATTTGGCCGATGGGGCAATTGTTGCGATGGCCAGCCTGCTTATGCGTCTGGTCTCACAGGCCTGTCGAGGAACCGGGGCCCGCCACCGTGAGGTGGCGGGCTTTCGTTTTTGATCGGAAGGGCGCGGGGATCGCCGCGCGTGGTGCCGAGACAGGGCAGCAGAGGCCCTATGCCGGTTCGGCCTACTCGGCCGCCAGCTTGTCCTGCGTCTTCGTGTCGAAATCGCTGGCGTCGTGGCGCTCGTGCAGTTGCATGGCGGGTTCGCCGAAAGCGCGGTTGACCATGCGGCCGCGCTTCACCGCCGGCCGCTCGTCGATCGCCTTGGCCCAGCGCTGCAAATGCTTGTATTCGTGCACGGACAGGAACTCGCCGGAATCATTGTACATGCGGCCGAGCACCAGCCCGCCATACCAGGGCCACACCGCCATGTCGGCGATGGTGTAGTCAGCGCCGCCAAGATATTCGTTGTCAGCCAGCCGGCGGTCGAGCACATCCAGCTGGCGCTTCACCTCCATCGAGAAGCGGTCGATGGCATATTCGAATTTCTCCGGCGCATAGGCGTAGAAGTGGCCGAAGCCGCCGCCGAGATAAGGCGCCGAGCCCATCTGCCAGAACAGCCAGGACAGGACCTCCGCCCGCGCCGGCTGCTCGGTCGGCAGGAATTCTCCGAACTTTTCCGCCAGGTAGACCAGGATCGAGCCGGATTCGAAGATGCGAACCGGCTTCTTGCCGCTGCGATCCATCAGGGCCGGGATCTTGGAGTTGGGGTTGACCTCGACAAAGCCGCTGCCGAACTGGTCACCATCGCCGATCTTGATCAGCCAGGCATCATATTCGGCGCCCTTGTGTCCCAGCGCCAGCAATTCCTCCAGCATGATCGTCACCTTGACGCCGTTGGGCGTCGCCAGCGAATAAAGCTGCAGCGGGTGCTTGCCGACCGGCAGTTCCTTGTCATGGGTGGGGCCGGCGATCGGCCGGTTGATATTGGCGAAAGTGCCGCCATTGCCCTGTTTCCAGGTCCAGACTTTCGGGGGCGTGTATTCGGTCATCTTGGAAGGCCTCGTGTTTGGGTGGGAAGAAGGTCAGGTTGCGCGATGCTGGGCGCACGGAGGATGGGGCAGGGCGACCCTACAATTAGGTACAGATAGCGCAGGCTGCAAAGGGGCAAGTTCAACTTGTGTTGAACTATTTTCAAAGTGGCGGCGCCGACGTCAACAATTGGCCTTCCCGCCAACCCCTTGCGCCTCGCCGCGCGTGGCATACCTATAGAACATGATAGCAAAGCCCGCTCAGGACAGAAGCATGACCATCAACCCCCAACTGCGCTCCGTCGTTGCCGTGCGCGCCACCGTTCCCGATGACGCCTTCACGGCCAGTGCGCTGGGTACGCGCCGGGAAGGCAGTGGCGTTGTGATCCGCGACAACGGGCTGGTGCTGACCATCGGCTATCTGATCACCGAGGCCGAGGAGGTCTGGCTGACCGACCATAACGGGCGCGTGGTGCCGGCGCATGCGCTGGCCTACGATCAGGAGTCGGGGTTCGGCCTGGTGCAGGCGCTGGCGCCGCTCGGCCTGCCGGCGGTTACCCTCGGCGACGCGGCCAAGGCCAAGGTAGGCGACGCGGTGGTGCTGACGGACGGAATCGGCCAGTCCGTGCAGTCCCACATCGTCACCAAGCAGGAATTCGCCGGCTATTGGGAATATCTGCTGGACGAGGCGATCTTCATCGCGCCCGCGCATCCGTCATGGGGTGGGGCCGCATTGTTCGGCGAGGATGGCAAGCTGCTCGGGATCGGCTCGCTGCGCCTGCAGATGAGCCGTAACGGCGAGGTGGCCGACATCAACATGGTGGTGCCCATCAACCTCCTGCCGCCCATCCTCGACGATCTCTTGACGCGCGGTCAGGTGGCCAGGCCGCCGCGCCCCTGGCTCGGCGCGCTTTCGGCCGAAAGCGACGGCAAGGTGGTGGTGATGAGCGTCACCGAAGGCGGCCCCGCCGCCAAGGCCGGCCTGCGCCAGGGCGACGTCATCTCGGATGTGCGCGACGGCGAAGTCGACGGCCTCGCCGATTTCTATCGCAAGCTGTGGGACAGCGGCCCGGCCGGCGCGGAGATCCCGCTCCGGGTGGTGCGCGACGGCCGCGAGACCTGGCTGCGCGTCAAGTCGGCGGATCGGGCGAGTTTTCTGAAGAAGCCGCATCTGCAATAGGGGGCAGGCACCCTCTCTTGCTGGTCTCGATTTGAGGCGAACTTGCAGGGGGTGGGCGGACAGAGGGGTGTCCAAGCGCCTGCCTTGAAGTTCATTTCCTCCGCGCACTCCAACACGAACAGATTCCCATGCAAGGACGGGTGGAAACGTCCCGTTGTCTGGGCGAAAAGTGGAAGCCGCCCACGCCAATCCGCCAGACACGAAAAAGCCGCGCTTGCTTTCGCAAGGCGGCCTTTCCGCGGGAGGTCAGGGATGCCCGAGTTCCATCCCGAAAACCGGGAACGGGTTTCCGGAAAAGCCCAGGCAGGAAGATGGACGTCGATCAGGCCTTGGTTGCCTTGCGGACGTGGTGCTTGCGGTGATGATGCTTGCGGACGTGATGCTTGTGGGTGTGGTGCTTCTTGACGTGATGCCTGTTGTGGTGGTGATGACGGTGATGCTTGCGCACATGATGCCGGCGATGCTTGCGGATCCGCTTATGGGCGGGAGCCTTGGCGGGCGCCTGTGTCGCGGCAGCCGGGGTCGTCGTGGTCGCGGCCGGAGCGGTCGTGGTCGTGGCCGGAGCGGTGGTGGTCGTCTGGGCGTTGGCGTCGACGACCGGCATCGAGAAGGCGAGGGCGAGGGCCAGGCCGAGGGCCGAGAGGATGGACTTGTTCACGGGGATCATTCCTTGTTTCAAACGATGATTGTTGATGAGAGCTTCACTGGCCTTGATCGTCCGGTGTCACTCCAAGAAGCTTCAGGGCGTTGGCGAAGGTCCGGATGCCTTGTGCCTGCTTATGGTCGGCACAAAACCGGGATGCGCGCCGCTGAAGCGCCGTTGCCTGCGCGGCCTGCGTCGCGTTGGCTTTGGTTTCGAGGGCCTCGTCGAGTTGAAGACTGAGCCGGTCGCAATGTTCGCTCCGGGTGATGGCCGCCTGCGCGGACTGTCCGACAGCGAGCATGGCGAACGACATGCCAAGCAGAGCACCCATCCATCCATACGATCGTTGCATTGTCAGCCATCGCCCCGTCTGCTGTCGCGGCAACCGGTATCTCCGGCGCCCACGGATAGGGTTATGCCACTGGATTCTTTCGCCAGTTTTTCTCGAATGTTGAATCTTGTTTCTGGATTGTTTCCCGGGGTCGGGATGCGATCCAACGTGGGGTCGCGGCACTAGGCTCCCTCAAGAACATCCCGGCGGAGGCAAGGCCGCGTATCGGTAGACGGGATGTTCAATCGCCGGGCGCGTCGTCGTTCTCGGCATCCCCTGACGCATAGTGGCGCACGACCCAGGAGCGGAACAGCGCGACGGCGGGATCGACCATGTCGTCGGGGTGGACGGTAAGATAGTAGCCGAAGCCGGTGGGGCTGGTCGTCTCGGGGAAGGGCGTGACAAGGCGGCCATCGGCAAGCTCGGCCGCGAACATGTCGGGATCGACCAGCGTGATCCCGCCGCCGGCGATGGCATGTTGCACGGCAAGCGCCTCGGTTTCGAAGGCAAGGCCGCGGGTGGCGCCGAGATCGATGCCGCAATGGCGGGCGTGGATCGACCAGAAGACGTCGAAGGGCTCGCCTTCCAGCTTGACGTGCAGCAGTTCGTTGGCGCGCAGGAAATCGTAGAGCCCAAGCCCCTGCGCCCGCGCGGCGATCTGGGGCGCGCAGGCCGGCGTCTGGTTGATCATCCAGAGCGGGTCGCGGATGGCGTCGCCGACATGGGGACGGTCGAAAACAACAGCGATGTCCACGCTGCGTCCCGGCGGCAGGCCAATGCCATTGCTGCTCGATATGTCGATCGGCACGTCGGGAAAGGCGCGGCGGAACTCTCCGATCAGCGACAGCCCCGCGACATGCAGGAAGGTCGGCGGCATGTGAACCTTGAGGATGCGGCCGCCGGGACCGGGCTCGCGCCGCAGCATCTTCAGCGTTTCTTCCATGCGGTCGAAGGAGCCCGTCACCACCGGCAGCAGGGCAGCGCCTGCGGCGGTCAGCGACATGCCCTGCGCGCGACGTTCCAGCAGACGGCAGCCGAGATATTCCTCCAGCCGCCCGACATGCCGGCTGAGCGCGCTCTGCGAAATATGCAGCGCCGCGGCCGCGCCGGTGAAGCTCAGCCGTGCGCCAACCGCCTCGAAGGCGCGCAGCGCGTTCAGCGGCAACCAGACCCGGCCGTTCCTCTGATCACCGGTGGTCTCGGCCGCCGGCACGGCGCCGGCCGCATCGGCGGAAGGAAGCGTCGAACCCTTGCTTCCTTTTTTACTCATTGTCCGTCTCCGCCTTGTCGCGGTTTGCCCGCATTCGATAGGGTCATCTAAAAACGCAATTTGAACAGTTCCAGCCTGGGTGCCATGGTGACCCAAAGGGGAAAACAGCCATGCTCGATCTGGAGAGAATCCGCGACCTCGTCAACCAGCGCCGGCCCGGTCATACGTTGCCGCAGGACCTCTATAACAGTCCCGAGGCGTTCAAGTTCGATCTCGACGCCATCTTCGGCCAGTCGTGGATCCTGGCGGGGTTCACCTGCGAGATTCCGCGGCCGCGCGGCTATCTCGCCGTCAGCGTTGGCGGCTCCCCGGTGGTTATCACGCGCGA
The DNA here is from genome assembly GCA_943370265.1 of Mesorhizobium carmichaelinearum. Lineage (GTDB taxonomy): Bacteria > Pseudomonadota > Alphaproteobacteria > Rhizobiales > Rhizobiaceae > Mesorhizobium > Mesorhizobium carmichaelinearum_A. Next base: position 252,225 of record CALRQH020000004.1, read on the forward strand.
CGGCGAGGGCGTCTATCGTGCCTTCCACAATTCCTGCCGTCACCGTGGCGCGCAGGTTTGCGCCGAGGGGACGGGCGGACGGGCGCGCCTCACCTGTCCCTATCATCAGTGGGTGTATGATCTCGACGGCAGGCTGGTCCATGCACGCATGCCGGAAACCTTCGAGCGGGCCGAGCACGGGCTGCGGCCAGTGCATCTTGAGAATGTGGCGGGCGCGCTGTTCGTCTGCCTCGCCGAGACGCCGCCTTCCTTCGCGCGCTTCCGCGCCGATCTCGAGCCGCTGCTTGCCCCGCACAGGCTGGAGGAGGCCAAGATCGCCTTCCAGAATACGCTCGTCGAGCGCGGCAACTGGAAGCTTGTGATGGAGAATGCGCGCGAGTGCTATCATTGCGGCGTCAGCCATCCCGAACTGTGCCTGACCTTCCCCATCGGGGCCAGCACTGACGGGCATTTCGCGGTCGCGCAGGATCCGCACTATGCGGCCTTCGCCGCCCGGGTCGAAGAAGCCGGGCTCGGCAAAGGGCCGTTCCTCGGTCCATGGTGGCAGGTCGAGCGCTTTCCGCTCAACAAGGGGCATGTCGGGCTCACCATCGACGGCGCGCTTGCATGCAGGAAGCCGATGGTCGAGGGCGCCGGCGACATCGGCTCGCTGCGCTGGGCCATCGAGCCGCACAGTTTCTGCCATTCGACCGCCGATACCACGGTCTATTTCAGCGCCATGCCGACCGCGGCGGGAGAGACGGTGGTGACCTGCAAATGGCTGGTCCACAAGGACGCGGTGGAGGGCGTCGACTACGATGTCGAGCATCTCACCGCCCTGTGGAACGTCACCAATCTCCAGGACCGGGACCTGGTGGAGGTCAACCAGCGCGGCGTGAACTCGGTCGGCTATGCACCTGGGCCCTACAGCCTGCCCGACGAAGCCTATGTCCAGCGCTTCGCCGACTGGTACTGCGACAAGGCCATGGACTATATCGCGGCGCGCACGGGCGTGGACGCAAGGCCAATCGAACTGCGCGGCGCAATTTCCGGCGCCGTCGAGAATAGCCCAGAGCCGGCCGACGAACTGCCGGCAAGCCCGGTTCGGGCTCCGATGGAACACCAGTGAACGGGCGGCGCGCTGGCCTGGGGGTGAACGATCACGCTGGCCCACGCCCGCTCGCATGACGGTCCATGCCGGTCATCGTGCCCATGCCGCAGAATCCCGATGTTCGCGGCATCGCCGAAGTGTTAGGAATTGGCGGAGCTACGAGGGCCTACGACTGGTGAGGACAAGGCGGAAACGATGGGATTGGTGGGTTGCGCTTGCCGCGACCTGCGTCCTGATGTTTCAGCTGACCACGGGCGCGCTTGCATTCGATCCGGAAGCCAACGCTTTCCAACTGGATGCGTTCGGCAACCCGCTGTGCCTCAACGGCATCGGCCATTCCGGATCGGGCCAGGGCGACAGCGGTCATTCAAAGCAGCCGGGATGCTGCCTGGCGGGATGCTGCCTGTCATCGGCGGCCCTCATGCCGCCGCCGGATGCGCCATCGCTTCCGCTTAAGTTGGTGGCGTCTTCGCAAGTTGTGGTTGCCATCCGGCCAGCGATCGTCTTTCGGGATCGCGGCTATGTGCCGGGCAATCCCCGCGCGCCCCCTTTGATGGGCTGAGCCCCTCCGACGCGAAGCGTCCGGAGATCGTTATTTCACAACCATCCACGGACGTGTCCGGCGTAGCGACGTGCGACAGGCCAGCTCAAGCGATCTCCGCTTGAGCCCCTGCAGCGCTGGCGAGCCGGCAGGTCCGGAATCCCAATGCAGGCGATCGGCCTGCGCCAATCCTGAAAGGAATTTTCCATGTCCAGAACCACCCTTGCGTCCACCATCGCCATCGCCGCCGTCATCGCTGCCACCGGCGGGGCTTTCGCACATGCGGAACTGAAGTCGGCGGTTCCGCCGGTGAACGGCTCCGTCACCGCTTCGCCGACCGAGATCGACCTCAGCTTCTCCGAGGACCTGAACATGAAGTTCAGCGGCATCAAGGTCACCGGTCCCGACAAGAAGGCCGTGAAGCTGGGCGAGGGGATGCTGATGGACAGCAACACCGAACTGATGGTCCCCGTTACCGGGACACTGGCTGACGGCAGTTACACCGTCGACTGGCATGCCCTGTCGGGCGATGGCCACAAGACCCACGGCAGCTATACTTTCACCGTGAAGTCCAAGTGACCCCTGACGCCGCCCTTGCCGGCTGCCGGTTCCTGCACTTTGCGTCCGCGATGCTCCTGTGGGGAGCCTTTGCCTTCCTGCGGACGCTGGTGCCCCTGGACCTTGCGGCCGGCATCGGGCGGCGCTTGCGATGGCTGTGGATCGTTGCGGCCGCGATAGCGGTCGCAACGATCGCCGCCACGCTGCCGCTCGAGGCGGCGATGATCGGCGACGGCTGGGCCGACGCCTTCGATCCGGCGACGCTTCGGGCGGTGCTGTTCGAGACAAGTGTCGGCCACGCCTGGTTGGCGCAGGCGTTTGCGGCGCTGCTTCTGCCGGCGGCATTGGCCGCACCGGCGCGGATGCGGATGGGCGCGGTTGCTGTTACCGCGGGTCTGGCCACGGCCAGCGCGGCGCTGACCGGCCATGCGGTGATGCAGGCCGGCTGGGAGGGCATCGCGCATAGCCTCAACGATGCCTGCCATATCCTCGCCGGCGGCGCCTGGCTTGGCGCGCTCGTGCCGTTCATCCTGGTGCTCAGGGCGTTCGATCGGCCGGAAAGCCGGCGGCAGGCGGGAACGGCGCTGAGGAAATTTTCATTCGCCGGGCATTTCGCCGTGGCTGTCGTGCTGGTGTCCGGCGTTGTCAACACCATGCTGGTGCCCGGCCGCTGGCCGACGCAATGGTCGTCGCCTTACCAGGCGCTGCTTGCCGCCAAGATCATGCTGGCGGCAGTCATGACCGGCCTTGCCATCGTCAACCGCTACCATTTCGTGCCGCGACTGGCCGACCATCAGGACGAGGGCATGCGCGCCATCCGTCTGGTCACGATCACGGAAATCGTGCTGGGCGCGGCTGTTGTCGCCTTGGTCTCAGTGTTCGGGATGCTGGAACCGGCATGAGCGGCGGGACAGGGCAGGGCGCGCTCCCCGCCAAGCCAAGCGTCAGGTGATCCCGCCGGGACGATCGCCGCGCCGGCCCTTCGGACCCGCGAGCGCCAGCACGCCCGCCACGAGCATCAGCGTCAGCAGTGCAAACGTCATCAGGCTCGGCAGGTGGAAGAAAATGCCGCTCCAGCCAGGCGAGATGATGTTGGCGGTGTTGAAGGGCTCGCCGCTGAACCGGCACGTCACGAACGACGCCTGGTTGCGGACCATGTCGGCGTCGATGTCTGAGATCAGGGCGTCGACGGCCTGCTTCTGGTCGCCCATCCCCTGCATGTAGACGAGCAGCGCCTGTGCGGCCGACAAATAGGCATGGCTGCATTCGTTGAAGGGGCTTTCCTCGTCGCGCAGGCTGCCGGGCACCAGCCCCCACAGGCAGTAGCTGTACTGGATACTGCCGTAGTTCATCAGCCGCCGGAATGTCAGGTCGGTGCGCTGCTGGCGCGCGGCGAGATCGAGGATCCTGCCGCGATAGTCGTGGATGACAGCCATCTGGCCGTGGGTGAGGCTGGGTATCGGGATGCCGCTGGTCGGTCCGCCGATGCTGACGCTGTGGGCGCCGGCGGGAGCGGCAAAAGCGAAAAGCAGAACGGCGCCCACGAGAGACGCCGCCGCGAGGCGCACGGATTTGTTGGTGCGCCCCGACATTGTCAGCGCATGGCCGGCCGCCTGGAGACCGGGCGGGTGAGCTGGCCGCCATAGCTGCGTTCGACCACGGCGCCGAAGACGAGGCCGATGGTGGTCCACAGCACGACGTGGATGCCGAGCGAGGCGACGCGGAAGCGCCACAGAAGATCAGCCGAGAAATTCTCCGGCACTTCGTTGATGGGCGGCAGCGCGTACTGGACGAGGGCGATGAAGATGATGAACGCCGCCCCGGCGATGATCGTCGCGTTCCAGGCGCCATATTGCGCCCACAGCCGCCGCGCCAGCGCCACGGCGGCGACCAGTGCGGCGATGGAAACCACCAGCATGACGAAGTACAGTTCCGTGCGCGCGCCGATCGTATCGCCGTTGCCGACGGAGGGCGGATTGGCCGGATATTTGATATAGGGAACCAGGACGATGGCGACGAAGCCGGCCAGCGCCAGAAGGGCGGCCGTGCCGCGCGGGCCAAAGTTGCTTACGCGGCCATAGGTATAGGCGAACACCAGCGAGAACAGCCCGCCGATCGCGGCGCCATAGACCAGCACGCCGGTCAACAGGCCAAGGCCGGCCTGTGTCGAGCGGCTGACGATTTCGGGTTCGGGCGCTTCGCCCGCTGCCTGGGCGTTCGCCTCCTCGAAGGCGATGGCGCGGTCGACCTGCGGCTCGCCGTAAATCCTGGCGAAGCCGAATGCGAGAATGCCGGCGAAGACGCCGATCAGCATCCCGCGAAGAAGAAGATTTCCAACCATGGTCGTTGTCCCCACGGCATGACCGTGCCGTCCCTCGGCAGGGATCATGCGTCTGCATGTTCATTGCATTGCAAGACCGCAACGCGCCCCTGAGGGACGCGCGGCCTAAAGCACTATGTCAATTGCCCGAAGCGCGGCGCGCTCGCGGGCACAATGCATCAGTGACAGGGGAAGCCGAGCAGATGGCGGCCGTCATGCACGAATTCGTGCACACCCATGCCGGAGATCAGCGAGGTCGCGCCTTGCTCCGCGCCGATGAAATAGATCGCCAGCATCAGGAGAAGACCGCCGAAGATCGCCCACGGCAAAAGTTCTTTTACAGGGATCGCAACCGGACCGTAGGTGGGTGCGAAGGTAGCGTTGGACATTTGGACCTCTCCTGGGATGCTGCGTCCCGTTCATCGACCTCAGCTACGGGAGAAGGCCTGACTTTCGGCAAGAACATTGCCGATCACAGTGGCGCGACCGTGCCGGATTTACACCGGCTTCCAAACCCGTATCGTGATGGACCCTATCCGGCGGATCGATAGCCGTCAACGAATTGTGATCGCTCGCATGAAATCCTGTATGTGCCAGGTCGCGGGGCGATCCCGCGACCCGTGGTTTGAATAGGCAGCCTCCCATGCTCGTACGCCTCACCATGATCCGCAGCGGGGCGACGCCCGCGACGCGCAAGGGGGCGTTTGCGCTTGATGAGGCGCTGGAGCCGCGCGCCCATGGGCTGGCGGCGGCGGTTGGGGCGGGGTTGCGCCGTGCCGATCGTGTATGGACGAGCCCGGCGCTGCGAGCCCGGCAGACCGCCGAGGCGATGTCGCTGCAGGCTTCGGTCGAGCCCTTGCTGGCGGATCAGGACCATGGACGCTGGGCCGGCAAGAGCCTTGACGCTGTGCATGCCGGCGAGCCCGACGGCATCGCGGCATGGCTCTCCGACCCCGATGCTGCCCCGCATGGCGGCGAATCGCTGGCCGATGTGTCGCGCCGGGTTTCGGGGTTCATGGACGGCATGATCGCCGAGCACGGCCACACGATCGCGGTGACGCATGGCAGCGTCATCCGTGCGGCAATCGTCCATGTCCTCGGGGCGCCGCTTGCCGCCTGCCGCAAGATCGATGTCGAGCCTCTCGGCGTCACCGAATTCTCCAGCGACGGTCGCCGCTGGATGCTGCGGGTCACGAGGCTGCAAGCGATTTCCTGAGCAGGCGAAAGCGGACGCCCTGGGCCTATCTCAGTGACAAATCCTGCCCGCCGTCCATCGGCGACTCTGCCGCGACGCGCGGAAGTCTTCGGAAGCACCAGAGGGGCGGCATGCCGCCGAAGCCGGCAAGCGGCCCTGAAAAAAGGCGAGCCTAAGGCTCAGTAACAATGGGCAAGGGTTTTCCTGCTTTCTCCTCGGCCAACAATCTAGCAAGCAGATCGCGTCTTGCGGGATCTGTTTCTGTCTCCAGCTTGTTTTCGAAATTCTTGATATTTTCGTGGCGAACGAATTCCGTATATTTATCCGACATCGAATGCTCCTTTCGTGAAGGGCTTCTCAGCCTAGCTCGATATCTTATGCCTTTCGTGACAGGGAGGCCAATGAATCATCGGATTTCAATCGAGACACCGCTGACTTTGGGAGCTGACGTGACAAACTCCGTTTGAAGGCGTATATTGACATAAACATGTCTTTATGTGACTTGGGTTCAGCTGTCGCCCCAAGGATAAAAAATGTCGCAGAATTCCGCATCGCTGGACGATCTCCTTGGCCCTGTCGCGGCCATGCCCGACGGTTCGGAGGTGCTTGCGGCGCTGACGGCGGCGGCGCGGGAACGTATTCTCATCCTCGACGGCGCCATGGGCACGCAGATCCAGGGGCTGGGTTTCGACGAGGCGCATTTCCGGGGCGAGGCTTTCGCCGGTTGCGCCTGCCACCAGCAGGGCAACAACGATTTGCTGATCCTGACGCAGCCTGGGGCGATCGAGGAGATCCACTATCAGTATGCGATTGCCGGCGCGGATATCCTGGAGACCAACACCTTCTCCTCGACTGCAATCGCGCAGGCCGATTACGGCATGGAGGATGCCGTCTATGCGCTGAACCGCGATGGCGCGCGGCTGGTGCGGCGCGCGGCGAAAAGAGCTGAGCAGCAGGACGGCAGGCGCCGGTTCGTCGCCGGCGCGCTGGGGCCGACCAACCGAACCGCGTCGATGTCGCCGGATGTCAACAATCCCGGCTATCGCGCTGTAACATTTGACGATCTGCGCCTTGCCTATGGTGAGCAGCTGCGCGGGTTGATCGATGGCGGCGCCGACATCATCCTGATCGAAACCATCTTCGACACGCTGAACGCCAAGGCCGCGATCTTCGCAGCAGAAGAGATCTTCATCGAGAAGGGCGTGCGCCTGCCGGTGATGATTTCGGGCACGATCACCGACCTGTCCGGGCGCACGCTGTCGGGCCAGACGCCGACCGCCTTCTGGCATTCGGTGCGACATGCCAGCCCCTTCACCATCGGCCTCAACTGCGCGCTCGGCGCCAACGCGATGCGCGCGCATCTGGCCGAAATATCAGGCGTCGCCGATACGTTCACCTGCGCCTATCCGAATGCCGGCCTGCCCAATGAATTCGGCCGGTATGACGAGAGCCCGGACTTCATGGCCGCGCAGATCGAGGATTTTGCCAGGGAAGGGCTGGTCAATGTCGTCGGCGGTTGCTGCGGCTCGACGCCGGACCATATCCGCGCCATCGCCGAGGCGGTGAAAAAATACCCGCCGCGCGCGATCCCTCAGATCGAGCGCAAGATGCGGTTGTCCGGGCTGGAGCCGTTCACGCTGACCGACGAGATTCCCTTCGTCAATGTCGGCGAGCGCACCAATGTCACCGGGTCGGCCAAGTTCCGCAAGCTGATCACGGCGGGAGACTACGTCGCCGCGCTCGACGTGGCGCGCGACCAGGTGGCGAACGGTGCCCAGATCATCGACATCAACATGGACGAGGGGCTGATCGATTCCAGGAAGGCGATGGTTGAATATCTCAACCTGATCGCCGCCGAGCCGGACATCGCCCGCGTGCCCGTCATGGTAGACTCCTCGAAATGGGAGATCATCGAGGCCGGCCTGAAATGCGTGCAGGGCAAGCCGCTGGTCAATTCCATCTCGATGAAGGAAGGCGAGGAAGCGTTCCTGCATCATGCCAGGCTGGTGCGGGCCTATGGCGCGGCGGTGGTGGTCATGGCCTTCGACGAGGCCGGCCAGGCCGACACCAGGGCGCGCAAGGTCGAGATCTGTACCCGCGCCTACAAGCTCCTGACCGAAGAGGCCGGTTTCCCGCCCGAGGATATCGTCTTCGACCCCAATGTCTTCGCGGTCGCCACCGGCATCGAGGAGCACGACAATTACGGCGTCGACTTCATCGAGGCCACCGGCGAGATCACCTCGACGCTGCCGCATGTCCATATTTCCGGCGGCGTGTCGAACCTGTCCTTCTCGTTTCGCGGCAACGAGCCGGTGCGCGAGGCCATGCATGCGGTGTTCCTCTACCATGCCATCCAGCGCGGCATGGACATGGGCATCGTCAATGCCGGCCAGCTCGCCGTCTACGACACGATCGAGCCTGAACTGCGCGAGGCCTGCGAGGATGTCGTGCTCAACCGCGTGCCGAAGGCGGGCGGCACCGCCACGGAGCGCCTGCTGGAGATCGCGGAGCGCTTCAAGGGCACGGCGGGCAAGGAGGGCAGGGAGCGTGACCTCGCTTGGCGCGAATGGACGGTCGAGCAGCGCATTTCGCATGCGCTGGTCAACGGCATCACCGAATTCATCGATGCCGATACCGAGGAAGCGCGGCTGGCGGCAGAGCGGCCGCTGCATGTCATCGAAGGGCCGCTGATGGCCGGCATGAATGTCGTCGGCGACCTGTTCGGCGCGGGCAAGATGTTCCTGCCGCAAGTGGTGAAGTCGGCGCGGGTGATGAAGCAGGCGGTGGCCGGGCTGTTGCCGCACATGGAGGCCGAGAAACTGGCGAATGCCGCCAACGGCATCGACAATGGCGAGCGCCAGACGGCCGGAAAAATCCTGATGGCGACGGTGAAGGGCGATGTCCACGACATCGGCAAGAACATCGTCGGCGTCGTGCTGGCCTGCAACAATTACGAGATCATCGATCTCGGCGTCATGGTGCCGGCGGCCAGGATACTGCAGACGGCGCGGGAGCAAAATGTCGACATTATCGGCCTGTCCGGCCTGATCACGCCATCGCTGGACGAGATGGTGCACATGGCCGCCGAGATGGAGCGCGAGGGGTTCGACATTCCGCTGCTGATCGGCGGGGCAACGACCAGCCGCGTGCATACGGCGGTGAAGATCCACCCGCGCTACTCCAAGGGGCAGACGGTCTATGTCAACGACGCCAGCCGGGCGGTGGGCGTCGTCTCCGCCTTGCTGTCGAATGATGCCAAGGCCGAATATGTCGACGGGGTGAGGGCCGAATACAAGAAAGTCGCCGATGCCCATGCCCGCTCGGAGGCCGAGAAGCAGCGGCTGCCCCTGGCCAAGGCGAGGGCCAATGCACACAAGGTCGACTGGTCGACTTATGCGCCGCCGAAGCCTTCGTTCACCGGCGTGAAGGTCTTTGAAAACTGGGACCTCAGGGAGCTCTCGCGCTATATCGACTGGACGCCGTTCTTCCAGACCTGGGAGCTGAAGGGGCGCTATCCCAGGATTCTCGAGGACGAGGCGCAGGGGCCGGCCGCGCGCCAGCTGTTCGAGGACGCGCAGGCGATGCTGACCAAGATCATCACGGAGAAATGGTTCGCGCCGCGCGGCGTCATCGGCTTCTGGCCGGCCAATGCCGTGGGCGACGACATCAGGCTGTTTACGGACGAGGGACGATCGCAGGAGCTGGCGACCTTTTTCACCTTGCGCCAGCAGCTGACCAAGCGCGACGGCAAGGCCAATGTCGCGCTGTCGGATTTCGTCGCGCCCGCCGATAGCGGCAAGGCCGATTATATCGGTGGCTTCATCGTCACCGCCGGCATCGAGGAAGTGGCGATCGCCGAGCGTTTCGAGCGCGCCAATGACGACTATTCCTCGATCATGGTCAAGGCGCTGGCCGACCGCTTCGCCGAAGCCTTCGCCGAGCGCATGCACGAGAAGGTGCGCAGGGAATTCTGGGGCTACGCGGCGGATGAATCGTTCGCACCCGACGCGCTGATCGGCGAACCCTATCGCGGCATCCGCCCGGCGCCCGGCTATCCCGCCCAGCCCGACCATACCGAGAAGAAGACGCTGTTCCGGCTGCTCGACGGCGAGCGCAATGCCGGGGTCAGCCTGACCGAAAGCTATGCGATGTGGCCGGGCTCATCCGTGTCCGGCATCTATCTCGCGCATCCCGAAAGCTACTATTTCGGCGTCGCCAAGGTGGAGCGCGACCAGGTCGAGGATTATGCCCACCGCAAGGACATGCCGCTCGCCGAAGTGGAGCGCTGGCTGGGGCCGATCCTGAATTATGTGCCGGCTAACTATGCCGAGGCGGCGGAGTAATGCTCCGGCGAGTCGCGCTCTCGTCACGCGGAACGGCCCCTAGTCACAGTCGACCTTGGCAGGGAAGCAACCACCCCTCTCCACTTCATACATATGGCGCACAAGGGACTTGCTTCAAGACCCGGCTCCCGCCGTAAAACCGCCGGCCTAAGCCAAGCCACGGAAACGGGAGTCACGAAATGCTGTTGTTGTTGCCGGCCGGATTGCATGGGGGCGTCGAGCCGCAGATGGAATTCGTGGAGTCGTCGCCGGTATCCGGTGCCGTTCAGCCTGGTGCCGGGCTATCGCCGGCGCCGGAAGGAGCGTCGCGATGACCGGCGATTGGGATGCAATGGCAGGCCATGCGGTTGTGATCGCCGGCGGCGGTCCCACCGGGCTGATGCTGGCGGGCGAACTGGCGCTGGCGGGCGTCGACGTTGCCATTGTCGAGCGGCGCGCCAGCCAGGAACTCGCCGGCTCACGCGCGGGCGGCCTGCACTCACGCACCATCGAGATCCTCGACCAGCGCGGGATCGCCGACCGATTCCTCTCGGAGGGGCAGAAGGCGCAGGTCGGGATGTTCGCTGGAATCCGGTTGGACATCAGCGGCTTTCCCACCCGGCACGACTACGGGCTCGGGCTGCGCCAGAACCACATCGAGCGCATCCTGGCCGACTGGGTCGGCGAACTGGCGGTGCCGATCTATCGCAGCATCGAGGTGACGGGTTTCGCGCAGGACGATGCGGGCGTCGACGTCGAACTCTCCGACGGCCGATCGCTGCGGGCGAATTATCTCGTCGGATGCGACGGCGGACGCAGCCTGATCCGCAAGGCCGCCGGCATCGCGTTCCCGGGATCGGATCCGACAATGAGCAATTTGATCGCCGAGGCCGAACTGGCCGAGGAGCCGCCGGAATGGGGCATCCGCCGCGACGCCCTCGGCATCCATGCCCTGGGCAGGGTGGAGTACTCGATCCGCGACGGCGAGGTGGTCTACGCGGATAAGGGGCCGGTCAGCGTGCTGGTGACCGAACGGCATGTCGGCGCCACGACCGAGCCCACGCTCAGCGATGTCAGCGAGGCGCTCATCGCCGTCTACGGGACCGACTACGGGATACACTCTCCCACCTGGATCTCCCGGTTCACCGATATGACCCGGCAGGCCGCGACTTACCGCAAGGGGCGCGTGCTGATCGCCGGCGATGCGGCGCATGTGCATCCGCCGGACAGTGGCCAGGGCCTCCAGACGGGTGTGCAGGATGCGGTGAATCTGGGATGGAAGCTGGCCCAGGTGGTCAAGGGGACATCGCCGGAAAGCCTGCTGGACACCTACCACGCCGAGCGCCACCCGGTCGCCGCCCGCGTGTTGCGCAACACGATGGCCTCGGTCGCCCTTCGCCGCGAGGACGACCGCACGAAGGCCTTGCGCGATACGATGGCCGAGCTTCTGGGCATGGAGGAACCGTGCAGGATTTTCGCGGCGATGATGGCGGGTCTCGATGTTCACTACGATCTCGGCGAGGGGCATCCGCTGCTTGGACGCCGCATGCCCGATCTCGAAATTGTCACCGCCAATGGCCCGATGCGGGTCTTCACCCTGCTGCATGGTGGCCGGCCGGTGCTGCTGAGCCTCGGTGAGCCCGGCGGCCTCGACATCGCGCCGTGGGCGGACCGGGTCCAGCAGATCGACGCCAGATACGACGGCGTGTGGGAGCTTCCGGCCCTTGGCGCGGTCGCCGCGCCCACCGCGGTGTTGATCAGGCCCGACGGCTATGTGGCCTGGGTGGGGGAGTCGAGAAAGCTGGGACTCGCTGACGCGCTGACCGCCTGGTTCGGACCGCCCGTCGCGGGACATGGGCCCGGCTGATCCGCGCAACAAGAGCGACCGGCCCATGCCAGGGGCGATCGCGACGCGCGGCGTTCGTATCGATCAGCCGTATTGGTCGTCGCATGCCGACCGTTCATTCCCGGCCCTGGCGATGGTCAAGGGCTCGGCGCGGAAGCCAGTTCCTCGGGACGCAGCGTCAGCACCGACACGCCGGACGCCGTGACGGCGACGGTGTGCTCGAACTGCGCGGAAAGGGAGCCGTCCCTGGTCACGACGGTCCAGCCGTCGGCCTCGGTCCTCACACTGCGCCGGCCTCTGTTGAGCATCGGCTCGACCGTGAACACCATGCCCTCCCGCAGCGCGGGGCCGGTTCCCGGCTTGCCGAAGTGCGGAACCTGCGGTTCCTCATGCATCTCCCGGCCGATGCCGTGACCGCAAAATTCGTGCACCACGGAATAGCCGTTACGCTTGGCATGCCGTTCGATCGCCCAGCCGATATCCCCCAGCCTCGCGCCCGGGCGAACTGCCCGGATGCCCATCCACATGGCTTCGTAAGTGGTCTGGACCAGCCTCCTGGCGGCTGGATTCACCTCGCCGATGAGGTAGGTCTTGCTGGAATCGGCGATATAGCCGTTCTTCTCCAGCGTGATGTCGATATTGACGATGTCGCCGTCGCCAAGCACGTCCGATTGCGATGGAACGCCGTGGCAGACCACATCGTTGACCGAGGAATTCAACACAAAACCATAGCCATATTGGCCCTTGCTCGCGGGTCGGGCCTGGAGATCATGGACGATGAAACGCTCGACCATGTCATTGATCTGAAGCGTGGACATGCCGGCGAGCGAGGTTCTGTCCAGCAGGCCGAACACGGACGCCAGCAGCCGGCCGGATTCGGCCATCAGTGCCAGTTCCCGGGGCTGCTTCGTCATGCTTCGGTCGCGGCCAGTGGTTGAGCCGAAACGCCCGCGGAACCAAGCTCGCGCTTGATGATCTCGGTGAAACCGAGGGTCGGATTGGTTTCGCAGAGCATGCCGACCTTGATCCAGTAGGCGGCCTGCGCATTGATCGAACGACACGATACCTTGCTGGCCCTGCGCAGCAGATCGTGCAGGTCATCATCTATGTTCACAATGCCCATTGGGTGTCTCCGTATACGAATCATATATGAAGCGTATAGATTTCATGGGCGAGAAAGCCAAGGGCGCGCTGGGAGACCAAGGGGGCGGGCTCCTGATTCATACGGCCGGCAGCGCTGGCTCGTCACCATCTTCAACTGTCCTCGCGGAAATCGCGATCTGATTCGCCTCCGCAACCGATCGGCTGACACCATCGATTTCGACGCGGATAGCGGTTGTTTTTCGCGTGAGAGGCGGGATACACCCAAAAAAAGTCAGGTCGGACGACCATCGGGTGAGGTTCCCGCCAGTGCGGACCAAATGCCTTTTTGTTCCCGCGAAATGCTGGACGAGATATCGTGCTTTCTCCGTGTTTTCCGGTAAATGCCCACAAGATATGGCCTTCTCGGTGGATACTTGTGGGTTTCCTCCTCGATGGGAGGCACCGGCGCACCAAGGGAACGTCACTCGATCGAGACTGTGAAATACTTGCCTGATTTAGAATGATCTCAACTGTGCTCAATATAACACAGTCAACCCCGGTGAAAATCAGATACCCGTAAGGCGGGAAGAATTCCGTAACGCGTGCAACCGAGTGAGGCCTGCCTTCGGCAGGGCCGCCCTCGGATTCTGCCGGATCGGAGCTGGCCCGGGGCGGGGGACTACAGCGGCGATGAAGACTATTGGTGTGCATGCAATTGGGCTGAAGGCTCTGCGCCGGTCTGCCCGGTCGAGCGTGTTTGGAATGCTGACGGCCTCGATACTGCTTCTGCCTGTAGGCAGCGCGTTCGCGTTGGCGGTCGGCGATCAGGTCTACAACCCCGGCACCGGCAATCTAGAGACGATCGTCCAGATCCCGTCGCCGCCCAATGGCTGGGTGGTGACATCCGTCTCCTCCGGCGGCACCACCACCTTCAACGCCGTCATCGTCACGCCGCCTGCCGTCAACAGCACCTTCGTCTCCGGCGGAAAGACCTACAAGGTCCTGTCCTACACGAAGACGACCGTGGGCACGGTCGACTATGTCACAGGCATCGTCGTCCAGAACGAGACCGACTCCGGCAACCCGCAATCCACGCTCAACGCCTATCAGCTCAACGTGCCGATCGATGGCGGCGGGGCGGGCGGCTCCGGTACCGGCGGCACGGTGACCCAGGGCAACAGCGTGCGCTTTGTCGACAACCGGACCGGTTCCAACGGTGCGGGCGGGTCCAATGCCTATGGCATCAAGATCGACTTCGGCATTCTCGGCAGCCTGACCATTGGCGTGAGCGGCTCCGACGGCCAGCCGGGCGGCAACGGACCGACGATCAACGACACGCTGCAATCCACCGACAGCTATAGTTCCAGCCAGGCTGGCAAGGCCGCGGTCGAGGTCACCAGTGTTGGCGGCGATGGTGGCAAGGGCGGCGATTCCTACGGCAATCAGAAGGCGCGCCAGGGAGGTGCTGCCGGCCAGGGCGGCGACATCACGCTGACCTCGGCGGCGACGATCACCACCGATGCGGTCGGCGCCGACGGCATCTTCGTGATGAGCAAGGGTGGCCAGGGCGGCGCCGGCGGCAGCGGCTACATCTTCAGCGAAGGCGGCTCCGGCGGCCCGCCGACGACCGGCGGTACGGTCATCGTCGACAACAGGGGCCAGATCACCACCAACCAGGACAAGTCGGTCGGTATCTTCGCCCAGTCGATCGGTGGCGGCGGCGGTGCGGGCGGCGACAGCTTCGGCATCGTCGGCCAGCCCGGCTCGGCCTCGGCCGGCGGCAATGGCGGTATGGTCACCGTGGCCAATACCGGCGTCATCGAGACCAAGGGTGCGCGTTCCTACGGCATCTGGGCGCAGTCACTCGGCGGCAGCGGCGGCGATGCCGGTGATTCCGGCGGCATCGTCGCGCTGGGCAACAAGCTCGGCTCCGGCGGCGGCACCGGCAACACCGTGACCGTCAACAACAATGCCGGCGGCAGCATCACCACCTTCGGCGTCGGCGCCTTCGGCATCCTGGCGCAGTCGATCGGCGGCGGCGGCGGCGATGCGGGCGGCGCCGGTGGTCTCGTCGCCATCGGTGGCGACGCCGGCTCCGGCGGCGACGGCGGAACCGTCATCGTCACCAATGCCGCGGGCAACGTCATCAGGACGTTCGGCGGCTCGGACAGCAGCGTCACCGTTCTCGGCCCCGCCATCACGGATGTCGGCGCCGACGCCATCGTGGCGCAATCGATCGGCGGCGGCGGCGGCAATGGCTCGGGCAGCGGCGGCCTGGTGGCGATTGGCGGCGAGGGCAGCGCGGGTGGCGGCGGCGGAACGGTGTCCGTCACCAATGACGGTACGCTGATCACCATCGGACCGAAGGCGCGCGGCATCTTCGCCCAGTCGATCGGCGGCGGCGGCGGCAATGGCGGTGACAGCGGTGGCCTGGTCGCCATCGGCGGCAAGGGCTCCTCCACCAGCAATGGCGGCACGGTTACCGTCAACAACACGGGCACCATCACGACCGCGGGCACTGCCATCCAGGCGGAGTCGATCGGCGGCGGCGGCGGCGATGGCGGCTCCAGCGCCGGCCTCTTCTCCATCGGCGGCTCGGGCGGCGGCGGCGGCGACGGCGAGAAAGTCACCGTCAATTCCTCCGGCCGTCTGACCACCAGCGGCAATGATGCCATCGGCATTCTGGCCCAGTCGCTCGGCGGCGGCGGCGGCAATGGCGGCGGCTCTTATACCGCGAGTGCGCCGATCTCGATCGCCATTGGTGGCGCCGGCGACAAGGGCGGCAATGGCGGATCGGTCGAGGTCAACCACGTGACCACGCCCGGCGATCTCAGCGGCCTTGTCGCCTCCGTGATCAATACCGGCACGCGCACCACCAACGGTCAGGGCCAAACGGTCGTCACAGGCAACAAGGCCTATGGCGTCTTCGCGCAGTCGGTCGGCGGCGGCGGCGGCAGGGGCGGTCTTGCGGTCTCGGTCGCGAACGGCACCTCCGGCGCGGGCGCCAGTTTCGCGATCGGCGGCAGTGGCGGCCCTGGCGGCGACGGCAAGGACGTGACTGTCAACTACAAGGGCGACATCACCACCCAGGGTGACAGCGCCTACGGCATCTACGCGCAGAGCGTCGGCGGCGGCGGTGGCGATGGTGGCGGCGCCGTCGCGGTCAGCGGCGGTGGCGCGTTCAGTTTCGGCCTTGCCATGGGCGGCGCTGCCGGCGTCGGGGGCACTGGCGACATCGTCACCGTCAACACCACTGGCGGCACGATCGAGACCTACGGCCTCCAGGCCTACGGCATCTTCGCGCAGTCGGTCGGCGGTGGCGGCGGGAATGGCGGCTTTGCCGGCGGCGGCACGATCGGCGCGGTTGCGCTGACTGTCACCCTTGGCGGCAAAGGGGCCGCGGGTGGCCTCGCCAAGGCCGTCACCGTAAACAATGCCTCGACGATCATCACCCATGCGGACGGGTCGATCGGTATCAACGCGCAGTCGGTCGGCGGCGGCGGCGGCAATGGCGGCTTCTCCATCGCCGGCGCCCTCGCGGTCGGCGCGATATCGGCCGCTGTCGGCGGCAATGCGGGCGACGGCAGCAGCGGCGGCACCGTCACGGTCAGCAACCAGGGCGACATCAGCACCGCGGGCATCAAGGCTTACGGCATCTTCGCGCAGTCCGTGGGCGGTGGCGGCGGCAATGGCGGTGGGGCGATCGCCTTCTCGCTCGCGGTTTCGCCCGATCCGGAAGAGATTCCGGCGGTCGCCGTTTCGATCGCGGTCGGCGGCAAGGGCGGCGTAGGCAGTATCGGCGATACGGTGCATGTCACCAATGGCGGCGACATCACCACCCTCGGCTCGGGGGCCCACGGCATCTGGGCGCAATCGGTCGGCGGCGGTGGCGGCACTGGCGGCTACGCCGGAGCGGGCTCCGCCTCAATGGGGCCGGGCGCCAACATATCAGTCGCCGTCGGCGGCACGGGCGGGACGGGCGGGAACGGCGGCGCCGTCATCGTCGATGCGGGCAAGGACGATGACGGCGACGTCGTCGCCAACTCGACCATCACCACCTACGGCCTTGCTGCCGACGGCATCAGGGCGCAGTCGATCGGCGGTGGCGGCGGCGATGGCGGCTTCGCGATCGGCGTCAATCTCGGCATCAACAACAGCGACCTGCCGCTCGCGTCGATCGGCGTCACTGTCGGCGGCCAGGGCGCGCTTGGCGGCGACGGTTCGAGCGCGACGGTCAACAACTGGGCGGTCATCCGGACCTATGGCGACAATTCGGCGGGCATCTTCGCGCAGAGTGCGGGCGGTGGCGGCGGCGACGGCGGCAACGCGATCACGGCGGTGGGAAGCTGGGCGAACGCGACCAGTTCCAGCGCGCAGAACACCAACATCTCGGTGGCGATCGGCGGCAACGGTGCCCTGGCGGGCGACGGCAAGGACGTCACCGTCAACAATCACGGAAACATCGAGACCGGCCTCATCACCACCAACAAGGATATTGCCGGCGATACGGTGATCACCGGCAACAGCGGCTATGGCATCTTCGCCCAGTCGATCGGCGGCGGCGGCGGCATCGGCGGCCGGGCCAATTCGATCAACGTGCTGGTCGGCAAGGGCGAGGCCCCCGAGGATGCGCTGATTAACGTCGCCATGTCGGTCGCGGTCGGCGGCAAGGGCGGCGCGGCCGGTGATGGCGGGCACGTGAACGTCAACAATGATGGCAGCATCATAACCAACGGTTCGCTTGCCGACGGCATCTATGCGCAGAGCGTGGGCGGCGGCGGTGGCGCGGGCGGCAACGGCATCCTCGGCACCGACGAACTGATCCCGGTCCCGGCGGCGCTGATCGCCAACGTCCTCTTCGGCAAGACCAAGATCTACAGCGCGCTTGGCGCCGCCGTGGGCGGCGATGGCGGCGGGTCAGGCATTGGCGGCCTTGTCGAGGTCACCAACACCGGCAACATCACCACGAAGGGCAGCAATTCCAACGGCATCTTCGCGCAATCGGTGGGCGGCGGCGGCGGCGTCGGCGGCAAGGCCAATATCGGCGCCACCGGCACGATCGGCGTCGGCGGCAAGGGCACCAGCGGCGGCAATGGCGGTGTCGTCCATGTCGTCAACAATGGCAGCGGCAAGATCGAGACCTTCGGCGCGGCATCCAACGGCATCTTCGCGCAGTCGGTCGGCGGCGGCGGCGGTGTCGCCGGCAATGTCGACCGCGTGCTGGCGAACGGGCTGGGGCCGGTACCGGCGCTCAATCTCGGCATCGGCCTGGCCTTCGGTCAGGGCGGCGGCAGTGGCGGCTCTGGCAAGGACGTCACCGTCGAGGGCAACGGGGCGATCATCACCCATGGCTCGTCCTCGGCCGGCATATTCGCCCAGTCGGTCGGCGGTGGCGGCGGCATCCTCGGCACGCTCGGCAACGAGCTGATCCCGGGTGTCCACGACGTCACGAACTGGGCCGTCGGCAGCAATGGCGACGCCGGCGATTCAGGCATCGTCCACGTCAACTATGCCGGCACGATCGACACCTATGGCGACGGCTCCATCGGCATCTTCGCGCAGAGCAATGGCGGCACGAAGGACACGACGCAGAACTATCTCGGCACCGCCGGCAACGTGACGGTCGATCTCACCGGCTCGGTGGTCACCCATGCGGCCGGCACCGACGCAATCGTCGCGCAGAGCAAGGCGGTCGAGGGCAACGGCAACATCGCCATCAACCTCAACAGCACCAACGGCCTTGTAAAGGGCGGTGCCACCGATGCCACCCATATTGGCGTCGGTGTCTGGATCATCGACGGCGCCACCAACACGATCAGCAACAAGGGCACGATCACCACCGCGAGCGGCACTGCCGGCGGTTGGGCAATCCTGTCCGGCGCTGGCAACGAGGCGGTGACCAACTACGGCACCGTCACCGGTTCCTTCGATCTCGGCACCGGCGCCAACAGCTTCACCAGCATCGCAGGCGCAACCTTCAATGCCGGCGCCGACGCCAAGCTCGGTAGTGGCAACCTGTTTACCGACAATGGCTATTTCTCGCCCGGCGGCACCGGCAACGTGATGACGACCAATCTCGTCGGCAATTGGAACCAGTCCTCGACAGGCGCGTACAAGCTCGACGTCGACCTTGATCCGGCATCGGACCTGTTCAACATAAGCGGTACGGCGGTTCTGAACGGCGCCATCGACCTCAACATCATGGACCCGGCCGCCGCCAAGCCCGGCAGCCAGGACTTCCTGGTCCTGCACGCCGACGGCGGTGTCACCCACACCGGATTGACGCTGAACGCGGTATCCAGCGCGGTGGCGCAATACCAGCTGCAATACCCGAATGCCGAAGACATTGTCCTCAACGTCGACATCAACTTCGCCCCCACCGGCCTGACCGGGAACCAGGCCGCGGTCGGCAATGCGGTCAACGCGATCCAGAGCGGCTCGTCTTCGCCGGGCTTCAACAAGATAGCCGCCGCACTGTATTACGTTCCGACGATCGATCAGCTCGGCGGCGTCTACAATGCGATCTCGGGCGAGGGCGTCTCGGGCGTCGAGCAGCCGCAATTCGATATCTATGGCACGTTCATGACGTCCATGAGCCATCAGGCGGATTTCTGGCGTACCGGCCTCGGCACCAACCCGATGGACCGTACGATCCCACCGCAGGCTTATGACGAGCCCAGGAAAGCCGGGAAAGATCCGTTCTCCGCCCTGCAGCCGGATGAGCGGCGCTGGAACTACTGGGCGTCCGCCGGCGGCAGTGGCGGCGTGATCGGCGGCAATGCGGCCACGGGCAGTGCAGCCAATGTCTACCAGGGCGGCAATTTCGCGGCGGGCATGGATTCCGCCGGGGATCCCGATGTGCTTATGGGATTCGCGCTGGGTGGCGCGGCAGCTTCCTTTGCCGTCGATGGCCGGCAGACCTCGGGCAACATCATCGGCGGCCAGGTCGGCACCTATCTGACGCGCAAATGGGACCAGTTCTACGTCAACGGCGCGCTCGCCTTCGGTCTGTTCAACAACGATGTCGACCGCGACGTGACGCTTCCCGGCTCAAACGCACCGCTCGATCCGGTGGCCGGCGCCGCCGAGCGCTGGAAGAGCCATTTCCTGAGCGCGGGCTTCGGCACCAATGTCGAGGCGGGGTGGCGGCAGACGGTGGGCGCGGGCGCCATCACCCCGTTTGCCGGCCTGCAGTTCTCGATGCTGTCGATGGATGCTTTCAACGAGACCTCGCTCAACGGCGGCACGCTTGGCCTCGGCTTCGACCGCCGCACGATCCTCTCGCTGCCGGTGTCGCTTGGCCTGCAGCTCGACACCACGGTCGGGATCGGCGACGGGAAGTCGCTGCAGGCCTGGGGCCGGGCAGCCTGGGTGCATGAGTTCGAACCGGACCGCTCCGTCAGCCCGGAGTTCCAGGCGGCGCCAGGCTATCCTCTCGTCATCCAGGGCGCGGCCGCCGCCGTCAATGCCGTCGCGGTCGACGCCGGGCTGAAGATGAACCTGAGCAAAAACACCTCGATGTTCACCACTTTCGACGGCAAGTTCGGCGAAGGGCTGCAGACCTATGGCGGCAATGTCGGCTTCATGGTGAAATGGTAGGGGCCAGTGTCCTGGCGGCTGGATCACCTCGCCGACCAGATTGCTATTGACGATGTCGTTTTCCCAAATTGGGAAAACGCTCTTGTTCCCAATATGGGAATAATCTATATCAAGCCATGCAGATCATTGCCAAGAAGGCGCTGAAGGACTTTTGGGCCAAGCACAACCAGGCCGAAGCCCCTTTGACTGCGTGGTGTGTGACTGTCGACAAGGCCGACTGGAAGACCCCTGCTGACATCAAGGTCGTGTTTGGGGCAACGGTTGATTTCGTGGGCGACAATCGTGTCATTTTCGACATCGGCGGCAACAAATACCGCTTGATTTTCCATGTCGCCTACAGGTTTCACCGTGTCCTGATCAAACTCGTCGGGACGCACAAGGATTACGACAGGATTGATCCGGAGAAGGTGTGATGGAAAACATTCGACCCATTAAAACCGAAGCCGACTACGATTGGGCGATTGCCGAGATCACCAGGTATTTCGAGAATGAGCCAGAGGTGGGCTCTGCCGATGGTGACCGCTTTGACGTTCTCGCAACCCTGATCGAGGCCTATGAGGACAAGCACTATCCAATTGAAGCGCCGGATCCCGTCGAAGCCATTCGTTCTCACATGGAACTGTTCAATCTTTCCCGCAAGGCCTTGGCTGACGTGATCGGGTCATCGCCTCGCGCGACCGAGGTGCTGAACCGAAAGCGCGCTCTCACCATGGATATGGTCTTCAGGCTCAACAGGGAGTGGCACATTCCAGCCGAAGTCCTTGTGCAGCCTTATCATCTTGCAAAAGACAGGGAGCGCAAGCGCGCTTGAGACACTTTGCAGTTCTTCCCCAAGGTGTCCTTTACCTGACTCGCCGAAGGACAGGGGCGCCGGTCAGATTCCGGCGCCGCCCGCAACGGTAGCGAAGCCAGGTTTCGACGGGCTATTGCATGGCGGAGGGGTTCATCCACAGGAACTCCCAGACGTTGCCGTCGGGGTCCTCGATGTGGCGGTTGAACATGAAACCGAGATCCTGCGCTGGATTAGGGTCAGCGCGGCCGCCCGCCGCCACGCCTTTTTCGATTGTGGCATTGACCTCGTCCTTGCTGTCGAGGGTAAGCGCGATCAGCATCTGGCTGTCACGCTTGGCGTCACCGATCCGCCGCGTTGTGAACTGGCCGTAGTGTCCGTGCGTCAGCAGCATGACCCCAATCGCGTCGGAGAACATGATCGAACTGGCCTGATCGCTCGAGAACTGCGGATTCAGCGTGCCTCCGATCGCGAGGTAAAAGTTTGTCGCCGCCTGCAGATCGCGCACCGGCAGATTAATGAAGATCATCTTGGTCATCGGTCCAAAGCCTTACCTTCGTTGACAGGTACTGGTCAGTCCAGTACCGTTTTCACGGCTAGCATGCGGGAACGGTACCGTCTAGTACTGGTTAAGGGGCGCCATGAAAATCGACGGTGAGACCAGATCGGCACGCAAGGATCGTGAAATCATCCAGGCGGCCACGGCGGCGTTCATCGGCAAGGGTTACGATGGAACCAGCATGGAGGAAATCGCCACCAGGGCGGGGGCTTCCAAGCAGACCGTCTACAAGCATTTCAAGGACAAGGAGACGCTTTTCGGCGAAGTCGTTCTAGCGACCGCGACCCAGGCCAACGATGTCATTGAATCCGTGACGACACTCCTTTCCGAGGCGAAATTCCTGGAGGGTGGCCTGCAGCAGCTTGCCCGGCGGTTGATAGCGATGCTCATGGATGAAGAGTTGTTGAAGCTGCGGCGCCTGATCATCGCCAACGCGGATCGAATGCCGCAGCTTGGCCGCAGTTGGTACGAAAAAGGTTTTGAGCGCATGCTCGCCTCGATGGCGTCATGCTTTCAAAAGCTCACCAGTCGGGGTCTGATGAAGACCAATGACCCCCATTTGGCGGCCAGTCATTTTTTTGGAATGCTTCTGTGGATCCCGATGAACGAAGCCATGTTCACAGGAAGCAATCAGCGCTCGAAGGCCGAACTTGAACGGCACGCAGATGCCTCGGTCGAGGCGTTTCTCGTCGCCTATGGGGTGCAGCCGAAATAGTCGCGTTCCCGCGGTCCTCGTGCGGACTTCTCCACGTGGCGCGTGCGGGTGGACGACAACGCCTAAAAGTCGCGCGGCTCTTGCCTTTGGCGACAGCAATCTAGTTCATCGCAGATATGGGTCGGCGGCGCTCGCAGGGCGTCGCCGACCGCGCCGGAGTTTGCCTGATGACCAGCAATGATGCCCCGATCCTCGTCCTGTTCAGGAACGATTTGCGGATCCGCGACAACCGGGCGCTTGCGGCGGCGGCCGCCACCGGCCGGCCCGTCGTGCCATTGTTCATCCTCGACGAGGAGGGCCACGGCGCGCGCCGCAAGGGCGCGGCCAGCCGCTGGTGGCTGCACCATTCGCTCGACGCGCTGGCGCGCGACCTGGACGGACTGGGCGCGCGGCTCATCCTGCGGCAAGGCGCGACGCAAAGGATCGTCGCCGAGGCGCTCGAAGCGACGAGCGCCGGCTCTGTGTTCTGGAACCGCCGCTATGCGCCGGCCGACATAGCGACGGACAAGGCCATGATGGCGAAGCTGCGCGAAGACGGCTTCGTGGCGGAAAGCTTCGAGGGCTTCCTGCTGCATGAACCGTTGAGGCTCAGGACGCAGGCGGGCGATTTCTACAAGGTGTTCACGCCGTTCTACCGGAAGCTGTCGGAATTGCAGCATCGGCATCCGGTCGATGCGCCGGGTTCGCTCGCCGGCTGGAAGGGGAAACCGCAAGGCGATCCGCTCGGCGCGTTGGCGCTGCTGCCGGGCAAGCCGGACTGGTCGGGCGGACTTTCCGAGCGCTGGCAGCCGGGCGAGGAGGGCGCATTGCGGCGCCTCGAAACCTTCGTCGACGACCGTCTCGACGGCTACGCCGAACGCCGTGACTTTCCCGGCGAGGATGGCACGTCCGGCCTTTCGCCGCATCTCGCGCATGGCGAGATCACGCCGTTCCAGGTCATGGCCGCCGTCAGCCGCAAACGCTCGGCGGACGCCGAGACCTTCCGGAAGGAGGTCGGCTGGCGCGAGTTCTGCTACCATTTGCTGTTCAACCTGCCGAGAATCGACCGCGAGAACATCCGTGATGAATTCGATGCCTTCGCATGGCGGGGCGCCGAAGCCGAGCTGAAGGCATGGCGGCGGGGGCTGACCGGCTACCCAATCGTCGATGCCGGC
Source organism: Mesorhizobium carmichaelinearum (assembly GCA_943370265.1). Classification (GTDB taxonomy): domain Bacteria; phylum Pseudomonadota; class Alphaproteobacteria; order Rhizobiales; family Rhizobiaceae; genus Mesorhizobium; species Mesorhizobium carmichaelinearum_A. The sequence continues at coordinate 275,997 of CALRQH020000004.1, forward strand.
CTGCGCGAATTGTGGCGCACGGGCTGGATGCACAATCGCGTGCGCATGATCGTGGCGTCGTTTCTGGTCAAGGACCTGCTGATCGACTGGCGAGAAGGCGAGGCGTGGTTCTGGGACACGCTGGTCGACGCCGACGCGGCGAACAATCCCGCGAGCTGGCAGTGGGTGGCGGGAGCGGGCGCCGACGCCGCGCCCTATTTCCGCATCTTCAATCCTGTGCTGCAGGGCGAGAAATTCGACTCGCGAGGCGTCTATGTCCGCCGCTACGTGCCGGAACTCGCCGGTCTTCCCGACAAATACATCCACCGTCCCTGGGAAGCGCCGGCGCAGGTGCTGCGGCAGTGCGAGCTGACGCTCGGGAAGGACTATCCGCACCCGGTGGTGGACCATGCCGTGGCCAGGGACAGGGCCTTGGCGGCCTATCGCAGCGCGCGCGGGCAGTGACATCCCTTCCGCCGCGCGGGCTTCGCCTCAACCGGGCAGCAAATCCATCGCCAGCTTGATCAGTTCGAGCTGGTAGCGCTTTTCGATCTGCTGTCCCGCGAAGACGAGACGGTAGATGACTGGGGCAACCAGCAGGTCTATCAACCGATCCGGGTCCGGTGCGGGCTCGGACCGGCCGGTCGCACGGTTCACCAGCACCTCGAAATTCGCCTGGGCGTATCCGGCGGCGCGGCGCGCAAGCGCTGTATTGGCAACCCGTTCCTGGATCAGCGCAAAGCCGACGCCGGTCGAGATGTCGTCGACGAAGCGTTCGAGCCATATTTCCAGGTCGCCCCGCAACGACCCGGAATCAGGAAGATCGGCGTCCGGCCGGAAACGCTCCGCGGCGACATCGGCCAGAAGCTCGCCGACCGTCCCCCAGCGCCGGTAGATGGTCGACGGGGTGACGTTCGCACGTTCGGCGATCATCGGCACACTGAGCTCGATCGCTTCATTTTCGGCCTTGAGTGCCTTCACGGCCTCATGAACGGCTTTCTGTATCCGTTCGCTGCGTCCACCCGGTCGGATCAGGGGAGGGCCCGCCATGGTAAAAAACCGTTAATCGATTAAAGCTAAGGAATTGCGTTAAGGCGATGGGCAATGTTCCGTCGCATCGACTGACCAAGGCCTTAGCAGATGCGTTCGCTCCGATCCAATATCTTTCCGTTTTCGCTGCCATGGCCGCGCCCGGGGAAACCCCTCATGGATGGCGAGCGCAAGCGCGGGCGCCGGCGCATGGCGATCGCGATGGCGGCCTTCGCATCGATCTTCTGCATCATCGGCGCGCGCCTGGTGTTCTACGGCCTTTCCGCGCCGCCAGTGGCGAACGCGCTGGCGCAGCCGGTCGGAGCGGCGCGACCCGACATCATCGATCGCAACGGCGCCTTGTTGGCGACGGATGTGCGCATGGCGTCGCTCTATGCCGAGCCACGGCGGATCGTGGATGCGAACGAAGCTGTGGAAAAGCTTGCCAGCGTGCTGCCCGAACTCGATTACGAGCAGACCTACCACAAGCTCAGGAGCGGGTCGGGTTTCATCTGGCTGAAGCGACAGCTCACCCCCCGGCAGCAGCAGGATGTGCTGGCGCTCGGCATTCCCGGCATCGGCTTTCGCGCGGAAGTCAAGCGCTTCTATCCCGGCGGCGTCCAGGCTTCGCACATATTGGGACTGACCAACATCGACAATGTCGGCCTGTCGGGAATGGAGAAATGGATCGACGAGCAAGGGCTTGTCGACCTGCGCGGGGCGGGCCTGGGCGGCAGCGGTGCGTTCCAGCCGATCCAGCTGTCGATCGACGCGCGTGTCCAGCATGTCGTCCATGACGAGCTCTCGCGCGCCATGGAACGCTACAAGGCCACGGCGGCGGGCGGCGTGATCCTGAACGTCAAGACCGGCGAGGTGATGTCCATGGTCTCGCTTCCGGACTACGACCCCAACAACCCGTTCAACGCGCTTGAGAAAGACCGGCTCAATCGCATGTCGGCCGGCACGGCGGAAATGGGTTCCACCATCAAGACGTTCACGACCGCGATGGCGATCGAGGTCGGCGGCGCCAACGTCGCGACGATGTTCGACGCCAGCGCGCCCATCATCGTCGGCCGGCAAAGGGTGCGTGACGCCCATGGCAAGGGACGCCCCTTGTCGCTGGAGGAAGTCTTCCTGTTTTCCTCCAACATCGGTTCGGCCAAGGAGGCGATGATGGTCGGGGTGGAGCGGCATCGCGCCTTCCTGGAGCGGATGGGGCTTCTGTCGCGGATGACGACCGAGCTTCCGGAGGTCGCCCGTCCCGTCCAGCCGAGGATATGGAAGCAGGCGACCTCGATCACCGCCGCCTTCGGCCACGGCTTTGCCACGACGCCGCTTCAGACGGCGGTCGGCATCGCGGCCATCTTGAACCAGGGGAAGCTCGTTCCGGCGACCTTCATCCGAAGGTCCGAGGAGCAGGCCAGGGCGCTCGCCCAGACCGTGGTCAGCGAGGAGACGAGCAGGAGCATGCGCTATCTCTATCGCCTCAACGGGATAAAGGGCTCGGGGCGGCGCGCCAACATCACGGGCTTTCGCGTCGGCGGAAAAACCGGCACGGCCGAGAAGGTCATTGCCGGGCGCTATGCCAAGAACCACAATTTCAACGTCTTCGCGGCGGCCTTTCCGATGAACGATCCGCAATTCGTCGTCCTCGTCGTTGTCGACGATCCGAGATCCGAGCGTCCCGGCATGGGCATCACCGCCGCCTCCAATGCCGCGCCGGTGGCAGGGGCCATCATCGAAAGGACGGCGGCGATGCTTGGCGTGCGGCCGGACTTCACCGATGACACCCAACTCACGGTCAACAGTCTTCGGTGATGGCCGGCTTCGACGGGTGAGGCGGCTCGGCTGCGGGCGGCGTCGGTCGGCTGTGCCAACGGAATCCGCTCGTGAGTGCCGGGGGCCGGCGTCGACATCGAGGCGCCGGGCGGTTACCATCAAGGGCATACAAACGCCAGACAATACAAAACGCCAGACAAGGGAACGGCAGATGAGCGTGCGTCCTCTCCAGCAAACCCACACCGAAGGCGATGCCATCGACCAGCTGGTCGCGTCGCACCGGCCGGGCCACGGCCTGGTCCGCGCCTTCTATCATGACCCCGCCATCTACGCGCGCGACATGGAGCGGATATTCCGCCGCCACTGGCATTGCCTGGCGCATGCCAGCGTCATTCCCAACCCCGGCGATTTCGAACTGTTCAAGCTGGGTGACGAGGCCGTCATCCTGACGCGTGGCACGGACGGGACCATCCATGCCATGCTCAACGTCTGCCGCCATCGCGGCGCGGAAGTCTGCACCAAGGAGAAGGGCAATGCGAAGATGTTCGTCTGCCCCTATCACGCCTGGACCTATTCCAACGACGGATCGCTGCGCGCCGCACGGCTGATGCCCAAGGATTTCGACCGCGCGGCGCATGGGCTGAAGAAGCTGCATGTGCGCGTCGCCGAGGGCCTTGTGTTCATCTCCTTCGCCGAGACGCCGCTGGATTTCGATCCGATCGAGCAGTCGCTGCGCACCAGCTGCGGCCAGTATGGCTGGGCCGAGGCCAAGGTGGCGCACCGGCAGAGCTATCCGGTCGACGCCAACTGGAAGCTCGCCGTCGAGAACTATGTCGAGTGCTACCATTGCGGCCCGGCGCATCCGGAATATTCGCAGACGCACGCGCTGGAAAAGCCCAAGGAGATGATCGAGCAGCTCAACGCCGCGATGGAGCAGCGCACCTGCGCGCTCGGCATCGAGATCCGCAGCGGCAACCGCTGGGAGAATTCGGCCGCCGGACAGGAAGCGATCGATACGTTCCGCTACGCGCTCTATGACGGCGTTTCGAGCGGCAGCCAGGACGGCTCGCCGGTGGCGCCGCTGATGGGCCGCTTCACCGACTATGATGGCGGCGTCACCTCCATCCACCTTGGCGGCACGACCTTCCTGGTCTGCTATCCCGACCACGGCATGATCTACCGCTTCATCCCCAAGACTGCCGACACCTGCGAGATGGAACTGATCTGGCTGGTGCGCGGCGACGCGGTCGAGGGCGAGGATTACGACCTCGAAAAGCTGACCTGGCTGTGGAAGGTCACCACCGACGAGGACAAGAAGATCATCGAGCATACCGCGCGGGGCGTGCGCTCGCATTATTTCGTGCCGGGCCCGATCGCGCCGATGGAATACAACGAGCTGCGCTACATCAACTGGTATCTCGAAGAGATCGCGCGCGCCTGACCGATGATGCCTGACATGGGAAGGGTCGGCTGATGGCGCCGGTCAAGGTCGATCCCGACAAGGTCAGGGAGTTCGAGGATTCGGCGAGTTTCTACGACTGGCTGGCTGGGCGTCACGACGCTGAAATCGAGGTCTGGATCAAGCTCCACAAGGTCGGTTCCGGCCTGAAGTCGATCACGCCGAAGGAAGCCATCGACGTGGTGCTGTGCTTCGGCTGGATCGACGCGGTGCGCAAGGCTTTCGACGAGAAGAGCTATCTGCAGCGCTACACGCCGCGCGGCAAAAGGAGCATCTGGAGCAAGATCAACATCGACAATGTCGCCCGGCTGGTCGAGGAAGGCCGCATGACCGGGCATGGCCTCAAACAGGTGGAGGCCGCCAAGGCCGACGGTCGCTGGGACCGCGCCTATGGCAGCGGCAAGGGCATGAAGATCCCCGACGACCTGCAGGCAGCCATCGACGCGGAGCCGGAGGCCAAGGCGATGCTTGGCAGGCTCAGCGCGCAGAACCGTTTCGCCCTGGCCTTCCGCACGCACAACATGAAGACCGAAGCAGGCCGCAGGAAGAAGATCGAGGCTTTCGTCGAGATGCTGAAGCGCGGCGAGACGATCCATCCGCAGGGCAAGTGAGGTTGGGGTCAGCCCCGCTGCCGCCGCCCAAGCAGGCTGGGCGGGGCATCGGCGGCTAGCTAAAGCGCGGCCTGGCTCTCCCTGGTCAGGCTGACAACAAGCTGATCCACGCCGGGATCGTCGAGGCTGACGACATGGGCCATGCGGATCGCGTCCCTTGGGCGGATCCTGGTCACATGCTGGCGCATGATCACCGACACGAAGGCGGCCCGGAGCCGGTCAAAACCATGGCGGTTCCCCGCAGGACGGGTTCCGAGATCGGCGCCCATTGCACGGCCATCAGCGATGGTTCTCCCACCCGCCGGCGGTTGACGCCGTTGAAATAGATCCAGTTCAGGCGCGAGATGACCACGCCATAATGGTTGCCGCGCGCCCGCGCCAGCGTGGCGGGTCCATGGCGCTCCACCCAGCCGGTGACCCTTCGGAAGGTGACCATCTCGACGTCGCGCCGCACGAACGTCACCGACCGCATCAGGAGGTCGGCTTGGCCCGGAATCGAGAAATAGGTGAAATAGATGCCGCCGGCGATCGCCGGAGTTGGGGGGCGCGTCAAGTTTTCGAACAGGCTTCTGGAAATCGGCGGCAGGCCCGGAACGCGCGTTCCCCGCTCGCTCTGGTTCTGGTAAAGCTCATCTTCGTCGATGCCGAAGTAATCGCAGATCAGCTTGGCGGTCTTCTTGTTGGGCACGGTCGTGCCCTGCAGGTAGCGTTCGAACTGTGTTCGGTTAATATCAAGCTCGCGGCACACAGCACTGACCGAAGCGTGGCCCTCGCAAAGCCTTTTCAGGTTATCCGAAATATTCCTGCGAATTGGCACGACATCGTCCCCGCCGCGAATGACGTCCGAACCCGAACCACTTACTCGCCTACAAGTCCCCAACCAATATTGCACCAATTTTCGTCCGCTGCGATTGCCTCGCGAAAAAATGACCGTGCAAAATGTCTGCAACCCAGCAAAAGACCGAGACCGTACGTTTCCGACATTTCGGCTAGGCAAATGTTCAGAATGGGCGTATTCCTGGTTGTAAGAGCGACCCGTTTTTGCGGACCGGCCTCTCGACATCATGGGATGGAGAGCGGTGTGGACAATACCAATCTGCGCGACCTTCTTGAATTTACGCATACCCAGTTGAACACGATTCGCAAGGCTGTCGCGGCAAGCGGGCATGCCAGGTCGATGTTCAGCATCGATTGCCTTGTCGGCGCCGCCGCCGAACAGGCGAAATGCAAGCTTGCCGGCCTGAATAGCGGCGAGATGCCGACAGGCCGTCATACCGATGCAACCTATGATGGCGTGGTGGCGCCAGCAAAGCTTGAGTCAGGCAGGGCAGGGCAAGGTGTTTCACCACGGCCAAGGCGGTCCGCTTGAGCCTGTTCACAAGACTCCGTGCCAGCAGCGTTTCGGCGAGTGTGATTCCCTACAAATTCGTGATTCTGGAATCCGGCATTCCGAATGCGGACATGCCTCAAGAGAATGTCGAGGCCTTCATCACACAAAGGCCCGGCTTCAAGGCGGTGAAAGGCTGGCTGATCCTCCATGGCGCGATTCTCGAAAAGCACGTCGTCGTCGAGCAGATCGGGTCGAGGTTTCGATTTGACGTGACGCCGCTGATGGTTTCGGCACCCTTCTTCGAGCACCCTGGCCCCTCTGACGAATTCGACGGATTGTGTGGGCAGATCAGCCTGCCTTTCTGGCCCGGCCCGGCCCAGATTGCTTCAAGATCGACTGAGATCGATCGCACGCAAAGCGTGGCGCCAGCCGAGTCCGAAAGCGAACCGGGAGAGTGATTTCGCGGGAAGCTCGGTCTATCTTCCCGGACTTTGGCGGCGTTTGTCGCCTCGTTGATCATCTGCTCGCCATCGGCCGGGACCGAGGCAAACGGAACTCAGCAGAGCCTATAAGCCCGGCACCACGCTCAAGACGAAGTGTTTGTTGACTCGCCTGCCCATGCCGGACTCCGCGCAAGGACTACGCCCCCGCGCGAAGATACACCATGCACAGATTGCGACTGATGCGAACCCGGCCCAGATTTTGCGATATGCCATGAGCGCCCCGGTGCACCTTGCCTGGATTGTGCTTTTCGGGATCACGCCTGGGCAGCGCAGACCTCGCCAATCAGCCTGGCATATTCGGCTTCCGCCTCGCCATAGCTGCCATTGGCCAGTTCGATGAGCCCGGCGCGGTCGCGGATGATGACCTCGCCCCGGCGCGAGCGGATGAGCGAGCGGCCCTCCAGCAGCTGCAGGGTGATGGTGACGCCAGGCCGTCTCACGCCAAGCATGCTGGCAAGGAATTCATGCGTGATGGCCATGCGTTCGTCGAGCAGCCTGTCGTCGCACATGAGCAGCCAGCGGGCCAGGCGTTCCTCGAGCTTCAGCTGGGCATTGGCGAGCGCGGTGCAGCCGGTCTGGGTCTGCATGTAGTTGACGAAGCGCAGCAGGTAGAGGCGCAAGGTCGGGCTTGCCGCCAGCGCGGCATTGAAATGGGTGGCGTCGATGCGGATGGCTTCGCCTTCAAACAGCATCGAGCATGCGTGCGCCGCGCGGTCGTCCCCCATCACCAGCGAAGCCCCGGTCATGCCTTCGAAGCCGATGAAACCCACCTCCGCGCCATGTCCGCTCGCTGTCCTGGCAATCACGGCGGCTATGCCGTGCTCCATGAAATGGACGGCCTCGATCGGCATGTCGGGGGTGACGAGCATGGCCCGCAACGGCAGGTTGCGGCGCGTCATATAAGGTTCTATCATCGCCAGATCGTCTGGCATCATCCGCCGCAACAGCTCGTTCCGGTACGGTCGAGGATCAGTCATGACGCGGCCCGACAGGCTGCGCTGGCCATCCGACCTCCGCCATGCCCGGGGCAACGCGTTGGCACTTTCCAGCATATGGGGAATGGGAACAGAAAGACTCAAGAATGCGGTATTGAATTCGATTCACGGCGACCCCCATCGCCCGAATACGAAAAGATCGGTCTGAACGTTAGTGTTGGAATCGTACCACCCCCCATTGGTATAAAAGCGACATTATCCTGAGCCAAAGAGGGAACTTAGCCGGCTTGCGAGACGGCTTGCCGTGGCGGGGGATAGGCGTTCGCCGCTCTGGCTATTGCCGCTCCCGCCCGGGTTTGTCGGCCGCCGCCGGCCCGCCGGCGAGGCCGTTTCCGGGCACCAGGACCTGTCGTCACAACCGCGGCATCGCGCTATTTCAGCGCAACAGCGCGCCGCCGGATCGGCTTGTACAAGTGGCCGTGACCAGTTCCGGCAAGCTGACACCATTGCGTTTTCCTTGCCGGCTCTCCGGGCCGGCTGGGTGCATGCCGTGACCGGAGAGCCGATCGGCGTCGAGCCGACGCATTGGCGTGAATGGCACATACGCCTGGTGATCCGCGACGATTGAGCGCCCGGCGGATGGTTCCGTCAGCCAGCCGTGATCGCCGCCGCGATGGCGCGGGCCTGCAGCCGCGCATTGGCGAAGCAGCCGCGGATGCTCGGCCGCATGCCTGTGAACCACAGGCCCGGCAGGCGCTGATCGTTGCCGGCGCCGTTGAAAAGCGGATAGCCCTTGGCATCGAGCACGCCGAGCTTGCCGACCATCCGTTCGAGGCCGGTGCGATAGCCGGTTGCGGCGATGACGATGTCGGGGCGGATATGTTCGCCATCGGCGAGGATAACGCCGTCACGGGTGAACTGGCCGATCTCCCCCACCACCTTGATCTTGCCGGCCTTGATGGCGTCGACGGCACCATCATCGGACGCGATCGCCACATAGTCGCCGGCAAGGCGGCTGGCGCCGCCGGCGAGGGCGGCCGGCAGGTTGAACCGCTTGAGGTCGCCGAAGGCGATGCGCTGGATCGCCCGCAGCAGCGCGTCGGCGAGGCCCACCGGCAGGCGCGCGACATAGGGCGACATCAGGTGAACCGGGATGTTGAAGATGCGCTTGGGCAGCAACGTCGGCCCGTGCCGCGCCGACAGCCAGATGGCTGAGGTCTCGATGCCGCCCAGATGGTTGAGCACGTCGAAGCCCGAATTGCCGGCGCCCACCACCAGAACCTTCTTGTCGGCGTAGTCAGCGGCATCGCCGAAATCGGCCGAATGGATGATCTGGCCGGGAAATTCCGCCATGCCTTTCCACTTTGGGATGTGGGGGGTGCGGTCGCGGCCGGTGGCGATGACGACATGGGCGGCGGTCCGCGTTCCCATGTTGGTGGCAACGGTCCAGTGGCCGCCGGCGAACGTGATCTCGTCGATGCAGACGCCAAATTCGATCGGCAGCCGGTGATGGTTGCGGAACTGGTCGAGGTGATCGACAACCAGAGATTTGTTCGGAAAGGCGGGCGTGCCCACAGGGTATTCCACCCCCGGAAGCGTGGAGAGCGAGCGATGCGTGTTCAGGGAGAGGTTCTTGTGACGCCGCCGCCATGGCTCGCCGATGTGCTGCTCCTGCTCCAGCAGCTGAACGGCCAGCCCCGCCCGCAGCAGCGCATGCGTCACGGCAAGGCCCGCCGCGCCTGCGCCTACCACGACGACTCCGTCGAAGATGCTGGTTTCGTGCATGGTCGGGCGGCCTCGGCAACAAACGATAAAGCGTTCGACCACCCATCCTTGTCAAGCGCGCGAACCGCCAGGGTCGATACCGGTCAAGTCGCTGATATGCCTGGTTTGTGGCGAGGGCCAGCACGGCGGTCTGCGGTCTTGTACAATTTGCCGTTACCTGACACCGAAGCCGGCGGCCAACGCACAATCGGCACCGGCGATTGTATCAATCGCCGTTGTGGGTGCCGCTGATGCCGGCGTCGCCGAGCTTGGTCAGCGGCACGAAGGACAAGGTCCCTCCCTGATATATGTCCGAACGTGCAACGGCGATGCTGCCATCCGCGGCCTGTTTCTTGGTGACCTTCAACACATGCTGGGCGCCCGGCGGTCCAACAGGGATGACCATCATGCCGTTGGGCCGCAACTGCTGCAGCAGGGGTGGCGGAATGTGGTCGATGCCGCAGGTCACGATGATCCTGTCGAACGGCGCCTCTTCCTTTAGGCCGTAGTAGCCATCGCCGGTGCGGGTCGAGATGTGCTTGTATTCCGTGTAGCCGTCGGCGATGAGCCCGTCATAGATGCCGCGCGTGCGGGCGGCCAGCGGCGTGATGATCTCGATCGAATAGACCTTGTCGGTGAGATAGGACAGATAGGCGGACTGGTATCCCGAGCCGGTGCCGATCTCCAGCACTTTGTCCCCTTGGCGCACGTCGATGGAATTGGTCATGCGAGCAACGGTGTGCGGGCCGGTGATGGTCACGCCATAGCCGATGTCGAGATAGTGCCATTCATAGGCGCGCGCGATGTTCGCCTTGGTGACGAAGCGCTCGCGTGGGGTCAGCAAATAGGCGCGCTTGTTGCGATCGTCCCACACGTCCTTATGGACTATCAATTGTTCGAAACGGTCCCAGCGCTGGCCGAGGAAGTCGGCCGTCTCACCACGGTTCTTCTGCATCCATTGGATGTAGTCGGCCCTGCTTGTTAGCGGAGGGCCGCTGGCTGTGGATAGGGGCGCAGGGACCTTGGCGGCGACGCCGGTCGAGAAGCCAGCAGAGACCAGCCCTCCGGCACCGTAAAGCATCAGTTCGCGTCGGCTGAGCGCCATGGGCGTTTGACCTTTCCGCAGCGGCGGATCGTCGAGCCGTGCCACTGCTCAATCCTCTCGTCCGAGCATAGGGTCTCCCAGGACGATATTCCACCTTTGGATTAGATGCTTCGAGCAGCGTCGCGTACTCCGCGCCACCCGTCAGATACCCATCGCGGCCTTGGGTCGTCGGCACGGCCGCTCAGAGGATGTTGAAGCTAGACGGCGTGGTTTAAGGCCAGATTGCCGGGACCTTACAAAATCGTAAGCTCCGCGGGCCTGGAAAGCGTCTTGGTGGTCGCCTGCTCAATCGCGGATCGCCCGTCCCGCTTTCTGTAGCAAGTTCGGGGAGCGCGGCGGTCGCGTCGGCGATGAATTCTTCGGAGAACTGGACGACGCGGCCGCGCAGCGGCACGGTTTCGCCGGCCGGCACGTCGATCACCCAATTGTGTGGCAGGTTGGGGCCGGTGAGCACGAGATTGCCCGGCTCGAACTCGCCGATGAGGTCGCCGACGAAATAGTGGCCGGTGGTGGCGACGACCAGATGCAGCTCATATTCGGGGTGGAAGTGCCACCGCGCGGTGTGGAAGGGATAGCCGTGGGCCCAGGCCTTGAACGATTCTCCACGTCTGATGGCGACGTCTTCCAAGGTCCGGATTCATTGTCGTTCCTCCCGGCGCGGGTCCGGCCCTGTGACCGGTTGCTGCACCTCATCCCCGCAGGCCGCGTTTGCCGCTCTCTGCAGTGACAAGAACTTAGGCGGCAATTCAAACAGCCGCCACCACTGTCTGTCCACCCGACCAATACTTTCCTGTCGTTTTGATACGCGCCATCTCCCTTTGCCGACCGAATGGTCATGCCGCCGCTTGGCATGTCAGGGGTCGTGCTGATGTCCCTGACGCTCGACCAGGTCAACACCATGGTGAAAGTCCCATCTACTGGCGTTTGACTTATCGGTGCTTTATTGGGCGGGGGGCCAGCGTGACGGAATTGGTAGACGTATCGCTGCAGCGATCCCGAGCCGACAAAGCTCCGGGGTGCGGGTTCGATCCCTGCCGCTGGCAAATGCCCATCTCGATGATCGCGCTCTATCTCAAGCGGGACCAGCAGGTCCGTCCGCTGGGTGTACTTATCGGGCTGATCATCCCGGCACTGGCGGCGGTCTGCGATCTCTTCCTGCAGTGGAATCTCGACGGGAACGCCAAGGTGCTCGGCCTCGTCTCGCTGGCCATCGGCATCGTCTGTCTCGGCTACGTGACCAGCTTCTTCCAGGTTGCGCCGCCGGAGATGGATTTCGCCGAGTAAGGCGAGGGCGGCGGCCTCTCACAGTGAGTCAGGCCGCCGCTCTATCTCGTTGTTCGGGAATCGGAAAACCAGGTCCCGTTTCGGTATCCGATGCTCTAGGGTCTGTATGCGATTTGCGTGGCAACGGATGAGCGGGCAATGCACGATAAACGGGCAAGGGAAATCCTCTTCGGGGCGTTCTGGAAGGACGGTTGGATACGGGATGCAGACAGGTGCGTATCCCCCGACGATTTCGCTTACGCCAAGCAAATGGGGTACATGTTCGACCCTGTCGAGTTGTCACACGATCAAGTCGTTTCACGATTGATCGAGGAGTGCGAGCGAGCAGACCTGACAGCTTTGTCCAATTCCTTCCTGGCAAGCCTTGGCAGTCGGCGATTGGATTTAAGATCGGCACTCGGCAGCTATGCCTTTGCCTTGAACTTTCCTCGGCACGACATTGCCACGACGCCAGCCACGATCGTTCCTTCCGGCGCGCGACGATGCAATTGGTGCGGTTTCTACGAATTCCAGAAGCCTGCCCAATTCGACTTAAACCCGCTGAACTTCGAGCGCCATAGATGGGGTGGCGTGCGCCATGACAATCCAGTTTACGCCTGGCTCGACCTATCTCTTTTCCGAGCGGAAGCGCGTCAACAACCTGCGATCGCCGACATACAACTGATGCATCAGATATTAAGGACGGCGCGTTCCATGGAGCCTGACGCGACTGCCAGCAGTCTTGAGAAAGCGTTGGCAGGCATTTTCAAGTCTTCCAAGGCAGAGCGGCGGATCCTGATCGAAATCCTCGCCGTTTGCGGCGTGCTTCAGCCAAGGAACAGAAGCGGGTATTTCGGAGAGTTCACGCTTGACTATAAGCGCGAGCACACGGGCCAGCACTTCAACGATTGGGGCTATCCAGCAATCTGGTGGCGAGGGTCGGACGGTGTAAGCGAGACCGCACTTGCAGCGTACTTTCCCGACTTATGAAGTATCCAGTTTCCGCCCAACTCGGCCATTGGCGGCGGCCATCCGATTGCGTTTTGAGCTAGGCCAAAAAAACAGCCGGAACAGTTCCGCCTGGCTCGATATTGCGAGCTTCGAATAGATCTGGCGGCGATGGACTTTTACCGTGTTGGGTGACAGCGAAAGGACGGCGGCGAGCGAGAGGTTGGAATGCCCCTTGAGGACCAGCTTGACGATTTTCAAGCTCGCGGCGGGTCAGCAGCGGATGCTAGATACCCCTAAGCAGGCGAAGGCGACCACGCTACTTCAAGCTCGCGGAGCACTCCCCTGGGAAGACCGTCTTGACCGGGCAGTGCGCGGAATTTTGCCCCATACAGGGTCGGCAGTTCCTGAAGTCGCGCTATCTGATCGTTGAGCCAGAACTTCAATTCGTCATATTCGGCGTCGACGCCGCCGTGGCCCGGATGGGTTTCAATTTTAGCGTCGCCGCTATGAAATTTGCGTTCCCAGGCCCGATAGATGTCCCAATTGCGCATCGCGCGTCGCATGAACTCAGGCCCAACGGGATAGAGCTTGAAATTTTCAGAGTACTCATCATCCGCGTCTTCAAATTGAGAAGCGAAATAGTGGGGAGCGCCGTCCAAATCGGCTAGGCCGGTCCGAACCCCGTCGTAATAATCCCAAACCGCATGTACCTGTTCATATCGCATTGGAGAGCATCATACCCAGTGCAAAGCCCAGCGCCAATGTCCGCCTTTGACAGCGGCCACCGACGACGGTCGGGGGCCTCGCGGCGCTCACGCTGATATCAACCCGCTGAGCGCCTTGTTGAAAGGCCGGTCGGGAAACAGCGTGCGCATGGTCAGTTCCGGGTCGAGGTGCAGGCTCTCGGCGGCGACGGTGGCGATGAGCGCGTCGAGGTCAAGGGTGGGCGCGAGGTCGCGGCCTTCATAGAGCGCCTTCGCCGAAAGGCCCGGCCAGTCGGAGAGGATGCGGCCGCCCTTGACGGCGCCGCCGATCACCATGGCGGCCGACGCCGTGCCGTGGTCGGTGCCTTGCGTGCCGTTGGCGGCGGCGGTGCGGCCGAACTCGGTGGCCACGAACACCGTCGTCTGGTTCCAATTGTCGCCAAGGCCGTCGCGCAGTGCCGCGATCAGCGCATCCAGGCCGCGCAGCTGGTTGCCGAGACGGCCGGCCTGGGCGCTGTGCGTGTCCCAGCCATTGGTCTCGATCATGGCGATGCGCGGCCCGTCGGCGCGGCCAAGGAAGGTCGCCGCCGTGCGGCCGACATCCTGCGGGCTCTGGCCGGCCTTCTGCTGGTCGGCAAGGCCGCGCGCCTGCATCGCCTCGCTCCACAGCGCGTGCAATTGCGGGTCGGCGTCGTAGAGCGTGCTGACGCGCGTCAGGAGGTCGTCGTCGGCGTCCTTGAGGTTGGAGGGCGCATAGGAGGTGACCTCGGCGCCGCCGCGCAGCGCCAGCGGGATGGTCGGCGCGAAGGCGATCGCCTCGCCCTTCGATTTGGGCATCAGCGAGACCAGCCGGTTCAGCCAGCCATCCTTGAGCTGGTAGGGATTGACGCCGCCGGTTTCCAGCACGTTCTGGCCGTCGAAATGCGAGCGGTCGCGGTAGGGCGAGGCGACCGCCTGCACGAACAGCGCCTGCCTTGCCGAATACATCTTGGCAAGCTCGGCCAGCGAGGGATGCAGCGCGAAAGTGCCGTCGAGCTTCAGCGCGGTGGCGGGATCGATGGCGAGGTCGCCGCGCAGCCCGGCATAGGCGGGGTCGGCATAGGGGACGACGGTGTTCAACCCATCGGCCGCGCCGCGCTGGATGATGAAGACGAAGCGCCGCTCGGTCGCGACATTGGCGAAGACGATGTGCGGGGCAAGCAACAGCGATCCGGCGCCGGCGGCGGCGAAGCGGAGGAACTGGCGGCGGTGGATCATGGTCCTATCTCCGTTGGAAGTCGGGAGAGACAATCAGCAGTGCGAGGCCGGTGCGCAGCGATTCCGCGCGGCCGACCTCGGTGGCGGTCATCGTGCTGACGGCAGGCAGGATGCGTGGCGCGAGCTGGCGCGGATCGAGGTCGAGTTTGCGGGTCAGCCGCTGCGCGACCTCGACCCGGCGCACCAGCGCGTCCGGTGCCGCCCAACTGGCGGCGATGTCGTCATAGCCGGCGGGCGAGCGCGGCCGCCACACAGGCTGTCCCAGCTGGTTCAGCATCGGCGCCACCGGCATGTCGGCGACCGTGGTGATGCCAAGCCCGCGCAAAGCCGACACCGTCCATTCCCACGGCGTCTTGAATTTCACCGGCTGCGGCGTCCACGCCGCCTTGAGGTCGATCAGCGTGTGATAGACCGTCGGCAGGTCGCCGCGCGACGAGATGAAGGCGGCCTGCAGGGCTGCAACCGCCTCGGCGGGCGGATCGTCGGCGATGAAGTGGCGGGCGAGCTTGGTCGCCAGATGCAGCGCGGTAGCGTCCGACGACGCCAGATCGTGCAGCACCGCGCGCGCCTGGCCTTCGCCCTGCTGCGGATAGGTCTTGCCGATGATGGTCTTCGGTCCCGGCTCGTGCAGGGGCGGCCGGAACTTGAAGCCGGCGGTCTCGTCGCCTTCCGTCCTGGCATTGAGGCCGCCGATGCTCCAGCCGCTCAGCGCCAGCGCGAATTGTGTGACGTCAGCCTGCGTGTAGCCGGTGCGAACGCCCAGCGTGTGCAGTTCCATGATCTCGCGGGCAAGGTTCTCGTTGATGCCGATCTTGCGCTTGTTGCCGTTGCGCTCGACGCGATCAGCCAGCTTGCTGTTCGGCCCGGCCGAGCGCGCCTGGTCAAGGAAGAACAGCATGGCGGGATGGCGCTCGACGGCCATCAGCATGTCCTCGAAACGTCCGAGCACATGCGGCCGGATCGCTTCGCGTTCGAAGGCGCCGGCCAGGATCGTCACCTGCGGCTTGTCGGCGGAAACAGCGAAATGGTTCGCCCAGAAATGAACGAGACGCTCGAGGAACGGGGTAGGGGTCGTCAGTGCCGCGGCAACGCGCATGGCGACCTCAGCGCGGTACAGCTCCTGGCCCTTCTGGCGCAGCGCCTTCATAGCCGCCGCCTTGGCGTCGGCATCGTCGTCCTTTGCGTCAGCCTTCAGGTCGGCACGATCTTCCCGATATTGCGACAGGATCTGGGCGGAACTGTCCGCCGAGGCAAAGGCGGCCGGCGCCGTCTCATATTGGCTGATCTGGCCGAGCAGCCATTGCCTGGGGTCGGAAGGCGCCGTGTCATCGGCGCGTGCGCCCAGCCCGAAGCGATTGAGCGCGATGGCCTGGTCGGCATTTGGAGGTATCGCCATGGGTGCAATCCCTGCAAGGTTGGCTTGTTGCAAGGTTGAACGGTTGATGGCGGCTGATCCGTCGCGGCGGAGCGAATTTAGTTTTGCGGCATCGATGGACGGCTGCCCCCAGGCCGTGGTGACGACCAGATGGCCAGATCACCACGCTCTAGAAATTCTTTCCGGCCTTGAGGCCAAAGGCATGGCTCTGGCCGACGCCGCCGACAGCCGTGCGGTAGTCGAACCTGGCCGTCCAGTTGCTATTCAGCGACGCATCCAGCGATGCTCCAAGCGTGACGTAGTCGCTGCCGCCGCTGTCGGTCTGGTAGCCGTAGCGCAGGACATCCATGTCGGCATAGTCGAGGCTGACCTGGCTCGAACCCGCGAAATCATGGGTGTATTCAACGCGCGCTCCCGGCTTCACAATGCCCCAGTCGGTCGGGATCGCATATTCAAGCCGAAGCCCGGCAACGCCGGAAAGCGTGTCGACCGTCTGGCTTCCGTATTTCAGGATATAGGCATCGCTGCCGCTTTCGGTATAGCTGGCGAGCCACGACCTTGAGAAATCCAGCCTGCCATAGGGCGAAACGAGCCAGCTATCGTCGCGTTTTTCATAGCTGGCGGTTACGGAGCCGAAGATTTGGCTGCCGGTGCGGTCGCCCGTCGCGAAATTGCCGGTTGGCGTCTCGTAGCGGACGCTGGAGAAATCGAGCCAGCTGCCGCCAATGAGCGCGTCGATGAAGGTCGCCTTGAGCGGTGAATAGCTTGCATAGACAGCGCCGCTATAGGCGTGCGCGCGGCTTTCGGTTCCGTTCGATCCGATGTCGGTTGCGTCGCGGCCGTAGCCAAAGCCGAAACCCGCCACCAGCGATTTCGAGAAGCGGTAGTCAAAGCCGCCGCTGACACCCGCGGTGGTGTAGTCCAGGCTCAATTTGCCGTCGTCGCGCTTGCCGAAATTGACGAAACCGCCCGTCCATACGGCGAGCTTGCCGAGGTCTGCATCGACTGCGGGCTGTTCGCCCTTCCTGTCGTCGGACGCATAGTTGTGCATCGCAAATCCGGGGACGCCACCGGCCTGGGCTGGATCCTGGCCCAGAAGGTCCTCGAACCGTTGCTCGGCCTCGTCCTTCCGATCATTGCCGGAATAGCCCAGCCGGACCGCCACGCTGTTGCGGCGGCGGTCGCCCTCATCGTGCAACTGCTCAAGACGCGAATTGAAATTCTGCGTCTGGCTGTCGGCAAAACGCCTGGCGCTGTCTGCCTGTGCCGTCAGCAGGCCAATGACTTCGGCGTCCCTGGACGGGTCGGGACGGCCCTTCACGTCGAAATAGATCGCTGTCTGGGCGGAGGTGGCGAAGGCATTGCTCAAGGTGAAAACGACCGTCGCTTCGCCTTCGAAGGTGATCTCGGGCGCGAATGTGAGCTGTGTGCCGGAGATCGAGGCCGGCCCAGCGGATGCCGGCAAAGCCGAGATCAGCGCCGCGGAGACAAACGGGCCATTGGTGGCGCCCTCGGTCAGGTCGACGACAATCTGTTTGCCGGCCTCGACGCTGATGTGTCGCGACACGGCAACCGGGGTCGGCAACGACACGGTCAAGGTGTATGTCTTGTTCGCTTGGTAGGTGCCGCCGGCGGTGCTGTCGGTGCCGCCGATGGTGATGTTGAAACTACCGGCGACGCCTGGTGTCCCGCTCACCGTCATGGAGTTCGCTGTGCTGGCGGTGATGGACAAACCGGCCGGCAGCCCGGTTGCGGCATAGTTGCCGTAGGGTGCGGTGCCGCCGCTGAACGTGAAGGTCTGGCTGTAAGCCGTGCCGACCATGCCGCCGGCAATGGAGCTCGGATCGATGCCGATCGTCGGCGCGACCACGTTCACCGTATAGGCTTGCGAGACAGTGAAGTGGTTCGCATCCTTCGCCTCGACCGTGAAACTGAAGGAGCCAACGCTGCTGGGCGTCCCCGTCACGTCGCCGGTCCGCGCGTCCAGCTTCAATCCGGTGGGCAGAGACCCTGTGACGATGCTGAACGTGTAGGGCGCCGTGCCTCCCGTGACCGCCAGCGTCCGCGAATACGCTCGCCCGCTTGCGCCATCGGGAAGCGAGGCCGGCAGGGTCATGGCGGGGGCGTTGATCGTGTAGTTATTCGAAGTGACTGTTCCGGTCGAGGAATTGCCGGCGGCGTCCTTCACGCCGGTCATGTCCAACATGATCACATTGTTCGCGGACGATCCCGCACCAGCTGTGAAGGTGGCGGTCCATGTAACGCCGCCGTCGCCGGACGACAGGGCCGACAGAGTTCCATTGGAAATGCTCAAATTGGCGTTGCTGACACCGGTCACCGGCTCCGAAAAGGTGATCGTGACGAGCGATGCGCCGTTAGTAACGAGCGCCGGGTTGGCCACCACGACCGTTGCGGTCGGCAGCACGGTGTCGACCCTATAATTGTTTGAGCTGGCAGTCCCGCTGCCGGTATTTCCGGCCACATTTTGCACGCCGGTCATGTCCAGGGTGATCACATTGGATGATTGGGTGGTGTTGGCCGTGGGGGTAAATGTTGCCGTCCAGGTGATGCCACCATCCGAAGAAGCCACCGTTGACAGGCTCCCGCTCGGGACGGTCAGGCCAGCATTCGAAAAGCCCGACACCGCCTCCGAGAACGTGATTGTCACATCCGAGTATCCTGGGGCGAGACTAATAAACGGGTTGGCGACAACAATGGTTGCAGTTGGCCGCACGGTATCGATTGTAAAATTGCTGGAATTGGCGATCCCGGTGCCGGTGTTGCCAGCCAAGTCCGCCACGCCGGACATATTCAGGCTGATCACATTGGTCGTATCGCGAACGTTTGCCGCCGGTGTGAATGTCGCTGTCCATGTCACGCCGCCATCGGACGACGACACTGCCGACAGAGTACCATTCGGGACAGACAGGACGGCGTTGTCAAAGCCGGTTACCGCTTCTGAAAAGGTGATTGTTACAAGCGATGTACCGCCAGCGACAACAGTGGGGTTGGCCATCACGATGGTTGCCATGGGGCGCTGGGCATCGATCGCATAATTGTTGGAGAAGACGGTTCCAGTTCCGGTATCGCCGGAGGGGGAGCCCGTTATGCCGGAAAAGTCCAAGGCGATCTTGTTGTTGGCGAAGGTTATGCCCGCGACAGGCGTAAGTCTTGTGGTCCAGGTCTGATTGTCCGAGGTGGCGAGATTCGACAGCGTACCATTGTCGGTCGTCATATTGGCCAGGCTAAAGCCAATTATCGCTTCCGAGAAGGTGATGGTCACATCCGAGTTCTGACCAATCCCGATCCTGTCTTTTGCAACCTGGATTGTTGCTGTGAGGGACGCGCCGAGAGCCGCGGCCGGCCAGAGCGCGCCGGCACAAAACAGGAGCAGCAGGCCCAGCCATGCCGGGAACCGCGCAATCGTGGTTTTCGCGTTCGTGCGCCGCGTGCGCCTCATCTGCCGCCCCCGGATCATCCACAGTCTGACCAGGGGCCGCGATCATGGCTGGCATGTTCGCGGTTGCATCCTCAAGGCAGTAAATGGCTGACAAAAATAGTTGAATCGACCGTGTGGACTGAAAACATGTCCTTGTGGAAAGTCAATGGCGCCAGATTATATTAGAATATTAGAAAGTTAATCTTAATCTTGGTCGGCGTTGCTTGATGGAGCGCGATGTGGTGGCTGGGCTGCGTGAATCGCCGCAGCGGCCTCGAGCGGCTCCGCGTTTGGCGGAAACGACGAACCACTATCTCTTGCTTTGGCGCAATTCCAGCCGGAAAACCGTTTCACAATTTTTCCTGGCATTGCTCTACGCTCCCTGCCTGTCGAATTTCCGGATTGCCTCGGCGGTGACCGGCGTGAAGAAGTTGACCAGATTGCCGTCGGGGTCGCGGAACAGGAGCGAGCGATTGCCCCAGGGCATGGTGGTCGGCTCCTGCACGACGGCGCCGGCGAGGGCGCCCGACAGCCGGTTGAATTCGGCATCGACATCGCCGACGCGGAATTCGAGGATGGCGGTGTGGTTGTCGGCCGGCCGGGCAATGTCGCCGCCGAACAGCTGCAGGGTGCGCGTGCTGCCGATCGCCAGCGTGCAGGCCGATGTCACGAGCTCGCCGAAGTCGGGCGTGTACATCGTCACGGCCATGCCGGTGATCTCCTCGTAGAAGCGCGCCAGGCGCTGGACGTCGGTGGTGATGATGCGGATCGAGACGAAGTTCATGATGGTCTTCCCTTGTTGGCTGAAGCCCGCGACCGGGCCCGTGACCGACTGGTAAACCGGGGCTGCTGCCAGCATAGTGGCAACAGGAGGATGCGATGCGCCGCGCCGATCGACTGTTCCAGATCATCCAGATCATGCGGCGCTCGAGCCGCCCGGTAACGGCCGGCCAGCTGGCCGAGGAGCTCGAAGTGTCGAAGCGCTCGGTGTACCGGGACATCGCTGACCTGATGGCGCAGCGTGTGCCGATCGAGGGCGCGGCGGGGCTGGGCTACGTGCTCGACCGGGATTTCGACATGCCGCCGCTGATGCTGACGCCCGACGAGCTGGAGGCGGCCGTGCTGGGCGCGCAATGGGTGGCCGACAAGGGCGACGCGGTCCTGGCGGCGGCCGCGCGCGACCTGATCGCCAAGATATCGGCGGCCGTTCCCAAACATCTGCGCCCCTTCATCGCCAATCCGACCATCGGCCCGACCATGGGCGCGCCGCCCGGCAGGGAGACCGCGCCGGACGGCATCGATGTCGCGCGCACCCGGCAGTGGATCCGCGGCGGCCGCAAAATCCATATAAGCTACCGCGACGACCGGGGCAGGGAGAGTTCGCGCACGATCTGGCCGGTGATCATCGGCTATGCCGAGACCGTCCGGCTGCTCGCCGCCTGGTGCGAGCTGCGCTCGACGTTCCGGCATTTTCGGATGGACCGCATCATCGCCGCCGAATTCCTGGACGAGCGCCACGGCCGCCGGCCCGCCGATCTCAGGGCGCAATGGACGCGCCACTTCGAGGCCGAGCGCGGCGCCAGCCTGTTCTGACGCAAGTCGGTCACGCTCGGCAGACCGGCCGGCGGCTGCCTGGTTACGTTGTCTCCCGCAGGATCACGGTCGGTTCCATGAGCACCATGCGGCGCGGATGCACGGGATCATCCAGGAAATCGATGAGCGCGCCGATCGCCAGGTAGCCGGCCTCCGAGATGCGCCGTTCTATCGTCGACAGGGGCCGCACGAGAAGCGGTGCGATGTAGATGTTGTCGAAGCCCATCACCGCGCAGTCTTCGGGAACGCTCAAGCCGCGTTCGCGCAGCGCGACCGTGGCCCCCATCGCCAGCATGTCGCTCATGCAGCACATGGCGGAGAAGCTGGTGCGGTCGAGCAGGGTTCGTGTCGCCAGCAGTCCGAACCGATGATTGAAGGCGCCGCACTCGATCAGGTCGGGATCTACCGGCAGGCCGGCCTCGCGATGCGCCCGCTCGAACCCCGCCCGCCTGATCCTTGTGTTCGAGGCCAGCGGATTGCCGCTGACAAAGGCGATGCGGGTGTGGCCATTCGCGATCAGATGGCTCGCCGACAGGAAGGCTCCCGTCTCGTAATCGGTGTCG
The DNA here is from genome assembly GCA_943370265.1 of Mesorhizobium carmichaelinearum. GTDB lineage: Bacteria > Pseudomonadota > Alphaproteobacteria > Rhizobiales > Rhizobiaceae > Mesorhizobium > Mesorhizobium carmichaelinearum_A. The sequence goes on from CALRQH020000004.1 coordinate 297,636, forward strand.
ATGCGCGCGGCCAGGCAATCGAGGTCGGGAACTTCCCGGTCCATCGACACCAGCGGGATGCGGAGCCGCTCCAGAAGCCCGGCATCCGGGATCAGGTCGCTGGCGGCGAGCACGATGCCATCGACGCCGTGGCTGGCGAGGAAGGTCAGGTGCGACGCCTCCTTTTCGGGGTCGCTGTCGGAATTGCACAGGATCGTCGAATAGCCACGCTCGCGCGCCGCCTCGTCGCAGGCGCGGACAAGCTCGGTGAAATAGGCGTTGAGGATGTCCGGCACGATGATGCCGATGACGCGCGAACTGCGGGTGATCAGCGAGCGGGCGATGGAGTTCGGCGTGTAGTTGAGTTCCTTGACCAGGGACCGGATCTTTTCGCGGGTCTCCTCGCTTATGAACCGGTCCTTCCGGTTGAGGACCTTCGAAACCGTTGCGGTCGATACACCGGCCCGCCGGGCGATATCCTTGATCGTCGTTGCCACATTCCCTCGCCACTTCGACCAGCGACAGCCTGTCTCCAGCCGCCATCGCAACGTCGGCCCGCGATTAGCACGGATACCGATTTCGAGAAACAGGTCGTGCGATCGACAGCCTTTGCCGCGCGATTGACAACCGCAATATTAGCATCTAGGTAAACGTTTACCTACGCAAGCCCTACGCCATTTTGACATGGGTCGGATGGCTTCTGCTGGTTGCCAGGCACATCCGGGGAAGGTCGGGTGTGCCTTGAGGGATTTATGCTTTTCGAGACAGCGCTTGCCTGCATCGAAGGGATTTCTGAATGCGACAAACGCCTGAGCCGGGCGCTGTCGGCGAGGAGGCTACAGGATTGCGAACATCAGCCGTGACCAAACTGTCGATCGAGAAACTCAATGTCAGTTTCGGGTCGGTGACCGCCTTGAGCGATGTCAGCCTCGATATCGCCGATGGCGAATTCGTCTGCATCCTCGGCGCCTCTGGTTGCGGCAAGAGCACGCTGTTCAACGTCGTTTCGGGACTGCTGCAGGCGAGCTCCGGCAAGATCGTGCTCGACGGCCAGGACGTCAGCAGCCGTCCCGGCCAGGTCGGCTACATGCTGCAGAAGGATCTGATGCTGCCGTGGCGCACCGTGCTCGGCAACATCACGCTCGCGGCGTCATTGACGCGCGGCGCCACGGCCAGAGACCAGGAACAGGCGGCCGAGCTGGCGACGCGATACGGGCTTGGCGACTTCCTCAATCACTATCCGCACGCGCTGTCGGGCGGCATGCGCCAGCGCGTCGCCATGATGCGCACCATCGCGGCGGGACGGCAGGTGATGCTGCTGGACGAGCCGTTCGGCGCGCTCGACGCGCAGACGCGCCTTGGCATGCAGCAATGGCTGCTGCAGCTCTGGCGCGACCTCAAGCGCACCATCCTGTTCGTCACCCACGACGTCGACGAGGCGATCTATCTCGCCGACCGCATCGTGGTGATGACGCCACGCCCCGGCCGCATCGCCGAGATCCTGACCGTCGACCTGCCGAGGCCGCGGCCGCTGGAAGTGCTGACGACCGACACCTTCGTCGGCCTGAAGCGGCAGATCATGAAGCACCTCTACCACTGATCGCAGGAAGGTCACCGAAATGAACACACGGTTTGGAGCGGCGGCGGGGCCGTTCATGATCTGGGTCGTGGCCATGGTGCTGATCCTGTCCTCGTGGCAGGTGCTGGTATGGGTCACCGGGCTGCCGCCCTATGTCATTCCGCCGCCCGCACTTGCCTTCTCGACGCTGTTCGATAACTGGCCTCGCCTTTCGGTGCTGACCGGCCAGACGCTCTATGAAACCGCGATCGGCTATCTGCTCGGCGCGCTCATCGGCTTCCTGCTCGCTCTGGCGATGGGGCAGATCCGCGTGGTGCAGCGCCTCGTCATGCCCGCTTTGATCATCTCGCAGGCCGTGCCGATCGTCGCCATCGCGGCACCGCTGGTCATCGTCTTCGGCTTCGGCCTGACGCCAAAGCTGATCATCGTTGCCTGGATCGTGTTCTTCCCGGTCGTCGTCAACGTGCTGGACGGCCTGGCGTCGGTCGACCGCGACATGCTGAACCTCGCGCGCCTGATGGGCGGCGGGAGCTTGCGCACCTTCGCCATCGTCAAGCTGCCGGCCTGCATCGGCCCGCTGTTTTCCGGCCTGAAGATCGGTGCGACCTATGCGGTGACTGGCGCTGTCATCGGCGAATGGACGGCCTCGTCCAAGCAGGGCCTGGGCACCTATCTGCTCACCGCCAACGCGCAGATGAACACGGCCGGCGTCTACGCCGCCATGCTGCTTTTGACCGTCATCGGCGTCGGCTCGTTCCTGCTGGTGTTCGGGCTCGAAGTGCTGATGACGCCATGGCGCTCGCGCTCCACCGCGCCCGCCTGGTTGCAGTGGAAGCCCGCGCGGACCGCGTGAACCGGCCACCCATCTCGAAATACCACCAACGATAACCGGAGGAGTTAGTTGATATGACCTATACAAGGATGATCTCGGCAACCGTAGGGCTGCTTGCCCTTGGTGTTGCCTTCGGCGCGGCGCCAGCCGCCGCGGAAGACCTCACCACCGTTCGCTTCGTCTACGACTGGCCGAGCGCCGACTTCGAGCTGATCCCGACGCTGGTCGGCCAGCAGAAGGGTTTTTATGAAGCAGAAGGCATCAAGGTCGATGTCATCTTCCCGCCGGACTCGCAGACCACGGCGCGGCTGCTGGCCGTCGGCCAGGCCGAGATCGGCTTCGAGGCCACCACCGACGTGGTGTTCGGCGCCGCGCAGGGCATTCCGATCACCTCGATCGGCCTCTACACCAAGAGCAACAATTGGGGCCTGTTCGGCCGCCCCGGCGAGCCGCTTTCGCTCGACAGCCTGAAGGGCAAGTCGATCGCCATCTACACCGACTCCTGGACCAAGGCGATGATGCCTTTCGTGCTCAAGGCGGCCAAGCTGACCGAGGACGACGTCAAGCTGATCATCGCGCAGGATTCCGACACCAATTTGCTGCTCGCCGGCAAGATCGACATCGCCACCAACACCGAGAACTACCTGGTGCCGCAGGTGCAGGAGACGCTGAAGAAGGACCCGACCGCGCTTGTCGGCAAGGCGGCCGGCGCGCCCGACGTGCCGGTGTGGACCTACACCGCTTCCACCGACTATCTGGCGGCTCATGGCGACGTCGCCAGGAAGTGGATGCGCGCCACCATCAAGGCGACCGAATGGGCCGTCGAGCATCCCGACGAAGCCGCTGAGATGTTCACCAAGGCTTATCCGGAAGGCGGCAGCATCGCCTACAACGTCTCCGGCTGGAAGCTGACCGCCGCGCTGATGAAGGGCGACACCGGCTACATGATGCAGGAAGACAAGAACTGGCTGCCGATCGCCCAGGCGCTGAAGGACACCGACCAGATCAAGGAAGTCCTGCCGGCCTCGAAATACTACACCAACGAACTGCTGAAATAGGCGCGACGTCGCCTCTCACGACAAGGGCCACCTCTGATCGGGTGGCCTTTTCTACCACCACAGGAAATGGACGGCATGGCCAAGAGCAGAATTATCGTTGATTGCGACCCCGGCGTGGACGACGCCATCGCGCTTCTCCTGGCGTTTGCCTCGCCCGATGAGATCGAGATCGTCGGCATCACGACGGTCAACGGCAATGTCTCGCTGCCTTTGACCACGCGCAACGCCTTGCGCATCACCGCCATGGCCGGTCGCCAGGATATTCCGGTCCATGCCGGCTGCAGCCGCCCGATCATGCCGGGCCATCCGCGGGAGCCCTCGGTGCACGGGCTCGACGGCCTTGGCGATCTCGGCGTGGCCGATGCAACCCACGAGGCCGAGCGCCAGCATGCCGTCGATTTCATCATTGATACGGTGATGCGCGAGCCCGGCCAGATCACGCTCTGCCCGATCGGGCCGCTGACCAACATCGCGCTGGCGCTGATCAAGGAGCCTTCCATTGCGGCCAAGATCAAGGCCATCGTCCTCATGGGCGGCGCCGTGTTCAATCCGGGCAACACCGCGACCGATGCCGAGTTCAACATCTGGATCGATCCGCACGCGGCGCAGATCGTTTTGTCGTCGGGCATCCCGATGACCATGTTCGGCCTGGACGTGACGCGCCATGCAACGCTGACGCAGGAGCGGTTCGACCAGCTGGAGCGCGACAGCAGCCCGATCATGAAGACCGCCATCGCCATGATGCGCTACTATGGCAGCGGCGATGCCAGCCTGCATGACCCCTGCGTGACCGCGTTCCTGATCGACCCTACCCTGTTCAAGGGCGTCGACGCGGTGATCGAGGTCGACTGCGATCCCAAGGGCGCGTATGGCCTCACGCGGGCGGTCGAGAACGGCGCCGGCGAGGGGCGGGCGGTCTGCCACGTGATCACCGAGGTGGATGATGCCAGGCTTTTCCAGCTCATCGACCAGCGGCTGCGGCTTTTGTAGTTGCATCTGTGGCGCCTGAAGCCGCCATTATCCTCGCAAGAGATGCGTCGGAGGCTTCGGGTTTTGCCCGGGCCGCCGACGAAGCCGATCCTCGCGACCAGTTTCCGCGTTACGCGCTTCGCCAGATCGCGCAGTAGGAATTGATGTCGGACTTGAACTGGATGGTCTTCAGCCTTTGACTGGCGGCGGAGATCTTGCGTTGTTTCATATAGGCGGCGTCGCCGACATCCCACCTCCAGACGATGTTCCTGCGATTCGGCGCCCATTTGATGCGCAACAGGTATTCGGGGGGTGAGGTGCTCTTGTCCGACCAGCAGTCGATGGCGACTGGCATCATGCCGTCTGCTTGCATCTGCTTGCTCTCGGCGTTCGCCTGATCCGAGGTCAGCCAGCCGTCATCGCGCCTGGAGCTGGTGGTGCAGGCCGCAACCACCAGACAAAGTCCTGCAAAGGCAGCCAACTTCAGGCCCGAGTGACGTCGATCGCTCATCTGGTGCGCCTCCTGTGGTGCGGACTTCAGGAAACCATCTATGTCTCCGGCTGACAAGGTCTGTGGCTGACGGGTAAAACCGCTTCGTCTTGGGCGTAGATGAATGCAAGGCGTCCAAGATCGCGCCAAAGCTGCGCGCGCTGATCGATCACGTCCAGCGCGTCAGGGATAGTCGGGCGGCGTCACTGCACGTGAGCGCGTAGAGGCCGACTTTCCAAAAAGCATTCCAACATCGACGGCGCATGCATGAAGTGCGGCCGGTTCGCGGCTCCTGGCAGGCGCCTGGTCCTGCAACGGGAAGATCCATTCGATCTCTGGTGACATCGTCGCGGCTCCTCGATCGCCAACTACTTCACGGAGATTGCCAGGATATTTGGATGGTAAGTGTCCATCGTCGCGCCGTTGCGGTCTTCGTCGAAGAGAGATTCCGAGCCAAAACTGGCGCGGATGCCAATCAGGAATTTGTTGGTATTGATATCGTTGGACTCGATAGACAAGCGGTCGAACTGGTACCGCGCGAACACCGACCAGGGCGTGGCGTCGAACCGGTACATTGCCTGCAGGGACATGCCGACAGTATTGAAGTCCACGGGTCCTGCGTCGGTCACGTTGTAGGCGATTTCGGCATCGAGCCGCAGATTCTTCTGTACGAAGTAGCGTGCAATCCCACGCACGCCCCATTCGTCAAGATCGTCCACGAAATCGCCGACGTGGTCCTTGCCGTAATAGGCCTGGCCATAAAGGGTAAGATTGCCGAAATAGACCTGAGCCTCGGGTCCGCCAGCGTAGTCATAGACGCCTTCGATATTGCCGCCGAAATCCTTTATGGTCGCGAACAGGCCTGCTGCGAAGAGGGTTGGATCGCGGTAGTACGCGTGGACGGCGCCGCCGATCCCGTCGATGCGATCGAAGCTGTCCCAGACGCGATCGTAGGTTCCGTCGATCTGGATATTCCAGCGTTGCGCAAAAGGAATATTGACGCGGGCCGTGCCGCCCCCCGTCCGAAGCGTGCCATCCTCGCCCGAGTATTTGAGCCCGCCCAGATAAATTTCCCCGTAGCCGGAAATCCGCGGCGTCACAGTCGGCGATTCCATGGTCGGCTGCACAGCATCGGCTGCTATTGCGGAAGTCGTCGTTGAAAATGAAATTGCTGCAATCAGAAAACGACGCATGAAGTCCCCATTCACCATTCTGCAGGACGATAGATGCGAACGTCGCTTCGATCTCATCAAAAGTGTCAAATTTCATAGTCAAATCCAACACTTCTCGCGATCTTTGCAGCCGGATTCGATCAATGAGGCCAAAATAAAACTACGGCTTGTCGCGTTCAGCAGCCCGTAAATCGCGGGCGCGCGGTTGGCGAAATTTTGATTCGCAAGTTGAGCGGTCTCTGCAATTTTGCTAACTTGCCCGTAGAATTTGCCAGACCTCCGCAACCATCTCAGAAAAGGATTTCGGCAATCATGAAAATCCGATTTGACCTTGCGGCCATTGCAGGCGGCACGTCTGCTTTCTCTGTGTAATCCGTGGAGAGGATTGTCTACAGATCGGATGATCTCATCGGCGGCGAAGCATTGCGCAAGGAGCAATGGATTTCCTCACTATCGTCGGGCTATGTCCATCTGCAAGCCGATCCTGTCGCCGAGACCTCATTTGAGGGTGAACTGAGAATTGCCCTAACCAGTGAGGTTTCAGTCGGCACCATTCGTGGCACGGTGAAATCGATATCGCGAACCGCCGACGATATTGCAGCGCAGAATACCAACAATGTCGTGCTGCTCTCGAATGCGGGAGCATCCCCAGTCTGCGTTGATCAGTCCGGGCGTTCCGTAGAGCTCCAATCCGGAGGCGCCGTTCTGATCGAACAGTGCGAACCATCCTTGATAAGGGTGGCTGGCGGCAGATGCGGACTCATGGCCGTGCAGACTGGGCGCGAGCGGATCCGTCAACGGTGCGCCAGCGTCGAAGATCGCCTGATGAAACCAATGCCAGTTCCGTCGACGTCGAGTGTGTTGCTGCGCGCTTATGTAGATGTCCTGATCGAGCAGCAGTCCACTTCCGCGCTCATCAAGCATTTCGCACCGGAACACATTGCCGATCTGATCGCAGCCGCCGTATCCATGGAGTGCAATTCTCTCGAAAAGGACAAGGTCCGCTTCGGAGCTTCGAGCAGAGGGCGTCTGCTATCCGCCCTCAGCTTCATCGCCCAGCGTCTGGACGATCCGCACCTGGGTGAAGAGGCCATTGCCGCCCATGTCTGTGTATCGACAAGCCAGTTGCGAAAGGATTTCGAGCGGGCCGGTCTGAGCATCGCAGGTCATATCCGCGAACAGAGGCTGGAGAGAGCCATGGCCATGCTGCGTGACCGGACCTTTCGGCAGCATCGCATCATCGACATAGCGTTTGCATGCGGGTTTCGTAACCTCGTGACCTTCAACCGCGTATTCCGGAATGCCTATGACATGACGCCTTCTGACCTGAGGCAGGACATCCATCCCTGACGGCCTCAACGTGCGCTCCAGGCAATGCGTCTGCGGCTGCTCGACGGGGATTTCGACATGCCGCCGCTGATGCTGACGCCCGACGAGCTGGAGGCGGCCGTGCTGGACGCGCAATGGGTGGCCGACAAGGGCGACGCGGTGCTGGCGGCCGCCGCGCGCGACCTGATCGCCAAGATATCGGCTCCCGTTCCCGAGCATTTGCGCCCCTTCATCGCCAACCCGACCATCGGCCCGACCATGGGCGCGCCGCCCGGCAGGGAGACCGCGCCGGACGGCATCGATGCCGCGCGTACCCGGCAGTGGATCCGCGGCGGCCGCAAAATCCATATAAGCTACCGCGACGATCAGGGCCGGAAAAGCGAGCGGACGATCTGGCCGGTGATCATCGGCTATGCAGAGACCGTCCGGCTGCTCGCCGCTGGTGCGAGCTGCGTTCGACGTTCCGGCATTTTCGGATGGATCGCATCATCGCCGCCGAGTTCCTCGACCTGCGCCACGGCCGCCGGCCCGCCGATCTCAAGGCGCAATGGACGCGCCACTTCCAGGCCGAGCGCGGCATCAGCCTGTTTTGACCTAGCCGGTCGGAATGGCTGCTTGCGCCCTCATATCGGACCTTCAGCTCAAATTTGCTGCGGCATGAATCCGGACGTTGTCGCCATCGTCGCAGAACGTCCACGTGCGATTTCCGGCGCTGCATAGCGGGCCTTTGGGACACGCACCTATTCAGCCTGCCATGCAGAGACATTGAAGACCGTCCGCGACGAAGCTTGCAGTCGATGATGCTTTCAGAGTTGTGACCAACCTCCATCGACCGGAATCTCAAGGCCGGTCGTGAAGGTCGCATCGAACGCGAGGAAGAGGACGGCCTTCGCGATCTCCTCCGAAGTCCCGAAGCGCTTCATCGGGATGATGCCGAGTGTGTGCCCCCTCACGTGGGCCCGCATCTCCTCCGTGGGAAAGACCTTTTCGAGGATGCCCGTGTCGATGGGACCGGGCGACACCGCGTTGACGCGGATGTCCTGCGGAAGGAGCTCGGCTGCGAGCACGCGGGCGAAGGATCGCAGCGCAGCCTTGGCGGCGCCGTAGGTGGCTTGTCCGGGGAGTCCCTTGACGTTGGCGACAGAGGTCGTGAGGACGACTGAGCCGCCCCGATTGATCAGCGGCGCGAGCTTCTGGACCGCGAAAAATGGTCCCTTGGCGTTGAGGTTGAACATCTCGTCGTAGATGGCCTCTGTCACGTTCGCGACAGGCGTTGGAGTGCTGAACCCGGCGTTGACGAAAAGCAGGTCGATGGTGTCGAACTCGGTCTTCACCTGAGCGGCGAGGGCGTCGATGTCGGTCAACGACCGCGCGTCGCTCGAAACCACGATGGCGTCGTTCCCAAGCTCTTGCCGCGCCGATTCAAGGCCCGCCTGCGAGCGACCCGTCACCAGGACCCGCGCGCCCCCATCGAGGAGCATCTTCGCTGTCGCAAGTCCCATGCCGCTCGTGCCGCCGATAACCACTGCTTTTTTATCTTGGTATCGTTCCATGCGTACTCTCCTTGCGACGCCAGGGGCGGCTGGTTGTTTTTTAACTGCTTTGTATGATAATTAGACGCAGAGGCGGCGGTCAAGGAGATTTTGAACTATTTAGTACAAAACTCTATTAGGATCCTGTGGACGCAAGGGTGCTGGGTTCGACAAATCGACACCGGAGACCTTGACGACGGCCTGCCACGCGGCTTCCTGGCTGGCGCGATCGTGGAGGTGTGGCTGGCGCTGCACTTCCATTGGGCCTGAGAACTTCCCTTGAGCCGAGGCGAAGAATTGCCCTGAGACGTCGGTTCCGAACTCCGACGCCTGGAGGTACCGACGGGCCGCGGTCTCCGGCGTCTGATTCATGCCGGGAATGAGGTTCACGATTGGAATCATCAGGTACTTCAACAGCGGACCAGCGTTTCGCGCCACCTTGGTGTCGTTCGACGCACCGGGCGAGACAGCGTACACGGCCATGCCGGAGGGTAGCCTGCGCGCCAGCGCCGCGACCCACCAAGCGATGATGAGCTTCGCGTCGGCATATGCATTGTTGGCGCGTACTTCACGTTCGGCCCGTTGCGGATCAGGGCTTCAACGGCGGCGGTTCGGTTACCCTGGTAACTCTTGGCCGCGAAGGCTGGCAGGTCGGTGTACTTGAACATGGGTACGCCCCCGCGGGCAGGCTCCGCGCTGGTGATAACAATCCGCGCGTTGGGGCTAAGAAGGTCGGCGCGAAGCAACCCGACAGTCAGTTGATGATGGCCGACCAGCGGGGCCTGAGAAGCCTCAACGCCCGCCGCAGTGATCACGCGCTTCTTGGTTGGGACCAATCCGGCATTGAGCAGCAGGAAATCGACCGCCCGACCTTGATTGACCAGCTCGGCGAGCGCGGACTGGACGCTGGCCGGCGTGTCCAACTCCAGCTCCAGCGGCGTGAAGATCGGTCTTTTGGTTTCCGCTGCGAGTTGATTGGCCGCTTCCTTGGCCCGAGCCAGGCTGCGTCCGGTGATAATGATCTCGACCCAACTCTCTTCGGCAAGGGAGCGGGCTGCTGCATAACCGAGCCCGGAGGTGGCGCCGGTGACGAGTGCGATCGAATGTTTCATGGGCGGCTCCTTGGTGAAGGTTAAGGTCGAGGGAGTCCCACGGGGTAGGGCCGCCTTGTCATTTTTGAACTGTTCAATTATATATTAGTGTAAAGATCGGGGTCAAGGAATTTAGAACTAAATGTTTCAAAATGCAGAGAGGCCTCGTGGGCGCCCTCGTAGTTTCGACGAGAGGGACGCGCTGGAAAAGGCAACCCGGGTGTTCCGGTCGAAAGGCTACGACGGCGTGACGATCGACGATCTCGTCGCAGGCATGGGTGTGGGGCGGCCAAGCCTGTATGCTGTCTTCGGCGACAAGCGGACGATATTCTTGCGTGCCCTTCGGGCGTACGCTGAAGCGAAGGGCGCTCGCGCTGCGAAGGCGCTCTTCTCGCCGACGACTCTTCGCGACTCGCTCGTCGGCTTCATGAGGCACGCCGTAGAAAGTGCGACCGAGGAAGGATCAGCCCCGGGGTGTCTTCTGGTGTGCGTTGCGCCGCTCGTGGACGATGCTGAGGTCCGGCAGTTCCTGCAGGACGCCGTGGCTGGCGGCATGGCGCTAGTCGAACGGCGATTCTACGACGCGATCAGCGCGGGAGAGGTACCGTCTGACTTTCCGGTATCCGCGCGCGCGAGCCAGGTCCTCGACCTGTCGCGCGGTCTGACCATGCGTGCGCAGATGGGCATGCCGCGCAAGACGCTGCTCAAGGACGCAGAGGAAGCGGCCGACTTAGTCCTACTGCCGAGGCGGTGAAATGCGACGCCAGAAGGTTGATGTCGCGCTTCATGCCGAAGTGCACCGTCGTCGCCCTGGCACTCCTGGCGTCCTTTTAGTCCGACACGCGGATCATTTGTCAGGCTGTCCGGTTGCGCGCAGTGCACACTTCACTGGCGCTTGGCGAGCAGTCGAGCGCTTATTTCAGTAGGGTATTCTAAGACGCCAATTTGAGCGCCAGGCGCCCTCGAACGATTTGAGCGTCCAGCCCTCAGCGCCCGGCATCGTCGGCTCGCCTTGCCGTTAAGGTGTAGCGCTAAGCTCTACAAAAGGGCAGTGCCGCTGCCGTTTTCAAGCGCCACGCGTCAGGACGGTTAGCGAAGCGGATTGCAAGCGGATTCTTGGTCACAGTGACTCGCAGCTTATGGACGAAACTCTGGCTTAGCGGACGGGCTGCTCTAGGCCCCGGTCCAGCCGTCAAGGGGCCGGCCGATAAGAGCGCCTGCTAAACTTGGTCGTCAAAGCCGCGTTCGCCGATCTGCTCTCCGCATTGAGCGAGCTCCGATTGCCGCGACGCTCGTAACTCGTCTTACCGTGCCCGCCCTATACCCTCGACTGGCCGGGGGCTCTCGTGCCGGCGCCGAGCCGGAGCACTATCCGGCGGACAAGGACGCCAGAGGCGGTCACAGCCCCAGTGCCGCGGCGACCCGTTCCTGGAAATACTGCACTCCCCGCTCATGCCGCCCCGAGAGCGGGCCGGAGCTATAGGCCCCTGCGGCATAGTTGCGATGCGTATCGGCGCAGATGGTGTAGTCCTCGCGCACCACGGCCAGAGTGCCTTGCACAGATTTCGCCCTGCTCTCGGATGCTTCAGCGCCGATATCGGCAAAGAAGAAATGGTAATGCTGGTCTGTGTGATGCGGTGAGGTCGGATTGATCCGGCTAACGTTCATGCCGCCATCGAAAAGCGACAGCGTCCAGTTCGGCCACATCCAAAGCCATTTGCCGCGATAGAACAGACCGTCTTTCGGCGGTGCGGTCATCCGGACATAACCGGGATGGGCGGTGGTCTGGAAAGCTTCGAAGTCGATGGCAGCGTAGAACGAGGGATGCGTGCCAGGGATGTGGTAGCCTTCGACGAAATTGTCGGTGTAGATCTTCCAGTTCGCTGCAAAGCTGACAGTGGCCTGATCGGTGGCGGCATAGGTCTCCAACGGCTCGTCCGCCAGTTCGGCGGGCAGAGAGCCAAGTTGATCCAGAAGACTCTCCTTCGGGTCGAGTGCCGCGAAGAGCAGCCCGCGCCATTCGGACAACTGCACCGTCTCCAGCGGCCAGTCTTCGGCGATGATCGCGGGATCCTTGCCATACCATGGGGCCTGCACCAGCCGTCCGGTGTCGGCAAAGGACCATTTGTGATAGGGACAAACGATCAGCCCACATTTGCCCGCGCCATCGGCCAGGAGTTTCGCCCCCCGGTGGCGGCAGACATTCTTAAATCCGCGCAAGGTCCCGTCCCGGCCCCGGATGGCGAAGACCGGCGTGCCGGCGATGTCGATGGCAAGGTATTGACCGGACGTCGCGACCGAGGCGACAGGCCCCATGAACTGCCAGGTGTGCGCGAAGATTTTGCGCCGTTCTTGCTGCCAGATATCATCGCGGACATAAAGCGACGGGTCCAAGTTCAGGTATTGCACGGGCGGAGTGTCGCGTGGCGGGTGGTCGCGTCGCAAGGCATCTGGCATCATAGGCTAACCTCCAGTTGCGGCAATCCTGTCGCAAGCGGGTCGACATCGCAAGGGAATTGGCTCCGCCGCGCACAGCCTGCAAGCCGGCGTGCAATTTTGCTCTAACGCAGATTTGCTGGAGTTGCGGTTCATTTCCAATTTGCCGACCTAGGCCGTAAACTCATAAGGCCGAGGCCGCAGCGGCAGTCGAAGGCGTAGGCCTGTCGCGTCGTCGGGACGGATGCATTCAGGAATGGTTCGAAATAATTTCGCCTTGAGATGGGTACGCGCCCAGTTCATTCGCCAGAAATTTCAGGATCTTTTGTATATGGATGTTGAAGGAAACCGAAACGGATAGGTGGAACAACGCAAAAAATATGATGTATAAAGATAGTAATGCATCTTTCTGGGCCAATAGAAAATATAACCAACAAAAAAACCCTAGAATTAACATCGGATACGACAGCCATGTTCCGCTGTTCGTAAATGATCCGCGTATAAAATTAACTTCTCCACTTTCAATAAAGCGTGCTTTGAAGATGGTTATGTTGTTATATCCTCCAGCCTCGATCCAGAATTTTCTATTGATGGTGTCTATACGCGCACTATTTATCGTTATGTCATGATTTTTCTTTGAAAATAAAAGTCTAATAAATAAATCGTTTTCTGTGTCATCATATTTACAATACCATTTTAATCTTGGGAAGGCCAAAATTCTTACGAAATTGCCATATGGACTGATCATGAAGCACCGCTTGGTCTTGTTTACCGAATTTGAAGTGGCGGAAAAAGGTCAAGCTAGCTGAGCCGCGTCGTCCACTCTTCCCACAAAATGAAACCTTCGAACGCGCTTCGTGAGTTCTGCGCCTCAGCCATTTTCTTCGATCTCAAATATTGCTCGACTCGACTTGTATGGCGACAACGATCAGGCAGCCAAGCGGGCAACGAGGCGTTAGCTCGGCCGCCTGTAACGCTCGATCGCTGACATAGCCTCATCATAGCGACGGTCTGTGCCGGTCATTAAAATGGTTATGTATGATCCATTACCTCCGGTCAGCGCGGCTTTGGCGCCGCGCTTATGAGTCTATTGCCCAGTTGTCGACCGCATCAACACATCGTGCCCCCGGCCAGCCGCGGCCCGGTCAACCCGATGGAACTCATCCCCGCCATAATGGCTACGACATACCCTCTGACGAAGATGAATGTTGCTATGACCCAGAGGAAAAGCCATTCGAAGCCGAGTGCAGGAAGATATTGACCTCCCAGAAGCGCAAGGCTGCATGCCATGAAAATCGCGCTGAAGCCCGACAGCATGTTGAT
>CALRQH020000005.1:0-288433 GCA_943370265.1 Mesorhizobium carmichaelinearum
ACCAATGTCCCCCTTCCGACCATCGGAAGGAGTATCGGCGATGACGCGCCGCTGGTCTTCCGGGGCGCGCCCCGGAAGACCAGCGGCCGCAGCACCTGGGGAAGATTCAAACGGCACTAATGGGGAGTATTGCTCCGGTACTGACACACCAGCAATTGAAGACCACGTCGGTCTACGTCACCCACGACCAGATCGAAGCGATGACCATGGCCGACCGCATCGTCGTCATGCATGACGGCTTCGTGCAGCAGGTCGGAGCGCCGCTTGAGCTTTACGATCGACCAGTCAACATGTTCGTCGCCGGCTTCATCGGCTCGCCCGGTATGAATTTCCTGCCGGCGACGGTGCGCAAGGACGGAAAGACGAGTGCGTTTCTGGCCGATGGCCAGGCGCTCGCGCTGCCGGATGGATTGCCACTGAAGGACGGCGATGCGCTTACCATTGGGCTGCGGCCGGAGCACATCCATTTGACCGATGGCGGCGCCATCAATGCCGAAGTCGAAGTGGTTGAGCCGCTTGGCCTGTCCACGCAGTTCTACGTCAAGCTTGCCAATCAGCAGGTCTGCGTCTTCGCCATGGGGCGCAGCAATGTCAGGCCAGGCGATATGGTGCGGCTATCAGCTGATCCCGCGGCGCTCCACCTGTTCGATCCCAAGAGCGGCGATCGCATCGGGTAGGGCGCTCTCGGCGAACAGTGCATGAACGAAGAAACGCCGCCCCATCCGCGAGGGAGCTGATCGGTGAAGGCGTATTCAAGACCGCCGCCGATCGTGCGAGCGTTTCAAGGCGCCGCGCAAGGATAGGTGAGATTGCGCCAAGTCGCACCTTCAAGACAGCGGGGCGACATCCATGCGCGAGTGGCCAGAAGAATGTCTATTTGACGTTTCCAGGGCAGAGCGCCTTGAATTGGTCCAAAGCCACATCGTAGCCGTCCGCCGAACTTCCGCTGATGGCTTCGCCATTTGAGTTCAGGAGGAGATACTCGGGTTGCGACACCGAATCGTTGGGATCGTAGGCGGGTTGGGGCCGGAAAACGTAAACCCCTCGCTATTCAACGTGCTGATTTTCCCGGTTTGCAGTTAGCCGAGATCGACGCGGCGAGGGGCACCTTCAATTCATCCGACACGCATCTGGGAGTGACTTTGCCGACGTAGTCGCGGCAGTACGCGACAGCGTTCGCCTTCGTGTGTTTGACATTTATGGTGGCGTGAGACGTGCCTATGTCTGACTTGCTCACCACCGTCACCTCCCTGCCAGCGCGGGAGCCGTAGCCAAGAGTTTCGCCGTGGGCGATGGTAGCGGATGCGGCGCACAAACAAAGCGCGGCCAGTATTCTCTTGTCGTTGCCCCCGTTTCCTCGACCGACAATATCTTCGGCATTGCCAAACGCAACGACCGCCGCCTCCACAAGCGTGGTGCCAGATTTGTCCGGCTACAATGTGGCTAGAATTCAATAGCCGGGAGAGGGCTATGAGGTAACCGATATGGTGAGAACAAAAAAGACAATGAATTCAAAAGTCTGAAACAAAAACGCCGCCTGATGGGCGGCGTTTTGGCATGCATGGGAGAACCAGATTACTTGATCTTGGTTTCCTTGAATTCGACGTGCTTCTTGGCGACCGGGTCGTACTTGCGGAACGACAGCTTGTCGGTCTTGGTGCGGCTGTTCTTGCTGGTCACGTAGAAGAAACCGGTGTCTGCGGTCGACAGAAGCTTGATCTTGATGTTTGCGGCTTTGGCCATGATATCAGTCCATTAATGTTCGTGGAGTTTTGGCCGCTGGAGCACGGGGAAACACCCGGACGCGGGAAACTTGGCGCGACACATAAAGAACGTGCCTGGAAAGTCAAGCCCGATGGTCCTGGAACCGGTCGGCGGCGGGCACTATCGCAGCGGTGATCGATGCCCCATCAGCCGAAAGTGTTTCCCGGTTTGCCTCTATCTTGGCCGGCGGGGCAACCTTCTTCCAGTCGCCGGTCGTGTTCCACCAGCGATTCGGATTGGCTCGATCGTCCAGTCCCTTTGAGCGGCTGGCGAGGATCGGCTGGATGCGGATCACCGGCTCCTGATAGCTATGCGCCTGGAAGATCGCTTCGGCGACGCGGGCGGCCAGCGCCTGATCATCAGGCAATTCGAACGAAATCTCGACCGTGCCAGGGCGCCTGCGCAATTCGGTCTCCGGGCCGGCGGCCGCACCTTCAAGCGGCCTGTAGCGCTCGATGCCATCGGCCGACTGGTAGGCATTGCGATCATATTTGCCCATGCGCAGCGGGGTGATCGCGACCACCGCTTCCATGATGCGGTCGACATCGGCGGCGGGCGCCTGAAAGGTCACAAGCAGGAGCAGTGTCATTCGCAACGAAGTGGTTTCAAAGCCGCTGTCGATCATCGGAGTGTCCTCAACTCAGGTGTTTTGAGGTCTCCTTATAGACGGGAGCTCCTGACACGGTTCTGTCAGCAGCCTGTCGTTCCTCAGCCGGAATAGGGGGCCTTGCGGCGGCGTCGTGCTAGAGAATCTTGCGGATAAGCCTGGCGCCGACGAGCACCATGTAGGCAGCGAAGAACATGCCGAGCGACCAGCCGAAGCCAGAAGGACCGAACGCATCCATGCCGATGCCGATCGCCTGCGGTCCGAGCACCATGCCGACGCCGTAGCACAGCACGAAGGCGGCGTTTGCGGAGGCCAGTTCGTGGCCGGAAAGCTGCGAGCCGAGATGGGCAAGGCCGATAGTGTACATGGCCGCGACCACGCCGCCCCAGACGAACAGAAGTGCCGCCATCAGGTGCCAATTCTGCGCGAAGAACGGCATGAAGACCGTGCCTGCGAACCCGACGGTGGCGCAGGCAAGCAGCAGATAGCGTCGGTCGCTGACGCGGTCGCTGATCATGCCGATGGGAATCTGCAACAGCACATTGCCGAGACCGATCATGGTCAGGAGAAGTGCCGCGTCGGCTTCGGAATAGCCGATGCGGTTGCCATAGACCGGGAACAGCGCGAAGCCGCCGGTTTCGACGGCGCCGAACACAAGGACGGCGGCGGTCGCCGTCGGTACCAGCCAGATGTAGCGCAGGAAATTGCTGGTTTCGCCGTCCGAGACGATTGTCGGGCTCTCGTTGCGAGCCGCCAGCACCGGTATTGCCGCCAATGTCACCAACATGATGATAACGCCGAAGGGCCTGAAGCCTGAACTGCCGAGGTGGGCGAAGATCCACGGCCCCGCGGCAAAGCCGAGCGACAAGACGGTGGCGTAGATGCCCAGCACCAGCCCGCGCCGGTGCGGCGGTGCCGAGGTGCTGATCCAGAACTCCGACAGAATGAACAGCACCGTCAGCGCGATGTGCAGCACGATGCGCAGGGGAAACCACATCCAGAAATCCGGCGCGAAATGAAAGCCGACGAAGGCCAACGCGCCGGCGGCGATCATGCCAATCATGGTCCAGGCGACGCCGAAACGCACGGCGAGCGGCGTGGCCAGCGGTGCGCCCGCGATCGAGGCGAGACCGGCGACGGCGGTATTGAGGCCGATCATCGACGCCGAATGGCCGCGTGTTTCCAGGATGACGCTGAGCAGCGGCATGCCGAGGCCGATGGCAATGCCGACGACGCTGATCGACGAGATCGCCGCCACCATCGGCAGCCAGTGTACGCGTTCGTCGCCCTGTGGTTGGGTATCGACCGTCATGGGATGTCTGAATACTCGATGTTTTACAGAATTTCGCGGGTGAAGCGGTTGCGGACAAGCCGATAGAAAGGCACGGGACCGCCCGGGCGCAACAGTGGATCATGGGTGAGGCGCTTCTCCAGCTCGTCCAGGATCATTCGGGTAATGTCGGGTATGTCAGCCTCCCTGGCCTTGGCAAGCGGCAGCCAGACCAGCTCCTCGAGTTCGTTGGTCGGGCCGCCACCCGGCAATTCGACCGCGACATCGTCGCGCCAGGCGCTGAAGAAGCGGGTGTCGAAGCGGCGCACCCGGTTGGGCGGCGTGATCGCGCGCGCAACGAAGCGCAGCATGTCCAGGCAGGGTTGCACGCCGTGTTCGACAAAACCCTGCCAGTCGCTGTTGTCGGTGCCGAAGGCGCCTTTGCGCCCGATCAGCAACCCGGCTTCCTCGTAGGTCTCGCGGATCGCGGACAGCGCGATGGCGCGGGCACGGGCCGCGCTTGTACGGCCGGGACCTGAAAGGAGCTTTGCTTCTTCATCGCTATGCAATGGGTTGGCTGTTGGGACACGGCTGTCGGCAGGGTCGGTGCGGCCACCGGGAAAGACGAACTTGCCGGGCATGAAGGCATGGCTGGCGTGGCGACGCCCCATCAGGACGAGGAATTCCTCGCCCTTGCGGTCCAGAAGGATCAGGGTCGCCGCGTCACGCGGGCGAATTGGCTTGTCGCTGTGAGCGATCATGCTCCGCTCGATCCTGTCGACTTCCGCCTTGGTCATACCGTCCATGCGCAGGACCTAGCGGAAACTTCGGGCAAGCGAAAGTGGCCTTTCACGGTCGGTCTGTTGCACCAGGCTGCGTTCTGTCCGCGTCCCAGGCTCAGGAATGGGGCTCTATCACGTCGTGCTCGCCACCAAAGCCGTGCATATAGAAGGCCCATTGCAGCCCGATGACGGCGCCTTTCACAGGCTGCAGCAATGCGACCGACAAAAGGATCGTCAGCGGCACCCAGATGGCGATGTGCTGCCAGGTGGAAAGCGTCGAGGTCGCTTCGATCCCCATGAAGGCGCCGAGAACGATGTGGCCGACAATGACGATCACGAGATAGGCGGGAAGGTCGTCGGCGCGATGGTGATGAATTTCCTCGCCGCAGACGCTGCATGTGTCGACGGTCTTGGTGAAGGCCCGAAACAGCTTGCCTTCCCCACAATTCGGACAGCGGCCAAGCATGCCGCGCTTCATGGCCGTCCACAGCGGACGGGCGACCCGGCCCGTATGATGTTCGCCACCGAAAACCTGTTGTTCCATCATCGTCTCCTGCCGCGCGAACCTGGACGCGATTGCGACGCGCGGGCGCGGCCCTTAGCCTTGTGAAATGACCGTTTGGAGCCTGGCAGGGGCTTGGGGTCGGTCAACATCTCGAAACGCATCGCCCCGGCCATGGGCGCTACCTCAATCAGGCGAACCTCGACTCGATCCGCCAGCTGGTAGCCCTTGCCGCTGCGTTCTCCGAAAAGCGAGCGGGCCGCTTCGTCGTATATATAGTAATCGCCGCCCAAGGTTGACACCGGGATGAAACCATCCGCGCCGAACTGCGGCAATTGGACAAAAAGTCCTGACTTGGTGACGCCGGAAATGCGCGCATCGAAACGATCGTCGATACGCTCGGCAAGATAGGCGGCGATCAGCCGGTCGACCGTATCGCGCTCGGCGGCCATGGCGCGGCGTTCGGTGCCGGAAATCAGCACCGAGACATCCTCGAGCCGCGCCTCCTCATCCTGCGTCAACCCGCCCGGGCCGAGACCCAGTGCGGCTATAAGTCCGCGATGCACGATGAGATCCGCATAACGGCGGATCGGCGAAGTGAAATGCGCGTAGCGCTTCAGGTTAAGGCCGAAATGGCCGATATTCTTGGGCGAGTATTCCGCCTGGCTCTGCGAACGCAGGACCACCTCGTTGACCAGTCCTTCATTGTCGTCGCCGCGCACGCGATCCAAGATGCCGTTGAACTGGGCAGGCCGCATCTGCGCGCCCCGCGCCAGTGAAAGGCCGAGCGTCTGCAGGAACTCGCGCAGCGATTCCTGCTTGGCGAGCGATGGTGCATCGTGGATGCGGAAGACCAGCGCCTGTTTCTTCGCCTCCAATGTTTCCGCGGCCGCGACATTGGCCTGGATCATGAATTCTTCGATCAGCTTGTGCGCGTCGAGCCGCTCCGGAACGATGACGCGGTCGACGGTTCCGTCCGGCTTCAGAATGATCTTGCGCTCCGGCAGGTCCAGTTCCAGCGGCTGGCGGCCGTCGCGGCCGCGCTTCAGGACAGCGTAGGCGTCCCAGAGCGGCTTCAGCACGGTGTCGAGTATAGGGCCGGTCTTGTCGTCCGGGGCTCCATCGATCGCGGCCTGTGCCTGCTGGTAGGAGAGTTTTGCTGCCGACTTCATCATGACACGGTGGAAGGAATGCCTGATCTTGCGGCCTTCGGCCGAAAACACCATGCGCACGGCCAGCGCCGGCCGATCCTGACCTTCACGCAGCGAACAGAGGTCGTTGGAGATGCGCTCGGGCAGCATCGGCACGACACGATCGGGGAAATAGACCGAATTGCCGCGTTTCAGCGCCTCGCGGTCGAGTGCTGTGCCATAGCGGACATAGGCGGCGACATCGGCAATCGCCACGGTGGCGACCACGCCGCCGGGGTTCTTCTCATCGTCGTCCGGCGTCGCAAACACCGCATCATCGTGGTCCTTGGCGTCGGCTGGATCGATGGTGAGCAAGGGCAGGTCGCGCCAGTCCTCGCGATGGGCCATCGTGGCCGGCTTGACGGCTTCGGACTCCGCGATGACGTCGGCTGGAAATATGTGCGGTATATCGTGGGCGTGGATGGCGACCATCGAGACCGCCTTTTCGCTGGTCAGAGAGCCCAGCACCGCCAGCACCTTGGCCCTTGGGAGGCCATAGCGAGAGGCTCGCGCCGGCTCGACCTCGACCAGATCGCCGTTCTGGGCGCCGTTCTGGAATTCCTTGTCGACGATCAGTTCCGGCTGGCGTCGCTCCACCGGCTCGATGCGGAAGGTGCCATCCTGCAGGATGCGAAACACACCCAGGACCGCATCGGTGCGCTTCTCGAAAATCTTCATCACCCGCCCGGTGTAGGCGGGGCCCGTCGCATCATCGGTCGGGAAGGTCTTGGCCAGCACGCGGTCGCCGATGCCGGGCGCCGGGCCGTTGCCGCTGCGCGAAACGCGGATCGAGATGACGGGTGGTTCGCCGGTGCCGACGGCTTCCGCCGGGTGGGCAAGCAGGACGCCGTCGCCGTCGCGGCCAAAAATGTCGAGCACGGCGACATGGGGCAGGGCGCCGACGCGGGCAAGTTTCTTGCGCTCCTTGGTCAGCAGGCCCTCGTCCTGCAGGTCGCGCAAGATGTCTTTCAGCCAGATGCGGTCGTCGCCACGCAGCGCGAACGCCTTGGCGATATCGCGCTTTCCTGCGCGATCCGGATTTTCGGCGATGTAGCGCAGGATTTCGTCGCGCGAGGGCTTGTAGTCGTCCTTGACCTCGGCCCTGTTGTCGGCGGTGCGCGGATCGCCGTGACTTCTACCGGTGATCCTTCGCGCCACGCTGACCTATCCTTTTTTCTTCGCTGCCGGCTTCTTGGAAGCCGCTTTCTTTGCCGCCGGTGCCTTGGCTGTGGCAGCCTTGCGGACGGGCTTCTTGCCGCCGCCCTTGGCTTCCCTTTCGGCAATCAATGCCAGTGCGTCCTCGATCGTCACCGACTGCGGATCCTTGCCCTTGGGCAATGTGGCATTGACCTTGCCGAAGTTTACGTAAGGTCCGTACTTGCCGTCACGCACGACGATCTTGCCGCCACCATCGGGATGTTCGCCGAGCTCCTTCAGGGCAGCGGCGGTGCCGCCATTGCGGCCACCCTTGCCCTTCAGCTGCTTCTCGGCAATCACCGAGACGGCGCGGTTCAATCCGATCGAGAAGACATCCTCGATGCTTTCAAGGTTGGCGTAGGTTCCGTCATGCAGAACGAACGGGCCGTAGCGGCCGAGCCCGGCGGAGATCATCTTGCCGGATTCCGGATGCTGGCCGACATCGCGCGGCAGCGCCAGCAAGGCGAGCGCCTTTTCGTGGTCGATCGACTCCGGCGTCCAACCCTTGGGCAGGCTCGAACGCTTGGCTTCCTTGCCGTCGCCGCGCTGGATATAGGGGCCGAAGCGGCCGCTGCGCAGCGTGATTTCCTCGGCCGTGTAAGGATCCTTGCCGAGCATCCTGGTGCCGTCATCGCCGCCGCCGTTCTCGCCATTCGGGTTGGCGGCGTCGCCGAGCTGGCGGGTGAAGGAGCATTCGGGATAGTTCGAGCAGCCGACGAAGGCGCCGAACTTGCCGAGTTTGAGCGATAGATTGCCGGTGCCGCATTTCGGGCAGATGCGTGGATTGGAACCGTCCTCGCGGGCGGGGAACACCAGCGGCGCCAGTTCCTCATTAAGCGCATCGAGCACATCGGTGACGCGCAACTCCTTGATGTCGGCGACGGCGCCTGAAAAATCCTTCCAGAAATCGCGCAACACATCCTTCCAGGCGAGCTTGCCGTCGGAAATTTCGTCAAGCTTTTCCTCGAGGGACGCTGTGAAGTCGTACTCGACATAGCGCTCGAAGAAGCTTTCGAGGAAGGCCGAGAGCAAACGACCCTTGGCCTGCGGCACCAGCCGGCGCTTGTCGATGGCGACGTAGTCGCGATCCTCGAGCGTCTTCAGGATCGCCGTGTAGGTCGACGGGCGGCCGATGCCGAGCTCTTCCAGTTTCTTGATCAGCGAGGCTTCCGAATACCGTGGCGGCGGTTCGGTCGTGTGCTGCGTGGCGTTGATCGCCTGGCGGGCGAGCTGCTCGCCAGGGCGGATCTCGGGCAGGCGGCGGTTCTCCTCGTCTTCCGCGTCATCGTCCTTCTGATCGGTGTAGGCGGCGATGAAGCCGTCGAAGCGAACAACCGAACCGACGGCGCGCAGTTCCGCGGTGCGGGCGCCGTTTGCTGCTTCGATCTCAACGGTGGTGCGCTCGATCTCGGCCGGCTGCATCTGGCTGGCGATGGCGCGCTTCCAGATCAACTCGTAGAGCCGCATCTGGTCGGAATCGAGATATTGCCTGACCGATGCCGGGGTGCGCATGAAATCCGTCGGGCGGATCGCCTCGTGTGCCTCCTGGGCGTTCTTGGCTTTCGCAGTGTATTGGCGCGGCTTTTCGGGCAGGTATCTTGGGCCAAACTCCTTGGCGATGGCATCACGCGCGGCCGAGATCGCTTCCGGTGCCATCTGGACACCATCGGTTCGCATATAAGTGATCAGGCCGGTGGTCTCGCCGCCGATCTCCATGCCTTCATACAGCCGCTGCGCCACCTGCATTGTGCGGCTGGCCGAAAAGCCCAGGCCCGATGAGGCGGCCTGCTGCAGCGTCGAGGTGGTGAAGGGCGGGCCTGGGTTGCGCTTGGTCGGCTTGGCTTCGACCGAAGCGACCTTGAAAGTCGCGCCTTCGAGCATCGCCTTGATGTCGTCGGCCTGCGCCTTGTTGGCGATGTCGAGCTTCTGCAGCTTCTTGCGCTCGAAGGCTGTCAGCCGCGCTTCGAAATTCTCGTTGCGAGGTGTGCCAAGGATTGCGGCGATCTGCCAGTATTCCTCGCGGATAAAGCGCTCGATTTCGGATTCACGGTCGCAGACCAGACGCAATGCAACGGACTGCACGCGGCCGGCTGAGCGAGCGCCCGGCAATTTCCGCCAGAGCACGGGAGACAGCGTGAAACCGACGAGATAGTCGAGCGCACGGCGGGCGAGATAGGCATCGACCAGCGGCGCATCGATCTGGCGCGGATTGGCCATTGCTTCCAGCACCGACGACTTGGTGATGGCGTTGAAGACAACGCGGCTGACCGTCTTGTCCTTCAGCGCGCGCTTCTGCTTGAGCACTTCCAGAACGTGCCAGGAGATTGCTTCGCCTTCACGGTCCGGATCGGTTGCGAGGATCAGGCCATCGGCATCCTTGACCGCCTTGGCGATGTCGGCAAGGCGTTTGCCCGAGGCCGTGTCCACGGCCCAGGACATGGCGAAATCCTCATCCGGACGCACCGAGCCGTCCTTGGCCGGCAAATCGCGGACGTGGCCGAACGAGGCCAGAACCTTGTAGTTCTTTCCCAGGTACTTGTTGATTGTCTTCGCCTTGGCCGGCGATTCGACGACGACTACGTCCATGAGGTCTCATATCAGCTGTGATGCGGCAGAAGAATTCCGCTGCGCGCGACGAAATCTCGTTCAATTTGTCGCTCACATGGCCGCGCTTTTGCATCCGGTCAAGGGCGAACGCCCAAAATGCATATCTTGTGCGATGTATGCAATCAGCCGATGCGGAGCGAAATTTGATGGCAAGGGCTGGGTTGTTGCTGCCAACAGGGCAAGCCGACAACGAAGCCGGGGGAAGGAACAAATCACGTTGGATATAAGGGAGACATCGGTCTCGCGCCAGCCTTTGCGAAAATTGCACGGGTTGCCAGCTGTCCGCTGAGGCCGATCAACTGCTCGACGGCCTAGGGTCGCGATACGCGCGGGCCGGCCAGATCGACAGGAAACGGCCGCTGCATTGGACGATCTGTCCGGCGACCGGAGCCGCCGGAACAGCAATGATCAGGTTTGAGCTCAATCGGCCTTCACAGCGTGCCAGACGCCAGCGACGCCTTCGCCGCTCATGTCTCCGGCCTTCTTGTCCTTGACGAAGGTGTAGAGCGGCTTGCCATCATAGGCCCACATCTTGGTGCCGTCGGTTCGGTCGATGACGGTCCAGTCGCCCTCGGCCTTTGCGCCGGTCTCGGCCTTGAACGGCGGCCAGTTGGCTGCGCATTTATCGTAGCAGGTCGATTTGCCCTTCTCGTCCTTGTCGTAGGAATAAAGCGTCATGCCCTTGGCGTCGGTGAAGATCTTGGTGCCTCCGACATCGGCTTCCTTCCATGCCTCGGCGGCAAGGGACGCGGCAGTGCTCAACAAAAGCGCCGCCAGCCCGACTGTTATGGTTTTCATTAGGAATCTCCCTGGTGATCCGAAGAAGCGCGCGAAATCGCGGCCTCGCTCGTGCAAACGCTCACGGGATACTGTTTCTTCCGGATAATCCGCTTGCCGGAGCGACGACTTGCCACGCAACGGTGATTGGCGGACAAGACTTGGCGTCGCTATATCGGCGGCACTGAGTGGAGCTTGGAAATGGCATTGGACATCGGCTATGTCAGCGCGATCGGGGCAGGAGCCATCTCGTTCCTGTCGCCTTGCGTGCTGCCGCTGGTGCCGCCCTATCTCTGCTACATGGCCGGCGTGTCGGTCGATGATTTTCGCGGCAATGCGGGTTTGGCGGCACGGGAGGGCACGCGCGGCGCGCTGCTTTATTCCTCGCTCGCCTTCGTGCTCGGGTTCTCGACGGTCTTCGTGGCGCTCGGCGCTGGGGCTTCGACCATCGGCCGGCTGCTGCGCGTCTGGCAGGAGCCGCTTGCGATGGGAGCCGGCGTGCTCATCATCCTGATGGGTCTGAATTTCCTCGGCATTCTGCGAATTCCGCTGCTGTCGCGCGAGGCGCGCTTTCAGTCGCAGGGCAAGCCGGCAAGCGCTGTCGCGGCCTATGTCATGGGCTTGGCTTTCGCCTTCGGCTGGACACCCTGCATCGGCCCGGTGCTTGGACCTATCCTGACGCTGGCCGGCGGGCGCGAGACGGTGGGCGAGGGCGCATTGCTGCTTGCCGCCTATTCGCTCGGCCTCGGCATTCCGTTCCTCGTCGCGGCGCTGTTTTCCGGCGCCTTCATGCGCTTCCTTGGGAAATTCCGCGTCCATCTCGGGCGCGTCGAAAAGGCCATCGGGGCACTGCTGGTCGTCGCCGGTGTCTTCTTCCTCACCGGCGGCGTACAGAGCGTGTCCTATTGGCTGCTGGAAAATTTTCCGGTGCTTGGCCGACTGGGGTAGGCAGCGCCAACGCAGGTCACTGGCGGCGTTGCCAATCAAACCGGTTGCAAGCCTTTCTCACTGAAGCGGACCTTTCTCACTGAAGCGGATTGCCGGAGAGCCTTTCCTGCAACCTGTCAAGCCAAGCCTTGAGCCGCGCCGCATCGTCATTGGCTGCACCGTTGTCGGCCTCGCCATTGCCCTGGTCGTTGCCGACATTCCCGTTGCCGTTCCCATCGGTGGTGTTGTCGTTGCCGTTATTGCTGCCGATGTTGAAATTGCCGTTGTTGTTTCCGGAATTCCCGTTGCCATTGCCGTTGCCGACGGTCCCGTTGCCGTTCCCATTGCCGCTACCAGCCATGACGGAACTCACGGAAAACGCAATCGCCAAAGCGACAGCAAACATGAGCAGGACGGTGATCGTTGATGTGTTGTTGGCCATCATTCACCTCACGGAGAGTTGTCGTTTGCCGTTGAACCCCCCCCTTGCCGGCTCCGATATGCTGGTCCGGCTGCTGTGATAGCCCAATTCCCGTTGGCCGGCGGTTTGCTGTTGCCAGTATTACCTTTGCCGGCCAACGTTACGCATTCTCTTACTCATACTCTTACCCTTAATCGGGCACTCTTACTTGGGACAAATGCTTTCAATCTGATCGCCAGAGTGCAAACCACCGCAGACCGTCGAAACCGTCGTCTGGGAAGAGCCAGACCGGCTATTGCTTCCGACGCCACCAGTACCGGTGCCACCCGTGCCACCGCCACCCGTGCCACCGCCACCAGTGCCACCGCCGCCACCGCCGCCGCCGCCGCCAGTGCCGCCGTTGCCGTTGCCATTGCCGTTGCCATTGCCGACACCGGTGTTGCCGTTGCCGTTATCGTTGCCGTTGCCGATACCGGTGTTGCCATTGCCGTTGCCGTTACCGTTGCCGATACCGGTATTGCCGTTGCCGTTGCCGTTACCATTACCGACACCGGTATTGCCGTTGCCGTTTCCATTACCACTTCCGACAGACATGGCGTCGGAATAACTAGTAAAGGCGATCAGCATTGTTGCGACGAGAAGGATCTTTTTCATTACCGCATCCTCTTCCTGAGATGTGCGTACCGATTACTTCTTGCCAACAACCAATCCGTGATGGCAAAGTTAACAATCTCATCATCGGTCGATACGGAATTTAAACAATTGTGATTCACCCACGTATTGAGTCAGGTTTTAAGCGGGCATCCCTGTTCGGTTTATCCGCCCTGAGGGCGGAAAAGCCTGACAGACAAGCCGGGGAAAAAGGCGTATTCATTCGTTCTGATTGCAGTGATGCGGCCATACACGCACCCCCTGCGCAGCCAGCGTGGTGTGTGGAGGTATTGCGTTTGTGAGCATCGGGTCGCGCGTCGTCATCACACCGGCTGCCACCGCTCCTCTTCAGGCCGGGCAGTGGGTAGCGAGGCGGGAAATCAAATCCCTGATTTTGTTGTGATGAGCGCGAAGGATCGAGCTGTGGGATCGCCGATCAAGAGGCAACTGCTCCACGAGCTCATCGGATATAACCGCATTGGTGAAGCGTTGCGCCACTGCTAGCATGCCGTGATTCCCAACCCTTTTCATACGGTTGCCATTCCATGAGCCAGAGATCCTGCCTGTCCGTCATCCTCGCCGCCGGCGAGGGCACGCGCATGAAGAGTGCGCTGCCTAAGGTGCTGCACCAGATCGCCGGGCTGCCGATGGTGGCCCATGTGGCGAGAGCGGCTGAAGCCGCAGGTGCCAGCAGCCTGGCGCTGGTGATCGGCCACGGGGCCGACGAGATGCGCAAGGCAGCGCAGAAATTCGCTCCGAAGGCGGAGACGTTTGTGCAGGAGAAGCGACTGGGTACGGCGCATGCGGTGCTTGCCGCTCGCGAAGCGATATCCAGGGGCTATGACGATATGCTGGTGATGTTCGGCGACACGCCGCTGATCGATCCAGAGGCGCTTGCCCTGGCGCGACAGAAGCTGGCCGAAGGTGCGGCTGTCGTGGTCATCGGTTTCCGTCCGCCCAGTCCTGCCGGCTATGGCCGACTGATCGAGAACGGCGGCAAGCTCGTCGCCATTCGCGAGGAGAAGGATTGCAGCGAGGAGGAGAAGAAGATCTCCTTCTGCAATGCCGGCATGATGGCGGTGGCCGGCAATCATGCGCTGAAGCTGCTCGATGCGGTTGGCAACAAGAATGCCAAAGGCGAATATTATCTCACCGACATCGTCGAGATTGCCGGCGCGCAGGGGCTCGATGTCGTAGCCACCGAAGCAAGTTTCGAGAATGCGCTCGGCATCAACAACCGTGCAGAACTTGCGCAAGCTGAAGGCATCTGGCAGACGCGCCGCCGGCGAGAGGCAATGCTGTCCGGCGTGACGCTCATTGCCCCGGAAACCGTGTTCTTTTCGCACGATACCGAGATCGGCGCCGACACGATTGTCGAGCCGAATGTCTGGTTCGGAGCGGGCGTCAAGATCGCCAACGGCGCAAGAATCCATGCCTTCAGCCATATCGAAGGCGCCAGCATTGCTGAAAGTTGCGATGTCGGGCCGTTCGCCCGCCTGCGGCCGGGTGCCGACCTCAGGAACAAGGCCAAGGTCGGCAATTTCTGCGAGGTCAAGCAGGCTGTGATCGAGGAGGGCGCCAAGGTCAATCACCTCACCTATATCGGCGACGCCCGGGTCGGCGCGGGCGCCAATATTGGCGCGGGCACCATCACCTGCAACTATGACGGCTATTCAAAATTCTTCACCGACATCGGCGAGGGCGCCTTCATAGGCTCGAATTCCTCGCTGGTGGCACCGGTGTCGATCGGCAAGGGCGGCTATATCGCCTCCGGCAGCGTGATCACCGAAAGCGTGCCGGATGATGCGCTGGCCTTCGGCCGCGCCCGCCAGAAGACGATCCCGGGCAAGGGCAAGGAATTGCGCGAGCGCTTCGCTTCGGCCGCGGCCGCGAAGAAGAAGGCGTCAGGCGCTGACCACTAGCCGTTAACCGGCGGCATCCTTGCCGAAAGCGGCGGTCACCTCGATCCCGCCGACGATTGCCCGGTTGAAATCGGCGAGGTCTTCGGCCGGAATCCAGTATTCCAGATGTGCCTTGCTGCCGGCGTGCTCGACCCGGTACCGGTCGAGAAAGGTCTTCAGGACATCGAGCCGCGTGACATAGCCAGCGCCGCTGGCAGGGACGTTCAAGTCGCGTGCTATCTGCACGGCATATGCTTCGAACAGGACCGGATAGAAGATTGGCTGGTCCGGCAAGCGCGGCGGAAACGCCCGCATTCCCGAGCCCTCGATCAGCTCAAGTTCCTTGGGGCCGACCGGGCGCCAAAGCGTCACGACGTCTCTGACTTCACTCATCGCTTCGCCACCTGACTTGACTGCCGCAAACTGATCGCGGGCATCCCGTCACGGCAGCCACAGATAGATAATTCGCCCGAGTGCGCCCAGCGACAGTGCAAGGGCCGCCACAGTCTGAATGAAAAATCCAGGATATCGTTTCAAGGGGGCAGAGAGATATCCGACGAAATACGCCACGCGGCCGACGAGCCACAGAACGCCGAGGCCTGCCGCCCATGTGGCGCTCCAGTAGATGGCGAACAGCCACAAGGCCGGGAGGAAGATCGGCAGCCATTCGAGCGTGTTGGAGTGCGCTCGAATGGCCCGCTCGAGCAACGGGTCGCCTGTCATGGTGGGGCGAGTATCCCGGTGCTGGAGTGAGTCTTGGCGACTGTGAGCGCCATGCCGAATATCGCCAGGCCGCAAAGAAGCGTGACTATTGCCACCGGGTAGTAGCGTTCCATTGTGAAGTTCCTTTTCAGCATGCCGCGTTTTGTCGTGCCATTCTACCGGAAACAGCATTCCGGCATTACCGTGTGGCGGCAACGGCCAACACCCCGGAAATCGCGAAAATCCTGGTGACGGCGGTAACGGGATTGCAAGAGCGGCCTGTCATGATGCATGCGTACTGGGGCGTTCCGGCTGATACGGGACGAAATGCAATGTGACTTTCGCGGCAGGCCGGCCATCCCTAAATAGCGCTGGGTTATCCGCGGGGAATCGGGGGCTGTCTGCATGTGCGGTATCGTTGGAATTGTCGGTCAGTCCCAAGTCGCGCCACTCATCGTCGACGCGCTGAAACGGCTCGAATACCGCGGCTATGACTCCGCCGGCGTTGCCACCATCGAGCACGGCCAGCTCGGACGACGCCGCGCCGAAGGCAAGCTGGTCAATCTCGAACGCCGGCTGAAGAACGAGCCGCTCGAGGGCACGATCGGCATCGGCCATACGCGCTGGGCAACCCATGGCGTGCCGAACGAAACCAATGCGCATCCGCATTTTTCCGACGGCGTCGCCATTGTTCACAACGGCATCATCGAGAATTTCGCTGAATTGCGCGAAGAGCTGATCCGAGACGGCTATACATTCACCTCGCAGACCGACACCGAGGTGGTCGCGCATCTGGTGGCGCGCGAGCTGGCCAGGGGCCTGAAGCCGGTCGAGGCCGCGCACCAGGCGCTGAAGCGGCTGGAAGGCGCGTTTGCGTTGGCCATCATGTTCAAGGGCGACGAAGACCTGATCATCGGCGCCCGCAACGGCCCGCCGCTGGCCGTCGGCCATGGCGACGGCGAGATGTTCCTGGGGTCCGACGCCATCGCGCTTGCCCCGTTCACCAATTCGATCACCTATCTGGAAGACGGCGACTGGGCGGTGGTGCGTCGCAACGGCGTCGCCATCTTCGACATCGACGGCAAGAAGGTCGAGCGCAAGCGCCAGCAATCGCTCTCGACCAGCTTCATGGTCGACAAGGGCAACCGGCGCCATTTCATGGAAAAGGAAATCCATGAGCAGCCCGAGGTGATCTCGCATACGCTGGCGAATTATCTCGATTTCGTCGGCGGAGTCTCCAAGCCGCTCGAACTGCCGTTCGATTTCGCTGAGATTGACCGGCTGGCGATCTCGGCCTGCGGCACCGCCTACCTGGCCGGCCTGATCGGCAAATACTGGTTCGAGCGCTATGCGCGACTGCCTGTCGACATCGATGTCGCTTCGGAGTTCCGCTACCGCGAAATGCCACTCTCGAAGAACGACGCTGCCTTCTTCATCTCGCAATCGGGCGAGACTGCCGACACGCTGGCCTCGCTGCGCTATTGCCGCAAGGCGGGCATGAAGATCGGCGCCGTGGTGAATGTGCGTGAATCGACCATGGCGCGCGAGTCCGACGTCGTGCTGCCGACGCTGGCCGGCCCGGAGATCGGCGTTGCTTCGACCAAGGCCTTCACCTGCCAGCTTTCGGTGCTGGCATCGCTTGCCGTGCGGGCGGGCGTGGCGCGTGGGACGATTTCAGCCGAGCAGGAGAAGACGCTGGTGCGCGAGCTTTCGGAAGCGCCGCGCTTTGCCAATCAGGTGCTGAAGCTCGACCATCAGATCGAGAAGGTGTCGCGCGATCTCGCTCATTACAAGAACGTGCTCTACCTGGGACGCGACACCAATTTCCCGCTCGCCATGGAAGGTGCGCTGAAGCTTAAGGAAATCTCCTATATCCATGCCGAGGGCTATGCCGCCGGTGAACTGAAGCACGGTCCGATCGCGCTGATCGACGAGAACATGCCGGTGATCGTCATCGCACCGCATGACCGCATTTTCGAAAAGACCGTCTCGAACATGCAGGAGGTGGCTGCGCGCGGCGGCAAGATCATCCTCATCACCGATGCCAAGGGCGCGGCGCAGTCGAGCGTCAAGACGATGGAGACGATAATCCTGCCCGACGTGCCGGAAATCATTTCGCCCATCATCTACGCGCTGCCGATCCAGATGCTCGCCTATTTCACCGCCGTGTTCATGGGCACGGACGTCGACCAGCCGCGGAACCTGGCGAAATCGGTGACGGTGGAATAGCCGCAGGCGACACACCGTCTTTAAAAACTTCGCAGTTCCAAACCGGGCAACGGTTCACTAATCTTGCGGCGCAACAGCGCGCCGCGGTGAATCATGTCCGATGCCCCCAAGACCTCCGGCATGACCCGGCTCAGAAACTATTTCCTGACCGGCTTCATCGTCTGCGCGCCGCTGGCGATCACTGCCTATATCGCCTGGTCCGTTGTCGGCTGGGTGGATTCCTGGGTGAAGCCGTATATTCCCGCGCGCTACAGCCCGGATACCTATCTGCCGTTTCCGGTCCCGGGTTTCGGGCTGATCGTGGCGCTGTTCCTGATCACTCTCATAGGTTTCCTCACCGCCAACATTGTCGGCCGCGCCATTGTCTCCTTCGGTGAGCGTCTGCTTGGCCGCATGCCGCTGGTGCGCGGCATCTATGGCTCGCTGAAGCAGATTTTCGAAACCGTGCTCTCGAACAAGGGGGACATGTTCCGCCAGGTCGGGCTGGTCGAGTATCCGCGCAAGGGCGTCTGGTCGCTGGTGTTTGTCGCGGGCGAGAGGAACACGGAGATCAATGAGAAGCTCGATCAGGAAGGCGACCCGCTGATCGCGGTGTTCATGCCGTGCACGCCCAACCCGACCACCGGATTCCTGATGTATGTGCTGAAATCCGACATCGTGCTGCTCGACATGACAATCGAGGACGGCGCCAAGCTGATCGTATCGGCCGGGCTGGTGGCGCCCGAGGTCAAGGCGAAGTTGCTGACGGCGAATGGCGAACCGATCAATGGGACGCTTGCCAATCCGCCGCTCGGCGCAGGGCCTCAGCCGGCGCGCAGCAGCCGCACGGCCTCGTCGCGGCCGAACAAATAGAGCAACAGCCGAAGCGCCTTGCCGCGCTCGGATTGCAGGTCCGGATCGCGCGACAGGATCAGCCGCGCGTCGTCGCGAGCGGCTTCGAGAAGGTCGGCATGCGCCTCGATGCGCGCCACCTGGAAGCCCGGCGTGCCCGACTGGCGGGTGCCCAGCAATTCGCCTTCGCCACGAAGTTTCAGGTCCTCCTCGGCGATGCGGAAGCCGTCTTCCGTTTCGCGCATCACGGACAGGCGGCGCTTTGCTGTTTCGCCGAGCGGGTCCTTGTAGAGCAACACGCAGGAGGATGGCTTGTCGCCGCGCCCGACCCGTCCGCGCAACTGATGCAACTGGGCAAGGCCAAAGCGCTCGGCGTGTTCGATGACGATGATCGTGGCGTCGGGGACATCGACGCCGACCTCGATGACGGTGGTGGCAATGAGGATGCGCGTCTCGCCCTGCTTGAAAGCGCGCATCGCCTCGTCCTTTTCAGTGCCTTTCATGCGGCCGTGGACGAGGCCGATCCGGTCGCCGAAAAGCGGCTCCAGCGAAGCGAAGCGATCCTCGGCCGACATCAGCTTGATCTCTTCGGATTCTTCGACCAGCGGGCAGATCCAGTAGATCTTCTGGCCTTCCGCAACTGCGTCGCGCATGCGGCCAACCAGTTCATCCAGCCGCTCCAGCGGCAAAGTGACGGTGCGGATCGGCTGGCGCCCGGCGGGCTTCTCAGTCAGCTTCGACACGTCCATGTCACCGAACGCGGTCAGCACCAGCGTGCGCGGGATCGGGGTCGCCGTCATCACCAGCATGTCGGGCGCGTCGCCCTTGGCGGTCATGGCCAGCCTCTGGTGGACGCCGAAACGGTGTTGTTCGTCGATGACTGCGAAGACGAGATCGTGGAACGCCACCGATTCCTGGAACAACGCATGGGTGCCGACGACGATATCGATGTCGCCATTCGCCAGGCCGGCCAACGTGTCGGTACGCTCGCGGCCCTTTTCTCGGCCGGTCAGGACGGCGACGCGCATGCCGGCTTTTTCGGCCAAGGGCGCAATAGTCGCGAGGTGCTGCCGCGCCAGGATTTCGGTCGGTGCCATTAACGCCGCCTGACCGCCGGCTTCGATCGCACGTGCCATGGCAAGCAGCGCCACCACCGTCTTGCCGGAACCGACATCGCCTTGCAGCAAACGCAGCATGCGCTCGGGGTCACCAAGGTCGGCATTGATCTCGGCCAATGCGAATTCCTGGCTGGCAGTCAGAGAATAGGGCAGGGCCGCGCGCAGTTTTTCCACGATGCGACCGTCGCCGATCAACGGCCGGCCGGACAGGCGGCGGACCTTTGCCCGCACCAGCGCCAGCGATACCTGGCCCGCCAGCAGTTCGTCATAGGCAAGCCGCCGCCACGCTGCACCATCAACGGAAACATCAATCGGGTCGGCCGGATTGTGGATGCGGGCAAGCGCCTCGCCAAAGGCCGGAAAGGAGCGGCGGCGCAGGAATTCAGCATCCTGCCATTCGGGCAATACAGGCAAGCGTGAGAGCGCCTGGCCGATCGCCCGGCGCAACACCTTGCCCGACAGTCCCGCCGTCAAAGGATAGACGGGCTCGACCAGCGGCAGGTTTTCGGCTTCGCTGGCCAGCGCAATGTGATCGGGATGGACCATGGACGGGCGGCCGTTGAACCATTCCATGCGCCCGGAAACGATGACATGTTCGCCCTCCGGCATCGCCTTTTCGAGATAGGCGGCGTGGGCATGGAAGAAAGTCAGTGCGATCTCGCCAGTGTCGTCATGCGCATAGACCCTGTACGGCACCGATCGGTTGCCGCGAGGAGGAGGCTGATGACGGTCGATGCGCACATCAAGCGTAACGATGGCGCCTTCGGCCGCAAGCGCGATGCCCGGCCGGTTGCGGCGGTCGATGACGGTGTGCGGCAGCACGAACAGGAGGTCGCCGGCGCGCGCCGGGCGATCACCGAGATCGGCGGTCACCACCTTCTCGATCAGCGCGCCAACCTTCGGCCCAACCCCGGCAAGCGAGGTGATCGGGACGAACAACGGATCGAGCAGGGACGGGCGCATGATGTCAGCTTATGTCGAGACGGTCGCAGCGCAAGGCTGACAGCCCCTTCTATCCACGCTATATGCGCCGCAGCAAGCGAGGATGCGGCACGATGACCGGAACGACACGATCAAGCGAAGGGCTCGACGCCCGCCGCCGCAAGCTTCTGTTCCGCTCCTGGCATCGTGGCATGCGCGAAATGGACCTTATCCTCGGCAGCTTCGCCGATGCCGAGATCCACGCCTTGACCGGTGATGAAATCGACCAATATGAGAGGCTCCTCGACATTCCCGACACCGAATTCCTGCCGATGATCACCGGAGAGCGACCGGTTCCGGCGGACATCGACTGCGGCGTGCTGCAAAAAATCCTGGCCTCGCGCCGATCCATGACATTCTGAACACAAGCAATTCCAGGAAAAGTGCGAAGCGGTTTTCCGTCCGGAATTGCGACAAGACAAGACCGTGATTTCATGACCCTCATTCCCACAATCGGCCTGCCCAAGGGCCGCGCCGGCCAGTTCATCGTCGACGGCGTCGCCGATGGCTATGAGGCCTTCGCGCTGGTGCAGACGGCGCTTGAGATCGCGCCCGACAAACCAGTCCTGTTCGTGGCGCGCGACGGCCAGCGGCTGCCGGCGATCGTCGAGGCGCTGGCCTTTGCCGCGCCCGGCCTGCCGGTGCTCGACCTGCCGGCATGGGATTGCCTGCCCTACGACCGCGTGTCGCCCGGCTCCGATGCCGCCGCACGGCGGCTCGACGCGCTGACCGCGATGATCGCGCTGGCCAGGAAGCCGCATCGAGCGGTTATCCTGACCACCGCCAATGCGCTTCTGCAGCGTATTCCACCGGCTGGTCTCGTCGAGGCGCAGACGTTTCATGCCAAGCCCGGCAACCAGATCGACATGAACGCGCTGATCTCGCGCCTGGAGATATCCGGCTTCGAGCGGGTGCCGACCGTGCGGGGTGTCGGCGAGTTCGCGGTGCGCGGCGGCATTCTGGACCTCCTGGCACCGGGTTGGACCGAGGCGCTCCGGCTCGACTTCTTTGGCGATACGCTGGAATCGATCCGCGTCTTCGACGCCGCCACGCAGCGCACCACGGGACAGCGCAAGTCGATGGCGTTGCAGGCGATGAGCGAAGTGGCGCTGACACCCGAAACCATCAGCCGCTTCCGCCGCAGCTACATCGAAGCGTTCGGCGCACCCCAGCGCGATGACGGACTCTACGCGGCGGTCAGCGAAGGCCGGCGTTTCGCCGGCATGGAGCACTGGCTGCCGTTCTTCTACGAACGACTGGAGACGGTGTTTGACTATCTGCCGGAGACACCGGTGGTGTTCGACCATCTCGCGCATGAAGCACTGGCCGAACGCCACGCGCTGATTCTCGATCACTACGAGGCGCGCAAGAAGCAGGCCGACGCCGCGCTTAAGGACGCCGTGCCATACAAGCCGGTGCCGCCGGACCTGCTTTACCTGTCGCCGGAAAATCTGGTGGCCTCGCTCGGGCCGCGCGAAGCGATCGACTTCACGCCGTTCGATGCGCCGGATGCCGGTGCGAAAAAAGTCTACCACGCCGGTTCGCGCCAGGGCCGCAGCTTTGTCGAGGAACGCGCCGACCCCAACATCAACGTCTTCGATGTCGTCGTAAAACACATCGCCGACGAGCGCGCGGCCCGCCGGCGCATCGTTGTCGCCGGTTGGACAGAGGGATCGCTCGACCGTCTCGGCCAGATCCTGGCCGAGCACCACCTTGGCAATCTCAAGCAGGTCGCGACGCTTGCCGACGCCGAAAAGCTCGAGCCGGGGCAGGCGGCACTTGCCGTGCTGCCGCTCGAATCCGGCTTTGAGACCGAAAAGCTGGTTGTCGTCGCCGAGCAGGACATTCTGGGCGACCGGTTGATCCGGCGCTCCAAGCGCAAGAAGCGCGCTTCCGACTTCATCGCCGAGGCTTCCGCGCTGTCGTCTGGCGATATCGTCGTTCATGCCGATCATGGCATTGGCCGCTTCATCGGTCTGCGCACCATCGAAGCGGTTGGTGCGCCGCATGACTGCCTGGAAATCCACTATGCCGGCGACGACCGGCTGTTCCTGCCGGTGGAAAACATCGAGCTCCTGTCGCGCTACGGCTCGGATTCGGCCGAAGCGACTCTCGACAAGCTCGGCGGCGGCGCCTGGCAATCGCGCAAGGCGAGGCTGAAGCGCCGCCTGCTCGACATGGCCGGGCAGCTGATCCGCATTGCCGCCGAACGGCAGATGCGTGCAGCACCAGCGCTGGTGCCCGCGGACGGCCTCTACGACGAGTTCGCGGCACGCTTCCCCTATGAGGAGACCGACGACCAGCAGACGGCGATCGATTCCGTCCGCGACGATCTTGGCGCCGGCAAGCCGATGGATCGGCTGATCTGCGGCGATGTCGGCTTCGGCAAGACCGAAGTGGCGTTGCGTGCTGCCTTCATTGCCGCCATGGAAGGGTTCCAGGTTGCGGTGGTGGTGCCGACAACGCTGTTGTCGCGCCAGCATTTCAAGACGTTTTCGCAACGTTTCTCCGGCTTGCCTATCCGCGTTGCCCAGGCCTCGCGGCTGGTTGGCGCCAAGGAACTGGCTGAGACGAAAAAGGGCCTCGCCGAAGGTCAGGTCGACATCGTCGTCGGCACCCACGCGCTACTTGGCTCGTCGATCTCGTTCAAGAATCTCGGACTGCTGATCATCGACGAGGAGCAGCATTTTGGCGTCAAGCACAAGGAACGGCTGAAAGACCTGAAGACTGACGTCCACGTGCTGACGCTGTCGGCGACGCCTATCCCGCGCACACTGCAATTGGCGCTGACAGGCGTGCGCGAGCTGTCGCTGATCGCCACGCCGCCGGTCGACCGCATGGCGGTGCGCACCTTCATCTCGCCTTTCGATCCGCTGGTGATCCGCGAGACTCTGCTGCGTGAGCGCTATCGTGGCGGCCATTCCTTCTACGTCGTTCCGCGTATCAGCGATCTGGCGGAAATCCATGATTTCCTGAAGGAATCTGTTCCGGAATTGAAAGTCGCCGTGGCCCATGGCCAGATGCCGCCTGGCGAACTCGACGACATCATGAACGCCTTCTACGACGGCCAGTACGATGTGCTGTTGTCGACCACCATCGTCGAATCCGGCCTGGACATCCCGACCGCCAACACGCTGATCATCCATCGCGCCGACATGTTCGGCCTGTCGCAACTCTATCAGTTGCGCGGTCGTGTCGGCCGCTCGAAGGTGCGTGCCTATGCGCTGTTCACGCTGCCGGCCAACCGCAAGCTCACCGACACTGCCGAGCGCCGCCTGAAGGTGCTGCAGTCATTGGACACGCTTGGCGCCGGCTTCCAGCTGGCCAGCCACGACCTCGATATCAGGGGGGCCGGCAACCTTCTGGGCGAAGAGCAGTCGGGGCATATCAAGGAGGTCGGCTTTGAACTCTACCAGCAGATGCTGGAAGAGGCTGTCGCCGAGGTGAAGGATTCCGGCGAGGTTCAGGATGGCGGCTGGTCGCCGCAGATAGCGGTTGGCACGGCGGTTATGATCCCGGAAAGCTATGTCCCCGATCTGCAACTGCGGCTGGCGCTCTATCGCCGCCTCGGCGATCTCGAAAACACCGAGGAGATCGACGCCTTCGGCGCTGAACTGATCGACCGCTTCGGGCCGCTGCCGGAGGAGGTGAAGCATCTGTTGAAGATCGTCTTCATCAAGGCGCTCTGCCGCAGGGCCAATGTCGAAAAGCTCGATGCCGGACCAAAGGGCGTCGTCATCCATTTCCGCAGGCGCGAGTTCCCCAACCCTGTCGGGCTGGTCAAGTTCATCGGCGAGCAGGGCTCTCTGGCCAAGATCCGGCCGGACCACAGCGTTGTCTTCGTCCGAGACTGGCCGACACCGGAAAAGCGGCTTGCGGGTTCCGCGGTGGTGATGACGCAGCTGGCCAAGCTGGTCGACAAGGCGGCTTAGGACCACCCATTCGCCAGGCGGCCAAATCCGGTCTAGAATAGGAAATCGGCTTCGTGTATGGAGCCGCGATCCCCATATGGGGCGGGTTTGGCGGGCAATGGCGTCTGCCAGTTAGTTTGACGCAATTCCGGACGGAAAGCCGTTTCACACTTTCCTGGAATTGCTCGGAAAGAGTGTTGGGTGCAGCGATGACGAAATGGTCGCCGAATTCGTGGAGAGCAAAGCCGATCAAGCAGGTTCCTGCCTATCCGGACCTTGCCGCGTTGAAGGCCACGGAAGCCCAGCTTGCCACCTTTCCGCCGCTGGTTTTTGCAGGTGAGGCACGCAAGCTGAAGAAGCAACTCGCCGCTGTCGCTGCCGGTGATGCATTCCTCCTGCAGGGCGGCGATTGCGCCGAGAGTTTTGCCGAGCATGGCGCGGACAACATCCGCGACTTCTTCCGTGTGTTCCTGCAGATGTCTGTCGTGTTGACCTTCGCCGGCGCGCAGCCGGTGGTGAAGGTTGGTCGCGTTGCCGGCCAGTTCGCCAAGCCGCGCTCGTCAGACAACGAGACCAAGGGCGACGTGACGCTGCCCAGCTATCGTGGCGATATCATCAACGGCATCGAGTTCGACGCGAAGTCGCGCATTCCCGATCCAGCCCGCCAGGAAATGGCCTACCGCCAGTCGGCGGCAACGCTCAACCTTTTGCGTGCCTTCGCGCAGGGCGGCTACGCCAGCCTGGAGAATGTGCATCGCTGGATGCTCGGCTTCGTGTCCGACAGCCCGCAGGGCGAGAAATACGAGTCGCTCGCCAACCGCATCACCGAGACGATGGACTTCATGAAGGCCGTCGGCATTACCTCGGAAACCAATTACGCGTTGCGCGAGACCGATTTCTACACGAGCCACGAGGCGCTGCTGCTCGGCTACGAGGAGGCGCTGACCCGTGTCGATTCGACCTCGGGCGACTGGTACGCCACGTCAGGCCATATGATCTGGATCGGCGACCGCACGCGCCAGCCCGATCATGCCCATGTGGAATACTGCAAGGGCATCAAGAACCCGCTTGGCCTGAAATGCGGTCCGTCGCTGACGCCGGACGGCCTGCTGGAATTGATCGACCTGCTCAATCCGGAGAACGAGCCGGGCCGGCTGACGCTGATCGCGCGCTTCGGCTCCGACAAGGTTGCGGATCATCTGCCGAAGCTGGTGCGCGCGGTGAAGAAGGAAGGCCGCAGCGTTGTGTGGTCGTCGGACCCTATGCATGGCAACACGATCGAGGCCGCCGGCTACAAGACGCGGCCGTTCGACCGCATCCTGAAG
The DNA here is from genome assembly GCA_943370265.1 of Mesorhizobium carmichaelinearum. GTDB lineage: Bacteria > Pseudomonadota > Alphaproteobacteria > Rhizobiales > Rhizobiaceae > Mesorhizobium > Mesorhizobium carmichaelinearum_A. The sequence continues at coordinate 25,694 of CALRQH020000005.1, forward strand.
GAGGTGCAGACCTTCTTCGAGGTGCATCGCGCCGAGGGCACGCATCCAGGCGGCATCCATGTCGAGATGACCGGCAAGAACGTGACCGAATGCACCGGCGGCGCCCGCGCCATCACCGCCGACGAATTGCAGGACCGCTACCATACCCATTGCGATCCGCGCCTCAACGCCGACCAGGCGATCGAATTGGCCTTCCTGGTGTCTGATCTGCTCAAGAAGAACCATCCGGTGCAACATAAGCAGGCCGTCAACGGCTGACATCTTCGATATTTGCCAAGAATGAAAAAGGGCGTCGGAGAAATCCGGCGCCTTTTCAATTTGCAATCAGCGTCCGCGTTCCCAACGCAGGTCCTTGAGCCTTGGATCGGCAAAAGCCGTCCTCGAAAACTCAATCCGCTTTTCCGGGAATTCGCAGATCGCCTGCACGCCGAAGGCGCCGAGGCGGATGCGCCATGTCTGGGGTTCGATCGGCTTTGGCTTGGCAAAACCTCGGCATGTAAGCAGCGCGATGTTGGCGCCGTTGGGGTTGCGCGCCGAGCGATATCGGATCGCCTCCAGTCCGGCTCCGCGTGCGACGTCGGCGATGTTCTGGCAGGCCGCGTAGTCCGTGGGATGGGCCCATGTCGCGTCGTCGCGGTCAAGCGGCGGTCGGGTCAAGTCAACGGCTCTCGCGCAGCGTATGGCGGCTGCGAAGGCGGTGTATTCGGCGGCGTCATGTGGCCAGGGTATAGCCGGCGACTCGGCAAAGAACAGTAGCCGGTAGAAGGCCATTTCGGACACGGCGGTCATCATGGTCTCCGCCGCGTAGTAGACGCCCTTGGTCCTGCCTGCGCGACGAAAACGGGATCCATGGGGGTAGACCGAGCCGTAGCGGAAGGGTGTCGCCAGCAGATAATGGAGATGCCGACATTCGAGTGGGATTTGCGGCTTGGTTTCCTCGATCAGGTCTTCGAGCAGCGACTGCTCGTCCAGCGTATCGACGACTTTCAACGTCGAGACACGGTGCTGCGCCTCGACCATACGCCAGTATTTGCCTTCGAGGCTTACGGCCTCAGACGAGAGCGCGTCGGGAGTCCAGGTAGGCAATGACATCGACAAGCCCGGTGATGGTCAGGATCTTTTCGAGCGGGGTGGCGTCGAACGCCGTGTTGGGACTCTTTAGCCAGGCGCGGGCGACAGCCTCGTCGCCACCGACGATGGCATCGAGCGATCGGAACAGGCGCACGAACAACACCGCGAGCTCGAATGGCTTGGTGCCGCGCTCAAGCAGGAATTCCCCCCTGCGCATGCGCGAAACCGTGGCTTCGGAGACGCCGATCACCAAGGCCAGCATCCTGGCGGTAATGTCCAGCAGGTCGGCCGCGCGCAGCGTTGCCTTGGTCAGGACCGCGTTCTCGGCTGTCTTGGCAGCGGTTTGGAGTTGCATGACATGCGCCTTCCGTTTCTGTGGAAAATATAGACCACAAAAATTCACATGGAAAGGTGGGGTCGCGAAATTCGAAAGACAGGAAGCGAAAGCCGATCGGAGCGTCAATCTTTCTTGTAAAGCAGCCAGCTCTTGCCGGAGCGGCCCGCCATGGTCGAATGCTTGGTCACGCAGTTGCGGCCACTGACCTTCGAACGGTAGAGCGCACGGTCGGCCTTGGTGTAGAGATCCTCGGGGTTTTCGGCCTCCGACGCCATGCAAATGCCCATGGAGACAGTGACGGTGCCGTAATTCGTGCCGGTCTGGCTGCTGGTGAAAGGTGTCTGTTCAATCAGCGCGCGGATACGCTCGGCTATCTCATAGGTTGTATCTTCGCTGGCGCCTTCGATGATCAGCGCGAATTCCTCGCCGCCTGTGCGGGCAACGAACATGTCGCCGCGAATGCTGGTCTGCAGGATATCGGCGATGATCTGAATGATCTTGTCGCCGACAGGGTGGCCATAGCGGTCGTTGATGTCCTTGAAGCGGTCGATGTCGGCAAGGATCAGGGCATTGAACAGGATGCCCTTGTTGCTGTTGTATATCCTGGCGATTTCCTTGTCGAAGGCGCGGCGATTCCAGATATGGGTCAGCGGATCGGTGTCCGCGAGCCGCTTGTATTCCTCGAGCTTCGACTTCACGCTCTCGAGTTCAGCCGTCTTGTCGCTGAGCGTGGTTGCAACCTGCCTGCCATGGTCGATCGTCGAATTGGTGGCGGCCGACATGGCGTTGGCGATCTTCTGCAGAAGATCCTGCGAAAGAAGGCTGCGGCTGCTCAGTCCGCTCGACGTCTCATCGAGAATCCGGCCGTACTTCTCGATGTGGCTGCGTTCGCTTCTCAGCAGCAAGGCAACGTCCTCGAGTTCCCTGGCGATCACATCCCTGGCGTGTTCGACGATGCTCGGGCCATGGTTCTGCGCGAAGAAGGTACGTCCGATCTTGTCCAGTTCGTCCTGCGTCGGGCGATTGCTCAGCGAAACGACGGCAAGGCTCAGTTCGTGATTGGTGCCGCTCAGCGCTTCGTAGAAAATCTCGTAGTTGCGCGGCAGGCCCAGGACGCCCAATTGTCGCATGGTCGCCACGACCGTGCTTGCAATGTCGGTGTTTCGTTCGGTCGGGGCGGTTGCCGGTTGCATGTTGTGTTCACTCTACCCTAGGAGCCATCGCGGACTTGCGAGTGCCGGATGTCACCGGCCAGGGGAACGCTGCTCGACATTCCAGAGCATCTTGCGAAGAGACGCGTCCCCATCCACGACTTTCGCTCGCCGGCATAATAAATGCGGGCGCGCTAAAGCTTCCTTAATTTACTGTGGCGTCGCAAGATTTTTCTACCTCAGGCTGTAGAAATCATGCGCCGATTTTGAGGTAAGGCCCGTCCGAAAAGATGGTTGCGCGCCATTCCACCCAAGATCATGAACCGTGACCTTGTAAGCAGGCGAATGAGTTTTGGACAGGTCACCTTATTCCATTGATGCGGCCATTGCATTATCTCGGGCCGGTGATTCTGACGGGGATTTGGCATGCAGCGGCTGATCGACGCGTTTTTCAATTCGGTGCGGGCGTTTCGCAAGCTGGCGGCCAGCGAAAAGGCCTTCCAGCAGGAGTTGATGTTGCTGGTGCTTGCCTTGCCGCTGGGGTGGTTCGTCTCGACGTCATGGCGAGGCTACGCGGTGCTGATCGGCGCGGTGCTGCTTCTGATCATGGTTGAGGTGCTGAACACCGGCATTGAAGCAGCGTGTGACGCCATCTCCCGCGAGTTCCACATAGATATCCAGCTCGCCAAGGACTGCGGCTCGCTGGCGGTGCTGATTTCGGTAGTGATCGTTGCCGGAGTCTGGGGCATCGCTTTGATCGAGCGGATTACGGGCCTACCGATCTAGCCTTGCGATCCCTACATGCCAGTCACCAAAGGAGACTGTCATGGGCAGCGGCGCCAATTTTCCATTGCTTGAGCGGGCAGGGCTTCCCGACGATCTGCGCTGGCTGGCGCAAGAATACCCGCGTGAAAACTGGCAAGAACATGCCAACATTCACGGCGTGGCCAATATGTGGCTGCAGCGGCACGACATGTTCCGCGAACTTGGCGGTTTGCTGACCAATGGCATTGGCGACTACCGCGACGGCAGGTTGACGGCGCCGGACTTCGCGCGCTGGTTCGCGCCGCGTCTCAACCACTTCCTTGGCAATCTCGATGGCCATCACAATGTCGAGGACCACCATTACTTCCCGGTCTTCGCCAAGGCCGAGGCCCGATTGAAGCATGGCTTCGACATCCTCGATGCCGATCATCATGCCATCCACGAGGGATTGGAGCGCAATGCCGAAGCGGCGAATGCCTTCATCCGAACGCTTCAGGAGAGCGAGGACAAGCAGCGATTTGCGGCGGATGCCTATGCCGACGAGAACAGCAGGCTGATCGCCATGCTGACCCGGCATCTTGCCGACGAGGAAGACCTGATCATCCCCTTGATCCTCGATCGCGGCGACCGCGCTCTCGGTATTGATTAGGCCACCGTTTCCCTGGCTTCCTTGTTGCGTTCTCTCCTGGACATATAGCGGGCGATCAGCCATGCGATGACGGCCACGGTCAGGCCGATGGCGAGGCCGATAACCAATTTCTCGTGGCGTGCCAGGGCCTTGCCGACGATCTGCTCCGCGCCCAGCCCGAAGAAGTAACCAATGCCGCTGAACAGCACTGCCCAGATAGCGGATGATATGGCGTTCAGGATGACGAAGCGCATCATGCCTATGCGCGAGAGCCCCGCCGCGACGCCGCCGACGAGACGCAGCCCGTAGATGTAGCGGTTCGACAGGACGAAAATGTTGGGGTGCGTGTTGACCAGTCGGTAGGCGCGCCTGAAGCCCGGCCGTTTTCTCAGCCTGACCACGAATGGATACTCGGCGAAGCTTCGCCCAAGAATGAAGAACAAGGTGTCGCCGGCAAAGGCGCCCAGCGCGGCGGCAAGGATCGTATGCCAGAGAACGAACAGATGCTGGTGCGCGAAAAATCCACCCAGGATCGCCGCACTCTCACCTTCGGCGACGCAACCGAGAAAGACGGCAATCAGGCCGTATTGTTCGATGAGATAATGGATGAACTCTGTCATGCGAGGGCCCGCCGCCGCTTCAGCCTGCGGCTTGCAAAATCCGCGATCGTCTTGTTCATGTTTGTTCCCACAGCTATGTCCACGACAGACGTAGAGGCTACCCGCTTCGACGGGAAGTGGTACATTCGCGGCAACTGGCGAGGGGTCGATGGCCGATTTTCAGAAGATTCGTCTGCGTGCCGCAAAACGCAAAGGTGGGGAAGCCCAGCTTGCGTCGCTTCTGGGGCCGGCGCCCGACAATGCGGCCGTGGCTGACATCGCGGACGACCGCATTCTCTCGACAATGGCCGAACGCGTCTTTGCGGCGGGCTTCGTCTGGCGGGTCATCGAGCAGAAATGGCCAGGCTTCGAAGAGGCCTTTCTCCACTTCGAGCCGAAGCGGCTGTTGTTCCAGCCCGACGATTTCTGGCACGACCTGACGGCCGACAAGCGCGTCGTGCGCAATCCGCAGAAGATCAAATCCGTTCGTGACAACGCGGCCTTTGTCGAGCGTGTGTCGAAGGAGCATGGCGGCTTTGGCAAGTTCCTTGCGCACTGGCCGGCTGATGATCAGGTCGGACTGATGGCCTATCTCGGCAAGCACGGCAGCCGGCTCGGCGGCAATACCGGCCAGTATTTCCTGCGCTGGCTGAACTGGGACGCCTTTGTCATTTCGGGCGACATGTCCGCCGCACTGCGTGATGCCGGTCTCGATATCGCCGAAAGCCCGACATCGAAGAAGGACCTCGACAAGATACAGGCCCAGATCAACGCCTGGGCGGCCGAAACCGGCCTGCCGCGCCGGCATATTTCGCGCATCCTGGCGATGTCGATCGGCGAGAACCATTCGCCGGAATCACTGCGCGAATATATGGCCGAGTAGACCGCGACCGACATTCCTTCGGTCGGTTCGGGTGGTCCAAACGAACGCCATTGCCCGGAGAATTCCGTCGCGCTAAACCCGGCGACATGACCAAGAAGACCGCTCCCGACATCCTGCGTATCGCTGTTGCCCAACTCAATCCAACTGTCGGCGATATTGCCGGCAACCTCGCCAAGGCGCGCGAGGCGAGGGCGGATGCCGCCCGCCAGGGCGCCGACATCGTTCTCTTCACCGAACTCTTCCTTGCCGGCTATCCGCCAGAGGATCTGGTGTTGAAGCCGGCGTTTCTCAGGGCGTGCGAGCGGGCGGCCGAAGATTTCGCCGGAGATACCGCCGATGGCGGGCCGGGCGTCATCATCGGCACGCCATTGAAGCGCAAGAGCGGGACGCATAATTCGATCATCGTTGCAGACGGCGGCAAGATCCTTGCCGAGCGCTACAAGCTGGATCTGCCGAACTACGGCGAATTCGACGAGAAGCGCGTCTTCCAGGCGGGGCCGGAGATCCAGGGGCCGGTCAACTTCCGCGGCGTGCGGCTGGGAATTCCGATCTGCGAGGATATCTGGGGCGATGTCGCCATCTGCGAAACGCTGGCCGAGAGCGGGGCGGAAATCCTGCTGGTGCCCAACGGCTCGCCCTACTATCGTGCAAAGATCGATGTCCGCCACCAGGTTGTCATTCGACAGGTCATCGAATGCGGGCTGCCGATAATCTACGCCAACCAGCTTGGCGGCCAGGACGAGCTGATCTTTGATGGCGCGTCCTTCGCCATTGGTGCAGACAAGACGCTCGCCTTCCAGATGAGCCAGTTCGAGGAAGCCGTCGACGTCACCACCTGGAAGAGACAGGGCGATAATTGGGTCTGTTCGGAAGGACCGATGTCGAAAATTCCCGACAAGGAGGAGGCGGATTATCGCGCCTGCATGCTGGGCCTGCGTGACTACGTCAACAAGAACGGCTTCAAGAATGTCGTGCTCGGCCTGTCCGGCGGCATCGACTCGGCGATCTGCGCAGCTCTTGCCGTCGATGCGCTTGGCGAAGAGCGGCTGCGCGCCGTGATGATGCCCTATCGCTATACGTCGAAGGACTCGCTCAAGGACGCCGAAGATTGTGCCCGCGCGCTCGGCTGCCGCTATGACATCGTGCCGATCTTCGAGCCGGTCGAAGGCTTCATACACGCGCTGACGCAGCTTTTCGAAGGCACCAAGGAAGGCATCACCGAGGAGAACCTGCAGAGCCGTGCGCGCGGCACCATCCTGATGGCGATCTCCAACAAGTTCGGCTCGATGGTCGTCACCACCGGCAACAAGAGCGAGATGTCGGTTGGCTACGCCACGCTCTATGGCGACATGAATGGCGGCTTCAATCCGATCAAGGACCTCTACAAGATGCAGGTCTATGCGCTGTCGCGCTGGCGCAATTCGCATGTGCCGCCGGGCGCGCTCGGCCCCTCCGGCGAGGTGATCCCGAAGAACATCATCGACAAGGCGCCATCGGCGGAATTGCGCGAGAACCAGACGGACCAGGATTCATTGCCGCCCTATCCAGTCTTGGACGACATCCTCGAATGCCTGGTCGAGAACGAGATGGGCGTCGACGACATTGTTGCGCGCGGCCACGACCGGGCGACGGTGACGCGCATCGAGCACCAGCTCTACATCGCCGAGTACAAGCGCCGGCAGGCCGCACCCGGTGTGAAGATCACCAGGAAGAATTTCGGCCGCGACCGCCGTTACCCCATTACCAACAGGTTTCGGGATCGGGGTTAAGCGCTCTTCGTCTCTTCAACCGCCAGATGGGCCGTCCGGTCGGGCGAGGATACAAGCATGCCTGACTATGAAATCAGTTTCGACATTTCCCGGATCGATTTCCGGGCAACATCCGACCTGTTGATGGCAAGCTACTGGGGTGCCGGGCGCAGTGACGAATTGCATCGCCGCGCCTTTGCCAATTCGCTTTGCGTCGGCGTCTACGAAGATGGCAAGCAGGTCGGTTTCGGCCGGGCGATCACAGACCGCACGGTGTTCGCCTATCTTGCCGATATCATCATCTGGCCCGAGTATCGCGGGCAGGGCATCGGCATCCGGCTTGTCCAGGCGCTCATCGACCATCCAGATCTCAGGAGCGTCTGCCACTGGAGCCTGTCGACCAGCGACGCGCACGGGCTTTACGAAAAGCTCGGCTTCAAGCCCTCCGTGGATGGCCGCTACATGCGGTTTGATCGCGTTCCGAACTGAGGACCACGACGGTAGTTTACAACCCGTCGTTGTTGCAAAATAATCTCAGTGGTTGGCCCAGTTGCACTTTTGGCATGGGTTCGGCTTGGCGATGCCCGGAGGCATCTCTATAAGAACCTCTCCGCGATTCTTTGCGGGAGGTCCGAATGGCAGTATTTGAAATGGTAATGCGAGGCCGCGAAGCCTAGGTCTCCACCGGCGCACCGCGAGGGTTTTCCCTTCGCGCGGAGGCCGGATCGAGAACAGGCTTATGCCGATGCCGGTCGCCGCCCGATTACGGGCGCGTTGCCAAATACGCCATTCCGCATTGGGCAATCATTAGCCCGTCAGCGGTTCTTCAATTTTCAAACTTACTGGGACCGGGCTCGTTTGCGCCCGAATGATATCATGGCTCGTTTTCGAATCGATCTGCGCGCGAGCGCCTTTCGCAGCGTTCTTGGCTTCACGTTCACCCACTGGCGGCACCAGCCCTGGCGGCTTTCGCTGATCATGGGCACCTTCCTGCTTTCGACGCTGGCCGACGTGATGACGCCGCTGTATTCCGGTAGGCTGGTCGACGCCGTTGCCAGCAGTGCGTCCGCGGACGAGGTGGCATGGAATGCCGCGATGGCCGCGTTCTCGATGCTGGTGGCACTGGCGCTGACCGGCGTCGTGTTGCGCAATCTCGCCTTCATGGGGATCACTGATCTGACCCTGAAGATGATGGCGGATATCGCGGCGGATGCGTTCCACCGCGTTCAGCGCTTTTCCACCGACTGGCATGCCAACAGCTTCGCCGGCTCGACCGTGCGCAAGGTGACGCGCGGCATGTGGGCGCTCGACCTGCTCAACGACACGATCCTCATTGCTTTGTTTCCTTCGCTGGTGATGCTGGTTGGCTCGACAGTGCTCCTCGGTTGGTTCTGGCCGATGATGGGCGTGGTCGTCGCGGCCGGCTCGGTGCTCTTCATCATCGTCACTGCGATGCTTTCCTTGGGCTATGTCGCCCCGGCGGCCCGCCTTGCCAACACCTGGGATACGCGCATGGGCGGCTCGCTCGCCGACGCTGTCAGTTGCAACGCGGTGGTGAAGGGGTTTGGCGCCGAGGCGCGTGAGGAAGCCCGCCTTGCCAAGGTTGTCGCCAAATGGCGCGGCCGCACAAGGCGAACCTGGGTGCGCGGCACCGTCAACGGCACGACGCAGGGAGCAATGCTGCTGTTGCTCAGGGCGGCAGTGATCGGCCTTGTCCTTCTGCTGTGGGCATGGGGGCAAGCGAGCGCTGGCGATGTCGCCTTCGTGCTGACCTCGTTCTTCGTGCTGCAAGGCTATCTGCGCGACATCGGCACGCATATCCGCAATTTGCAACGTTCGATCAACGACATGGAGGAACTGGTCGATTTCCAGTCCGAACCGCTGGGCATCGAGGATCAGCCTGGGGCCAAGCCGATCCGGATCACCGACGGCCACATCACCTTCGACAATGTCACGTTCCACTATGGCAGCCACCGGTCGCCGCTCTATCGCGACTTCTCGGTGGATATCGCCCCGGGGGAACGTGTCGGACTGGTCGGCCACTCGGGTTCGGGCAAGACGACCTTCGTCAAGCTCATCCAGAGGCTCTATGATGTGAACGCGGGCAGGATCCTTGTCGACGGGCAGGATATTACCAAGGTGGCACAGGCGTCGCTGCGCGGGCAGATCGCCATCGTCCAGCAGGAGCCGATCCTGTTTCACCGGTCGCTGGCGGAAAACATTGCTTATGCCCGACCGGACGCCAGCCAGGCAGAGATCGAACACGCCGCCCGGCTTGCGAGCGCGCATGACTTCATCGTCAACCTGCCGAAAGGCTATGGCACGCTGGTCGGCGAACGCGGGGTGAAACTGTCGGGCGGCGAGCGCCAGCGCGTGGCGATTGCACGCGCGTTCCTGGCCGATGCGCGCATCCTCATCCTGGACGAGGCGACATCAAGCCTCGATTCGGAATCCGAGGTGCTGATCCAGCAAGCGATGGAGCGCTTGATGGTTGGCCGCACGACACTGATCATCGCGCATCGTCTTTCGACGGTGCGGGCGCTCGACCGGCTGCTTGTGTTCGATCGTGGCCGCATCGAGGAAGAAGGCTCGCATGACGAGCTGATCCGGCTGAAGGGTGGCATTTACCGCCGCCTGTTCGAGCGCCAGGCGCTGGAACTGACCAAGGGCCTGATGATCTGATTGACCATAGCGCCGCGCGTTCAGCGCGGCGCTATAGCCTTTTCATTCTGTCCGTCATGTTCTATGTCTGCCGCACAGCGCGGGGGCGTGTCTTGTCAACAACAAAAGCATCCGGTACGCCCCGTTCATGACAGTTACCGTTCGTTTCGCCCCGTCGCCCACAGGCCGCATTCACATCGGCAATGCGCGCACCGCTCTGTTCAACTGGCTGTTTGCCATGAAGAATAAGGGCCGCTTCATCCAGCGCTTCGACGATACTGACCTTGCGCGCTCGAAGCAGGAATTTTCCGACGCCATACTCTACGACCTGCATTGGCTGGGAATTTTCCAGGATGCGACGGAGTATCAGTCGCGGCGCTTCGAGGTCTACGATGCCGCGGTGGAGAAGCTGAAGCAGGCGGGTCTTCTCTACGCGTGCTATGAAACACCGGAAGAGCTTGACCTGCGGCGCAAGGTGCGCCGCACGCGTGGCCTGCCGCCGGTCTACGGCCGGGAAGCATTGACGCTCACGTCGCAGCAGATCGCCGAGTACCAGTCCGATGGCCGCCGACCGCATTGGCGCTTCCTGCTGCCCAATTTTGCCGGAGATCCGCAGGAGCCGGAGCGCACTGAAGTTCATTGGAACGACCTGGTTCGAGGCGAGGAAACCGTCGACCTTGCGTCGCTTTCCGACCCCGTTCTGGTGCGCGAGGACGGCACCTATCTCTACACCTTGCCTTCGGTGGTCGACGATATCGACATGGGCATCAGCCATGTCATTCGCGGTGACGACCACGTCACCAATACGGGTGTGCAGATAGCGCTGTTCAAGGCGTTGGGCGCCGAGCCGCCGGTGTTCGGTCACCACAATCTGCTGACGACAACCTCGGGCGAGGGGCTGTCGAAGCGTACCGGTGCGCTGTCGATCGAGAGCCTGCGCGAGAGCGGCATCGAGCCGATGGCGGTCGCGTCGCTGGCGGTTCTGGTCGGCACGTCGGAAAATGTCACGGCCGTGCCGACCATGGGCGAACTCGCCGAACGCTTCGATCCGGCCGCGACGTCGAAATCAGCAGCCAAGTTCGACCCGGACGAACTTCTCGTTCTGAACCGGACGCTGCTCCATCACATGCCGTTCTCAGAGGCACATGACCGGCTGATGGTGCTCGGCATATCCGGCGAACAGGCCGAGCCATTCTGGCTGGCGGTGCGCGGCAATCTCGATCGATTGGCCGACGCGGCAAGCTGGTGGCGCATCCTGCGCGAAGGCCCGCAGGGGCAATCGGAATTTTCCGACGACGACCGCAACTTCCTTCGCCAGGCATTCGACCTGCTGCCCGAAGATCCGTGGACCGAGACGATCTGGAAGGATTGGACGGCCAAGGTCAGGGAGGCGACCGGCCGCAAGGGCAAGGCGCTGTTCATGCCGCTCAGGTTGGCGCTTACTGGACTGTCTTCGGGGCCGGAGCTCGCAGATCTATTGCCGCTGCTGGGTCGGGAAGGAACGATGGCCCGACGACCCTGATTCTGCGCTGTTCCGGCGGCAGCGCCGACACGGGCGAGGTGGCGGGCTTGAAGGTCAGGCGCTTGATCGCTTCGCGGTCGAGCCCTCCCTCGGCATTGGCCAGGGTTTCCGGGTCGGCGCCCGGATCGGGTTTCACCAGCGGCACTGGAACAAATGGCGTGGTGTCCGTCATTGGCTGCGATTGCTCCGGATTTGGCGGATTTCCGGCGATGATCTGGAAATTCCGAGCGGCATTGCAGCCGCAGGCCGGCGGGCGCGATATGTTGGGCGTCTTGTAGAGATAGGCGGTCGGCAGTTCGCCATAGGGCCGTCCGGTTACCGACGAGGTCATGGACGCCGAATCGTCTTCCATGCCGCGCGAATAGAAAACCTGCATCTCTGTGCCCGGGCAGCTCGATTCGCAATTCTTCTGGTCGCGCTCGAAATCGCCGGCCGAAGCCGCGTTAGACATCGGGAAGAAGTAGCCGTCGCAGGTGCGCACGCACATTGTACGGAATTCGCCGCCAGAGCGCGGCAAGTCCATGGCGGACTGATTGAGCACCTGACGGCCGTTGTTTTGTTCGCCTGGGTTGTCCGGCTGGTTGAGCGCTTCGATCTGGCTTCTGTCACCACCGAAAAGCTGATTGAACAGATTTCCGTTGTCGTTTTCGTTGTTCGAGGCCTCAACGGGGTTACTCTTCGGGGGGGCCGCTCCACCCCTGCAGCCATTGGCGTCGAGCGATGCCAGTACGCGCGCGCGATCACGGCGAGAGCCGCCGCTGGTAAGTCTGGCGCGCTTGCCTTGCAGGGCATCGAGATTGGCATTCATGCGGTCGATGCTGGCATTGAGCGCCGCGCACTCGGTGACATTACTGCCGAAGAGCGAGAAGCCGCAGCCCGCACTGCTGGACTGGCCGCGCGCCTTCAAAATCTGTTCGCGCTGCCGGGCAATCGCATCGTCATATTTGCCGATGAGGGCCAGCTTGCCGCCACCGCCGGAGGTTGCCGCGAGATCGGCTTCGAGTTGGCGGCAGACGCGGGACGCCGCTTGTGGCTGGGAAATGGCAAGGCAGGAAAAAGCCAATGCGCCGAGCAGCACGGCGGTATGCGCCTGCTTCCACCCTCCGCTGGTCATTCGCCCCGAACTCCGCCTGCCTGTTCGCCGCCAAACCTACCGCGTTCGCAGTTAACTGTTTCTTAAGCTTGGCGCCGCTCCTTTGCGGTCCAAGGGAAGACATGCGTCAGCCTAGGCTGACTGTCGCCAGGGCCTTCTGCGCGGCTTCGACAACTGCAAGCGCTGTCATGTTGACGATGCCGCGCGATGTCACCGACGGCGTCAGGATGTGCGCCGGCTTGTCGGTGCCGAGCAGGATCGGTCCGACATGCAGGGCGTCCATCATGGTTCGCAGTGCCGTGAGCGTGATGTTGGCGGAATCCAGATTGGGGAACACCAGAAGATTGGCTTCGCCCTTCAGTCGGGAGTGCGGATAGACCCGCTGGCGCAGAGACTCCGACAGGGCCGAATCGGCATGCATTTCGCCGTCGCACTCCAGATCCGGCGCGATGCGTGCCAGGATCGCCGCCGCGTGCCGCATCTTGAGGGCGCTCGGTGCGTCACGCGAGCCGAAATCCGAAAATGAGAGCAGGGCGGCTTTGGGTTCAATGCCAAATCGGCGGATTTCCTCGGCGGCAAGAACCGTCATCTCGGCGATTTCCTCGGCGGTGGGGTCGACGGAGACGTAGGTGTCGGTGAGAAAAATGACGCCGCGCTGCGAGATCAGCATGGAAAGCGTCGACAGGTCATGATCCTTGATGCCGGCGCGAGGGCCGATGATCAGCGTGACATTGCGCAGATGGCGGGCAAAGCGCCCCTCCAGACCGCAGATCATGGCGTCGGCATCGCCGCGTTTCAAGGCGAGCGCGGCGATCACCGTGTTGTCGGTGCGCACCATGGTGCGGGCGGCTTCCGTCGTGACGCCGCGCCGGCCTGCAAGCTCGATCAGCAGTTCGACATAATTGCGGTAGCGCGGGTCGTCCTCGGGATTGATCAGGCCGAAATCGACGCCCGGCTTGATGCGCAGGCCATAGCGCTGCAACCGCACCTCGATGACGTGCGGACGGCCGATGAGGATCGGCTCGGCGATACCTTCCTCCAGCACGACCTGAGCGGCGCGTAGCACGCGCTCATCCTCGCCATCGGCATAGATGACGCGCTTGGCGCTCGATGCCTTTGCCGACGAAAACACCGGCTTCATCACCAGGCCGGAGCGGAAGACGAAGCGGTTCAGCTTGTCGATATAGGCGGCAAAGTCGGCGATCGGCCGGGTGGCGACGCCGGTGTCGCACGCCGCCTTGGCGACAGCCGGAGCGATGCGCAGGATGAGGCGCGGATCGAAGGGCGAGGGGATCAGGAAATCGGGCCCGAACATCGGCGTCTCGCCGGAATAGGCGCGGGCGGCGACGTCGGATGGTTCTTCACGGGCGAGGGCGGCGATGGCGCGGACCGCCGCCATCTTCATCTCTTCATTGATGGCGCTGGCGCCACAGTCGAGCGCCCCACGGAAAATGTAAGGAAAACACAGTACGTTATTGACTTGATTTGGAAAATCGGAACGGCCGGTGCAGATCATCGCGTCGGGGCGGGCTGCCCGCGCCGCCTCCGGCATGATTTCGGGATTGGGGTTGGCCAGCGCCAGGATCAGTGGCTTTGGCGCCATAAGCGCCAGCAGTTCTGGTTTGAGGACGCCTGCGGCCGAGAGGCCGAGGAACACGTCTGCGCCCGGCAATACATCGGCCAGCGTCCGCGCTTCTGTGTCCTTCACATAAGGGTCTTTCCAGCGGTCCATCTCGTCGAGGCGCCCCTTGTAGGCAACGCCGAAACGGTCGGTGACCCAGATGTTCTCCACGCGCGCGCCGAGCGAGACCAGGAGGTTGAGACAGGCAAGAGCCGCAGCCCCGGCCCCGGACGTTACGATCTTGATGTCGGAGATGGTCTTGCCGGCGAATTCCAGCCCGTTCAGCACGGCGGCGGCGACGATGATGGCGGTGCCGTGCTGGTCGTCGTGGAAGACAGGTATGCCCATGCGGGCTTTCAGCCGTTCCTCGACCTCGAAGCATTCGGGCGCCTTGATGTCCTCGAGGTTGATGCCGCCGAAGGTCGGCTCCAGCGCCGAGATCGTCTCGACCATGCGGTCTATCCCGGGCGCATCGATCTCGATGTCGAACACGTCGATGCCGGCGAACTTCTTGAACAGCACCGCCTTGCCCTCCATCACCGGCTTGGAGGCGAGTGGGCCGATATTGCCGAGGCCGAGCACGGCCGAACCGTTGGAGACGACGCCGACCAGATTGGCGCGTGCCGTATAGTCGGCGGCTGTGGCCGGGTCATCGCGGATTTCGAGGCAGGGCGCGGCGACGCCTGGCGAATAGGCGAGCGCCAGATCGCGCTGGTTGCCGAGCGGCTTCGTCGCCTGGATCTCGAGCTTTCCCGGTGTCGGGAACTTGTGGAAGTAAAGAGCGGCTTCGTCGAGGTCCGAACGTGCCGTTTTCTTGTTGTCGCCTTCCATGCGGCCGCTCCCTCGATACCTGCGTCAAGATTCCTTTTAGCATGCGGTCAGCGTTTTTCGCGACGCTAAATGACGCGCCGGCGGCTTTAAGCCGTCGTGCGTCAAAAATCGTTATGTGTCAGATATTTATGCGGCTTTCGTGCCAGATGGGATCTGCCGCTCCTCGGCCACGCCGATCAAAAGGCGCTGACGTAGAGCCCGCCGTCGACCGGTATGTTCTGTCCGGTCATGTAGCCGGCATGGACCGAGCACAGGAAGGCGCAGATCTGGCCGAACTCCTCTGGTGTGCCCAGCCGCTTGGCCGGGACGTCGGCGCTGATACGGGTCTTGCGCGCGGCAGCGGCTGCGGGGTCTTCGGCGGTGCCGGCTTCATGGGGGCCGCGAAGGCGGTCGGTGTCGAGCTTGCCCGGCAGCATGTTGTTGATGGTGACATTGCGATCGATCACCGTTCGCGCCACGCCGGCAAGGAACGAGGTCAGGCCGGCGCGCGCACCGGACGACAGGTCAAGGCCTGGAATGGGAACATAGACCGACAGCGAGGTGATGTTGACGATGCGGCCGAAGCCGCGCTCGGCCATGCCGTCGATGACCGCCTGAACCAGTTCCACCGGTGTCACCATGTTCTGCGTGACGCCCTCGAGGATCTTCGCGCGATCGAGTTCACGGAAATCGCGCAGCGGCGGGCCGCCATTGTTGTTGACGAGAATGTCGGGCTCGGGGCAGGCGGCGAGCAACGCCTTCTGCACCTCTGGCTTCGAGACGTCGCCGACGACTTCCGTCACGGTGACGCCATAGCGCTCGCGCAGTTCATTTGCGGTCTTGGCCACCAGTTCGGCGTTGCGCCCGTTGACAACGATATCGCAACCGGCTTCGGCCAGCGCCATGGCGCAGCCTTTTCCAAGTCCTTTGCTCGATGCACAGACGATGGCCTTCTTGCCGCGAATACCGAGATCCATGATGAATTTCTCCTGATGAGTTGGCGGCAACCTACTCTTGGGACTGGACCAATCGCAACCGTCATACGGTTGTTGCATGAATCGGGGCATAGGCTGGGCGAAAGCAACGGTGACAAATCGATGTCCGGCCAAGAGCCCCGCACTTTCCGCAGCATGTTCATCTCCGACATCCACCTTGGATCGAAGGCGGCGAAGGCTGAGTTCCTGATCGATTTCCTCAGATACCACGACGCCGATATCATTTATCTCGTCGGCGATATCGTTGATGGCTGGCGGTTGCGGAGGAGCTGGCACTGGCCTCAAAGCCATAACGACGTCGTGCAGAAATTGCTGCGCAAGGCGCGCAAGGGCGCCAGCATCACCTACATCGCCGGCAACCATGACGAGTTCGCGCGACAGTTCCAGGGCGTGCATTTCGGCGGCATAGTCGTCGCCGACCGCGCCATCCACGAAACCGCCGACGGCAAGCGCCTTCTCGTTATCCATGGCGACCAGTTCGACACCGTCGTGCACAATGCGCGCTGGCTCGCCTATCTCGGCGACCACGCTTACGATGCGGCCATGATCGTCAATCGGGTGGTGACACGCCTTCGCCAATTGCTCGGCCTGCCATACTGGTCGTTTTCCTCGTGGGCCAAGGTCAAGGTGAAGAAGGCAGTGAACTTCATCGGTTCGTTCCAGACCGTGCTGACCGAGGAAGCGCGCCGCTCGCATGTCGATGGCGTGATCTGCGGCCACATCCACCACGCGGCGATCGAGAATTTCGAGGACGTGCGCTACATCAACACCGGCGACTGGGTGGAAAGCTGTACGGCGGTGGTCGAGCACTTCGATGGCCGGATGGAAATCCTGACCTGGGCACAGGTGCTGCCGGAAGCGCCGGACGAGCCGTTCATCCCGATGCTGATCGAAGATCGGGTAGGGCAGGCGGCCTGACGCGGAATTCGCGCCGGTTTTCGGCATCAATCGATTAGTCCAGCCAGTTTCGTCCGGTTTTCCGCCATGTTAAGGGATCGATCTACGTTGCCGACCGCCGGTCGAATGCGGCGTAATTGGATCGATTCATGTCCCTGCCGCCGCTCTCGCCAGAACAACTCGTCAAGCCCAGCCATTTCGAATTGCGCATGAGCCTGATCTTCGCGACGCTTTTCGTGCCGCTTGGAACCCACCTGCCGTATTTTCCTCTTTGGCTGCAGGCCAAGGGTTTCCATGCCGAGCAGATCGCGGTCATCCTGGCCGCTCCCATGTTCCTGCGCGTGGTGACGACGCCTTTGCTGACGGCGCTGGCGGACAAGGCTGGCGACCGCGCCGATGTGTATATCGCGCTGGTTGCCGCGTCATTGCTGCTATCGGCGGGCTATTTCCTGCCGCCGACCTATGCCGTCGTGCTGGCGGTGTCGCTGGTGCTCACCATCGTCTGGACGCCGCATTCGCCGATTGCCGATTCGCTGGCGCTGTCTGGTGTGCGCCGCTTCGGCTCGAATTATACGAGCATGCGAAAATGGGGATCGATCTCCTATTTGTGCGCCAACGTCGCCGGCGGTTTCATCCTGTCGGCGACCGGCTCGCGGGCCGTTCCGGTGATCATCTTCGTGGCGCTGGCGGCAGCCCTTGTCGCCGGCCTGTTCGCGCCGCGGCTCGGCCGTCCCAGGCGCTCGTCGCCACTTTCGGCCACCGACATCCAGCATTCGGCACCAAAGTTGCTCAATCCTTACTTCCTGTATTTTTCCATTGGCGTCGGCGTCATCACTGCCAGTCACGCATTCCTCTACGGATTCGTCTCGATCTACTGGAAATCGATCGGGATCAGCGATTCGGTGGTCGGCCTCCTATGGGCTTGGGGCGTGGTGTCCGAAGTCTGCATGTTCATGATGTTCACCCGTTTTTTCAATTCGTTCTCTGTCGTGTCGGTCATGGTCATGGCGGGAATTGGCGCCATTGTGCGGTGGATCGCCTTTCCGCTGGTGTGGCCGCTTGGCCTTGGCATTCCCGGCTTCTTCGCCGTGCAGTCGCTGCACTCGGTTTCCGTGGCGCTGGTGTTGATCGGCTTGCAGAAGATGATCGGCGAAACGATCTCCGAGGAACGGACGGGTGCTGCGCAAGGCATCGCTTATTTTTCCAACGGCTTCTTCATGGCGGTGGTGACGCTGGCCTCCGGTCCGCTCTACGACCGTTTCGGCGTGGACGGTTTCTTTGCCATGATCCCGGTCGCCTTGATCGGGTTGGCGCTTATCGGCCTGGCGGCGCGCTCAGCCCCACAGCGCCGGCTCGGGCGGTGAGACCAAAGATCCCTCGTAGACAAGGCCGGGCACGCGGTCGCGTGCAAGCAGCAGCGGACCATCGAGATCGACGAATTCCGCGCCTTGGGCCAGCAGGACGGCCGGCGCCATCGCCAGCGAGGTGCCGACCATGCAGCCGACCATCACGCCAAAACCCAGTTCACGGGCGCGATCGCGCAGGACAAGCGCCGCCGTCAGGCCGCCTGATTTGTCGAGCTTGATATTGACGGCATCGTAGAGGCCGACAAGGGCGGTCAGGTTCTGCGCCTCGTGCACGCTTTCATCAGCGCAGATCGGCACGGGATGGGCTATGTGGCGCAGGATCTCGTCATGGCCGGCCGGCAGCGGCTGCTCGATCAGCGCGATTCCCTGCTCGGCGGCGAAGGCCAGGTTCGCGACGATGTTCTCGTCGGTCCAGCCTTCATTGGCGTCGAGGATGATGCGGCTGTCTGGCGCGGCCTGCCTGACGGCACGGATGCGGGCGATGTCATTGTCACCGCCGATCTTGACCTTCAGCAGTGGCCGCGCCGCGTTGGCACGGGCTTGCGCCGCCATTGCCTCGGGCTCGCCGAGCGAGAGCGTGTAGGCCGTCTCAAGCGCCCTTGTGGGAACCGCGCCAATCGCGGAGGCAACCGACGTTCCGTTCCTCTTTGCTTCCAGGTCCCACAGGGCGCAGTCGATTGCGTTGCGGGCCGCTCCCGCCGGCATGGCGTCGAGGAGCGCCGCCCGGCTGATGCCATCGGCGATCCCGCCGCTCATCGCCTGGATCGCGTCGCGGACGCCGTCCATGGTCTCGCCATAGCGCTTGTAGGGGACGCATTCGCCGCGACCGCTATGGTCGCCTTCGCGGATGGTGCAGGTGATAACCTCGGCCTCGGTCTTCGAGCCTCGCGAAATGGTGAATATCCCGGCGATGGGAAAGCGCTCGGCCTCAACCGAAATGACACGCGCCATATTTTTCTGCTCCGGCTATGTGACAACGAGCTTGTCGGCAAATCGACAGGTTGGTTTCGTCAGGCTAAACAGGACGCCATGTTGACCATCGGCAAACGCGACGCAAGCGGCACGACCGCGAAGGAGGCTGACCACGAGCCCCGCGTTGCAGTGGGCGAGGAAGGCGATGTGCTCGGCTGTGCCTTTTCCGGAACGTGGACGACGCGAACGGTGGCGTCGGTTGACGCCGAAATGCGCAAGATCGAGAAGCGTAGTGGTTTCAAGACTTTGGCGCTCGATCTTTCCAAGATCGAGAAGATAGATACGGCCGGCGCCTGGTTGATTGACCGTCTTGTGAGCGCCTTCGAGAAGCAGGGTGTCGAAACCAGGTTACAGGGGGAAAGCAAGATCGCCTCGATCCTGCTTGGCGCTGTTGGCGAGGCTGTGCGGCGTGAGCCTGATTCCGGGCCCGAGCAGCCACCCAATATCGTCATCCGCGCGCTTGAGGCGATCGGTCGGCGTGTCTACGCCATGCGTGACGATTTCCTTTCGTCGATGAATATCCTTGGCGCCACCATCCGTGGTGCGCAGATGAAGCTTGGCCGCGGTCACGGCGTCAACATGGCGGCGATCTTCAACCAGATCGATCGCATGGGGGTGGGTGCCATCCCGGTCGTCGTGCTGATGTCGGCCATCGTTGGCGCGATCGTTGCCCAGCAAGGCGCCTATCAGCTCAGCTATTTCGGCGCCGACATCTTCGTCGTCGACCTGGTCGGGGTGCTGGTCCTGCGCGAACTTGGCGTGCTGATGACGGCGATCATGATCGCCGGTCGCTCCGGCAGCGCGATCACCGCCGAGATCGGGTCGATGAAGATGCGCGAGGAGGTCGACGCGCTGAAGGTCATCGGGCTCAACCCGATCGGCGTGCTGGTCTTTCCGAGGCTTGTTGCGTTGGTCATCGCCTTGCCATGCCTCACGATCGCCGCCAATTTTGCCGCTCTGGGCGGCGGTATCGCCGCCGCCTGGTTGTATTCGGGTATTTCACCAGCTGCTTTCCTCGACCGGTTGCGTGTTGCCATCGATCTCAGCACGATTTTTGCCGGGCTGATCAAGGCGCCGTTCATGGCAATGATCATTGGCACGATCGCTTCCGTCGAAGGCATGAAGGTCGGTGGGAGCGCCGAGTCCCTGGGCGCGCACGTTACGGCGTCCGTGGTGAAATCGATCTTCGTGGTCATCATTCTCGATGGTCTTTTTGCCATCTTCTATGCGGCGATCTCGTTCTGACATGGCGATGAAAAGCGAAACAACCGACGAGATCACGAAGCAAGAGGATGAGAGCGACATTGTGCTCTCCGCCCACGACATTACCGTGTCTTTCGCCGACAAGGTCATTCTCGACAAATTGTCGCTCGATATCAGGCGCGGTGAAATTCTTGGCTTTGTCGGCGCTTCGGGCGCGGGCAAGTCTGTTTTGTTGCGCACGATCCTCGGGCTGACCCGAAAGCAATCGGGAACGATCAAGCTGTTCGGCGTCGATGTCGAGAAGGCCAGCGACAAGGAGCGCCTGCGAATCGACATGCGCCTGGGCGTTCTTTTCCAGCACGGCGCCCTGTTCTCGGCGCTTACGGTTCTGGAGAACGTGCAGGTGCCAATGCGCGAATATCTCGACCTGCCGCGAAAGCTGATGGACGAGCTGGCGATGCTCAAGGTCGAACTGGTGGGGTTGCCGCCGGACGCGGCGCGGAAATTTCCCTCCGAGCTTTCTGGCGGCATGATCAAGCGTGCGGCCCTGGCGCGCGCGCTCGCGCTCGACCCCGACATCGTCTTCCTGGACGAGCCGACATCCGGCCTCGACCCGATCAGCGCGGCGGAGTTCGACGAACTGGTCGTCAAGCTGCGCGATACGATGGACCTGACAGTCTACATGGTCACGCATGATCTCGACACGCTGTTTACCGCCTGCGATCGCGTTGCGGTGCTCGGCAACAGGAAAGTGCTCGTCGAAGGCACCATCGATGACATGCTGAAGAGCGAAGAACCGTGGGTAAAATCGTATTTTCGCGGAAAACGCGCCCGACAACTTGATCTTGCGGCACGCGCATAGCCATAAGTGAAGCAATGGAAACCAGAGCCAACTACGTCATTGTCGGCATCTTCACGCTGGTTGCGATCCTGTCGGCCTTCGCCTTCGTCTATTGGACGGCGGCGATCGGCGACAAGGGGGAGACGGCCTTGCTGCGCGTGCGCATTCCGGGTTCGGCTTCGGGCCTCAGTCGCGGCAGCCTTGTGCTGTTCAACGGCGTCAAGGTCGGTGATGTCAGGCGGGTCTATATCGATGTCGATAATCCGACCGTCGCCATTGCCGACACTCAAATCGACCGCATGACGCCGATCACCAAGTCGACGCAGGCCGATATCGGGCTTGCCAACCTCACCGGTCAGGTCAACATTGAGCTCAAGGGCGCCGACCCCAAGGAGGTCAAACTGCTCGACCAGGCCGAGAAGGAAGGCCGGGTTGCAGAGATTGTCGCCAATCCATCCGCGGTTACCAATCTGCTGCAGACGGCGCAGAATATCTTCACCCGAGCCGACAAGGTGCTTTCCGATGTCGAAGGGTTCACCAGGGACGTTCGCGGGCCGCTGACGCAGACTGTCCAGAACGTGCAGACATTCTCCGATGCGCTGGCCAAGAATTCGGACGGCATAGACAAGTTCCTGTCCAGCGTGAGTTCGCTTTCCGATGAGCTGAAGGGCGTCTCGGGCAAGCTCGACGGTACGCTGAAGGCGGCGGAAGGACTGCTCAATGCCGTCGACAAGGACCAGATCAAGAGCATCGTCGCCAATGTCGATACGGCGACGGCGAATCTCAAGGAGACCTCGAAGCAGTTCGACACGGTCCTCAGGAATGTCGACACGGCGGTGGGGTCGATCAATGATTTTGCCCAGAAGACACAGGGCACGCTGACCAAGGTCAATGGTGTTCTTGACGGTGTCGACCCGGCCCAGCTTCGCTCCGCGCTGGCCAATATCCAGCAGGCGAGCGCGAATGCCAACAAGGCCGCCGCCGACATCGCCCAGGTAACCAGCAAGATCGCCAACAGGGCCGATGACATCGACCAGACGGTCAAGGACGCGCGCCAGCTGGCGCAACGCCTCAATGATGCTTCCGTGCGTGTCGACGGCATCCTGGCCAAGGTCGATACATTGCTGGGGTCCGGCCAGGCTGACGGCGTGATGGCCGATGCCAGGGACACCCTAAAGTCGTTCAAGCAGGTTGCCGACACGCTGAACGGCCGCCTCGGCGCGATCCTGGACAATGTGTCACGGTTCTCCGGCCAGGGCCTGTCGAATGTCGAGGCGCTGGTGCAGGACAGCCGTCGTTCCATCGGCCGTATCGAAGAGGCGGTGACGGACCTGAGCCGCAATCCACAGCGGATCCTTTCCGGCGGCGATGGCGAGGTTCGACAGTTTGACGGCAGGGTGCGGCGTTGACTTCGGCCTTCGCTCGCCCCAGAAACGCAAGGCAGAAGCACTGTGGCGGATCGATTTGGCGATCCGGGGACAACAGGGATCGCACGTGAAGATCGCGCTCAAATCGGGTGTGGCATTGCTTGCCTTCACCCTCGCCAGTTGTGCGGCATTGCCGGGCGGTGGGCCCGCGCCCCTCGATACATTCGAGCTTTCGGCGCCATCGGTCGAGGCGCATGGCCACAGCCGCCGCCAGATCCTGATCGCGCAGCCGGCGGCGCTGAAGGCGCTGGACAGCCAGAACATCGTCATCAAGCCGTCCGCACGGTCGATCCAGTACCTCAAGGGCGCGCAATGGGCCGACCGGCTGCCGCTCATCGTGCAAGCGCGGCTGGCCGAGACTTTTCAGCGCTCCGGTAGCTTCGCCGGCGTTGGCAAGCCGGGCGAGGGGCTTGCGATCGACTATCAGGTGATCGTCGAAATCCGATCCTTCGAAGTGCGCGTTGACGGCGGCGAACATGCCGAGGTCGATCTGTTCGTGCGGATATTGAACGACCGCAACGGCGAGGTGCGCGCCTCCAAGAGCTTCACAGCGTCCGCCCCCGTCTCGGGCGGCGGCAACCAGGCCTATGTCGGCGCGCTTGACGCCGCCTTTGGCGACGCTGCCAAGCAGATCGTGCGCTGGACCGATTCTGCGATCTGAGCACAAGGCTCGCGCGCCGATCTTCGAAACTACAAATGGTCGAAGACGTCCGGTCGCAACATTCCAACCTTCATAAGATGTTGCAGGGCGTAGGTGACCGAGAGCGCGTCGTCGAGTGCGTCGTGCCCCCGCAACGGAGGGTGTTCGACGCCGTAATACTCCGCAAGCTTGTTGCTTGGCGTCTTCGCCAAATCCTCAACTGGCATACCGGCCGCAATCAGCAGCTTGACGGCATTGTCGAACCGGTTGGCAGGAATGGAAGACCGAATGCCAGCGATATAGCAGCTGATGGCGACCATGTTCAGTTCGTCTTTGCCCCATGACCAGAAACGAGCCCCGCCGGAGAAACGATCGACGTCCGCAAGGGCTTCTCCGAGTGCGACGCCTTCTGCGTCCATGGTTTCTTCGGTGATGCCAGTGAGCTTGGTGAAGAACGGGTCGAGCCTGTATCTGTTGCCAAATCGGTCGACAGGTTGAACGTAAGCCTTGTGCGTACCCAGCAGAGGAAAGCCGTCTTCGAGACCAAGCCTGACTGCGCCGATCTGCGCGATGACTGGATCGGGATCGTGGGCGGCGCACCAAAATCTGCGCTGCGAGCCCTCAAGGCAAAGAAATTCGCAGTCGAATATGATTGCTGTCTTCACAGTCAGAGCCCTTTGCATCGATGGTCAGGGCAGCGGGTTTCGCCTGTGGTCTTCGCAAGTTCGGGAAACAGGACGTTGCGTTGGGATATTCTCGAACCTCACGGGCGGGGCTTTGGCCCCGCCTTTTCGGTTCCGTCATAGGCCTGGCTAATGCAGGCGGCCGCTGGCATGGGCCAGCATGGTGTAGACCTTGCCGGTGTCGGACGTCAGGTAGGTCTGCGCCATGATGTTGTCGCGGTCGTTGCGCGACACATCCTTGAGCAGCTTTTCGAAATCGTCGCAGTAGCGGTCGACAGCACTGCGGAACTCCGCCTCGCTCTGATACTTGCGGCGGATTTCATCGAAGGTCTGCTGGCCCTTCAGCGTGTAGAGGCGGCGCGTGAAGACGTCACGCTCGCCACGCCGGTAGCGGTTCCACAGCTCGATCGAGGCATCGTGGTCGATGGCGCGGGCGATATCGACCGAAAGCGAGTTCAGCGATTCGACTACGTGAAGCGGCGAGCGCTGGGCCGGAGCCGGGCGTGGCGCTTCCACCGGCGCTGCGGGCCTGGCTTCCTCTTCGCGCGATGCGCCGGTCAGGAGATCGCGCACCCAACCACCCTGCGGCGTACGGCCGTTGGGGTCACGCTGGCGTTGGGCTGTCTCGGACGGACGCTCAAGGTCGAGCGTGCCGCGCAGCGCGGTACCACCCAGCGGTGCCTGCGGGGCAAGACGCTCCGGCTGTGGCGCAGGCGGACGGCGCTGAGGCTCTGGCGCACGTGCGACCGGTGCTTGCGGCGCCGGACGCAGGTTGCGCTGCTCCGAAGCGTCCCCGCCGCCGCGGCCTGATTTCGCAACGATATCCGAGAGTTCCTTCAGGGCGTTGATCTGCTCGGAAACGGCACGGCGGATGGCCGTGGTCGATTCCTTTGCCTCTTCCGGCATCTCGATCACGCCCTTCTTGAGTTCAGCGCGGGTAAGGTCGAGCTCGCTCTTGATGGAGCCCGCAGTGCGCCGCATCTCCTCGGTCGCATCGGCGAAGCGCCTTGTCGCCGAATCGACGACCTCGGAGATGGCGGTACGGATCTTGTCCGCCGACTCCAGCGTCTTGCCTTCGGCATTCTGCAGCGTCTGGCCGACAAGGTTCTCGAACGAGCGCATGACCCTCTCGAGATCTTCCGACTTCTTGACCAGACCGACTGCGAGGTCCTCGAGCGAGGACTGCCTCTCCAGCGTATGCTCCAGGTTGCTCTGGGCCGAGCTCAGCAGGTCCGAGGCGCTGGACAGCAAGCGGCTGTGCTCGTCGAACTTGGTGGCGATCGAGGCGACCTCTCGCAAGGTCGACGACGACAGTTCGGTCAGCCGGGTCGTGTTGGAGTCGACCAGGCGCGCCGAGCTGGCGAAGGTCTGCGCGGCCTTTTCCGTCGTCGCCGCGAAGCTCTGCGTGCTGCCGGTCAGGCGTTCGTCGACCTGGCCGAGATTCATCGCGGCCTGGTCGATCAACTGACCGAGCTGCGAACTGGACTTCGTCATGCGACCGATGAGGTCGGCGACGCTGTCCGAGAGCGAGGAGCGGGCGCCCTCGACGGCCGACAGCGTCTCTGCCGTGCGGTTGGCAAGTGCGTTGACGAGCGCAGCGTTTTCGCTGCGCAGCTTCTCGGTGGCGCGCTCGGTGACCTCTTCCATGCTCTTTTGCAGTTCAGAGCCACCCTGGGCGAAGCGCTCGACCAGTGGCCGTGCCGTCTCGTCCAGGATTTTCGACATTTCGGCCGAACGTGCGGCGAGCATCGTGTTGAGCTCGCGGGTGTTGGCCCCGATGGTCTTGGCAGCGTCGTTGGTGCTCTGGCCGATATGCTGGCCGACCGCGGTGAAGGTTTCCGCAATGACGTTGGCGCGCGAAACCAGCTGAGCCTCGGCATTCGACACCTGCTCGTTGAGCCGCTGGCCCATCGACTCGGCCGTGTAGGCAAGGCGATTCTCGACACTGGCAACCTGCTCTTCGACGCGGGCGGCAGTCGCCGCCGCGCTCGATGCCAGCCGCTGGTCGACGCCGGCAAGGCGGTTCTCGACGCTGGCGACCTGCTCTTCGACGCGGGCAGCTGTTGCCGCCGCGCTCGATGCCAACCGCTGGTCGACGCCGACAAGGCGGCTCTCGACGTTGGCGACCTGCTCTTCGACGCGAGCGGCAGTGATCGCCGCGCTCGATGCCAGCCGCTCATCGACGCCGGCAAGCGCCTGCTCGATTTCGCGGGTGTGGACGGCGAGTTCCTGGCCGGTTTTCCGGGCACGGTCGGCGACCCTCTGCTCGGTATCGGCGAAGGCGCTGACGATGGTTTCGGCATGGCCGCCGATCGTCGACGTGCTGTCGGCGATGCGGGACACCAGACGGTTGTCCGCTTCGTCGAAGATACGGCCGATTTCCGACGCGCGCGCCGACAGGGCTTCCGAGCCCTCGGCGATGCGCGAGATCAGCTGCTGGTCGGCAGCGTCGAAGATGCGGCCGAGATCCGATGCACGCGCGGCGAGCGCTTCGGCAGATTCGCCGATGCGAACGCCCAAGCGCTGGTCGGCGCCTTCGAAGTTGCGCAGGATGTCGCCGGCGCGGGCAGCCAGCGACTGTGCCGTCTCGACCGCGCGGGCAACGAGCTTCTGGTCGGCCACGTCGAACGTGCCAGCGATCTCGCTTGCACGAGCGGCCAGATGATCGGCCGTCTCCTGGGCGCGAGCCAGCAGCGTGTTGGAGGTATCGTCCGCGCGAGCGATAAGAGCACTCGATGTGTCTTCCGCGCGGGCGTGGAGACGACGGTCCGCATCCTCGAAGGTCCGGGCGATGTCGTCGGCTCGTGCGAGCAGGGCGCTCGACGTGTCGTCGGCACGCGCTGCCAGGCGGCGGTCCGCATCCTCGAAGGTGCGAGCGATATCTTCCGCTCTCGCCAGCAGGGCGGCGGACGTCTGCTCGGCACGCTCCGCGATCTTGCGATCGGCATCGCTGAAGGCGGCGCCAGCCTGCTCATGCAGGGCGCTGGTGACCTCCATGACCTTTTCACGCAAGGCGCCGGCGACGAACACCGCGCTTTTTTCGAGCACGCTGCGAACGTTGTCCACGCCAGTCGAAAGCGCGCGTTCCATGGTTCCGGCGCGTTCCTCGATGATGCCGGTCTGGCGGCTGAATGCCTGCTCGATCTTCTGGACGTCAGCGGCGATCGCGTCGGAGATGTCGGTGGTTCTGGCTGCGATCTGGTCGATATGGCCGGACAGCGAGCGGTCGACATCCTTGCGGGTGTCCGCGAGCTTGGAGAGGTCTTCTTCCAGCGCGCGCGTCAGCATGTTGCGGCCTTCGGCCAGCTTGCCGACATGTCCGGCGATGATGTCGTCGACATCGGTGCGGCTTGTCGCGATCTTCTGCAGGTCGGCCTCGAGCGCACGCTTGAGGATGTCGCGACCCTCGGCCAGCTTCTCGACCTGGCCGGCAACCAGCCCGTCGATGCTCGAACGGCTCTCCGCCAGTTTGACGAGATCGTCTTCAAGTGCCTTGGATAGCGTCGAACGATCCTGCACCAGCCTTTCCGAGTGGCTGTTTACAAGGCCATTGACGCTTTCGAGGTCCGATTCCAGCGCTCGTGCGAACTGCGCGCGATCGTCGGCGAGCTTCCGCGACTGGTCGGCAATGGTGCCCCTGATCGTGTTAAGATCGGATTCGAGCGCCCGCTTCAGGATATCGCGGCCCTCGGCCAGCTTCTCGACCTGGCCGGCAACCAGACCATCGATGCTCGAACGGCTTTCCGCCAGCTTGGCAAGATCGTCTTCAAGCGCCTTGGTCAGGTTCGAGCGATCCTCAACCAGCTTCTGCGACTGGTCGGCAATGGTGCTCCTGATGGTGTTAAGATCAGATTCCAACGCCCGCTTCAGGATATCGCGGCCCTCGGCCAGCTTCTCGACCTGGCCGGTAACCAGCCCATCGATGCTCGAACGGCTTTCCGCCAGCTTGGCGAGATCGTCTTCAAGCGCCCTGGTCAGGTTGGAGCGGTCCTCAACCAGCTTCTGGGAATTGTCGGCGATGACACTCCTGATGGTGTTCAGGTCGGATTCGAGCGCCCGCTTGAGGATGTCGCGGCCCTCGGCAAGCTTCTCGACTTGGCCGGCAACGAGGCCGTCGATGCTCGCACGGCTGTCGGCGAGCCGGGCGATGTCATCTTCGAGTGCCTTGGACAGCGTCGAACGATCCTGCACAAGCCTTTCCGAATGGCTGTTCACGAGGCCATTGACGCTTTCGAGGTCGGCTTCCAGCGCGCGGGCAAACTGCGCGCGATCGTCGGTCAGTTTCTGCGACTGGTCGGCAATGGTGCCCCGGATCGTGTTGAGATCGGATTCGAGCGCCCGCTTCAGGATGTCACGACCTTCGGCGAGCTTTTCCACCTGTCCGGTGACCATTCCGTCGATGCTGGTGCGGCTGTCGGCCAGCCGGGCAAGATCATCCTCAAGAGCCTTGGACAGGGTCAAACGATCCTGGGCAAGCCGGTTCATGTGATCGGAAACGACGTCCTTCACCTTGAGCAGGTCGGTTTCCAGGGCCTGCGAGAGCTGGCCGCGGTCTTCCGCCAGCTTGTCGGACTGGCTGGCGATGACGTTCTTGATCGTATTGAGATCGGATTCCAGGGCGCGCTTGAGAATGTCGCGTCCCTCGGCGAGCTTCTCGACCTGACCGGCGACCAGCCCGTCGATGCTCGAACGGCTTTCTGCCAGCTTGGCGAGATCGGCTTCGAGCGTCTGCGAAAGCAGGCTGCGGTCTTCTGCGAGCCGGCCCGAATGGTTCTCCAGCAGGCCCCTGATGCCCGACAGATCGTTTTCGAGCGAATTGCTGAGTTGGCCGCGGTCCTCGGCCAGTTTCGCGGAGTGGGTTTCGATGAGGCCCTTGATGCCTGCAATATCGGCTTCCAGGGCTCTCGCCAGCACAGCGCGGCCTTCGGCGATCTTCTCGACCTGACCGGCGACCAGACCGTCGATGCTGGCGCGGCTGTCGGACAGCTTGCCGAGATCCGCTTCCAGTGCGCGTGAAAGAATGTTGCGGCCCTCCGCGAGTTTCCCGACATGGCCAGCAACCATTTCATCAATGATTGTGCGGGCTTGCACGAGCTTTCCGGAGTCTTCGTTCAATGCCAGGGCAAGGCGGTTGCGGCCTTCCTCTAGCCTTTCGAGATGGCTGCCGAGCGAAGCGTCGATGGCCGCGCGGGACTCGTTGACCTTGCGCAGGTCCTCTTCGAGAGCGCGCGAGATCAGGTTGCGGCCTTCGGCCAGCTTCTGCACCTGGTTTGTCACGGCAGCATCGATGCCGTCGCGGCTTTCGGCGAACTTCGCGAGATCCGCCTGCATTGCCTCGGCCATACGTTCGCGGCTTTCGGAAAGCTTGCGGCTGTGGTTTTCGACCGCTTCCTCGATGCCGACGCGCGCGTCGGCAAGTCGCTGGATGTCGGTGTCGAAGGATCGCGACACGACATGGCGTGCCGCCTCCATGCGCCCGGCGAAGTCGCTGGCGCGGGCTTCGAGCATTGACGAGGTCGATGTCACGATATCAGCCATGTCTGCGCCGATCTGGGCCTTGCCCTGATCGATCATTGCCGACAGCGTATCCCTGCTTTCCGCGAATGTGTGGGCGATTTCGCGCGCGCGGTCGACCAGCGTCTCGTTGATCTGGCGTGCACGGGCTTCGAGCGCTGCATTGAGTTTCTGGGTGCCGGTGTCCAGTGCTTCGGCGCGGGTCTGGAATTCGCTGATCAGCGCCTGGCCGCGCTCGGCGAGCGTACGCTCGATGCCGTTGAGGCTGGCCTCGAATTCGGAATTGAGCGTGCGCGCGGCGCCGCCGAGCAGCGACACCATGCCAGTGGTCCGGTCGTCGAGCAGATCGGTGAGCGAACGGGTCAGGCCATCGGTCGTGTCCGTGAGCTTGGCGATGCGCGTATCGAGCAGGCTGGCAAATGCTTCGCCCGACGTCGACAGCCGGTCGGTGATCGAATCGAGGCGACCCTCGACGGAATCGAAGATCGACATCGAGCTTTCGTTGATGCGGTCGATCAGCGTGTCGCCGGAATTGTTGATCGTCATCGACAATTTGGTGGAAGCGTTGAGGATGCTGTCGCGAATGATATCGCTGGCGGCGCCGATTTCTTCCTTCAGCGTCTCGTGCGCGCCCGTGATCGAGGCACGCACGCGCTCCGCATGGGTGACCACGGCCTCGCGCTCGCTGCCCAGTCCGTCGACGAGCGAGCGGATGCGGGATTCGTTTTCCGAATAGGAGCGTTCGATCTGGTTCACTTCGCTGTGGACGAGCGTTTCAAGCTCAACGGCGCGAGCAAGTGTCCGCTCGATGCCTTCGCCCATGGCCGCCACTTCGCGGCGCACGGCCTGGCCGATCATCATCACGCGGTCCTGCGCAAGATTCTCCGGCTCGGCGAGGCGGAAAGCCACTTCGGTCATCGACTGCGCGGCAATCCGCATTTCCTGTGCACGGCGGATCATGGCCGCGAATGCCCAGAACAGGATGACGGGCACGATGGCGGCGATCGCGAGGCCGATCAGTTCGGGGCGCGCGAAAAACTGGTCGACGGTGCGGATCCTCCAGATGTCCGGACCAAACAGCAGGTTGGCCAACCCGCCAGCACCCGCGATCCAGGCGAGCGAAACAAACGCCACGACCCAATAGATCGTGTTCGAGGCGCGCCGGTTCAGCGTGTGCAGGAGTGTCTTGTAATCTTTCTGGCGGTCATCGTTGGCTGGCGCGAAGCCCGTATTGGCCGGTGCGAAGCCGGTGGGCTGCGATCCATTGCGGCTTTCCACCGGTCGCAACTCGGCCGGCTTGGCCTTGGCCTCGGGTTTCGCGGACTGGCTCTGACCTGCTGCAGGCGGATTGGCAACAGGCGCTGCGTTCTGGCTGCGGCCTTCGCGCGCCAACTCGTCCGCTGCCTGCGATATCTGCGCTTCCAGGTCTTCCATCGAAGCGGCTATATCGAGGTCGCCGCTTCCATCGCCGCTCAGATCGATATCGAGCGCCTTTTCGAGTTCCCTGGCGACGTCGCTGTCGAGAGTTCTTGTCGTGGTGGTTTTCTTCGCCATGCCTTCGCTACCCTGTACTAGCTGCCGAGGGACTTATGATTTTGGTTGTCTTATCCCACGCAGGAGGCTGAAAATGGACCCTCGTATCGTAATGACACAGGGGGGTAAAGAAAACATGCATTCCGTGGGATACGTAAAACTTTAAATATAAGGTTAACAAAAGCGTGATTCCGGCGCCTCGCTCGCAACAATTTTTCGGCCCAATCATTAACCCGTTGTCCATGGGATTCGCCTAGATTTCGGGCGTTCAGAGTACGGAGTTGCAGATCATGCGCGGCGAAAGCGGCATTGCCTTTTCAATGCCCGGCGGCGACGCCTCGGGAGCGGGACGATCTAGGCCTGTGGATATGGCGCATCTCGCTCGCCAGACAATGGGTGACCGTGGCCTTGAGCAAGAGGTGCTGGCGCTCTTTGTACAGCACGCACTGTCCGTGCGCGACAAGATCACCGAGGCCGATATCCACGAAAGACTTCTGCTGGCGCACGGACTGAAAGGCTCGGCGCGAGGTATCGGTGCTTTTGCCATTGCCGATTGTGCCACCGAGATAGAGCACACGCCTGAAGACAATCGTACGCTCAGGCGTCTTGGCACGCTGATCGACGAAGTGCGCGATTTCATCGCCGCCATCAGCCGTTAACTCCGGTTTCCGAAAAAAACGTCATCCGGTGGCGTTTTCGCGCGGCAGTTGACTTGTCCGCCGGAGTGATTATCTCGGCTGAAACTCCCTTCAGGTGACAAATGACCAAGCTGACTTTCATCGCCCATGACGGCACACATTTCGACATGGACGCCGAGAACGGCTCGACGGTCATGGAGAACGCGATCCGCAACGCGGTGCCGGGTATCGAAGCCGAATGCGGCGGCGCGTGTGCCTGTGCCACATGCCATGTCTATGTCGACGAGGCATGGACTGCTGTTGTCGGCGAACCGGAAGCGATGGAAGAGGACATGCTGGACTTCGCCTATGACGTTCAGCCGAACTCGCGGCTGTCCTGCCAGATCAAGGTGCGCGATGCGCTCGATGGTCTGGTCGTGCGCGTGCCCGAACGCCAGGGCTGACGTTCCGGCTTTTTTGCCGTCGCTGCTTGGCAGCAGGCTCCAGGTCATGCAGTCTCGCCACGTTTTCTGATCGGGGCGCATCGCATGACCGGTATCACCAAGACAGACGTGCTTATCGTTGGGGCAGGGCCGGTCGGCCTGTTTGCCGTGTTCGAGCTCGGCCTCTTCGACATGAAGTGCCACCTGATCGACATTCTCGACCGGCCCGGCGGACAATGCGCGGAGCTCTATCCGGAAAAGCCGATCTACGACATTCCCGGCTGGCCATCGATCTCGGCGCAAGGCCTTGTCGACAAGCTGCTTGAGCAGATCGCGCCATTCAAGCCGGACTTTACCTACAACCGCATGGTTTCCAGCCTCGAGAAACTCGAGGACGGGAGCTTCCGTGTCACCACCGACGAGAACGAGGTGTTCGAAGCCAAGGTGGTTGTCATTGCCGCCGGTGGTGGCTCCTTCCAGCCGAAGCGCCCGCCAATCCCAGGTATCGAGCCCTATGAGGGCAAAAGTGTTTTCTACTCGGTTCGCAGGATGGAGGATTTTCGCGGGCACGACCTGATCATCGTCGGCGGCGGCGATTCGGCCCTGGACTGGACGCTCAACCTGCAGCCGGTGGCCCGCAGCGTGACACTGGTGCATCGGCGGCCCGAATTCCGCGCCGCGCCAGACAGCGTCAACAAGATGTACGCCATGCAGGAGATGAAGCAGCTGGAGTTCCAGGTCGGGCAGGTGACCGGACTGAGCGGCGCGGACGGCCAGCTTTCAGCCGCGACAATCAAGGGGCCCGACGGCGACATAGAGGTTCCTTGCACGCGCATGCTGCCGTTCTTCGGCCTGACGATGAAGCTCGGGCCGATCGCGGAGTGGGGGCTCAATCTTCATGAGAACCTGATCCCGGTCGACACCGAAAAATTCCAGACGTCGGTTCCCGGCATCTTCGCGGTCGGCGATATCAATTGGTATCCTGGCAAGTTGAAGCTGATCCTGTCGGGATTCCATGAGGTTGCGCTGATGGCGCAGGCGGCCAAGCGCATCGTCAGCCCGGGTGAGCGGATCGTGTTCCAGTACACGACCTCCTCCACCAGCCTGCAGAAGAAGCTCGGCGTTTCGGGTTAAGCCTGTTTCGGATCCCACCTTCCGGGATCATGCTCCAGCCTTACTCCGCCAGGATCGGCGCCGGATTGTCGACGTGGCCGCGAAGCTCCTTTTCGGGCATCAGCGTCAGCGTGACAAGCCCCAGCACCAAAGTGGCGGCGGCGACAAGAAAGATCATCTCGAACGGCAGGACCGATGCGACATGGCCGGCCACTTGCACGCCTTCGCCGGCAAGCGGCAGCCCAAAGCCCAGGGCGACGGCGCCCAGCATCGCAACCCCAAGCGCGCTGCCCAGCGAACGCAGGAAGGTCAGCACGCCGGTGGCGACGCCAAGATGCATGCGGTCGACGGCGTTCTGCACCGATACAGTCGTCACCGGAAATGTCGTTCCGGTTCCCAATCCGATACAGATGGTCAGGATTTCGACGAGAAGCAGCGATGCGTGGCCGGCGACAAAGGCCAGCAGACCGAGGCACAGGATGGCGAAGATGACGCCGACCATCGCAATACGCTTGTAGTGGGTGAAGCGCGGTATCAGGCGGCCGCTGGAAGCCGCGCCGCCAACAGTTCCAAGCAGAAGTCCGAGCATCGCAATGCCCGACTCGCTGGCCGTCAGGCCAAGTATCGATTGCAGATAGACGGGCAGATAGACGGCGAGCCCGACGCTGGAGGCCTGGAGCAGGAACATGGACAGCGTGCCGGCCAGGACGATCGGGTTGCCCAGCACCTCGAGCGAGATGAGCGGCTCGGCCGCCCGCATCAGCCGCAGGGCGAAGGCGCCCCAGAAAAGCGCGGAGCAGGCCAGCACTCCAATGACCTCCGGCGATACCCAGGGATAGGCGCTGCCGCCCCAGTTCAACGCAAGCAGCAGCAGTGCCGTGGCGACGATCAGAAGCAGCGCGCCGAGGCCATCGATGCTGTGGTTCTTGGCGGCAATCGGCAGCTTTTTGAGCGGCTTGTTGATGATCGCCATTGCAACGAAGCCGAGCGGGATGTTGATCCAGAAGATGAGCGACCAGTGCAGATGCTCGGCAAAGGTGCCGCCGAGCAGCGGCCCGGCAACGCTGGCGACGGCCCACGTACCGGAGAACCACGCCGCATAGCGTGCCCGCTCGCGCGGCGGAACGAGGTCGCCGACCACCGTCTGCGTCAAGGCGAACAAGCCCCCGCCACCAGCGCCCTGGATCGCACGTCCCAGGACGAGGACGAACATGTTGGGGGCCATGGCGCTGACCAGCGATCCGGCAAGAAAGATGAGGATTGCCGCATAGACGGTCGGCCGGCGCCCATAGACGTCGGAAATCTTGCCGTAGAGCGGCGCCACGGCGGTTGCGGTCAAGAGGTAGCCGGTGACGATCCACGGCAGGTATTCGGCATGGCCGAGCGAGCGCCCGATGGTCGGCATGGCTGGCGCAACGATGGTCTGGTCGAGCGCCGCCAACAGCATCGAAAGGAGCACGCCGCCAATGATGGCGTTCTTCTCACTCTCCGTTAGAGGAGGTGCTTCCTTGTTGACGACCTGACCCATCAATTCACTCCAGCTGCCCGTTGCCGGGCATCTTCTCCAAGGCCAACTCATGCTGTCGCCGCGCCAATGACGGCGACATATGTCGGAGCCCTGGAATTCGGCTGTGGACCTCGTTGGAACGACGGGGCTTCGGATCCCGCCTTGCGGGATCGCCGGACTACCGACCGGCACGCGTTTCCTTCAACAGCGGCGCGGAAATAGCAGACGGCCCGTGAGGTGTCGAGGCAAGGGCGCCGCCAGTGCCTAAATCGTTACCAACTGGCCCAAGTCAACCTGGCAACTGGCCGTTCTGGATGCGCTCGAGCCGATAACGCATCAGCCGCACGATACGGCTTTCAAAATTGACGCTTTCGACGCGGTCGAATTGCACCTGGGCCCGGTCATGCTTGGCCAGTATCGCGGTGGTGATTTCCGCAGCCTTTTCCCTGGCGGCCTGGCAAGTCTTCTGCGGGTAGGTGGCCTTCAGCGCATCCTCGAGTTCGCGGCCGTGATTCTTGGCGATCTCGACATGGCGTTCTTCATGGCGCTTGATGTCGGCGGACAAGGTGTCCCAGAACAGCTTCACATCCGGGTCGGCCTTGCGCGGTTGGCGCCACCGCGGCAGGATCACCTTGACCTTGACAGTCACCTTGGCGTCGACAATCCGGCAAGAGTCCGATCGTTCCGCGTAGCTGGTACGGGTGGTGAATGACATCTGTGTGGCGCCGGGATGCCGTGACCCGCCGCTGGTTTTCACCTCGGGCCCATGCTCCGAAAGCTGTTTCTGGATCTCGTCGAGCGTGCTGCCACGGATGGCAAAGTAGCTGTAGGTCTTCACGAGTGTCGCCGCATTCGCCGGAGCCGCGGCAAGACCGAGCATAAGCGCGCAGAGCAGGGATCGTTTCATCATGTTGCCTCTTAGGTCACCTTGCTTTACGGCCGTTGCCGGCGCAACGGAATTGATCCCCGGTGGATCAAACATGGTTGATTGGCAATGATGACGAGGCGATGGCGGTTGGCGCATGGACGCCATCTCGACCTTGGTGACAAGGCCGTGGTTGTCGGCATCCTTAATGTCACGCCCGACAGTTTTTCCGATGGCGGCCTGTTCGATGTCCCGGATCAGGCGATGGTCCAGGCGCGCCGGATGGCGGCGGAAGGGGCCTTGATCGTCGACATCGGCGGCGAATCGACCAGGCCCGGCGCCCAGCCGGTTTCCGCCAGGCAGGAGCAGGACCGCATCCTGCCTGTCATCGAGGCATTGGCCCGCTCCGGCGAAGTGCTGATTTCTGTCGACACTTACCGGGAGGAGACCGCCCGGCGCGCCATCGCGGCCGGCGCGCACATCGTCAATGACGTGTGGGGCCTCCAACGTGAGCCGGGCATCGCCGGCGTCGCCGCCGACACCGGCGCCGGGCTGATCATCATGCACACCGGACGGGGGCGCCAGAAGCTGCCCGATGTTATCGACGATCAGTTGCTGTTCTTGAGAAGATCGCTGGAAATCGCCGCCAGCAGCGGCGTCGCCGACGACCAGATAGTGCTCGACGCGGGTTTTGGCTTCGCCAAGGAGACGGCGGAAGAGAATCTCGACCTCATGGCACGATTTTCCGAATTGCATGCGCTGGGCTTTCCGCTGATGGCCGGCACATCGCGAAAACGCTTCATCGGCACGGTAACCGGCCGCGACCCAATGGACAGGGCGGCTGGAACAGCCGCGACAAGCGTCATCCTGAGGCTCAAGGGGGCACATCTGTTTCGCGTCCATGATGTCGCAATCAACGTGGACGCGTTGGCCGTGGCGGATGCTATGCTGGCGCGCGAGACCAATCGGGCAGGAAGCTGAGCAATGTACGTCATCCGCATGAAGAACTGCGCCTTCTTTGCCCGCCATGGCGTACTGGACGAGGAGGAGACGCTCGGCCAGCGCTTCTATGTCGATGCCGCGCTTACGGTCGAGCCGGGCCGCGCGCTCGTCGATGATTCCATCGAAGAGACCGTCAATTACGGCATTGCCTTCATGGTGATCGAAAAGATCGTCACTGGGCATCGGCGCTTTCTCATCGAGGCTCTGGCGCTCGAAGTGGCAAAAGCTTTGACGGATCGCTTTCCCCAGATCAAGAAAGCCGAAATCACGGTACGCAAGCCGAATGCGCCGGTGCCCGGTGTGCTGGATCATGTCGAGGTGACCGTTGCCTGGCCAGAATAACACTGTCTACCTGAGCCTGGGCGGCAATCTCGGCGACCCGGCGCAGTCGATGGGGGCTGCGCTGCGCATCCTGGATGCCGACGACAGCACGCGCGTTGTCGCGGTTTCCTCGCTCTATCGTACGCCGCCTTGGGGCAAGCTCGACCAGCCTGACTTTCTCAACGCCGCCGCCGAAATTTCCACGACGCTGGCGCCGCACGCGCTGTTGGAGCTATGTCTGGATGCCGAACGCAAGCTGAAGCGGGTGCGCGAGGAACGCTGGGGACCGCGCCTGATCGACATCGACATCCTGGTGTATGGCGAGCGCATCATCCACGAGACGGGGCTCGAGGTGCCGCATCCGCGCATGCTGGAACGCGCCTTCGTCCTGGCGCCCTTGGCGGAGATCGCACCCGGCCTTGCCGTTGGCGGCAGGAGCGTGGCGGAACGGCTCAATGCTGTCGACGCCGCAGGCATTGAGCGGCTGCCTGCAGGCCGCGACTGGTGGCAGGCCTGAACGGCACTTGACGCGGAGCGCTTAGCCGGCGAAGCCGCCTTCATCGAGAAAGGCCTGTTCCTCCTGCGTCGTTTCCCGGCCAAGCATCCGGTTTCGATGCGGAAAACGGCCGAACCGCTCGATGATGTCGCGGTGCTCAACCGCATATTTCACGTAGTCCTCGGCCGTCGCGGTCATCAATCTCATCGATTCCATTTGGTCGGCGAGGCGCTCCGAATGCTCATAGGGCAAATAGAGGAAGACGCGGATCTCCGCGTCGAGCGCCATGTCGTGGCCGGCGGCAATAGCCTTTCCAGCAAAATGCCGTGCCAGGGGATCGGTGGCGAACATGTGGCCCGTGCCGCGAAAGCAGTTCCTCGGAAATTGGTCGAGCAGGATCATCAGCGCGAGAGAGCCTTCCGCATGATCGGACCAGTCGTCACACTCGCGCCTCGCGGCGGCGTAGTGGAGATCGAGGAAGCTCTCGCGAAAGGCCGCATCGAAGGCATCGTTTTTCTCGAACCAGGCATCCGGTCCGGCGTCGCGCCAGAATTTGGTGACCGACAGGGCATTGACATCCAGCTTCACGATCAGGCCCTTGTTTCATCCGCGGGCGTGGATTTGTGCAGCACACCCGCGGTCTCTTCGTTGAGCGCCTGGCCGGGACGGCGTGGCTGGGCAAGCGGTGTCGGGATGGGCGTGCCGATATTGCCTTTCAGGAAGCGTTGTCCGGCTCGGATGCCCTCGGCGAGCTGCAACTCGAAACGGGCGGCATCGCGCCGCCGCACGTCCTCGATCACATCAGCCACTTCCTCTGGATCGACGCCCAGGGCCTCGAGGGTCGATCCACCAAACACCAGCGCCGACTCGAATGTTTCTCGCAGCTGGAAGTCGACCCCGGCACGAATCAGCTGCAGTGCGGTTCCACGGTCGAAAGCGCGTGCCAGAACAGTCAGCAGAGGAAACTCGGCCTTGATGAGCTCGGCGATACGCACCGCGACATCGGCCTTGTCGACGCAGATGAGCACGGCGCGCGCGCGTCCGGCACCAGCCGCATGGAGAATATCCAGCCGTGTGCCATCGCCATAATAGACCTTGAAGCCGAAATCGGCCGCCGCCTGGATCATTTCGACGTCATTGTCGATGATCGATACGTCGATGCCGCGCAGAAGCAGCGGTTGGCTGGCAATCTGACCGAAGCGGCCGAAGCCGATGACCAAGACGCTGCCGGTAAGCCCTTCCGCGACGTCTACCCCTTCGAGAGACTGTTCGTCGCGTGGTGTCAGGTAGCGCAATGCGACAATCGCCAGCGGCGTCAGCACCATGGAGATGATGACGATTGCCGTGAGCGTCGCGTTGGCCTGGCTGTCTATGATGCCAACAGCCGCCGCGGCGGAATAGAGAACGAAGGCGAATTCACCGCCTTGCGCCATGAAGACCGCGCGCTCCAGTGCTTCCTTGTGGCCGGTCTTCAGCACGCGGGCGACGGCATAGATGGCAATCGCCTTCATCACCATGTAGGCGACGACGTAAATGGCGATAAGCCGCCAGTTTTCGACCACCACATGCAGGTCGAGCGACATGCCGACCGCAAGGAAGAACAAGCCGAGCAGGATACCCCGGAACGGCTCGATATCGGCTTCCAGCTGATGACGGAAAGTCGATTCGGACAGCAGCACACCGGCCAGGAATGCGCCCATCGCCATCGACAGGCCGCTGAGCTGCATGACGAGCGCGGAGCCCAGCACGACCAGAAGTGCGGCGGCCGTCATCACCTCACGGGCACGGGCATCCGCCAGGATGCGGAAGAACGGATTGAGCAGGTAGCGCCCGGCAACCACCAGTCCGACGATCGCGCCCAGGCCGATGCCGACTTCCGTCAGCCGTTCGGTCAGGGTGGTATGGCCGCCGCCCGGCGCGAGGAAAGCGATCAGGGCCAGCAGCGGTACGATCGCCAGATCCTCCAGCAGCAGAATCGAGACAATGCGTTGTCCCTTGGGGGAAGAGATCTCACCGCGCTCTTCCAGAATCTGCATCACGATAGCGGTCGACGTCAGTACGAAACCGGCACCCGCGACGAAGGACTGCGAGATTGGGAAGCCTCCCGCCAGCCCAACGCCAGTCAGCAATAGTGCGCACATGCCGACCTGCAACGCGCCCAGGCCAAAGATTTCCCGGCGCAGACCCCAGAGTCTGGATGGCTGCATTTCCAGCCCGATGATGAACAGGAACATGACGACGCCGAGCTCGGCGACATGAAGGATGGCCTGCGATTCGGAAAAGATGCCGATGCCGAACGGGCCGATGATCACGCCCGCAGCCAGATAGCCAAGGATGGAGCCAAGCCCCAACCGCTTGAAAATCGGGACCGAGACAACGCCCGCGGCCAGCAGCGCCACCACCTGGACGAGATCGCTGCCCGCTGCCTCTGCCGCCATGCCGGTCATTCCCGTTCGTTTGAGGGTAGCCGCTTATGCGACCGTACAAGCTGGCGAAGATAGGGACTTCATTGGAAATCGAACAGTGCGAAATCCGAGCCTGGCAATATTGCAGGCGCGTTACACAAGTTTACGCCGGGGTTGCGTTGCTTGTTGCCGCAATCGGGGGTTATGGACGCTCGGCTTCGGCCATTGAAGGACGGACGACGATCAAGTCGCGGCCCTTTCTGAGGAGATGACTGACATGAAGAAGTTTTTGCTTGTTGCCGTTGGTGTTGCGGCGCTCGCCGGTTCCGCCTGTTCGAAGGCGCCGGAGTGCACCACCGAAATGCTGACCAAGAAGGGGCAGGATCTGACCGCGGCGCTGCAGGCGGCGATCACCAAGGATCCGTCCAAGGCCGCCGATCTTACTGCCAAGGTTCAGGCGGTGACCACCAAGTACCAGGGCGCCACGACGGCGGCCGAAGCTTGCAAGGCGTATGACGACATGATCGCGGCGGTCAAAGGCTGAGCGGTATCACTGACAATGCGAAAAGCGGCGGTCATTGACCGCCGCTTTTTATGGACTCGGTCGATGATGCTTCAGTTCGGTGTGATGGAGCCTACCTCGACCGCATCGACACGCTTCAAGCTCATGCCGATGACAGGGACCAACTGCTCGTCGACGCGCACCGCAATGGTCACGGTCATCGAATTGTCGTCGGGGATGCGAGCCTGCATGACGCCGCGCAACTGATTGCGGTTGATGGTGAAGACGACCTTATGGGCGTCGACAACGTTGCCGCCGATAATGTCGAGGCCGGAACCAGCCGCGCCGCCCATGAAGCTGCCCTTGTAGCCCTCGCGGCCCTTGTGTTCGATCGTTGCCGACATGGCCTGAGTGAACACGCCGACGCGGCAACCGCCATCAAGCGTCATGCCAAGCTTGGTGCCCGGCGTCGTGCCGGTGAAGGTGCAGGTGAATTTCGTGCCCTTATATTTGCCGGCGATGATTTCTCCCGGGCCGACCCACTTGCCTTCGGCCGTCTGGAAGAACTGCTTGTCCGGCTCTGCCGAGAAAGCCTTTTCGGCCTGGCTGACCGTCGTGGCAGCAGCGATCGCCATGGGCAGAACGCTGGACAATATTACGCTTTTCATCGACGACACCCGGCAACAAAGAGACTGTTTGGAACTCGTCAGACCATGAACAAGATTGGTTAATGCTTCGTCACTGCCGGACGATCATCTTGCAATCACGGGTGTATGGTCGGCGATGCCGTTCACTTGCCGGAAGAGGCCGTTTCGCTGTCTTTCTTGGCCGCGAACGATGTCAGTGCTGAAAGGAAATCGCCCAGGCCCGGTCGTCTCGCGGCGCTGAAGGGCAGGGGTCTAGCCGTTTCCATCGCCGCGATGCCGATGCGCGCCGTCATCATGCCGTTGACGACGCCTTCGCCAAGCTTCGCGGAGAGCCGTGCGGCCAGGCCATGACCGACAATCTGCTGAACGAAGCTGTCGCCGACGGCAATCGACCCGGTGACCGCCAGATGGGCAAGGACGCTGCGCGCCAGGCGGAAGAAGCCCAGCGTGCCAGGCCGCCCGCCATAGAGTTCCGAAAGCCGCCGGATCAGCCGGCCCGCCTCGAACACGACATAGGCGACGTCGACCAGCGCGCGCGGGCTGACAGCCGTCACCAATGAAACGCGCTTCGCGGCTTCGAGAATCATCACCTTGGCGCGCGCATCGAGAGGGCCAAGGATTTCCGCCTCGGCCAGCCGCACCAGATTGCCGCCGTCGA
Organism: Mesorhizobium carmichaelinearum; assembly: GCA_943370265.1. GTDB lineage: Bacteria > Pseudomonadota > Alphaproteobacteria > Rhizobiales > Rhizobiaceae > Mesorhizobium > Mesorhizobium carmichaelinearum_A. The sequence goes on from CALRQH020000005.1 coordinate 67,231, forward strand.
TGATCTCGCCGCGCAGTTCCGCCAGCGAACGCCTGCCGGCAGCGGTCTCTGGTTTCGCGGCGACAAAGGCCGACAACTCGTCAACAACAGCCCTGGCGGCTTTCGGATCATCGCGGGCGATGGCGTCGAGTGCCAGTTTCTGCAGCTTCTCGACCTCGGCGAGGCGAGCGATCGCCAGGAACTCGCGGATCAGGATCACCACGAGCGCCAGCACGGCGATGGCGGCCATGCCGGCCGCCAGCCAGCCCAGCCATGCGGCACGTTCGAACAGGTCGCGAATCAGCTGGTCGGTCCACAGGCCGACGGCCAGCGAAACCAGCACGCCGAAAGCGCCGAAGAAGATGCTGCCGAGCAGCGAACGCTTTCTGGGCGCGACCGACGGCGGCGGCTCGGCGGCGACGACGTCGGGTTCGTCGAAGACATCGATCTCCGCCGGCACGACAAGTGCGACATCGGCCCTGACGGCTCGTGGCTTTCGCACGGGCGATTCAACATGGCCGCGGCGCGCTTCCGGCACTTCTTGCTTGGGCGCGGCTTCCGGCTCGATGCGGAATGCCGCCGGCTTGCGGGGCGGGCTCATGCCAGATGATCTCCGATCAGGAACTGCAGCGCGCGGTCGAGCCTGATATGTGGCAATGACAATGTCACGCCCTCGGCCGTGCGTTCGAGTTTGGGCGGGCGGAAACGGACGAAGCGGATGGCCGGGTCGTCACTATTCTGGCGATGATCCGGTTCGGAGGCCTCGAAGACGGCATCAATCTTGTCCGGCAAGTCTCCAGGAAATATGGCAGTTTCGGTGTTGCCATCAAAGGTCTCGCCGTTGATCTTTTCACCCTTCAACGGCGTGCCGATGATGACCGGCAGTGTTTCGCCGCCCTGTTTCACTGTGCCTTCCCGAGTCGCGCGCACCGCTGCCATGGCCACCACGTCGACATCCGCGCCAGTGAAATTCGCCCGCGCCACGGCGCGGTCGGCGAGTCTCCGTACGATCGCCTGCAGGCGGTCATGGCTTTCATGGTGCAAATGATCGGCCTTGGTCGCCGCGACCAATATGCGGTCGATGCGCCTCGAAAACAGATCCGTGAGGAAGCTGCCGCGGCCGGGGCGGAAACAGGAGAGGATTTCGGTGACTGCCCGCTCCAGGTCAGCCATCGCGCCCGGACCGGCGTTGAGTGCCTGCATGGCGTCGATCAGGACGATCTGGCGGTCTAGTCGCGTGATATGCTCGCGGAAGAACGGTTTTACGACATGGGTCTTGTAGGCCTCGTAGCGCCGCTCCATCATGGCGTGCAGCGACCCGGGACGAGCCCGCTTTTCGCCGAGATCCCGCAGTGGCGCGAAAGTCAGCGCCGGCGAACCTTCAAGATCGCCCGGCATGAGGAAGCGGCCGGGTGGCAAGGTCGATAGAGCCCTCTCGTCGAGCTTGCATGCCTTGAGATAGGCCGCGAAACTTTCGGCAAGGCGCCGCGCCGTCATCTCGTCGGCATCCGCATTCGCGGTGACCTCGGCCGACAGGGCTCGCCATTCCTGCGACAGGTCGCTGCGTACCGGCAGCTCGGCCATTTCGAAAGCTTCCCGGGAGAAATCGGCGAAGGATTTGCCAAGCAGCGGAAGATCGAGCAGCCACTCGCCGGGATAGTCGACGATGTCGACCGACAGCTTCCCGGCCGAGAACATGCGGCTCCAGCCCGAAGCCGATTCGTACTCGATGGTGAGCCTGAGCTCCGAAATGGCGCGCGTCGAATCCGGCCAGACGCGGTCATTCACCAATGCGGCGATGTGATCCTCGTATTGAAAGCGTGGCACGGCATCGTCCGGCTGCTCTTCAAGGAAAGCCCGTGCGATGCGTCCCGACTTCTGCGCTTCGAACAGCGGCAGGCGTCCGCCATGGATCAGATTGTGCACTAGCGCTGAAATGAACACTGTCTTGCCGGCGCGCGACAGCCCTGTCACGCCAAGCCGCAACGACGGAGAGAACATCTCCGTCGCGCGGCCCGACAATGTGTCGAGCGCAATTCTCGCCTCGTCGGTGAAGGTGGTCAGCGATGATGCCAAAATCTGCTCTCTCGGGCTTGGGCCGTGACCCCTTGGTAGGCTCCGATATAGGCAATGGAGTCCGGCTTTGAAATGGCGTCAGGGGTCGGCGGGTGTCAGGAAGGCGTCGAGATGGCCCGAACCCCGGGCTGCATCGGCAAGATTGCCGGGGAAGCTGATGACCGCGAGACCGGAAGTCGGGAAACCCTGGTTCAGCGTCGCCAGGGCCGCCTCGTCGCCGCTGCCCGCGACCGCCATGGCGAGATCCTCCATCATCGGGTTGTGGCCGATGACGAGCAGGGAGCCTGGCCCGCCATTGCCTCGGATGATCGCCAGATAGCCGGCGGCGTCGTCGCTGTAGAGTGTGTCCAGGAACAGGACCCGGCCGGTGTCCGTCTGCCCGGCCAGGCCTTCCAGCGTTTCACGCGCCCGCCTTGCATTGGAGCATAGGGTGAGGTCCGGAACGTAGAAGCGGGCGCGCATCGCGGTACCCATCTTTTCGGCGTCGGCAAGGCCCGATGCGTCCAGCGGACGGTCGAAATCGCGGACGCCGGGAAGCGCCCATCCGGCCTTGGCATGTCTCAACAGATAAAGTCTGCTCACCGAACCCCCGTTGGTGTTAAGCGGCGAAGCCCGCCAAAGACGATACAGGATTAGCCACCAGAAAGGCTTGGCGCACAATGGCCACTGTCCTTCCTGCTTAGCGAATCACCAGCGAATTTGCTGTTGTCGACACTGTAAAGGGGCGTGCCGATGCCTCGTGGGCAGGCATTAACAATTGCGTGAAACGGTGGCCGATTGCGCTTGTGCAGGCGTCGGGCGGCGAATATATAAGCGCAAAATTTGGGGCTGTTTGGGTGAGTCGAATGAACGACATCGTTACCGCCGATTACGTACCCTCCGAAGACGAGCCGTTCATGAACGAGCGGCAGAAATCCTACTTTCGCCTGAAACTCGTTACCTGGAAGAACGACATATTGCGCGAAGCGCGCGAAACCCTCGAAATTCTACAGCAGGAAAACGCCAACCATCCCGATCTCGCCGACCGTGCTTCCTCGGAAACCGACCGTGCCATCGAGCTTCGCGCTCGTGATCGCCAGCGAAAACTCATTTCAAAGATTGATTCCGCCCTGCAGCGTATCGATGAAGGCACCTACGGGTACTGCGAAGAAACCGGTGAGCCTATCGCGCTGAAGCGCCTCGACGCACGCCCGATCGCGACCTTGTCGATCGAAGCGCAGGAACGTCACGAGCGCCGCGAAAAAGTCTATCGCGACGACTGAGCGTAACGTATCGGCAAGACGTTCATCAATGGCCGCGGTCCGCGGCCATTTTTGTGCGCGTTGCCTGACTATCTCTTCTGGCTGGAGAGCTCGCCCAGCAGCTTCGTCATCTCGTCATCGAGAGACGGTGGTGCTTTTGGCGCGGTCTTGCCCAGCGGTGCGCCGGACCGGGGTTGTTCAAGCGAGACTTCGAGTTCTTTCATCAGCGTTTCGTCGATGGAGTCCTGCCTCGCCGGCGACGCCTGCCGGCTGGCATTGGCATTCCCCGAACCGTAGACGGGCAGCGGGGCCACATTGGCCGGCTGGTAGTTTTGTGCGGCTGGTTTTGGTGCTGGAGCTGGAGCCGGCATCGCCGGATGAGGGCGCGCTGATGCTGGCGGAGGAGCAGGGGCCGCGTTCACCGGCTGTGGAGCCGGTGCCTGTCTGACCGGCGCAGGGGCGGGTGCTGGCGCAGGTGCCGGGGCAGGTTGCGGCGCGCGCGGCCTGGGCGCAGGAGGTGCCGGCTGATGGCCGCCGTCTCCGGTCAGCGCCGGGCGGCGCGGCGCGGACAGCCGGATGTCGCGTTCGACAACGACATCGGTCGGGCCGCCAATCAACAGCAGGTGCTCGATATCGTCGCGGCGCACCAGAACCAGCCGGCGATGGCTGTCGACTGCGGTGGCATCCATGACGGCCAGCCGCGTCTTGCGGTTCCTGCCGCCGGCGACAAAAGTCCCGAAAGTCAGGTTGCGGACGAGCTTGATGATCAGGAGAACGATGACCAGCAGGACAAGCGCGGCAAACGTCCACAGGAGTGCCGCGGCATAGCCGGGACCCGCCACGCTATCGAGCCATTGCAGCATTGGTTCCCCCTGAGCGGTCTTTGAAGTGACGCGACACTAGACCGTTGCGGCAGGCCACCGCAAGTTGCCTTTCACTTGTCGTGAACAGCTTGAAACATTACTGGCCGAACAACTTCATTTTTATCGGGCATTTGCGACCGAGGCCTTTTCCGGATTAGGAGAATATGATTCAACCCGTCAGGGGCAGGTGTCGGAACACCGGAATTCACGAGTAGGGGGCATATGGCCAAGGAAGCGCGCGGCGATTTCTATCCGGTACCTATCGTCGACCAGAATACGCGACCGGGAGCGGTCACCCGGCTCATCGTCTTCATCGTCGTCCTTACCGGCGCTGCGATTGTTTTCGGTCTTTTCCGCGATCGCCTGGGCGATCCCTTCCTGCTTGGCATGCTTGGTGTCCTGGCTATGATCGGCGTTGGTTTCCTGTTCGCCACCGCGATTGGCTTTGTGCAGATCACGCCGCGCTCGACGGGTGACGAACTGTCGAAGGCGTTCGTGGATTCGATGTCGCAGGGCCTTCTCGTCACCGACACCAAGGGCCGCGTCATCTACGCCAATCGTGCCTATGCCGACATGACGGGAGCATCATCCGCAACGGATCTGAAGACGGTCGAGGGACTGCTCTCGGATGTTCCGGAAGCCTCGGTCACCATATACAGGCTGGCCTCCGGGCTGCGCGACGGCCAACCGGGCGATGGCGAGTTTCGGCTGGCGCAATCCATTCGGCCCGGCGCCGAGCCAGGCGCGCGCTGGTATCGCGCCCGCGCCCGCGCTTTCAGCGTTCCGGGGCAACGGTTGCCGATGCTCGCTTGGCAACTTGCAGATATTTCGCAGGAGCGGGCCGAGCAGGAGCGCTTCTTTCTCGACCTTCAACAGGCCATCGATCATCTCGACCATGCTCCCGCCGGCTTCTTTTCCGCCGACCAGGACGGCCGGGTCACCTACATTAACGCCACGCTGGCGGAATGGCTGGGCATTGACCTCGCCAGCTTCACGCCAGGCGCGGTATCGCTTTCGGAGATCGTTGCCGGCGACGGCATGGCGCTGGTCCGTTCCGTCAAGGCCGACCCCGGCACGACACGCAATGCGGTCATCGATCTCGATCTGACGACGATGACGGGCGAGGCGCTGCCGGTGCGCTTCATGCATCGCGTTTCGGCGAGCCGCGAGGGGCTCAACGGCCCGACGCGGACGATCGTGCTCAACCGCACGCAAGGCGAGGACGCATCGGCCGATCTACGTGCCTCGGAAGTGCGCTTCACGCGCTTCTTCAATTCGACGCCGATGGCAATTGCCGGCGTCGATCACAATGGCCGCATCCTGCGCACCAATGCGCCGTTCCTATCGCTGTTTTCCTCCGTGGTCGATCGGGACGCGGTCGATCGCCGCGTAAGGCTCGACACGGTGATCCATGAGCGTGACCGGCCGGCTTTTGCCGCAGCTTTCGAAAAGGCGCGGCAGCGGCAGGCTGACATCGAGCCCATCGATACGCTGCTGCCGGGCAATGACGAGCGGCATATCCGTTTCTACGTCAACGCGGTCGCTGACGGTACGGGCGGCGAGGGCGCTGAGGAATCGGCAATCGTCTATGCGGTCGAGACCACTGAGCAGAAGGCACTTGAAGGGCAGATGGCGCAAAGCCAGAAGATGCAGGCGGTTGGCCAGCTTGCGGGCGGCATTGCGCACGACTTCAACAATGTGCTGACGGCCATCATCATGGCGTCAGACCTGCTCTTGACCAATCACCGGCCGTCCGACCCGTCCTTCCCGGACATCATGAACATCAAGCAGAACGCCAACCGCGCGGCCTCGCTGGTGCGGCAACTGCTGGCCTTCTCGCGCAAGCAGACGCTGCGGCCGGAGGTGCTCAACCTGACCGACGTGCTGGCCGATCTCAGGATGCTGCTTGCCCGGCTGGTCGGAAACGACATCAAGCTGAAGGTCGACCATGGCCGCGACCTGTGGCCGGTCAAGGTCGACATCGGCCAGTTCGAGCAGGTGGTGGTCAATCTGGCCGTCAATGCGCGCGATGCGATGCCGGCCGGCGGCGATCTCACAGTGCGCACGCGCAATGTGACCGCCGAGGAGTGCAAGGCCTTTTCCTATCGCGAACTGACCCCGGCCGACTATGTCGTGGTCGAAGTCGAGGATACCGGCAGCGGCATTGCACCCGATGTGCTCAAGAAGATTTTCGAGCCCTTCTTCACCACCAAGGAAGTCGGCAAGGGCACGGGCCTCGGCCTATCCATGGTCTATGGCATCATCAAGCAGACCGGCGGCTTCATTTTCTGCGATTCCGAGGTCGGCAAGGGATCGACGTTCCGCATCTTCCTGCCGCGCCATATCGCAGATGTGAAGAAGGCCGGCGAGCCGAGTGACGTGCCAGCGGCACCGGCCAAGATCTCGGACGCGGCCAAGGATTTGTCCGGCTCTGCTACAGTACTGCTGGTCGAGGACGAGGATGCCGTGCGCATGGGGGGCGTGCGTGCGCTGACATCACGCGGCTACACCGTGCACGAGGCGTCGTCGGGCGTGGAAGCGCTGGAAGTATTCGAAGCGCTGGGCGGCAAGGTCGACATCGTGGTGTCCGACGTGGTGATGCCGGAAATGGACGGGCCAACCCTGCTCGGGGAGTTGCGCAAGCGGCAGCCGGATATCAAGTTCGTCTTCGTGTCCGGTTACGCGGAGGACGCCTTCGCCAGGAACCTGCCCGCCGATGCGCATTTCGGCTTCCTGCCGAAGCCATTTTCGCTCAAGCAACTGGCAACGATCGTCAAGGACGTTCTCGAATCATAGAGCCGCCGATCAGGCGGCTTCCCGCTTCGGCGCCATCTCGTCCATGTCCGGCCGGTGGCCTCGCAGATAGAGCGCGCAGGTGGTGCGCAGCATGGACGCGAAATTGGGGATGGCGCCGTTGATCTCGATCGCCTCGTCATAGAGTTTCGAGATGAATTTCGGCGTCGTCAGGTTCTGGTTTTCGGCGATTTCATCAAGGAGCGCCCAGAATGTCGCCTCCAGTTGAATGCTTGTTGAATGCCCGTCGATGCGGATCGACCGGTTGATCTGGCGGTAGCCTTCGGGGTCCTGGCCCGCAAATACCCTGCACATCCGAAAACCTCCCATCGTTGATTGTTGGTCTTGGGTGGACAGGCCGCACACTCCATTGGCGTCGCACATCCTGTCCCCGCAGGTATCTTCAGGTAAAAACGGCCTTAGGGCAATCGGACTTTCGTCCCCTATCGGCCCATAGGGCCGATCACGGTTTTGGGCGTGGTAACCGGCTGCCACCACCTTTTGCCCGCGCCGCCCATAATCGCTCCGAAGCATACAGCAACGGAGACTGATTTGGCGAAGGCGATCCACACGATGATCCGGGTTCTCGACGAGGCCCGCTCCGTTAGTTTCTACCAGAAAGCATTCGGGCTCGATGTGGCCGAGAGGCTGGATTTCGAGACCTTTACTCTTGTCTATCTCAGCAATGCGGCATCCGATTTCGAGGTCGAACTGACGGTCAACAAGGGCCGGACAGAGCCTTATGTGCTTGGCGACGGCTACGGCCACCTCGCCGTTTCGGTCGCCGACCTCGATAGCGAAAACGACCGGCTTGGCGCGCTCGGCCTCAATCCCAAGAAGATCGTCGAGTTCAACCGCGACGGCGCATTCATCGCCCGCTTTTTCTTCATCGAGGATCCGGACGGCTACAAGATCGAGGTCTTGGAGCGTCGCGGCAGGTTCAAATAGGAGGGAAGCCGCGCTGGCGGGCGCGGCGCCAGCAACGGCACTTTCCAGTGCATGTCGCCCAAGAGTGTTCAGCGGTTTTGGGTCAACGACTTGCACAAAAACAGGAACTTGAAGCGCACAGATACGGTGCGCTCCAGGGTGCGTATAGCAAGCAGGGAGGAAAATATGGTCACGATCTATGACAGGAAGCCTGGGCTTTCCCGTCGTGAACTTCTGAAACGCGGCGGCATCGGCGCGCTGCTCGTCATTTCCGGCAATGCGGTCATCAGCCCGGAGCATGCGTGGGGCCTCGAAACCTCGGCACTCAAGCCCGAAACAATGGCGACGTTGATCCAGATGGCGCGCGATATCTATCCGCACGATCAGGTTCCCGACAAATATTACGCCATCGCCGTCAAGGGCCATGACGAGCAGGCCGGCAAGGATGCCGCCTACAAGACCATGATCGAAAACGGCATTGCCGACCTCGATACAAAATCCGGAGCCGGAGGCTATCGCAACCTCGGCTGGGAGGACCAGCGTGTCGCTGTGCTCAAGCAGGTCGAGACCACACCGTTCTTCCAGGCCATTCGCGGCGGCCTGGTCGTCAGCCTCTACAACCAGAAGGAGGTCTGGCCGATCTTCGGCTACGAGGGCGAGTCCTATTCCAAGGGCGGCTACATCTCGCGCGGCTTCAACGACATCGAGTGGCTCTGAGCCCCGTCGTCTCGGTAGCGCAAAAACAGGACATCATGGGAGGAAACCATGGCAGCACCATTTGATCTCAAGAACGATGGCGTGGTCGTCATCATCGGCTCGGGCGCCGGCGGCGGCACACTCGGCAACGAACTCGCCCAGAAGGGCATAGATGTCGTCATCCTGGAGGCGGGCGCCCGCCACGAGTTCGAGGATTTCATCAATGACGAGTGGGATTCGTTCGCCCAACTCGCCTGGAAGGACAAACGCACCACCTCCGGCGACTGGCGGGTGGCGAAGGATTTTCCCAACCTGCCGGCATGGATCGTCAAGTCAGTGGGCGGCTCGACCACGCATTGGGCTGGCGCGTCGCTGCGCATCCAGGAGCATGAGTTCAAGACGCTCTCGACCTACGGCAAGGTGGAGGGTGCCAGCCTGCTCGACTGGCCGATCACGCTGGCCGATCTCGAGCCTTACTACGCCAAGGCCGAGGACAAGATGGGCGTGACTCGCACCAACAACATACCCGGCCTGCCCGGCAACAACAATTTCAAGGTGATGAAGGCCGGCGCCGACAAGCTCGGCTACAAGGAATGCCACACCGGCCGGATGGCGATCAATTCCGAGCCGCGCGACGACCGCAACTCCTGCCAGCAGACGGGTTTCTGCTTCCAGGGGTGCAAATGGGGCGCCAAATGGTCGACGCTCTACACCGAGATCCCCAAGGGGGAGGCGACCGGCCATCTTGAGGTTCGGCCAAACGCCATGGCGATCAAGATCAATCATGACGCCTCGGGCAAGGTCACCGGCGTCGTCTACGCCGACAAGGACGGCAAGCTGCAGGAACAGAAAGCGCGTATCGTCGCGGTCGCGGGCAACTCGATCGAAAGCCCGCGGCTTCTGCTCAACTCGGCATCAGCCAAGTTCCCTGATGGCCTTGCCAACTCGTCGGGGCAGGTCGGCAAGAACTACATGCGCCACACCACCGGATCAGTCTATGCCATCTTCGACAAGCCAGTGCACATGTATCGCGGCACCACCATGGCCGGCATCATCCGCGACGAGGCGCGTCACGATCCATCACGGGGCTTCGTCGGCGGCTACGAGTTCGAGACGCTTTCGCTCGGCCTGCCGTTCATGGCGGCCTTCCTGGATCCAGGCGGTTGGGGCCGATCCTTCACAACGGCGCTCGATCATTACGACCACATGGCCGGCATGTGGATCGTCGGCGAGGATATGCCGCGTGCGGAAAATCGCGTTACGCTGCATGCCGACATGAAGGACGAACACGGCATGCCGATCGCCGACGTGCATTTCGACGATCATCCCAACGACACGGCGATGCGCAACCATGCCTACAAGCAGGGTTCGGCACTTTACGCGGCGGTCGGCGCGACGCGTACCTTCCCGACGCCGCCCTATCCGTCGACCCACAATCTCGGAACCAACCGGATGAGCGAGAAAGCCGAAGACGGTGTCGTCAACAAGCACGGTCAGGCACACGATATCAAGAACCTGTTCGTGTCGGATGGCAGCCAGTTCACCACGGGTGCGGCCGAAAACCCGACCCTGACGATCGTATCGCTTGCGATACGCCAGGCCGACTATATCGCCGGTCAGATGTCGGCAAAGACCATCTGAAGCAGACCTCCCGAGCGACTGTCGGCGCGGAACTCCCACGGGTTCCGCGCCTTTTTCTGCGTCTCAGCGCTTCGTGCAGGTCGACGCGGTAAAGGCACCGTCGGGCTGCTTCATGATGATGTCGAAGGATGGGGCGCTTGTGCCATCCAGGGTTGCCTGCGTGAGCGAGATCGAATTGCCGCCAGTCGTGTAGCCGCCGAGTGGTCCCAGCCAACTGATCACGCCGTTTGCGTCCATTTGATAGTTGTAGCCTTGCTGGGGAGGACCGAACGTCACCGGGCCGCTGTAGACGCTGCCCTTGATGGTGATGTCACCGAGGTTCAGGAATAGTCCCAGAAGGTAGACCTCGCAGTGATAGATGCCGTCCGGCATCTTGCCTTCCGTAAAGTCGGCTCGTGCGCTGGTGGTCGTCGTGATCAGAAGCAGTATGCCGAAAATGCGTGAAATGCTGGATGCCATGACGTCGCTCGCTTGAGGTCTGAGCTTGCCCATTTCCTCGTGGCGCCGCAACGGTTCATGTCCGAACTCCGACAACGTTTTCCTGTCAAGGTCAAAGTTTAGGCATCCTGGTGATTTGGGTGAAAAATAGGCAGGCGCGTTGTGCGCTGCGTAAAATCTTCCCAATCAAAGTTTGGCCCAGCTCACTTCATACAAGTTGGCTAATATATTTAACTATTTGATAATATTCGGTAATTCTTGATACCTCGAGGCCTCTCATCTGGTTGGCATGGTGGTTGCATAGTTTGTTGCGGTGCAAACAACCAGGTTGGAGTGTACGAATATGAGGGGCAGCTTTTCGGCAGTAACAAAAATCTTCTCAGCAAGCGTGGTCGCGGCGGGGCTTTTGATGTCCGTGCCGGCGAAGGCGGCTGACGACACGATCAAGGTCGGTATCCTCCATTCCCTGTCGGGGACCATGGCGATCTCCGAGACGACGCTGAAGGACGCGATGCTGATGCTCATCGATGAGCAGAATGCCAAGGGCGGTCTGCTCGGCAAGAAGCTTGAAGCCGTCGTCGTCGACCCCGCATCCAACTGGCCGCTATTCGCCGAAAAGGCACGCGAGCTGATCTCCAAGGACAAGGTCGCGGCAGTGTTCGGCTGCTGGACCTCGGTGTCGCGCAAGTCGGTGCTGCCGGTATTCAGCGAGCTCGACAACATCCTGTTCTATCCCGTCCAGTATGAGGGCGAGGAGAGCGAGCGCAACGTGTTCTACACGGGTGCCGCGCCCAACCAGCAGGCCATTCCCGCCGTCGACTACCTGATGAGCGCGGATGGCGGCTCAGTGAAGCGCTGGGTGCTCGAAGGCACCGACTACGTCTATCCACGCACCACCAACAAGATCCTCGAGGCCTATCTGAAGGCGAAGGGCGTTCCCGCCGAGGACATCATGGTCAACTACACGCCGTTCGGCTTCTCCGACTGGCAGACCGAGGTTTCGGCAATCAAGAAGTTCGGCTCCGCCGGCAAGAAGACGGCCGTCGTGTCGACCGTCAATGGCGACGCGAATGTGCCGTTCTACAAGGAACTCGGCAACCAGGGCATCAAGGCCGAGGATATTCCGGTCATGGCGTTCTCGGTGGGCGAGGAAGAACTGGCCGGTCTCGACACGGCGCCGCTGGTCGGCCATCTCGCCGCCTGGAACTATTTCGAGAGCATCGATACGCCCGAAAACAAGAAGTTCATCGACAACTGGCACAAGTTCATCAAGAACGACAAGCGCACCACCAACGACCCGATGGAAGCCCACTATATCGGCTTCAACATGTGGGTGAAGGCGGTCGAGAAGGCTGGCACCACCGATCCCGACAAGGTCATCGACGCGATGGTCGGCGTCTCCGTGCCTAACCTGACCGGCGGCTACGCCACCATGATGCCGAACCATCACATCACCAAGCCGGTGTTCATCGGCGAAATCCAGGCTGACGGCCAGTTCCAGACCGTTTGGCAGACGGCCGGCCTGCTGGTTGGCAAGGAATGGTCGGACTACCTGCCCGATTCCAAGAACCTGATCTCCGATTGGCGCGCGCCACTGTCCTGCGGCAACTTCAACGTTGTCACCGGCAAGTGCGGCGGCAAGGGAACCAACTGATCCTCCCGGGGGGCCGAGCGGGTCGTGGATTGGTAAATCCATGACCCGAGACCGCAAGTGTCCGGGCGGAACCTCCGGTTCGCCCGGACACTTCAAACTGATGGCATTTGACCTGATGATCCTGTTGCGCATATTCGGCCTGACGCTGCTGCTGCTGTCGACGACGTTGCTGCCGTCCAGCGCCGGCGAAGCCGAACTGCGTGCCATCATCGCCAAGTTCGCAACGGCGTCGAATTTCTCGGCGACGGAAGCCCTCGCGCGCGAACTTTCCGCTACCGGCGATCCTGCCGTTGAGCGCCCGCTCTCCGCGCTGGCGGACGGAAACCTCTATATCCGCAGGGCCGATTCCCAGGTGTTCGTCGGCAAGGATGACGGACCCAATGTGGCGCTGCTCGATCCGCTGACAGGCCAGGCCGCCGGTGAAGCCGACAAGGCCGATGTCACCAAGATCAAGGTCAACAACACGCTGCGTCGCGTGATCCGCGACGCGATGGGCACGCTGACGCTAGGCGCGAAGGATCCCGCTGTACGGCTCTCCGCGGCCGACACGATGTTCAAGACACCGGACGCAGGCAACATCGCCGCACTCGATACGGCGATCGGCAGCGAAGGCGTCGCAAGCGTCAAGGCACTGCTTGAGCAGGCGCGCGCGGCCTCCATTCTGGTGTCTGACAAGCCGGAGGCCGACAAGCTCGCCGCTGTTGCCCTGATCGGCGCGCGCGGCGATCGCGATGCGTTGTCGCTCCTCACCTCTGTCGAGGCAAAATCCACCGGTGCGGTGAAGGATGCGGCCACGGCCGCGATGGCCAGGATAAACTCGACGCTGACTCTGTGGGATGCTGTCCAGAACATCTGGTACGGCGTTTCGCTTGGGTCGGTGCTGCTGCTGGCCGCGATCGGCCTGGCCATAACCTTCGGCGTCATGGGCGTCATCAACATGGCGCATGGCGAGATGGTCATGCTGGGCGCCTACACCACCTTCGTCGTGCAGAATGTCATCCGTACGTCCTTTCCCGGGCTGTTCGACTGGTCGCTGGTCATCGCACTGCCGCTCGCCTTCCTGGTCGCGGCATTGGTTGGTCTCGCCATCGAACGTGGCGTCATCCGCTTCCTCTACGGGCGGCCACTCGAAACGCTGCTGGCGACATGGGGCGTGTCGCTGATCCTGCAGCAAGCCGTGCGCACGATCTTTGGGCCCAGCAATCGCGAGGTCGGCAATCCGTCGTGGATGTCGGGCTCCTTCGATGTCGGGCAGCTCGCCATCACCTGGAACCGGCTGTGGATCCTGGTGTTCACGCTCGCTGTGTTCGGCGTTCTGCTCTACGTGATGAAGCGGACCCCTTGGGGCCTGCAGATGCGGGCCGTCACCGCCAACCGGCGCATGGCGGCGTCGATGGGCATCAGGACGCCCTGGGTCGATGCGCTGACCTTCGCGCTCGGCTCTGGCATCGCCGGCATCGCTGGCGTCGCGCTCAGCCAGATCGACAACGTCTCGCCCAATCTCGGCCAGAGCTACATCATCGACAGTTTCATGGTCGTGGTTTTTGGTGGCGTCGGCAATCTCTGGGGCACATTCGTCGGCGCCTTCTCGCTTGGCATCCTCAACAAGTTCCTCGAACCCTACGCTGGCGCGGTACTCGGCAAGATCGTCGTGCTCGTGCTGATCATCCTGTTCATCCAGAAGCGCCCGCGCGGCATGTTCGCGCTCAAGGGCAGGGCGGTGGAAGCATGATCACCAGCCGTCTCTTCGGCGCGGACCGCCGCATCGCGATCACGATCTTTATCCTGCTGGCGGCCGCCATCATCGTGCCGTTGCTCAATCTGGCCGTGTCGCAGACAAGCGCCTTCTACGTGCCCTCTTACATCGTGGCGCTGACCGGCAAGTATCTCTGCTACGCCCTGCTTGCCTTGGCGCTCGACCTCGTCTGGGGCTATTGCGGCATTCTATCGCTTGGCCACGGCGCCTTCTTCGCGCTCGGCGGCTATGCGATGGGCATGTATCTGATGCGCCAGATCGGCTCGCGCGGCGTCTATGGCAATCCCGTGCTGCCGGACTTCATGGTGTTCCTGAACTACAAGGAACTGCCGTGGTTCTGGACAGGTTTCGACCATTTCTGGTTCGCGGCTATCATGGTGCTCGCCGTGCCCGGCCTGCTCGCCTTCGTCTTCGGCTGGTTCGCCTTTCGCAGCCGCGTCACCGGCGTCTACCTGTCGATCATCACCCAGGCGATGACCTACGCGCTGCTGCTAGCCTTCTTCCGCAACGACATGGGTTTCGGTGGCAACAACGGCCTGACCGATTTCAAGGATATCCTCGGCTTCAACGTGCAGGCGGATGCGACCCGCTCGGCACTGTTCGCGGCAAGCGCGGTGGTGCTCGCGCTCGCTGTCCTTGCCACCTGGGCAATCGTCAGCTCCAAATACGGCAAGCTGCTTACGGCGGTGCGTGACGCCGAAAGCCGCACGAGATTCCTTGGCTGGCGGGCGGAAAACGTCAAGCTGTTCGCCTTCACTTTGTCGGCGGTAATGGCGGGGATCGCCGGCGCGCTGTACGTCCCGCAGGTCGGCATCATCAATCCCGGCGAATTCGCGCCGTCCAACTCGATCGAGATCGTCATATGGGCTGCCGTCGGCGGGCGCGGCACCATCGTCGGACCGATCATCGGCGCGCTGCTGGTCAATGCGGGAAAATCATGGTTCACCGGCGTGCTGCCGGAATTCTGGCTGTTTGCGCTGGGCGGCCTGTTCGTCGTCGTCACCCTGCTGTTGCCCAAGGGCATCGTCGGCATGTGGGATTCCTGGCGCGGCAATGCGAAAGCACTTCGGACGGCATCATTGGCCGAGGAAGCGGGCACCGATGCCGAAGTCGCGCCGCCAAAAATCGTTCGCGCCGCCGCGAGAACGGCGGGTGAATGGTCATCCAACCCCAAGCCGCAACCGGCGGAGTGAGTGATGGCAGGCAAGTCGAACACCATCCTTTATCTCGACGGCGTCTCGGTCTCCTTCGATGGTTTCCGCGCCATCAACAGTCTGTCGCTGGTGCTCGACAGAGGGGAAATGCGCGCCATCATCGGCCCTAACGGCGCCGGCAAGACGACCATGATGGACATCGTCACCGGCAAGACGCGGCCCGACGAGGGCGAGGTGTTCTTCGACGGGCAGGTCGACCTGACCAAGCATGACGAGGCCGAGATCGCCATGATGGGCGTTGGCCGGAAGTTCCAGAAACCGACGGTCTTCGAAAACCATACGATCGAGGACAATCTTATGCTGGCGCTGAAGGGGCCGCGCTCGATTTTTCCAGCGCTGTTTCATCGGCGCTCGGTGACCGAGGCACGGCAGATCGACGGCATTCTTGGTATCATCCGGCTTGGCGACAAGCGTAGCGAGTTGGCGGCCAATCTGAGCCATGGCCAAAAACAATGGCTTGAGATCGGCATGCTGCTGGCGCAGGACCCGAAGCTGCTGCTGGTCGACGAGCCGGTCGCCGGCATGACCGATGCCGAGACCGAGGAAACCGCGCGGCTGCTCAAGGACATCGCGCGCGACCATTCGGTCATCGTCGTCGAGCATGACATGCATTTCGTGCGTGAACTGGGCGTCAAGGTCACCTGCCTGCATGAGGGCTCGGTGCTGTCCGAGGGCTCGCTCGATTTCGTTTCAGCCGACGAGCGCGTCGTCGAAGTCTATCTGGGGAGATGATCATGATCTGGCGGGTTCAATTCCATCGCTTCGATCTGTCGCCTCTCCGGTTCTGGAAGAGGCGCTGACATGCTCGAAGTGTCGAACGCGACGCTTCACTACGGCGCCGCCCAAGCATTGCGCGGGGTGTCGCTGAAGGCTGGCGCCGGCAAGATCACCTGCGTGCTCGGCCGCAATGGTGTCGGCAAGACAAGTTTGATGAGATCGATCGTCGGCCACCACCGGCTGACGAGCGGAAGCGTTGCCTTCGAGGGGAAGGCGCTCGACCGGAGCGCGGCGTATGATCGCGCCCGGTCGGGCATCGCATTCGTGCCGCAGGGCAGGGAGATTTTTCCGCTGCTCACGGTGCGGGAAAACCTCGAATCCGGTTTCGCGCCCTTGCGGCGCGCTGACCGCAATGTGCCGGCGCATGTGTTCGAGTTGTTTCCTGTGCTCAAGCAGATGCTGTCGCGGCGTGGCGGCGACCTGTCCGGCGGGCAGCAGCAGCAACTTGCCATCGGCAGGGCCTTGGTGATGCGACCGAAATTGCTCGTTCTGGATGAGCCGACCGAAGGCATCCAGCCTTCGATCATCAAGGATATCGGTCGTGCCATTCGTTATCTACGCGACCAGGCGGGCATCGCCGTGCTGCTGGTCGAGCAATATCTGGATTTCTGCCGGGAGCTTGCCGATGAGGTCAATATCATGGACCGGGGCCAGATCGTCCATACTGGTCCCGCCGAAGATCTCGATCGTGCGGACGTGCGGAAATTCCTGACCGTCTAGATCTTTTCGCCGATCTATTGTCATGCAACTCTGGCGCACCGCAAGCTGCGTGCTAATCTTGGGCTGGCCTTGGTGAGTCGGCCGCTTTCCGTACCAGTCTCAGCGTGACAGATCGAGAGGAAGGCGCGGGCTGAGCCGGCAAGTTCCACGCAAGCAAGTCTGCCTAGCTTCCCTCCTGTGATCTGATTGTTGTTCAGCGCGTTAGGGCATTCAGGCCAGGGACAGCCGATGGAACGTTTCGTCGAAGACCACCAGAAGCGGCGCCTCACTGAGCGTGTCGACATCATGACCGCCATCAATATCCTGAGATCCCAGGGGTACGACCAGGATGAGCTGATCGAAGAGATGACCAAGGTCTTCTATGTCGATCTCGACGCCTACAACGAGCTGTTGGCAAGCTGAGGGTAGCCGCTTCGCCCTTTTGCAGCGCGGGTCAGCTTGCGCGGCGAAATACCGAGGCGGCAACGCGGTTGCGGCCTTCGCGCTTTGCCGCATAGAGAGCCTTGTCCGCGGCGCTCAGCACCTTGTCGAAGCTCATCCCTTCATTCGTGCCGAAGGCGAACCCGGCACTGACCGTACAGGTCAGGAGGCCGTTGTCGGTTTCGATCCTGCGTGCAGCGAAGGCCGTGCGGATGCGCTCCGCCGCAGCCTCGACGGTCTCGGGCAAGGTCCGCTTCAGCACCAGCGCGAATTCTTCTCCACCCATGCGCGCGGCGGCATCGGCCGGGCGCAGATTGCAGGTGAGTTCTGTGGCGAATACCCTCAGCACTTGATCGCCGGCGGCATGGCCGAATTCATCGTTGATCGCCTTGAAACTGTCGAGGTCGAACACGATCACCGCCGTGAAGGCGCCGACCGGTGTATTGCCGTGCAGATCGAACAAGGCGCGGCGGTTGAGCAGGCCGGTCAAGGGGTCGGTCAGCGCATCGCGGCGGTGGTGCCTTGCCAGGCGTCCCTGATTGAGCGCCAGTGAAAGGGCGCCGATCCCGGTCATGCTGGCGATGACGATGATAAGGCTCAGTTCCTCGGCCCAATTGGTTGGCGCATGCCCGAGGATCAGCCTTCCATCCCAGGCAAGAACCATGGCGCAGAGCGCGAAGGATGCGGCCGTGACCGAATAAAGCGCTGTGATGCCAATTGTCAGGGCAGGGGCTTCGTTACGGCCTTTCCAGTATTCGCGCGCCGTGGCCAGCAGCAGTAAGGCAGCGAAGGTGTTTTCGAACATGAAGCCGAGGCCGTCATAGCCAAGAGCCATGGGAGGGAGTGCCACGATCAGCGATATGCTGCCAAATATCGTCCGTGGCATTGAGGAGCCGCCAGTCCTGAACTGATAGGCCGCGCCCAGCATGGTCGAAAAGCCAAGCAAGAGCAGCCCAATGCTCGCGATGCCGAGCAGGCGTCCGGGCATGTCGATATAGGCGTCATAGGCAAAGATGTCGCCGACCACCAACAGCAGGCTGACCGCCCATGTCAGCAGGAAACGCTCAGAGCGTGCGGTCAGCCACATGCCAAACAAAGTCAGGCCCAGGCAGGCGGCGGAGAAACCAACAGCCAGCAGAAGTGAAGTGTAGTCGAGCGACATGCCCCTCTTTCCCTGCCAGCGGCGGCTCCAGCTTTGCGGCTTGGCGTGGCTGGATTCATGCAGCAAGGAAGTGTCGATAAGGTTACGATGACGCAGAAGATGTCACGAATAGCTGCCTTACTACGCTCAAGACGCGTAGAAGACGCTGTAATCGCGTGCAGGCAAGACTGACAGCGATACTCGTCAGTCGGCCAATCGCTTCATCAGAGCCATCGCACCGAATGGCGCGCGCACCTTGCCCTCGGTGATGAAGTAAACGAACACGTCGCGTGGGTGGATCGGCGCCTCGGTCGAAGGATCGGCGCGCCGCAGATCGGCCGGCACCTTGCCTTCCGCCCAAATCCTTGCCCGCGCCGCCCATTCGTCGAGGCCCTTTGGCGTGTAGCAATCAGGATTGTCGTCACTGCCGGCCTGCAGGCGAGCGTAGACGAAATCACCGGTGACATCAGCGATATCAGGATACTTGGCGTGGTCCGCATAGACGATGGCCGTTTTGTACTTGCGCGCCAGGGCAACGAATTCCGGCACGATGAAGCTGTCGTTGCGCACTTCGAGTGCGTGGCGCAACGCAACGCCGTCCTGCTTTTCCGGCAGCAGCTTCAGGAAGGCTTCGAAATCATCGGGATCGAACTTCTTGGTCGGTGCGAACTGCCAGAGGATTGGACCGAGTTTTTCGCCGAGAGCGGCCACGCCTGACCCAAGGAAGCGCATGATCGATTCGCCGGCTTCGCCCAGCACGCGCCGGTTGGTGACGAAGCGGTTGCCCTTCAGCGAATAGACGAAACCGTCCGGCGCCTCGCTTGCCCATTTGACGAAAGTCGGCTCCTTGAAGCTGGAATAGTAGGTACCGTTGACCTCGATGCTCGGCACTTGACGGCTGGCATATTGCAGCTGTTTCGCCTTGGAGAGTTTTTCGGGATAGAAGGACGTATCCCACGGCTCGAAGGTCCAGCCACCCATGCCGGAGCGGATTGTTCCCGATTTGCTCATCGTCGTCCTCCCAAATTCTGCAAGATCAGGCCGTCGTGATTTGATCGACGGGCTTTGCCATGTGGACGAGCGTCCATCCTGCCCGGTATGGGTTGGGGCCACGACCGGTTTCGCGATAGCCGTAGGCCAGATAGAGCGCGACGTTCCGTTCCATCTTGGCATTGGTGTAGAGGCGCACTTCCGGCAATCCCCAAAGGCGCGTCTGCTCGTCCGCGTGATTGAGCAGCGTGATGCCGAAACCCTTGCCCTGAAAACTAGGCGCAACCGCGATGCTGAAGATCAGGCTGTGACCCGGATGCCGTTCGAGGACCAGCAGGCCTGCTACCAATCCATCTTCCTCGATCAGGGTGACCTCACCGCGCGCAATGCGCGGTGCGTAGTCCTCGGTGATCGGGATTGGCGGCCCGCCGAGCAAGGCAATGTAATGGCCATAGGCAGCCTCGGTGAGCCAGACGACGGTGGCGAGATCGTCGGCTAGGGCGGGTCTGATGTTCATGACTGGCTTGTGCCCGCAGCGGCAGCGATGACCTTGTCCATCCCGGCGGCCATCGCGTTGACGGCATCGCTACTGGCGTTGCCCAGGCCATGGCGTTCCGCGATCCAGTGCGGATCATTGTAGGAAAGCCAGACCTTGCCGTGTTCATCCTCCCAGGCAAGCGCCTTCACCGGCAGGTCGATGCCGGCAAGTTGCCTGTCCTGCATCAGCGGTGTACCGCCCTTTGGATTGCCGAAAATCAGCAGTTCGGTAGGGCGCAATGTTGCGCCGACATCGCGCGCGCCGGCGGCATGATCGATACGTGCGAAGACGAGCAGGCCGGCCCGCTGCACGGCATCGATCAGGCGGTCGATGGTCTCGGCCGCGCCGAAACGGCTCTGGATCGTGACGAGACCGCTGTCAGCCATCATTCAGCCGCTTCACGCTTGCCTCCGGGCCGCCGCTCCAGCAGTTCCTTGAGGAACTGGCCGGTGTAACTGCGCTTCTCGCGCACAATGGCTTCCGGCGTGCCGGAGGCGACCAGTTCGCCGCCGCCGTCGCCGCCCTCGGGGCCGAGGTCGAGCACCCAGTCGGCGGTCTTGATGACTTCGAGATTATGCTCGATGACCACCACCGTGTTGCCCTGGTCGACCAGTTCGTGCAGCACTTCCAAGAGCTTGGCGACGTCGTGGAAGTGCAGGCCGGTGGTCGGCTCGTCGAGGATATAAAGCGTCTTGCCGGTCGCCTTGCGCGACAATTCCTTGGCAAGCTTGATGCGCTGCGCCTCACCGCCCGACAGTGTCGTCGCCTGCTGGCCGATATGGATGTAGCCGAGGCCGACCTGTTTCAGTGTGTCGAGCTTGTCGCGCACGGCAGGCACGGCGGCGAAGAAGTCGACGCCTTCCTCGACGGTCATGTCGAGCACGTCGGCAATCGACTTGCCCTTGAACAGCACATCGAGCGTTTCGCGGTTGTAGCGCTTGCCGTGGCAGACGTCGCACGTGACATAGACGTCAGGCAGGAAGTGCATCTCGATCTTGATGACGCCATCGCCCTGGCAGGCTTCACAGCGGCCGCCCTTGACGTTGAAGGAGAAGCGGCCGGGCTGATAGCCGCGCGCCTTGGCTTCCGGCAGGCCGGCGAACCAGTCGCGGATCGGCGTGAAGGCACCCGTATAGGTCGCAGGGTTCGAACGCGGTGTGCGCCCGATCGGCGACTGGTCGATGTCGATGACCTTGTCGAGGAATTCGAGGCCCTCGATGCGATCGTGCTCGGCCGGATGCTCGCGTGAGCCCATGATGCGGCGCGAAGCCGCCTTGAACAGCGTTTCGATCAGGAAGGTCGACTTGCCGCCGCCGGACACGCCGGTGACGGCGGTGAAGGTGCCCAACGGGATTTCGGCCGTGACGTTCTTCAGATTGTTGCCGCGCGCGCCGACGACCTTCAGGCGCCGATTCTTCTTAGCCTCGCGCCGCACGCCAGGCGTTGCCACTTCGAGTTCGCCCGACAGATATTTGCCGGTGATCGAATTGGGGTTGGCCATCACCTGCTGCGGCGTTCCCTGCGCGATGATCTCGCCGCCATGGATGCCGGCCGCCGGTCCCATGTCGACGACATAGTCGGCGTGCAGGATGGCGTCCTCATCATGCTCGACGACGATCACCGTGTTGCCGATGTCGCGCAGGTGCTTCAGAGTCTCGAGCAGGCGTGCATTGTCGCGCTGGTGCAGGCCGATCGACGGCTCGTCCAGCACATAGAGCACGCCTGTGAGGCCGGAACCGATCTGCGACGCCAGGCGAATGCGCTGGCTCTCGCCGCCCGACAAGGTGCCGGAATTGCGAGATAGCGTCAGATAGTCGAGCCCGACATCGTTGAGGAAGCGCAGCCGCTCGCGGATCTCCTTGAGCACGCGCACCGCGATCTCGTTCTGCTTGTCGTTGAGCGACGCCGGCAGGTCGGTGAACCACTGGTCGGCCTTGCGGATCGACAGTTCGGTGACTTCGCCGATGTGCTTGCCGGCGATCTTCACGGCCAGCGATTCGGGCTTCAGCCGGTAGCCTTTGCAGACCGGGCACGGCGTGGCCGACATGAAGCGCTCGATCTCCTCCCGCATCCAGGCGGATTCGGTCTCCTTCCAGCGCCGTTCCAGATTGGGGATGACGCCCTCGAAGGTCTTGGTCGTCTTGTAGGAGCGCAAACCGTCATCGTACTGGAAGGTGACTTCGCGCTCGCCGGTGCCGCGCAGAATGGCTTCCTGGGCTTCCGCAGTCAGGTCCTTGAACTTGTCGCCGAGCTTGAAGCCATAGGCCTTGCCCAAAGCTTCCAGCGTTTGCGAGTAATAGGGCGAAGTCGACTTCGCCCACGGACTGACGGCGCCATCGCGCAGCGAGACGTTTTCATCGGGGACGATCAGGCTTGCGTCTATGGCCCGCTGGCTGCCGAGGCCGTCGCAGGTCGGGCAGGCGCCAAACGGATTGTTGAAGGAGAACAGCCGCGGCTCGATCTCCGGAATGGTGAAGCCGGACACCGGGCAAGCGAATTTTTCCGAGAACAGGATGCGCTCATGCGTCTCGTTCTTCGACTTGTTGACCGAGTCCTCGCCGGTCTGGCTTGCGTCGAGCGGCTTGTCGGCGAATTCGGCCACCGCCAACCCTTCGGCCAGCTTCAGAGCGGTTTCGATTGAGTCGGCAAGTCGCGTGGCGAGGTCGCCGCGCACGACGATGCGGTCGACGACGACATCGAGGTCATGCTTGTATTTCTTGTCCAGCGCCGGCACGTCGGCGATCTCGTAGAAGACGCCATCGACCTTGACGCGCTGAAAGCCCTTCTTCTGAAGTTCCAGCAACTCCTTGCGGTATTCGCCTTTGCGGCCGCGCACCATCGGCGCCAGGATGAACAGGCGGGTGCCTTCCTCCACGGCCATCACGCGATCGACCATCTGTGAGACCGTCTGGCTTTCGATCGGCAGGCCGGTGGCCGGCGAATAGGGCACACCGACGCGGGCGAACAGAAGTCGCATGTAGTCGTAGATCTCGGTGACGGTGCCGACCGTCGATCGCGGATTCTTCGAGGTTGTCTTCTGCTCGATGGAGATGGCGGGCGAGAGGCCATCGATCTGGTCGACGTCCGGCTTCTGCATCATTTCGAGGAATTGCCGCGCATAGGCCGAAAGGCTTTCGACATAGCGACGCTGGCCTTCGGCATAGATGGTGTCGAAGGCGAGCGACGATTTGCCGGATCCCGAAAGGCCCGTCATGACGATCAGGCTGTCACGCGGCAAGTCGAGATCGACGTTCTTCAGATTGTGTTCGCGCGCGCCGCGAATGGAAAGATATTTATGGTCGGCCATCGCCGGTCGCCGCCTCAGATTTGGAATTCGTGGGATTGGCGGGTTTTCCCGACCATCCCCTATGTAGGTATTATTGCCGCCACGTCGAGAGACGCCACAATTCTCGACTAATTCGTTTAACCGTCTTTCATGCGAACGGGCAAGCGGAAAGAACAAAGGCCGAACACGCTCCTGACAAAAGCTGCTCGTCGAATGGCCTCACGAAGCGTCTCAGCGATCACATTTTTCATAACCGGCTATTGAAAGGTTGACGTCCCAGCGTCACGGGAGCAGACTTCGAGCGTCAATGAAGCCGGCCGTCTTTCGATGGCCTCGCCGCCCAGGGGGCGGCCTGCGAGACGCCGCAGGCATATGCGATTTGCGCTTCGAACGACACCAGAGAAACGGACACAGGAGCGGAGCCATGACGCCACCGGATAGTGCCCAAGGGTTCCAGATATCACTGGAACCGCGGCAGGCATAAGTGCCAGGGCTTGAGCGTTTGCGCCGCCCGACAAACCGTGACCTGCCGATCCCCACCAAAATCAGAGACTACTAGTCGGATCGTCGGCTGAACGCCGCGAAGCATCCGAAATCAAAGCTGGTAGGATTCCTACCGGTGAGTTGGATTTGATATCCAAGAAGCCCCGGCCGTTTGCGGAAGCAGCGGCGGGGCTGTTTTGTTTTCGGCTCAATGCTTCCTGCCGGCTCGTTGCTGCGCGTTGAGCGCCGCTTGGATGCGCTTGTATCCATCCAAATTGCTCGGCCAAATCCCGGCGATGTCAGTTCCGCGAAGGGCCGATCCCGCCAACGCCAGCGTCGACTGTAATACTGCCGGAAATCCGCACATCGGTATCGCCGATCTTGAACTGCTTGATCCCATTGCTGGGCGCAGCGTCGTCGGGCTCCGGCTGTGGAGCAGGCTTGGTGATGCGGTAGTCGCTGGTCACGCCGGGCAGGGCGCCCTTGTCGGAGGAGGTGTCGCCGGCGATTGCCGCCCCGGTCAGCACGGCCAAGCAGGCAATGGCGCCAAGGAACCTGCGCAAAAATCTGGATGAATTGCTGTCGATCATGGATGAACTATATCGCTGCGATCATGCCGAGACCAGACCGGAGGCGTCTCAAACCGGGCCATTGGTCGTGACGGCCCGCGCTGCGGACAGTCTAAAGCGCGACGCTTTAAGTCTTTGTTTTTACACATGTCGCCCAAACCACTCCGCACTTGGCGCCATGCATTGTCCCTTATGCCGCCTGTTTGCGCGTGTCGAAGACATGGTCGACAATGCCCCATTCCCTGGCCTCACGAGCGGTCATGAAGTGGTCGCGGTCCAGCGTTCGTTCGACCTCTTCATAGCTGCGGCCGCAATGCTGGGCGTAGAGTTCGGCCATGTGGCGTTTGGTCTGGCCGATGCGCTGTGCATGACGCTGGATATCGGATGCCTGACCCTGGAAACCGCCCAATGGCTGGTGCAGCAGGATGGTGGCGTTGGGCAGTGAGATGCGGCGTCCTGGTGTGCCCGCCATGAGCAGGAATGAACCCATCGACGCGGCAAAACCCATGCACACCGTCGACACCGGGCAGCTGATGTATTGCATCGTGTCATAGATGGCGAAGCCGCTGGTCACCACGCCGCCCGGCGAGTTGATGTAGAGCGAGATCTCCTTGTCGGGATTGTCCGATTCCAGCGACAGCAGTTGCGCGCAGACCAGCGCCGACATGTCGTCGTTGATCTCTCCGTTGATGAAGATGATGCGCTCGCGCAGCAGCCGCGAGAAAATGTCGAAGGCACGCTCGCCGCGGCTCGATTGTTCGATCACCATCGGCACCAGGCTGGCAACACCGCTCATGGTCTTCATCTCCATTATCCTTGTTCAGGCCGCGCGCAGCGTAAGCAGAGGCTTGTTTGCAGCGACCGGTTTTCGGGAGCCGCGCGACCCCAGCGAAAGCCGGCAGCTGGCGCCGGCCATGGCAACAGCAGGCATCGCCTTGCGGGCAAAGCCGTCATGGACGATGCGCAGATGTGTGCCGCCGGAAGCCGTCCGCGCAAGCGTGAACGTGACGGTGCTGTCGAGTGAGCCTTGTCGCGGGGCATCGCTGGGCCGGGGTTGCTCCCTCCAGGAATAACGCAACAGCCGCTCAGGCTCGGCATCGAGGATTTCGCATTCGATCGCTGCCTCTGGTCCAGCGAAGGCAAAACGGCTGCCGGCCTCCGGACTGATGTCGTTCGGCATCATCCAGGCGGCGAGCAGTTCGGGCACGGTCAGAGCCCGCCACACCTTCTCCGGCGCGTCGGGAAGGTCGTACTCGAACTCGATCGCGTCCTGGGCGACCTCGCCCTGTTTCGCGTCGATCGTTGATCCCATATCGTTCATTGATCCATGTCCTTCAAAACCGCCTTCAGCCTTTCGATGCGCTCCGGCCAGAAGGTGCGGTAGCGTTCGATCCAGGAGAGCAGGGGGGCCAGACCCCGCGGGTCGGCGCGGTAATAGGCATTGCGGCCTGACCGCCGCTCGACCACCAGGCCGGCGCCTCGCAGGACGGCGAGGTGCTGCGACACGGCGGGCTGTGACACCGTCATGCCGTTGCGCAGTTCCGACACGCTCATCTCGCCTGTGGCGAGACGCTCAAAGACGGCACGGCGCGTCGGATCGGCCAGGGCCCGGAAAATCTCTGCTTCGATCATGGCAAAAGCATAAGTGTGTACTTATTGATTTGGCAAGTGGTCTTTTCAAACCCATATGAAGTTCCCCGAGCATGCTGCCATTCCTTGACAATAAGCGGCTATGCATATAGGAACGAAAAGAGAACAAAAACCTTGTGGGAAAAGGCAGCCACAGCAGGC
This sequence comes from Mesorhizobium carmichaelinearum, assembly GCA_943370265.1. GTDB lineage: Bacteria > Pseudomonadota > Alphaproteobacteria > Rhizobiales > Rhizobiaceae > Mesorhizobium > Mesorhizobium carmichaelinearum_A. Next base: position 93,224 of record CALRQH020000005.1, read on the forward strand.
GGGGATTGTCCTTAGCCTGTAAGGTACGCCAACAAAAATCTGTTTCGGATGAGCGCGGAGAAGTATCATGGCGGGTAGCGTCAACAAGGTCATTCTGGTGGGCAATCTCGGCGCGGACCCTGAAATCCGGCGCCTGAACTCGGGCGAGCCGGTGGTCAACATCCGTATCGCTACGTCGGAAAGCTGGCGCGACAAGAATTCCGGCGAGCGCAAGGAAAAGACCGAATGGCACAACGTCGTCATCTTCAATGACCAGCTCGCCAAAGTGGCGGAGCAGTATCTGAAGAAGGGCATGAAGGTCTATGTCGAGGGCCAGTTGCAGACGCGCAAATGGCAGGACCAGACCGGTGCCGACAAGTACACGACGGAAGTCGTGCTGCAGAAATTCCGCGGCGAGCTGCAGATGCTCGACGCACGCGGACAAGGCGAGGGCGGCCAGGTCGGCGGCTATTCCGGCGGCGGCAGCCGTGGTTCCGACTTTGGCCAATCCAGCCCCAACGAAAGCTTCAACCGCGGCGGCGGCGCTCCCAGGGGCGGCGGCGGGGGCGGTTCTTCACGCGAGCTGGACGACGAAATTCCGTTCTGATCGCAATACGATCACGACGAACGCAACTTTGGTTAAGCATGATGCCCCGAGAGTCCTATGGACTTTCGGGGTTTTGCATTGTGGGATGATCGCCGGCTGAGCGATCAAGGAAATTGAGGAAGGACGAGTTCGGTGAAGGCACGGGTAAAATGGGTGGAGGAACGCACCTTTGTCGGCGAATCCGGCAGCGGCCACAAACTGGTGCTTGGCACGGCGCTCGGAGCGGACGGCAAGACGCCCGGACCGAGCCCGATGGAACTGCTGCTGATCGGTACCGGCGGCTGTTCAGCCTATGACGTCGTCCATATCCTCGAAAAGGGCCGCGAGGCGATCGAGGACTGCGTCGTCGAACTCGACGCCGACCGGGCAGAGACCGAGCCTCGGGTGTTCACCCGCATCCACATGCATTTCGTCGTCAAGGGCAGGGCGCTTTCGCACGACAAGGTGAAGCGGGCAATCGACCTGTCGATCGAAAAATACTGCTCGGCCTCCGCGATGATGGCCAAGACCGCCACGATCACTCACGATTTCGAAGTCATTGATACGGCGGTGAAGTAGCCTCGGCGCAGGGCCGGTTCATTCACAAAAACTGAGCTCTAACCAGCCATCAGTGCCTTGATGCCATCGGCGACGAACTGCACGGCGAGCGCAGCCAGGATGACGCCGAGCAGCCTCGTCAGGATGGAGCGGCCGGTCTGGCCGAGGATGCGGTCGATGCGTTCCGACAGCACGAACACCAGATAGGTGATGACCAGGCAGACAAGAATGATGCCGACCAGCGCGGCCTGGGCGGCAAAGCCCTGGAATGAGCCGGACAGCAGAACCGTGGCCGAAATCGCGCCGGGGCCGGCGATCAGCGGGATCGCCAACGGGAACGCGGCGATGTTGTGGATCATGTCCTTGGTGATGGCGACGTCGCCGATCTTCTCCTTGCGGTCCTGCCGGCGCTCGAACACCATTTCGAAGGCGATGAAGAACAACAGGAAGCCGCCGGCAACGCGGAAGGCCGGCAGCGTGATGCCGAACACCGACAGGATAGACGCACCGGCGACCGCGAACAGCGCCATCACCAGGAAGCCGATGACCGAAGCGCGCACGGATACCTGCTGGCGCTCCTCGCGGTTCATGCCGCGCGTCACTGCGAGGAACAGCGGTGCCAGGCCGGGGGGATCGATGGTCACCAGAATGGTGACGAAGGCATTGAACAGGCTGTCGAAGCTCGGCATCTGATCTCCCCACCGGGCCGCGCCCGAACCTCTGCATTCCTCGAACCAGCACATTGGTAGAGCAAAGCTGGTTCGGTGGAAACTGTGAGAGTTGTGGGAATTCAGGGGCACCGAGCAGACGCTTAGCCATTGGCGCCGCAATAGGCTTCGATGCGATAGCCGTCCGGATCGACGACGAAGGCGGCGTAGTAATTTTCGCCATAGTCGGCGCGCAGGCCCGGCGCGCCATTGTCGCGGCCACCGGCACCGAGGGCGCCGGTATGGAAGGCGTCGACACTGGCCCGCGTCGGCGCCGTGAAGCAGAAATGCAGGCCGGATTTTTCATCCGCCCGAACCGGGCGCGCAGCTTCGTTCACCCAGAAGGCGACCGTTGCCGCACCATAGCCGAGTGACCCCGGCGATTGACTGAGGCAGGTGTAGCCGAGCGGCTTTAGCGCGGCATCGTAGAATCGCTTCGAGGCAACGGTGTCATGCACACCGATCGAGACATGGTCGAACATATTTTACTCCATCGTTACAAAGTTTTGGGGTGTCAGGTTGGAGTTGACCGTCGCGCCAGGAACTCAACTTCGAGCCGCCATGTCTTGCCATCGTCATGCGAGCGCTCACCGAGCCATCTGAAGGAGTTCTCTGTGATCCGCGAAAAGCTCCAGCGCACCGAGGCGCCGGTGCCGTCAGTGCCTTTCTGGACGATGCTGTCGCTCTCGGCTCGGCCGAGCTGGCGGCTGTGGTACTGGTTGCGTGGGTCGCTCCAGAAGATGTGCCACGCGTCAAGGCCGGGGTCATAGATGCGCAGCGTCGTGCCGTAGAAGGTCCAGGCACCAAGCGATGGCTGGGAGCGCGTATTCCGTGCAGGCAGGATCCAGACGTCCTGGATCGCACGTCCTTCCAGCACCCAGCCGAAATGCACCTCGCCATGTCCGCTCAGTAAGGTGCCGTCCTCGAGATGGCGTGAGGCGTCAAAGCTCCAGGCGCCGACGAAACGGCCGTAGAGCTGCAGCTTGTCGGCGAGGTTTTCCAACGGCCCCACGCTTTGCAGGGACTCAGCGAAGGAGGTTTGGTCAGAATGGGCTTCACGCATGGCTCCGGCCTCTTCTTGTCAGGAGAGATCAGGCAATAGGCCGGGGCAGGGTTCTGGGCTTGGGAAAAATTGCTATACTTTGGCAATGACGTCGACTGCCCGCACATTCGCATCAGGACCAGGCTGGCAGGTCTCGGACGTGGTTTGCACCGCCAGCGCCGCCGATCGGCCGTTCGAGGAAGCTCATAGGGATTTCTGCGTCGCGGCCGTCACCAACGGCACGTTCAGTTATCGCACGCAGCAGGGCACGGCGATGCTGGCGCCGGGCGCCATCCTGCTCGGTAATGCCGGCACATGCTACGAATGCGGGCACGATCATGGCCGCGGCGACCGTTGCCTCTCGTTCCATTTTGCCCCCGCCTGTCTGGAAAAAATCGCCGCCGCTGTGCCGGGCGTGACCAGGCTGACTTTCCGTACGCCTCGGCTGCCGCCCTTGCCGGCACTGACGCCGCTACTGGCCGAAGCCGAAGCGGCCCGCGAAATGGGCGACATCGACGCCTTCGAGGAATTTGCCCTGCGCATTGCAGGCGCTGCGGTGGCCTCCGCCTCCGGGGCCGCGCGTGTCAGGCACGCGCCGAGCCGCCGCGATCAGAAACGGGTGGCCGAGGCGGTGCGGCGGATCGAACTGGATAGCGACAGGCCGATTTCGCTGGCCGAACTTGCCGATGAGACGGCGACCAGTCCTTATCACTTCCTGCGCACGTTTCGGCAGGTTGCCGGAATGACGCCCTATCAGTTCTTGCTGCGGACAAGGCTGAACAAGGCGGCTGTTCGATTACACACCTCGGATGACGCGATCTCGTCGATCGCCCTGGAGGCCGGCTTCAACGACCTGTCGACCTTCAATCGTCGGTTCCGGAGGGTCATGGGGGAGACGCCAGGTGGTTATCGCGGCCGCCGCCGGTCAGGGCATTGAACACGATGCCCGGGGTCGTTCGGACGAAGCTCAATCCGTTGTCGGGCCGCACCAGCCGGGCAGATAGTCCGCGTCCTTGCCCTTGGCCAGGGTCAAAGCTTCCTTCATGGCCTTGTCGAAGTTCCTGGCCACGTCATCCTTGTCGATGCGCCGGCGCAGGAAATCCGCCCAGATGAACTCGGCGAACGGTGTTGTGTCCTTGGCGTAGCCGCCCAGGCGACGCAGTTCGCCCGCCATGCTTCGATAGGGGTCGTCGACCAGTTCGGTGATGGTTTTGGGAATGGCGGCGTAGTCGCGGCGCTGTCCGTTTTCGTCGAACGGGTGCATCCAGCCGCGATTGTCGAGTACGAAAAGAAAGGAGTCCTTGTCGAGCGCCGACAGGTCGCTGATCACCGTCACAAGCACATCCTTGACACCTTCCTCGATCAGTGCCCGGGCCAGGTGGTGGTGGTCGGTGACATAGTGGCGTCCCTTCGGCCCGAGCACGGCCGGGATCATATGAGTGCCGAGGAACGTACCGGTCTTCTTGACGCTCTGCGCCCGGATCATCTGGCGCTTCAGGGCCACTTCCCGCATCCCCACGGTGATCTGCGTCGGTCGCAATTCCTTCACCGGAACGGGCTTTAGCAGTGGTTCTCTTTGGATTGCCGTGCTGGACGGGGTCATGTTGGGCTCTCCTGTTTTTCGGGCGATTGAGTGGGATGCAATGCCCGGATGGCGTCATCGACGCTGTGGAAGACATGTTGCGGGCCGAGCAGGTCGATAATGCCAAACCGCGCCAGCGCTGCCTGGGAACGCAGCGATTCCATCCGGGCGATGGCAAAGGTCGCACCCTGGTTGCGGCAGTAGGTGATCGTCTCGATCAATGCCTGCGCGGCGGTATAGTCGATTTCAACAATGTTGCTGGCCTCCAGGACAACCAGTTTCGCGCTTCCGCGCCTTGCGTCGATCATGCCGCGCAGACCCAGCTTGAAGCGGTCGGCATTGACGAAGGACAATGGCGCCTGAAATGCGGCGACCAGCACGCCAGGCAGTTGGTCGCCGACGCTTGGCGGGGCCGGCGGCCACCAGATCGACGTGCCGGCTACCTTTGCCAATTCGATGGGTTGCGTACGCGTTGCGCTCCAGATCCCATGCAGCAGCGAAAGGCCTATGCCGATGGCCACGCCGGTCTGGATGGGCAATGCGACGATGGCCACCATTGTGATGAGGATAAGGGCGAATTCAATCGGCGCCTGCCGATAGACGTTGGCAAATACCTGCCAGCGCAGGATCCGCTGGGCCACGAACAGCAGCACTCCGGCAAGTGCCGCCTGTGGAACACTGGCAAGCAGGCTGCCGCCAAAGGCACCGAGCGCGAGCACGATGGAGGCGGCGACAATGCTCGCCAATTGCGATCGGCCGCCTGTCTGGGCGACGATAGCCGTGCGCGGCGGGCTGGCATTGATGGGAAAGGCGCTAAACAGGCCCGCGGCCACACTGCCAGCGCCGACGCCAACGAAATCCCGGTTGACGTCGGGAGCCTCGCCCTCTTGCGGGACAAAGGAGCGTGTCGTGGCGGCGGTCTGCACCATCACGACAATGGCGATCAGCAATGCCAGAGGGACCAATGCCCGCGCATCGCCAAGACTGACGAGCGGCAAGCCGGCCCGCGGCAGGCCATTCGGCAAGGCGCCGAGCACCGCTACGCCGCGATCGGCAAGACCGAAGATGATGACGGCCGCTGTCGCCAGCACCACTCCGATCAGGGCCCCAGGTATTCGAGCGCTAATGCGCTCGGAAACGAACACGATCGCGAACACGCCGAATCCAAGTGCGAGGCTGTAGGGATTGGTGAGATGGAGACTGGAAACGATTTCGCCGACGCGCCGCAGGGTTTCACCGCTTTCGGCCGGCAGGCCGAGCAGCCCCGGCAACTGCGAAACGATGATGTGGATGGCGATGCCGGCCAGGAAGCCGGTGGTAACAGGTACCGACAGGAGGTCGGCAATCCAGCCGAGACGAAGGAGGCCGCTGAGTGCCACGATCAGCCCGACCATGAGGGCCAGCATTCCCGCCAGTGCCAGATAGTGCGGGGAGCCGGTCGTGGCGAGCAGCGCGAGGCTGCCGGCGAAGAGTGGCGTGATGGTTGAGTCAGCCCCCGCCGAGAGGTGGCGGTTGGCGCCGAACACGGCAAAGGCGACCGACCCGGCGACGAAGGCGAAGAAGCCTATCTCCGGCGCAAAGCCGCCGAGACGGGCTGTCGCCATCTGTTCGGGAATGGCTATGGCGGCCAGCGTGATGCCCGCGACCAGGTCGCCATTGATATCCTTCGAGGTCCAGCCTCTCAGCGATAGGAACGGCAGCCACGAAGACAGATTCATCACGCTTGTGGCTTTCACTCGAGAAGCGCCCCCAGTCCTTGCTTTGCTTCAGCGGCCACCTTGGCCATATCGTCGCAATGAGCGGTATCCTTTTGAATTTACCACCAAAATTGACACTGGAAAAGTGCCGGGAACATTGGAGTTTCGGCGTCGCTTCCTATATAAGCGGAAAGTGATTCCTGATTAGATTGTGATCCGATTTGACCGACCAGAAGACACCGCGCGGCGCCGACGGCGGCCCCACAGGCATCGAGCCGATATCCATCATCGAAGAGATGCAGCGCTCGTACCTCGATTACGCGATGAGCGTGATCGTCAGCCGTGCGCTGCCGGACGTGCGCGACGGCCTGAAGCCGGTGCATCGCCGCATTCTCTATGCCGCCCATGAGAGCGGCTATCACTGGAATCGCAAATATGTGAAGTCGGCGCGCCCTGTCGCCGACGTGATGGGTAAGTACCATCCGCATGGCGACGCCTCGATCTATGATGCCTTGGTTCGCATGGCGCAGGACTGGTCGCTGCGCGTGCCGTTGATCGACGGGCAGGGTAATTTCGGTTCCATCGACGGCGATCCGCCGGCGGCGATGCGCTACACGGAATCGCGGCTGACCAAGGTCGCGCATGAACTGCTCGAGGATATCGACAAGGACACTGTCGATTTCCAGGACACTTACGATGCTTCCGACACCGAGCCGAAGGTTTTGCCGGCGCGGTTCCCCAATCTTCTGGTCAACGGCTCGGGCGGCATCGCCGTCGGCATGGCCACCAATATTCCGCCGCACAATCTCGGCGAAATCTGCAACGGCGCGATTGCCATCATCGACAATCCGGCGATCGACCTGCCGGCACTCATGGAAATCATCCCGGGACCGGATTTCCCGACCGGCGGCATCGTGCTTGGCCGCTCCGGCATCTACAGCGCCTATTCGACCGGCCGTGGCTCCATCGTCATGCGCGGCAAGGTCAACATCGAACAGCGCGGTAACGACCGCGAATCGATCATCATCACCGAGGTTCCCTATCAGGTGAACAAGTCGTCGATGATCGAGAAGATGGCCGAACTTGTGCGCGACAAGCGCATCGATGGCATTTCCGACATTCGCGACGAGAGCGACCGCCAGGGCTACCGCGTCGTCATCGAGCTCAAGCGCGACGCCGTCGCCGACGTCATCTTGAACCAGCTCTACCGTTTCACACCTCTGCAGACATCTTTCGGCGCCAATATGGTTGCGCTGAACGGCGGCAAGCCGGAACTGATGACGCTGACCGACATGCTGAAGGCGTTTGTGACCTTCCGCGAAGAGGTGATCACCCGGCGCACCAAATTCCTGCTGCGCAAGGCCCGCGATCGCGCCCATGTGCTGGTCGGTCTGGCGATTGCGGTTGCCAACATCGACGAAGTCATAAAACTGATCCGCACCGCGCCGGACCCGCAAACGGCGCGCGAGCAGTTGATGGAACGGCGCTGGCCGGCAGGCGACGTCGCATCTCTGATCCTGTTGATCGACGATCCGCGCCACCGCATCAACGAGGACGGCACCTACAATCTGTCCGAGGAGCAGGCCCGCGCCATCCTCGAACTGCGCCTGCAGCGCCTGACCGCGCTTGGCCGCGACGAGATCGCCGACGAGTTGAACACGATCGGCGCCGAGATCATCGACTATCTCGACATCCTGTCGTCCCGCGCCCGCGTCCAGCAGATCGTCAAGGACGAGCTCATTGCCGTGCGCGACGAGTTCGGAACGCCGCGCCGCACCGAGCTCACCGACGGTGGATCGGACATGGAAGACGAGGACCTGATCCAGCGCGAAGACATGGTCGTGACGGTGAGCCATTCCGGCTACATCAAGCGCGTGCCGCTGTCGCTCTACCGGGCGCAGCGCCGTGGCGGCAAGGGCCGCTCCGGCATGTCGACCAAGGACGAGGATTTCGTTACCCGCCTGTTCGTGGCCAACACGCACACGCCGGTGCTGTTCTTCTCTTCGCGTGGCATCGTCTACAAGGAAAAGGTCTGGCGGCTGCCGATCGGGAACCCGCAATCGCGTGGCAAGGCGCTGATCAACATGCTGCCACTGGAGCAGGGCGAACGCATCACCACGATCATGCCGCTGCCGGAAGACGAGACCAGCTGGGGTGAGCTCGACGTGATGTTCGCCACGACGCGCGGCACTGTACGCCGCAACAAGCTTTCGGATTTCGTCCAGGTCAACCGCAACGGCAAGATCGCCATGAAGCTGGAGGAGGAAGGCGACGAGATCCTCGGCGTCGAGACCTGCACCGACAATGACGATGTGTTGCTGACCGCGAGCTCAGGCCAGTGTATCCGGTTCCCGGTCGGCGACGTGCGTGTCTTCCAGAGCCGCAATTCCGTCGGTGTGCGTGGCATCACCATGGCCGACACCGACCGGGTTATCTCGATGGCGGTGATCGAGCATGTCGATGCGCCCCCGGCCGAGCGCGCCGCCTATCTCAAGCGAGTGGTTGCCGAACGGCGGCTTGCCGCCGGCATCGCGGCAGGCGAGGAAGAAGAGATCGCGCTGACCAATGAAGAGGTCGGCGAAGAGGCGGAGCTTTCCGACGAACGTTACGAGTTCCTGAAGCAGCACGAACAGTTCGTGCTGACCGTGACGGAATATGGTTATGGCAAGCGGTCATCATCCTACGATTTCCGCCTGACGGGACGCGGCGGCAAGGGCATCCGTGCCACCGACGTGTCGAAAACCGCTGAGATCGGCAGGCTGGTGGCGACCTTCCCGGTCGGCAATGACGACCAGATCATGCTGGTTTCCGATGGTGGAACCGTGATCCGCGTGCCGGTCAACGGCATCCGTTTCGCCAGCCGAGCCACCAAGGGCGTGACCATCTTCAATACGGCTGAAGGTGAAAAGGTCGTATCGGTGGAGCGGATTTCAGAGCCGCAGTCCGAGGAAGAAGCCGAAGACACCGGTAATTCCGAAGGTGCCACGGCTGGCGATGCCGGTCCAGACAGCGCGGAATAGGTTCTGACACAGCAACGCCGGCCCTTGGGCCGGCGCGGCACTGCGGCAACGAAATTCTATTGGTTCAGAAGTGGCGATACGGCTTGCGGACGCCGAAACCTTCGAACCGCTTGGTATTTGCCCTGGCGCGGACGCGTTGCGCTTCCTGGTGAAGCCCGAATGCAGTGGCAATCAGCATGGCTACGGTCATTGCGGTGGCGAGCATGTAGATCAGCATTTGCGTGTTCTCCTGCAGCCTGTAACGTTTAGATGGGACTTTGGTTTCATCCTATGAAGCGGCAATCTAGTGAATGCTGCGTGAAGCATTCGTGATCGGCCCGTTCATCTGTCGTTCATGCCGGTGAAAAGGTTCACGGGCAGCTCGCCGATCGGATTTGCCTTTGCGAGAGAGGCTCGCTAGAAGCACCAGCCATGATTGAACGCATCGCCCTTTACGCCGGCTCCTTCGACCCGCTGACCAACGGCCATCTCGATGTGCTGAAGGCGTCGCTGGCTGTCGCTGATATCGTCTACGCGGCGATCGGCATCCATCCCGGCAAGAAGCCGCTGTTTTCCTTCGAGGAACGCGTGAGACTGATCGAGACTGCCACAAAAGCGGAATTCGGTCCCGACGGGGCGCGCATCAAGGTGGTTGCCTTCGACGGGCTGGTCATTGATGCCGCCAGGAAAGAGGGTGCCTCGATCATGATCCGCGGCCTGCGCGACGGCACCGACCTCGACTACGAGATGCAAATGGCCGGCATGAACGAGACCATGGCGCCGGAGCTGCAGACGGTCTTTCTGCCAGCCAGTCCTTCGGTGCGAACCATTACCGCCACACTTGTTCGCCAGATAGCGTCGATGGGCGGCGACATCCGCCCCTTCGTGCCGGCGGCGGTTGCCGGCGCGCTCACCGCAAAATTCGCGAAATAAGATCCCGGAGATACAAATGCAGCTCAAAAGGCTCGCCTCATTCCTTGTCGTGCTCGCCGGTCTTTTGACCGCGTCCGTTTCGGCCTTCGCCGCCGAGCCGGAAAACACCATGATCATCACGCTGAAGGACGGCGATGTGACCATCGCGCTCAGGCCCGATCTTGCGCCGAAACATGTCGCACAGATCAAGAAGCTGGTGCGCCAGGGCGCTTACGACAACGTCGCCTTCCACCGTGTCATCGACGGCTTCATGGCGCAGACCGGCGACGTCAAGTTCGGCAACATGAAGAAGGGCTTCAGTGCCGATGCAGTCGGAACCGGTGGTTCCGACCTTCCCGACCTGCCGGCAGAATTCTCCAAGACCGAGCACTTCACGCGCGGCGCGGTCGGCATGGCCCGCTCGCAGGATCCGAACTCCGCCAATTCGCAGTTCTTCATCATGTTCGCACCGGCGCCCAACCTCGATGGCCAGTACACCATCGTCGGCAATGTCGTCAGCGGCATGGAACTGGTGGACAAGATCAAGAAAGGCGACGAGGCCAACAACGGGAGCGTCTCGAATCCCGATCGCATGATCAAGGTGCGTATCGCCGCCGACGGCAAGTAAATCTGTTCATTTTCAAAAGGATATCTGACATGGCTGAGATCAAGGACCGCGAGAACGCGCTCATCATGGAGACGACGAAGGGCAATGTCGTCATCGAACTGTTTCCCGACCTGGCGCCCGGCCACGTCGCCCGCATCAAGGAACTGGCGCGTGAAGGCGCCTATGACGGCGTGGTGTTCCATCGCGTTATCGAAGGTTTCATGGCGCAGACCGGCGACGTGAAGTTCGGCAATTCGAGCAAATCCACATTTGCCCCGTCCCGGGCTGGCATGGGTGGCTCGGAGAAGCCTGACTTGAAGGCTGAATTCTCCAACGCCAACCATGGCCGTGGCACCTGCTCGATGGCGCGTTCGCAGAACCCGAACTCGGCCAACTCGCAGTTCTTCATCTGCTTCGACGATGCCGCCTTCCTCAACCGCCAGTACACGGTCTGGGGCCAGGTCATCGAAGGCATGGACAATGTCGACAAGATCAAGCGCGGCGAGCCGGTTGTGGATCCCGACAAGATCGTGTCGCTGAAGGTCGCGGCTGACGTAAAGTAAGGCGAAACGACAATGATAGGCGTCGTCTGGTCGCTTCTCGGCATCCTGTCCGGCGCCTTCATTGCCATTCAGGCACCGATCAATTCGCAGCTGGCGCGCGGCCTGGGGCTCCCGGTCGCCGCCGCTGCGTTTTCGTTCCTGTCGGGTGCGGTCGTGCTCGGCATCATCTCCGTCACAGTGGTGAAGCTGCAGGGCATTTCGCTCGACTGGAAAGCGCCGACACCCTGGCTGTTCGTGGCCGGCGGCATGCTCGGCGGCTTCTATGTCACGCTGTCGACGATTCTCACGCCGCGCATTGGTGCGGCAGCGCTTATGGCGTTCCTTGTCGCGGGCCAGTTGCTGGCAGGCATGCTCATTGACCGCGTCGGCTTCCTCGGCGTCGCCGTGCGCGAAATTTCGCTTGGCCGCATCGCGGGTGCGGTGCTGCTGCTGGCCGGAGCGCTGCTCGTTCGGCTCTTTTGATCCATGCGCGTCGATCTCTTTGACTTTGAACTGCCTGAGGAGCGCATCGCGCTGCGACCGGCAGAACCGCGTGACAGCGCCAGGATGCTCGTCATCAAGCCGGAGGAGGGGTTGGAGGATCGGATCGTTCGCGATCTGCCGTCCTTGCTCAGGACCGGCGACGTGCTGGTCTTCAACGACACCAAAGTCATTCCGGCCCAGTTGAAGGGCATAAGGCGTCGCGGGGAAGCCGTCGCGCAGGTCGAGGCCACGTTGCACATGCGCATGGCGGGCGATCGCTGGCTGGCCTTCATGCGGCCGGGCAAGCGCATTGCCGCGGGCGACCGCATCCATTTCGGCCATGACGGCAATTCCTGCTTTCTTGGCCAGCTCGACGCCACGGTGCTCGAGAAGGGCGAGGGCGGCGAGGCGCTGCTGGGCTTCGACCTTTCCGGTGCGTTCCTGGACGAGGCACTGCATGCCGTCGGCCATATTCCACTGCCGCCTTACATCGCCTCGAAGCGTAACGACGACGAGCGCGACCGCAGTGACTACCAGACCATTTATGCCAGGGAAGAGGGTGCCGTAGCGGCACCCACGGCGGGCCTGCATTTCACGCCGGAGCTTTTCGCGGCGCTCGATGCAAAGGGTGTGGAGCGCCGTTTCGTGACGCTGCATGTCGGCGCCGGCACGTTCCTTCCCGTCAAGGCCGATGATACCGCCGATCACAAGATGCATGCCGAGACCGGTTCGGTCAGCCAGCAAACCGCCGATGCGCTGAACGCGGCAAAGGCGCGGGGCGGACGCATCATCGCCGTCGGCACGACGTCGCTACGCTTGCTGGAGAGTGCCGCACGCTCGGACGGCACACTGCCGGCGTGGTCGGGCCCGACCGATATTTTCATCACGCCGGGCTACCGCTTTCGCACCGCCGACTTGCTGATGACCAATTTCCATCTGCCGCGCTCCACCCTGTTCATGCTGGTCTCGGCCTTCAGTGGTCTCGACACCATGCGTGCGGCCTATTCGCATGCCATCGAGAACCGCTACAGGTTCTACTCCTACGGGGACGCAAGCCTGCTCTTTCGCGCGGGACAATCTCCAGATGCGTCGTTGCACGACAAGGAATTCTATGACTGACGCCTTCTCATTCAAGGTTCTGGCGACTGACGGCAAGGCGCGTCGCGGTGCGATCACGATGCCGCGCGGTGAAATCCGCACGCCCGCTTTCATGCCGGTCGGCACCGGCGGCACCGTCAAGACCATGTATATGGATCAGGTGCGCGGCGTCGGCGCCGACATCATCCTGGGCAACACCTACCATTTGATGCTCCGGCCCGGCGCCGAGCGCGTGGCGCGGCTCGGCGGCCTGCATGAGTTCGCCCGCTGGCCGCACCCGATCCTGACCGACAGTGGCGGCTTTCAGGTGATGTCGCTGTCGAAGCTGAGAAAGCTGACTGAAAAAGGCGTCACCTTCCGCTCGCACATCGACGGCGCCGCTTATGAAATGTCGCCGGAACGCTCGATCGAGATCCAGGGCATGCTCGACTCCGACATCCAGATGCAACTCGACGAATGCACGGCGCTGCCGGCCGAGACGAAGGAAATCGAGCGCGCCATGGAGCTGTCACTGCGCTGGGCGGAGCGCTGCAAGACGGCATTCGGTGACCAGCCCGGCAAGGCGATGTTCGGCATCGTGCAGGGCGGTGATAACGCCGGCCTGCGCGTGCGGTCGGCGCGAGCGCTGAGCGCGATGGGGCTGAAGGGCTACGCCGTTGGTGGCTTGGCCGTCGGGGAGCCGCAAGCGGTGATGCTCGAGATGCTCGACATCACCTGTCCCGAACTGCAGGCGGACAAGCCGCGCTATCTGATGGGCGTAGGCACGCCGGACGACATTTTGAAATCGGTGGCGCGCGGCATCGACATGTTCGATTGCGTGATGCCGACGCGGGCCGGCCGTCACGGCCTTGCCTACACAAGGCGCGGCAAGGTCAACCTGCGCAATGCCCGCCATGCCGATGATCCGCGCCCGCTTGACGAGGAAAGCGACTGCCCGGCGGCGCGCGACTATTCGCGCGCCTATCTGCATCATCTGGTGCGTTCGCAGGAGGCGCTGGGCGCGATGCTTCTGACCTGGAACAATCTTTCCTACTATCAGAAGTTGATGCAGGACATTCGTGCCGCTATCGAGGCGGGTACTTTCGAGTCACGAGCGGGAGAAATCTCAGAAGGTTGGGCGAGAGGCGACCTGTCGCCCCTTTGAGGCGGGCGGTTGGCTCACGAACTGTTTTGAAACGACTGCAGGGTAACTCATGGCCGCCGCACGGCTGCCGAACCTCCAATTCTCGCGCTGTCTTCTCGTCAAACGACGGCGTCGCTGCTGTCATTTTACGAATACGGCCGCGGTTCCTATGCCGTGATGGTCGAGCAGATGACGCGGAATGGCGCGGCCACCTATGCCAGCAACCATGGTTTCCTAACCGGCATGGTTGCCGATTTCTTTGCCGCGAGGCTGGGTCGCCAGGCATCACTTGTTCCGCTGGGCAGGCTGTGCGCCGAACGTCCCGAATGGCTGATCCTCGAAGGGGTGCCCGACAGTCAGACGCAGCATGTGATGCCCGAGACCGGCTGCACCCTGGCCTATGAACGCGTCGATGCGTCGGCGAACTGGGGCCCGTCGGGTCTGAGCTGGACGCTCTATCGGCGGCTGGACTGAAGCAGTCTGGGTCAGGTGCTCAATGAGTTCGCTGCGCGCAGACTGCAGCCGGTGATCTGGAACGTGCCGTCGGGCTGCTGCTGCAGCGTATATACCGCTTCATAGTCCTTGCCGTCGGGTCCCACGATCAGAACCTGCTGGACAATCGATGTCGGACCCGTCTCCTGTACCTTGCCGAAGGAGTAGGTCTGCGGCTTGCGCACCGGCGGATAGCCGTTGGTGACCATGTTCATGAACATGTCGACGGTCGGGAAAGTCTGCTTCACGTTCGGTGCGGCGAAGCTGTAGGCGCGCGCGCCGTCATTGGCGATGAAGGCTTTCAGCTGACTGTCGATGACCGACTGTGCTGCCTTCACTTCAGCGTCCCCGGCAAACGCCGGCGAATCAAGGAGGAATGGAACGAGTGCTAATGCGAACAATGCCCGACGCATGACCTGCCTCCGTTGTCCCTCGAAAAGTTATCCCCAAAAAATTGCTGTTCGAGGACGCATCATAACATACGCAATACCTTACGTATCTTGGCGCTTCAGGGTTTCAGCGCTCCCAAACATTCGCCTCAGAACGGCCAAACAATGGCCAAACCCGCGGGTTTAAGCATACTTTAAGGGGCTGCGCTCATCCTCGGGGCGAGGGGGACTCAAGTCTAGAACCCACGGGACGAACAATGTCTGGACAGATTCATCGACGTGCCTTCCTGAAAGGTGCCGCAACTCTTGCGGCTCTGGCTCCTTTGCCCGCATGGGCAGGTGCTGCCCAAGTGCCCTTTGATCCAGCGATTCCCGCACTCGGCAATCCCCGAGGCAATGTGACAATCGCCGAATTCGTCGATTATCAATGCCCTATCTGCAAGCTCACCTTTGTCCAATTGAAAAAGCTTCTCGCCGAGGATCAGGGCATCCGGTTGGTGATGAAGGACTGGCCGATCTTCGGTGACGCCTCGCGCGATGCGGCCCGCATGGCGCTCGCCGCAGGGCCACACTATGCCAGGGCGGTGAATGCCCTGATGGCCAGCGGGCAAGGACTTTCCGAACATCGCACGAACGAGATTCTCGCTTCTGCCGGCGTCGATGTAACCAAGGTGCGTGCCGGTCTCGCTGCCCGTCAGCCGAAGATCGATGCCGTTCTTTCTCGCAACGGAGCCCAGGCAAGCGCTTTCGGGCTGCGCGGCACGCCGGCGCTCGTGATCGGCGGGACCTTGTACCGGCACGGTATGACCGTTGCGGACCTCAAGGTGGCGGTTGCCAAGGCAAGGGCTGCCTGAGCAAGGGCAGCCTGAGGATAGTCCTGAAGCTTGAAAGCTGAGCGGCAGTCTGCGACAAGGGCCGCTTCCAGCGCATGACCCGAAAATCGGATTCGATTTTCGACAAGGATCATGCGCAGATCAACGTGCCGCGACATCCTTCGCGCGCCCCAGAGGACGCGCGGCGCTGCCGGTACGAGCTTGAGCGGGACGGAGCAATGAGAGCGTTTTTCGTGCAGATCAAATGCGACCTGGGCAAGGCCTATCAAGTGGCCAGCGCTCTCGCGGATGCCGAGATAGCCTCGGAGATCTACTCGACCGCCGGCAACTACGATCTGCTCGCCAAATTCTATGTCGACGACGAGGAGGATATTGGCCACTTCGTCAATGAGAAGGTGCAGATTCTTCCAGGCATCAAGGACACGTTCACGGTCGTTACCTTCCGAGCGTTCTGATCGCGTCCATCACCTGCTCGGCCATCAGGCAAAGCCTGATCCCAGCCGCATTGGCCCTGCCTTAATTTTAGGCAGTCGCGATATACTGATCGTCCGGAGGTCTCAAATCACCGATTGCGCTTGATTTTCTCCTGAGACGCCAGTGAAATGGCGTCACAGGGGAGTATGCGATTGGCAGCGTTCGATGAAATGCTTCCGGAAGTCTCCGGATTGAGAAAACCGTATTCGGCTTACGATCGCTGGCTGAAGGAGCAGGATCCGGCCAGGCTTACGGAGAAGATGCAGGATGCCGAGCGCGTCTTCCGCAAGACCGGCATCACATTCGCTGTCTATGGCGAACAGGACGCCTCGGAACGGCTGATCCCGTTCGACATCGTTCCCCGTATCATTTCCGGCCATGAATGGCGGCGGCTGACGCAAGGCATCGAGCAGCGCGTGCAGGCCCTGAACGCATTTCTCGACGATATCTACCACCGCCAGGAAATCCTGCGCGCCGGGCGCGTTCCCAAGGAACTGATCGCCAAGAACGAAGCATTTTTACCGGAAATGATCGGCGTGCGGCCACCGGCTGGCGTCTATACTCACATCATCGGCGTCGACATCGTCCGCATCAGCGAGAACGAATTCTACGTGCTGGAGGACAATGCGCGCACGCCGTCCGGCGTTTCCTACATGCTGGAGAACCGCGAGACGATGATGCAGCTCTTTCCGGAGCTGTTCCAGCAGATCAAGGTACGGCCCGTCGAAAACTATCCGCAGCTCCTGCGACAGTCGCTGGCGGCGGTGCGGCCGCAGAGCACCAAGGGTGCGCCGACCATCGCCGTGCTGACGCCAGGCAGCTACAACTCCGCCTATTTCGAGCATGCCTTCCTGGCCGACCAGATGGGTGTGCAGCTTGTCGAAGGCCAGGATCTACGGGTCGTGGACGGCCACGTCGCCATGCGAACGACCGAAGGCTACAAGCAGATCGACGTGCTCTACCGGCGTGTCGACGATTCCTTTCTTGATCCGCTGACGTTCCGTCCCGACTCAGCGCTCGGGATACCCGGCATCATGGATGTCTATCGCGCCGGCAACATCACCATCGCCAATGCGCCGGGAACCGGCATCGCCGACGACAAGGCGATCTATTCCTACATGCCCGAGATCGTGGAATTCTACACCGGCCGCAAGGCGATCCTCGGCAATATCCCGACGTGGCGTTGCTCGGAACCGGACAGCCTGAAATACGTGCTCGAACACATAGACGAGCTTGTGATCAAGGAGGTGCATGGTTCCGGTGGCTACGGCATGCTGGTTGGACCGGCCGCGACCAAGAAGGAATGCGAGGATTTCTCCAAGAAGCTCACCGCGAAACCGTCCAACTACATCGCCCAGCCAACGCTGGCGCTATCGACCTGCCCGATTCTGACGGACAAGGGCCTTGCGCCCCGCCATGTCGATCTCCGCCCCTACGTCTTGGTTTCCGACCGCATCCAGATCGTGCCGGGCGGCCTGACGCGCGTCGCGCTCAAGGAAGGCTCGCTGGTCGTCAATTCCTCGCAAGGCGGCGGCACCAAGGATACCTGGGTGCTGGATGATTGAGTTTAGCGAGCGGGGAAATAGGCAGTAGGCACTAGGCAGTAGAGGGATAGGAAATGCCATATTCTATTGAGATTCAATCGCTTACTATTTCCCACTCACTATTCCCCACCCACTAGCCCGAAGGGCCTTTTCATGCTTCTCGGCCGCACCGCCAACGGGCTTTACTGGATGAACCGCTACATCGAGCGGGCCGAGAACATGGCGAGGCTGGTCGATGCGGGGTTGCGCATGGCGCTGACCCGCACCCAGAGCGCCTCGGAGGAATGGAATTCGGTATTGCTCAGCGCCGGCTCCGACGTGGCCTTCACGCAGAAATACACGGACTACACCGCTGCCAACGTTGCCGACTTCCTGCTGCGCGACACGTCAAACCCTTCGAGCACGATGGCCTCGATCGAGACGGCCCGCAACAACGCCCGTATGGTGCGCACCGCTCTGACGCGAGAAACCTGGGAAAGCATCAACGAAGCCTGGATGTCGCTGAAGCGGATGCTAGCCAAGCCGATCGACGAGCGCGACCTGCCCAGCGTGCTCGACGCGATCAAGCGCGAGACGGCGCTGATCCGTGGCTCGTTCTACGGGACCATGCTGCGCAACGAGATCTTCGACTTCTCGCAGCTCGGCACCTATGTCGAGCGCGCCGACAACACGGCGCGCATTCTCGATGTGAAATATTACGTGCTGCTGCCATCGATCTCCTGGGTCGGCTCAACTCTCGACAATTACCAGTGGGAGTCGATCCTGCGCTCGGTGTCGGCGCATCGCTCCTATCGCTGGGTCTATGACGCCGACTACAAGCCGACAAACATCGCGGATTATCTGATCCTCAATGTCCGCATGCCGCGTTCCCTGACCTTCTGCTACCGGTTCCTGACCGAGCATCTGAAATTCCTGGGCGACGATTATGGCGAGCGGCATGCCTGCCACGCGACGGCCGAGAAGACGCAGGCCATGTTGAGAACCGGTTCGATCAAGGACATATTCGACACCGGTCTGCATGAGTTCCTGGCCAATTTCATTCTCGACAACACCAAGCTCGGCGACGAGATAGCGCAAGATTATCGGTTCAACTGATATGCGGCTGAAGATCACCCACCGGACCGAATACCGCTACGATGCGCCGGTACAATATCTGTTGCAGCGGTTGCGGCTGCTTCCTGCCAGCGGGTCGACGCAGACGGTGTTGTCCTGGGCGCTGAACATCGAGGGCGCCCGCGAGGAAGTTCGTTTTGTCGACCATTTCGGCAACGACACGCGACTTTTGAGTGTGGAAGGCGAACGCGATTTCATCACGGTCGAAGCGGCCGGCGAAGTGGTGACACGGGACACGGCTGGCGTGTCCGGGCCGCACCAGGGTTTTGCGCCGCTCTGGCTGTTTGGCCATGAAACGCCGCTGACAATGATCGGCAGCGGCATTCGCGAACTCGCGGCGTCGATCGGCAAGGGTACCGATATCGAAAGGTTGCACCGGCTGATGGCGGTCATCGGCGAGCGTGTCGCCTATACGCCCGGCACCACCAATGCGGCGACGCCTGCGGAGGAGGCGCTGGCGCTCAAAACCGGCGTCTGCCAGGATCACAGCCATATCTTTGCAGCCGCTGCCCGCGCGCTGGGTTTCCCGGCCCGCTACGTTAGCGGCTATCTGATGATGGACGCGGCGGTGGAGCAGGCGGCAAGCCATGCCTGGGCCGAGGCGCATGTTCCAGGCCTTGGCTGGGTTGCCTTCGACGCCGCCAACGGCATTTCGCCGGATGAGCGCTACGTGAGGGTGGCGACCGGTCGCGACTACCGTGACGCCACACCGGTGTCGGGAATTCGGCTGGGACAGGCGGAAGAACAGCTTGCGGTCACGGTCACGGTAGAGCAGTAATCCCAGTAAGATTGCTGCCAGAAGAGATTCCATGACCTATTGCGTCGGCCTGAAGATCGATCGCGGGCTCGTGTTCATGTCGGACACGCGCACCAATGCCGGCATGGATTCGATCTCGACCTTCAAGAAGATGCATGTCTGGGAACAGCCGGGCGAGCGGGTCATCGTGCTGATGTCCGCCGGCAACCTGGCGACGACGCAAGCGGTGGTCAGCCTGCTGGAAGAGCGCACCAAGGCGGTTGCCGATCGTCATGCCACGTTGTTGGAAACGCCTTCGATGTATCAGACGGTGCGGCTCGTGGGCGACACCGTCAAGGAAGTGATTGCCCATTCGTCGCCGGTCGGCGAGAAGGCGGATTCCTATTTCAACGCCTCTTTCATCCTGGGTGGGCAGATCAACGGCAGCGAGCCGCGCCTGTTCATGATCTACCCCGAAGGCAATTTCATTGAGTCGACTGACGACACGCCGTTCTTCCAGATCGGCGAGACCAAGTACGGCAAGCCGATCATCATCCGAGCCTATGAAAAGACGATGAGCCTCGCCGAGACGGTGAAACTGCTGCTGGTGTCGTTCGACTCGACGCTTAAGTCAAACCTCTC
The DNA here is from genome assembly GCA_943370265.1 of Mesorhizobium carmichaelinearum. Lineage (GTDB taxonomy): Bacteria > Pseudomonadota > Alphaproteobacteria > Rhizobiales > Rhizobiaceae > Mesorhizobium > Mesorhizobium carmichaelinearum_A. The sequence goes on from CALRQH020000005.1 coordinate 113,362, forward strand.
GGTAGGCCTGCCGCTGGACCTTCTTTTCTATGAGAAGGACAGTTTCAAGGTCGGACTCAAGAAGCGGATCAGCCAGGATGATCAGTATTACCGCACGATCTCCGATGGTTGGTCTAACGCGCTGAAAGCCGCCTTTGCGAGCTTGCCTGATTTTCCGGGATAGTCGCCGCCCCTTCGGGGCCGTTGCGAACATATATTTCACATGTTAATTATGTTGTTGATTGATCGTGGCGGCTGCAATCTGCGACGCCGGACAATGCTGGAGGGCGCAAATGAACAACGATGATTTCCGCCAGTGGTCGCTGCGCGCGGCTGAATGGGGGGCGGACTACCGAAGCGGCCTTCGTGACAGGCCTGTGCGGCCCCTTGTCGAGCCAGGCGACATCTTCAGGAGCATAGAAGTGTCGCCACCTGAAACGGCGGAGCCGATGGACGCGATCTTCGCCGACTTCGAGGACAAGATCCTGCCGGGCATGACGCATTGGCAGCATCCGCGTTTCTTCGCCTATTTTCCGGCCAATGCAGCACCCGTTTCGGTCGTGGCCGAGTACCTGGTTTCGGCAATGGCCGCACAATGCATGCTGTGGCAGACCTCGCCGGCGGCCACCGAGTTGGAGACGCGGGTCGTCGACTGGATGCGGCAGGCGCTCGGCCTGCCTGAAGGGTTTTCGGGGGTCATCCAGGATTCGGCGTCCTCGGCCACGCTTGCCGCCGTGCTGACGATGCGCGAACGCGCACTCGACTGGCAAGGAAACAAGAAGGGGTTGAGCGGGCAGGCGAGGGTGCGCATCTATTCCTCCGACCAGGTCCATACTTCCATCGACCGGGCGATCTGGGTTGCGGGCATTGGCGAGGACAATCTGGTCCGCATCCCGGCAGCAGGCCGTTTTCGCGCCATGGACACCGAGGCGCTTGAAGCCACAATCGTCGCCGACAAACAAGCCGGACTTCTGCCAGCCGGCATCATTGCTTGCGTCGGCGGCACCAGCACGGGCGGAACCGATGATATCGCGGATGTCGCGGCGGTGGCGAAACGGCATGGGTTGTATCTGCATGTCGATGCGGCGTGGGCGGGATCGGCGATGATCTGCGAGGAATATCGGCACTTCTGGGCCGGTATCGAGCAAGCGGATTCCATCGTCTTCAATCCGCACAAATGGCTGGGCGCACAGTTCGACTGCTCGATCCAGTTCCTGCGCGACCCGGACAGCCATGTGAGGACGCTTGCCATCAAGCCCGACTACCTGAAGACCCATGGCCACGACGGCATCATCAATTATTCCGAATGGTCGGTGCCGCTCGGGCGTCGCTTTCGCGCCCTGAAACTCTGGTTCCTGCTGCGCGCACACGGGCTGGACAATCTGCGCACGATGATCCGCAACCATGTCGCGTGGAGTGAAGGTCTTGCCGCGCGTCTGGCAAGGGAGCCGGACTTCGAACTTGTCACCGAGCCGATGCTGTCGCTGTTTTCGTTCAGGCACCAGGCGCCATCAGGCACTGATCCGGATGAGCATAATCTGCGGCTGGTCAACGCCATCAACGATGACGGCCGTGTCTACCTGACGCAGACACGTGTTGATTGCCGCGTCGCGATTCGTTTTCAGGTCGGCCAGTTCGAGGCGACCGCCGGCGATGTCGATGCGGCTTTCGATGCTATTACCGAAGTCGCGCGCACCCTGACCTGAATCGATTGTTCCGAACCTGCGGCGCTGTTTGCTTTTGCAATCATGCGTTTCTGTTCACTGGCTCCTGTCTTTTCATAACTTTCGTTTTGGGCTATGGACAAGAAAAACGAAAACGGGAGCCTGCTCGATGTATCTGTCACCACGCCATTCGGAGATCGTCCAGATGGCAAAGGACAATGGCAGGGTGCTGGTTGACGAACTGGCAACGCATTTCAACGTGACGCCACAGACGATACGCAAGGATCTCAATGATCTGTGCGACCAGCGGCTGCTGTCGCGCATCCATGGAGGGGCGCTGTTTCCGTCCGGCATCGAAAACATGGAGTACGAGGCGCGGCGCAAGATTGCCGCCGACGAGAAGGATGCGATCGGTCGCGCGGCCGCGCGGCTCATTCCAGACAATGCCTCACTGTTCATCAACATCGGCACCACGACCGAGGCGGTCAGCACGGCGCTTCTCGATCACAGCGGCTTGATGGTCATCACCAATAATATCAACGTTGCCAACAGGATGCGCATATATCCTTCAATGGAGGTGGTAATCGCCGGCGGTGTCGTGCGCGGTTCTGATGGCGGCATTGTCGGCGAGGCAGCCGTTGACTTCATCAAGCAGTTCAAGGTCGATTACGCTGTGATTGGCGCATCGGCGATCGATCACGACGGCGCGCTGCTTGATTTCGATTTCCGCGAGGTCAAGGTGGCGCAGGCGATCATCGCCAATGCCCGCCATGTCATCCTCGTTGCCGACCAGACGAAGTTCGAACGCACGGCGCCGGTGCGAATCGGCCATCTGTCGCAGGTCAATACATTCATCACCGATCGCTGCGACATCCCGTCGGTGCGCAGGATTTGCCAGGAGGCCGAGGTTCAGCTGATAGAAACATCTGCCGCTTGAAAGCTCTCGGAGGTAGGCGAAGGACATTCGTATTCGTTTGACATTCGTTATGATTTCGAAATAATTCCGCCACGGTTTCGTTCCAAGTCAAGCATATTGCATTGCGAAATCGCTGGAGAATATTGTGGACACACCCCCCATCCACGACATCTTCGTCATAGGCGGCGGCATCAATGGCTGCGGCATAGCCCGTGATGCCGTCGGGCGAGGCTTTTCGGTCTTTCTCGCCGAGATGAGCGATCTGGCCAGCGGGACCTCGTCCGGCTCGACCAAACTGATCCATGGCGGCCTGCGCTACCTCGAATTCTACGAATTCCGTCTTGTGCGCGAGGCGCTGATGGAACGCGAGGTTCTGTGGAAGAACGCGCCGCACATCATCTGGCCGATGCGCTTTGTCCTGCCCTATGCCAAGGGGCTGCGGCCGGCCTGGCTGATCAGGCTTGGTCTCTTCCTTTACGACCATATTGGCGGGCGCAAATTGCTGCCGGCGACCCGGACGCTGGACATGGCCGACGACCCGGCCGGCCGGCCGCTGAAGCCACTGTTCCGAAAGGCATTCGAATACTCGGACGGTTGGGTGAATGATGCGCGGCTGGTGGCTTTGAATGCGCGCGACGCCGCCGACCGTGGCGCGACCATCCGGACCCGCACCAAGGTGGTCAGTGCCCGCCGGGAGGGCAACATCTGGACGGTAAGCCTTGAGAATGTAACGACCGGCCAGACCGAGGAGGTGAAGGCGCGATTGTTGGTCAACGCCGCGGGCCCCTGGGTCGATCATGTGCTGTCGGACACGGTTGGCATGAAAGACGTGCACAATGTCCGGCTGGTGCAGGGCAGCCACATCGTCATCGGCAAGAAGTTCGATGATCCGCGCGCCTATTTCTTCCAGAACAAGGACGGGCGCATCATCTTCGCCATTCCCTATGAGGAAGAGTTCACGCTGATCGGCACCACCGACCGGGATTATCCCGGCGATCCGCATGACGCGAAGATCAGCGATGCCGAGATCGACTATCTGTGCGCGGCGGCAAGCGAGTATTTTGCCGAGCCGGTCAGGCGTTCGGATGTCGTCTGGACCTATTCGGCGGTGCGCCCGCTCTATGATGACGGTGCTTCGAAAGCCCAGGAGGCGACGCGAGACTATGTTCTGAAAGCGGAGGGAGGCGAGGGCGCTGCCCCGATCATCAACGCCTTTGGCGGCAAGATCACCACCTATCGGCGGCTGTCGGAATCGATGCTCGAAAAGATCGAGGGTTTTCTCGGCAAGCGCGGCAAACCGTGGACGGCAAATGCGCCGCTGCCAGGAGGTGATTTCCCGGCCAACGGGTTCGATGCCGAAGTCGCGAAACTCAGGACGGCCTATCCATTCCTCGATGCGCGCCTTGCCCGAAGATTGACCCGGCTTTACGGAACCCGGGCACGATCGCTGCTTGGATCCGCCAAATCGAACTCCGACCTTGGCCGCAGTTTTGGCGAGGATCTCTACGAGGCCGAGGTGCGCTATCTCGCCGAAAACGAGTGGGCAGTCACTGCCGAGGATGTGTTGTGGCGCCGGACCAAGCGCGGGCTGCATCTCAGCCGCGAGCAGGCGACGGCATTGGACGAGTTCATGCGTGGGATGAGCAGTCGGCACATCGCTGCCGCAGAATAGCGGACGCTGATACTCAATCGGCAAAGTCCTGGGCGGCATCTTTATCTCTGCCGGTTGCATGGATGGCGGAACCGCCGCAAGAATCGATTCTGCTTGGAATCATGCACCGGGGGGAGTGGGATGAGTGGCTTTGTCCTGGCAGTCGACCAGGGGACGACATCGACGCGGGCGATCCTGTTTGATAGCGAGATGAAGATCGCAGGCCGGGGGCAGAGGGAGTTCGCCCAACATTATCCGGCTTCCGGCTGGGTCGAGCATGATCCCGAGGAGATCTGGTCGAGCGTCGTGGCGACGGTGAAGGCAGCGTTGAGGAGCGCCGGACGCAGAGCCTCGGAGATTGCCGCGCTCGGCATTACCAACCAGCGCGAGACCGTTGTGATCTGGGACAGGGCAACCGGAAAGCCGATCCACAACGCAATAGTCTGGCAGGACCGGCGCACCGCGCCGCTGTGCCAGAAACTCAAGAAGCAGGGGCTGGAGAAGACGTTCACCAGAAAGACCGGGCTGCTGCTTGACCCGTATTTCTCCGGCACCAAGATCGCCTGGATGCTGGACAAGGTTAAGGGGGCCAGGAAGCGCGCCGAGAAGGGCGAACTGCTGGCCGGCACCATCGACAGCTTTCTGATCTGGCGGCTGACCGGCGGCAAGGTTCACGCCACCGATGCCACCAATGCATCGCGCACGCTGGTCTACAATATCCGGGAAAATGCCTGGGATGACGAACTTCTGGCGATCCTCAGGATACCGGCGAGAATGCTGCCTGACGTGAAGGATTGCGCCGATGATTTTGGAAAGACGGAGAAAGGTCTGTTCGGTGCCGAGATAAGAATTCTCGGCGTGGCCGGCGACCAGCACGCCGCGACAATCGGCCAGGCCTGTTTCGAACCGGGCATGATGAAATCGACCTACGGCACGGGGTGTTTTGCACTGCTCAACACGGGCGACGATCTGGTGCACTCGAAAAATCGGCTGCTGACGACGATCGCCTACAGGCTGAACGGCCAGACCACCTATGCGCTGGAGGGGTCGATCTTCATAGCAGGTGCGGCCGTGCAATGGCTGCGTGACGGGCTGAAGGTCATCGGCAAGGCCGAGCAGAGCGGCAAGTTGGCGGCCTCCGCCGATCCAACCCAGAACGTCTACCTGGTGCCTGCCTTCGTCGGCCTTGGCGCGCCACACTGGGACGCCGATGCGCGAGGCGCGATTTTTGGGCTGACCCGGAATTCCGGCCCGGCGGAGTTTGCCCGCGCGGCACTGGAATCCGTAGCCTTCCAGACGCGCGACCTGCTCGACGCGATGCGCAAGGACTGGAAAGATGCCTCGGCAAGGACGGTGCTTCGTGTCGATGGCGGCATGGTCGCGTCGGACTGGACGATGCAAAGGCTTGCGGACATTCTCGATGCACCGGTCGACCGCCCGACGATCCTGGAAACAACCGCGTTGGGCGCGGCGTGGCTGGCTGGTTCGCAAGCCGGTGTGTGGCCGGCGGCCGGAACGTTCGCGAAAAAGTGGGTGCTTGAGCGGCGGTTCAAGCCGGAAATGGACGCCGCGGACCGCGCAGTCAAACTTGCGGGCTGGCGAGATGCGGTCCGCAGAACATTGAGCAAACAATAAAACCCGCGCTGTTCCGGCGCGGGTCTTCAGGTCAGCTAGATCAGTCAGGCTCCATCAATAGGGCGAACGACACTGCTGGCGGGGGCCGTTGTTCGGCTGGAACGTGTTGTCCGAAGCGCGATAGGATCTGTAGCGGTCGTAGCACCACTGTACATGCGCATTGCCGCGGTTTTCGCCGTTTACAATCGCTCCGCTGATGACCGCGCCAGCGGCGAATGCGGCCAGCGGGAACCAGAAGTCACCATGGCGACGGTAGCCGGGGCGGTAGTAGCTATAGCCACGGTGCCCGTTCCAGTAACCGCCATTTCCCCTGTCACCGAAGTTGCGATTGCCGTTGAAGCTCCGGTGACCACCTAAATTGCGGTTGCCGCGAAAATGGCGATTCTTCAGCTGTGGATTGAAATCGACTGCCTGTATATCGGATGGAGCGACGACCGGAGCCTGAGGCACATACATCGGTGCGGCTTCGGCAGGTATGGCGGCGGTGGCCGCGAATGAAATTGACAAAGTGGCGGCCAGCAAGCCCGACATGACCTTCATTATCTTCTCCTTGAAAGGGCGGTTGACGTCCCTTATGGCTCGAAAACGAATGGAGAGCGCTATTGTTCCAGAAAAGTTGTCAAGTTGCTGATCGGTAATGTTTCTCCTGCCGGAATCTCTATTTGGAGCCGGTTTCCCATGACTTTCGGAGAGGCCATTCCATGTTTCGCGAACCGCTCCGAACGGCTCCATGAAATCGTTGGAATTCTCCATGTGCGGGCGATCTTTTCCGGTTGACCCGTCGAGGCACTCTCCCTATGTTCCGCCCAATTTCGAGGGCAGCCTTTCGCGCCCGCGGGAGCGCGTAGCTCAGCCGGTAGAGCAACTGACTTTTAATCAGTAGGTCATGGGTTCGAATCCCATCGCGCTCACCAGCCTTCAAGATTCTCCGAACACCAGCGAAACATTCCCGCCGGCGTGACGCTCCAATCGACCGGCGAGGTCCAGTTCCAGCAGCACCATGAAAACCTGCGCGGGATGCAGACCGGTGTGGCGGATGATCTCGTCGACCGACACCGGGGTCGGGCCGAGTGCCTCCACGACGCTGGCGCGGTCGTTCTCACGTGGCGGAGGCACCGAGAAATCCAAGGGATCTTCAAGCGGCGTGGTTTGGGGCGCATGCAGACCGGTCAGAGGCGCGATCGCACCGGAGATGTCCGCAGCCTCGGTGACAAGGGTGGCGCCGTCCTTGAGCAGGCCGTTGGTGCCGGCGGCACGCGGGTCTAGCGGCGAGCCGGGAACGGCGAAGACCAGCCGGCCCATCTCGGCGGCAAGCCTGGCGCTGATCAGCGAACCGGAGCGTTGTGCCGCCTCGACCACGACAAGCCCCAGCGCGATACCGGCGACGAGCCGGTTGCGTCGTGGAAAGTCCTGCGCGCGCGGTTGCCAGCCAAACGGCATCTCGGAAACGATGGCGCCGCCGCGCTCGGCGATCTCGTCGCAGAGGCCGACATTTTCCGGCGGGTAGGGCATGTCGAGGCCGCCTGCCAGCACGCCGATCGTGCCGGTGGAAATACTGCCCTGATGCGCCGCCGTGTCGATGCCGCGCGCCAGGCCGGAGACGATGCCGTAGCCGTCACGGCCAAGATCCGTCGCGAGCGTGCGCGCCATCTTGATGCCGGCAAGCGACGCGTTGCGGGCGCCGACGATGGCAATGGTCGGAAGCCGGAACACGCCGCCTTCGCCCTTGACCGCGAGCAGCGGCGGCGGGTGGTCCATATTCTTCAGTTGCGGCGGATAGTCGGGTTCGCCAATGCCGACGAAGCGCGCGCCGGCGCGTCGGGCGGCTTCCAGTTCGGCCTCCGCCTCGGCCACTGACGGAATACGGGCGATGCGGTTGGCGCCGCCGGAAATCATCAGTTCGGGCAGTATTTCCAGCGCCGCCTCGGCTGAACCGAAGCGGTTGATGAGATCGCGAAAAGAGGCGGGCCCCACATTCTGGGTACGGATCAGGCGTAGCCAGGCCAGCCGCTGCCGGTCGCTGAGGCGCGGCCCGGCAAGCCGGTTGCTCACCCCTTGGCTCCGATCTTGCCTTCCGTGCCGGCCAGCAGCCGCGAAATGTTGGCGCGGTGCTTGATGAAGACGATGATGCTCATGACCACGAACAGTCCGGCAATCTGCGGTGTGCTAAGAAAATAGAGCGCGATCGGCACGACAACCGCCGCGATGAGCGCCGCCAATGACGAGTAACGAAAGAGGAAGGCAATGGCGAGCCAGACCACGGCGAAGATCAACGCCACCTGCCAGGCAAGGCCGATCAGTACGCCGAGATACGTGGCCACGCCTTTGCCGCCCTTGAAGCCAAGCCAGACCGGGAAGAGATGGCCAAGGAAGGCGCCAAGGCCGGCCCACAGTCCGAATTCCGGCGCATAGCGACTGGCAATCAGGACAGCCACCGTGCCCTTCAACGCGTCGAACAACAGCGTGGCGGCGGCGAGGCCCTTGTTGCCGGTGCGCAGCACATTCGTCGCGCCGATGTTTCCGGAACCGATCTTGCGCACATCGCCAAGGCCGGCGGCGCGGGTGATCAAAAGCCCAAACGGAATCGAGCCAAGCAGATAGCCGAACACAAGTGCCACGATGGGGCCGTAAGTCATTGTTTCCCCCGTATTTCCCGTCGCCGACCCACAGCGGCTTCAGATGGCGCAAGAATATCCTAGGCCGAGAATACTGTGCGGCCCGCCACCATCGTTTGCAAGACCCTGCCTTGCAGCCGCGCGCCCTCGAAACATGTGTTTTTCGAGCGCGAGCGAATGCCGCTTTCGCTCACAATCCACGGCTCATCCAGATCGACAACAGCAAGATCAGCCAATGCTCCCGGCTTGAGCGTACCACCGGGCAGCCCAAACAGCCTTGCCGGCGCGGTTGACAGCGTCTCGACCAATCTCAGCAGCGTCAAATCTTCATTGTGGTAGAGCCGCAATGCCGCGCCCAGCAGCGTCTCGAGCCCGATGGCGCCGGCCGCGGCGTCGGCGAAGGGCAGGCGCTTGGTGTCGACATCCTGCGGGTCGTGCGAGGAGACTATGATGTCGATAGTGCCGTCCCTGACCGCCTCGATCATCGCCAGCCGGTCCTCTTCGGCGCGAAGCGGAGGCGTCAGGCGGAAGAATGTGCGGTATTCACCGACATCGTTCTCGTTGAGCGACAGATTGTGGATCGACACGCCTGCCGTGACATTGGCGCCGTCTGCCTTCGCGCGCGCCATCGAGGCAGCGGCCATTGCGGTCGAGATCTTCGCCGCGTGGTAGGAGCCGCGCGTCAGCCGCGCCAGGGCCAGATCGCGCTCCAGCGGGATGGATTCAGCTTCGCGCGGGATGCCGGCAAGACCGAGCCAGCTCGCATAAAGGCCTTCATTCATGACGCCGGCCGAGGCGAGGGCGGCATCCTGCGTTTCATGCACGATCATGGCGCCGAAATCGCGCGCGTAAGTGAGCGCCCGGCGCATCACCAATGCGCTGGCGATTGTGTGGCGCCCGTCGGTGAAGGCGACGGCGCCGGCCTCCCGCAGCAGGCCGAACTCGGTCATGTCGCGCCCGTCGAGACCCTTGGTGATCGCCGCGGCGGGAAAGATGTTGACGCTTGCGGTGTCCTTGGCGGTACGCAGCACGAATTCGACCAGCGCGACATTGTCGATTATCGGATCGGTGTCGGGCATCATGACAATCGACGTCACGCCGCCGGCGGCCGCCGCAACGCTGGCGGAAGCAATGGTTTCGCGATGCTCTCCCCCCGGCTCGCCGATGAAGACGCGCCCGTCGACAAGACCGGGGATGATCGCTTTGCCGGCGCAATCGATGATGGCAGCGCCGTCCGGTGCGCCCTGGTTCAGCGCTGCCTTGCCGGCAGCAGCGATCTTGCGTCCGTCGACGATTACGGTGCCGACCTCGTCGATGCCGCGCGACGGGTCGACGATACGAGCGCGCTCAAAGACCGTCGTGCTCATGCGCCGCGGCCCTCCCGGTTGCGGCGCGGATCGAGTAGGGCTTCCATCACCGCCATGCGCACGGCAACGCCCATCTCAACCTGTTCCTGGATGACGCTTTGCGGACCATCGGCGATTTCCGAGGCGATCTCGACGCCGCGGTTCATCGGGCCGGGATGCATCACCATCGCGTCATCCTTGGCCGCCTTCAGCTTTTTCGCGTCGAGCCCGAAATATCGGTAATACTCACGCACCGAAGGCACGAGGGCACCTTCCATGCGTTCGCGCTGCAGGCGCAGCATCATCACGACGTCCGCGCCCTTGAGGCCTTCCGCCATCGAGCGCGTGACGATGACGCCCATTTTTTCGATGCCGGTGGGCAGAAGTGTCGAGGGGGCGACGACCCGCACCTGCGCGCCAAGCGCGTTGAGCAACATGATGTTCGAGCGCGCCACGCGCGAATTCAGGATGTCGCCGCAGATGGCCACGATCAGTTTCGAAAGCGAGCCTTTGGCGCGGCGGATGGTCAGGGCGTCAAGCAGTGCCTGTGTCGGGTGTTCGTGGGCGCCGTCGCCTGCGTTGACCACCGAGCAGCCGACCTTTTGCGCCAGCAACGCAGCGGCACCCGCCGATTGATGGCGAATGATCAATATGTCGGGACGCATGGCGTTCAGCGTCATCGCCGTGTCGATCAGCGTCTCGCCTTTCTTCACCGAAGAGCTGGCCACCGACATGTTCATGACGTCGGCGCCGAGCCGTTTGCCGGCCAGCTCGAAGGAAGACTGTGTGCGGGTGGACGCTTCATAGAAGAGGTTGATCTGCGTGCGACCGCGCAGTGTCGACGTCTTCTTTTCCGACTGCCGCGAGATGGCGACCGCCCGATCCGCGCGATCGAGCAAAAGCTCTATATCGGCAGGGGAAAGGTCGCGGATGCCCAGTAGATGGCGGTGAGGGTAGAGCGGCAGGGACGAAGCGTCAGTCATCTCAAGGCGCTGCTATAGGGTGCGGATTTCGCGGCTGCAAGCGCCAGCTTTGGATTGCGGCCTTTCTCCCCGGTATTTTCATCGCGCGCGCGCCAGTGCTTGGGCTATAAACCGCCGATGGGCTCGGATTCGTGGCCTCTGATGATAGGGACAAGGCGTGACCGACGACGTGACGAACCAGCCGCCGCCATTGACAGGCGGGAATGCCTGGCGGGGCGATCCGTTGCTGATCCAGCTTGCCGAGCGGTTTTCCGATCCGGTGCGCAAGGACCTCGACGGTCTTGGCCGTTTCGTGCTGACCCAGGAGGCGCAGGAACTGGCCCGGCTCGCCAATGTCGAGACGCCAAAACTCAGAACCCATGACCGGCAAGGCCGGCGCATCGATCTGGTCGAGTTTCATCCCGCCTACCATGCGCTGATGCGCCGTTCCGTCGCGAACGGGCTGCATTCATCGATCTGGGAAAATGGCGACGCCGAGATCGGCCGCCGCCATCAGGTACGGGCGGCGCGTTTCTACCTGACGGCTGAGTTGGAGACAGGGCATCTGTGCCCGATCACCATGACCAGCGCGTCGCTGGCGGCGCTGATGGCCAGCCCGAAACTGTTTCGCGAATGGGCGCCGCGCGTCACGACGCGTAGATATGACCAGAGCCAGAAGCCGCCGGTCGAAAAAACCGGCCTGACGCTGGGCATGGGCATGACGGAGAAGCAGGGCGGCACGGATGTGCGCGCCAACGTCACCAGGGCCGAGCGCGCCGGTGGCGGCTTCTACCGCCTGACCGGACACAAATGGTTTATGTCGGCGCCGATGTCGGATGCGTTCCTGGTGCTCGGACAAGCGTCGGAAGGGCTCTCGTGCTTCCTCATTCCGCGCGTTCTCGGCGATGGTTCGGGCAATGGCTTCCGCTTCCAGCGGTTGAAGGACAAGCTTGGCAACCGCTCCAACGCTTCTTCGGAAGTCGAGTTCGTCAACACCATCGGCGAAATGGTCGGTGAACCCGGCGCCGGCGTGAAGACGATCATGGACATGGTGACGCTAACCCGCCTCGACTGCGCCGTCGCGTCATCGGCGATCATGCGCGCCGGGCTGGCCGAGGCTGTGCATCATGCCCGCCACCGGCAGGTATTTGGCACCAATCTGATCGAGCAACCACTGATGCAGCGCGTGCTGGCCGACATGGCGCTCGACGTTGCCGCCGCAACCGCCCTGTCGTTCCGGCTGGCGCGTTCTTTCGACGAGGCGGCCAGCGATCGCGGCGAGGCGGCATTTGCCCGCGCCATGACGCCGGTGGTCAAATACTGGGTCTGCAAGATCGCGCCGCCGCTGCTCTATGAGGCGATGGAGTGCCTGGGTGGCAATGGCTATGTCGAAGAGGCGCCGCTTGCCCGCTACTATCGCGAAGCCCCCGTCAACGCGATCTGGGAAGGGTCTGGCAACGTCATGGCCATCGACGTGCTGCGCGTTCTCAATCGTGCGCCGGGATTGTTCGAGGACGTGCTGGCGGGCATTGATCGTGACCTCGGCGCCGGCGGCCGTGGCACCATCGGCGTGCTCAAGGCCGCGATGCAGGTCGCCGGAACCGATGAGGGCTCGGCCCGGTTGCTCACTGAGCAACTGGCGCTGTCGGCGGCGGCGGCGGAGCTGCGCCGGCTGGGGGCTGGGCGGATTGCTGATGCCTTCGTCGAAACACGCTTGGCGGGCCAGTGGCGCAACACCTACGGCATGCTCGATTCGCGCCATGATGCGCGCATGATCATCGACACGCTCTATCCGCCAACGAACTGAGCCGCTACCAGCAGTATTGCAGGAATGGTAGCGAAGCTCAGTAGGGTCTGCAGCGTCGTCACCGTCGCGTAGAGTTAGGCGTCGCCGCCCATTTGCTTGGCCAACACATAGCCGTTCATGGCGGTGGGCACGGCGCCGCAGAGAACAAGGAACGACAGTTCCTGTCCGGTGACGCCAAGGAGCAGGGAGATGGCGAGCAGCAGCGCTGGAGAAACCAAGAGCTTTGTCGCCACGGGAACGAGCACTGCGGCTCTCGGCTTTACCAGACTGTCGAGCCGCAACCCCGCGCCAATGCCGACGAGGCCCAGGCCGAGTGCGGCCTGGCCGATCAGCTGCAGCGTCTTGTTGACGGGAGCAAACAGTTCGAAAGGCATAGCGCGCAGCAAAAGGCCGCCGGCGGCGGCGATGACCATCGGGTTGGATACCATGCGGCGAATCAGGATCGGCCAGCGGACGCTGCTGTCGGCAGAGCGCGTCACCACGAAAACCGTGACAAGGTTGATCGGCAGGATGATCACCGCCATCACCAGCGCGACGACGGCCATGCCAGAGGGTGGAAACAGCTTCTGGGCGATGGCAAGCGCCATGAAACCGTTCCAGCGGATGGATGTCTGGAAGATCGATGAGAATTCCCCGGCTCCTGCCAGGCCCGTCCTGCGAAGCAGGGGCCAGAGCGAGAGCACAAAAGCGAACATCAGCGGCAAGGTGATGAGCAGGGCGAGCATCATCGCATCGAGATGAAGACCACTGAAATCGGCTTTGACGATCGTGACCAGGATCAATGTCGGATAGAAGAACCAGTATCCAAGCTGATTGATGCCATCCCACCCGGCGACGTCGATGACGCTGAAGCGACGAAGAATGTTCCCGCATAAAATGAGCAGGAAGATCGGCAGGATGCTCTCAAACGTAGCTTGCATGCGTGGGGCTCGTGGGAAAGCCTGTGCCATAGCAGCCACGCCCACTATGTAAAGCGTGATGAACGATCTCCGCCGGACCTGTGAATTGCCGTTAACCTTAACAAATGGTTTAGATTGCGGTGGCGAGCCGCAAAGCCCACTGTCTTAGGGTACCGAAGCAGGAACGGCATGCGTCACGTATTGACCTCTCTTTTGGCTTTGCACTGGGCGCTTGTCTTCGCCCTGCTGGCTTTCATCTGCATCGATGGAAGCCGCGGCGTCTCGGCTGCGCTTGGCATGCTGGGGGTCACCACCCAGAGTCCCGGCTTGGCCGATCTCGAGAATGGGGTCGTCGTGGCGCCGTTGGCAACCGCGCTGATGGTGGTTGCCGTGCTGTTTTGCTGGGCCTTTCTCGAAACATTGATCAGCACCGTAAGTCTGGATGCTGCCGACAGCGTCATGCGGATCGCATTCATCTCGGCCTTCGGCTTGCTGTCGCTGATTCTGGTCGGCGGCGCCGCGCAAGGCATCAACGGACTGTTCATGGTCATCGCCATCCAGATGGCGGCGCTTCTGGCGTCCTATGTCGCCATGCTCGCCGAGCGGCGCTCGACATCTCCCGCCACTGTTCCGGGCAAGGGCGAAACCCGCGCGGTGCATGTGATGGCGAAGAGCGCGGCGCATGCCTCGTTGCTCTCCCGAATTTCCGGTCGGCCGGACACGAACCGGAAGGATGGTCGCTGATGCGCTACTTGTTTGCGCTGTGGGCGGCTCCTCTCGTGTTGTTCTGGGGGTGGTTCTTCCTGTCGCTCAACGACATCAATTTCGGCTATGTCATGTTGAGCCGGCAACTGCATGATGTGGTGTTCCAGCTTTACGGGCAGATGCTGGGTATCGATCCGGCAATCATTCCCGGCATGGTCGCCAAGGCTTGCATATTCGACGGGCTGCTGCTGATGGCGCTGTGGGCATTCCGCCGCCGGCGCAACATTGCCGGTTGGGTCAAGAAGCAGTGGGCGGGCCCGGTTCCGTCCGAGCGGCTGCATCGAGCGACTGAAGGCGGTCGAGAACACCCTGCAGGATAAAGGCCGCTGCCGCTGAATCGATCTTGCCGGCACGTTTCTTGCGGGAAAAATCCATTTCGATAAGCGTTCTTTCGGCCGCGACCGTCGATAGTCTTTCGTCCCAAAGAACGAATGGCAGGTCGGTTACTCCCGCCATGTTGCGGACAAAGGCGCGGGATTTCTGGGCGCGGGGGCCTTCCGATCCGTCCATGTTTATGGGCAGGCCAAGCACGATGGCGCCGACATTCTCCTTGTGAAGCACATCGAGCAACACTGCGGCATCCAAAGAGAACTTCTTGCGCATGATCACCGGGCGTGGATGAGCAAAGGAAAAGCCCCGGTCCGAAATCGCAATGCCGATCGTCTTGTCGCCCAGATCAAGACCAGCCAGGGTCTTGCCACCGCCGAGCCGTGCCGGCAATTCCTCGATCGCGATGATGCTCAACGGCTTTCCCTCGACTGCAACGCCGCGCCCGCATTCGAACGGGCCAAGATACTGGATGTCATTGATTTGCGTCGCTGGCGTTCTATCCTCTAGCACAGCAAAAATCGAGGAACGTCTTCATGAAGCTCACCTGGTATGGCCATTCCGCATTCCGCATCGAAACCTCCGGGGCGAAAATCCTCATCGACCCCTATCTGATCGGCAATCCATCGTGGACGGGTGGCTGGGAAGGGCCGGCGGAAGGGGTCACGCACGTGCTGCTGACCCATGGCCACAGCGATCACATCAGCGGCGCGGTGGAAGTGCTGAACAAGAGCGGCGCCCAGCTCGTCGCCAATTTCGAGATCTGCATGTACCTGGTCGGCAAGGGCGTCAGCGGCGAGAAGATCAATCCGGGCAACATAGGCGGCACCGTTGATTGCGGCGCCTTCACCACAACCTTCGTCCAGGCGCTGCACTCTTCCTCGTTTGGCGAGGAGGGTGGCAAGAATGTCTATCTCGGCAACCCGGGTGGGCTTGTCCTGCATTTTCCGGAGGACGAGACGCTCTATCACATGGGCGACACGGACATCTTTTCCGACATGGCGCTCATCAACGAACTGCACGAACCCAAGATCGGCATCGTGCCGGTCGGCGACCGCTTTACCATGGGCGGCGCGGTGGCCGCGCTCGCCTGCCGGCGCTTCTTCAAGTTCGACACGGTCATTCCCTGCCATTTCGGCACGTTTCCCATGATCGATCCCACCGCCGAGAAGTTCGTGGCCGGGATGGATGGATCGGGCGTGAACGTGGCGTTGCCGAAGATCGGCGAGACGATCACCATCTGAGGCGGATAAGGTAGAAGAAAACCATGGACCCGAGGGACACCCCGCGAGTCACCTCGCCATAGGCTTGAAATTGCCATGGCGAAGACGATGTGCTGACCAAATCGGCGTGCTAGCTTCGTTTCATGGGGATCATCAAGCGAGTAGGGTCGTTTCTCGGCAGGGATCGGCCTGTCTTCCAGCGGCTTGAGCTGCATGTCGCGCATGGCTGCAACCTGTCGTGCGAAAGCTGCTCGCATTACTCCAACCATGCCCATGCCGGTACGGTTTCTCTCGAGGAGGCCGACCGCTGGATGGCACTGTGGAGCCGTCGCGTCTCCGTCACGTGCTTCTCCCTGCTGGGCGGGGAACCCACCATCCATCCGCAATTGCCTGAATTCGTCGGGCTGGTGCGGCGGCACTGGCCGAAAACTCAAATCGAGATCGTCAGCAACGGCTTCTTCCTGCACCGCCATCCGACACTGCCTGCTGTCCTGGCCGCGGATCCAGACGCCTGCCTGTTCGTTTCCGTCCATCACGATTCCGATGAATATCGCGAGAGGCTGAAACCGGTCTTCGACTTGCTGGATGCATGGCGACGAGACCATGGTTTTGTCGCCAGGATTCGCCCGTCGCACAAGCAATGGACGCGGCGCTATACCGGTTTTGGCGATGGCATGCTGCCGTTCGAAGATGGTGACCCGAGGGCCAGCTGGGAGATCTGCCCGGCCCGTCACTGCAAGCAACTATATGGCGGGTGCATCTGGAAATGCGCTCCGCTGGCCTATCTGCCGATGCAGAAAGCAAGATACCGCCTCTCTGAAAAATGGGACGCTTATCTGGGGTATCGGCCGCTGGAGCCAGGCTGCTCCGACGCCGAATTGCAAACTTTTGCTGCGCTGGAGGATGAGGCGGCATGCGGCATGTGTCCGGGCAGTGAGCGCCTGTTCGAATTGCCCGTTCCGCTGCGCCAGCCGAAAAGCCGGCCTAGCACTTCGGCGTAGGCTATCGCACGATGCAGTTGCGCGGCACGCGCCGCGCCGCTATAGCGCCACTTGGTTTTCCAGAGGCAGAAACATGTCCGTTGATCTTCAGACAGTGAAGCGCGTCGCGCGTCTCGCCCGCATCGCGGTGAGCGAGGAGGACGCAGAGCGCATGACCGGCGAATTGAATGCCATTCTGGGCTTCGTCGAGCAATTGAACGAGGTCGACGTCTCCGGTGTCGAACCGATGACATCGGTCACGCCGATGGAGATGAAGAAGCGCCAGGACATTGTCACCGACGGCGGCAAGGCGGCCGACATCGTTGCCAATGCGCCGGCGACGGAAGAGAATTTCTTCCTTGTTCCGAAGGTGGTGGAGTAGGCCGCGATGGCAATCGAGATCGCCATCGAAACACCGCTGCAGGACGATGTGCGCGGGTTGGTCAATGAGCTCAACGTCACGCTCCTCGAACTGACGCCGCCGGAGCACAGCTATCTCATGACAGTCGAGCAGATGGCCGACGGCGACACGACCGTTTTCATAGCC
This sequence comes from Mesorhizobium carmichaelinearum, assembly GCA_943370265.1. Lineage (GTDB taxonomy): Bacteria > Pseudomonadota > Alphaproteobacteria > Rhizobiales > Rhizobiaceae > Mesorhizobium > Mesorhizobium carmichaelinearum_A. The sequence continues at coordinate 130,678 of CALRQH020000005.1, forward strand.
CGGGACAATGGACTGGCCATCGGCTGTGGCGCGCTGAAGCGGCATGACAGCGACATCGGAGAAGTCAAGCGCATGTACACGCGGCCTTCCCATCGCGGCCAGAAGATTGGCGCGCGGATTGTGGAGCGCGTCGAGGCGCTGGCGCGTGACGAAGGGCTGAAGCGTCTGGTGCTGGAGACCGGCGATCGCCATCCCGCCGCGTGGACTGTCTACGAACGCGCCGGCTTTTCGCGCTGTGGACCGGTGCTGGATTATCCCGATTCCGAGTGGTCGGTGTTTTACGAAAAGAGTCTTGCCTGATGAGCGACCTGACCCATCTGACGATTTCGCAGGCTCGCGCCAAGCTGCGCGCCAAGGAAATCACCGCGACCGAGATCACCGAAGCATATCTCGCTGCGATCGATCGCGCCAACCCGGCACTCAATGCCTATGTCGCTGTCACCGGCGACAAGGCCCGCGATATGGCCAGGGCATCTGACGAGAAGCTGGCCAAGGGCGAGGGCGGAGCCCTGGAGGGCATTCCGCTCGGGATCAAGGATCTGTTCGGCACCGAAGGCGTCCATACCCAGGCGTGCAGCCACGTTCTCGACGGCTTCAAGCCGCGTTATGAATCGACCGTCACTGCCAATCTGTGGGCCGACGGCGCGGTCATGCTGGGCAAGCTCAACATGGACGAATTCGCCATGGGCTCGTCCAACGAGACGTCCTATTACGGGCCGGTCATCAATCCGTGGCGGCGTTCACGCACGGACACGGTGGTGATGCCGACCACGCATCAGGGCGATGGTGGCTTCGTCTCAGCGGGTGGCGCGAAGACCGCGCGTACGCTGGACAATGCGCAACTGGTTCCCGGTGGTTCGTCCGGTGGCTCGGCTTCGGCTGTCTCCGCCTTCCTGTGCGCCGGCGCGACCGCTACCGATACGGGCGGTTCAATCCGCCAGCCTGCCGCCTTCACCGGCACTGTCGGCATCAAGCCGACCTATGGCCGCTGCTCGCGCTGGGGCATCGTTGCCTTCGCCTCGTCGCTCGACCAGGCCGGGCCGATCGCGCGCGACGTGCGCGATGCGGCGATCATGCTCAAGTCGATGGCCTCGGTCGATTCGAAGGACACTACCTCGGTCGACCGACCGGTGCCGGACTATGAGGCGGCGATCGGCAAGCCGATCAAGGGCATGAAGGTCGGCATTCCCAAGGAATATCGCGTCGACGGCATGCCCGAAGAGATCGAGGCGTTGTGGCAGAAGGGCATTGCCTGGCTGAAGGACGCCGGCGCCGAGATCGTCGACATTTCCCTGCCGCATACGAAGTACGCACTGCCGGCCTACTACATCGTGGCGCCCGCGGAAGCCTCGTCGAACCTCGCCCGCTACGACGGCGTCCGCTATGGATTGCGGGTGCCCGGCAAGGACATCGTCGACATGTATGAGAAGACCCGCGCGGCTGGTTTCGGCCGCGAGGTCAAGCGCCGCATCATGATCGGCACTTATGTGCTGTCGGCCGGCTATTACGATGCCTATTATCTGCAGGCGCAGAAGGTGCGGAACCTCATCAAGCGCGATTTCGAGAATGTGTTCGCGGCTGGCGTCGATGTCATCCTGACCCCCGCAACGCCGTCCGCGGCATTTGGCGTCGCCGACGAGGACATGGCCTCGGATCCGGTGAAAATGTATCTCAACGACATTTTCACCGTCACCGTGAACATGGCTGGCCTGCCCGGCATATCCGTACCCGCCGGGCTCGACCCCAAGGGCTTGCCGCTCGGGCTTCAGATCATCGGCCGGCCTTTCGACGAGGAAACGCTGTTCCAGACCGCCCACGTCATAGAGCAGGCGGCGGGGACGTTCCAGCCGGAGAAGTGGTGGTAGGCTCCCGAAGCTGACGAGGCGAGGGGATGTTCTTCTACCTTTCCAAGATCTTCTGGTTCTTCATCCAGCCGCTGAACCTGTCGATCTTTCTGCTCCTGGCGGGAGTGATCGCGGCGATATTCGGCAGACGGAAGTTGGCGGCCTGTGGCACTGTGTTCGCCTTCCTGATCCTCGCGCTTTCAGCCTGGACCTCGGCCGGCGCCATGATGCTCAACCCGCTGGAAGAGCACTTCCCCCGCCCGGCCTTGCCGGAAAAGGTCGACGGCATCGTCGTGCTCGGCGGCGGGTTCGAGGGCGCCATCAATCTGGTGCGTGGCGGCTATGAGTTGAACGCGGGGGGCGATCGCATGGTCGAGACGGCTGTGCTGGCGCGGCGCTTTCCGGAGGCAAGGATCGTCGTCTCCGGCGGCAGTGGCGAACTGATCCTCGACGGTGAGGGCGATGCGACCACGGCGCCTCGTCTGCTCGGCGCTCTCGGTGTGGCCGCCGATCGGCTGACCCTCGAGAGCAAATCCCGCAACACTTACGAGAATGCTGTCTTCACCCGTCAGATGGTGGCGCCGAAACCTGGCGAGACATGGCTGCTGGTGACCTCTGCTTTCCATATGCCGCGGGCCAAGGCACTGTTCGACAAGGCCGGCTTTGCCACGGTTCCGTGGCCGACCGACTACCGCACTTCCGGTCGGGAAGGCGTCGGCCTGTTCCGGGACAATGCCGCCGATTCGCTGCAGACCACGACCATGGCGATCCGCGAATGGATCGGCCTTTTCGCCTATTGGCTTTCCGGCCGCATCGATCAGCCTTTTCCGGGGCCGGGCGGCTGACCGATCACTGCGCGTCGCGCCGCCGAGAAGAACTGGCGCCGCACCAGAACGGCCAGGAGCAGAAGCGTCGACAGCACGAACACCAACGGATCGACGAACCAGCCGAGATAGCCGATCGAGAAGAACACGCCGCGCAGGCCGGAGTTGAAATGCTTGCCGGCAAGCATGTTCATCTGCGCTGCACGCCATACCGCCGTTTCGGTGATCGGGTTGCGCGAGGCCTCGCCATGGGGGATCGGCACGGCTCCGATCAGGATCGAGCAATAGTTGAACAGCCGGTAGGCCCAGCCAAATTTGAAGAACGAGAAGGCGAGAATCAGCACCAGCCCCAGCACCTTTATCTGAAAGGCCGGGCGCGACGGCGCGCCGCCCAGGGGCAGATTGCTGAGCACTTCAAGGACCCGATCGGATGCGCCGAGCAGTGCGAAGCAGCCACCGAGCGCGATCAATGAGCTTGAGGCGAAGAAGGCGGTTCCCTGCTGCAGGCCGTTCATGATGGCGGTGTCGACGATGCGGATCTCGCGCTCGGCCATGGTGCGCATCCAGGCTTGCCGCTGCGCATTCATCGCCGTCGTCAGCGACATGCGGCTGACCAGCTTCCCGTCGGAGGCGAGCGTGTGCAGCAGCCACGCGACGAGGAAGAAGGCCAAGGCCCCGAGATCGGCCGACGAAAGATAGAAGGAATCGCCCATGGGCTGAATTTATCACATCCAGCGTGGCCGCTTCGATGGCCGGCTTCAGCGATCGACAACCAATGTCGCTGCCGGAGCAAACAAGGTCGGCAGGTGCGGCGCCGCAATCTTCAAAAGAGCGGAAACATCCCGGGAATTCCTATATGTAGTCCTCGACCTGACTCCCGGAGACAGCCGCGCGTGTTCCTTTCGGTTTTCGACCTGTTCAAGATCGGCATCGGTCCTTCGAGTTCCCACACGATGGGGCCGATGACGGCTGCCGCCCGTTTCCTGGACGAAATCCTCAATGGTGACTGGCCGCGCCCTGCTGGCGTCAGGGTGGATCGTGTCGGCGCCAGCCTGCATGGCTCGCTCGCCTATACCGGCATTGGCCATGGCAGCGACCGCGCCGTTGTCCTCGGCCTTGCCGGCCTGACGCCGCAGACGGTTGATCCCGATCAGGCCGATGGCATCGCGGCGCGCATTGCCGCCGACAAGCGGATCTCGCCGCCCGGCCATCCCTCCTATCGCTTCGATCCGGTCACGGATCTTATGCTTGACCGCAAGACGCCGCTCACCGGCCACGCCAACGGCATGGCGTTCTATGCCTATGATGCCGGCGACCGTCTGCTGCTCAAGCGCATCTACTATTCGATCGGCGGCGGCTTCGTGGTTTCCGAGGAAGAATTGCAGCGGATGAAGGCCAAGGGGTCGGTGACGACCGAAGGCAAGAAGGTCCCATACCCCTTCAAGAACGCGGTCGAGATGCTGGCGATGGCGGCGAAGAACGGGCTTTCCATCGCCGATATGAAGCGCGTGAACGAAGAAACGCAGATGTCACGCGAGGAGCTTGATGCCGGCCTCGACGGTATCTGGAGCGCCATGAAGGGCTGCATCGATCGCGGTCTGTCGCAGGACGGCATCATGCCGGGCGGGCTGAAGGTGCGCCGCCGCGCACGCATGCTGCACGACAAACTGCAGGAGCAGTGGCAGCAGAACAAGCCCAACCCGTTGCTCGCCAATGACTGGCTGTCGATCTACGCCATGGCGGTCAATGAGGAGAATGCCGCCGGGGGGCGTGTCGTCACCGCGCCGACCAACGGTGCCGCCGGCACGTTGCCGGCCGTGCTGCGCTACTGGCTGCATTTTCATCCCGAGGCTGACCAGCCAAGCATCCGTGATTTCCTGCTGACTGCCGCCGCCGTCGGCGGCATCATCAAGACCAATGCCTCGATCTCTGGCGCCGAGGTCGGCTGCCAGGGTGAAGTGGGTTCCGCTTCGGCGATGGCCGCCGCCGGTTTGTGCGCTGTCATGGGCGGCACGCCGGAGCAGGTAGAGAATGCCGCGGAAATCGCCCTGGAACATCATCTCGGCATGACCTGCGATCCGGTCGGCGGTCTGGTGCAGGTGCCCTGCATCGAGCGCAACGCGCTGGGCGCGGTCAAGGCGGTCACTGCCGCCTCCCTGGCGATCAAGGGCGATGGCACGCATTTCGTGCCGCTCGACGCGGCGATCGAAACCATGCGCCAGACCGGGCTCGACATGAACGAGAAATACAAGGAAACCAGCCTTGGAGGGCTTGCCGTCAACGTCGTGGAGTGCTGAGCGCCAATGCAAGCTATCGGACTGGCACTGTGGAGAACCCCGTCAGGCCGTTGACGGTTTCGCGCGCAAGACTAAACCTTAGCCCATGTCTCTCAACCTCATAAAGCTCTGCGTTGGCTGCGACAGTGTCGAGGACCTCGAAGAGTGGATCGCCTTTCGCCTCGATGAACGGCGGCGTGCTGGCGAGCCGGTAGAGCAGTACCATACGACGCGCATGGTGCCGACGCGTGGCGCCGAGATCACCGATGGCGGGTCGCTCTATTGGGTGATCAAGGGCAACGTGCAATGCCGCCAACTGATCACGGACATCCGGCCCTTCACCGATGGCGAGGGCATAGGCCGTTGCCACCTGATCCTCGATCCGCGGGTTGTGCGCACTGACTGGCAGCCGCGCCGTGCCTTCCAGGGATGGCGCTACCTGAAGCCGTCCGACGCGCCGCTCGATCTCGGCAAGGGCAACGCCGGGCTGGCTGAAATGCCGCCGAGGCTGCGGCGTGAGCTTGCCGATCTGGGCCTGCTCTAGCTCGCAGTGCGGCCAGCGAGAGATTGCTTGCAACTCGACTGGCCCTCATGTTGCTCGATGCTGGACTTGCAAGCGTCGCGCCAACGCCACATCTTGATTTTCATGAGTGACAAGAGCCAACCGATTTCCACGAGGGGTAGCGCGACGCCAGCAAAGCCGCGCTCCGATGCCAGCGAAATCGAAGCATTCGTGCGCAGGGCCAAGGCCTTGGCCACGGCCGGCAAGGGCACCGGCAGGCTTATCCTCTCACTCGACGCGACGATGAGCCGGCAGCCGACCTGGGATCTCGCCTGCACATTGCAGGGTGAGATGTTCGATGCCGCGGGCAAGGCCGGCGCGCTCAGCGTCCAGCTGGTCTATTTCCGTGGCCTTGGTGAATGCCGCTCGTCCGCGTTCGTCTCCGACACGGATACGCTCAAGCAGCTGATGACACGCATCGACTGCCGCAGCGGCCACACCCAGATCGGCAAGGTTCTCACGCATACGCTGAAACAGACGGCATCGGCCAAGGTCAATGCGCTGGTTTATATCGGCGACGCAATGGAAGAGGATGCCGACGATCTGGCGGAGAAGGCCGGCAGGCTCGGCCTGCTTGGCGTTCCTGTCTTCGTCTTTCAGGAAGGCCATGATTCTGGCGCAGAGAAGGTATTCAAGGACATTGCGCGGTTGTCCAAAGGGGCATGGTTTCGATTCGATCGACGGGCCGCCGCGACTCTGGCCGGGCTGCTTTCAGCGGTTGCCGTGTTTGCAACTGGCGGAATGGAGGCGCTGGAGGCCAGGGATAGGCCGGAAGACCGGCTGATGATCGAGCATCTGCGGGGCGGCGGGACATAATGGGCGCAATCATTGCAATCGTTGCATTGCTGTTGGTGCTTCTCGGCTTCGCCACAGTGTTCCTGCGCGCGGACCCGGCCGCACTCGCGGGTGGGCTGAAAACGCTCGGACCGGCCCTGCTGGCAGTGTTCGGCGGCGCGGTGCTTCTGGTGGGGCGCGAAGGCATTGGTGGTGCGATGTTGCTGGCCGCCGCCGCATGGTACGGCTCGATGCGCATGGGCAGCCCGGCTGCGAGATTGGCGCCGGGCAAGCGTTCGACGGTGCGGGCCGCCGCGCTCGAAATGGAGCTTGATCACGACACCGGTGGCCTGGAAGGTCTCGTGCTGGCCGGCCACCATGAAGGCAAGATGCTTGGCGCGATGGCTCTTGTAGAACTGCAACAACTTTACAGGGAACTCTCCGGCGATCCAGAGAGTCGCCAGTTGCTAGAGACGTATCTTGACGGCAGATTTCCCGTCTGGCGCAAAAACGCTGACACGAACGGTCGCGAAGGGCTGGGTGTTGCGCCAAGTTCTGGCGCCATGACTAAGGAGGAGGCCTACAAGGTCCTTGGTCTTGAAGCGGGGGCCGCCGCGGCGGATGTCCGCAAGGCGCACCGCCGCCTGATGCAGCGCCTGCACCCCGATATCGGCGGCACGTCTTTCCTGGCGGCGCGGATTAACGAAGCCAAGGACGTCTTGCTCTCCAATCACAACTAGTCTCCTTCGACTCAGAACTTTTCCGGGAGATGACTTCCACGCCGCCCTATTGTTGGACGGCGTAGCACTCGATTTTCTTCTTCTTCAAAGCGGTACATGCCTTCCATGCGGCGTCCTTCGATCCGAAGCCGCCGAAGCGCGCGCGGTAGTAGGTCGTGCCGTCCTTCTCGAAGGCAGCAGTGAAACCCGAAGCGTTGGCGAGCACCGAAGGCGCCTGCTTGGTCGTCTTGTCGAGGAAGGCTTGTGCCTCGGACTGCTTCGGCGAGGAAGCGACCTGGATGGCCCAGCCCGACGGCACCGACGCGGTGTTGACAGGATCGACAGCGGGGGTGGGTTCAGAAGCATAGGCAGCCACAACCTGCGCCGTCGCGACCTTTGGCGCCGAGACGATGACTGTCTTCACCTTCTTGGTGGGAACAACCTGCTTGGTTTCTTCGACCGCGGCGTTGTCGTCGGCGTTGTCCTCATTCCGAGCAACTGTCGCGTCGTCGGCTACGGCCGCATCCGCGCTGGCCACTGCCACCGGCTTGTCGTCAGGCGTTGGCGCATCGTGCTTGGGCAGGAGCACATTTGCCAAGGCCTTGATCGGATTGTCGCCGGTGGCCTTGGCGACCAGCATGCCGCTGCCGCGCGTCGATGCCCTCGGCAGATAGGTGGTGATGAGATGCGCCATCTCGTTGTCGCGGCTGCCACCGGATGTTCCGCCCATGACCACGGCCACGAGGCGGCGGTCGCCGTCGGCGACCGAGGAAACGAGATTAAAACCGGATGCCCTCGTGTAGCCGGTCTTGATGCCGTCGACGCCCTTGATGCGTCCCAGCAGGCGGTTATGACCGTTGATGCGCTGGCGTCCGTAGAGAAAGGACCGCTGCGAGAAATAGCCGTAATATTGCGGGAAATGCTCCCTGAGCGCGATGCCAAGCGTGGCCATATCGCGCGCGGTGGTGAACTGACCCGGATCGGGCAAGCCGTTGGCATTGCGGAAGACCGTGCCGTTCATGCCGAGCTGTCGGGCCTTGGCGGTCATCATGCGGGCGAAGGTGGTTTCGTTGCCGCCAAGCATTTCGCCCAGTGCGGTCGCGGAGTCGTTGGCCGATTTGGTGACAATCGACAGGATGGCGGTCTCGACCGTAACCGAACCGCCAGGCTTCACGCCGAGTTTCGTTGGCGCTTCGCCGGAGGCCTTGGCTGAAAAGACGACTGGTGAGTTCTTGCTGACCTTGCCCTTCGCCAGCGCTTCGAAGGTCAGGTAAAGCGTCATCATCTTGGTAAGCGAGGCGGGATAGCGCCGCCCGTCGGCGTCCGCCGAATAGAGCACCTTGCCGGTCTTGGCGTCGACAACGATCGCTGCCGACCTAGCCGCCAGGGACGACGTGGCATCCGCAACAACGAATGATATCGCCAAGGCGACGACCATAATCGTTTTGAAGGAGGACGCGGATTTGGAGAAGATGCCCGACAACGCCTGACGCACTGGTAGTTCCCTTGAATTTTTCGTTGCATTGGAGGCGGCAAAGGGTCCTGCCTCGCTTCAGGTCAAGCTACGCGGGCAGCGTTACCAATCCGTTTATGGTAACCGCCGCGTTCACCATTTTCTTCGGACTTGAGCCTCTGTTTATTCGAATCTTAGGCATCGCCCGGCGGACCGGAGCTCCGCGGCTGTGAAATGTTGACTTTTTGTGCAATGCACAATATATTAAGTGCATTGCACAAGGCGACCCGATCAGGGCGCATCTCAGGCAACTGTCAAGGGAATCAGGAAATGACCCAGACCTACGAAGATTTCAGCAAATATGGCAAAGAGTTCGCAGACACCGGGCTGAAGAGCTTCGCCTCGCTCTCCAAGGGTGCGCAGGCCATCGCCACCGAGGCTGGCGAATACACCAAGAAGAGCTTCGAAGCAGGCAGCGCCGTTGTCGAGAAGATTCTCTCGGCCAAGTCGCTGGACAAGGCGATCGAAATCCAGTCCGATTACGCCAAACAGTCCTACGAGGCGTTCATCGCGGAGGCTACCAAGATCGGCGACCTCTACGCCGAACTCGCCAAGGAGGCTTACAAGCCCTTCGAATCGATCGTCGCCAAGGCGAAATAGATTCCTTCAGGAATGTGACATCGGCCCGTTCGGGCCTGAATGCGAACCCGGTCGCGACTGCGCGGCCGGGTTTTTTGATGTCAATTTCACGTCGCGGGCCCATCTCCCCTTCACGATTGCGAAAATCGGCCAAGTTTGGCCACCTAGCCATATTGTCAGCTAAACAGAAGGGCTTAAAATCGTTCATCGAACACCTACATGTCGATCTCGCATGGGGATTCGAAAGAGGCAGGAATACGTGACTATTGGTTTGACTGCCACGAGACATGTGGCGCGTATGCAGAACGGCAGCGGCGACGGCAACGAAGCCGGGCGTGGCACCGCCGTCATAACGCGCACCAAAACCAAGACCAAGAAGCCTAGCCTTTATCGGGTCCTCATCCTCAACGACGACTACACGCCCATGGAGTTCGTGGTTCACGTGCTGGAGCGATTTTTCCAGAAGGACCGCGAAGCCGCCACACGCATCATGCTTCATGTCCACAATCATGGAGTGGGCGAGTGCGGGGTCTATACATTCGAGGTGGCCGAGACCAAAGTGTCCCAGGTCATGGATTTCGCCCGACAGAATCAGCATCCGCTGCAATGCGTGATGGAGAAGAAGTGAGGTAACATGCCGGCTTTCTCCCAAGGCCTGGAAAAGGCGCTTCACCAGGCGCTGACGCTCGCCAATGAGCGGCACCATGAATACGCAACCCTGGAACATCTGCTGCTCGCGCTCATCGACGACACCGAAGCGGCCGCCGTCATGCGCGCCTGCAACGTCGATCTCGATGAGCTCAAGCACACTGTTCTGACCTATATCGATACCGAACTGGACAATCTGGTCACCGGTTACGACGAGGATTCCAAGCCGACCGCCGGTTTCCAGCGCGTCATCCAGCGCGCGGTGATCCATGTGCAGTCATCCGGTCGCGAGGAAGTGTCCGGGGCCAACGTGCTCGTCGCGATCTTCGCCGAGCGCGAGAGCCATGCCGCCTATTTCCTGCAGGAACAGCAGATGACCCGCTACGACGCGGTCAACTACATCTCGCACGGCATCGCCAAGCGCCCCGGCGCGTCGGAAACACGCTCGCCGCGTGGTGCCGATGACGAGCAGGGCGGCCAGAACGGCGCCGAGCCGCAAGAGGAAGGCGGCAAGAAGAAGCAGCAGCAGGATGCGCTGACGGCTTATTGCGTCAACCTCAACAACAAGGCCAAGGCCGGCAAGATCGACCCGCTGATTGGCCGTGATTCCGAGATCAACCGCACCATCCAGGTGCTGTGCCGCCGCTCCAAGAACAACCCGCTCTATGTCGGTGACCCCGGCGTCGGCAAGACGGCGATCGCCGAGGGCCTCGCCAAGCGCATCGTCGAGGGCGATGTTCCCGAAGTACTGCATAACGCCACCATCTTCGCGCTCGACATGGGCACGTTGCTGGCCGGCACGCGTTATCGCGGTGATTTCGAGGAACGGCTGAAGCAGGTCGTCAAGGAACTTGAGGACTATCCGGGCGCGGTGCTGTTCATCGACGAGATCCACACCGTGATCGGGGCAGGGGCCACCTCAGGCGGCGCCATGGATGCATCGAACCTCCTCAAGCCGGCCCTGTCTTCCGGTGCGATCCGCTGCATCGGCTCGACGACCTACAAGGAATTCCGCCAGTTCTTCGAGAAGGACCGCGCGCTGGTGCGGCGCTTCCAGAAGATCGACGTCAACGAGCCGACCATCGAGGACGCCATCGAGATCATGAAGGGCCTGAAGCCCTATTATGAGGAGTTCCACAAGGTGAAGTTCACCAACGAGGCGATCAAGGCCTCGGTGGAATTGTCGGCGCGCTACATCAACGACCGCAAGCTGCCGGACAAGGCGATCGACGTGATCGACGAGACCGGTGCATCGCAGATGCTGGTGCCGGAGGGCAAGCGCAAGAAGGTTATCGGCATCAGGGAGATCGAAGCGACGATCGCCACCATGGCGCGTATCCCGCCGAAGACGGTTTCCGCCGATGACGAGCAGGTGCTGCAAGGCCTCGAAGTCGAGCTGAAGCGTGTCGTCTATGGCCAGGATACCGCGATCACCGCGCTGACCTCGGCCATCAAGCTGGCGCGTGCCGGCCTGCGCGAACCGGAGAAGCCGATCGGCTCCTACCTGTTCTCCGGCCCGACCGGCGTCGGCAAGACGGAAGTGGCAAAGCAACTCGCTGCGTCGCTTGGCGTCGAGCTGATCCGCTTTGACATGTCGGAATACATGGAACGCCACACTGTTTCGCGGCTGATCGGCGCGCCTCCCGGCTATGTCGGCTTCGACCAGGGCGGCCTTTTGACGGACGGCGTCGACCAGCATCCGCACTGCGTGCTGTTGCTGGACGAAGTCGAGAAAGCGCACCCGGACCTGTTCAACATCCTGTTGCAGGTGATGGACCACGGCAAGCTCACGGATCATAACGGCAAGCAGATCGACTTCCGCAACGTGATCTTGATCATGACCACCAATGCGGGCGCTTCGGATGCGCAGCGCGCGGCGATCGGTTTCGGTTCGACCAAGCGCGAAGGCGACGATGTCGAGGCGATCAACCGGCTGTTCACGCCGGAGTTCCGCAACCGTCTCGATGCGATCATCCCGTTCGGCTCGCTGCCGGTGCCGGTCATCCATCAGGTGGTGCAGAAGTTCGTCATGCAGCTCGAGGCTCAGCTCTCGGAACGCGGCGTCACCTTCGACCTGTCGCCGGAAGCGATCGCCTGGCTGGCCGACAAGGGCTATGACGAGCGCATGGGTGCGCGGCCGCTCGGTCGCGTCATCCAGGAGCATATCAAGAAGCCGCTGGCCGACGAGGTTCTGTTCGGCAAGCTCAAGAAGGGCGGCACGGTGCGCGTCACCGTCGAGAAGAAGGAAACCGGCGAGACCGGCCTGAAGCTCGAATCGCTGGCCGACGAAGCTCCGGTGAAGCCGAAGAAGGAAGAGCCGGAGAACGAACCGAAGCCGAAGAAGGCCGTGGCCAAGAAGCCTGCCGCGAAAAAGGTGGTGGCGCAGAAGCCGGAGCCCAAGGGCAAGGACGGAGGCAAGCGCAGCCTTGTGCCGCAATTGCCCAGAAAGAACTGATCGGACGATAGTAGAAAAGCCCCGGAAACGGGGCTTTTTTTATGGCCCTGGACACGAGCGGATAACCCCATCCTTCAAAAATCAAGAAACCACGCGTGCTTTCAATGGATAAGAGGCTTTACGCAGGGACTTAAGGGCTATTCGCCGCCCATGGCAGAAAGGGTTTTGGCGCACGGGACAAGGCCGCGCCGGTGATTCTCCAGATGGCGATCGCAATAAGCGCACCAGCGTAACCGTCTACCGCATAGTGCCAGCCTAGCACAACGGAACCGAGCATGATGATCATGGCGAACACCCACAGGGCGATGCCGAGCCAGTTCGATAGCCTTTTCGCATAGAGAGCAAAAAGTACGGACGTGGCGACGTGGAGGGAAGGAAATGCGGATATACCCACGCTTCCCGTGGACAAGCCCGTGTAGCCTCCCCACAACCTGTCTTGTGTTGGCAAGGCCCAGACCGCATAGCGGCGATTTGCCGAGGCAAGCGCGTCCATCAGCGGTTGGTAGAAATCACCAAGGCCAAGCCGCGCATAGTAACATGGACCCGCGGAAGAAAATGCCAACGCGATGAAAAAGCCGCCGATCAGCCAGACCAGCATGAAGCTGAGCAGGAACTGGTGGCGCAACATGGAATCGCGAGCTGCGGCAACGCTTCCAAAAGCTGTCGCCAGCAGCACAACAAACCAGAAATTATAGAAGAAATTGAGAAGATAAACGGCGAGCGGGCTTTGAATAATCCACCAGAGCCACTCGTAGGGAGAACGGCCGAAATGCAGCTTGAGGCCCAGTTGTGCGAGGGTCTCATCCCAAGAGAAAGGCGCTAGAACGGCGATCGCCCCTTTCAGCACTGAAAAGCCTGACATGAAAATCATCATCGCTGCCAAGCCATTCACGCCGTTGGCAACGCGGTTCCGATCGGTCAGCAGTTGCCACAGCGAGCCCAACAGTATCCTGAGGGGTGATGTGGCATGATCGATGAACGCCAGCCGGAAGAGGCGGATGGTTGCATATGCACATCCGATTCCCCAGAAGTACACCGTCAGATAGAAAGCATATACGCCGAATAGACCGAAGTCCGGTAAATTTCCGACTTTGTAGCCAACTACAATGCCCAATCCGAGAGTAAAAAGAGCGACCGCGTGAACAGCGATGTGCCGGAAAAATGATTCGATTAAAACCCTTGAAAATTTGTCTTCGCCATTGGCTGTTGACCATCCGTCTGAAGACTTCGCAATATTCAGCATCATAATAATCCCCCGGAATAGAAAATGTCCTAGGAGGTTTGAAAAAATATTAATGAAATAATCTCGGGTCTTGCGCGAAACGCCGAGACGATGAATTGGTTATAAAAATTCTTAAATCTCTGCGAGCGCGTTGCGTATCTTGTCCGCGTTCGCAGCAAGGATATCAGGCTTTTCCATATTGCCTGTGTGCGGCTTCAGCGCGATGCCTTCAAAGCGCGGGATGACGTGGACGTGGAGATGGTAAACGGTCTGGCCCGATGCCGGCTCGTTGAACTGCAGGATGGTGGCGCCATCGGCGTTAAAAGCCTTCCTGACCGCCAGCGCCACTTTCTGAACGACCGTGAAGAGGGGGGCCAGCGTTGCCGGGTCGGCATCCAGAAGATTGCGCGACGGTGCCTTGGGTACGACCAGCGTGTGGCCTGGTCCCTGTGGCATGACGTCCATGAACGCGACCACGGACTCATCCTCATAGACGCGGTGTGACGGGATTTCACCGCGCAGGATCTTGGCAAAGATGTTCTGTGGATCGTAAGGGGTCTTGGCCATGGCGCACTCCGGATTGTGGCTCGGCATTCGGTGTAGCGAAGCCTCTTATGGGCGGCAAGACGATCAGGCGAGATCGACCACGCCTGCTTCGACAAGGGCGCGATGGAAGCGCCGTTTCTGTCTTGACGCGGGATCGAAATAAACAGCCGGATCATTTCTCAGCAAGGCGGCACGCGTCGCGAAAACAGGATCGAGCGGTGCCCTGGCGGCAAGAAGCGCCAGTGTCGACAAATAGTTCACATCCAGCATCGGCGGTGCAGGGAGATCCGGCGGCAGCGTGGTGTTGACAGCCTCGATTGCATAAAATGTCTTGTGCAGCGCCGCGTCGGACGACCGCAATCCGGACAGCGTTGCGGTGAAAGACGGCTGATGGTCGCCGAAACGGACGATGATGGCCGGCTGGCCCTTCAGCTTCTCGACGAGACCTTTGCGGAAGGTTTCATAAGCCTCGACGCTTTCGGCAAGCCGTACGGTGTACTCGCCATACGGTGCGTTGCCCGTCTGGGCCACGGCATTGCGACGGAGTTCGGCATGGAGCTCCGGGTGGAAGATCCGGCGGATATGGTCGCCGTGGTTCATCAGCGTCATGATGGAGAGAAAGCATGGTTTGCCATCCGCCGCGCGATCAGAAAACAGTTCGAGCGCATGATCGAAGAGTTGTTCATCGTGCTGTTCACGCCGCCAGCGTTCAGCGTCGAAAGGCGGCGGCAGCAACTTGGCATAGTTGATCTGCTCGATACCGATCGATTCGTAGAAATAGCCGCAATTGAAACTTTTCGGCCCGTCGCAGCTGACGAGGGATGCCGTGTAACCAATGCCAGTCAGAAGAGACGGCAGGGAATGACGGATCCGCCCGGTAAGGAGATACGAGACGAAGCGGCTATTGCTGCCGAACGAAAGGGATGAAAGTCCCGTCAGCACCGAAAACTCGGTCTGCACCGTACCGCCGCCAAAGACATCGACATGCAAGGCGCCCGACAGGCCATCTGGCGGAGAAAAGAAGCGCTCGAATCTCTCGTTGATCGGCAGGTTCAGATGTCTGGGATCGAATGTCGATTCGTGCAAAATCATAATGATATGCGGCGGCCGTTCGCCAGGCGCGAGGTTTGCCGGCACAGGGGCAGAGAGCGGCAGCGCATCCGGGTCTATGTCGATGAAGGCAGGCTGTCGCGCCAACCCAGCGCCAAGCCATGACGCGATGAAGACGGAGAGATGTGCACGGTCCTGTGTGAGAAGATGGAAGCGGAAACGCGCCGGTCCTCCACTCGCCCAGAATACGATTGCGTAGAGGCATGCCGCAGCGCCGAAAAGCTCAACGCGCTGCCGCAGAGCGATCGCTGGCTCATCGAGAATGGCGGCAAGCAGGCAGACCGTCACAAGAATCGTGACCATCCCGGAAAAGAAGGAGATAACAAGACGGCCATGGTCAGCAAGCAGGCCGCGAAAGCTGTTCCTGGCGATATGGTAGACATCGCCAGCCAGGAGATTGAAGCCCAGATATCGATATTTGAGCTTGGAGGCCAAGCCGATCGTTGCAACCAGGGCCAGCGTTGTCCAAAGAGCCGTGGTCATTCCGGGAAACAGCAGATGGATCGCGCCAAAGAGCAGGAACAGCGTGGCAAAGCCTAGGTGCCAGGTGGACGGCCTGCGTTCCAACCACGCGACCAATGACACGGCCAATACAAGACCAGTCAAACCGAGCCATTGGTCGGCTTCCCAGGACGCCAGACTTTGCATATTCCCCCCGGAGGCATCGCACCTCGATCCCAGGTTGTAAATTTAGCTGGCTTTGTCAGGGCGGTAAACAAAAACGAGCGGGCCAGCCCGCAGCACAGCGTGCAGCCAGGGGGTTGGATACTGCGCCGCTACCGAAGCTCATTCTTCGTCTGATGGGGCTTTGCGGAACGGGGTGTGCTCTTCAAGATATTCGCCCATGCGCTCCACTTCACGCCGCTCGCGCCTGAGATAATCGGCCACGGCGTTGCGCAATCCGGGATGCGCGATGTAGTGCGCCGAGTGCATGGTCACCGGCCGGTAGCCCCGCGCGAGCTTGTGCTCACCTTGCGCACCGGCCTCGACCACTTTCAGTTTGCGGTCGATGGCGAAATCGATCGCCTGGTGATAGCAGACCTCGAAATGAAGGAAGGGGTGATCCTCGACGCAGCCCCAGTTGCGGCCATAGAGCGCGTCGGAACCGATGAAGTTGATGGCGCCGGCAATATACCGGCCATTGCGCTTGGCCATCACCAGCAGGATATCGTCGGCCATGCGCTCGCCGATCAGCGAGAAGAACTCGCGATTGAGATAGGGGCGCCCCCATTTGCGGCTGCCGGTGTCCGTGTAGAAGGCGAAGAAGGCGTCCCACGCCCTTTCGGTCAGATCCTTGCCTGTCAGCCAGTCGATCGAGATGCCGGGCGCCAGCGCCTCGCGCCGCTCTTTCTTCATGGCCTTGCGCTTGCGCGACGCAAGCGTGGCGAGGAAGTCGTCGTAGGTCGAAAACCCTTCGTTGAAGAAATGAAACTGCTGGTCGGTGCGGTGCAGGAACCCCGCGGCCTCCAGCGTGGCGATGTCGGCCTCCTGCGCGAAGGTGACGTGCGCCGAGGAGACGCCGAGCTTTTCCGTTACCGCTTTCAGCCCAGCCGCTAGCCCTGCTTTGACGGTATTGCCGTCCTCGCCCTTGCTGACCAGCAGGCGAGGGCCGGTTACAGGGGTGAACGGTACCGCGCATTGCAGTTTTGGATAGTAGCGGCCACCGGCGCGCTCGAACGCATCCGACCAGCCATGATCGAACACATATTCACCCTGGCTGTGCGATTTCAGATAGCAGGGGACGGCGCCGAGCAACTTGCCCTCGGCTGTTTCTAGCCTGAGGTGATGACCCTGCCAGCCAGTGCGCCGGACGGCGCAGCCAGAGTCCTCCAGCGCACTTAAAAAAGCAAACGAAACAAGCGGGTTATAGGCATTGCTTGCGTCACCGCGCGTGGTGCCGCCGAAGCCATTCCATTCGTCGCAGGTAAAGGCGCCAATACCCGCGGCGACGCGGATCGAATACTCCGCATTCGCCGTTTGCCCGTCGCCGTCGTCGCCTTGATCCATGAGGCTTATTTAAGCTTCGCACGAGCCGCTACAAGTCACGTTTCAGGCAAGCTGATGTCATGCCACTTTCGCAAGGTCGGGCTCGAACCCTTCGAACGTCATCTGGTCGGCATATTTGAAGGTCAGGTCGATCGCGGGCTGGTCATGCACCGTCCAGGTAATCACCGGCATGTTGAGCTTTTCGCGAACAAAACTGACGAAGGGATTCGGCAAGTCGCCGGCGGCGTAGGACGTGAAGGCAATATCATGCGCCAGCATGGCAAAATGGGCCTCGATCAGTCCGGTGTCCTTGCCATACGCGGTCAATCCGCCGGGAATGCCCGGCGCATGTTTTGGGAAATCGCGGATCAGCCAGTGGTCAAACGACATGATCGCTGCCTTGCCCTTGTAGCGTTTCAGCATCTTGCCGACGCATGCCACGAGGCCATGATCCCGGCCAGGAATTCCCTTCAGTTCGATGACCATCGGCACGCGACCGTCGACCAGGTCGAGTGCTTCCTGCAGCGTCGGCACGTGATCCGATGTGCCGCCAACCCTGAGCGCGGCAAGCTCAGCGGCGGTCCGTTGCCAGACGAAGCCATCCTGGCCAGTCAGCCTTCGCAAATCATCGTCATGAATGACGATGGGAACGCCGTCCGACGACAGGTGGACATCACATTCGATGGCATAGCCGCGCTCAGCTGCCGCGGCAAAGGCGGAAAGCGTGTTCTCCCAGCGCGTCTTGTTCATGTCATGGAAGCCGCGATGAGCGACGGGCCGGGCAATGAGCCAGGATAGGTCTGTCATGTTTCTTCCCGGGCTCATTCGACTTCGAAGATCGCTTCGATTTCCACCGCGGCACTAAGCGGCAGGGAAGCCGTGCCGACCGCTGAGCGGGCATGCTTGCCGCGCTCGCCGAGCACGGCCACGAGAAAATCGGAGGCGCCGTTGGCAACCAGATGCTGCTCGACAAAATCAGCAGTCGAGGCAACGAAAACCGTGATCTTTACCAGCCGACGAATCTTCTCGAGGTCGCCAAGGGCGGCCTTGGCCTGCGCCAATATGTTGATGGCGCAGTATTTTGCCGCTTCCTTGCCGGTCGCCGTGTCGACGTCGCGACCCAGCAGACCGCTGGCCTGGAGCTTGCCGTCCTTGAGCGGCAGCTGGCCGGCGGTGAAAAGGAGGTTGCCGGTCCGGCAGTAGGGCACATAGTTGGCGGCCGGTGCCGCCGCGACGGGAAGCGTCACGCCCAGATCGCTTAGCCGCTTTTCGATTGTTTCGCTCATGGTATTTCCCTATTGCTTGATACAGCGGCGTTGGCCGGGGCCGAAATTGCTATTTTTGCCTCGCTTCCGCCACGACTTTTTTTAAGCTGGACCATCTTTCCCTGCGGGCTGCCATCAGCCACGATGATCGGAGCACCTCATGCGCGCAATGCGCCGCCTCGTATTCCCCGCCGTCCTGTTGTCGGCGGTTTTCTCGATGGGGCCCGCTTTCGCCGTACCGGCGCTGCAAGCGCATCGTGCCGTGTATGACCTTTCGCTGAACAAGGCATCCGACCGCTCCGGCATCACCGGTATCACCGGACGCATGGTGTACGAATTCAACGGCTCGGCCTGTGAAGGCTATACTGTGAAATTTCGCTTCGTGACCCAGATCGTCACCAACGATAACACAAGGTTGACCGATCAGCAGACGACCACCTTCGAGGATGCCGAAGGCAAGACCTTCTCATTCGTGACCAAGTCCTTTGTCGATCAGAATCTCGACAAGGAGGTCAGGGGCACCGCGACGAAGGACGCGAAAGGGCTGAAAGTCGACATAGACAAGCCCGAAAAGAGCAGCATGGAACTGGCCGCCACCCAATTTCCGACCCAGCACCTGGTCGAGCTGATCGGCAAGGCCGAGAAGGGCGAGAATTTTTACGAAACGAATTTGTTCGACGGCTCGGAGGATGCCAACAAGGTGATGACCACCACGGTCATTGTCGGCAAGAAGACCGATGCCGACAAGACCGATCCGGAAGCGCCGGCGCTGGCGAAGCTTTCCACCGACAAATATTGGCCGGTCGACATCGCCTATTTCGATGATACCGCCAAGACTGGCGAAGAGGTGCCGGAATACCGCATCAGCTTCAAGCTGCATGAAAACGGCATCACACGCGATCTCGTCATGGACTACGGCGATTTCTCGATGACCGGCAAGCTGGTGAATCTGTCGCTGTTTGATCAGACGAAGCCTTGCCCGGCGAAATAGCCCTCCAGACCCAATCATCGTCTGATTAACCACCGCGCGGGCTTGCCGTGCTCCGTGACTTGAACGCGCCGCAATTGGATCTCACCTTTCCCTCCGTATCGCACATTGTGCGCGATCTCAGGGGGAGCAGGTTGGGCAGGATCGATGTGTTCGTGGCGCCGCGACCCAATTCGGCGCTGATCAAGATCATGACGGTGGTCAACCGGATCGTCATGCTGCGCGGCGTTCCCGGGTTTCGGGACCTGTTGCCGTTCAATCGCCTAGCCGGCTTGCGTGGCATCGCCAATGTCCGTCATTTCGATTTTCCCGCTGGGGAACAGCGGCGACTGAAGGCCGCCTGCGGAGAAGGGAAGGCGACGTTCATTACGCCGAATCATCCCGAATTCTTCACGGACTGGATGATCGACAAGGAGATTGTGTCGCGGGTCAGTCCGCTCGCCGCGTCCTGGGCAACGAATGGCGTCGTCAACGGTCTTGGCAGGATGATGCAGAAATTCTGGTTGGCCAACAATCTGATCGCGCAGATACCCGGTAACAGCGGGGCGGCCAAGGAGTACTCCGTTGACTGGGCGCTGAAAGGCCATGGCGTGCTGCTGCACCCCGAAGGCGGCGTCGGCTGGCACGGCAATTTTGTCGCGCCATTGCTGCCAGGAGCCGTCGAGATAGGGCTGGAGGCGCTGAAGCGAGGCCGCGAAACGGATCAGCATTTCAAAGTCTGGATTGCTCCCGTCGTCTGGAAGCTCACCTTTACAAAAGATGTCGGCCCGGCACTGGCGCGGGAATGCGGCTATGTCGAGCGAAGCTTGAAAATCGAACGCAGGGCCGCCGATACGCTACCGGAGCGCATCCATCATATCCATACAACCCTGCTTTCGCGCGAGGCGTCAGCGTATGGGGTCCAGTCTGATCAGCATGCGCCCTATGCAGAACGCCAGCACGGCCTCGTGCTCGAATTGAGTCGCCAGCTTGGGCAGGAGATATCTGTCGATGCGAACTCCGTCGACCTCTCTGAGCTTCTGCGTCGGTCGCGGCGCTGGCTGAAGGAAAACGCTGATGACGGCCAGAAGCGGGTTCGCAAGCTGATGGAAACGATCCAGCGGCTCCAGCGCGTCGGGCCGTGGGCATGGGCCAAACCGCTTACCACGCGAGAGGAGTTGGCGGAACACCTGAAACGTATCCGCAACGACTACTGCAAGGGTACGCTGCGCGACACGCTCAACCATTTCGTGCCGCAGCCGGCCGGGCCGCGCTGTGCCCATATCCGGGTTCCGGAGCCCTTGGGATTGCATGATCATGATGGCCCGATCGATGATGTTGTCGTTGAGCTGCGTCGACGGATGCAGGAAAGCGTAACCGGCATGGTGAGCGAGCTCGAGGCTGCCGGAGGCTTCATTTCCTGTCCGAATCCCTTCTATCATCGCTAGTTCATGCGACTGGCCACGGTTTCATCTGGCGAGACGGGGAGTGCAGCAAGCTTCATGGCTGTCTATGTCGACGCGGCGATCTGGAAATGGGCCGGTCATCGCTGGTGTCACCTGATGGCCGACGATACCGACGAGTTGCACCGCTTTGCCGCGCAGCTCGGCGTCAAGCGCTCGTCCTATCAAGGGCCACCGAAGACATCGGCTCCCCATTATGACATAACCGGCTTCGAGCGTGACCGTGCGGTGAGGCTTGGCGCGATCGAATGCAGCCGCGAGGAGATCGTCGAGATTTTCAGGCGGGTGAGGGTACCCAACGGGAAGGGGCGTCGGCCATGACCTTGACCGCATTTCTGGCCTACTGCGCCGCAATCACGCTGGCCGCCGCCACACCGGGCCCGGCAATGTTCGCGGTCATCACCAATGGTGTCTCGCGCGGTTTTGTCCGGGCGTTCATGGCCGGAATCGGCGTCGCCGCCGGGGATGCCGTGCTGGTCACCCTGGCGCTGCTCGGACTGGTGGCTCTGGCCCAGACTTTCGAATGGGTTTTTCACCTGCTGAAATATGCGGGCGCCGCCTATCTGGTTTTTCTCGGCGTCAGGATGTGGCGCGCCGCAGCCAGTCAATCGGCCAAATCGCAGACATCGCAGGCGAAATTGTCGCGATCGTTTTTTCTTGGCGCATCCATTGCGCTGGGCAACCCGAAGGCGATCCTGTTTCACGCCTCGATCATGCCGCTGATCCTGAACCTCAACACCTTGACCTTCGCCGACGGCTTGCTGGTTGTCGCCGTGGTGATCAGCGTCAATATCCTCACCATGGGCCTTTACGCGGGACTGGCGGGGCGGGCTTCGGGTTGGTTCAAGACGCCGAGGCGCATGCGGCTTATGAACAGGTTTGCCGGCAGCGCTATGATCGGCACCGGAGCGCTGATTGCCGCACGTTAGGCGTTAAAGCGCCGCCCCGCTTGCGTTTGTCGGACTTCCCCTCTATATGCGCGCTCATTCCACACACGGACTTTGGTGTCTGCCCGGGAGAAATCCGGCTGAGACCTCCGGTGGCGTTCGAGGACATCGTCCAAAAATGCCTGTGTCCGTGGAGGCTAACCGGAAAAGGAACTAAGAATGGCTCTGCCTGATTTCAGCATGCGCCAGCTTTTGGAAGCTGGCATTCACTTCGGCCACCAGACCCACCGCTGGAACCCGAAGATGGCGCCCTACATCTATGGCGCCCGTAACAACATCCACATCATCGACCTCTCGCAGACGGTGCCTTTGCTGCACCAGGCTTTGAAGCAGGTTTCCGACACCGTCGCCAAGGGTGGCCGCGTGCTGTTCGTCGGCACCAAGCGCCAGGCGTCGGACATCGTTGCCGATGCCGCGCAGCGTTCGGCCCAGTACTACGTCAACTCGCGTTGGCTCGGCGGCATGCTGACCAACTGGAAGACGATCTCGAATTCGATCCAGCGCCTGCGCAAGCTCGACGAGATGCTGGCCGGCGAGGCCCAGGGCCTCACCAAGAAGGAACGCCTGAACCTCGATCGCGAGCGCGAGAAGCTCGACAAGGCGCTCGGCGGCATCAAGGACATGGGCTCGACGCCGGACCTGATGTTCGTGATCGACACCAACAAGGAAGCGATCGCGATCCTCGAGGCCAAGCGCCTCGGCATTCCGGTCGTCGCCATCATCGATTCGAATTGCGATCCGGACAAGATCGACTTCCCGATCCCCGGTAATGATGACGCGGCTCGCGCCATCCAGCTCTATTGCGACCTGATCGCCAAGGCTGCCATCGACGGCATCGCCCGTCAGCAGGGCGCGCTCGGCGTCGATATCGGCGCTTCGGTTGAAGCTCCGGTCGAACCGGCACTCGATCCGGCTCCGTCGGGCGAGACCCCGCAGGCTTAAACGGAGAGGGCCGGTCCCGGCCTTCATCTTTCTAATATTTTGGCACGCTAAACGGACGCATCATCGAGATTCGGTGGTGCGTCGGTGCATTTAAAACAAAGAGGCGACAATGAGCATTTCGGCTGCACAGGTCAAAGAACTCCGCGACTTGACCGGCGCGGGCATGATGGACTGCAAGGCGGCGTTGACCGAGACCAACGGCAACATGGAAGAGGCCGTCGACTGGCTGCGCAAGAAAGGCATTTCCAAGGCCGACAAGAAGGCCGGCCGCACCGCTGCCGAAGGCCTGATCGGCGTCGACAATGGCGTGCGTGAGGCCGCTGTGGTCGAGGTCAACTCCGAGACCGACTTCGTTGCCCGCAACGCGGCATTCCAGGAAATCGTCGCCAACGTTGCCAAAGTCGCGCTCGCCTATGGCGCGACCGAGGCGGTCGCTGCCGCCAAGTACCCGGGCTCGGACAAGTCGGTTACCGACACCATCAAGGACGCTGTCGGCACCATCGGCGAGAACATGGGCTTCCGCCGCTCGGCCAAGCTCACCGTCGCGCACGGCGCGGTCGCAAGCTATGTCCACAACGCGGTTGCT
Organism: Mesorhizobium carmichaelinearum; assembly: GCA_943370265.1. Classification (GTDB taxonomy): domain Bacteria; phylum Pseudomonadota; class Alphaproteobacteria; order Rhizobiales; family Rhizobiaceae; genus Mesorhizobium; species Mesorhizobium carmichaelinearum_A. The sequence goes on from CALRQH020000005.1 coordinate 153,906, forward strand.
GATGGTCTCGGCAAGCTCGGCGTTCTGGTTGCCATCGAAACCACCGGCAATGCGCAGGCTGCAAATGCCTTCGCTCGTCAGGTCGCCATGCATGTCGCCGCCACCAACCCGCTGGCGCTGACCGCGGAGCAGATCGACCCGGCCGCGGTCGAGCGTGAGAAGGCGATCTTCGCCGATCAGGCGCGTCAGACCGGCAAGCCGGAAGCGATCATCGAGAAGATGGTCGAGGGCCGCCTGCGCAAGTTCTACGAGGAAGTCGTGCTCTTGAAGCAGGCCTTCGTGCTCAATCCCGACATCACTGTCGAACAGGCGCTGAAGGATGCCGAGAAGGAAATCGGCGCTCCGGCCAAGATCACCGCCTATCTGCGCTTCGCGCTGGGCGAGGGCATCGAGAAGGAAGAGACCGATTTCGCGGCGGAAGTCGCCGCGGCGGTCAAGAAGTAAGCTGCCGCGGCAGCTATCCTTCTGACGAAGTTTATCGGCCGGGCGTCCGCAGGGGTGCCCGGCCGATTTCGTTTGCGGTGTCGATGAAGGCCCGGAGCTTTGGCGCCATCGCCGCCCAGCGCGGGAAGTATAGAAACAGTCCCGGCTCGACCAATCCAAGCTTTCAGAAATTTACCGACCGCAATTGGGCAATCGTAGCCGAACTGGAGAAAGTTGCTGCTGAACTCGGTCATGGCATGGCGCAGGTCGCCTTGAACTGGGCGGCGACAAGACCCGGTGTCGCCTCGGTGATCATCGGCGCGACCAGGCTGGATCAGATCAACGACAATCTCGGCGCGCTGGATTTCGAGATACCGCAGGAGCTTCTGGCAAGGCTCGAGGCGGTCAGCCGGCCGGCCACGCCGTTCCCGTATTCGTTCTTCGGTCCGGAAATCCAGGGCGGCCTCACAGGCGGTCAAGCTGTCGGCCACAAGCCTGCAGGCTATTTTCAAGACCTCCTCATGGCAGGTGCTTTTGCCGGTGTGAGCTAACAAATAGCGGGAGAATTTCCCGCTTGGGCGCCGCGTGACATCGCGGCGCCCTTCGTGTATCGGAACCCAATGTTTTGGGATGGCGCCTGTGCGAATGCCTGCCCGGACGGGCCAAGCAAAATGATGAGGACCATATGACGGTGAAGCCCCTCTACCGACGTGTCTTGCTGAAAGCATCGGGCGAAGCGTTGATGGGCGAACAGCATTTCGGGATCGACGTGTCGGTTGTCGATCGCATCGCATCCGATATCGCCGAGGCTCGTGCATTGGGCATCGAGGTCGGTGTGGTCATTGGCGGCGGCAATATCTTTCGTGGCGTGGCGGTTGCTTCCAAGGGGGGCGACCGGGTGACCGGCGACCACATGGGCATGCTGGCCACCGTCATCAACTCGCTGGCGTTGCGCACCTCGCTGAACAAGATCGGCGTCGATGCCGTGGTGCTCTCCGCGATCGCGATGCCTGAGCTTTGCGAGAGCTTTTCGCAGCGGCAGGCGACTGCGTATATGAACCAGGGCAAGGTCGTCATCTTTGCCGGCGGCACGGGCAATCCGTTCTTCACCACTGATTCGGCGGCAGCGCTTCGCGCAGCGGAAATCGGTGCCGACGCACTGTTCAAGGGCACGCAGGTGGATGGTGTCTATTCGGCCGATCCCAAGAAAGATCCCAGTGCGACGCGTTTCGAGCGCATCAGCCATGCAGAAGTCATAAAGCGCGGGCTTTCCATCATGGATACAGCAGCGATTGCACTTGCGCGCGAAAACAACATTCCGATAATCGTCTATTCGATCCACGAAAAAGGTGGTTTTGGCGATATTCTTAGGGGCGGCGGCCGCTGTACGGTCGTCGCGGACGGTTGATCCGGAGCAGATTGCGAAAAGGTGGGACCAGTTTTCGCAACCATGCTCGAACACGGGGTTCTCCCCTGAAGCAGTGAACCCGGGGCAGCCGGGTCGAGGAGACGATGATGAGTGGTGAGTACGACGACCTCAAGCGGCGCATGGATGGGGCGATCGCCGCGTTCAAGCATGATCTGGCTTCGCTTCGAACCGGCCGTGCGTCGAGCAACCTGCTTGATGCGATCCAGGTGCAGGCCTACGGCACCTCCATGCCGATCAATCAGGTGGCCAACGTCTCGGTGCCGGAGCCGCGCATGATTTCGGTGTCAGTGTGGGACAAGTCCATGGTCAGCGCGGTCGATCGCGCCATTCGTGAAGCCAATCTCGGCTTCAATCCGATTGTGGATGGCACAAATCTCAGGATTCCGCTGCCTGAGCTCAATGAGCAGCGCCGTAAGGAACTGGTCAAGATTTCGCACGGCTACGCCGAGAATGCCCGTGTCGCCGTGCGTCATGTGCGCCGCGACGGCATGGACTTCCTGAAGAAGGCGGAGAAGGACGGCGATATCAGCGAGGACGATCAGCGCAAGCGGTCGGACCAGGTCCAGAAACTCACAGACGAGACGATCAGCAACATCGACCATCTGCTTTCCGATAAGGAAGCTGAAATCATGCAGGTTTAGGGTCCGGCCATCGGCTGGCCCGAAAGCGAAAACATGGCAACGCCCGCGCATGTCGCGATTATCATGGACGGAAATGGACGCTGGGCCAAAGCGCGCGGCCTGCCGCGACTTGCCGGCCATCGCGCCGGGGTCGAGGCGTTGCGCAAGACGGTGCGTGCCGCGCCTGGCCTCGGCATCTCCTTCCTGACCGTTTACGCCTTTTCATCCGAGAACTGGTCGCGGCCGAAATCCGAAGTCAGCGACCTGATGGGTCTGCTGAAGCTCTTCATTCGCCGTGATCTCGCTGAACTGCACCAGAGCGGCGTGCGGGTGCGAATCATTGGCGACAGGGCAGGGCTGCAGGCCGACATCAGAGGCCTTCTCGACGAGGCCGAATCGCTGACGATCCACAACACGTCGCTGACGCTGGTCATTGCCTTCAACTATGGCGGGCGTGATGAGATCGTGCGTACCGCGCGCAAGCTCGCGCAGGCCGTGGCGCGCGGTGAGATCGACAGTGAGGCGATCACCGCCGAGAGCTTCGCCGGCTGTCTCGACACGCAAGGTATTCCCGACCCGGAGCTGGTTATCCGCACCAGCGGCGAGCTCCGGCTATCGAACTTCCTTCTGTGGCAGGCTGCCTATAGCGAGCTCGTCTTCCTGCCATGCTACTGGCCCGATTTCAGCCATGAGCACCTTGCGGAGGCCTTGCGCGATTTTGCCAGCCGCGAACGCCGCTTTGGCGGACTGGGCTCGCAAGACGTCGCTTCGCGACCGGCCGCGGGATGAGCAATCTTCAGCTGCGTATCATTTCGGCTGTCGTGCTTGCTATCGTTGCGCTTGGTTTGACGTGGCTCGGTGGATTGCCGTTCCGGCTGCTCTGCGCCGTTATCGCCGGCGTAATCTTCTACGAGTGGACGCGCATGAGCCGCCCCGCGGGCGGTGGGGGCCTTGGCGCCCTTCCGGAAGCACTTGTGCTGGTTTTCATCGGCGCCCTGATTTCAGACGTGTCTGCATCCTTGCTGCTGCCTCTTGTCGCGACCCTGGTCGTCATCACCGCGGTTGCTGCCCACGTAAGAGGGGCCGGGCAATGGGATGCCTCCGGCGTCGCCTATGCAGCTTTCTCCGGCCTGTCGCTTGCCTTGTTGCGTGATGGCGACCGTTCTGGCCTCATCGCCATTCTGTTCCTGTTCGCTGTGGTCTGGGCAACCGATATCTTCGCCTATTTCGTCGGCCGCTCTGTTGGTGGGCCGAAACTGGCGCCATCGATCTCGCCCGGCAAGACGCGCAGCGGCGCCCTTGGCGGCGCTGTCGGTGGCGTTGTCGCGGGGCTCGTCCTGGCTGCCGTTGCCGGTGCCGGCAACCTGGCACTGCTCGGCCTTGTGGCGCTCGTGCTTTCAATCGTGGCGCAGGCTGGCGATCTTTTCGAATCATGGGTCAAGCGCCGGCACGGTCGCAAGGATTCGAGCACCCTCATACCGGGCCACGGCGGCGTCATGGACCGGGTCGACGGGCTTGTCGCGGCAGCTTTCGCCCTGTACGTCATTGGCTGGATTTCGGCCACCGCCGAGCATCCGGCACACGGGCTGTTCCCAGCTTGATGGCACCGTTCCATGATTAGGCGCACAAGCGCCATGGATTCGCCTCGATTGATGTGACAGTCGCGGCGTGGCCTGCGCTGCGGAAGAATATGAGGGCATGACTTGAACGATATTCTTCACGCGGCCTTCAGCACGGAGGGCTTTATCCTCGGCACGCTCGTGCCCTTCCTGTTCGTTTTGACCGTGGTGGTGTTCGTCCATGAGATGGGTCACTATCTGGTTGGCCGCTGGTGCGGCATTGGCGTGAGAGCCTTCTCGATAGGCTTCGGCCCGGAATTGTTCGGGTTCAACGATCGCCATGGCACGCGCTGGAAACTGTGCGCCATACCGCTCGGCGGTTATGTCAAATTCGTCGGCGATATGAATGCCACGTCGAGCCAGCCGAGTTCCGAAGACATCGAAACGCTGACCGACGAAGAGCGCAAGGTCGCCTTCCACACGCAGCCGATCTGGAAGCGCGCGGCGACGGTGGTCGCCGGCCCGCTGTTCAATTTCCTGCTGACGATCGCGGTCTTTGCCGTGCTGTTTGCCGCCTATGGCCGCTATGTCTCGGAGCCGATGGTGGCCGAGGTCACCGCAGAAAGCCCGGCGGCCAAGGCCGGGATTCTTCCCGGCGACCGATTCGTCAGTGTCGACGGAAGCAAGGTCGAGACCTTCGCTGACGTCCAGCGAATGGTTTCAGGCCGCGCCGGCGACACCATCACCTTCGTCATGCTGCGCGACGGCAAGGAAGTCACCGTGACGGCGACGCCGCGGCTGATGGAGCAGGACGACGCGCTGGGCAACAAGGTCAAGGTGGCGGTGATCGGTGTCGTCAACAACAAGGAACTCGGGCAGCCCCGGCTGATCACCTACAGTCCCGCTGGCGCATTGACGGCGGCGGTCGAGGAAACCGGCCATATCATCCAGCGCACGGGCCAGTTCCTGCAGCGGTTTGTCGTTGGGCGGGAAGACAAATGCCAGCTTGGCGGCCCGGTGAAGATCGCGGACATGGCAGGCAAGGCGGCAAAGCTGGGCTTCGAATGGCTCGTGCAACTGGTCGCGCTGCTCTCTGTCGGCATAGGTATTTTAAACCTTTTGCCGATTCCCCCCCTCGACGGCGGGCATCTCTTGTTCTACGGCGTTGAGGCAGTCATACGACGGCCAGTGTCGGAGCGGATGATGGAAATGGCCTATAGGGCCGGCATGATTCTCGTGCTGTGCTTTATGGGTTTCGTTTTCTGGAACGATCTGTTTGGATGCTGAAATCATGAAGAAATTTGGCTTTGGCACAGCCTATGTTGAGACGGCGTTTACCATGCGTGGGGATATGCGTGACGCGAAAGCCACGCATCAGGGTTAAGTAAATACAAATTAACCAGAAGCCTTGCGTGTAGGGAAAATCCGGTTAATACGGTAGGGGAAATGACCGCACGTCCGGTTTTCTCGCCGTGGGGACTTCGAGAAAAAGGTTATAAAGCCCGATGAAGGCAGCATCCAAGTTTCTGAGCGCCGCGTCCGCGGTTGCCATGTCCGCGGCTCTGGTCGTGCCTGGCGCGCTCACTGTTCAGTTTGTTGCCACATCTGCCGCCGAGGCGGCGGTTGTCAGCAGGGTTGAGGTCAGCGGCAATCAGCGTATCGACGCCGAGACCATCCGCAACTACATCGCGATCAAGCCAGGCAAGGCGTTCTCCGGCGCTGATATCGATGCCGCGATCAAGGCTCTGTTCGGCACCGGGCTGTTTTCGGACGTGCAGATCAATCAAGTCGGTTCGACCCTGGTCGTCAAGGTTGCCGAATACCAGGTCGTCAACCAGGTCCTTTTCCAGGGCAACAAGAAGCTCAAGGACAATGCCCTTGAAGCCGCGGTGCAGCTGAAGCCGCGCGGCACGTTCTCTCAGGCCACTCTTGATTCCGACGTTGAGGCGGTGAAGGCCGCTTACAAGCGTATTGGCCGCGACGACGCAGCCGTGACGACGCAAGTCATGCAGCTCGGCGACAATCGTGTGAACGTTGTCTTCAACATCAATGAAGGCGGCCGCACGCAGATCACCGCGATCAATTTCGTCGGCAACAGCGCCTATTCGAGCCGCCGTCTGTCGGACGTGATCAACACCAAACGCTCGTCCTGGCTTTCGTTCGTGCTGCGCGACGACGTCTACGACGAGGACAAGCTGCGCGCCGACCAGGAACTGCTGCGCCGCTTCTACTACAATCACGGCTATGCCGACTTCCAGGTCGTGTCCGCAGTCGGCGAGCTCGACAGCTCGACCAACAAGTACACGGTTACAATCACCGTGCAGGAAGGCGATCGTTATAATTTTGGCGACATCAGCGTCGAAAGCACGATCCCGGAAGTCGACGGCAAGGCGCTCCAGTCGGTGGTCGAGACGCAGAAGGGCGACGTCTACAACGCCAAGAAGGTCGAAGACTCGATCATTGCGCTGACCGAAAAGGTCGCGGGTTCGGGCTATGCTTTCGCCCAGGTGACGCCGCGCGGCGACCGCAACTTCGAAAACCACACCATTTCGGTTGTCTACACGGTCGACCAGGGCACCAAGGCCTATGTCGAGCGCATCGAAATCCGCGGCAACGATCGTACGCGCGACTACGTCATTCGCCGTGAGTTCGATGTCAGCGAGGGCGATGCCTTCAACCAGGTTCTCATCCAGCGCGCGAAGAAGCGGCTTGAGGCTCTTGGCTACTTTGAGAAGGTCGACATTTCCACGGTGCCGGGTTCCCAGCCCGATCAGGTCGTGCTGGTCGTCGATGTCGTCGAGAAGTCGACCGGCGAGTTCTCGGTTGGTGCCGGCTATTCGACCGGTGGCGACACGCCAGGTCCGACCGTTGAAGGCTCGATCACTGAGCGCAACTTCCTCGGCCGTGGTCAGTTCATCAAGATTTCGGCGGGTGGCGGCAAGAACTCGCGCGACTACGGTCTGTCGTTCACCGAGCCTTATTTCCTTGGGCGGCGCATTGCGGCTGGCTTCGATATCTTCAGTCAGACCCGGAATTATGACCACTACAACTCCGTAACGACTGGGGCAACGGTGCGCTTCGGGCTGCCGATCACCAACAGCATATCGACGCAGTTGGCGTATAATATCGCCCAAGAGAAATACACCTACGCTAATGGCTGCCTGAACAGCAGCGGGGTCTACGATCCTAGCCTGTGTACCATCTCCACCGCTATCCAGCAGGGCATTGCGGAAAGTCCTTGGTTGAAGTCATCGGTAAGCGTCGGACTGGTCTACAACACTATCGACGATATGAAGAACCCGCACGAAGGCCTCTATGCAAATACCAGCGTCGAAGTGGCTGGTCTTGGCGGCGATGCGAAGTTCGTGAAGCTGACGGCGCGCGGGAGCGTTTATCAGACACTTTCGGAACAGTTGGACCTTGTCGGCCTGGTGTCGGGCGGTGCTGGATATGTCGAAGGCTACGGTAGCGGCGGGCTACGTATTTTCGATCAGTTCCAGAGCACAGACCGCATGATCCGTGGTTTTGCTTATGGTGGCATCGGTCCGATTGCCAATGATAACAGCGGCGATCATTTGGGCGGCACGACCTATTTCAACGCTTCGGCCGAGGCCCAGTTCCCGATGCCGGTCATTCCTGAGAGCTTCGGTCTTCGCGGTGCGGTGTTCGCCGATGCGGCAACCCTCTATGGCAGCAAACTCGCCTCTGGTTTGGTGTTGCCGGGGTCAGCAGACATGCAATTGCGCGCTTCTGTCGGCGTCGGCTTGATGTGGGCGTCGCCCTTTGGTCCGATCCGCATCGACTACGCGATCCCGGTCAAAAAACAGCCGACCGACAATGTGCAGGAATTCAACTTCGGCATAGCGACCCGTTTCTGATCCGCGGGCAAGAATGCTTCCGGACCGTTTTGGTCCGGAAGAAAGTGCCCCGACCTAGCTGGATATAGCTTCTGGAATGACCGATCCGGTGTTCTTCGCGCCCTCACGCCGGTACACGGCGGGCGAAGTCGCGAATCTGACCGGCTCCGTGCTTGTCGATTCCGACCACTCCCATGTACCGATCGATGCCCTGGCGCCCGCAAGCGAAGGCGGCGAGAACGCGCTTGTCTTTGTCGACGGCAGACGCAACATCGCACTGATGCCGTCCTTGCGGGCGGCAGCCGTCCTGTGCCCTGCCGAATTTGCCGGCAAGGCGCCCGCGGGCATTGCGGTTCTCATCCATCCGCGCCCGCAGCAGGCCTTTGCGTTTGTTGGACGCCTGCTTTTTCCCACAGCGGCGACACCGGGGCCGATCACCAGCGAAACCGGCGTTTCGCCACATGCGCATGTCGATTCGACTGCCCATGTCGAGGCTGGCGCGATCATCGAAGCCGGTGCGGTCGTTGGACCTCGCGCGTCCATCGGCAGCGGAACCATCATCGCCCCCAACGCTGTCATAGGCCCGTCCTGCCAGATCGGCCGCGACGGCTATATCGGCCCAGGTGCGAGCATCCAGTACGCGCTGATTGGCAATCGCGTGATCATCCATGGCGGGGCCAGGATCGGTCAGGATGGTTTTGGGTTCGTTGCCGGGGCCAAGGGCCCGGAACGTGTACCGCAGATTGGGCGCGTCGTCATCCAGGACGACGTCGAGATTGGCTCGAACACCACGGTCGATCGCGGCGCGATGTCCGATACGGTCATCGGCCAGGGCAGCAAGATCGACAATCTGGTGCAGATCGCCCATAACGTCCGCATAGGTCGCAATTGCATCGTGGCCGGACTTTCGGGTATTTCGGGCTCCGTAACCGTGGGTGACAACGTCACCATGGGCGGTGGTGTCGGGCTTGCGGATCACTTGACGATCGGAACAGGGGCCAAGCTTGCCGCGAGAAGTGGATTCATGAGCAATGTTCCTGCCGGCGAGATTTGGGGAGGGTACCCTGCACAGCCAATGGCGGAAGCCATGCGGGAGATAGCCGCACTGCGTAGACTTGCCAGGACGCGCAAACAGGGTGACGGAGGCAATGGCTGATATGGTGGCGGCAACGACGCTCGAAGCGGTCGATATAATGGGGTTGATGAAGCTCCTGCCGCACCGCTATCCGTTCCTGATGATCGATCGCATCATCGACATCGATGGCGACGAGTCCGCCATCGGCATCAAGAACGTGACCATAAACGAGCCGCATTTCCAAGGTCATTTCCCCGATCAGCCGGTAATGCCCGGCGTGCTGATCGTCGAGGCGATGGCGCAGACGGCCGGCGCCATCTGCATACGCAGTCTTGGCGCTTCAAAACCTTCGCTGGTCTATTTCCTGACCATAGACAATGCCAAATTCCGTAAACCGGTCGTTCCCGGCGACCAACTGAAAATTTATGTGAAGAAAATCAAGAAACGCGGCAACCTTCTCAAATTCGCCTGCGAGGCTCTGGTCGACGGCGCCAAGGCCGCCGAAGCGGATATCTCGGCGATGATGGTGACGAGCGACTGACGACCGAATGCTTATGAAAATCCAGACCCTGATCCATCCTTCGTCGGTCATCGAGACAGGCGCTCAAATCGGCGAAGGCGCTCGCATCGGGCCGTTCTGCCACGTCAGCGCGGACGCAGTCATCGGCGAAGACGTCGAACTGGTCAGCCATGTCTCAGTGATGGGCGCGACAACCATCGGTGCCGGAACCAAGGTCTACCCGATGGCGACATTGGGCGCACCACCGCAGAACACCAAGCACAAGGGCGGTCGCACCACGCTGGTCATCGGCAAGAATTGCACGATCCGCGAAGGCGTCACCATGCACCTGGGCACGGATTCCAGCCGTGGCGAAACGACGATCGGCGACAACGGCAATTTCCTGGCCTATGCCCACATCGCTCATGATTGCATCGTGGGCAACAACGCGACTTTCGCCAACGGAGCGACGCTGGGCGGGCACTGCGAGATCGGCAACAACGTCTATATTGGTGGCCTGACCGCCGTTCATCAGTTCGTGCGCATCGGCGACAATGCCTTTCTGGGTGGCTGTTCGGCAATCGTCGGTGACGTCATCCCCTATGCCATCGCGGTCGGCAATCGCGCCAGCCTGCGCGGGTTGAACATCATTGGGCTGAAGCGCTCCGGCCTGCCGCGTTCCGAAATCCACCTGCTGCGCAAGGCGTACCGGACGATCTTCGATCGCAGCCGCACCGTCGGCGAGAACATTGAATTCGCCAAGGCCGAATTCGGCTCGTCGCCGACAGCCATGAAGATCATCGATTTCATCTCCAGCCGCGGCAAGCGGCACTATGCCGTTCCGTCGCTCAAGGGTGGCGATGGCGACGATGCCGATGACGAAGACTGAGGTCGCTGGAACGGGTCTCGTACTCGCGCCGGGCGACAGGGTCGGCATCATCGCAGGTGGCGGCAGCCTGCCAGTCGAAGTCGCTGAAGGCCTGGCAGAGGGCGGACATCGGCCGGTCATCATACTGATCGAAGGTCAGGCCGACCGCCAATCCGACCTGACGCCCTACGAGCACGAAAGCCTCGCCCTGGAAGACATTGGCGCGCTGGTCGCATTGCTGCGGCGCCGACAGATCAGCCATCTGGTTCTTGCGGGCGAGATCAGGCGCCGACCGCGGCTGGTCGACATGCGGTGGAGCCTTAGCTTGCTGGCTGTGATACCTTCCGTGGTCATGGCGCTTGCGCGCGGTGACGACGGCCTGTTGAAGATCCTGACCCGAGGCCTGGAGGCGCGCGGCGTTAAAGTCGTCGGCGCGCATGAGGTCGTGCCCCGACTTGTCGCGACCGAAGGGCCGCTGACCAAGGCATTGCCGCGAAAGTCGGACTGGCGCGATATCGAGGCAGCATACGCGGCTGCAAAAGCCATCGGCGCGCTGGACATCGGCCAGGCGGCCATTGCGATCGGCGGCCGCGCGATCGCCCTGGAAGGCATCGAGGGTACCAGTGGACTGCTCGATCGGACCAAGCAGTTGCGCGACCATGGCAGGCTGGCTGGCAAGGCACGCGGTGTCCTTGTCAAATGCGCCAAGCCTGGACAGGAGTTGCGCGCCGATCTGCCCTCCATCGGCCCGCGCACGGTCGAGGCGGCGCATGCCGCCGGGCTCGCCGGCATTGCCGTCGAAGCCGGTCATTCGCTGATCCTCGAAGGTCCCGTCGTCGTCGAGCGCGCCAATGCGCTCGGCCTGTTCGTGGTCGGCCTGCCTGCCGCGGAGCGGACGCATGGCAGCTGAGAAGCCCCTGAAGATCGCCATCGTGGCCGGTGAGGAGTCCGGTGACGTGCTCGGCGCCGATATCATACAGGCCCTGAAGCGCATGACCGGGCGCGAGGTGCAACTCGTCGGCATCGGCGGGCGGCATCTGCAGGCGCTCGGGCTGGTGCCGCTGTTCGAAGGGTCCGAGATTGCGCTGATGGGGCTCAGCGCCATCCTGAGCGATCTGCCGCGCCTGATGCGGCGGATCAACCAGACGGCAAGTGCTGTCGCCGGCGAAAAGCCCGACTGCCTCATCACCATCGATAGCCCGGATTTTTCGCTGCGCGTAGCCAGGAAGGTCCGCGCGGCCAATCCGTCGATCCCGATCATCCACTATGTCTGCCCCAGCGTCTGGGCCTGGCGACCGGGCAGGGCGGTGGCGATGAAGCCCTACGTCGATCACATTCTCTGCATCCTGCCTTTCGAGGTGAAGGAACTCAGCCGTCTGAACGGCCCGCCCGGCACCTATGTCGGGCACCGTCTTGCGCATGACCCGGACGTGCTGGGCGCCGCCAAGAGGCAAAGCCTGCCGCGCGATCTGTCCGGTGATCGTGTCAAGACACTGCTGGTGCTGCCGGGCTCGCGGCGCGGCGAGGTGAGCCGGCTTATCGGCCCGTTCGGCGAGACTGTCTCGGTCCTGCGTGCGCGCGGACACCGCTTGCGTCTGCTTTTGCCGACGGTGCCGCATGTCGCAGACCTGGTAAGAACTTCGGTCGCGCGCTGGGATGAGAAGCCGGAGATCATCCTCGATCCCGAACGCAAATGGCAGGCCTTCGGCAAGGCGGATGCCGCGCTGATCGCGTCGGGGACGGTGTCGCTGGAGCTGGCGTTGTCTGGAGTACCGATGATCTCGTGTTACCGGCTTGATCCGGTCATGCGTGTGGTTCAGGGGCTGGTCACCATCTGGAGCGCGGCCTTGCCCAACCTGATCGCCGATCAGGCGATCGTGCCTGAGCACTACAACCAATATGTTCGGCCGCGCTATCTGGCGCGCCAGCTCGAAAGCCTCTTTTCAGACACCGCCTATCGTGCCTGGCAAAAGGACGGTTTTGCCGAAGTCGCGAGGCGCATGGCAGCGGACAAGCCGTCAGGCGAGATCGCGGCAGGCGTTGTGCTTCGCCATATGAAAAAGGCGCTCTGAAAGGCGCCTTTTTCGATCAAGGGAACTCTCCGAATCAGCGCTTGGCGATCGGCACGTAGTCCCGCTCCGGCGCACCGGTGTAGAGCTGCCGTGGGCGGCCGATCTTCTGGCGCGGATCCTCGATCATCTCCTTCCACTGCGCGATCCAGCCGACGGTGCGGGCGACTGCGAACAGCACGGTGAACATGGTGGTGGGGAAGCCCAGCGCCTTCAGCGTGATGCCGGAATAGAAGTCGACATTCGGGTAGAGCTTCTTCTCGATGAAGTAGGGATCGGTCAGCGCGATCTTTTCCAGTTCCATGGCTATATCGAGCAGCGGATCGTCCTTGATGCCGAGTTCGCCCAGAACCTCATGCGCGGTCTTCTGCATGATCTTCGCACGAGGATCGTAGTTCTTGTAGACGCGGTGGCCAAAGCCCATCAGGCGGAATGGATCGTTCTTGTCCTTGGCGCGGGCGATGAATTCCGGGATATGATCGACATGGCCGATCTCGCCCAGCATGTTCAGCGCCGCTTCATTGGCGCCGCCGTGAGCCGGGCCCCACAGGCAGGCGATGCCGGCGGCGATGCAAGCGAACGGGTTGGCGCCGGACGAGCCCGCGAGACGAACCGTCGAGGTCGAGGCATTCTGCTCGTGATCGGCGTGCAGGATGAAGATGCGCTCCATGGCGCGCGCCAGCACCGGGTTGATCTTGTATTCCTCGCACGGCACGGCAAAGCACATATGCAGGAAGTTGGCCGCGAAGTTCAGCTCATTCTTCGGGTAAATGAAGGGCTGGCCGATGTGGTATTTATAGGCCATGGCCGCGATAGTCGGCATCTTGGCGATCAGCCGCATGGAGGCAATCATGCGCTGATACGGGTCCGAGATGTCGGTGGAGTCGTGGTAGAAGGCCGACAGGGCGCCGACCACGCCGCACATGACCGCCATCGGGTGCGCATCGCGGCGGAAGCCGGTGAAGAAGCGCGACATCTGCTCGTGCACCATGGTGTGGCGCGTCACGCGGTAGTCGAAATCGTCCTTCTGCGCCTTGGTCGGCAACTCGCCGTAGAGCAGGAGATAGCAGACCTCGAGGAAGTCGCCATGTTCGGCCAGCTGGTCGATCGGGTAGCCGCGATGCAGGAGGATGCCGGCGTCGCCGTCGATGAATGTAATTTCCGACTCACAGCTGGCCGTCGAGGTGAAGCCAGGGTCATAGGTGAAGGCGCCGGTGGTGCTGTAGAGGGTGGCGATGTCGATGACGTCGGGGCCGACAGAGCCGCTTCGCACCTTGAACTCATGAGTTTTGCCCGCGAATTCCAGCTTTGCCGTAGCCTCTTGGGTTTTGGCGCCCAATTCCAGTTTTGTCGCAGCTTCGGTCATTGCAAACTCCTTGTTGTTTCCTCATGCCGGCAAAGGCAAAATTCTGCAAAGCGACACGTCGAAATCACCGGAATGCGCGTCTTCTCCACCGCATTTTGGGGGTGCGTGCCAGATTGGGCCAAGGCCTAATGTTGCACTGCGAAACGCGCCTTTCAATGCCAATCTTCTTGGGCCAGTTTGCTCCTAATCGATTTGATCCGCTATGCGCGCCAGGCTCTCCTCGCGCCCCAGCACGGCAAGCACGTCGAACACTCCCGGCGAAGTGCTTTTCCCGGTCAATGCAGCGCGCAGCGGTTGGGCCACGGCCCCTAACTTGTGGCCGCCAGCCAGTGCGTAGTCACGAATCGCGGCCTCCGCTGCGGCAGCCGTCCAGTCGCCCGAAAGCGTGTTCAAAGCTTCGTGAGCGCCCCGCAGGATCTTGCGGGCGTCGTCATTGAGCACCACGGCTGCCTTATCGTCGATTGGCAGTGGTCGTGTGGCAAACAGGAAGGCCGCGCCATCGACCAGTTCGACCAACGTCTTGGCGCGCTCCTTCAAGCCCGGCAATGCAGCCAGCAACTGCGCCTTGTGCTTGTCGTCGAGGCGCGCAGCCATGGCCGGGCCGCCCTCGAGATAGGGCAATGTGGCGATGAAGATATCGAACAGCTCGGCATCGCTCATGCGGCGCATATGGACGCCGTTCAACGCCTCGAGCTTGGCGAAATCGAAGCGGGCCGCACCCTTGTTGACGTCGCCGATATCGAACCAGGAGATCATGTCCTTGATCGACATGACCTCGTCGTCGCCATGGCTCCAGCCAAGCCGTGCCAGATAGTTGAGCAATGCCTCGGGCAGGTAACCCATGGCGCGATAGGCCTCGACGCCGAGCGCGCCATGCCGCTTCGACAGCTTGGCGCCATCGGCGCCATGGATCAGCGGGATGTGCGACATCGACGGCACGTCCCAGCCCATGGCGTTGTAGATCACGGTCTGGCGGGCGGCATTGGTCAGGTGATCGTCACCACGGATGATATGGGTGACGCCCATGTCGTGGTCGTCGACGACGACGGCGTGCATGTATGTCGGGTTGCCGTCCGAACGCAGGATGATGAAATCGTCGAGATCCTTGTTGGGGAATCGTACCTCGCCCTGCACGCGGTCGTGCACCACGGTCTCGCCCTCGGTCGGCGCCTTGACGCGGATTGCACCCTTGGCACCGGGAGGTGCCTCGGACGGGTCGCGATCACGCCAGCGTCCGTCATAACGAGGCGGCAGCCCCTTGGCCCGCGCCGCGTCGCGCATGGCATCAAGCTCGGCAGGGGTGGCATAGCAATAATAGGCCTTGCCCATGCGCACCAGGTCCTCGGCCACCTCACGGTGGCGCGGCGCACGCTCGAACTGCGACACAGGCTCGCCGTCCCAGGTCAGGCCCAGCCAGGAAAGTCCGTCGAGAATAGCCGCGGTCGCGGCATCCGTCGAACGCTCCCTATCGGTATCCTCGATGCGCAGCAGCATCGTGCCATTGGTGTGCTTTGCGTACAGCCAGTTGAACAGCGCCGTGCGCGCGCCACCAATATGCAGGTAGCCGGTGGGTGAGGGAGCAAAACGGGTGATGACCTTGTCGGACATGGGACTCTCGGAAGGCGTGTGAGACTTGTCTGGTTCGCGGACTTTCGCGCGTTGCGCGTTCATGTAGCATAGGAGGTCGAGGGCGCAAGGGGCAGACCCGATGGCTGGAGGAAGCCGGGGTACCGACGAGAGCGAGGATGCCGTCACCGGCGTCAGCGAGTGGTTCTTGTTTGCACCCACCGTGGCGGCTCCGCCGACGCCGGCAGCGCCACCCCTATCGCGTCCCGGTGACGATCGTGCGCGCCCTGTAATACCCACGGCTGATCCAATTCCGCAGACCGGCGCATTCGAGCGGCTGCACCGGAAATTCGGCCGCCTTTCGTTATCCGGCTGCCGCGGCATGGTGGTGTCCGCAGCCAACCTTGAGCTTGATCGCGGCGTAGCCTTTCTGCTCGTGCCGGTATTCCTTGCGCTCGGCGTGATTGGATATTTCTCGCTGGCGGAGGAACCGGGCTTTCCGAAAATTGTCGCTGTCGTTTTCCTGGCAGCATCGTGCGCGTTGCTCTCACGGTCCTATCGTAAGACCCATTTGTGTTTCATGATGGCGCTGCTTTGCGCGCTTGGCGTGCTTGGCGCCAAGGTCGAAACATGGCGCGCCGGAACGCAGATCCTCGGTTCCGAAATCTCGACGCGGCTGACGGGGCGTGTCGTCTCGATCGACCAGATGCCGAATGGCCGCGCCCGCCTGACGATCGATGTCCTATCCACGGCAAGGCCAACGCTACGCTACGCACCCGAGCGGGTCCGCCTTTCCGCGCGGAAAATACCCTCCGACATGGCCGCCGGTTCTCAGATCACCGGCTATGTACGGCTCTTGCCACCCACTGGCCCGGTGCGTCCGGACAGCTATGATTTCTCGTTTGACAGCTATTTCGCCGGCATTGGCGCCAGCGGCTTCTTCCTCAGCAATCCGACGATCGTTCCTTCCGACGATATGCCGTTTGCGGCGCGGCTTGGGTCGTCGATTGAAAACGCGCGCGAAGCCATAGCGGATCATATCCGTGCCAGCATCGGTGGCGCAGAGGGCGAGATTGCCGCCGCGCTCGTCGTCGGCGTTCGCGCAGGGATTCCCGAAGAGATCAACGAGGCGATGCGGCGCACCGGAATCTATCACGTCATCTCCATTTCAGGCCTGCACATGGCGCTGGTCGCCGGCACGATCATGATGTTGATGCGCGGCGCCTTTGCTCTGTTTCCTGATTTTTCATCGCGGCGGCCGGTCAAGAAATACGCCGCCGCCGCCGCGCTATTCTCAATCGCCGCCTATCTCGTTGTCTCGGGCGTCGTCGTTGCCGCCGAGCGCAGTTTCATCATGCTTGCGGTGATGCTGATCGCCGTGCTGTTCGATAGAGCCGCACTGACAATGCGCAACCTCGCTATCTCGGCCGTCGCCGTCCTCATCGTGTCGCCGCATGAGGTGGTCGGCCCAAGTTTCCAGATGTCCTTCGCGGCGACCGCCGCGCTCGTTGGTGCCTACGCCGGCTGGTCCGACTACCGCGCGCGCAAGACCACCGCGCCGCCGCCGCGACGATCCCTGTCCGGCTTCCTTACGCGAAAACTGCTGCTGGCGACCGGTGGCCTCGCCATGACGTCCATCATTGCCGGAAGCGCCACGGCATTCTTTGCGATCTGGCATTTTCAGCGCGTGTCGCCACTCAGTCTGTTCGCCAATCTGGCCATCATGCCGGTCGTGTCAGTGATCGTCATGCCCTTTGCGGTCTTCAGTGCGCTGGCAATGCCATTCGGCGCCGACGGGCCGTTCCTCTATGTCATGGGCAAGGGGCTGACAGCGATGATCGCGCTGTCAGCCTGGTTCTCCGAGCGTTCGCCGATCGACGCGGTCGGGTTGATTTCCTTGCAATCCGTCTTGCTGGTGACTGTCGCGCTGATCATAGCGACGATGGCGACAACATGGCTGCGGCTGGCGTCACTGCCGTTCGCGCTTGCCGGCCTGCTGACGATTTCCGAAACGCGCGCGCCCGATGTCCTGATCTCGGAAGATGCGCGGCTGGTGGCATTGTCAATCGGCGGTGGCGAACTCGCTGTCAGCCGGGCACGTCCCAACGAATTCACGGTCGACAACTGGAAGCGTGCTCTGAAATCCGAAACGATCATCAAGCCG
Organism: Mesorhizobium carmichaelinearum; assembly: GCA_943370265.1. Classification (GTDB taxonomy): domain Bacteria; phylum Pseudomonadota; class Alphaproteobacteria; order Rhizobiales; family Rhizobiaceae; genus Mesorhizobium; species Mesorhizobium carmichaelinearum_A. Next base: position 171,401 of record CALRQH020000005.1, read on the forward strand.
GAGACCTTTGGCAAAAATGATCAGCAATTCGACATCGCCGATGCCGCCGACTTGCCGTGGGGCGCACCTTTCTACTGCAGTGATGACATGTGCGTTGCCCGACACCCGTCCGGCGCTATCGTGGCCTATGTCGAGGATCGCAAGAAAGCTTGGAAAGCCTGTCGTTTTTCCGATCTGATCGTCATCAACGACGCGACGGGCTACGACCCTTGCCGCAATCCGACGGTTCTCGTTGTCACCAAACGACAACTCGCCCGCACGGGAAGCGCCGCTGTTTTCTTCGATCCGCAATCAGCGACTTCGCGGCCGAAAATAAGCTTCGCGGTCGACAGACCGTACCGGCCTTGGCACGAGCAACGAAAATTCTCACGCGAGGCGAGGGGACTACCGCCCTATCTCAAGCCCGACAAACCTGCTGCTGCGCCGGCTCAATAACGCCGGATCAATCCGACGAGCTTGCCTTGCACCTTGACCCGGTCCGGTCCGAAGATACGGGTTTCATAGGCCGGGTTGGCGGCCTCCAGGGCGATCGAGGCGCCTTTGCGGCGGAAGCGCTTCAGCGTCGCTTCTTCCTCGTCGACAAGCGCCACGACGATCTCGCCGGGGCTGGCAGTGTCGGCGTTGCGGATGATGACGGTATCGCCGTCGAAGATGCCAGCCTCGATCATCGAGTCGCCCTTGACCTCGAGCGCATAGTGGTCGCCGCCCATGATCATGTCTGGCGGCACCGAGATGGAATGGGTCTGGTGCTGGATGGCATCGATCGGCACACCGGCGGCGATGCGGCCCATGACTGGAATGGACACAGCGGCAACCGCGTCGTCGTCATTGCTGGCCGAAGACATGCGTGACGGTGCTGGCTTGAGTTGTCGCCCAAGGCTGCCCTGGATCACGCTCGGAGAAAATTTGCGCGCCGCGTTGAGGCCGGGTGCGATGGAATCGGGAAGCCGCAGCACTTCCAGCGCGCGCGCCCTGTTGGGTAGCCGGCGAATGAAGCCGCGCTCCTCGAGCGCCGTGATCAGCCGATGAATTCCGGACTTGGAGGCAAGATCGAGCGCCTCCTTCATTTCGTCGAACGATGGGGGGATACCGCTTTCCTTCAGCCGTTCATGAATGAACATCAGCAGTTCATGTTGCTTGCGCGTCAGCATGGCGGCCCCCAGGGGTTTCGAAGATGGGATCTGAAACCGGAATCAGAAAAACAAACCCAGAACAAACACTATCTGTTCCATTTGTGTTCCGCAACCGTTTAAAGTTTAATGAATATGGTGAGACTGCGGAAACCATATGCTCCTCGCCCGGCTAGGTGCAGCGACATCCGCGGATTTCAAGGTTCGACGTTATCGAACTGAATCCATTCGGCTTTTCCATCTTCCCAAACGATTTCTGGAATTTGGTACGGTTCGCTATCCTGCGCAAGAAACGCATCGCAATCCATACGGCTGCAGGACTTTATCTCGCTCGCCCGTGAACGAAACGAAGCCAAAATGCCAACATGATGGTCGCCGATAGCGCCGTCGCATCAAGCCGAGGGGATTTCTCCCGCCAGCACTTGCGCGTACGCGCCGGCATCAATGTTTCCGCCTGAAATGACGCAGACGATATTGCCGGTCGCCTGCTCGCTGCAAAGGGCGGCGGCCAGCCGGTCCCGGGCGGCAGCGATCTCGTCGAGCGTTGGACGACGCGGCGGCGTTGAAATCATCCACCGACCGCTTTCAGGCTGCCGGCGCGCGCGGCGTATTTGTTCGCTCCGCTGTCTTCGCTGTGGACATAGACATGCAGCGTGTAGCCGATGTGCGCGGTCATCAGCGCCTTTGCCCGGTCGATATCACGGTCGAGCGCCGCCTCCATGATCGCGGTGTGGTGTTCGATCGCAATCGCCTCGCGCAGTGCGTCCATTGCCTCTTCGTAGCCATCCTTGAGCCCGGCGGCGGCGCGCAATGTCGGTGCCAGTCCAAGAAATCGATGATGCCGGCGCAGCTGATCCGAGATGGTCGAGCGGAATCGCAACAGCCAACTCGATGTCGCGGCACTGAGAAGTGCCGCGTGGAAGGCTTCATGGTTCTCGTCCCACATGTCGACGGCAGCATCGGAAGGATCGTCGACGGCGGTCTTGCAGCGCGATAGCCGGTAATGGGCGGTGACCACCGCATCTTCCCACTTGCTGCCGCCTTTCTCGATCGATTCCAGGAACAGGGGGATCTCAACAACCATTCTTGCGCGTGCCAGATCCTCGAGTTCAGCCCGCGACACGGGAGCGACGGCAAAGCCGCGATTGCTGATGGCTGTGACCAGGCGTTCGGCTTCGAGCCGAGACAGCGCTTCGCGCAGCGGCGTCCAGCCGACACCATAGATGCCGCGCAACGCACTCAGCTTGAGCGGCGCACCGGGCATGAGGCGGGTGGTGAGTATGTCTCGCCGCAGCAGTTGATAGGCCGCCTCCGTCTTTGTGGAGTTCTTCTGGTCCTGCATCGCGTTCGGTCCACTATCTGAGCTCTGGAAATTATATATGATACGAATGGATGGCAAGAATTATATATAATGTTTGACATGCGCGGAGCGACTGACCATGATCGCTTCAGCAGCCGTTTTGTGCGCGGCGCTAATCAAATCTGGGAGGAAATGATGTTGAAGTCGAAATCCGCTTGGCTGTCGGGATTGATCATGGCCGGCGCTCTCGCAGTCAGCCTCGGCGCCGCCGTCGCCGATCCGATCAAGATCGGCATCGCCAATTTCGGCGAGCACCCGCAGCTGAACGCAGCCATTGCCGGTTTCAAGAAGGCGCTCACCGCGAATGGCTTCGTCGAGGGCAAGGATGTCGTCTACACCGAAAGCCACACCAATTTCGATGCCTCGCTGGTTCCGCAGATGATAGCCAAGCTGCAGGCGGATCAACCCAAGCTGATGTACACCATCACCACGCCGGTCTCGCAGATCGCCAAGAAGGCGCTTGCCGGATCGGGCATCCCGATCGTCTTCGCGGCAGTGACCGATCCGGTCGCGGCCAAGCTCGTTCCGTCATGGGACTCGGGCGATGAAGGCATGACCGGCGCGACCGACCTTCAAGATGTTGCCGCGGTCATGGCTTTCACCAAGAAGCTGCTGCCGAACGCCAAGCGCTTCGGCGTGCCTTACAATCCGGGTGAGGCGAACGACGTTGCGCTGCTTGAGAAGATCAAGGCAGCAGCACCCGCGGCCGGGTTCGAAGTCGTCGAGGTCGGCATCGACAACGTCAACGACATCCAGCAGCGCATCGCTTCGCTGGCAGGCAAGGCCGACGTGATCTATGGGCCGACGTCGAACCTCATCCAGCCGGCAATCGCGGCTGTCTCGGCGGCAGCGCGTCAGGCAGGTATTCCGGTCGTCAATGCGGACGACAATGCCGTGCGCAGCGGTGTCGTACCGGCGAGCTTCGCGGTCAACTACGAACAGGTCGGCGTGAACGCCGGCAACATCGCCGCGGAAGTCCTGAAGGGCAAGGATCCCAGGACGATCCCGCCTTCGCGTCCGGCCTACAAGGACCACGCGGCACTGATCTCGAAGAAGGCGATGGCCGCGTTCGGTATCGAAATCCCGGCTTCTCTGGCGGATTGCGGCTGCATCGTCGACTGACATCGAGCTTCATCAAGCAGGTGGCGGCACCTCCGAGGGCCGCCACCATTTTCGGGAGGGCCTGTTGCTCGAGATCCGATCCGCACGCAAGGTTTTCTACAAGGGCCAGGCCGACGAGAAGGTGGCGCTCGATGGTCTCGACCTGTCGCTCGCCACGGGCGATTTCGGTGTCGTCATCGGCTCGAACGGGGCCGGCAAGAGCAGCATGCTCAATGCCATTTCCGGTGCCCTTGTTCTCGATTCCGGCAATATCCTGATCAATGGCGCCGATGTGACCGACATGCCTGTGCATAAACGCGCCACGAAATTGGCCCGTGTTTTCCAGGATCCGATGCGCGGCACCGCTGCCAGCATGACGGTGGCGGAGAACATGCTGCTGGCCGACTTGCGCAGCCACAAACGCACGCTGCGGCAAGGGTTGAACCCCACGCGGCTCGCATCCTACAAGGAACGCCTGTCCATATTGGGCCTCGGCCTTGAAAATCGGCTGGACACCCGCGTCGACCTGCTCTCGGGTGGCCAGCGACAGTCGCTGTCGCTGATCATGGCCGTCGGCGGTTCGCCGGATCTGCTGTTGCTTGACGAGCATACGGCCGCACTCGACCCGCGCACCGCAGAGATCGTCATGCAGGCGACGGTGCGTGCCGTGAATGCGCTGAAGCTTACCACCCTGATGGTGACCCACAACATGCAGCACGCCGTGGACTATGGCAGCCGTGTGATCATGCTCGACGCGGGCCGGGTCCTTCTGGAGGTGGCCGGAGAGGCGAAGGCCAGGGTTACGGTGGTCGACCTCATCGGCCATTTCTCCATCAAGACCGACCGCATGTTGCTGGCGAGCTGATCACCATGGGTTTTGTTCAGGAAATTCTGACGAGTTTCGTCTCGATCATTCCCGTCACGTTGGCGCAAAGCCTCTTGCTGGCCTTCGTCGTGCTTGGGATCATGATCCCGTTTCGCATGCTGAATTTTCCGGACCTCACCAGCGAAGGCGCGTTTCCGCTGGGTGGCTGCGTCTGCGGCGTGCTTCTTGCAGCCGGCGCATCGCCGCTGATAGCGATCGCCGCCGCGCTTGCAGTGGGCTTTGTGGCTGGATGCTGCACTGCTTTCATCCATCTGCGCTTCCGCATCCACACGCTGCTTGCCGGCATCCTGATGATGACGATGCTCTACAGCATCAACCTGCGTATCATGGGCAAGTCCAACCTTTCTGTCTTCGGTTCACCCACCGTGTTCGACTGGGTACCGTTTGCGCGACCAGGTTTTCCGGCCAGCAAGATCATCGTTGCGGGCCTGATTGCGCTTGTTGTCTTCCTGCTGCTCAACATGTTCTTCAAGACCGAGAAAGGCACGGCTGTCCGCGCGGTGGGCGCCAATCCCGACATGGCCGAAGCGCAAGGCATCAATGTCTGGGCGGCGACAATTGGCGGCGTCGGCCTGGCGAGCGCGTTCTCGGCGACCAGCGGCGCGCTGATGGTGCAGTCGCAAGGCTTTGCCGACGTCAATATGGGCCTGGGTATCCTCATCAACGGCCTTGCCGCCCTGATGATCGGCGAGGCCATCATCGGCAAGCAGACGGTGCGGCGCCAGTTGCTGGCGCCCTTTGTCGGAGCGATCGTCTACTACCAGTTGGTGTCGTTCTGCCTTGCCGCCGGCATGCCGCCACCAGATCTCAAGCTCGCCACCGGCCTGTTCGTGCTTGCCATGCTGGCACTGCCGAGCCTGAAGCGCAGCCGCGGGCCCGCGCTCGCGCGGGAAACCATTCGCGAATAACCAAGGACTGACTGATCATGAGTGCAATTCCCGATCTCGCTGCGATCGAGGCGATGGATGCGGCCGACCCGCTGCGTTCGATGCGTGACCGTTTCATCCTGCCGAAAGGGGTGATCTATCTTGACGGCAACTCGCTGGGGGCGGCTTCACACGCCGTTTTCGATGAGCTTCAGAAGGCTACCACCCAGGAATGGGCTCAAGACCTGATCCGTGCGTGGAACACGGCCGGGTGGTTCGACATGCCGACCACGCTTGGCGACCAGCTCGGCCGCCTGATCGGCGCCTCAGCAGGCCAGACGGTGGTCTGCGACACGACGTCGATCAACATCTACAAGATCTTGCATGCGGCGTTGGAGATGCGGCCTGACCGGTCGGTCATCGTCGCCGAGGGCGACAGTTTTCCGACCGATCTCTACATGGCCGAAGGCGTTGCCTCGACCCGGCCTGGCGCGGTGTTGCGCCTCGAAGGTGTCGACGCACCAAGCATCGAAGAGCTGATCGACGAGCGCGTCGCGGTCATCCTGGTCAACCACGTCAACTACAAGTCGGGCGAACTGCGCGACATGGTGGCGCTGACGCGCCGGGCGCATGAAGCCGGGGCGCTGATCGTCTGGGATCTGTGCCACACCGCCGGCGCACTGCCTGTCGAGCTCGACCAGGCCAATGCCGATTTCGCAGTCGGCTGCACCTACAAATACCTCAATGGCGGTCCGGGCGCGCCGGCCTTTATCTATGCGGCCAAGCGGCACCTTGGCGAGATCCGCCAGCCGCTGAGCGGCTGGTGGGGGCATGCGCGGCCCTTTGCCTTCGAACGGGGCTATGTCGCTGGCACCGGCATTCGCCGGTTCCTGTGCGGCACGCAACCGATCCTGTCGATGCGGGCACTGAAAGGCGCGCTCGATATCTGGGATGATGTCGACATGTCGGCCCTGCGCAAGAAGAGCATCGCGTTGACTGATCTGTTCATCCAGCTCGTCGAAGCGAAGTGCGGCGCCTTCGGCCTGACGCTGGAGAGCACCCGCGATGCGAGCAGGCGCGGCAGCCAGGTGTCATTCCTTCATGACCATGGCTATCAGGTCATGCGGGCACTGATCGACCGTGGCGTGATCGGCGACTTCCGCGCACCGTCGACCATCCGTTTCGGCTTCACGCCGCTCTACGTCAGCTACAAGGATGTGTGGCAGGCGGTTGAGGTGCTGGAAGACATCCTGCGCGGCGGCGCCTGGAAGGATCCACGTTTCGCCACCAAGGAAGCCGTGACCTGAGGCGACAGGGGGTCGTTGCAGCCTCGCTGGAGGCGGGGAGGCTGCTTGTCGGATGGGCCCACTGCTCCAAATGGGCCATCCGACATCAGAGCCTTGTGCGAACCTTCCAGAGTTCGGGAAACAGTTCGACCTCGAGCATCTTCTTGAGGTAGGAGGCGCCGGACGTGCCGCCGGTGCCGCGCTTCATGCCGATGATGCGTTCGACTGTCGTGACATGGTTGAAACGCCAGCGACGAAAATAATCCTCGAAATCGACCAGCTTCTCGGCCAGTTCATAGAACATCCAGTAGCGCTGCGGATCGCGATAGACAGCCTGCCAGGCGACCAGGACCTCTTCGTTCTCCGTGCGCGTTTCACGCCAGTCGGTACGCCTGGCATCAGCACCGACATCAAACCCGTTACGGCCAAGCAGCAGGATGGCCTCATCGTAAAGCGACGGCGCGGCCAGAATTGCCTCCAGCTTTTCGGTGAGGTCCGGCCGATGCTTGTGGGGGCCAAGCATGGCGAGGTTGCGGTTGCCGGCCATGAACTCGATGGCGCGGTACTGCCACGACTGGAAGCCCGAGGACTGGCCGAGCGAATCGCGGAACTCGGTGTATTCGCTGGGCGTCATCGTTCGCAGTACGTCCCAAGCGTTGTTCAACTGCTCGAAGATGCGCGCGACGCGCGACAGCATCTTGAAGCTCGGCTCAAGACGGTCGGCGCGGATGGAGCGGATCGCGGCGCCGATCTCATGCAGAGCGAGCTTCATCCAGAGTTCAGACGTCTGATGCTGGATGATGAACAGCATCTCGTCATGCGCCGACGACAGCGGTGCCTGGGCGTCAAGGATCTTCTCCAGATGCAGATAGTCGCTGTAGGACATGCGCTCCTTGAACGACATCTGTGCGCCTTCGGACGAAGGATCGTATGGCTCGCTCAATGGGTTTTCTCCGTGCGCAGCCGGAAACGCTGTATCTTGCCGGTCTGGGTCTTGGGCAGGGCGGTGATGAATTTTATCGATCGCGGGTATTTATAGGGCGCGATTGTCGCCTTGACGTGGTCCTGCAGGCGCTTGATGGTCATGGCGTCCGGCGCAACACCTTGCACCAGCACGACATGCGCCTCGACGATCTGGCCGCGTTCGACATCATCGGCGCCGATCACCGCGCATTCAGCAACATCCGCGTGCGACAGCAACGCCGCCTCGACCTCGGGCCCGGCGATATTGTAGCCGGCGCTGACGATCATGTCGTCGGAGCGCGCGGCGAAATGGAAGAACCCGTCCTCGTCCTGGATGAACGTGTCGCCGGTGAGGTTCCAGCCGTCGCGGACATATTCCTTCTGCCTGATGTCAGCCATGTAGCGGCAGCCGGTCGGCCCGCGCACGGCCAGCCTACCGGTTGCGCCACGCGGCAGTTCGTTCATCCCGTCGTCGACGATGCGCGCCTCATAGCCGCCTACCGGCTTGCCTGTAGAGGCAGGCTTCATGTCGTCGAAGCGGTTGGAGATGAATATGTGCAGCATTTCAGTGGCGCCGATGCCGTCAAGGATCGGCTTGCCGGTCTTTTGCGTCCACTCTTCGAAGACCGGGGCAGGCAGGGTCTCGCCGGCCGAAACGGCGACGCGCAAGGAGGACAGGTCAGCGCCATCATCCATGGCCTTGAGCATCGCGCGGTAGGCGGTAGGCGCGGTGAAGGAAATGGTGGCTTTGTAGGTCTCGATGATGTGGATCATGTTGGGCGGCGTCGCCTGTTCCAGCAACGTGGCCGCCGCACCGAAGCGCAATGGGAAGATGGCCAGGCCGCCAAGGCCGAAGGTGAAGGCGAGCGGAGGCGAACCGACAAAGATGTCGTCTGGCGTCACCTGGAGGATTTCGCGCGCATAGGCGTCGGCGATGATCAAGAGGTCGCGGTGGAAGTGCATCGTCGCCTTCGGCACGCCTGTCGTGCCCGAGGTGAAACCGAGCAGGGCGACGTCGTCGCGGCCGGTGTTGACGGCGGTGAACGTCACCGGCTTGTCGAGGGCTGCGCGATCGAGTTCGGCATCATGGTTGGCGGTGCCGTCGAAGCCGATAACCTGTTTAAGGAACGCGCTGTCCTTGGCGCATGCGGTCATCTCGTCCATCAGCCTTGTGTCGCAGAGCGCAACCGTGATTTGCGCCTTGTCGACGATCTTGGCGAGTTCGCCTGCGCGCAGCATCGGCATGGTATTGACGACCACGGCGCCGACCTTGGTCGCGGCCAGCCAGCAGGCGACCATGGCAGGGTTGTTTGCCGAACGGATCAGCACCCGGTTGCCCGGCTTGACGCCATAATTCTCGACCAGCGCATGGGCCAGCCGGTTCGTCCAGTCGGACAATTCCTTGTAGGTGCGGCGACGGCCGTTGCCGATCAGCGCGGTATGGTCGCCCAGGCCCTTTTCAACCAACCTGTCAGTCAACTCGACGCCGGCGTTGAGGTGTTCGGGATAGTCGAAGCCGTCAAGCAGGAAGTCCGGCCACTGCTCCGGCGGCGGAAGGTTGTCCCGCGTAAAGGTGTCGATATGCGCTGATGGCCCAAGCATTTCGCGACTTTCCCCTGTCGTTATGGCCGCGGCACGAAGTTGCCCGGCTTGATTCTGGGTCTACTGCTCCAGGTGGAAGGTCGGTCCTGCCGGCTCCGGATCCGAGCGCGACGCCATTGGCACAGCCCTGGCTGAGCGACGGTATGTGGGTCTATCGGACGGCACAGTGAGATCTCCCGTTCTCGACTGAACATGCCACAGCATCGCACTTGCCGAAATTTGTTTCAAGCCTAAAGGTTTTTGTCCCGAAGCATTGACGCCATCGGATTCGATGCTCATTGCTACGCGATTGAACGATGCGCTTTTGGGGGAGGGTGCCGGTGCTCGAACATCAGATCGCCGATTGGGACAATGCTTATGCCAACGGCGCCAACATCGCCGGCAGCGACCGCTGGCCGGCTGCGTGGGTGGAGCCGGCACAGGCGTTCCGGGATGCGCTTTCAGCCGATGGCAGGGCGCGGCTCGACGTTGCCTATGGCGACGGCGTGCGCAACCGGCTTGATCTGTTTCTTCCAGAAGCCCAGCCCAAAGGGCTCGTGGTGTTCGTCCACGGCGGCTACTGGAAAGCCTTCGACAAGAGTTTCTGGTCACATCTTGCCGCCGGCGCAGTTGGTCGCGGCTACGCGGTTGCGATGCCCTCCTACACACTCTGCCCGGAGATACGCATCGCCGGAATCGTCCGCGAAGTCGGCGCGGCGATCGGCAAGGCGGCAGAGCTTGTCGAAGGACCTTTGATGCTGACCGGACACTCGGCCGGCGGCCATCTTGTCAGCCGCATGGTGAGCGCGGCCACGCCTCTGGCGCCGGCTGTGAGCGGGCGCATTCGCCATGTCGTGTCGGTCTCAGGCGTGCATGATCTGCGCCCGCTGATGCGAACCGACATGAACACCGCATTGAAGCTCGACGAGGCCGAGGCACTGGCTGAAAGTCCGGCGCTGCTGCGTCCCATGGACAATGCGCGCATCACCTGCTGGGTCGGCGGCGGCGAGCGCGCCGAATTCCTGCGCCAGAGCGCGCTGCTTGCCAATATCTGGACGGGCCTTGGCGCCACGACAGCCACGGTCGTAGAGCCGGATCGTCATCATTTCAGCATTGTCGACGGCCTTGCCGATCCGAAGCATGCGCTCACTCGAACACTGGTCAGCGAATAGGCGCGACCTTCTTTTCGAATTTCTTATCAGAGGTTTTTGCGCTTTGTTCAACGCAGCATCAATACGCTGCAAAGGGTGCCTGCGGCGGCTGCGGGAGCAAACGGTGCACGAACGATCAGACCGTTGGCGTCAGCCAGCATTCTCAGCATCGATGAATCCTGGATGCCGAAAGGCGTCGCCACCAGCCCGTCGGCATCTTCCTTGACGACAGCCCGCACATAGTCCTGCCTGAGATCGTTGGCCGACATGGCTGCACCGAGCCGCGCTTCCCGCACATCCTGGCGATGGTTGCGGCCGCCAAGCCGCGCCAGCAATGGTTTCAGGAACAATTGCGAGCAGACGAGGCTCGCCACCGGATTGCCGGGCAGGCCGATGCAGCGGATGTTGCCCAGCCGCCCGAACATCAGTGGCTTTCCGGGTCGCATGGCGAGCTTCCAGAAGTCGAGCGTCATGCCTTCGCCAGTCAGCACGTCATGGATGAGGTCGTGGTCGCCGACCGAAGCTCCGCCAAGCGTGACGATGACATCCGCGCCTGCCTCGGCCGCCTGTTTCACCAGGGCGGCGATGGCCTCTTTCCTGTCAGCGGCGATGCCAAGGTCAAGCACGCGGGCGCCGACCGACTGGGCAGCCGCGGCTACACCATAGGCGTTGGATGAGATGATCTGGTCTGGGCCAAGTTCGCTGCCCGGCGGCAGCAACTCGTCGCCGGTGGCGATGATCGCGACAAGCGGCCGCTTGACTACATTCACATACGGATGGTTGGCGGACGCCGCCAGCGACAGTGCCGCCGGATCGAGCAGGCGGCCTTTTTCCAGCAGGATATCGCCCTTCAAGAAGTCGAGCCCGACGCGGCGGATATTGCGCCCCTCGGCCGTCGGCTCGGTCACTTCGATGCGGCCGCCGCCTAGATCGCGGACGTTTTCCTGGATGACGATGGTGTCGGCGCCTTCTGGCAGCGGCGCTCCGGTGAAAATGCGCACGGCCTGTGCCTTGCCGACAGCACCATCAAAACCACGTCCGGCCGGGGCCATGCCGATCACCGAAAGGCGCGCCGGCACGGATGCCACATCGGTTGCGTGCACGGCATAGCCGTCCATGGCGGAAGCGTTGAAAGGCGGCTGGGTGCGCAGCGCGACGACCGGTTCGGCCAGCACGCGGTCGGCGGCATCCATCAGGCAGACGGCTTCATGGCCCGAGGGCTGCGCGCCGTCCAGCAGGCGTTCGAGCGCCTCAGTGACCGGAACCAGAGCCATCTACTTGCCCGCCTTGTAGTCGCCTGACTTGCCGCCGGTCTTTTCAACCAGCCTTATGCCGGAGATCACCATGGCCCGGTCGACTGCCTTGGCCATGTCATAGATGGTCAGGCAGGCGACCGAGGCCGCCGTCAGTGCTTCCATCTCGACACCGGTCTTGCCGGTCACGCGCGCGAGCGCCGTGACACGCAGTCCGGGCAACGCAGCGTCCGGCTCGATGTCGACGGATACCTTGGTCAGGAGCAGCGGATGGCAGAGGGGAATGAGCTCATGTGCCTTCTTGGCGGCCATGATGCCGGCGATGCGCGCTGTTCCCAACACGTCACCCTTCTTGGCGTTCCCCGCGAGAATCGTTTGGAGCGTTTCGGGCAGCATCGACACAAAGCCTTCGGCGGTCGCCGTGCGCGTCGTCTCTGCCTTGTCGCCGACATCGACCATGTTGGCCTCGCCTTGTGCGCCAAGGTGGGTGAGGGCGGCCTTCATCGTCAGATCGCCTCGGCCGGTGCCTTGCCAGTCAGAAGCATCTGGGTTGCCGTGGTGACATCCCGTTGCCGCATCAGGCTCTCGCCGACGAGGAACGTGCCGATGCCGGTCTTCTGCATTCTCAGGCAATCGTCATGGGTGAAGATACCGCTCTCGCTGACCAGCAGGCGGCCGCCCGGCACCATCGACGCCAGCCGCTCTGAGGTTTCAAGGCTGGTTTCGAACGTCCTGAGATTGCGGTTGTTGATGCCGATCAACTGCGATGACAGTTTTAGCGCACGCTCCGTCTCGGCCTCGTCATGCACCTCAATCAGCGCGTCCATGCCGAGTTCGAATGCGGTCGCTTCCAATTCGCTCGCCAGGGCATCATCGACGCTGGCCATGATGACCAGGATGGCGTCAGCGCCCCAGGCGCGAGCCTCATACACCTGGTAAGGATCGAACAGGAAATCCTTGCGTAGCGCGGGTAGGGTGACGGCTGCTCTTGCACTGGTGAGAAATTCCGGCGCTCCCTGGAAGGACGGTGCATCCGTCAGTACAGAAAGACAGGCTGCGCCGCCTGCCTCATAGGCCTGCGCCAGCGCCGGCGGGTCGAAATCGGTGCGGATCAGCCCTTTGGAGGGACTCGCCTTCTTGATTTCGGCGATCAGGGCGAAGCGACCCGATCTGCGCTTCGCCTCGAGCGCCGCAAGAAAACCACGCGGCGCAGAGGCGTCCTTTGCCCGCGCCCTGATTTCGGCAAGCGGTATCCGTGCCTTTGCCGCCGCGATCTCGTCGCGCTTGTAGGCTTCGATCTTGCGCAGGATATCGGACATTCTTCTAACCGTTCGAAATCTCGATCAACCTGTCGAGCACGGCCAGCGACCGGCCACTGTCGATGGCTTGCGCTGCCGCGGCAATGCCGTCGGCAAGCGTGGTTGCCTTGCCCGCGACCACAAGTCCGGCACCGGCATTCATCAGCACGGTGTCCCGATAGGCACCGGCAGCGCCGCCCAGCATGTCACGCAACGCCCCGGCGTTGTAGGCGGCGTCGCCACCGCGCAACTCATCCTTGGTGTGCCGCTTCAGCCCAACGGCTTCCGGGGTCAATGTGAAGTTGCGAATCTCGCCGCCAACCAGTTCGGCCACATGCGTTTCGCCGGTGGTGGTGATCTCGTCATAGCCATCGCCGTGGACGACCCAGACGTGACCGGCGCCCAGTGCCTTCAGCGTCTCGGCCACTGGCATGATCCATTCAGGCAGGAACACGCCAACCATCTGCCTGCTGACGCTAGCCGGGTTGGAGAGCGGTCCAAGCAGATTGAAGATGGTGCGCGTGCCGAGTTCGACCCGGGTTGGGCCGACATGCTTCATCGCCGGATGATGCGCCGGCGCGAACATGAAGCCGACGCCAGCCTGGTGGATGCAGCGGCTGATCGCTTCTGGTGGAAGGTCTATCTTGACGCCAAGCGCGATCAGGACGTCGGCGGAACCGGTCAGCGAGGAGAGGCCGCGGTTGCCGTGCTTGGCCACAGGCACGCCGCTGGCGGCGATGACGAAGGCGGATGCGGTGGAGATGTTGACGCTGTGCGAATTGTCGCCGCCGGTGCCGACGATATCGATGGCGCCCTCAGGTGCTTCGACGCGCAGCATCTTGGCGCGCATTGTCGCGACAGCACCGGAAATCTCGCTCACCGTCTCGCCGCGCACACGCAACGCCATCAGGAAGCCACCGATCTGGCCGGGCGTGGCATCGCCCGACATGATGATATCGAAGGCCTCGCGCGCTTCCTCGAAGGAAAGGGCGGTCCCGGTGGCGACCTTGGCGATATGGGTCTTCAGCGCGCTCATCTTGTCGAGGCTTGTGCAACTGCGGCCTGATCGATGCGGACGTCGTATTGCGTCTGCAACTGCGCCACCAATTGGTCGAGCAGGTCATCCGACAAGCCGGCGTTGAAGGATTTCTGCGCATCCCCCGGCACGGAGCTGGCATCGGCCCCGGCGGGCTCGAACACCTCCGCTACCTTGAACAGGATCTGGCCATCGCCGGTGGGCGAGGGGATCAACCCGGTGCCGCCTTCGCCAACGCCGAACATCGCCGCTGCCCCTGCCTTGCCGAAATCGACGTCGTCGGCGTCACGCTTCACGCCGCGCTTGGTCTGTTTCTCGAGCTTGAGTTCGCCAGCAATCACATCGAGTGTGGTGCCGGCCTTGAGACGCTTTTCGAGTTCGTCAGCCTTGGCCGCGAGACGTTTTGTCGTCTCCGCCGCTGTCCAGTCCGCAACCACTTTCTGGCGGACTTCATCCAGTGTGCGGTCACGTGCGGGCGTGATTGAATCATCCTCGTAGAAGACGAAACCGTTGTCGGCTGTTGTCAGCGCCTCGTTTTCCGTGTGCGGTTCGGCGGCGAACACCGCCTTGATCAGGTCGGGCGATTCCGGCAGGTCCTTGACGATCGTTCCGTCGGGTCTCAAGCCCATGCGATCGATCGCATCGATGGTGACGACCTTCAGTTTCAACTTGGCCGCCGCATCCGCAAGCGAACTGCCGGCCGCGCGGGCGTCCTCGTAATTGTCATGTACGTCCAGCAGGATTCGACTCGCTTCGCCCAGCGCCAAGTCCTTGCGGATCTGATCGGAGACCTCGGCCAGGGACTTGGTCACTTCAGGCTTGATCTCGGTGACGCGCAGCAAAACCGCACCAAAGGTGCCCTGTACCACGGGGCTGACTTCATTGACGTTGAGCGCGAAGGCCGCATCTGCAACAGCTTTGTCGGCGATCTTGTCCTTGGCGAGTGTACCAAGCAAAGTATCGGCCTGCGTTTTGCCTTCGGCTGTGACGATCTTGTCGAAGGTAGCGCCAGTCTTGAGCGAATCGAGTGCCGCCTTGGCGGCCTCGGGCGTCTTGAACACCAGTTGCTCGATGGTGCGCTGTTCAGGCGTTGTGTAGCGGCCCTTGTTCTTGTTGTAGTCGTCGCTGATTTGAGCGTCGGTTACGGAACTCACATCCATGATGTCGACCGGCTCGAGCCGGACATAAGAAAACTTGCGGTATTCGGAGGCCGCGTAGGTCTTCTTATTTGCATCGAAATAGGCCGAAAGCACGCTGTCGGACGGTGCCTCCACCGGCTCCACCAAGGCTTTCGGCAAGGTCAGATAGTCGATGGTACGGTCTTCGCCGCGGTAGAGAGCGACCGCCTTGAAGAACGTGTCCGGGGCCTTGAGCCCGTCGGAAACCGCTTCGACGATCTGCTGGCGCACCGCCACCTGGGCTCGGTTCTTCAGGTAATCTTCCGGCCGCATGCCGACCTGGCGCAGCAGGTACTCGAATGTTCTGCGGTCAAATGTGCCGCCAGGTCCCTTGAAGGCGGGATCTTCGCGCGTCAGCTCGGCCAGCCGGTCCTTGGAAAGGCCGAGGCCGAGCTTGCGCGCCTGTTCGTCGAGAACGGCGCCCGACACCAGCTGCGCCAGCACCTGATTGTCGATGCCAAGTGCCTTCGCCTGCTCGTGGGTGATGCGCTGGCCGAACTGCTGAGACAGCACGCTGAGTTGGCGATCATAGGCCAGGCGATATTCGTTGATCGACACTTTGGTGCCGCCAGCCGTAATCACCGAGTCATGCCCGGCGAATCCGCCCATCAGCCGCCCGGAAATGCCCCAGGCGAGGAAACTCACCACAAGCAGCGAAAGCAGCGTCTTCGCGACCCAGGTTCCCGCCGCGTTTCTCAAGATACCAAGCATGGTTACTTCCGATTTATGCGCATTTTCGCGTGTGCCGAGTCTGAAACAAGCGCAATAGCGCCCTTCCGTCCCACTGTCGATTGCTTTGTGGCTTGATTTTGGTAGTGAGGACGAGACCCGAATATTGCCCGGAGAAGCAAACCCATGACGCCAGGAATCCGCCCGTTGATCGCCGGCAACTGGAAAATGAACGGCACCAGCGCCTCTCTCAATGAGCTCAGGATGATCGGCAATGGGTTCATGAGCGGGCTGGACGCGGACACCGAAGCGCTGGTCTGCGTTCCCGCGACCCTGCTTGCGCACGCGGCCGAGATCCTTTCACGCACCCCCGTGCGGGCCGGCGGCGAGGATTGCCACCCCAAGGAAAGCGGTGCCTACACCGGCTGCATTTCGGCCGAGATGCTGAAGGATGCCGGCGCCAGCCACGTCATCGTCGGCCATTCCGAGTGTCGCGAACAGTGCGGCGACGACGACGCCACGGTGCGGGCGAAGGCGTCAGCCGCATGGCGTGCCGGGCTGATCGCCATCGTCTGCATTGGCGAGACCAAGGCCGAGCGCGAGGTGGGCGCGACGCTCAATATATTGTCCCGTCAGGTCGACGGCTCCGTGCCGCCAAATGCAACCGCGTCGAATACAGTCATTGCCTACGAGCCAGTATGGGCGATCGGGACGGGGCTGACGCCGACCGCCGCTGATGTTGCCGAGGCGCACGCCCATATCCGCGAAAGACTGACCGAGAAGCTCGGGTCCGCGGCGGCGAAGATCCGGATTCTCTATGGTGGTTCGGTCAAACCGTCCAACGCCGTCGAACTGCTCGGCGTGAAGAACGTCGATGGCGCGCTGGTCGGCGGCGCCAGCCTGAAAGCCGCGGACTTTCTCGCAATCGCGGAAGCGTATCGCAGTATTTGAAGTCTGGTGTAGACTTCGGTTGGGGCCTACGCCGCGGCGCAAGTCGTTGCAAAGGACGTATTGCTTCCCATATTCGGCCCACGGGCTTGGAAATGCCGTTAAAGCATTGTATTGAGCCGCCTCCAAATCACCGGCCTTGTCCACGACTGGGCGAAGCCTTGCCAGGATAAACCATGCAAACCGTACTGATCGTCGTTCACCTCATGGTTGTGCTCGCCCTTGTCGGCGTGGTGCTGCTGCAACGCTCTGAAGGCGGCGGTCTTGGCATCGGCGGCGGATCGGGCTTCATGACCGCACGCGGCGCCGCCAATGCGCTGACCCGGGCAACGGCGATTCTGGCGGCGGCTTTCTTCGTCACGTCGCTGACCCTGTCCATCGTTGCCCGCTACGGCGAGAAGCCGATCGACATCCTCGATCGCGTGCCGGCAACCTCGGGCAACGCAGGCAAGGGTGTGCTCAACCAACTGCCCGGCACCGCGACGCCAACGCCGCCTTCGGGCAATACGGCGCCCGCGACGCCTGCCAAGCCGGTGCCAACCTCGGGCAACGACGCGGCAGCGACGCCACCGGCAACAGCGCCCGCAACGCCGCCCGCAGCGGGTTCGACGGCGCAGCCGGCAACAAATGGCGTTACATTGCCGGTCACGCCTCAGGTTCCGAACCAGTAGGCCGGGCCTTCCGCCGCGATCTGTTGTCGATAGAACACAGTCGCGGCAAATGCCGCGCTATCACGAAGATTCGACTGGGTGCAGCGCAACAGCGCGCTTGAGACGCCGCCGTTTAATCGACTATAGATTGCAGGCGGCATTTTCGGCGTCCTTGGGGGGCGCCGGGCGACGCCGTGGGCAACAAGCATAGAACGATCGGATCTTCGCCATGCAGCTTCGCAGCTTCATTTTCCTGGGATTTTGCGCCGCACTCGGCCTGAGTTCCGCGGCCTTCGCCGGTGCGCCGGTAAATATGGCTGTATCGCCGTCGGTCGAGAGAACCGATGTCATCAACGTCGCCGTCAAAAGTGACGCGGCGCAACTGAGGCTTCTAAAAAAGAAGAAGAATCCGACCTCCGAGGACCTCGCACAGATCAGCAAGCTCGAGGCCAAGATAGCTGCCGACAAGGAGGCCGCCCAGGCCAAGGCGCTCGAGGCCAGGAAGTTGGCCATGCGCGAGGCGGCCAAGGCCAGGGCTGACGCGGAACGGCAGGCCTTCCTTGCTTCGAAGGGCAAGCCCGCCGCGACCGAAGTGGCCGATGCCAAGCCGTCGAAAAAGATAACCAAGATCATCGAGCCTGTTCAGCCTGTCGAACCGATCCAGTCCGCGGAGCCGATCCCGGCTGAGGCCATGAATGTGGCGCTGACTGGCAACAATGGTGAACTGCGTAGCGAAGCGACCGGGCAGACACGGCAGAGCACCGGCCTCTTCGCCGGGCTGTTCGGCGGCACGTCATCCGCGACCTCGATTGCATATCTTCCCGAGACGCGCGCTCTCGACGCCGCGCTCGCCAAGAAGGACGCCAAGAAGCAGTTCAAGGTAAAGCCGGAATTCGTCCCCCAGGATGTGACCTTCACCGGATATGAGGCAGGCACCATCGTCATCGATACCAGCGCGCGCCGCCTCTATCTGGTCGAATCGTCGACCACCGCGCGCCGCTATGCGATCGCGGTCGGCCGCGAGGGCCTGCAGTTCAAGGGCACCGTTGCCGTTGGCGACAAGCAGGAATGGCCGCGGTGGATCCCGACGCTCGACATGCAGAAGCGTGAGCCCAGTCACTATGGCCGCTTCAAGGATGGCATGCCTGGTGGTGGCGAGAATCCGCTTGGAGCACGCGCCATCTATCTTTACGACGGCAAGAAGGACACCCATCTTCGCATTCACGGCACCATTGCGCCGCAGTCGATCGGAACCAGCGCTTCCAATGGCTGCTTCCGCATGATCAACGAGCACGTCATGGATCTGTATAGCCGCGTGAAGGTCGGAACCAAGGTCGTCATCATCTGACGCCTTCGACGATATTGCCGAAAGGGCCGGCTTTCGCCGGCCCTTTTGTTTTGACTTGGCCCTGCGGGGCACCATGCCTTTTTTGGGAAAAAACCTTAGCGGCCGTTTTTTCTCTGGCGGAATCAATTCGGCCGCGTTAAGCGATGAATCCCATGGCGCGATATGTATTCATCACAGGCGGCGTGGTTTCCTCACTTGGAAAAGGCATTGCCGCAGCGGCCCTTGGGGCTCTCTTGCAGGCGCGAGGCTATCGCGCACGCATCAAAAAACTCGATCCCTATCTGAATGTCGATCCCGGAACGATGTCGCCGTATCAGCACGGCGAGGTGTTCGTTACCGATGACGGGGCCGAGACCGATCTCGATCTCGGTCACTATGAGCGCTTCACCGGCCGCTCCGCCAATCAGCAAGACAACATCACCACCGGGCGTATCTACAAGAACATCATCGAGCGCGAGCGGCGCGGCGACTATCTTGGCGCCACCGTGCAGGTCATCCCCCACGTCACCGACGAGATCAAGAATTTCGTCCTCAACGGCAATGACGACTACGACTTCGTGCTGTGCGAGATCGGCGGCACCGTTGGCGACATCGAGGCGATGCCGTTTCTTGAGGCGATTCGTCAGCTTGGCAACGATTTGCCACGCAACAACGCCGTCTATGTGCATCTGACGCTGATGCCGTACATTCCAACCGCCGGCGAGCTGAAGACCAAACCGACGCAGCATTCGGTCAAGGAACTGCGCGGCATCGGCATCGCACCGGACATCCTGCTGGTCCGGGCTGACCGGCCCATTCCCAAGGAAGAACGGCGCAAGCTGTCGCTGTTCTGCAATGTGCGGGAAAGTGCCGTCATCCAGGCGCTCGATGTGCCGCACATCTACGACGTCCCGATGGCCTATCACAATGAAGGGCTTGATTCGGAAGTGCTCGCCGCGTTCGGCATCGAGCCGGCGCCGAAGCCGCGCATGGATCCATGGCAGGCTGTCTCCAATCGCATCCACAACCCGGAAGGCGAAGTAACCATCGCCGTGGTCGGCAAATATACCGGCCTCAAGGATGCCTACAAATCGCTGATCGAGGCGCTGTCGCATGGCGGCCTTGCCAACAGGGTCAAGGTCAAGCTCGACTGGATCGAAAGTGAGATATTCGAGAAGGAAGACCCGACGCCCTGGCTTGAAAAGGTGCACGGCATCCTTGTGCCCGGCGGCTTTGGCGAGCGTGGCTCCGAGGGCAAGATTCTCGCGGCGAAATTCGCACGCGAGCGTAAGGTGCCGTATTTCGGCATCTGCTTCGGCATGCAGATGGCCTGCATCGAAGCGGCGCGCTCACTGGCTGGTGTCGAGCATGCGTCGTCGACCGAGTTCGGTCCGACCAAGGAGCCCGTCGTTGGCCTGATGACCGAATGGCTGAAGGGCAATATGCTGGAGAAGCGCCGCGCAACCGGCGATCTCGGCGGCACGATGCGGCTCGGCGCCTATGAGGCCGACCTCGCCCAGGGATCGAAGATCGCCGAGATCTATGGCGAGACCCGTATCTCTGAGCGCCACCGGCACCGCTACGAGGTCAATGTCGACTACAAGCAGCAGCTTGAGGATTGCGGCCTGGTGTTTGCCGGCATGTCACCCGATGGCGTGTTGCCGGAGACGGTCGAATATCCGGATCATCCCTGGTTCATAGGTGTGCAATATCACCCCGAGCTGAAAAGCCGGCCGCTTGACCCGCATCCGCTGTTCGCCAGCTTCATCGAGGCCGCGGTGGAGCAGTCGCGGCTGGTATAGGCAAGGCACCGGTTCACCTGATGCAGACCTATGTCGCGCTCCTCTACAGTATCATCCTGGGCGAGGGGCGACGGGTGGTCATGTCCGATCTCAAGGCCATGGCGGAAAGCGTTGGCCTGAAGAACGCGCGTACGCTTGTTGCGACCGGCAATCTGGTCTTTGGCACCGACGAGACCGAAATTGCCGCGCTGGAGCTGTTGCTGGAGACCGCGTTCGAAAAGACGTTTGGCCGGCATGTCGACATCATCGTGCGCGACGCAGCTGGCTGGCGGACGCTGGCATCAGGAAACCCGTTTCCCGCCGAATCGGCGGCAGCAGGGGATCAGGTTGCGGTTCGGGTGATGCGTAGGCCGGTTCCAGCCGAATTCGTCGCTGGTCTGGAGGCCTATGTCGGCCGGGGTGAAAAGATGCAGGCGGTCGGCGGCGACATCTGGATTGTCTTTTCGCGGGAGACGCCGAACTCTCGGCTGCTCGCGGCGACAGGTCACAGACGTCTGGGCATCGGAACCTCGCGCAACTGGAACACGGTGCGCCGGCTGGCTGAAATGGTCGGAGCATAGAGACGGGGCGGCATTGCCGCCGCCCCGAAATTGCCTGTCAGGCCTTGGCTGTGCTGGCGCCCGCGCCCAGGGCCGCGGTGCGCAGCACATAGTAGATGACGCCGGCGATAGCGACGCCAAAGAACCAACCATAGACACCCCACCAGGATGGCAGCAGGCTGGTGAAGTTGGGCAGGATCGACGAGAAGATCGCGCCGATGCCGGCCGCGATGAAGGCATTGACGTGCCAACCGCTCTGGAAGCGGAATTCGCCGTCTTCCCGGTAGAGTGCGTCGACGTCGACCTCGCCCTTCCGGATCAGGTAATAGTCGACCATCATCACCCCAAAGATCGGCCCCATCGTCGCGCCGATGATGTTGACGAAGGAGGCAGCGCTGCCTTCCCACGGCGCGAAGGGATAGAGCACCAGTGCGATCACGGCAGCGATATAGCCACCCTTCTTGAAGTCGATCTGCCGGGGAAAGACGTTGGAGAAGTCGAAGGCCGGCGACACGAAGTTTGCCACCACATTGATGCCAAGCGTTGCCACGGCGAAGGTCAGGGCCGCGAGTGCCGCCAGGAACCAGCTGTCGAACTTGGCCGAGATCTGGTCGGGGTGCAGCAGCACTTCGTGATAGACGTCGAAGGCGGCAATGGTGGTGACGCCGGCGACCAGCGAAAACAGGATGAGGTTGATCGGCAGGCCCCAGATGTTGCCCTTGCGCAGCGACGCCTTGTCGGGCGCATAGCGGGCGAAATCACAGAAGTTGAGATAGAGCGCCGAAAAATAGGTCACCCAGATCGCGGCCACCGCAAACAGCGAGGTCCACGAGCCCGGTGTGCCAGGCACGCCGGCATCCTTGGTCTTTTCGAGGAGTACGTCCATCGGAATGTCGCTGGTGAGGCCGAACCTCCCAGACTTGAAGCAAAGATAAACGGCCAGGATCAGCATCATTACCCATACAGCGGGCCCAGCCCAGTCCTGGAAACGGCGTACTGTTTCCATGCCTCTCTGGATGATCAGGAGTTGCAGTGCCCAGATGATCACGAAACAGATCACTTCCAGACCCGAATGGCCCAGGAAATGCGTCGACTTGTTGAAGTCGTCGAACCAAGGCAAGCGGGTAAGCAGCGCCACGATAGCGCCGGACGCCGCTGCTGTCTGTGCGCCGTACCAGAAGCAGGCAACGACGGCACGCACCAGTGCCGGCACATTGGCGCCCCAGATACCAAAGGAAGCGCGGGCAAGCACGGGATAGGGCACGCCGGTCTTCACACCGGCATAACCGACCATGTTCATCAATGCGTAGATGATGAGCGAACCGATGCCGATGGCGATGATGAAATTGACAAAACCACCGCAGAACAGGAAGAGACTGGCAGCCAGGTAGTAGCCCCAGAGGCTGTGGACGTCCGACGTCCAGACGTTGAAAATCGAGAAGGGCCCCCAGTTTCGAATTTTCGCCGGAGCGAGATCCTCATTGTACAGGCCAGGTGATGCGCCTTGTATTGTCATGGTGATGTGTTCCCCTTTTTGCCGGACGCGCCCTCACGCGTTGGCCACGCAGGTTAAGCCTGACGCAAGGGAAGCGGCAACGGAGTGATTTGCCGGCTTTGGCCTTAAAGATATTCAACGAGAACCGCTGTTATCGGCTGACGACCGCGAAGCCGTCGAGATCTCGCCGGTGATTCGAGCCATTTCTCCGTGGCTCGGCCAATCCGAATATTTTTTGGCCGACGGCTATTTTGTTGGGAACCAAATGGCTGGCTGTGAGTTTTATTATGTTCGATCGCAATGCGATCGACCGGGAGGAAATTATGGATCGCTTGCATTTCTTTTCGCCGGTGCGGATTACGCGCGGGCAAGGACAGCCCTTGGAAGAAGTCGATAGCGTGGCCGAAGCAATGGTATTTTTGCGGAAATGGCCAACCGGGCGGCGCGGGCCGGTGTACCAGTGCGCGCTGAATTGCTGTTCCGCCGCTTTGCTAGGGCAGATGTCGCCCGAGGAAGCGAGGAAGGCTTTCACGGGTTTTGCCCGGATCACCCGCTTGCTGGACGATGAGTCGGCAATGCCGATGGGTAGCGAGAACATGGGGCACGTATACGCCCTGAGGCGGTAAACGCCTCATCCGGACTTCAATTTCGACGTCTGCGCCCGTAGCGAGCGCAGACGCGCAGTCTTTTTTGTCACTTCCCATGTTACGCTGGTCTGCGCCTTTGATGCGGCGGCGACCGCGGCAGGACGGGGAGGAAGAACAATGCCCAGATGGCTCAAGATGGTTCTGGGAACGGTGGGCGCCATCGCCATCGCATTGGTCTGGGCAATAGCAGCCACATGGATGGGGGCTCCATCCATCCTGATCACGGTGGGAGCGGTCGCTATAGGCGCGGCGTCCTACAGCTACCTTGGCCAAAGCTCGAGCTGACGACTATCCGACTGAACCGCGGGCGTAGCGCGTTGAATCTGACGCCATCCCCAGGCAATCCCTGACATGTGCCGGTACCTGCGTTCCGCTTAGGCGATCGCCATGGCCCGCTTGTGGTCGGCAACTTCGGAAAGAAGCCAATCCTGGAATAACCCGGTGCCTGGCTTGTTGCCGATGCTGCGACGCTGATGCAGGTAAATCCCGGCCGGATAGGTGTGGCGGGCGCGAAACGGGGCGACCAGTTTGCCTTGCTCCAGAAAATCCTGGGCCATCATCGTGTCGGCAAGCGCGATGCCGGCGCCATTGATTACCTCGCGCATGATAAGCGTACAGTCATCCAGCGTTGTGCTGGATTTCGGCGTCGTGTCCGAAACGCCTTCCTGCTCCAGCCAGCGCCTCCATCTCATGCTCTCACATTCATGGATGAGGTGGTGATTGACCAGATCAGCTGGTGATTGCAGCGGCACCGGCCCTTCGAGCAGTGAGGGCGCGCAGACAGGTGTCAGAACCAGCGGGATCAGCAGCGTCAAGGCCGGTCCGGCCTTGTAGACGAATTCGTCGACGATGGCCAAATCGAAGTTCGCGCGCTTGCCCGAAGTCGAAATCTCCAGATCCACGGACGGATGCAGTCGCCGAAAATTCGGCAACCGATCCGCCAGCCAAAGGTTCAGAACAGCGGGCACGCACAAGACCCTGACACGTTGGGTCCTGCTGTGACGCGGGCCGTCGGAGAGACTGACATCGTCGGTGGCGCGCCAGATGGCCTCGAACGCTTCGGAGAGGCCCCGTGCATAGTAAGAGCCCCTCGTGGTCGGCGTTATCTGGCGAAAGCCGCGCTCGAACAGATCCTGGCCGAGATTCCTCTCAAGCGCACGGATGTGACGGCTGACAGCCGAGGGTGTCAGATGCAGCTCTTCCGCTGCATCCTTGATACTGCCGAGACGTGCCGCGGCTTCGAAAGCACGCATGCCATTGAGTGAAGGTAGGGCCATTGGACAATCATGAATTGTCAGTTGAGTTTTTGTCAATCGACATGGACAAAATTGGCGTTTGATCGCGTGTTCAGTCGGGGATACCGAAAAGGCAAGAGCAACTAAGTCGTCAAAAGAAAACGACTATTTGGGGACTCCGGCACCATTCCACCAGCGGCAGGGATCGGCTTGACCGGTTTCCACCGGTGGCGGGCGTAGCTTGGCCGCATGACACCAGAACATGTCGCAAGCCGCGGTTTCAGCCGGTTTCGCCACAACAGGAGAGAACGCCCGCTTATGCCTCAATCGCCAGTGCCGGTCTTTGAAACGGCGGACGAGATTTCCGCGGAAACCTCTGTCGTCGTGATCCTGCAAACTGCCCAGAAAGGCTTTGGCCCTCGGGCAGCGGCACTGGACGCTGACATGGGCGGGATCCTGTCCCGGGCCTGCTCAGACCCGGCCGCACTGGCGGAATCGGGCGCGTGCGTCGATGTGATCGCCCCGCGGGCAGTGTCGGCCCGGCGTGTGATCGTCCTGGGCTTGGGCAAAGCTGAATCCGTAACCACCCTGTCCTTGGCGCGCGCCGGCGGTCTGCTTGCCGCGCATCTGGAAAGCAGAGGGGAATGCTCGGCCACGATCGTCCTTGATCCTATCGCCGGCGTTGACCTGCCCGAAGCAGAAATCCTGGCGCGCGTGGCACTTGGCATGCGGCTGCGGCGCTATCGTTTCGACATGCGCAACCAGCGGCAAGGCGCGGGAGCCGATCGAACCCTGCGGGTACAACTGATCGGTGCAAGCGGCGCGGACGTGACCACGGCACTGGTCCGGATCAATGCCATTGCGGATGGCGTCGAATATGCGCGGACCCTGGTCAACCTGCCGCCGAACCATCTCCATCCCGACAATTTCCACGATCATCTCGAGCCGCTTCGCGAAGCCGGCATCGACGTCGAAATGCTCGATGCAGCGCAGCTGAAAGAGCTCGGCATGAACGCCCTCCTAGCCGTGGGCGCAGGTTCGGCGCGACCACCACGGGTCGCGGTCCTGCGCTATCGCGGCAAGGGCGCGCCCACGCAGCCGCTCGCTTTCGTTGGCAAGGGCGTCTGCTTTGATTCCGGCGGCCTCTGCATCAAGGGCGGGTCGCAGATGTTCGACATGAAGGCCGACATGGGCGGGGCGGCCGCGGTGGTCGGCCTGATGATAGCGCTCGCGCGGCAGGGCAGCCCCGTCCATGCCGTCGGCGTGCTTGGCATCGCGGAGAACATGCCGTCTGGCACCGCGCTCAAACCTCGCGACATCATCACGACGGCCTCGGGACAGACCGTGGAAGTGTTCGATACGGATGCGGAAGGACGCCTGCTCCTCGCTGACTGCCTCCACTATGCGGCCACGCGCTTCAATCCGTCGGTGATCGTCGATCTGGCGACCCTGACCTATTCGGTGACGCGTGGCCTGGGATCGATATTCGCCGGCCTGTTCAGCACCGACGATGCCATCGCGTCACAGATGATCGCGGCCGGAGAAAAGGTCGGCGAGCGGTTCTGGCGGCTGCCGCTCGACCGGGCCTACGATGAAGGCCTGCAATCGCCGTTTGCCGACCTCCGCCACCACGCCAAGGATATGGAAGATGGCGATGCTCCCTATGCCGCGGCCTTCCTGCGTCATTTCACGCAAGACCGTCCCTGGGTGCATCTCGATATCGCCAGCAAGGAACTGACCGACACCGATCGGCCCTTGGCCCGGCAAGGCGCGACGGCATTCGGCGTGCAGATGCTGGAAGAATGGGTGCAGGCCAGCCGCAGGGTGAACTAGGCACCTGCGTCACGGACAACAACAAGATGCCTTCAAACGCGCTGGGAATTGGGATGACGACCGAGATTATTGCCAGGGAAGGGCGGGCCGCCTTCGGTGACTACGAAACCTGGTATCGGGTCAGCGGCGAACTCGATGGGGATAAGCCCCCGGTAGTGATCCTGCATGGCGGTCCGGGTGTCGCGCACAACTATGTCGATTCCTACAAGCTTCTTGCGCGAAGGGATCGCGCCGTCATCCACTATGACCAGTTGGGATGCGGCAATTCCACATTGTTGCCGCAGAAGGGCGCCGACTTCTGGACGCCCAGGCTTTTCATCGACGAGCTTGAAAACCTCGTCGACCATCTTGACATCCGTGCGGGCTTCCATGTCCTCGGCCAGAGCTGGGGTGGCATGCTGGGTGCCGAATATGCGGTCACCCGGCCGAATGGCTTGAAGTCGCTGACCATCGCCAACTCGCCAGCTTCGATGAAGCTGTGGGTCGAAGAGGCCAACCGGTTGCGCGCCTACCTGCCAAAGGATGTGCGGGAAACGCTAAGCCGGCATGAACAGGCCGGCACGACGGACGATGCGGCCTACCAGCAAGCAACAATGGTGTTCTACGAGCGGCATGTTTGCCGGGTCGTGCCGTTCCCGCCCGAAGTGACCGAGAGTTTCGCCCAGGTCGTACGCAACCCGACCGTCTACAACCTGATGAATGGGCCCAACGAGTTCCATGTCATCGGCACTCTGAAGACCTGGAGCATCATCGACCGCCTGCCGGCCATCGATGTTCCCACACTGATCATTTCCGGACGCCACGATGAGGCCACGCCCGCGACCGTGCAGCCCTTCAAGGACGGCATCAAGGGAGCGCGCTGGGAGATATTCGAGCATTCCAGCCATATGCCGCATGTCGAAGAACAGGATGCGTGCATGCGGGTGGTGGGAGACTTCCTGGACCACAACGACAACTGAGAAAAGGGGATCGAGACATGAAGAAACTGCTTTTGGCGGCATCAGCCGCGGCATTGCTGGCCGGCACATGGCTGGCTCCGGCGCAGGCCGAATATCTCAAGGAACATCGCGGCGGCACCATTCGCCTGCTGGCCCGCTCTGCCGCGGGAACCCTCGATCCGCACATCAACTACACCGACCAGGGTTGGCAATTGTACCAGCCGATCTATGACGGCCTGGTTGCCTTCCGCAAGGCCGAAGGCATGGACGGCTTCACCATCGTGCCCGACCTGGCCGAAGCGTTGCCGCAGGTCAGCAATGACGGCAAGACCTTCACCTTCAAGCTGCGCAAAGGCATCAAATTCTCCAACGGCCAGGACCTTGGCGTGAAGGATGTCGTCGCCTCATTCCAGCGCATCTTCAAGGTTTCCGGGCCGACCTCCGGCACCTTCTATGCCGGCATCGTCGGCGCCGACAAATGCCTGGCCGACACCAAGAGCTGCACACTGGAAGGCGGCGTAGTCGGTGACGAGGCGGCCGGCACGGTCACCATCAACATCACCAAGGCGGATGCCGAGATTCTCTACAAGCTTGCCTTGCCGCATGCCGTAGTCCTGCCGGCAAACACGCCTGCGGAAGACATGGGATCAACGCCCATTCCCAGCACCGGCCCGTACATGATCTCCAATTTCGACCCCAACAAGGGCATGACGGTCTCGCGCAACCCCAATTTCAAGCAGTGGAGCGAGGAAGCTCAGCCTGACGGCTATCCGGATGTCGTCCAATATGATTTCGGCCTGTCCGAGGAGGCAGCCGTTACCGCGATCCAGAACGGCGAGGCAGACTGGATGTTCGACGCGCTGCCCAGCGACCGCCTGGGCGAACTTGGCAGCAAGTTCATGGACCAGTTGCATATCTCGCCGCTTTCGGCTTGGTGGTACGCACCGCTGAACACCCGTCTCGCTCCGTTCGACAACGAAAAGGCCCGCCAGGCCGTTGCATATGCAGTCGACCGCAATACGCTGGTCAAGCTGTTCGGCGGCAAGGTTCTGGCCTCTCCGGTCTGCCAGGTCCTGCCTCCGGACTTCCCTGGCCATGAGGATTATTGTCCCTACACCAAGAACCCCGGTGCCAAATGGTCCGCGCCTGATCTCGACAAGGCGAAGCAGCTCGTCGAGGAGTCGGGTACGAAGGGTCAGAAGGTGACCATCATTGTCGAGGACACGGCCGTATCCCGGTCCATCGGCGTCTATTTGCAGAGCGTTCTGACCAGCATTGGCTACGTCGCCGACGTCAAGCCGATCTCCGCCAACATCCAGTTCACCTATATCCAGAACTCCAACAACAAGGTGCAGATGTCCGTTACCCAATGGTACAAGGACTATCCCGCGGCATCGGACTTCCTGAATATCCTGTTCAGCTGCGCATCCTACCGCGAGGGTTCGGACGCTTCCATCAATATAGCCGGCTTCTGCGACAAGGAGATCGACGCCAAGATGCAGAAGGCGCTGGATCTCGGCGTGACCGATCAGGCCGCGGCCGACAAGATGTGGGCTGAAATCGACAAGCAGGTCACGGACAAGGCACCGGCTGTCGGCCTCTTCACGCCGAAGCGGCTCGACTTCGTCAGCAAGCGCCTGGGGAATTTCAAGTTCAACCGGCAGTTCAACTGGATGATCACCCAGTCCTGGGTGCAGTAACAAACTGTGGAGGGCACGTCCGTGTTGAACGAAGCCGTTGCCGTGCCGCGCAAGACGCGAGGGCCCTGGGCCGTCGCGCTTGCGAAGCTGACAAGGAACAGGGCCGCCATGGCGTCCCTGGCCGTGTTCCTCCTCATTGCCTTTGCCTGTGTAAGCGCGCCTCTCTATGCAAAGTGGGCAGGCGTGGACCCATTCGCCTCGACGCTCGATGCCGTCATCCAGGTCGACGGCGCCGACGTTGCAGTGATGGAACCGTCGACGGAAGGGCTTGGTCTCGGCTACACGCCGCTCGGCCCGACCTGGCGGCTCGGCAACTATTTCCTCGGCGCGGACAGTCAGGGGCGGGATGTCATGGCCAGGATGCTCTATGGCGGGCTCAGTTCGCTGTTGATCTCCGGGGCAGCCACCATCTTCACCCTGCTCATCGGCACGGCGGCGGGGCTTGTCGCCGGCTATTTCGGCGGCATCACCGACACGGTGCTGTCGCGCTTTCTGGATGTCCTGTGGGCATTCCCGATCTACCTGCTGGCGATTTCGCTTTCCATCGTCACCATCGCGCAAGGCATCTCGATCGGGCCCATCGAGATCGAGTCCGGCAGTCTGTGGCTGCCGGTGATCATCATCGGCATCGTCTACGTGCCCTATGTGGCGCGCCCGATACGCGGGCAGGTTCTGTCGCTGCGCAACAGCGAATTCGTGCTGGCAGCGATCAATCTGGGCGTGCCGGGATCACGGATCCTGTGGCGCGACATCCTGCCCAACATCACCACCACGCTCATCGTCTTCGTGCCGCTGATGATGGCGCTGAACATGCTGACGGAATCGGCGCTCTCCTTCCTCTCGATCGGCGTGCAACCGCCAGCGGCGAGCTGGGGCACCATCATCCAGGACGGGCAGGCACTGCTTTACACGCGGCCGCTGGTGGCGCTGGCTCCGGGCCTGGCGATCGCCATTTCCGTCATGGCGCTCAATGTCTTCGGCGATGGCCTGCGCGATGCGCTCGACCCGCGCTCCAAGGTTCGGCTGGGGCGCGACTGATGATCTACGCAATCCTTCGCCGTTTCGGCCAGATGCTGTTCGTCATGTTCGGCATCTCGGTCATCGTGTTCCTGATCTTCTTCGCGACACCGGGCGCCGACCCCGCGGCGCGCATCGCCGGCCGTAACGCATCGCCCGAAGTGCTGGAAGCGGTGCGCCACAGTTTTGGCTTCGACCGGCCGCTCTACGTGCAATATGTGAAGATGATGGAGAAGATCTTCGTCACCGGCGATCTCACCTCCTTCGTCAATCGCGGCTGGAAGGTGGTGCCGGCGGTGCTGGATTCGATCCCGGTCACGCTTTCGCTGGTGTTCGGCGCCGCGATCCTGTGGGTCGTGGTATCCATCGTCATCGGCATCGTCGCCGCCGCCACGCGCGACAGCTGGCTGGACAAGCTGCTGATGGCGCTGGGATTGCTGGGCATTTCCATGCCGGTCTACTGGCTGGGCGAGGTGATGAACCTGATCACCCAGAGCCGGTATCACGACAGCTGGGCGTTCTCGTGGGTGCCACCGCTCGGCTACAAGAATTTCTCCGACGACCCCAAGGGCTGGTTCCTGACGCTGGTCATTCCGTGGATCACGCTGGCCATTCTCTATATCGGCATCTACGGGCGCGTCCTGCGCGCGGCGATCATCGAATCCCTGCAGGAAGACTATATCCGCACGGCCCGCGCAAAGGGCCTGTCGGAAACCCGCATCCTGCTGCGCCATGCGCTGCGGACGTCGCTCATTGCCTTCATCACTCTGTTCGGTCTGGATTTCGGCGCGCTGGTGGGCGGCTCCGCCCTGCTGACGGAGGTGGTGTTCGGACTGCACGGCATCGGCAAGCTCACCTATGACGCGCTGCAGAACCTCGACCTGCCAATGATCATCGCAACGGTGATGTACGCTTCCATGTTCGTGGTCATCGCCAACGCGGTCGTTGATTTCGTGTACATTCTTCTCGATCCGCGCCTGAGGACATCATGATACTGTCGGTGCGTAACCTGCGGGTATCCTTCCGCACGGATGACGGCTTGGTGCGGGCCATCGATGGCGTTTCCTTCGATCTCGAAGAGGGCGAGATTCTTGGCGTCGTCGGTGAATCCGGCTCCGGCAAGACCGTGTCGCTTCTGGCCGTCATGGGTCTCATCACCGATCCCAACGCCGTTATCGAAGGCTCGATCCACTACAAGGGCCGCGAGCTTGTGGGACTGCCGGCGCGCGAGCTCCGGCGCCTGCGCGGCAACGAGATCGCGATGATCTTCCAGGACCCGATGACGGCGCTGACGCCCGTCTACACGATCGGCTGGCAGATCGCCGAACAGATCCGTGCGCATCGCGGCATCAGCAAATCCAAGGCGATGGAGCGTGTGGAAGAGCTACTGGCCGAGGTGAACTTTCCCAACCCGCACGAGGCGATGTCGCGCTACCCGCACCAGCTCTCCGGCGGCATGCGCCAGAGGGCGGTCATTGCCATGGCGCTGTCCTGCAATCCGGCATTGCTGGTGGCCGACGAGCCAACCACCGCGCTCGATGTGACCGTGCAAGCGGGCATTCTCGACCTCGTGCGCAAGCTGCGCGCGACATATAATTCGGCGGTGGTCTTCATCACCCACGATATGGGCGTGGTCTCCGAACTCGCTGACCGGGTCATGGTCATGTATGCCGGCCGCGTGGTGGAACGCGGCAGCCGCATGGAGCTGTTTTCCGACCCGCGACACCCCTATACACGCGCGCTGCTCGGTTCGATCCCGCCGCTGACCGGCGAAAAGCCACGCCGCCTGCCGGCCATTCCCGGTTCGCCGCCATCGCTGCTGCGCTTGCCGCAAGGCTGCGCCTTCGGCCCGCGTTGCCCGGTTCAATACGAACCCTGCGTGGCTGGCAAGCCCGACCTTGGCGTCGGCACTCACGCCGCGGCGTGCTTCCGTGTGGCACAGGCATGAGCGAACCGATGATCGACACAGACCAGCCAATCCTCGAAACGCGCGCGCTCGGCAAGCGCTTCTCGATCGGCTCCCGTTTTTCCAGTGAGGGCAAGCGCACCGTCCATGCCGTCGACAATGTTTCGCTGTCCGTGCGGCGCGGCGAGACGGTCGGGCTGGTCGGTGAATCCGGATGCGGCAAGTCCACGCTGGCGCGCTGCCTGGTGAGGCTCTATGACATCACAGACGGCAAGCTGCTGTTCGAGGGTGACGAGATCACCTCGAAATCACTATCAGAACTGAGGCCGCTGCGGTGCCGCCTGCAGATGGTCTTCCAGGATCCATCGGCCTCGCTCAATCCGCGCCGTCGCGTCGGCGACCTGGTGGCGGAGCCGCTGCGCATCCATACCAAGCTCTCGTCGCGCGAGATCGCCAGGCGGGTCGCGGAGCTGTTCGACCTCGTCGGACTGCTTCCGGACCATGTCATGCGCTATCCGCATGAATTCTCCGGCGGGCAGCGCCAACGCGTCGGCATAGCGCGGGCCATCGCCCTCAATCCCGATCTCGTTGTGCTGGACGAACCCGTCTCCGCCCTCGACGTGTCGGTGCAGGCTCAGATCGTCAACCTGCTTGCCGACCTTCAGGAGAAGCTGAACCTCACCTACGTCTTCATCGCCCATGATCTGTCGGTGGTGCGCCAGGTCTCGACCCGCATCGCGGTCATGTATCTCGGTTCGATCGTAGAAGAAGGTCCGGCGGAAGAGGTGTTCGCAACACCTGCCCATCCCTACAGCCAGGCGCTGATCTCGGCGGTTCCCGTCGTGGAGACGACGCCCGGCGGGACGCGCAAGCGCATCATCCTGACCGGCGACGTGCCGAGCCCGCTCAAACCTCCGTCCGGGTGCCGTTTCCACCCAAGGTGCCCGATCGCGGTGGAGCGTTGCCGTACGGAGCGCCCAGAGGTGAGGGAATATCGACCCGGTCGCAAAGTGGCCTGCCACTTCCCGACGATATAGCAAGGCGAGGGCCTGCCGGCGGACGCATGGACACCAGGCGCCTCCTGCGGCGCGACTGCAACTGCCTCAGCTTTGCCGCCCTATGATCGAGCCGGGCGGAATGCCTCAACGCGGCGGCCGTTCCGCCCTGAGCCATCACCCCGGAAGTTCCGGGCCGGGGCGATCCAAAGACGGGAGCACCTCAAAACGTGAACAGGGCTACCTTATAGACGCGGACAAAACGGGGAGCACGTCAGGCCGCATCATCGCTTGTGCAGGCGCGCCAGCAAACCGCGAAAACCGAAAGGCAGCCAAACCGTTTGAATGTCGATCTGATCTGACGCAAACGCGCTCCGTTGCAAAAAACGCTCCAGTCCCTTGCGATCAAATGTCTGTTGGGTTTCAGGACCAATGAACTGCAACCACCTCATGGAAGAGCAATCCGTCGCGTAGATCGACATTGTCCCGCCGGGGCGTAGAACCCTGCGCGCCTCGGCTAGTGCTGTTCCGTCTGGTGAACAGAAATAGATCACGTTGACGGCCAGGATCTTGTCAACGGATGCGCTTTCCATCGACAGGCACTCGAATGTCCCGTGTATTAGCTCCAGTTTTCCATCTTGAATTGCCGCTCGGTTTCGCGCCTGGGCCTGACGAAACATTGTAGGCGACCGATCGACCCCGATAATCCTGCCGCCCCGCACAAGTTGCGACATTTCCCTGAGCGCTAGACCAGGCCCAAATCCAATTTCGAGTACGTCATCTTGTTGCGCGATATCTAATAGTTCGATCGCCCGCTTGTTGGGTAAATGATTTATCAGGCCCATCAGCGCCCCGGTCAAACGACCGAAGATGCCTTCCGGCATGGAAAACTGTCGGGAGATAAAGTCATGCAGGCCAAGGGTACCTATGCCCTCAATCGTTTTCACAACTGGCTCAGGCTGCAGGCGCGGCGCGCGCGAGGCGAGGACTAAGTCCCTTTTCGGAACTACTGGTGTTGGTGGCGCCTCCTGGGCAATTTCATCGAACATTCGGTTTTTTGCTGCTTCTGGTTAGAACCCGACAAGGTCCGTCATGGCATCCAATGACCGGAGCCACATCTTGCGAATTGTTTGATTGGCGGGCCGCGTGAGGCGCGGTTCTCACGCGATCCGGGGACTTGGATCAGAGGGGAGCATAGTCCAGACATATCCGCAGCGCGACTTACAAATCCGTATGGCCGGGAAGCGCGGCCGGTCCCGCGCTCTAGTACTCGGGTAGTCATCAGCCACAACCTCACCGCTCTACAACTGGGAAGTGGCCCCCGCGTTCCGGCGAGCACCACAGTTCAAAAATGATGAGTCCTGGAACAAAAGAGCCCCGCGCAGGTAGACCGGCGCGGGGCTTATTTAATCCTTCTTGGCAACAGCAATACTAGATCCGTTTGACCAGTTTGGCGACTTACGGATTTGTAAGCTCTCCGAGGCTTGCCAACGCCATGCACTGCAACGCCATATCATGCCACCCAAGCCGACCTCTCCGACCATGGCAAGGAGAACACGATGGCTACGAACCCGTTGCCTCCTCTGTTCAGGCTAACGGGCGTCGGTATCGCAGCGCATCTTTCAGAGGATGGCAGCTCGATTGGAATCCTAACGCTGGAAACCGACACGGGCGTATTGGCCTTCGCTGTCAGCGTTGACGGTGCTGAAGCTGTTATCAATGCCATGAGCACCTATCTTCTCAATGCAGCGGCGAACGCTGGAAAGCATTAGTCGATCAATCACCCGTCGGACGCTTACAGCTCGTCGCTGTCCATGTATAGGAATCGCTCCCTTGCGGGCCTTATTGAAGGTATTGTCAATCTCGGCGCCGAAAATGCCGATGAACAGTTTCGGAGCTTCGATGTACACACACTTCCTCATTGCCATCGATGGATCCGGATTTGCTCAGCAGAGCGTTGAGCACGGACTGGCGCTGGCCAGCCGCACAAAGGCCAAGGTTACCTTTCTGAATGCCACCGAACCATTTCCAATGTTTGATTGGGAACGTCCGATGGCAGGCTATTCAGCAGTCGACGACGCACTCGACGATCAATGCTGGATGGGCGTGCTGTGCCCCGGGCGACTGGCCAGGCGGATGTCGTTGCGCCGGGCGTCGTTCGGTGCCTATCGGAGCCCCTTTGCCGGCGGCCTGTTCGCGCCAACTTGCGCCCGAAAAATAGGCGTCGTGAGTGGGGATGGTTGAATCCACTTGTGACCAGCAAATGGATGGGTGCGCGGGCGCCAGGCCAGAGAGCCCGCTCACCGGGTTGCACATGTTTGTCCGCTCCACCCCACCCTATCTTGGTGCGTTGATAGACCGTCAGGCGACATCCGCCTGCTCAGCCTTACGTTTTCGCCCCGTGACCATGGCACGGACCAGATTTTCGCGATGGCGAAAACTTGCCAGAGCAACGCCTCCGATGTGGAGGAATACGAGCAGGAGCAAGCCGTGCGCGGCCAAGCTGTGCGCCGCCTCGACCCATGGCTCGCCAAAATACGCGTCCGTCGTCATCAGCCAGCCGGTCAGAGCGGTTAAAGCCATCGCTCCGATCAACACGATCACCATCGCGCCGCCAGCCGGGTTATGGCCGATATAGCGAGTTTCGCGGCCGCTGAGTATTGCGCCGAGATAGTGCAGCACTGTTGCTGGATTGCGCACGAATTGAGAGAAGCGCGCATAGGGCGTACCGATGAGCCCCCACAGAAGCCTCATCGTGACGAGCCCGGCGGCGGCGTACCCGGCCCAGTGGTGGATGTCCTCGGAGGTATGTGAGGTAAACCACGCTATGACGAAGCTGAGCACCAGTGCCCAGTGGAAACTCCGCACGACCCGATCCCAGACGCGCACCGTCTCCGGCGAGGGCTGCGCGTCTGCGGCTGCTGAAACGGCCCGATCAGTTTTCGCCGGCTTCGGCATTGTCGAGCTTTTCAAGGGTCTCGGCATTGTATGCCAGGTTCACCTTCTTGCCGGCTTTGTCCACGGCGTAGACTTCGTAGCAGCCTTTCTCGACCTTGATCTGTCGGACGGTGAGGCCTTCGCCGGTCAATTGACTCTCGAGCGTGGCCTTGGGCTTGAACTGTGATTTCGGGGCGGTGCTGCAGCTGCCGCCGGCGGCGAGCGCCGGTCCAGCAACCATGCCTGCGAGAGCAGCGAGAACGAGTGTCCGATACATGATAGCTCCATGAAGGTTGGGCGCGGATGTTGCGCCGGCGGGTGGGATTTCGACCGATTCTGTCAGACGGCTACGTCTCCGTCATTATTGCGAATAGCCGGTTCAACCTGACAACTGGCTGACAGCAGCGTCGGCGCCGCCGATTGGCTCGCGCCAGGTCACTTTGATCTGTTGCAAGGACGGAGGGTGGCCCAGCGAGCAGGATGAGGGCCGCGATGGCGAGCGCTTCTGCCGCCGTCTCCAATAGGTTGTCATCAAAAGCATATCGAGAAGAGCAGCGCTCGGGCTCGCGGCAGCAATGTTAATGGCCGGCAGTGCGGGCATCGCCCAAGCTTATTCGACTGTCAGGGTATCGCTGTGGGACAAGAGTGCGAATACGGAAATGCCGATGGGGCTCGCTTATGCGACGCCGGGCCTCGATCCGGCAAAGGCCACTATGGGCATCAAGGCTTCGCCAAACGTGGCAAGGGCGGGCGAGGTTACATTCAAAGTGAAAAATGACTCCAAGGACACCATTCACGAAATGATCGTGATGCATCTGGCCGATCGAACCAAGCCGCTTCCTTACATCGGCCACGAGAACCACGTCGACGAAGACAAGGCAGGAGACAAGGGCGAAGTTTCGGAGCTTGATCCAGGTAAATCAGGGACATCGACCGTAGACCTGAAGCCAGGAAAGTACCTGCTTATCTGCAACGTGCCGGGTCACTATGAAGCCGGCATGTGGACCGAATTCACCGTCGATCCATAGATCCCTGAACCAGGAAGTTTTGGGCCTGGACCTGCGACTGTCGCAGTCTCGTAAGCTTCGCCGGGCTTGTCGATTTGTTGGCGCACAACGGCAAGGTCGCGCTCGAAGGCAAGTCAACAGCTGGGCCGAACGTCGCTCGATGGAAGACGCCGCCAGGGGAGCCTGAGCAGCCCTTGGCAATGCGGCAACGCAGAACAGGCGCGCCGGTATTTGGACATCAGGGCGAGGCCGAGCGCTGCACCCCGCGACGCTCCATCGCAGAAGCGCATGGCGCGGCTCATTGTAGGCAACATCGGCGCAACTGCCCAGGCGCTCGCCAACAGGAAGAAAATTCAGCCGCTACCAGACCCACAGCATTTGCAAAGGTGGAGGCCCCGGAAGTTTGAGCTTCACGCCTTGTTGTGCGGGATCGGACGGCTGCTGGGCAGGCGTTGCAACGGCAGCGAGTGCCGGACCGTCGACTTTCCCCGTGTGATCCCAAGCGTAGGCGCTCGCAAACGCGATCACGAAAAGCGACAGGCCAATGTGTTTCATGAGAGGCTTCTATCCGAGTAGAAGCCCGCGACAGTGATCCCGCCGCGGGTCATTTCGAACGCAGTATCTCATGACGTAGCTGACAGCTGGCTGTCAGCGTGCCTAGACCCGGGAAGAATGGCGGCTCGTGATCATCATCTGGTGACACGGGATAGGGTGGTCTGGTTTGATCTTGCGCAAGGCCGGCAGGGATCGATCCTGTTACTCGCCTCGGATCAAAGGAAACCCAGGCCGCCGTCGAATGTTGGATGAGACTAGAAGAGTAGTAAAATCAATTTGTTGTCGGATGCCGCGCACAAGCCTGCACGTGAAATGCTCCATCTTGTCCATTCCCTCTCTGCGATTAGCTTTGCCATCATGAGCCTCGTCGAAGCGACGCAATCGTAACCGTGGTAATCGATCGGATATGCGTTCGTAGCCGCTCGAGATTGCGGTCTTTGCCGATCAGCCAACCTCACTGGCCGCGGCCTTGGAGCGGCGAGGGGACTTGCCTACATCGCACATGTCGTCGATATGAAGGTCGATGAGTTCGCCGAAAGTTTCTAGGCGCGCTATACGGGACTTGGTCGGCGTCTCACCACGATCGACTTGGCGCTCGGTTTCGGTCGCCCAGCACCGCGCGTCGTCTCGGCGCAGGAAGGTCTCGCTGACATAGCGACCCTTGCGACGGATCTGGACACGCCAGGACCGACGAGAGCTTTGTGTAGGTGGCCATCTTTTTCGTGTGCGCTCCGTGCGCACTGAGAGATCGAAACGTGGCGAAAAGGGTCGTATTCTGGCGTAAATTCGTGTGCACTCGACAGGATCCAACGATTTGATGTGAAAGAAAAAATGCTAAAATATCAAGAGCATAGACTTTCCGTGGCACCCATGATGGACTGGACTGACCGGCATTGCCGGTTCTTCCATCGCCAGCTGACGAGCCGGACGCTGCTCTACACCGAGATGGTGGTGGCTGATGCCGTCATCCATGGGGCACGCGATCGGCTGCTTGGTTTCGATGATGCGGAGCATCCGGTTGCGCTGCAGCTCGGCGGCTCCGACCCGCGCAAGCTTGCCGAAGCGGCGCGCATCGGCGAGGCGTTCGGTTATGACGAGATCAACCTCAATGTCGGCTGCCCGTCCGACCGTGTCCAATCCGGCACGTTTGGCGCCTGCCTGATGAGGGTGCCGGTTCTGGTGGCCGACTGCGTAGCCGCGATGAAGGCGGCCGTGAGCATTCCCGTCACCGTCAAATGCCGTATCGGCGTCGATGAACAAGACCCGGAGCCTGCTCTTGATACGCTGGCCGACGCCGTTTTTGCAGCGGGTGCCGACGCGCTTTGGGTGCATGCCCGCAAGGCGTGGCTTGAGGGGCTGAGCCCAAAGGAAAATCGCGACATCCCGCCGCTCGATTACGAGCGCGTCTATCGCCTGAAATCCAGAAAGCCAAACGAATTCATTGGCATCAATGGCGGCATTCAATCTCTCGAGGAGGCCCGCCGGCACCTTGACCATGTCGATGGTGCCATGCTTGGCCGCGCCGCCTATCACACGCCGGGCATCCTGGCGGGAGCTGATGCGACGATCTATGGTGGGGAACCCGTGGCATTCGATTTTGCTGGTTTGATCGACACCATGGCGGAGTATGCGGCCCGCCATATCGAGCGAGGCGGCCGGCTCGGTCATGTCACCCGTCACATGGTCGGATTGTTCCACGGCTTGCCGGGAGCGCGCCGCTACCGGCAGATACTGTCCACCGATGCGACCAAGCCGGGTGCGGGGGCTGAGGTTCTGAAGACGGCCTTCGCCGCGGTCGATTTCGGCGGGACGGCGGCCGAGGCCGCCTGACCTCAATCCCTGAGGATCATCCGGTCGCCGCGCACGTCGAAACCCGACAGCGAGCCAATGAAGTTCATGCCGAGCAGGCTTTGGCCGAGCGCGCCGGGTGCGGCAACCATCACCGACAGGTTCTTGCGCACGATGCCGCCGATCGCCAGTTCGTCTGTCTTTACAGCCGCCGCGCGCGCCATGCCGTTCGCAGTGGAAACGGGTATGGTGAAGTTGAGGTTGTCCGGGTCAAACCCAGCTGCGCGGGCGTCCTGGGCTGTCAGCACCGTGCTGGTCGCTCCGGTGTCGACCAAGGCCCGTATCGACGTGCCGTTGACCGTGATGCGCGCTTCGAAATGGCCATTGTCCGACTTGTCCAGCGACACGGTGGCGCGGCCATCCACCAGGCCCAGCGCAAGCGGGCTGCCTGGAACAAGACCCGCCGTGACCCGGCTGGCGACATCCTGCAATTCATAGCGATATTGATAGCCGGCGATCAGCACCAGCACGATTGCCGCCCATGCTGCGAGATTTCTAAGCATGTCGCCCATCGGCCTGCCTGACCGAAGCAAACCCGAGCCAATGAGTGCGGCAAACGCGCCAAGCCAGATCAGTCGCCCGAAATCGTAATTCTCGAAGCCTAGCGTGCTGCCGGCGGAATCGTTGAACATGAGCAGGGCCACCCCCACCCCGATCACAGCCATCAATATCCAGAACAGACGGTTCATGGGTGCGGCCTGTTCATGAGAGCACGTCGCGTTCGCGCGCCATGCGCGTGCGTCGCGTTTCGCGGCGTGGCCGGCGCTCCACCGTTTCCAGGCGGGCAGGCAGTTCGGCCATCACGGCTCGTCGCGTTTCCGGCGTCATGCTTATCCACGCGCCGATTTCATCGCGTGTACGACCGCAACCGAAACAGAAGCCGGTTTTCATGTCGATTGAACAAACCAGGATGCACGGGGATTCGATGGCCGTCATGACTTTCTCTTGAGGACCTCCGTGCGGAAGCCCTTGTTCCCATCCACATGGTGCAACGACCGGGCCAATGCAAGCCCTTCGAATTCCGCCCTCTACGGCTGCGTTCGCGCCAATGCCGGGAGGTTGTGTCGACAAGACAACGCAGCTATGCCGCTGATCGATTCCAGGGATGATCAGGACCGATATGACCAGTGCGCTGCCTCTCGACGATTTTCGCAATCTGCTGGCGAACCTGCCAGCCGCCGATATGGCAGCCGTGGAACGCGTGCGCATGCTATTCGCGAAGGCGGACAAGCCGCAAGGTTCGCTTGGCCGAATCGAGGATATCGCCGCGTGGCTTGCTGCCTGGAGCGGTAAAGCTCCACCTGCCGTGAACCGGCCGCTGGTGGCTATCTTTGCCGGAAACCACGGAGTGACCCGTCACGGCATTTCGCCGCGGCCGGTGGCAGCCACGGCGAACGCGGTCGAACTGTGCGCGGCCGGCGGCGCGGCGATCAACCAGCTCTGCATCGCCTACGATCTTGGCCTGAAGGTGTTTGACCTGGCGCTGCACATTCCGACGGCCGACATCACCGAAGATGCCGCGCTCGATGAGCGCGGCTGCGCCGCCACCATGGCCTTCGGCATGGAAGCCATCGCCGGCGGCACCGATCTCATTTGCCTTGGCGATCTCGGTGTCGGCAATTCCACCGTCGCGGCCGGCTTGTTTGCAGCGCTTTTCGGAGGCAAAGGCAGGGACTGGGTCGGCCCCGGATCTGGCGCCGACGCGGCGATGCAGGCGCGCAAGGCGGGCGTGGTCGACGCGGCACTTGCCTTCCATGGCGCCAATCTGCGTGATCCTCTGGAAGCACTGCGGCGCGTCGGCGGCCGCGAGTTTGCCGCGATCGCCGGCGCCATCCTTGCCGCGCGCATGCAGAAGATTCCGGTTCTGCTCGACGGCTTTACGGCAACCGCCGCTGCAGCGGTATTGCATGCGGCCAATCCTGCTGCCCTGGATCATTGCCTGCTTGCAAGCCTCTCCACCGAACCCGCCCACGTCCGGGTTGCCGAACAGCTTGGGCTTCGCCCGATTTTCGAGCTGGGCATGAGCCATGGTGAGGGGGTAGGAGCCGCCCTAGCCGCAGGGCTGGTAAAGGCTGCGGCGCTGACCAGTTCCGGCATGGCGGCAGCAGTTCGCGTCTGAGCGCTCAACGACGGCGAGCCGCAGCGACCACCTTGGTCGGCAGCGCCGGCAATTCTTCCATCACCCGGCTCAGCGGGAAGATGGCAATTGCCTCGGTGCCTTCGCGCAGTTTGGAGTGGAGTTCGAACTCACCACCGTGCATGGCGAGCAGGCCTTGCACGATCGGCAGGCCAAGCCCGGTGCCCTGTTCGGCGCTCTTGATGGCGATCGACCCCTGGCCAAAGGCCGAGAGCACGATAGGAATCTCATCTTCCGGTATGCCCGGTCCATTGTCCTTGACGGATATGTACTGCCCGCCGCCCGCTGTCCAGCCGACGCGAACGCGGATTTCACCGCCTGTTGCGGTGAATTTGATGGCGTTCGACAGAAGGTTGAGTGTGATCTGGCGCACGGCCCGCTCATCGGCGAACAGGCGCGGCAGCATGCTTTCGAAATCCTGGACCACCCGAATGTCCTTGTTGCGCGCCTTGAGCTCCATCATGTGGCAGCAATCCTCGACGAGGTTGAGCAGCATCACCGGCTCCTCGTTGAGCTGGTAGCGTCCCGCCTCGATGCGCGACAGGTCGAGGATCTCGTTGATCAGGTCGAGAAGATGCTGCCCTGATTCATGGACGTCATGGGCGTAGTCGCGATAGGTGGGGTTGTTCATCGGCCCCAGCACTTCGTTCGACATCACCTCCGAAAAGCCGAGAATGGCGTTGAGTGGCGTGCGCAGTTCGTGGCTCATCGATGCCAGGAAGCGCGATTTCGCCAGATTGGCGTCTTCCGCCCGCCGCCGCGCTTCGTCAGACATCGATTTCGCCGTCTCCAGTTCTGCGACAAGTGCGTCCCTCTCGGAACGGAACGACAGGAGCATCAAGGACGCCCGGTGAAGCTGGCGCGCCACATAGGCGAAGAAGGGCAGGGACATGACCAACAGGCCAACCATGATGATCTCGATCGGCATCCATAGCCGAGCGCCGGCATAGGCATACACAGCTACGGGAATGGCAAAGCTCGCCAGAAGCGCTCCGCGCAATGATGACGCCATGACCGCCGTTACAGCCATTGCGAGCAGCAGCACAACCGCTTTGATCATCTGAAACTGGTCGGTCTGGCAGCTGCTGCAGCCAAGCCAGGCGAACCAGGCCCAACCCAGGCCGCAGAGAAAATGGCCGAAAAGGAAATCCCGGCGGACTCGAAATGGGTTCAGCTCAGAGCCTTCGGTACGCTCGACACGCCGTGCCATGAAAGCGACGATGGCGTGGCAGATGAACGTGAACAGCGCCCAGACGCCGATTTCCCTATTCATGCCCGCCAGCAGCCCCGCTGCCGCGATAGCCAGGACGATCAGCGGCAGGACAATGGCGCCACCCACCATGGAACGGGCATGCAGTTTCAGGAGCTCGCGGTCGAAGTCGGGATTGCCAGCCTGCTGCGAAAGACGGTCACGCGTCTTGCGCACCGCGCGCGCCACGTCGCTGTTGCGATGGCGTTTCCTGCGGTCCACGATAAACTTGTCCGCTGTGTTCGAGCGTTGCAAGGGCATGGAAACTTCAATTCATGCGGGGCAGCGGTTTCAAAGTGTTAAGCTACGTTCGAATGATTAACCAACGGTTTGCCATATGAGCCGTTCCTGGTCCGGGAGGTCGCGGCGGCGATATATTCCGCCAGCTCCGCGAAGCCCGTGGCGCAGGCTGGCCGATTATGGCCTCGCAGTTCTCCTTCTTGGCCTGCTGATCCTGCTGGCGGCGCGGCTCGACCGGATGGCGACGCGAGAAACGGAAGGCACTGCCTTCGTCGCCGACGGCGATTCGATCACGCTCGGCGGAGAGCGCATCCGTATGCGCGGCATCGATGCGCCTGAGTATTCGCAGACCTGTCGCAAGGACGGCGCCGACTATCCTTGCGGCAAGCTTGCGCGCCAGTCGCTGGTGCGGTTGATCGCGGGCAGGCCCGTTTCCTGTACAGGCTGGCAACGCGACCGCTATGGCAGGCTGCTGGGTGACTGCGAGGCAGGCGGCGTGGATCTCAACCGTTCGCAGGTGGCGGCGGGCTGGGCGGTTGCCTATGGGGATTTCGAAACCGAGGAAGCTGCGGCACGAGCCGGCAGGGCCGGCATCTGGGCCGGCACCTTCGACGAGCCGCAGACCTGGCGTGCAAGCCACAACGGCCAACTGGCCGAGAGAAAGCATGGCGCCCTGGCTTCGGTCGGCGATGCCTTGCGAGAAATTTTTCGCTTCTGGTGACCGGCACCCTATAATTTTCTGGGATAATGACAGGGAGGATTTGATGAAGCTTTTCGACGGCGGCCGCGCGCCCAACCCACGACGAGTTCGCGTCTTCCTGGCCGAAAAAGGTCTCGAGGTTCCGTTTGTACCGATCGACATGGGAGCACTCGAGCACAGGCAGGAGGCGGTCAGTTCGCGCAATCCGCTCAGGCGGCTGCCGGTACTCGAACTGGACGACGGCACCGTCATCACGGAATCGGTAGCCATCTGCCGCTATTTCGAGGAGATGCATCCGGAGCCCGCGCTGTTTGGGCGCGGCGCCATAGGCAAGGCGCTGGTGGAGATGTGGCAGAGACGCATGGAGTTTAATCTTCTCTCCTGTGTCGCCCAGGCCTTTCGTCACATCCATCCGGCGATGAAGGAATGGGAAATCCCGCAAATTCCCGAATGGGGCGAGGCCAACAAGCCAAAGGCCGTTGAATTCCTGAGGGTCCTCGATGTCGAACTGGCGAACCGTGAATTCGTGGCCGGTGACAGCTATTCGATCGCCGATATCACGGGGCTGGTCGCCATCGACTTCATGAAGCCGGCACGCATCAAGATGCCTGACGAATGCAGCAATGTGCTGCGCTGGTACCAGGCCGTTTCGAGCCGGCCGAGCGCCGCCGCCTGAGCATGGGTGCAGAGCTGGAAACCTTCGCGGCGACAGTTCGCGCCTGCCGCATCTGCGTCGAAAATCCGATCGGCAGGCCGCTGCCGCATGAGCCGCGTCCGGTGTTGAGGCCCTCATCAAGCGCTCGCATCCTGATCGCCAGCCAGGCGCCCGGCACAAAAGTCCATATCACCGGCATGCCGTTTACGGATGCCTCTGGCGACCGGCTTCGGAATTGGCTGGGCGTCAGCAGCGAAGAGTTCTATGACATCGAAAAGTTCGCCATCGTGCCGATGGGCTTCTGCTTCCCCGGCCAGGATGCAAAAGGCGGCGACCTGCCGCCGCGCCGCGAATGCGCGCCGGCAT
The DNA here is from genome assembly GCA_943370265.1 of Mesorhizobium carmichaelinearum. Taxonomy (GTDB): domain Bacteria; phylum Pseudomonadota; class Alphaproteobacteria; order Rhizobiales; family Rhizobiaceae; genus Mesorhizobium; species Mesorhizobium carmichaelinearum_A. Next base: position 215,885 of record CALRQH020000005.1, read on the forward strand.
GGCGTTCGCCCTTGATGGCGCTGATGCCGCGAATCGACCTTGTGCTGACCATCGGCATCTACGCGCAATCCTGGCATATGGGCGCCTTGCGCCGTCCCTCTCTGACGGAAACGGTGATGGACTGGCGTGCCATATGGGATGCACCCAACAACCCAAAAGTGCTGCCATTGCCGCATCCATCGTGGCGCAATAGCGGCTGGTTGAAACAGAATCCATGGTTTGAAATGGATTTGCTGCCATTTCTGAGAACGGAAATTCGCTATCGCCTTGGTTGATCTTTCGCGAAGAAATCACTCGCTTTTTCCGCAACCGGCAGAATTTCTTTCTTGTGATTGGGCGAAATAACGCAGATCATAAGCAATCTATTCTCCAAGGTGCGCTGCGACTGAAGGGGAGCCGTACCGCGCTTTGAATTCTTGTTTTCTGCATGTCGTTATCCCAAAACCGCTAGGTACTTTTGGGCGACATGCATCAGGGAGCACCCAATGGACCGCCTTGATAGAAAAATTCTCCGCCTCTTGCAGGAGGACGCGACGCTCGCTGTCGCCGACGTCGCCAAGAAAGTCGGGCTGTCGACCACGCCGTGCTGGCGCCGCATCCAGAAGCTGGAGGAAGAAGGCGTCATCAAACGGCGCGTCGCCATCCTCGATCACGAGAAGGTCAATGTGCGCGTCACGGTGTTCGTGTCGATCCGCACGAATTCGCACAGCCATGAATGGCTGCGTCGCTTTTCGGAGGTTATCCAGGAATTCCCGGAAGTGGTCGAATTCTACCGCATGAGCGGCGATGTCGATTATCTGCTGCGCGTGGTGGTGCCCGACATTGCCGCCTATGACGCTTTCTACAAGCGGCTGATCGCCAAGATCGAGATCCGCGACGTGTCTTCGTCCTTCGCCATGGAGCAGATCAAGTACACGACCGAGATGCCGCTGGACTACATGGTTCTGGACAAGGAATCGGGCGCGAACGCCGCCTGACGGATATCCGGGCCGCTCAGTACTTCTTCTTGTTGAGGAAAGTCCAGGGCGAGTTTACCGGCAAGGTAACGGTGTCCGGCACGGTGCCGACGCTGATCACGTCGGCCTTGCGCACGGTGTAGCCGGACTGGATGATGCTGACGCCGTCGAGGATGAAGAGCTGGCTCTTCTCCATGTCCGGCTTCAGCGCGCCGGTGACGGAAACCGGCTGGTAGGCTTGCGACATCCTGTAGGGTTGGGCCGGAGTGACGAGTACGATCTGGTTGGGCGGCGGTGTCGGCATGTGGCTGCAGGCACCTGTCCACGGCACCAGCAGGAACTGATAGACTAGATCGCCGTCACGGTCGACCGGAAGTGCATAGCCGGCTAATTGAACGGTCTTATCCTGCAGATTCACGGACAGCGTTTCGCCATGGTCGGGCATTTTGGCCGCGATCATCGGCAGCCCGGCGCTTTCGGCCGCAGCTTGCGTGGCCGGCCGCAGATCCTTCCAGAAGATGTGGGTGGTCTCGGCCGTTGCACTGGCTGGCACCATGGCCATGAGCAGCACTGCTGCCAGGCTCGACATCGATTTGAGACGGATGCTCATCGAGCGTATTCCTCTGCCGCGATGAGGTAGAACCAACCGCCGATTGTCGTCAACCGTCGAGCCGCATCACATTTCGTCGAGAACCGGCCATGCCGGTCGCGCGAAAGCCTCGCGCGGCGAACATCGGCCTGAAGCCCATGAAACGGAAACTTGGCGACTCCGGATCGACCGGATAGGCCTCGATGGCGGACGCGCCGCTCCTGAAGGCGTGATCGATGGCTGCGTGGAGCAGTGCGGCGCCGATGCCGCTATTGCGGCGGGCCTGGCGTCGTTCTGATCAGGCGACAGTTTCCGGAAAGTCCCGCGCGGCGCGACCGAGCACCAGCCGACCACCCCGGAGCCCGAACTGGCGATGATGCCAACCGGCGTGCCAGCCGCGACCGTCGCGGCCATCGCCTTCTTCTTGGCCGCGCTGTCAGCCGACTGGCGGCCTGGGAGATCTCGCCAGTTCGTGCACCTGCAGAATTTCGGACTGCCTGGCTGCTCGAACAGGGTTTCGAAATCCGGCCAGGTCTTGCTGGTAACGGGGACGAATTCCGGTTCGGTCATGTCAGCGGCTTTGTCCTTGCCGCTAGCCGCTCAAGTGTTTTTTCGGCGGTCAGTTCTCGTAACGCGTCCTTGCCGATCCAGCGCGCGGTCTTGTCGTTCGAGGCAGCCAATTCTTGGGCCAGGGCAAGGGCAGGGGCATGCAATTCCATGGATCGCTTGCCGATCTGCCTGAGCGCCCAGTTGACCGCCTTCCTGACGAAATTGCGTTCATCCCTGGCATGCCGTTCGATCAGAGGCAGATAGGACGAGAATGTCGCATCGGGTTCTTTCTTCAGATGCACCACTGCGTAGGCCAGCATGGCAAAGGCGGTGCGCCGGACGAATTCGCGCTCATCTTCGGCGAATTCCTCGACACGTTCGCGCCAGAATGGTGTCGTGGCGAACAGGTAGGAAACCGTATCCACGACCTCCCACGAATCCAGGTCGCCGGCCCAGAGCCGGCATTGTTCGACAGTGACTTTTTGAGGCTCATCCGTGAAGGCAGCCAGTAGTCGCGCCTCGCGAATGCCGCTCTGCCACAGTTTCAACGAGCGCTCATGGTTCCGCCTAACCCGTCGGGCAACAGGGTCCAGGACTGCATTGCTGATGCCGAGTGCCGTTGCGGTGTTGATGCCAAACCGCGCCATGCCGGCAAGGTTTTGTTCCGAGCCGATCGCGCGCAGATGGGCGACAATCTCCTCCGCGCTGGATTGGGCTGAGAGTTCGGCCACCACAAAAGCCTATTTTTCCAGGCGCGCCAGCAGCGACGACGTGTCCCAGCGCTTGCCGCCCATTGCCTGCACATCCTTGTAGAACTGGTCGACAAGTGCGGTCACCGGCAGCTTGGCGCCGTTGCGATCGGCCTCCGCCAGGCAGATGCCGAGATCCTTGCGCATCCAGTCGACGGCGAAACCAAAATCGTATTTGCCGGCATTCATCGTCTTGTGCCGGTTCTCCATCTGCCAGGAGCCGGCCGCGCCCTTGGAAATCACCTCGATGACCTTTTCAATGTCGAGGCCGGCCCTCTTGCCGAAATGGATGCCTTCCGACAGGCCCTGTACCAGCCCGGCAATGCAGATCTGGTTGATCATCTTGGTAAGCTGGCCAGCACCTGCCGAGCCCATCAGCCCGACCATGCGCGCAAAGGCATCGATGACCGGCTTGGCCTTGTCGAACGCGTCCTGCTCGCCGCCGACCATGACCGTCAGCACACCGTTCTCGGCGCCGGCTTGACCACCGGAGACAGGCGCGTCGAGAAACGAAAACCCGCGCTCTTGCGCGGCGTTAGCCAGTTCGCGAGCAACCTCTGCCGAGGCCGTGGTGTTGTCGATGAAGACCGAGCCTTTCTTCATCGCCCGGAAGGCGCCTTCCGGGCCGATTGTCACGGAGCGAAGGTCATCATCGTTGCCGACGCAGGAAAAGACGAAGTCCTTGCCCTTGGCCGCCTCCGCAGGCGTCACGGCAAAGGCGCCGCCGTGCTGGCCAACCCATTGCTCTGCTTTCGCCTTGGTTCGGTTGTAGACGGTGACATCGTGGCCGCCCTTGTTTTTCAGGTGTCCGGCCATTGGAAAGCCCATGACGCCAAGACCGAGAAATGCCACAGATGCCATGAGCTTGCCTTTCAAAAGAAAACGGAATTTGCCGAGAAAGCTCTAGGCCCTGCGCTCAATTCGTCAAGACGCGCGCACGCTGATCGACTGGCCCAGCAGAGGTGAACAGGTCAGCGCTTCAGGTGGACGGTGATCCGGCGCTCGATCCATTCGACCGCATGGCGCAGCAACTCGACCATGACGAGATACACCAGCGCGACCCAGATATAGGCTTGAATGTCGAAGCTGTTGGCGAAGGCGAGTTTCGCGTTGCCCATCAGGTCGTAGACGGTGATGATGGCGACGATAGCCGAAGCCTTGATCATCAGGATCAGTTCGTTGCCATAAGGTCGCAAGGCGACAATCAATGCCTGCGGCAGGATGATCTTGCGCAGCGTCTGCAATTTGTGCAGGCCAAGCGAGGCCGCGCCTTCCCATTGGCCCCTCGGCACGCTCTCGATGGCGCCGCGCAGAATCTCGGCCTGGTAAGCGGCGGTGTTGAGCGCAAAGGCAAAGACGCCGCAGTTGAAGGCGTCTTTGAAAAAATCCCAGAGGCCGATCGTCTGGAGTTCCGGCCGGAACGAACCCAAACCGTAGTAGACCAGAAACGTCTGAACCAGCAGAGGCGTGCCGCGGAAGAAATAGACGTAACAATAGGCAAGGCCAGACAGGATCCGGTTCCCGGACATACGCCCATAGGCGACAGGCACGGACAGGATGGCGCCAAGCACCATTGAAATGGCAACGAGCGACAGGGTAACGCCCAGGCCCTGCAGATAGGCGGGCGCATACTTGGCAAAGAAGGCGGCATTCCAGGCAAAGACGAGGTAGCTGACGATGCCCAGGCCGAAGGCTATCCACAAGCCCACCAGTGCATAGCCAATGATGCGCCTGCGCGGCCAACCACGGGCCTGAGGCGGCGGCCGTTCGACCATGGTGGCTGTGGCGCTCATCGCTGTGCCTCTCGCCGACCGAGCGAGCGCAAAATCGCGTTGGTGGCGAAGGACGACAAGATCGCCAAGCCAAGAAAGACCAAGGCCGCCAGGCCGTAAAACAGGAACGAATGCTTGGTGACACGAGCGGCCACGCCGGCATTGCGCAACGTCTCCGCGAGGCCAACCACCGACACGAGCGAGGTGTCCTTCAGCAAACTGAGCCAGCAGTTTTCGAGGCCAGGGAACGCAATGCGCAGAAGCTGCGGCAAGATCACCTTGCGCATGGTCAGCCAGTTTGAAAGGCCGATGGCGTAACCGCCCTCATATTGACCTTTCGGTATGGCGCGAAAGGCCGATAGGAAAACCTCGCTGGCATAGGACGAGAAAATCAGCGAGAGCACGATCATGCCGGCAACGAAGCTGTTGACGTCGACGGTCGCCTCTGGCCGAAAAAATCTGATGAGATGCTGCAGCAAGATCGGCATGCCGAAGAAGAACAAGAAGAGCGTCACCAGTTCCGGCAGGCCGCGGAAGACCGTGGTGTAGATGTTGGCGGCAAGGCGCAGGGACGGCTCCTCGGATTGCTTTCCCAACGCAATGAAAAACCCAAGCGTCAGGCCGATGGGAAGCGTCGCCAGCGCCAGTGCAATGGTGACCATCGCACCATAGGCGATATCGTCCGACCAGCCATCAGGTCCCCAGCTGAGAAGCGTCCATATGGTCGGGCCTTGCATTGGCTAGACTTATCTCCCCGATATTCTTGAAACGGATGCAAAGGCGGCAGGGAATGCCCCTGCCGCCTTGACCTGGTGCCTATCAGGAAGCACTACCGAAGACGTCAAACGTGAAGTACTTGTCGTTGATTTCCTTGTATTTTCCATTGGCGCGTATGGCGGCGATGGCTGCGTTGAGCTTGTTGACGAGATCCGTCTCACCCTTGCGAACGGCGATGCCGGCGCCTGGTCCGAAGATTTCGACCGGCTGCGGCGACGGTGTGCCGAGGATCTTGCAGCATGCGCCGTCCGGCGTGGCCAGCCACTGGCTCAACACGACGATATCATCTTCAATGGCGTCGAGGCGTCCATTGGCGAGATCGGCCTGTTCCTCGGGGCTGCTCGGGTAACCCTTGACGGTGCTGTCGGTAAAGGTCTTCGAGGCATAGTTGAAATGCGTCGTGGTGGTGGCGACGCCGATGGTCTTGCCCGCCAGATCCGCCTTGGTCACACCCTTCAGCGTCGAGTCCTTCGGCACGGCGATCGCCGACGGCGTATTGTAGTATTTGTTCGAGAAGTCGACCTTCTCCTTGCGCTCGGGCGTGATCGACATCGACGCAACGATGGCATCGAACTTGCCGGCCTGAAGGGCCGGAATGATGCCGTCCCAATCCTGGGCGACAAAGGTGCACTTCACCTTCATTTCATCGCAGAGCGCCTTGGCGATGTCGATGTCAAAGCCGACGAGTTGGCCATCCGCCGTGAGGTTGTTGAACGGAGGGTAGGCGCCTTCGGTGCCGATTCTGAGGGTTTTTTCCTGAGCCTGGGCTATGCCGAGCGTCAGCAGCGCGGCCGATGCGGCGAGCGCGATACGCAGTGCAATACGCATAATTGTCCTCTCTTTAGGTCCCGGCCGTCGTTCCTAACGGCTCTGTGGGGCGGTGCTTTTGACCGCCCGCTAATTGGATACTCCCACTCTTTTCAAGAAAAAAGCAACTGCAAAACCACCAAAAACCGAACGGCTATTCTGCCGTTACGTCATCGCTCAAGCAACGAGACCGGTCGTTCGCTCGACAAAGTCGGCTATCGATTTCGTATCGTCGAGATCGAAGACCGGCAGGCCTTCACTCTCGATCGCGAAATCGGACGCGATGGCGACTATGTTTGGATCGCTTGCTGAAAGTGGCGTCCGGTCCTTGGCCTCCATCCGCCGCGTTTCGATTTTCCGATGCGCTTCGCGCTTGTAGCCCTCGACAACAACGATATCCGCCGGGGCAAGCCGCGACAGGATGGCCTCGAGCGTCGGCTCATCCTCGCCGCGCAATTCGTGCATCAGGGCCCAGCGTTTGCCGGATACGATGGCGACCTCCGTGGCACCCGCCTGACGGTGTCGGAAAGAATCGGCGCCTGGCTTGTCGATGTCGAAATCATGATGCGCGTGCTTGATCGTCGATACTTTCCAGCCGCGCCGGACAAGCTCAGTGACCAGCTTTTCGGTCAGTGTGGTCTTGCCGGAATTCTTCCATCCGGTGATGCCGAAGACGCGTCTGTTCATGATTTCATGCTCTGCAGCAGACGCTCGGCGTGGGCAAGGTCGCCGGGCATGTTGACGTTGAAGAAGGGATCGATCTGTTGCGCATCCGATTTCAAGATCGGAAACTCGACGTCGACGAAACCATGCCGGTCGATGAATGCAAACACCCGCCGGTTGTCTTCTTCGACCAGGAAATGTCGCAGGGCATCGCGAAAGCCTATGGGCCAAAGCGCGAATGTCGGGTGCCGTTTGCCGTCGGAACAGGCTACCGCAATCGAACCGGGGCGTGTGCCGGCAGTCACCACCAGCCTTTCGACCAGATCCTCCGGCAGGAATGGCGTGTCGCCGGCGGCCGTGACGAGGACCTGGCAATTGGTATTTTCAGCAACCCATTCGAGGCCAGCCAAGATTCCGGCCAGAGGTCCGGCAAAACCTTTCACAGTGTCGGCAAGCACCGGGAGCGATATTTCCGCAAAGCGGGCCGGGTCGCCGTTAGCGCTGAGCGCCAATGGTCCCACTTGCGGGGCGAACCGCGAGATGACGTGATCCAGCAGGCGAGCGTTGCCAAGCGCAAGCAGGCTCTTGTCGCCGCCGCCCATCCGTCGCGACTGACCACCGGCCAGAATAATCCCTGCAACCTCTCTGTTCATCACATGGCCTTCAGGCCAATCCTCCAGGTGATCAGTTGGGCTTATATGCCGTCCGGCGCCATGGAGGGTCCAGTGCTTTCAGCGACGATCCTGCGCCGGCCGACGACCCGTTCGCGATAGAGCGCGTAAAGGCCGGAGCCTATGATGATGGTTGCGCCGGTGACCATCGGAAGGTCGGGCACGTCACCAAAGATGATCAGGCCGAGCACGATCGACCACAGCAGGGACGTATAGCGGAATGGCGCGATGAATGAGATTTCACCGGCCCGCATCGCCATGATGATGAACTGATAGCCGATGAGCACGAGCACCGCGGCGAGTGCCAGCAAGGCCGTGGCTCTTCCTGTCAGCGGGGTCCAGCCGCCCATCGGCGTCAGCAATATCGCACCGACGATTGTCATGGCGATCGCGGTCGCCGTCGAGACCAGCAAGGACGGAATGGCCGCGGGTATCCGCTTTGTGGCGAGGTCGCGCACCGTGCAACAGGCAACGGAAGCCAGCGCCACGAGCGAAAACACGCTGAATCCCTCGAAGCCGGGGCGCACGATGATGAGCACGCCGGTAAATCCCACGGCTATCGCCAGCCAGCGCCGCCAGCCAACGCCTTCGTTGAAGACAAGTGCCGCGCCCATCGTCACAGCCAGCGGCAGTGCCTGCAGAACGGACGAGACATTGGCGATCGGCAGGTGGGCAAGCGCGATCAGGAAGCTCACCGTTCCACCGGCTTCGCCGATCACGCGTATCGCCACCAACGGCTGCAGCATGGAGCCAAACTGTGCCAGTGCGCCGCTCCGCCAGGCAAGCAGGCCAACAAAAACCGAGGCGAAGGCGCCCCTGACCAGCATGACTTGCGCCATGTTCATCGATTCGGACGAGTATTTGGTGATCGCGTCGTTGAACGTGAAGCCGGCCATAGCCACCAACATGAACAAAGCGCTGCGAATATTGGGAGAGAGGGCCAAGGCGACTACCATTCTGCGTTGCCCAAAGCCTGTAGCAGCCGGCCACAGGACAGCAATGCCAAAGGGCTGGGCCACGCCGCCTAGCAGCGTGGTCCGAACGTGCTGTCAGACCCGGACAAGGTGTCCCGTGACAGTTCAGGAAAGACGGCGAAACTTACTTCTTTGGCGTAAGCACTTCGGTGCCGTTACCTTCCTTGCCGGCGATCGTCCACAGGCCATGCAGCGAGCCATCTTCCTCCACCTTGTAGACGACGAGACCGATGTCCTTGCCCATGACATAGCCTGCGGAAAAGGCATCGTCATTGCGCATGCAGATGCCGTCGGAAGACGAGCCGCCTGTCTCCCAGTGGATCGTGCAAGTTGTCTCGCTGGTCAGCGTGATGGTGGCTTGGCCGCCATAGGAGGATCCGTCGAAATTGGTGCCGGCGACGTTGTAGGTGCCGCCGATCGATTGGGCCGCTGCCGGCAAGGCCGAAAGGCCGACAAGTGCCAAAGAAAGAATAAGTTTGCGCATGTTGTTAGTCCCCACCGAGCGAAAACCGCTGCATGGTCAAGCTAGGCTCCGGCAGGGCGTGGGTAAATCCAATGATAGATTGCCGACAACGATATTGTTGCGGTGTGGCCTAAATGCTCAACCTGCCTTGAGGCTGGCGGCGATGGAGCCGACAAGCGCGTCATATCTGGCTTTCAGGGCAGGCGGGTATTCGATCCACACCGTGCGGATGACACCGTCCCTGCCGAAGAGCCGGCGCTCATAAAAGATCTTGCCGTCCTTGATGCCCGAGAGCACCGCCCAGTCCTTGCCGGTCTTGCTGTAGGTAATCTTGTAGCCTGGCTCGCTGTCGGCTTTCTCGGCTGCAACAAAACCTTTCGGCGTGTCATTGTCGATGTTCAGGATGCCCGAACAGATCAGGCTGGCGCCGTCCGTGCTCAACCATTTCTGCCCGTCACCGTTTTCCGGCTCGGGCTGGCGTTCAGTGAAAACGTCGTCGGGAAACGTGCAGGTCGTGCCGAAGCGCGCGTTGGTATAGGTGAACGGTGCAGCGAACGTACCGCCCGTTGTGATCGTGGCGGCTGCGATCTGGAGAGCCAGGATTGAATTCCGCCGCTGCATGAATGGCCCCCAGCCCGCAATCGGAAAGCAAATCCTAACACATGATGGTTGGAAGATCAGCCGCCGGTGACACTCATATGCCGCGATACCGACGGGCGGCTGGTGCGGCGATCGATGATGAAATCATGGCCCTTCGGCTTGCGGCCGATGGCCTCGTCGATTGCCGCGGCGACGAGTTCGTTGCCTTCGGACGCGCGCAGCGGCGCGCGCAGATCGGCAGCGTCCTCCTGGCCGAGGCACATGTAGAGGGTGCCGGTGCAGGTCAGCCTGACGCGGTTGCAGCTTTCGCAGAAATTATGCGTCATCGGCGTGATGAAGCCGAGCCGCCCGCCGGTTTCCGCGACACGAACGTAGCGCGCCGGACCTCCGGTCTTGTAGGGAATGTCTGAAAGCGTGAACTGGCGCTCGAGCGAAGCGCGCAGCAGCGACAGCGGCAGATACTGGTCGGTGCGGTCGGCGTCGATCTCGCCCATCGGCATGGTTTCGATGACCGTGAGGTCCATGCCGCGGCCATGCGCCCAGCGCATCATCTCCGGCAGTTCGGCGTCGTTGAAACCCCTCAGCGCCACCGCGTTAAGCTTGACCTTGAGCCCTGCCGCCTGCGCGGCGTCGATACCGTCCATGACCTTGCCGAGGTGGCCCCAGCGGGTGATGGCGTGGAACTTGTCGGCGTCGAGCGTATCCAGGGAAACGTTGATGCGCTTGACCCCGCAATCGGCGAGCTCGGCGGCGAAGCGTGCAAGCTGCGAGCCATTGGTGGTCAGCGTCAGTTCTTCAAGCGCTCCGCTGTCGAGATGGCGCGATATCTGGCGCACCAGATGCATGATGTTCTTGCGCACCAGCGGCTCACCGCCGGTGAGGCGCAGTTTCCGGACACCCTTTTCAATGAAGATGGTGCAGAGCCGGTCGAGTTCTTCCAGCGAAAGCAGATCCTTTTTCGGCAGGAAGGCCATGTCCTCGGCCATGCAGTAGGTGCAGCGGAAATCGCAGCGATCGGTGACCGACACGCGCAGATAGTTGATCGTGCGACCGAATGGGTCGATCATGTCCATGCTTAAACGCTTCCCGTGGCCGCGAACGGCATCGTTATATACTGCTATGTGATACGATCCGGCCCGCCGTTCAAGATAGCTTGCCTTGATCTTTGGTAACATTCCCTGGCCGACATCGCGTGTCGGCCGATTTCAAATAGCCTTTTCCCTCCTTGCGAAGCAGCGTAGGGAGGAGACTGACAAAGCGGGATATCTCACCATGACGGCACCGAAGGAACTCAGGGTCTCGAAGGACCGCAAGCTGCTCTCCGTCACCTTTCCCGCCCATCAGCCGTTCGAACTGCCGGCGGAGCTGCTGCGTGTCGCTTCGCCCTCGGCGGAAGTCCAGGGGCATTCGCCCGACCAGCGCGTCACCGTTCCGGGCAAGCGCAATGTCACCATCCTCAAGATCGAGCCGGTCGGCAATTATGCCGTGCGCATCACTTTTGATGATTTCCACGACACCGGCATCTTCACCTGGAATTACCTGCACACGCTCGGCCACGAGAAGGATGCCCGTTGGGACGCCTATCTCGCGGAACTTGCGGAAAAAGGCCTGAGCCGGGATCGCTAATTGTCGGCGTTCCGACGTCGCGAAGGCGTCACATATCTGGAGTAGCGCCGGCAAAAAGTACGGAGACGAAGACGATGTCCCTCATCACCACGGTCGAGCAGCTTGAAGCGCTCTATGGCGTTCCGGGCGAGGCCTCATTGGTCAAGGAACTCGACCACGTCATTCCGGAATATGCCGCGTTCATCGAAGCCTCGCCCTTCGTCGCCCTGGCGACCAGCGGGCCGGAGGGGCTGGATTGCTCGCCGCGCGGCGATCTCGCCGGCTTCGTGAGGATCCGTGATCCGAAAACCCTGATGATGCCGGACCGCCGTGGCAACAACCGCGCTGATTCGCTGAGGAATATCATCCGCGATCCGCGCGTTGGCCTGTTGTTCCTCGTGCCTGGCTCCGGCACGACGCTGCGCGTCAACGGTCGCGCTCACATCACCACCGAGGCGGCGCTGTGTGCATCGTTCACCGTGGACGGCAAGGCGGCCCGCTCGGTGACCGTTGTCGACGTCGATTCAATCTACTTTCAATGTGCCCGCGCCATCGTCCGCTCCGAGCTTTGGAACCCGGCGAGGCATGTCGATCCGAAATCGCTGCCGACACCCGGGCAAATCCTGGAAGTGACCAGCCGCAAGAACATCGACGGCGAGGCCTATGACAGGGAATGGCCGGAGCGGGCGAAAAAGTCGATGTGGTAGCGTATCCCGCCTAAAACAGCCGCTACGCTTCCTTCAGCACTTCATAAATCTTGCGCATCTGTTCGCCTATCATGTCGCATTGTTCGGGCGTCGACTGGCTCATCGCCTTCTCGATCAGCGCCATGTGAACTTTCAGCGCCCGCATCAGCAGGGCTTCACCCGCTTCGGTCAGGGTCAGCCGCAGAATACGCTTGTCCTTTTCATCACCCTCGCGGCGCAGCAATCCACGTGTTTCAAGCTGCGGCAGCAGCATGGTGATGTTGGAACGACCGACCAGCAGCCGTCGCGCGAGATCATGCTGCGACATGCCGGGGTGACGATAGAGGTTCATCAGTACGTCGAGTTGCGCCGGCTTCAGGTCCAGCGGGGCCAGCTTCACGGCCAAGGCTCTCTCGATCACATGGCAGGCGCGCGCCACCGCGACCCAGTTGCGAAAACGCGGGTTGTCCCAGGGTAGGTCTTGCTTAATGTTCATATTTGAACTATTATGTTCATGCTTGAACTAATGGATGGATCGCCAATATGGCATCATTTGGTCTGAAGGTCATCCGGGGGGTGTTTGCCGCTGCCGAATATGTTGCGCCACGCCTGAGCGGGCGCGCGGCGTTTGAATTGTTCTGCCGCACCCCGAACCCCAAGAGTTTGACAGACGGCGAGCGACGCGCCGTCAACCGTGCCGCCGCGTTCATGACCGAGGCGCGCCACCATCGGTTGAAGACCGCGACGGGCTGCGTGGCGGTGCATGAATTCCGACCTGAGCCGGGCAGGGAGGTCATTGGCACTGTGCTGGTGATCCATGGCTGGCGTTCTCGCACCGAATATATGCGCACGTTGATCGAGGGCTATCGCGATGCCGGCTACAAGGTTGTCTCGCTGGACCTGCCGGGCCATGGCCAGTCGCTTGGCCGCCGGTTAAACATGGTCAGCGCGGTCGATGCGGCGCGCGTGGCCGGCGAATGGTTCGGCCCGTTCACGGCCGTCGTCGGTCACTCCTTCGGCGGTGTCGTTGCCGCCAATGCCATTGTCGGCTCGGTCAAGAATATCCCCCCGCTTGCCGCGGATCGGCTAGTACTGATCGCGGCGCCGAGTTCGCTGCCGGCGATCTTCGCCGACTTCAGCCGCATGCTCAATGTCGGCCCGCGCTCGCAGGCCGCAATGGCTGATCGGGTCGAGTATCTCGCTGGACGGCCACTGCACGAATTCGTTAGCGACCGCCAACTCGCCGGTACGCCGCTACCCACGCTGGTCATCCATGCGCCGGACGACCGCGAAGTACCGGCCGATCATGCCAGGCTCTATGCCGGCGCCGGCGATCATGTCCGGCTTTACTGGGCTGAAGGTCTTGGCCACCGCCGCATTCTCGGTGACAAGGGCGTGGTCGGACAGGCCGTCAATTTCGTAGCCGGTCGCCCGGAATCGGCGCTGCTGCACTGAGGCCAAGCGGCCTATTTCTTCTTGCTGCCGGGTTCGATCGGCAAGCCGGCTGCCTTCCAGGCCGTGAACCCGCCAAGGATGTGCTTCACCGGAGAGAGGCCCATATCCTGCGCCGTCTTAGTAGCCAGCGCGGATCTCCAGCCGCCGGCGCAGAAGAAGACGAAGCTTTTTCCCGAAGCGAAGAATGGCTTGTGATAGGGGCTCTCCGGATCGATCCAGAACTCGAGCATGCCCCGAGTAACATGCTGGGCGCCGGGTATCCTGCCGTCGCGTTCCAGTTCGCGGGGGTCGCGCAGATCGACGAAGATCGTTCCTTTGTCGTCGATCAGCCCGGCTGCTTCCTCCGGCGACACAACTTCGATCTCGGCATTCGCCTCGTCCAGCAGCTCGCGATATCCCTTTTTCACAGGCTTCTCCTCCCGACCGCGCATTTGGCTGGCTGTTTGAATTTCCAGCACAATGGCGGGCGTTTGTCACGCCGCGTCTGTGTCGGCGATCGTCTTCCAGGCAGCCATCGCCGCGGCAACGGTCGCCAGAAGGGCCGTGCGCGAGAGGCCACATGCGGAGCAGCAGCGGCGGAAGATGGCAACGCCTCGCTTAGGCAAGGCTGATGAGATTGCAGGGATGGTTGCCTTGCTGACCGTGCCGGAGGGGGAGAAATGCCGTTCTGGTCCGTCACGTTGTTGTGAAACCGTTCTGCAACATCGCCTCCAAAATTTATGAAAGCTTAACGAAATCGGTATGAATCGGTATAGTCACGCCTTACATCCGCCATGCGGTGAGCGAGACCTTCTATCGGTGCAAAACGGAAACCGGTGCAACCGGTGCGGGTGATTCATGAAACTCCTCGGAAACAAAACAAGCGTGCTGCCGCTGGCGGCGATGGCGGCAACGCTTGTCTTCGGCGCACCGCAGGCAAATGCTCAAGGGCTTTTCGAGATGCTTTTTGGCGGCGGCATCAGGCGTCAGCCGCAGGGAGAATTTCCGCCGCCGCCGCCGATGCATAAGCCAAGGCCCAGGGCTTCCGAAGGCGGCGGCGCGGTCAAGATCAGCAGCCCGACCTACAATACATACAAGGCGGACAAGCTTGTTCGCGTCGACTTCAGCGCGCTGGCGGCCGCGCAACAACCGACAACGCTACAGAATGCCGCCTTTGTGCCATCGGCTACCAGCGCGGCCTTCCGTGACGCGGTTGCCGGACTTGGCGACTATGAACTCTATGCCGAGCCTGACATCGCCAAGGCGCTGATTGCCTACTACACGGCCAATCCAGATTTCATCTGGGTGACAGGAACCAGCGCCAACAGCCGCGCGCAGGACGCGGTGCGCGTGCTTGGCGAGGCGGCGAGCTACGGCCTTACGCCTGCTGACTACACGGTCGAGGTGCCCGCGGGCGCCACATCGGCAGCCGACCCGGCAGCGCAAATGAAGCAACTCGTCCGCTTCGAAATGGCCCTTTCCGCTCGCGTGTTGCGTTATGCCCACGATGCCCAGAGCGGCCGCGTCGATCCAAATCGCATGACCGCCTATTATGATTTTCCGGCCAAGCCGATCGATATGGAAGGTGTGCTGAAAACGCTGGCACACACGCAGGAGGTCCGCACCTATCTCGAATCCCGGCATCCGCAGAACGCCGAATATCAAGCCCTGCGCGTCGAACTGGAATCGCTGCAGGCGAGTGCCGAGAACGAAATCGTGGTCGATCCCAAACTGCTGTTGAAGCCCGGGGAGACAAGCCCTGAGCTGCCGAAGCTCCTGACGATCATCGCGCGCAATCTCGACGACGATTTGGGCGGCTCCTATGGCGAGATACTGTCCAGGCTCGTCAACAGCGAAGTCTATGTTCCGGAGCTGGTTCCGGTCATCGAGGCGGTGCAGAAAAAAGCCGGAATGAAGGGGGACGGTGTCATTGGGCCGCGTACGGTCGCGTCGCTCGCCGGAACGTCCAAGGCCGACAGACTTCAGAAGGTGCAGGTCGCGCTTGAAGAACTGCGCTGGCTGCCTTCCGACCTCGGCAGTCCCCGCGTCTTCATCAACCAGCCTGCCTTCACTGCAAGCTATATCGACAATGGCGAGGAGAAGCTGAAGACCCGTGCGGTCATCGGACGGACCACCAACCAGACGGCGTTCTTCTACGACAAGATCAAGCAGGTCGATTTCCACCCCTACTGGGGCGTGCCGCAGTCGATCATCGTCAATGAGATGCTGCCGCGCCTGCGCAGCGATCCCGGTTATCTCGACAGGTCCGGCTACGAGGTGACCGATACGCGTGGCAAGCGCATCCCTTCATCGTCGATCGATTGGGGCGCCTACGGCGCGAAAATACCTTACAATGTGCGCCAGCAGCCAAGCGAGGCGAACGCGCTGGGTGAACTGAAGATCCTGTTCCCCAACAAGCACGCCATCTACATGCATGACACGCCGCAGAAATCGTTCTTCAAGCAGGACATGCGTGCTCTCAGCCATGGTTGCGTGCGCCTGCAGGACCCGCGCGGCATGGCTGCGGCCGTGCTAGACACGTCGGTCGATAATATCGCCGAGACGCTGAAGCACGGGCATTCGACCGAGAATGTCACGCGCACGATTCCCGTCTACCTCGCCTATTTCACCGCATGGCCGGACATGTCCGGCAAGGTGGAGTATTTCAACGACGTCTACGACCGCGACACCAAGTTGATGCAGGCGCTGGACGCGACGGAAGCGGTGCGCTCGCCGGCAAGCTGAGGTCTAGCGGGCAAAAAGCGGACGCCGAAAGCCGGCGTCCCGCCCGGCGATCAACCAATAGACCAGTCCAGCAATGAGGCCGGATGCGGCAACGATGCCCATGTCAGGCCAACGTTCCGGATTGATGTCGGCATCCGGCCAGATCAAAGCGAAGCCACCCGCCGCCGACGCGGCGCCAAAGAGCATGTGCAACAGGAAATTGCGCAGGGAGAAGACTTCGGCGATCAGCGCGAACAGGAGCGTTTGCATGCCGGTCAGTATGATCGTCAGGAAATAGATGAACATGCCGAGCGGCGGCACCACCAATGCCGCGATGGGCGTGACGCCCATGACATCGAAATATTCCGGCGCGTTCGGCAGCGAACTGAGGACGGCGTAGATCCCAGTCACGGCAATGAGCCCGACCAACACGGCGACCAGATAGCCGGCGAGCATCATCAGGATGCGCTTCAGGATGTGCCCCGCCATGCCCACCCTCCCATGTGGTGCAGTGTCGTTCGCAGTCAGCCATCAAAGACGTGTCCGCGCAAGGGCGCGTGCACACATGGTGCCGGAAGCTTGCGATTGGCTGGTGTCGGCTGTTCGGATGCATGTCGGTCAGGCACCGCCGCACAAATGTTCCGAGTCCGGCAAGGCCCATGTGCCCTTTGCGGTGAGATCGAGGGAGTAGTAGACACGGCCGCGCTCATCGCCCCGGGGACAATCCCTCGGGATCGAGATCAGGCACATCATGATGGGATCCCCGACCTTCGAACTGGCAAGACCCGGTTCGCGATCGTACGATACCGCTGTCGCGCCATTGGTAAAAGTCGCGGCGCTGCCGGCTTCCGGACTGGCCGTTTCCAGAGGGTCGTCGCCGAGGCGCGTTGTCAGCGTCCTGATGTGGGTGGACGCGCATTGGCCGATAGCGGAAGGCAGGGGCTGATCGGCGCCACCGGGATTGCGCGCGGCGGTATCGAGCGCCTTCTTGCCGATCAACGCGATATTGTAGTCCTGCACCCACGATGGTGCGGCCCCGTATGTCTGTAGCGCGTTGTTCTGTGCGCTGGCGATGCAGGCGACATCGTCCTTGCACGCGTTCCTGTCGCCGACAAGCCCCCTGGCGATCTTGCGCTTGTCGCCACCGAAGGAAGGCGAGAAATCCTTGAACGCCTTGGCGATCAGAGCGTCGATGGCCGACAACTGCGGATCGGCGCATACAGTCTTTTCCGCCGGCAGGCTGGCTTTCTGGCAATCGAAAGATGGCCCGTCAGCCTTTGCTGGACCCGAGCCGAGAACGAAGCCTGCCAGGACAGCGGCAAGCCAGACTGCGGTTCGGCTGGAAGAGCGCATGATCAACCCATGGCCGGAGTTGCACCGTTCAACACATCTTAGGGAAGAAATCGCCTCTAAGGAATTGCCGAATCAAGATCGCGTGGCGCGCGATCATTTCGGTTCGGCGGTCACCGGATCATAGGTGATTTCGACCTTTGCCTTGTCCGCGGTGTAATAGGTGACGGTATAGGCGCCACTGTCCCAGTCGACCTCTTTCACATAGCGAAAACCGTCGCGTTGCTCGACCTTGGCGATGATTTCAGAGAGCTTCTTGGCGTCCGGCGGAGGCAACGGTTTGTCATCGGCGGCAAAGGCGGCCCCTCCAGCAAGCAGAACGGCGACGCTTGTCGCCAAGGCGAGTTTATGCATGTGGAATCCCTCAGACTTCGTCGTGTAGAAACTCGCTTCCATGCCGATTGGTTCCGCCGGCCGGGAATATGATCCCGGGTCCGGCAAGAGTACCAAATGCCAGCAGAATGGGAAGGAACCGGAAGATTTCGGAAAGGCAGATGGTGGGCGATGCAGGGATTGAACCTGCGACCCCACCCGTGTGAAGGGTGTGCTCTCCCGCTGAGCTAATCGCCCGCTCGTTGCCCGAAGGCCAAGCGAGCCGCGATATAAGGGAGGCAGGCTTGCGAAGTCAAGGCGATGTCCGGCATTCTGAAGAGGTATATCTCATGGCCTCGATGACCCCCGCGTAATCCCCGCAACTCAGCGCCCGGCGGCAGCTTTGATCAGCCTTTCCGCCAGATCCAGGGTCAGCGCATCAAAGTGCGAGATCACCGCCGAAGGCTCGAATTCGCGCACATGGCGATCGGTGTAACCGAAATCCACAGCCACAACCGGAATGCCGGCGGCCTTGGCCGTGTCGATGTCCGTCTGCGAATCGCCGACCATCAATGCGCGATTCGGATCGCCACCGGCCAGCGCGATGGTTTGGGTGAGATGGCGCGGATCGGGCTTGCGGAACGCGAACGTATCCTGGCCGCAGATCGCTGCGAAATGCCCGGTCAAACCGAGTGCTTCGATCAGCGCCAGCGAGTTGGCTTCGTATTTGTTGGTGCAGATGGCCAGCAGATAGCCGGCATTCTCAAACCGGGCGATCGCTTCTATGACACCGGGGTAGGGGCGTGATTTGCCGGGAATATTGTCGGTGTAGTGGTCGAGAAACAGCTTTAGCAGCCGGTCATGCTCCTCGACAGCCAGCGATCTCTGTTGCGCGGCGTGGGCGCGCTCGATCATGACCCTGCCGCCATGACCAACGAAGCGCCTGAAGCCGGCTTCGTCGACTGCCGCGAGTTCGCTGGCCGCCAGGCTGTGGTTCAGGCTGTCGAGCAGGTCGGGCGCTGTATCGATCAGCGTACCGTCGAGGTCAAACACGATGATCGGGCGAGGCATGGCCAGTCCTGTGACAGTTGCGTTACCGGCAGCCGATAGCGGCTGTGGCCCTTTCAAGCAAGAAGGCTCGGCAAGACCAGCCCAAAGGCTTTGACCGGCCGGGCAAAAATGCTAGGAGCCCCAGTCAGGCGGTCCCAAGGGCAATATACGGTATGGATGCGAGACAATTGAAGGTCGAGGCCGCACGGGCGGCCCTTGCGCATGTGACGGATGGCATGCGGCTCGGCATCGGCACCGGCACCACCGCTGAAGAATTCGTGCGGCTGCTGGCCGAGAAGATTGCCACGGGCATGACCATCACCGGTGTCCCGACTTCGGAGCGCACCGCCGCACTGTGCCGCGAACTTGGTGTGCCGCTGTCGACACTCGAGGAAACGCCCGAGCTTGACCTGACCATCGACGGTACCGACGAAGTCGACCCGGACCTGACCCTGATCAAGGGCGGCGGTGGTGCACTGCTGCGCGAAAAGATCGTTGCGGCAGCTTCGGCCCGCATGATCGTCATTGCCGATCGCTCGAAGGTGGTCGAAACGCTGGGGCGCTTCCCCTTGCCGGTCGAAGTCAACAAATTCGGCCTTCGTGCCACCGAGATCGCGATCGCCGCAGCAGCCAAAAGCCTCGGTCTGTCCGGTGCCGTTACATTGAGGATGACGGGGAGCCAGCCATTTGTTACAGACGGCGGCCATTTTATCCTCGATGCATCTTTTGGCCGCATTCCGGATACAAGAGCGCTTTCGAATGCTCTCCACGCCATTCCTGGTGTGGTTGAACACGGTCTTTTCATCGGGCTGGCGTCGGCGGCCATCATCGCCGGCGGCGACGGTATCGAAACCGTCCATGCCGCCCGAAAACCAGGGAGTTCTATCGATCATGATGTTGCATAACCGGCTTCGCCGCTTTTCCGCCATTGTGGCGGCTTCGGCGGTTTTCGCGTTTTCCTCGCCTGCGTTTTCGCAGGATGTCACGGATTCGCACCTGAAGGCCGCCCGCGCCGCCGTCGAGGCGATTCACGCAACGGACTCGTTCGACAACATCCTGCCGAACGCGGCGGGCGCGCTCGAGTCGCAGCTGATCCAGAAGAACCCGGACCTGCAGGAGCTGATCAGCAAGACCATCGCCGAGAAGGCGATGGCCATGGCGACGCGTCGGGCCGATCTCGAAAAGGAAGCCGCTCTTGCCTATGCAAAGGTGTTTTCCGAAAAGGAACTGACGGATATCGCCGCTTTCTACAATTCCGATGCAGGCAAGAAGCTTCTCGACAACGGCCCGAACGTGACGCGTGAACTGGTGAAGGCCGCCGACATCTGGCAGAACGGCATTGCTCGTGATCTGGCTCAGCAGGTCGGAGAGACGCTGTTGGCGGCGGCCAAGGCCAAGGCGCCTGCTGCGCCTGCCAATGCGACGGCTCCCGCGGACGGCGCGGCAGCCCCGGCAGATGGCGCGGCACCTGCGGACGGCTCGGCTCCGGCCGACGATTCGCAGAACTGATCCTGAGTTTCCAGGCGGCCAAGCCGCCATCCGTTCCGAAAAGCCCGGCCTCGTCCGGGCTTTTCTTTTGCTGGTTTGCAGCCTACCTGTGGCACGAACTGTTCTCTCTTCAGGAGCCGCATGATGGCCGGTTACGACTACGATCTCTTCGTCATCGGCGGCGGCTCGGGCGGGGTGAGGGCGGCACGCGTGGCCGCCGCGCTCGGCAAGCGGGTCGGCATCGCCGAGGAATATCGCTATGGCGGCACCTGTGTCATCCGCGGCTGCGTGCCAAAGAAGCTCTACGTCTATGCCTCGCAATTTCCGGAGCATTTCGCTGATGCCGCCGGCTATGGCTGGACAGTGCCGGAAGCCAGCTTCGACTGGCCTACGCTGGTCGCCAACAAGGATCGCGAGATCAGCCGGCTGGAGGCCATCTACAAGAAGAATGTCCAGGGCGCCGGCGGCGAGACCTTTCATTCGCGCGCCATGATCGTCGACCCGCATGTGGTGCATCTTCTGGGCGAGGATCGTACCGTCACCGCCGACCAGATCCTGATCGCAACCGGCGGCCGGCCGGCAGCTCATCCAGCGCTGCCCGGCCACGAACATTGCATCTTCTCAAACGAGGCCTTCGATCTCAAGAGGCTGCCGAAGGCGATCATGATCGAAGGCGGCGGCTACATCGCGGTCGAGTTTGCCAACATTTTTCATGGCCTTGGCGTCGACACCACGCTGGTCTATCGCGGCAAGGAGATTCTCAGCCGTTTCGACATGGATCTGCGGCGCATGCTGCACGAGACGATGGAAAAGAAAGGGATAAAGATCCTTTGCCACGCAGTGTCAGAATGGATCAGGAAGCGGCCGGATGGCCGGCTCGACGCACTCGTCACCGGCGGCAAGGTGCTGACCGTCGATCAGGTCATGCTCGCCATCGGCCGTATCCCCAATACCGAGAACATGGGCCTTGAAGGCGTTGGCATCGAGATGACCAGCACCGGCGCCATAAAAGTCGATGAGTATTCCCGTACCAATCTCGAGAATGTCTGGGCGATCGGCGACGTGACCAATCGCGTGCAATTGACACCGGTGGCCATCCACGAGGCCATGTGTTTCATCGAGACCGCCTTCAAGGGCAATCCGACCGCACCGGATCACGAGACCATTGCCACGGCCGTCTTCTCACAGCCCGAGATCGGCACAGTCGGCCTGTCGGAGGACGATGCCGTCAAGCGCTTTACGGAGATAGAGATCTACCGGGCGACGTTCCGGCCAATGCGGCACACATTGTCGGGTCGCGATGAAAAGATGCTGATGAAACTGGTGGTCGACGGCATTTCGAAGAAAGTGCTCGGCGCCCACATCCTGGGACCGGATGCCGGCGAGATGGCGCAGCTTCTTGGCATCCCGTTGAAGGCAGGCCTCACCAAGGACGATTTCGACCGCACCATGGCTGTCCACCCAACGGCAGCCGAGGAACTCGTGACCATGTACAAGCCTAGCTACCGGGTGAAGGACGGCCAGCGGGTTGATTGATCCCGTGCATCGAGCCAAAGACCGCAGCGGTGTTGGCGACATGCATGAGGGAAGTGATAGCGGCTGATATGCCGCTATCAGGACTGCTACAGCAACGTTCCGCGCAAGATCACCAAGGCCACCGAAAAATAGATCACCAGTCCGGTGACGTCGACCAGCGTGGCGACGAATGGCGCCGATGCGCTGGCTGGATCAAAGCCGATCCGTTTCAGGGCGAACGGCAGCATCGACCCTGACAGCGAGCCGAAGGTGACGATGCCGATAAGTGCTGCGCCAACCGTCGCCGCGACCAGCGGCCAGTGCGGACCGTAGTCGTAAAAGCCCATATACTGCCAGAGCGCTATCCGACAGATGCCAACAACGCCAAGCATCGATCCGAGTACGAGCCCCGTCGGCAGTTCGCGCAACGCCACCCGCCACCAGTCACCAAGCCCGATCTCACGCAGGGCCAGTGCCCGGATGACGAGCGACGTCGCCTGCGAACCGGAATTGCCGCCCGAACTCATGATCAGCGGGATGAACAGGGTCAGCACGATGGCCTTTTCCAGCTCGGTTTCGTAGGCCTGCATCGCGTTGGCCGTCAGCATCTCGCTGATGAAGAGCGCGCAGAGCCAGCCGCCACGCTTCTGGATCATGGCGAGGAAACTCATCTTCATGTAGGGCTCGTCCAGGGCCTCCATACCGCCGAAACGATGCACATCCTCCGTCGTCTCCTCGATCATGGTATCGATGATGTCGTCGACGGTGACGATGCCGAGGATCTTGCCGCCCTCCACGACAGGAACTGCCAGAAGGTCATATTTGGAGATGAGTTGCGCCACCTTTTCGCTGTCTGCCAGCGGCGAGACGGTCACCGGCGTGCGGTCCGGCGCGACCGTTGTGATCAGGTCGTCAGGCTCGCCCGTGATCAGCCGGCGCAGGCCGGTCGAACGCAGCAGAACCTGCGTCACGGGATCGACGATATAGATCGCGTAGACGGTCTCGCGCGTCCGCTCCACCTTGCGGATGTAGTCCAGTGTCCGGCCAACGGTCCAATCCGCGGGCACGCTGACGAACTCGGTGGTCATCAGTGAGGCGGCACTGCCTTCAGGATAGCCGAGAATGGCGAGCAGCGTGGCGCGAAGCGGCGGCGCAAGCCCACTGATCAGCTCAGAACGTGCCGGCTCCTCCAGCTCGCGCAGTATGTCGGCGGCACGGTCAACCGACATGGCGGCGAGCAGTTTTCCGGCCTTGGCACGAGGCAGCGCCTCGATGAGTTCAGGCGCTCCGTCCAGCTCGGGCTGGTCGAATATGTCGACCGCCCGCTCGAACGGCACTTCGCTGAGGAGCTCAGATGCCGTTTCACGCGGCTCCCGGTTGAGAGCCTCGACGACATCGGCGACATGATCGTTCGCAAGGATGCGGGCGATTGCCACGGCATCGTCGTCCGCTACGGTGGAAAATTCATTCATGGCTCACTCCTTGCCGTCCGGCAGGACGTGAACCGATCAGGTCACGTCTGGGCGGACGGCGATTGCGTTCGACTGTGACTGTCGCCAGGCATGGCGCGGGAACCTTTCCGCTCGCGGGTTTCGGGTGAATTCTGCAAGCCGGCGCAACATAGGAGTGCGCCTTGCCGAGTCAATCGCAATGACGGCGGAAAGCGCTGGCGGACAAAGAAAATCGCGTGACTGTGATTGCTTTTGGTGGCGCTGTACGATGCCGGGCAAGGCAACACCCAGTCGTCATGGCGTTGCCGCTATTTCTGCTTCATCCGGCGAGGGAATTTCAGCCATCTTTCTTCAACGGGCTTCGGATGCGCGAGAATTGTCGTGAGTTCGACCGGCAGGTTCGGAACCAGTAGTCTCTTGGTGGCGATCCCATCCGCGATGCTGACCACGCTGTGGTAGAACTCTGCCCCGGCAAGCGATCTTGGCGCCACGGCTTCATGCATCACGCTGATCACCGTGACGTCGGGGCAGTTGTCCTTGATTGCCTGATGGAACGCGATCTTGCCTTCCGGATCGAGCGCGCCGGTTGCTTCGTCAAGGAACAGCAGACCCGGCTGCTGCAGCACAATGCGGGCAACGACCAGCTTCTGCTTCTGACCGCCAGACAAGACCTGATCCCAGCTCTTGCCCTCGCGGCTTTCGTCGGCCATGTGCGAGATGAAGTCGCCAAGACCCGCCTTGTGCAATGCCGACGCCACCTGTGTGTCCGAATGATCGTGTTCGGAGCCAGGCAGACAGACCAGTTGCTTCAGCGAAACCTGCTGCAGCTTCACTTCCTGGGCGGCGTAAAAGCTTCGAGCACCGTCCGGGAAGACGATGGTGCCCCGGCCATAGGGCCAAAGGCCATTGATCGCCTTGATCAGCGAAGTCTTGCCGCAGCCCGATTCGCCTTTCAGGAATGTCCACTCGCCGCGACGGAAGCGCAGGTTCGCCGCGCTCAGGAATGGCGTCGCATCCTCGCCCTGATGCGTCAGTTCGAGCTTCTGGATGGTCAGGCCGAAAACCGGGTTCTGACGGTCATAGCGGAAGTCGGAGCGGCCGGTCTGGCTGTAGAACTCCTGCGGATGCTGGACACTCTCGATCGCATTGGCCAATTCGGTGACACGCTGGCTGTTGGCGCGTAGCGTGGCGATGGCTGGCATGACGTGAATGAACCACGAGCATTGGCTGATAAGCTGGGCGACCATCTCGGAGCCGGTGATGTAGCCTTTATAGTCCAAGCGGCTGTGGATGAACGGCACGAGACCCGGAGCATACGCTACGATACGGGCGCCGATGAAGTTGTAGATCAGCTCAAACGACATGTAGCCGGTGTTGACGACATTCAGCCGGCTCCAGGTGCGATCGATATCGACATAGAGCCGGTCGTGCATCATTTTCTGCACGCCCTCTCCATGTGAGGCTGCGACATGGAAGCTGCGGCGCAGGAACGTTGTCAGTTCGCCGCGATAGCTGCCCTCAGCCTTCTGCATGCGAATATTGAGACGTTCCAGCAAGCTGCCAAGCTTGACGGCGATCCAAGTGTTTAGCGGCACGTAAATGGCAACCGCCAGAAAGGCGAGGACGGCGCTGCCATAGCTGCCCATGAACTCCAGACCTTTGACCTCCACTGATGATTGCAGCAGGTTCTGGCCGATAAAGTAGAGCGAGGTTGCGAGGCCCAGCACACCCATGGCGAGGCCGATAGCACCGCCGGTCATGTCCTTGATCGACTCCTGAATACGCTGATCGATGTTGTCGGGCGCAACCATACCGCTGGCCACGGAACCATGTTGGGCGTGGAAATGGGTATGGTTGCCGTCAAGCAAGGATTGGTTGAATTGGCTGTTCAGCCAGCCACGCCATTTTCGGTGCAAGGTTGCCGAGACGAGATTGCGTATGCCGGTGAAGCCGGCATCCTTGAGCAGGACCAGCAACACCAATATGCCGGCATTGGTCAGGATTGTTCGCAGTGGGCTGGTGTTGGCGGCATCGTGGAGAAAGGCGATAGAATTGACCAATTCGCCCGAAGCCATGGCGAACCACACGCTGGCCTTACTGGACAGCGCCGTGAGCAGCGCGATCACCAGCGTCAGCGTCCAGGCTTCCTTCCAGTGGTCGGAGAGCCAGTAGGCCCGCATCAGTCCCCAGAAGGTCCGCATCGAAGACACTGGGGTCAAGGGCGACGGCCTGTCGGCATCGCGGGGCATTCCTTCCGTTACTGACTGTCGCGGTGGTCTACCGACCCGAATCACAATCCCGCCCAAACCTTTTTCTGCTTTGTTACGAAGGGTAACACCAATTGATCATTTTCTATTAATTTTATCCCGGCGACTGTGAAACGAAGCACGCAAGCCGTTGCCGCGACGCAACAGATCGACCTGGCGCCCAGCCCGGCGGTCGCACTTCAAAGCTTGGTTATTTTCAATTATTTCAACGGCTTGGTGATGGAATCCGCCTGCGTCGCCCGATTTACCTTAGGGAAGGTGATGACACGGTTTCGTGAACGCTTTTTGCAGGCTGTTTGGCGATTCTTCTTGCCGCGAACTGACTGAAATGCATGAAAAATGCAGAGATTGATTGCATTGTTTGGGCCGCCGACGGTCGGTTCCGAAGCCTTCGAATCGGTCTAATTCAGCCCCCAAACGAGGCATTCGGGGTGACCGCCATCGCCCACTGTGGGCGCAACGGCAGCCATGCCTACCGCTCAGTCCGCGCGTTCCAACTCGCCGTTTGCCTTGGCAGCTGCGACCTGACGGATGGCATCGGCCAGGGTATCGGCGTCCTGGGCGCCCATGACCGCGTATTTTCCTTCGAGCAGGAAGCAGGGCACACCGGTGATGCCCATGCGTGAAGCCGTGGCGATTTCAGTGCGGACAGAATCGACATCGGCGTCCGTTGGCAGAAGTGTTTCGACCACCGACGCATCCATGCCGGCCTCACGAGCGGCTTCTGTCAGCACGCCGTGGTCGCCGAGATTGGCGCCCTCCTCGAAATTCAGCTGGAACAGGCGTCGTACCAACCGGTTCTGCACATCTTCTCCGACGGTCCCGGCCCAGCGGATCAGGCGGTGCGCATCCAGCGTGTTGGGAGCGACCTTGATCGCGTCAAAAGCGAATGAAATGCCCTCGGCTTCGCCCAGCGGTTCGATCCGGGCATTAATCTCGCGGATGCGTTGCTCGCTGCCGAACTTGGCCATCATATATTCGCGACGATCCTGCCCCTGGGGCGGGATCGTGGGATCAAGCTGGAACGGGCGCCAACGTATGTGGATCTCGACGTCGCCAACCGACGCAATCGCCTTGTCCAGCCGCTTCTGGCCAATGAAGCACCAGGGGCAGACGACATCGGACACCACATCGACGGTGATGGAGTTCAGCTCGCTCATTCTTGATCTCCTGTCCGGGAGGAAATTGTCTCGTTGGACGTGGTCCGATCCGAAACCAGCTCCCACTTTTCGGGACCATGCTCAGTTAAGCTTGCGCCACCATGTCGGCAATTGATAGCCGTATATGGGTGTCTTTTGCGGGTGTTCTAGATAGTTCCAATACGCAATCCATTGCTGCGTGTTGTATTGCATCGGCACCATGTAGTTTCCGGAGATCAACAACCGGTCGAGAACGCGGACGGCAGCGACATAGTCCGGCTTCTCGCGGGCCCTGAGCATCGCTTCGATCGCCGCGTCCACGGCCGGATCGGCAACGCCGGCAAGGTTGAACGAACCCTCGGCCTTGGCTGCCGAAGATCCCCAGCGCCCGATCTGCTCGATGCCGGGCGACAGCGAATTGTTGAACCCGCTCGCCCCCACCAGCACCTCGAAATCGAAGCGCTGCTTGCGGGACTGGATCTGGTCGCCGTCGAGACTTCGAATGGTGACGTTGATGCCAATCTTCTGCAGCGTACGCTGATAGATGCCTGCCAGGCGTTCCTCGTCCTGCGACGAGGTCAGTATCTCGAAGCTGAAAGGCTGGCCCTGGGGATCGAGCATCACGCCGTTCTGAACCCTGTAGCCGACACTCGTCAAAAGATCGAAGGCGGACTTCAAGACCTTGCGGTCCTGGCCCGAGCCGTCAGTAACCGGCGGGCGGTATGTGCCGTCCATGACATCGGGAGGGACGCGGCCGGGGTAGGGTGCCAGCAGCGCCTTTTCCCGCTCGTCGGCGGGATGGCCGAGCGCAGAGAGTTCGGAATTCTGCCAATAACTCATTGTGCGCGTATATTTGCCGCCGAACAGGTTTTTGTTCGCCCATTCGAAATCGTAGAGCATGCCCAGCGCGCGCCGAACGACGGGATTGGAGAATTTCTGCAGCCTCGTGTTGAACAGGAATCCGGTGACCACCGGCGGTATGCCGGTATCGAAGGTTTCGGCGATCACCTCACCCTTGTGGAAGGCGGGGAAGTCGAGATCGCGCTCGCGCTTGACCGGGTCGCTGTCGTCATTGACTGCGCAAATGCCCTTCTTGAACGCTTCGAGCTTGGCATTGGCATTGAGAAAATACTCGATGGTGATCTGGTCGTAATTGTCGAAGCCGCGCTTCGACGCGATATCCTTGCCCCAATAGTCAGGGTTGCGCTTGAACACGATGCGCTGGCCGGGGGAGACCTGGGATATGGTGTAGGGCCCGCTGCCGATCAGTGGCTTCAGCGTCGTCTTGTCGAACGTATCCTTGTCGAAAGCGTGCCTGGGAATGATCGGCGTCAGCGCGATGATCAATGGGAACTCGCGATCGGCCTTGTCGTTGAAGGTAAAGCGTACGCTGTGTTCGCCGGTCTTTTCCAGCTTGGCGACCCTGGCCATGCGTTCGCTGTAGGGCGGGCGACCTTTGTCCGTATAGACTTCGTAGGTGAACAGCACATCCTCCGGGGTAACCGGTTCGCCGTCCGACCATTTCGCCTTGGGATCGAGGTGGAATTCGATCGTCTTGCGTTCCGGATCCATGTCGGCGGTATCGGCGAGCAGACCATAGAGGCTGAACGGTTCATCGGCGTTGCGCTGCATCAGCGGCTCGAAGACGAGGTTGCCGAAAATCGTATCCATCATGCCGCGTGCCGTGGTGCGCAGGCTTTTCAGGATAAACGGGTTCAGATTGTCAAAGCTGCCGACAACGCAATAGGTGATGTTGCCGCCCTTCGGCGCATCGGGATTGACGTAGTCGAAATGCTGGTAGTCGGGCGGCAGCGCCGGCTCGCCCTGCATCGCGATAGCATGCTTCGGTTCCGAAACGGCCGGCTGGAGCGAGAGGGGAACAAATGATATCGCGGTGATCAGCCAGACAAGAACGCGGCCCATGACCGTCTCCTTAATGGGTCGGCTTGATGATTCGGAGCCTACCCTACCACGATGCGGCGGCAGGCCGACCAATCGCGCTTTTAAGAATTACAAGTATCGGGCTGGATTCGGCACCGCTTGCAGTGTAACACGCCGTCCGAAGTCATTCTGTTGCCTCATTTCGGCAACAGGTAGCTGGACCGCACGGCACCAAGAAGCCGGTCCTGGGATCATTTGAGAGGAAATGCACGACATGACGAGCCTGAAGAGCAACGCATACCGCCTTTCGGTCATGGCCGCTGGCGTGGTCGGCTTTCTGGGCGCCGAACTTCCCGCTGCTTCCGCACAGCAGCAGCAGCCGCAGATCCCGCAAGGCTGGTTCAAGGCCTGCACCAAGCAGGAAGACGTTGACATCTGCAACGTCCAGAACATCGTCACTGCCGGCAACGGCCAGCTCGTCACCGGTGTGAGCCTGATCGAACTGAAGGGCAAGGTGAACCGCAAGGTCTTCCAGGTGACGGTTCCGACCGGTCGCCTGATTCCTCCCGGAATCGGCCTGCAGATCGACACCGGCAAGGCGCAGAAGCTCGACTACGTGATCTGCTTCCCGGATCGGTGCGTGGCGGAAGTGCCGTTGACCGATCCGCTTGTTGCGTCCTTCAAGAAGGGACAGGCGATCACGCTGACCTCGATCAACTTCCAGAACCAGGCCAACCCGATCAAGATCGCGCTGCAAGGGTTCAGCGGCGCCTATGATGGCCCGGCGCTGCAGCAGTCGGACATCGAAGACCGGCAGAAGAAGCTCCAGGACTTCGTGGCCAAGAACAACCAGGACTTCGCCAAGAAGCTGAAGGACGAGCAGGACAAGGCGAAGACCGCCAACTGATCGACCAACCGGGTTCGAACCAACAAAAAAGCGGGGCCTGACCCCGCTTTTTCATTATGGAGCTTCGGACTCAGTGCCTGGACTGACGTTTCGGCTCATAGTGTCCGTCTGGCTTCTTGTCGAACATCTCGCCGATCTGCGGGTGCCGGACAGGCTCGCCCGACTGATCCTCAAGCAGGTTCTGCTCGGAGACATAGGCGATGTATTCGGTCTCCGAGTTCTCGGCCAGCAGATGGTAGAAGGGCTGATCCTTGCGCGGTCGGACATCCGCCGGTATCGCCTCGTACCATTCGTCGGTGTTGGCGAATTCCGGGTCGACATCAAAAATGATGCCGCGGAATGGAAACAGCCGGTGGCGAACCACCTGTCCTATCGAGAATTTGGCCGTTTTCATCGTACTCACCACTTGAATTCCTTGGCTTTATTTGGCGCAGGTGCCGCATCAATTCAATCCCGAAGTGCCCCACGCCTTATCAAGCTACGCACCAACCCGCTTCAAGGGTTTCGGGCAGATGCAAAAATGTCCGATGTCATCGGCTGTCGAGTGCGGCAGGCGCTATCGCTTGATCTGCTTCCTCAGGCCACCAGCGAGCGCTGCAAAACCGCTGCCGGGCCGCAGGCCCTCGCGCATGAAGAAGGCACGAAGCGGTGAGAAGCCGCCGAGCACGCCAAGACCAGCGCTGCGCGCCATCTGGGCCGGCAACATGTCGGAAAGCAGCGACATATTGAGCAGGTTGACTGCGCTGCTGCGTGCCAGAATGTCAGGTCGGCGCTTGAAATCGTAGGTGGCCAAAGCCTTGGCTGCACCCGGGTCTGATCGATTTTCGCAAGCAATTCCAATGAGATCGTCAATGTCCCTAATGCCGAGATTAAGACCTTGCGCGCCAATCGGCGGGAAGACGTGGGCGGCTTCGCCGACAAGCGCCACCCGATCCCGGGCAAAGCGCCGGGGCGTAATGGCCGAAAGCGGGTAGATCTGCCTGCCGGGCTCGACCGACACACGCCCCAGCATCGACTGCATGCGTTGTTCGACTCGTGCCGACAGGGTGAGGTCATCCAACGCCGCCAGTTCCCTGGCGGTTTCCGGCCTCACGACCCAGACGAGGCTTGAACGATTGCCGGGCAAGGGAACTTGCGTGAATGGACCGGTCTCGGTGTGGAACTCTGTCGACGTGAAGGCGTGATCGACCCGGTGCCCGAAATTGAGAACGAGGGCAGACTGCGGATAGGACCGCGCGGACGTGGAGATGCCTGCAGCCTCGCGGGCCGGTGACATCCGCCCATCGGCGGCAACCGCCAGCAATGCCGAAACCTCGCTTCCGTCAGACAGAGTCGCATGGACATGTCCGGCGTCGAGATGCCAGGCTTCCACCAATGATTTTCGCCATTCTATCCCGGAATGCGCGGCGACAGCCCCAGCGAGCGCGGGATAGAGCGCGTTGTTGGGCAAATTCAGCCCGAACTGCTCCTCGTCGATTTCGCTGGCACGAAACGTGACGACCGGACTGCGGATCAGCCGTGCAGTCGCATCGACAATGCGCATGACCTTCAGGGGCGCGGCCATCGGCCTTAGCCCATCGAGGACGCCTATTCGCTCGAGCACCTTCAGGGCAGGGTTCATCAGGGCGGTGGTGCGACCGTCCTGGGCGCTGGCCTGCGTTCCAACGAGTGTGACCGGAAACCCGGCAGCCGCGAAGCCAAGCGCGGCGATCAGCCCAGCTGGCCCTGTGCCGGCCACCAATATCCGCCCTGTTTCGTTGTGCTCCAAGATCGGCTTCCGGTTCATCGTGAAAGGCGGTCTGCCCGACCAGCCAAGTTGATGAGCATATAGGTCACATCAAGCGGCTTGATCAACGCGGCGATTCGGCCCATTCGATTGCCATGAGCGGCCAGCCAGACGATTTCAGCCATCTCGACCGAACAGGCCGCGCCACGGCAAACGTCGCGCGCAATCCGCGTATCACTGTGAACGTCATCATTGGGGCGGCCATTGCGCTGGCCTGGCTGCTTCTCGGCGCGATGGCGATTCGCGGTGCGGAGAGCAGGCTGCCGGGCGTCGATGCTCCCGGAGACTCAGTGCTCAGGCAGCTTCCGCGCTTGCCGCTGCCCGACGTCCTCGAACGGTTCTTTGGCCTCTGCCTTGCGCCGTTGCCGGTTGGCGCGAATGCCGGTCAACAAACAGTCGCGCTGGTCTTGATGTGGTTCCTGATGGCGATAGCGACGATGCTGCCGTCCGCGGCTCCGATGATCCGCACCTATTGCGAGATCGCCGACACGGCCCGCATCAAGGGTGAGCCAGTCGTGCATCCGCTGGTGCTCGTCGCGGGATATCTGGGCGTCTGGTTCATGGCCTCCGTGGCGTTCGCGGCCCTGACGCTCGCGGTCCATGCATTCGCCTCACCAGCGCAGATTCTCGATCCGGCTGTTGGCATTGCCGGCTCTCTGGCATTGCTGGTTGCCGGGCTCTACCAGTTCAGCGGCCTGAAGGAAGCCTGCCTGGACAAGTGCAAGAATCCGTTCTCCATCCTGTTCGCGAACTGGAGCGCAAGACCCCTGCGCATTTTCCGTCTTGGCATGGAGCAAGGCATATGGTGTCTCGGCTGTTGCTGGGCACTGATGCTGGTGATGTTCGCGGTTGGGGTGATGAACGTATTCTGGATGGCTGTCATCGGGCTGTTCACCTTGATCGAAAAACAAACCGCAACCAGGCTTCCAACGCGATTGGCCGGTGCGATACTGCTTGTCTGGGCAGCCGCGCTGCTAGTAGTCTCGGCTTGATTAGGGGGGATTCAATGACAGACCAGAGCTGGGCAATGAAAGGAGAGCTCGTACTCTCCTGCAATTGCACGGTTTTTTGTCCTTGCGTGCTGTCGCTTGGCAACCATCCTCCGACGGAAGGCTATTGCCAGACATGGGCGGGTTTCCGCATCGAAGCCGGCCATTTCGGTGAGGTCGACCTCTCCGGCCTCAATCTTGGGCTTGTCATGGAAATCCCCGGCTATATGAGCCGTGGCAACTGGACGGCTGGCCTGTTCATCGACGAGCGTGCCTCGATATATGCAGTGAAAGCGCTGACCAAGATCTTTACCGGCAAGGCCGGTGGAACCACGTCGCTGCTCTCCATCCTGGTTGGAAAATTCCTTGGCGTCGAACAGGTGCCGATAACCTATGAGACGCGTGACAAGACGCGGATCTTTCAGATACCGAAGATCATCGACGGAGCGGTAACGCCGATCCCCGGCAAAGACCGCGACAAGGATACCGTCATCAGCAATTCGGAATACTGGATCGCGCCGGAAATCATCGTCGCCCGATCCGACAAGAGTAAGATGCGGGCTTTCGGCCGCAACTGGAATTTTGCCGGCCGCTCGGCCGAAATCTGCAAATTGGACTGGCGGGGCCCGTGACCAAGAAAACGACGGCCAAGAAAATCGCCGACCGCATCCCGAGGCCGAAGAAGAAGGTGACATGGCCGCAGGCGCGGGCGTTTTCGGTCCACCTTCTCACTGCGTCCGGTTCCTTCCTGGCATTCCTGTCGCTTGTGGCGGCCAGCGAACAACGCTGGACGGCCATGTTCTGGTGGCTGGGGTTGGCGCTGTTCGTCGACGGTATCGACGGGCCGATCGCCAGGAAGCTCGAGGTCAAGGAAATCCTGCCGACATGGTCGGGTGAACTCCTCGACAACATCATCGACTACGTGACCTATGTCCTCATTCCAGCTTTCGCGCTCTACCAGCGCGGTTTCATGGGCGAGGGGCTATCGTTCCTGTCGGCGGCGATCATCGTCGTTTCGAGCGCGATCTACTATGCCGACACCGGCATGAAGACGAAGGAGAATTTCTTCAAGGGATTTCCGGTGGTCTGGAACATGGTGGTTTTCACGCTTTTCGTCATCGAGCCGGGCCAATGGGTGTCATTCGGCGTGGTGGTGGCCGCCGGCATCCTGACTTTCCTGCCGATCAACTTCATCCATCCGGTGCGCGTGGTGCGGCTGCGGCGGATAAACCTTTCCATGACGCTGCTGTGGTGTGCGTTCGGCGTGCTCGCGCTCGCGCAGGCCGCTCTTGCAGCCTTCTATGACCAGATCGGCGTGCTGGGCGAGCAAGTCAGCGATTTCACCAAGATCGGCATCACGGTCACCGGGCTCTACCTTGCCTGCATCGGCGGCATCATGCAGTTCTTTCCAAATCTCGGCGCCAAGAAAACCTGATCCGAAGAGAGCCTTTCAATGTCCAAAGCGATCCGTATCCACGCCAATGGCGGCCCAGAAGTTCTCAACTATGAGGATGTCAAAACGGGCCATCCAGGCGTCGGGCAGATCCTGGTCCGGCATACCGCAATCGGCCTCAACTTCATCGACGTCTATTATCGTTCCGGGCTCTATCCACCGCCAGGTGGGTTTCCGCTCGTTCCGGGCAGCGAAGCCGCCGGCATTGTGCTGGAGGTGGGGCAGGGCGTTGACTGGTTGAAGCCGGGTGACCGCATTGCCTATGCCATGACGATTGGCGCCTATGCCGAGCAACGCCTGGTCGACGCCAGCCATGTCGTGAAAGTGCCCGATGGCATCAGCGACGAACAGGCAGCAGCGATGATGCTCAAAGGCATGACGGCGGAATATCTGCTTCGCCGTACATTCAAGGTGAAGGCGGGGGACACGATCCTGTACCACGCAGCCGCCGGCGGGGTCGGGCTGATCCTAGGGCAATGGGCAAAACATCTCGGCGCGACAGTCATCGGCACCGCCAGTTCGACCGACAAGATCGAACTGGCCAAGGCGCACGGTTTCGACCATGTCATCAACTACAAGGAGCAGGATTTCGTCGCCGGCGTCGCCGCTATTACCGGCGGAAAGAAGTGCGACGTCGTCTATGATTCAGTCGGCAACGACACATTTCCAGCCTCGCTCGACTGCCTCAAGCCGCTCGGCATGTTCGTCAGCTTCGGCCAGTCCTCTGGACCGATCCCACCGTTCAGCATGTCATTGCTGGCACAGAAGGGCTCATTGTTCGCCACAAGACCCACGCTGTTCGTCTACAACGCCAAGCGTGAAGCCCTAGAAGCATCCGCCGCCGCGCTCTTCGACGTTGTGCTCAGCGGTGCGGTCAAGATCAAGATCAACCAGCGCTATGCGCTCAGGGATGCCGGCAAGGCGCATTCCGATCTTGAGGGGCGCCGGACGACGGGAACGACCATTCTCATTCCCTAGGGAGCGTCACGGTTCCTTTGCTGCTCTGTCGAGGCAAGCGTTCGTTGGTTGAAAACCCACGCGAATTGGCGTTTTATCCGGGTCACATTACCCCTTGAGTTTCTTGAAGCTCTTTCAAGGCGCGTGCCGCTTTCCGACAAGAGCAGGCCGCGCATACCATGCTTGCGGGAACACAGAACATATCTGGCAAACCAGATGGGAGGCACTGTGAGTGCAGATCATGATGGCGCGAACCTGCTTGAGGTTCGTGGCCTTACCAAGATATTCGGCACGCTGACGGCGTGCGACCATATCGATCTCAACATCGCAAAAGGTGAAATCCACGCACTGCTCGGCGAGAATGGCGCTGGCAAGTCGACGCTTGTCAAAATGCTGTTCGGTTCGCTGGAGCCCAATTCCGGCGAGATTTTCTGGGACGGCCAGGCGGTCAGGATCACCAGTCCAGGCGTGGCGAAAAAGCTCGGCATCGGCATGGTGTTCCAGCATTTCTCGCTGTTCGAGGCGCTGACCGCGGCCGAGAATATCGCTCTGTCGCTGGACGACGGCTCGCCGATCAGCAGCATCGCGGCGAAGGCGAGGGCGCTTTCCTTCAGTTACGGCCTGCCGCTCGATCCGGAATCGCTGGTCGGGGACCTGTCGGTCGGCGAGCGTCAGCGCATCGAGATCATCCGCTGCCTGCTGCAGACGCCGCAGCTCATCATCTTGGACGAACCGACCTCCGTGCTGACCCCGCAGGAAGCCGACAAGCTGTTCGAGACGCTGGAGCGCCTGCGGGCGGAAGGCAAATCCATCCTCTACATCTCACACCGGCTGGAAGAGGTGAAGCGCATCTGCGACCGGGCCACGGTGTTGCGCCACGGCAAGGTGGTCGGCCACTGTAATCCGCGCGAAGAAACCGCGTCGTCGCTGGCCCGCATGATGGTCGGCAACGAGGTGCAGGCCGTGGTGCGCGCGCCGGTCGAGGGGATCGAAACCGCACAGCCGCTGCTCGAAATCCGCGGCCTCAGCCGAAAGCCGGCAACGCCGTTCTCGATCCCGCTCAAAAACATCAACCTGAATGTCCGCGCCGGCGAAGTGATCGGCATTGCAGGCGTCGCCGGCAACGGCCAGGGCGAGTTCTTTGAATCCGTTTCCGGCGAAGTCCTGCAGCAGGATGCCGCTTCGGTGCGCATCCGCGGCAAGGACGCGGGTGCGCTCACCATTACCGGACGCCGGTTGCTGGGTGCCGCCTTCGTGCCTGAAGAGCGTCTCGGCCATGGTGCCGCGCCGCGCATGAAGCTCTCGGAAAACCTGCTGCTGTCGCGCCACGCGACCGACGGCAAGGCTTTTGTCGGCACAGGCGGCGTGGTCAAGAGCGGTGCCATCTATGCCGCCTCTCAACGCATCATTGCAGCGATGGACGTGCGCAAGAGCGCACCGGACCCCGAGGCGGCAGCACTTTCGGGCGGCAATCTGCAGAAATTCATCGTCGGTCGCGAGCTTGATCGCCGGCCAAGCGTCATGGTGGTCAACCAGCCGACCTGGGGTGTCGATGCCGGGGCCGCCGCCCATATCCGCCAGGCGCTCATTGAATTGTCTCGCAGCGGTTCGGCGGTGCTGGTCATAAGCCAGGACCTCGACGAGCTGTTCGAGATATCCGACGCGATCGCGGTCATGCACAATGGCGAGTTGTCCAGGCCGATGCCAATCGCCGAGGCGACCTTCGAGAAGGTTGGCCTGCTGATGGGCGGCGCCGAACCCGGCCACGCCGAACATACGATGGAGACGGCATGATGCGCCTCGAACTCGTCAAACGCCCGCAACGCTCCGTCCTGTTCTCGGCGCTGTCGCCCTTCATCGCTTTCGCGCTGACGATCATCGCTGGCGCCATCATGTTCGCGCTGCTCGGCGTCAATCCGCTGACCGCCTTCCATATCTATTTCATCGAGCCGATCAGCCAGGTCTGGCAGTTGCATGAGCTGGCGATCAAGGCGGCGCCGCTCATCCTGATCGCTGTCGGCCTGTCAGTCTGCTACAGGGCCAACATCTGGAACATCGGCGCCGAAGGCCAGTTCATCTTTGGCGCCATCTTCGGCTCGGCCATTCCGGTACTGTTTCCGCAGTTCGAGGGCCCGTTGGTGTTGCCGCTGATGCTTCTGTTGGGCATGGTCGGCGGCGCCGCCTACGCGGCGATCCCGGCCTTTCTGAAAACGCGTTTCGGCACCAACGAGATCCTGACCAGCCTGATGCTGGTCTACGTCGCGCAGCTCTTTCTCGACTGGCTGGTGCGTGGTCCATGGCGCGACCCGCAGGGCCATGGGTTTCCCCAGACGATCCAGTTCAGCGACTCGGCCACATTGCCGCAGCTGATGCCCGACGCGGGCCGGGCAAACTGGGGTTTCGTCTTCGCGCTGGTCGCCGCGGTGCTGGTCTGGATCCTGATGAGCCGCATGTTGAAAGGCTTCGAGGTGCGCGTTCTCGGCTCAAGCCCGCGGGCAGGGCGCTTCGCCGGCTTCGGCCTCAACCGCATGGTCTTTTTCGCCTTCCTGCTGTCAGGTGCGCTGGCAGGCCTTGCCGGCATCTCGGAAGTCTCCGGGGCCATCGGCCAATTGCAACCCGTTATCTCTCCCGGTTATGGCTTCACCGCCATCATCGTGGCGTTCCTCGGCCGGCTCAATCCACTCGGCATCATCGCGGCCGGCCTTGTGCTGGCGCTGACCTATCTCGGCGGCGAAGCGGTGCAAAGCGCGCTCGGCATCTCCGACAAGGTGGCGCGCGTGTTCCAGGGCATGCTGCTGTTCTTCGTGCTCGGCTGCGACACGCTCATCCACTACCGCATTCGCCTGATCGGTATGGCGCTGACAAAGCCGCAGGGCGCGGCGAAACTCGAAGCCGCGCCAAAGTTGAAGGAAGCCCGCTGATGGATATCGCCGTAAACATACTTTTGACAATCGCCACGGCGGCGACGCCACTGCTGATCGCGGCAATCGGTGAACTGGTGGTCGAGCGCTCCGGCGTGCTCAATCTCGGTGTCGAGGGCATGATGATCATGGGCGCGGTCGGCGGCTTCGGCGCCGGCTACCTGACCGGGTCACCCTGGCTCGGCCTGCTGGCCGCGATCGCCATGGGCGCACTGTTCTCGCTGCTGTTTGCCGTCATGACGCTGTCGCTGGCCACCAACCAGGTGGCAACGGGGCTGTCGCTGACGCTGCTCGGTCTTGGCCTCTCCGGCATGATGGGGACGAGTTTCGTTGGCCAGCCGGGCGAGAGACTTCCCAATCTCTACATTCCGGGCCTGACCGAGATCCCGGTGGTTGGCAGGCTGCTGTTTGGCCAGGATCCGATCTTCTACATCTCCATCGCGCTCACCGCCGCCGTCATGTGGTTCCTGTTCAGGACGCGTACCGGGCTGACGCTGCGCTCGATCGGCGACAGCCACACGTCCGCTCATGCACTCGGCATCCACGTCATCCGCTATCGCTATCTCGCGGTGATCTTTGGCGGCGCCTGTGCCGGTCTCGCGGGTGGCCACCTGTCGCTGGTCTACACGCCGCAATGGGTGGAGAACATGACGGCCGGGCGCGGCTGGATCGCGCTGGCGCTCGTCGTCTTCGCCTCGTGGCGGCCGTGGCGGGTGCTGGCCGGCGCCTACATCTTCGGCGCGGTGTGGATCGGCCAGCTTCATGCACAGGCTTTTGGCATTCCGGTGCCCTCGCAACTGCTTTCTTCACTGCCCTATCTGGCAACCGTCGTCGTTCTTGTTCTAATCTCGCGCAACAAGCGTCTTACGATGATGAACACGCCGGCGTCCTTGGGGCAGCCATTCGTTCCGGATCGTTGACAATAAAAACAAACGGGAAGCTCCAAGGCTCAACACAGAGAGGTAACACGATGAAAAAACTGCTTATTGCGCTGATGACCACGACGGCCGCACTCTCGCTGGCGGCGACCGCCGAGGCCGCGGACAAGTTGAAAGCCTGCTGGGTCTATACTGGACCGATCGGCGATTTCGGCTACTCGTACCAGCACGATCAGGGCCGCCTGGAAGTCGAGAAGGCGCTCGGCGACAAGGTGGAAACAGCCTATCTGGAGAACGTTTCCGAAGGCCCCGATGCCGATCGTGCCTTCGAGCGCCTGGCGCGCGAAGGCTGCAAGATCATCTTCGGCACGTCGTTCGGCTTCATGGACGCCGAAGTGAAGGTCGCCAAGAAGTTCCCCAAGATAATGTTCGAGCACGCGACCGGCTACAAGACGGGTGACAATCTCGGCATCTACAATGCGCGTTTCTATGAAGGCCGCTACGTACTCGGCCAGATCGCAGCCAAGGAATCGAAGGCCGGTGTCGCCGGCTACATCGTCTCCTTCCCGATCCCGGAAGTGGTGATGGGCATCAACTCCTTCATGCTCGGCGCGCAGTCGATCAATCCGAACTTCAAGGCCAAGATCGTCTGGGTGAACTCGTGGTTCGATCCGGGCAAGGAAGCCGACGCCGCCAAGGCACTTTTCGACCAGGGCGCCGACATCATCGTCCAGCACACGGATTCGACCGCCGCACTGCAGGTGGCCGAGGAGCGCAAGCTGCACGGCTTTGGCCAGTCTTCCGACATGATCAAGTTCGCACCGAAGGCGCAGTTGACTTCGCTCACGGACGAATGGGGCCCCTACTACATCAGCCGGGTCCAGGCGGCCATTGACGGCACCTGGAAGCCGGACAATGTCTGGCTTGGCATCAAGGACGGCGCGGTCAAGCTGGCGCCCTACACCAACATGCCCGACGACGTGAAGGCGATGGCCGAAGCAACGGAGAAGAAGATCGCCGGCGGCTGGAACCCCTTCACCGGACCGATCGCCAAGCAGGACGGCACGCCATGGCTGAAAGACGGCGAAGTCGCTGATGACGGCACGCTGCTCGGCATGAATTTCTACGTCAAGGGCGTCGACGACAAGCTGCCGCAGTAAGCAGCGCAGAAGCACCAAATGAAAAGGGCGCCGCGAGGCGCCCTTTTCATTTGCCCGAGAAAACCAAGAAGGCTCAGACCGCCGAACCGTAGAGATCATAAGCGTCCGCGCGGTCGATCTTGACGGTGACGATGTCGCCGGCGCGCAACGGGCGGCGTGATTGGATATGGACCGAACCGTCGATCTCGGGTGCGTCGTATTTCGTGCGGCCTTTTGCCGATGTACCATGCGCCTCGTCGATGAGAACGGGCAGGCGCTTGCCGACTTTCTTGGCCAGCTGCGTCGCCGAGATTTTCTGCTGGCGTTGCATGAAGCGATGCCAGCGCGCCTCCTTGATTTCCTGCGGCACCTGTTCGAGGCCGAGATCGTTGGAGCGGGCGCCCCTGACCGGCTCGTATTTGAAGCAGCCGGCGCGGTCGATCTTGGCTTCATCCAGCCAATCGAGCAGCATCTCGAAATCCTCATCCGTTTCGCCAGGGAAGCCGACGATGAAGGTCGAGCGGATGGCGAGATCAGGACACACTTCACGCCAGCCACGAATGCGCTCGAGCGTCTTTTCGCCGTGTGCCGGGCGGCGCATGTTCTTCAGCACCTGTGGCGAGGCATGCTGGAACGGGATGTCCAGATAGGGAAGGATCTTTCCATCGGCCATCAGCGGGATGACATCGGCGACATGAGGGTAGGGATAGACATAGTGCATGCGCACCCAGATGCCCAGCTTGCCCAATTCCTCCGAAAGATCGAGGAATTTCGCCCGCACTTCGCGGTCGCCGAACATGCTGGTCTGATACTTGATGTCGATGCCATAGGCGCTGGTGTCCTGTGAGATGACCAGGAGTTCCTTGACGCCGGCCTTGGCCAG
The DNA here is from genome assembly GCA_943370265.1 of Mesorhizobium carmichaelinearum. Lineage (GTDB taxonomy): Bacteria > Pseudomonadota > Alphaproteobacteria > Rhizobiales > Rhizobiaceae > Mesorhizobium > Mesorhizobium carmichaelinearum_A. The sequence continues at coordinate 256,270 of CALRQH020000005.1, forward strand.
TTTCTCGGCTTCGCGCAAGACATCGGCAGCAGGGCGCGAAACGAGGTCGCCGCGCAGCGCGGGAATGATGCAGAAGGTGCAACGGTTGTTGCAGCCTTCCGAAATCTTAAGATAGGCATAGTGGCGCGGCGTGAGCTTGACGCCCTGCGGCGGCAGGAGATCGATATAGGGATCGTGGCTCGGCGGAGCCGCCTCATGCACGGCGGCCATCACGCTTTCATAGGCCTGAGGGCCAGTGATGGCGAGAACGTTGGGGTGTCTTTCGCGGATGACGTCGGGTTCGGCGCCGAGGCAGCCGGTGACGATGACCCTGCCATTCTCCGAAAGCGCTGAGCCGATAGCGTTGAGCGACTCGTCGCGGGCCGAATCGAGGAAGCCGCAAGTGTTGACCACGACGAGATCGGCACCGTCATGCTTGCGTGCGATCTCATAGCCTTCGGCACGCAGACGCGTGATGATGCGCTCCGAATCCACGAGGGCTTTCGGGCATCCAAGACTGACAAAACTCACGCGAGGAGCGGACATATGGGTTTTCCGGGCTTTTCAGGATTGCCGGCGCAGTACCACACTTATTGCGGCATTGGTATGGTCACGCCTTCGATGCGGCAAAACGCACGGCGATTGCCTTGCAAAACCGACCTTTCCTGACTGCGGAAATGGCAGGCCGGCGGCCTCAGCTGACCGCGTTGTTCACGTGCGGCCACACTTCCATCGCGCCTCGATAGACCATATCAACGGCGACGTAGAGGATGATCAGCAGGCCGACATAGGCGATCCAGCGATGGCGGTGCAGCAACTTGGCGATAAAACTGGCCGCAAGCCCCATCAGGGCAATCGAAAGCACCAGGCCTATGATCAGCACCGTGAAATGGTCGCGCGCGGCGCCCGCCACGGCCAGCACATTGTCGAGCGACATCGACACATCCGCCACGACGATCTGCAACGCAGCCTGCCCCAATGTCTTGCGCGGCCCCTTTCCGCCGGCAGCGCCAGAATTCGACAGCGCCTCGGTCGCCTCCAGCTCATCGGCATGGGATGTGCGCAGTTCGCGGTACATCTTCCAGCATACCCACAGAAGCAGGATGCCACCGGCCAGCAGCAGGCCGACGATGGCAAGCAACTTGACGGTGACTGCCGCAAAACAGATGCGTAGCACCGTCGCCGCCAGGACGCCGATCAGGATCGCTTTCTTGCGCTGCTCGGCCGGCAGCCCTGCCGCAGCGAGGCCGATGACGATGGCGTTGTCGCCGGCAAGCACGAGATCGATGGCGATGACCTGGAGCAGGGCCGATATGCCTGCGGCGGTGAAAATTTCCATCGACTGGAAGCCCCTTGCTGTTCGCCGATTACCCGCGTCCGATAGGCGCAGGCCCTACCGTGTACGATTGATGTGCGTCAAGAGATTGCATCAATGCTGCAACCTTATCCCGGTTGCAAAATAGGAATGAAACAATTGCATTGCCAACACGATCGCAGATCATCGTGTCGAGAACAATCTAACTGCAGGATCCTAGTTGTAGAGATTGTATTTTGACCAGTCGGTTTCTGGAATCTCGTCGCCGATTCGGTAACGAAGGTTCAGAATCTCCATATGGTCCGGAGCCGTCAGGCACTTGAATTTCAGACGGTACCACTGCCCCCTGCTGCGAAATGCGGCACCCGGGCTGCGGATTGCATCGGTGCCCATTTCGGGTGCCGCGAAAGCGTAGGCAACGACCCGATCCGCCTTGAACTTGTGATCATCATGCGTGATCCGGTCGAGGACTTCGGCATCGCACCGCTGCTCAAGCCTGGTCTGCGGATCAAGTTTCATCAAGCCGGCGCGCAAAGCGCTGTCCATGGCGTGTGCCGGCAAAGCCAGCGTTGTGGATGCCAGGGCAGCGATGAAAAGCTTTTTCATGGGCGAGACAAGCAGCATATTTTGTCGGAAAAATCAACCAAGGGCTGTTTTGAACAATTTCGCCTTCGGCAAGAAAACGAGCAATCGATCCGTGCCGATCAATCGTAAAGCCCGTTTCATTTCAATGGATTGAAGAACTGCCTAATCAACCAAACCCGAATATACACAATTTGTTGGGGGCTCGATCACAGAACCGTTCCACGCATCGACACCCTAAGGGTGCAGTGCCTCGCCGACGGCGACGCACATGCATCGCCGTCGACTTGCAGGGCGGCGGGTGAATCCCCAAGCGCTCTGCAAGGGTACGATTAGCGTTGAGGAAAGCCATTTCAAACGCCGGCTCGGTGGCGAAAACCTGCGGTCGACGCAATCCGCCCATCAAGCCGGCAGGCTTTGAACGAATTGCCACGCCGTTCGCCCCGAACGCGATCCGCGCTGCATTGCCCATTCCAGAGCCATGTGTTTGAGCAGTTCCAGCCCGTGAGGCAGCCGGAAATATTCGGCATAGGCCAGCACCATGTCGAGATAGGCGTCCTGGTCCACAAGGTGAAAGCCGAGCCAAAGGCCGAAGCGGTCCGACAGGAGACCTTTTCCTCCACGACCTCGCCGGGATCGATCGCGGTGGCCTGCTCGTTGTCGATCATATCCCGGGCCAGCAGATGCCGCCGATTGGCACCAGGGCCGCGATGAACATCAGTGGGTCGCCGGGATGAACGCCGTTGCGCGCCAGCGCGGCGGGCTCGCCGCCGCTGACGAGGTAGGCAAGGCCGAGTAACGACAGGATGCCGCCACCGACCATCCCGCCTCGCCAGGGGGGGCAGGGATTCCGCTTCTCAAGGAGTGGAACAAAAGACACCCTTAAATCGTTTTAAAGACACAAGGGATGTCAACCACCCTTCTCAGGAGAAGATCATGAACATGATCAGTTCGGGCTTGCTGGCGGCCACAATGTCAGCTTTGTTTTCGGCTTCCGCCGCTTTGCCTGCGAGCGCTGCATCTTTCTACGTACCTCGAGCCCAATCGGCTTCGTCTGATGTCCAGACTGTGGAAGCCCGCAATGGAGTCCCCCAATGGATACCTCGCCAAGGGAATCGTAACTTTAACGGCGACCGGAACTTTGGCCGCAATAGTGGCGCGACCTGGAATGGCCATCGCGGCTATCATGAATATCATCGAGGCTACCGTCGTCATGGCGACTACTGGTTCCCGCTGGCGGCCTTCGCCACTGGCGCTCTGATCACGGGCGCAATCATCAACAACGAGGACAACAGTGTCTACGACGAAGGCGATGCCCACGTTCAATGGTGCTACGACCACTACAGGTCCTATCGCGCGTCGGATGACACGTTCCAGCCCAACTACGGTCCCCGTCAGCAGTGCGATTCGCCCTACTGAAGTTTTGACTGCTCCCGCATTGCGACGACAACACCCCGCCTAGCGCGGGTTGTTGTGGTTAGCGCAGGGGTTATGATTACCTGAAAATCTTGACCTAACTATTTGATTCTATTAGCGGCATGGCGGAGGAAGTGGGATTCGAACCCACGGTGAGCTTGCACCCACGCCGGTTTTCAAGACCGGTGCCTTAAACCGCTCGGCCATTCCTCCTGGTGATCTTTCAATCACGAGTGCCCGCCCTGCCGCCTGCGGGCAATCCCGCACGTCGAGATCAGTCGCGCGTCACTGCTCTAGTGTGCTCGACAAAGGCCTGTCAACCAGCACCATCCGTGCAAATCCTGCGATTTGCGGCGCAGTGATGTGATGGCCAACTCGTCGCGTGCGTTTTTTTCGGGAGAATCCATGAAGAAAGTCTACGAAAAGCCAGTTCTGACAAAATGTGAGAAATTGTCTTTGGTGACGGCGCAGTCGAACCAGTCGGCGCCGCCACGTTGATGGAGTCATGGCACTGGCGTGACTTCAGACTGACCAAGGAATGCCGGATATTGTTCACGCTCTCCACGCTGGCGGCTGGCACGTCCGCGTTGCGGTAACAAAACGACGAGACAGGAGCATATCGTCGTTGGCAGATGGTTGGTTAGACAGCTTGCAGCGAGTAGGCGGCTGGCGCTGTTGACGCCAACAGTCGAAAACCCATTACTTTTCAATTGGCTGGATAGTGCGGCGACGCGTCACAATCTTGCCCGGTTTCGGACACAATCGATTAATACGCTGATAAACAATTCCTGCGCACAAAGGATAGGGGTTCAGGCGTCGACGGCATTTGAGTGAGTGCATCGGCCCTGATGATGTTCAAGCAGCGATGTCTCTGTCGAGACTGTAGGGGACAATCGGAATATGCAGAATACGGCGCGCCCGCGTCTTCGCCGTGCTTCCGCTGTCGCGTTGTTCGTCGTGTCGGCCGCCATGTTGTCGGCCTGCGGGACACCGCAGCCGAAGGCTATGATCGACAAGAGGCCGCGCTCGAAGGAATATTTTTCCGAATCCGAATATGGGGTGAAGGCCAGCCCGCGCGTCGCCAGGATGGCAGGACTGCGCGGCGGCGGACGCGACCAGCTTGGCAAGCCCTATCAGGTTCGCGGCAAGTGGTATTATCCCAAGGAGGAGAAGAACTACAAGAAAGTCGGCCTGGCATCCTGGTATGGCGATGCTTTTCACGGCCGGCTCACCGCCAATGGCGAAGTCTATGACATGACGCATCTGACGGCGGCGCATCCGACCATGCCGCTGCCGAGCTACGCACGCGTCACCAATCTGAAGACGGGCAGTTCGGTCATCGTCCGTGTCAACGATCGCGGTCCCTACCATGAAGGCCGCATCATCGACGTATCCGAGCGCGCCGCCCAGATGCTCGACTATGCCAATATCGGCACCGCCGAGGTGAAGGTGGAATATGTCGGCCGCGCGCCGCTCGACGGCAATGATGACCAGTATCTGATGGCGTCCTACCATCCTGGAAACAGGATTCCGGATCCCTCGGACGGGTTGCCCACCGGTGTAATGGTAGCCATGAACGGACCGTCGCCGAGCGTGCCGGTTGGCGCTGCCGCCGTGCCATTTCCTGGTCAGCTGACGAATTCGGCGCCCTCGCAACCAGCCATGTCGGCGCAGGCGCCGGCCTTCGGCGATCTCGCACTGCCCGATTTCGGTCCGGTCGTGCCGGAACGCCCGGAATTCGGCTTGCCGGCGCAATCGCCCTTTGCCATGGCGTCGCTGTCTTACGCGGATGAACGCGTGCATCGCGCCTCGGATGTCTTTGCCTCGTTGGGTGAGGCCGGCATGTCGCCCGCCGACGTCCTGCAATCTTGGAAGCGGCAGGCTCCGTCAGCCGGTGCAGTCACCGACTACGTCGCCGCCGGATCGTTCGAGAATGCCGCCGAGGCAAAACGAGTGGCGGCCAAGCTCGCCGAGTTCGGCAAGACCGAAATCCAGCGTTCCGAACTCGACGGCGAGGATTGGTATTCCGTCAATCTCTATCCGGACGGCCACCGCAGCCTGGACGAAATGCTGCAAGCGGCATGGTCGCATGGTGCGCCTGACGCGCTCGTTGTGCGCAACTGATCCGGACAAACCCAAAGTCTCGCGGTATTTGCGTCCCGCGGTTGATCCGCCGGGAAAAAGCCTGATAGCTTTGCCCTGCTAAATACCGGCAAACGGGTCGAACTTCATGAAATCTCGCTTTTCGGCGCCTTTGGTCGGGTTTTTAGGGCTTGGTCTTCTGCTGCTTGCGCTTGCACCAGCCAGCGCGCAGCTTTTCGAAACCAAGGCCGCACAGGCTTTCATGATCGACGCCGACACCGGAACGGTGCTGTTTGCCAAGGACGCCGACAAGCCCTTTCCACCGGCATCGATGGCCAAGCTGATGACGATGGAAGTGGTTTTCAACGCCATCAAATCCAAGCGCATGACACTCGACGACACATTCGTGGTCAGTGAGAACGCATGGCGCAAAGGCGGCGCACCTTCGGGTACATCGACGATGTTTGCGAAACTCAAGTCCTCGATCCGGGTCGAGGATCTTGTCCGTGGGGTTACCGTCCAGGCAGCCAATGACGGCTGCATGATCCTCGCCGAAGGCATGGCCGGCTCGGAAGAGAATTTTGCGGCGCAGATGACAGAACGCGCGCGCCAGATCGGCCTGCGGAAATCGACCTTCGTCAACTCGACCGGCCTGCCGGCGGATGGCCAGCAGACGACGGTACGCGAACTTGCGCAACTGGCCCTGCACATCCAGCGGGAGTATCCGGATCTCTATGCCTATTTTGGCGAGAAGGATTTTACCTGGAACAAGATCTCCCAACGGAACCGCAATCCGCTTCTGGCCATGGATATCGGCGCTGACGGCCTGGCGGTCGGCACGAGCGAAGCCGCCGGTTTCGGCATCGTCGCTTCCGTCAACCACAATGGTTCGCGGGTCATCGCGGCGATGAGTGGACTGGCAAGCGATCGTGAGCGCGCCGAGGAAGCACGGAAACTTCTCGACTGGGGCGCGCGCTCCTTCGAAAAGACCGAGATTTTCGCCAAGGGCGAAGTCGTCGGCGTGGCCCAGGTTTTCGGTGGCGTGAAATCCGGGGTGACCTTGAAGGCGAAGGGGCCTGTCAACATATTCCTGCCTATAACCAACCGCGACAAGCTGACGGCCAAGATCGTTTATGACGGCCCGGTGACCGCGCCGATTGAGGAAGGGCAGGCGGTGGGCGCGCTGCGCGTCTGGATCGGTGACACACTAAGCCAGGAAACGCCGTTGTTTGCAGCCGAGTCGGTCGGCATGGGCACGCTGCCGCAACGCGCGCTCGATGCCGTCAAGGAACTGGCCGTCGGTTGGCTGCGATAGCGCCAACGGCGTGGACCTTTTTGCAGGCCCGCACTATTAGGTCGCAACCATCAAGACACGTCGCGCACGCAAAACCGATTCCGATTTTCGGGCTCATGCGTTACGTTCACCGCAAGCGTGAATAAAGGCTTTCGTTTGTCGAGCGGATTTTTCATCACCTTCGAAGGCGGCGAAGGAGCAGGCAAGTCGACGCAGATCGAGCGGTTGGCCAGGAAGATGCGTGCCAAGAAGTACGATGTCGTCGTTACACGTGAACCGGGAGGGTCGCCCGGCGCAGAGGCCGTCAGGCATGTGCTGCTTTCTGGTGCTGCCGAGCCGTTCGGCCCCAAGATGGAGGCGCTGCTTTTTGCGGCCGCACGCTCCGACCATGTCGAGCAGGTCATTCGCCCGGCGGTCGAGCGCGGCTCGATCGTCCTTTGCGATCGTTTCATGGACTCTTCGCGCGTCTACCAGGGCGTCACCGGGAACATCGACCCTGCGTTCATGGACGCGCTCGAAAAGGTTGCCGTCAACGGCATGGTGCCGGACATGACGCTGATCTTCGACATCGACCCGACCGAGGGGCTGCGGCGCGCAACGGTGCGGCGTGGCACGGAAGCAGCCGCCGACCGCTTCGAGAAGGAAACCCTGGCCATCCATCAGCGCCGCCGCGATGCCTTCCTGGCGATCGCCGCGGCCGAGCCGGAGCGCTGCATTGTGATCGATGCGTCCGCCGATCCCGACGCTGTCGAGAATGTCGTCACCGCCGCCGTGTTCGCGGCGCTTGAGACACGGACGCCGTCCAACCACAAGCAGGCCACGCCCGCATGATTTTCGAACGCCTCGCACCGGAACAGCACGACACGCTGGACGGCGTCCCAGAACCGTCGGAAACGGCTCGCCTTGTAGGACACCTGCAGACCGCGAACATGCTCGCCGCCGCCTATCGCTCCGGAAAGCTGCCGCATGCGCTGATCTTCGCCGGCCCGGTGGGCATCGGCAAGGCGACACTCGCCTTTCATCTGGCGCATCATCTGCTGAAGCATCCCGCCTTCGAACACGCGCCGCCATCCTTCGCGGCTCCGGACCCGTCATCCCCGCTGTTTCGCCAGATTGCCACCGGGGCGCATCCGTCGGTGCTGCATCTGACCCGGCCGGCGAATGACAAGACCAAGAGCTTCAAGACCGTCGTCACCGTCGATGAAATCCGGAGGGTCAACCGTTTCTTGTCGATGACCTCGCATGACGGCAGCTACCGGGTGGTGATCGTCGACCCGGCCGATGACATGAATACCAATGCCGCCAATGCCTTGCTGAAGAATCTCGAGGAGCCGCCGCCACGAACCCTGTTCATCCTCATTGTGCACGCGCCGGGCAGCCTGCTTCCGACCATCCGATCGCGCTGCCAGATGGTACGTCTGGCGCCGCTTGATGCCGACGATCTCATGACCGTACTGGAGACCGTCGAGCCGCCACCACCGGACGATCCGGCCGCGCGCGCGGCATTGGCCGAGCGGGCAGGGGGCAGCGCGCGCACGGCGATCCTGTTGACGCAGTATGGCGGGCTGGAAATCGCCAGCACGCTGGATGCCCTGGTGGCCGGCAGGAAAAGCGATGTCGCCGGCGCCTATCGCCTGGCGGAGGCGGTGGCGGGGCGCGACCAGGCGATCCAGTTCGATATCTTCAACCGGCGGGCGCTCGACCTGCTGTCGGACGCTGCAAGCCAGGCCGCCCTGGCCGGCGATCTTGCGCGGGCGAAAACGCTGTCTGATACTTGGCACGAGGCGCTGGACGCTGTATCTGAGACTGAAACCTACAATCTCGACAAGAAGCAGCACGCCCTGATCATGATCGACCGCCTGAATTCTGCAATGCGAATGTGACGGTTTCCCCGTGCATGCCGTTGCCCCAAAACCGGGGCCACTTTCGGGCGGCATGCATTGGCCTCGGGATGGCAATCGCCGTCCCGATGCGATATCCACCGCCACAACTGGCATTCAGACATTCATGACGGTTCATCCATGTCACGCGACACATTCTACATCACGACAGCGATTTCCTATCCGAACGGCAAGCCGCATATCGGCCATGCCTATGAACTGATCGCGACCGACGCGCTCGCCCGCTTCCAGCGCCACGACGGCAAGGACGTGTTCTTTCTCACCGGCACTGACGAGCATGGCATCAAGATGCTGCAGACCGCGAAGCGGGAAGGCATCTCGCCGCGTGAATTGGCCGACCGCAATTCAGCCGACTTCCAGCGCATGGCGGCGGTCCTGAACGCCTCCAACGACGACTTCATCCGCACGACGGAAGCGCGGCACTATGCGTCATCCCAGGCGATCTGGAAGGCGATGGCCGCTAATGGCGATATCTACAAGGGCGGCTATGCCGGCTGGTACTCGGTGCGCGACGAAGCCTATTACGGCGAGGAGGAGACCGAGGTTCGCGCGGACGATGTCCGCTACGGTCCCCAGGGCACGCCGGTCGAATGGGTCGAGGAAGAGAGCTATTTCTTCCGCCTGTCGGCCTATCAGGACAAGCTCATTGCTCTCTATGAAAGCCAGCCGGATTTCATCGGTCCGGCCGAACGCCGCAACGAGGTGATGAGCTTCGTCAAGTCCGGCCTGAAGGACCTTTCGATCTCGCGCACCACCTTTGACTGGGGCGTGCCGGTTCCGGGCGACGACAAGCATGTGATGTATGTCTGGGTCGATGCCTTGACAAACTACATCACCGCTGTTGGCTATCCCAATGAAAATGCTGACAAATGGCGTTTCTGGCCAGCGGACGCGCATATCATCGGCAAGGACATCGTGCGCTTTCACGCCGTCTACTGGCCGGCCTTCCTGATGTCAGCTGGCATCCCGCTGCCGAAGCGTGTCTTCGGCCACGGCTTCCTGTTCAACCGCGGCGAGAAGATGTCAAAGTCGGTCGGCAACGTCATCGACCCGTTCACCATGGTCGAGCATTACGGAGTCGACCAAGTCCGCTACTTCTTCCTGCGCGAGGTGCCGTTCGGCCAGGACGGCAGCTACAGCCATGAAGCGATCGTCAACCGTACGAACGCCGACCTTGCCAACGGCCTCGGCAATCTGGCGCAGCGTTCGCTGTCGATGATCGCCAAGAACTGCGGCGGCGTGGTGCCGAAGCGCGGCGACCTGACGGAGGCCGACAAGGCGATCCTGGATCAGGCGGTAGCCGCTCTTGCCACGGCGCGCAAGGCAATGGCGGAGCAGGGCATCCATCTGGCCTTGGCGGCTATCTTCAACGTCGTTGCGGAAGCCGATCGCTACTTCGCTTCGCAGGAGCCATGGGCACTGAAGAAAACCGATCCGGCACGCATGGAGACGGTGCTGTGGACGACCGCCGAAGTCGTCCGCCGCGTGGCGCTGCTGTGCCAGCCCTTCATTCCGGGATCGGCCAGGAAGCTGCTGGACCTGCTGGCGGTGCCTGCCGACAACCGCGATTTCGTGCATGTGCATGCGGACCTTGCGCTGGTTCCCGGCGCTGCGTTGCCGGTGCCGGAAGGCGTCTTTCCGCGCTACGTCGAACAGCCGGACGCGAACGCCTGATGCTTGTCGACAGCCACTGCCATCTGGATTTTCCAGATTTCGCCGAGGAGCGGGCAGCCATTGTCGCCCGCGCCAAAGCTGCCGGTGTCGGCCGTATGGTGACGATCTCGACCCGCGTTAAGCGTTTTCAGCAAATCATTGAAATCGCGGAAAGTTTCGAAGAGGTCTATTGTTCGGTCGGCACCCATCCGCACAACGCGGCCGAAGAGCTGGACGTGACGAAGGACGATCTCGTGCGTCTGTCCGCCCATCCTAAGGTGGTCGCGATCGGCGAAGCCGGGCTCGACTATTTCTACGACAAAGCGCCACGCGGTGAGCAAGCGCAGGGCTTCCGTACCCACATCGCCGCCGCGCGAGAGACCGGGCTGCCGCTGGTCATTCATTCCCGCGACGCCGACGACGACATGGCTGATATCCTCACGGAGGAAACAGGGAAGGGTGCCTTCCCGTTCATCCTGCACTGTTTTTCGTCGGGACGCAGGTTGGCCGAAGTGGGTGTCGGGCTCGGCGGCTACATTTCTTTCTCCGGCATTCTCACTTTCAAGAATTCAGCCGAGTTGCGCGCCATTGCCGCCGATGTGCCGCATGACCGCCTGCTGGTGGAAACCGATGCGCCATATCTGGCGCCGATCCCGTTTCGCGGCAAGCGTAACGAGCCGGCCTATGTCGCCCACACGGCCAAGGTGCTGGCGGAAACCATCGGGATCAGCGAGACGGAGATCGCAGCCGCCACGACGGACAATTTCTTCCGCCTGTTCCGGAAGATGCCGGACGTGCGGAGCGCCTGAAGCATGACCGACCGGCTGCGCCTGACCATTCTCGGCTGCGGCTCGTCGCCAGGTACGCCACGCATCACCGGCGACTGGGGCAATTGCGATCCGGCGAACCCCAGGAACCGGCGGATGCGCACCGCGGCTCTCGTCGAGCGGATAGCGGCGAATGGCGCCAGGACCACGGTCGTCATCGACACCGGACCTGACTTTCGTGAACAGATGCTGCTGGCGTCCGTCAGGCGCATCGACGGTGTCGTCTACACCCATCCCCATGCCGACCATATCCACGGCATCGACGACCTGCGTGGCTTCGTGCTCGACCAGCGCGAGCGGATCAACGTCCATGCCGACCAAACCACCATGACCAGGTTGCGAGAGGCGTTCGGATATTGCTTCGAGACACCGCAAGGCAGTTCCTATCCGCCCATCGTCAAGCCGCATCTCATGGACCATGGCAAACCGGTGACCATTGAAGGAGAGGGGGGTGCCCTCGCCCTCGAACCGCTGCCACAGATCCATGGCGACATCATATCGCTGGGTTTTCGCATTGGCGGGCTGGCCTACTGTCCCGACATCAGCGACTTCCCGGACGCTACCGCAGAGCGGCTGAAGGGCCTCGACGTGCTGGTCATCGACGCGCTGCAATACAAGACGCATCCAAGCCATCTTTCGCTCGACCAGGCGCTTGGCTGGATCGAACGGCTGGCACCCAGGCGCTCCGTTCTGACGCATATGCATGTGCCGCTCGACTATGCCACGGTCATGGCCGAGACACCGGCCAACGTCGAACCGGCATTTGATGGCATGATCATAGAAACTCCTTTTGAATCAATATGATGGGGATTATTCTTCATGGCTGGCAGCATTGATCGTGTGACCCAGGCTGCGGCGGATGCTGGCCTTGACATAGAGATCAGGCGCATGGGCGCGTCGACGCGCACGGCCGAGGAAGCTGCGGCGCACTGCGGCTGTACGGTGGCGCAGATCGTCAAATCCTTGATTTTCCGGGGAGAAAGCAGCGGAAAGCTGTTTCTGTTCCTGGTTTCCGGCAGCAATCAGCTCGATCTCGCCAAGGCTGCGGCATTGGCCAATGAGCCGCTGAAGCGCGCCGATCCAAGACAGATCCGCGACGAGACCGGCTTTGCCATTGGCGGCGTCGCGCCCATCGGGCATCTGATTACGATACCGGCTTTTGCCGATGAAATCCTGCTGGGCTTCGATCGCATCTGGGCTGCGGCCGGCGCGCATGATGCGGTGTTTGCCGCCGAGCCTCATGCAATGATCAACGCGGCGAAGGCTGTGGTGGCGGATCTGGCGGCCTGAAGGATGGTGCGTAAAAAACGCTGCGTCGCGTGGCTTCTGATGATATCGGCCGCAACCCTGTCATGATCAAGCTGCTGACATTTCTACAGAATTTGGACTTATGGCCACACAGGTCAGTTCCATAATCTATCTTATGCGACTTTTTTGTGTGGCTGTGTGCGTTCACAGGCTGGCCCTACCTTCAGGTCGGCGGCCGATCACCGCGACGCCAAACGGATCTGATAGCTCAGCGAATGCTTGGTGCTAGGCTCGATCAGCATCAGGCCCGGCTTGTCGACAAACTCGCCGTCGAAATCAACCGGGCTTGCAATGCCGTGCCACGGTTCGATGCAAAGGAACGGCGCACCGCCAGGCTTTGACCAGACGCCCAGTTCCTGAAATCCGTCCCACGACATCTCGATGGCCGGACCGCCCTCGGCAGCGTAGCGCACGCTACGACTTGCTGGCCGATCCAGGATGACGGCATCGTCGACAAACAGCCGCTCGGAAAGCTCGAGGATCTTGCCGTCAACAGGCGTCGGCTGCGATGCTGCCAGCAGCAGGCCATCCTTCAGGCGACGGATTGGAGCGCGCTCTGGCTCGGCAAAGGTTAGCCTGTAGTGCGTCTTGGCCAGGTCTGGCTGCAGCGGCCAATTGAACGCCGGATGGGCGCCGATCGATGCCGGCAGGGTCTCGTCGCCGGTGTTGGTGATCTCGAAGCGTATGGAAAGGTCTCCGTCCGCCACCGAATAGTTGATCGCCAGACTGAAGGCGAACGGATAGTGCGACCGGGTGTCGGCGTCGTCGGTGAGAACCAGCGTGCAGGATCTTGGCCCCCTCTCCGCCCATTCAAACCGCCTGTCACGGGCAAAACCGTGCTGCGTCATCGGATAGGTTCGGCCGCGATGACGCAATTGGTCGCCCTTCAGCCGGCCAACGATGGGAAACAGCACCGGCGAATGGCGGCGCCACTCCGGTCCGGCCTGCCACAGGAACTCGAGCCCCTCCGCGTTTCGCAGGGAAACAAGCTCCGCGCCCTGTGCGACTATGGTCGCCGAAATGCCGTCACCGTGAAGCGTCTGGCTGTCCTGTCCCACATGTCCTCGCTGGGTCGGTCGATTGGGTTCCGCAAGAGGACCAAGGTTAGCAAAAGCCTCGCCGGACTCAAAGCCAGCCGCGCCGCCACGGCCAAACGCCAACGATTATGGAACAACATTCGCGCGCTTTCAGCTTAGGACCGTTGAAAGCACTGGTGATCGACGATCAATTTGCGTATCAATCCGCCGCGCCAACGGGACCATGATGATGTTCGAAGACCTGCAGCCAGCCCCAGCCGACAAGATCCTCGCCCTGATCGGACTCTATCGCGCCGATCCGCGGCCCGACAAGGTCGATCTCGGCGTCGGCGTCTACAAGGATCGCGATGGCAAGACCCCGGTGATGCGCGCTGTGCGCGAGGCTGAAAAGCGTCTGCTGCAGAGCCAGGATACCAAGACCTATCTCGGGCTCGCCGGGGACACGGCCTTCAATACGGTGATGGCTAAGCTGGCTTTCGGCTCGACCGCCGATCTGACACGTATTCGCGCCGCGCAGGCGCCTGGCGGCTCCGGCGCGCTGCGGCTTGTAGCCGAGTTGCTCAAGCGCACACGCTCAGATGCAACGGTATGGCTGTCGGACCCGACATGGCCCAACCATATGCCGGTGATGCGCGCCGCCGGCCTGCAGATCCGCGACTATCCGTATTTCGATGTCGCCTCGGGCGCCGTTCGCTTCGATGACATGCTGGCGGCACTGCGGACGGCAAAGAGCGGCGATGTCGTGTTGCTGCATGGCTGCTGCCATAATCCCACGGGCGCAAATCTGAGCGACGCGCAATGGGCTGGCATTGCCGATCTGCTGGTTGAGCGTGGCCTGTTGCCGTTTGTCGACATCGCCTATCAGGGTTTCGGCGAAGGCCTGGATGCCGATGCCGCCGGCTTGCGGATTCTAGCCGCGAAGGTTCCGGAAATGGTCGTCGCTTCGAGCTGCTCAAAGAACTTTGCCGTCTACCGCGACCGTGTTGGCGCGGCGATGGTCATGGCCAAGGACGGGGCTCAGGCGGATGTAGCCATGAGCCAGATGCTGTCGGCGGCGCGCGCCATGTATTCGATGCCGCCGGATCATGGTGCGGCAGCCGTGCGCATCGTGCTCGAAGACGCCACATTGCGCGCCGACTGGGAGGCGGAAATCGAAGAAATGCGCCTGCGCATGCTCAGGCTGCGGGTCGCATTCGCCGACGCCTTGCGGCGTCAGTCCAATTCCGACCGTTTCGATTTCGTCGCCAGCCATCGCGGCATGTTTTCCCGACTGGGTCTTTCCGAAGCCCAGGTCGAGCGGTTGCGTACCGAGCACGGCGTCTACATGGTCGGTGACAGCCGCATCAATGTGGCCGGCCTACCTGAAGACGGGATGGATGCACTCGCCAAGGCGATCGTATCCGTGCTGGATTGAGGCCAACTGTGGACAAGCCCCCCTCGCCGGCCGACAGCGTTGGCCGTGCGACGGGCCGCAGGATAGCATCCTGCTCATGAAGCCATCGAAAGACATCTCCCGCCTGATCGAGATCATGGCGGCGCTGCGGGCGCCGAAGACTGGCTGTCCGTGGGACATCGAGCAGGACTTCTCGACCATCGCGCCCTATACAATCGAGGAAGCCTACGAAGTGGCCGATGCCATAGCGCGCGGCGACCTCGACGACCTGCGCGACGAACTCGGCGATCTCCTGCTGCAGGTTGTCTACCACGCGCAAATGGCCGAGGAAGCCGGCGAATTCGCCTTCGGCGACGTCGTCCAGGCGATCACGACCAAGATGATCCGCCGCCATCCACATGTCTTCGGCGACGAGGAAGCCCGCAGTGCCGGCATGGCCAAGGGCATGTGGGAAAAGATCAAGTCAGAGGAGAAGGCCGAGAAGCGAAGCGCCCGCCTCGCCCGTGGGCTTGATCCCGAAGACAACGGCAAGGGCTTTCTGGACAGCGTGCCCGTCGCCCTGCCCGCCCTGACCCGGGCGCTGAAGCTTCAGGAGAAGGCCGCCCGCGTCGGCTTCGACTGGAGCGAGGCAGCCCCCATCCTCGACAAGATCGGGGAAGAGATCGGCGAGTTGCGCGAGGCGCTGGCCAAGGGCGACACGGCATCGATCAAGGACGAATTCGGCGACATGCTGTTTGCCGTCGTCAATCTCGGCCGACACCTCAAGGTCGATTCCGAAGCCGCACTGAGTGGCACCAACGAAAAATTCCGCTCGCGCTTCCACTATGTCGAACAGGCGGTGGAAGCATCAGGCAGCACACTTGAAGAGGCAACGCTGGACGAGATGGAAGCGTTCTGGCAGAAAGCCAAGAGCCCGAAATAGCCGCCCTTACTTGTTGTTATTGCGAAGCAATCGGCTCTCGATCTCTTCGCGGGCGCTTTGCGTGGCCTGCAGCGATATGGTCACGCTGCCATCATCATTGTCGGCCCTGGAGACAACGTCCCCGTTGCGATACAGCCAGTCGACGAGGCCAAACTGCGCCGGTTCGATCGTAACCGTCAACGACTGAAGCTCGCCGGACACCCTTGTCTCGATGATCGCCTTGAGCGCGTCGATCCCCTCGCCGGTGATCGCCGAGATGGCAATAGGCGGCGCCTTGTTGCTGTCGGCCCCGTCGGCAAGCAACCGGGTCCGGTTGCCTTCATCGAGCTGGTCGATCTTGTTCCACACTTCGATGACGCGCTTTGTGTCGCCGGCATCCACGCCGAGATCAGCGAGGATCCGCTCGACATCCTCGGCCTGCGCGGCAGTATCGGGGTCCGAGATGTCGCGCAGATGGATGACGAGATCCGCCTCGACCACCTCCTCCAGCGTTGCCCGGAAGGCTGCGATCAGATGGGTCGGCAGATCGGAGATGAATCCCACAGTGTCGGACAGGATGATCGGCGTGCCATGCGGCAGGCGCACGCGACGCAATGTCGGATCGAGCGTGGCGAACAGCATGTCCTCCGCCAGGACATCCGCGCCGGTAAGCCTGTTGAACAGCGTCGACTTTCCGGCGTTTGTATAACCGACGATCGCGACCACCGGGAAAGGTACCTTCTTTCGCTTCGCACGGTGGAGGTCGCGCGTACGCCGCACCGTTTCCAGCTCGTGCTTCAGCTTGATGATCTTTTCCTGCAACTGCCGCCGGTCGGATTCGATCTGCGTTTCACCGGGGCCGCCGAGGAAGCCGGCGCCGCCGCGCTGCCGTTCAAGGTGGGTCCAGCTGCGCACGAGCCGGCCCTTCTGGTAATTCAGATGAGCAAGCTCGACCTGCAGCGTGCCTTCCTTGGTTCGTGCACGCTCACCGAAAATCTCCAGGATAAGCCCGGTGCGGTCCAGCACCTTGGCGTTCAATTCCTTCTCGAGATTGCGCTGCTGCACCGGGGTCAGCGGATGGTCGACGATAACCAGCTCGGCGTGACCTTCCTTGACGATTTCGGCGAACTCCGCGACCTTGCCACTGCCAAGCAGGGTTGCCGGACGCGGATCGTTGACGGTCACAACCGCGGTATGGATGGGGTCAAGGTTGATGGCGCGGGCAAGGCCCACCGCCTCGTCGCGGCGGGCGTCGGCCGAACGCGTCAGCCTAGGACGATTTGTTTCATCGTCACCCCGCGGCTGGCGGGTAAGCACAGGCACGATGACAACAGCCCGGGTCGGACCTTTGTCTTCCGTCCCCGGCTGAGCTGATTTTCCACGAACGCCGCGGTCCGCGTCTTTCTCACGTGCCAATCAGGCGCCCTGGCTTTCCTCGCCATCGAACATCTGAACCGGCTGGCTCGGCATGATCGTGGAAATGGCGTGCTTGTAGACGAGCTGGGAGTGACCGTCCCGGCGCAACAGAACGCAGAAATTGTCGAATGAGGTGACCACGCCGGTCAGCTTCACGCCGTTGATGAGAAAGATGGTGAGCGGGTTCTTGCTCTTGCGAACTGAATTCAGGAACAGGTCCTGAAGGTTTTGCGATCGTTCCGCCATTGTTCTTGTCTTTCGCCGATCCCCTTCGGTTTGCAAGCCAATGCGCCAAATTAACCGGCCCATGTCAAGCGCACAAACACCGTCTTGTCGTCAGGGACGACAAGCAGAACGAGATATATTGATGTTCATTCCACCTGTGCGGTTATCAGGCTGGACTTTTTTCCGCAATGTCAAAAAATGCCTGCCGCAACGAAAGTGTTATTGAGCCGGGATGGCCGTTGGCGACTGGATCGCCATCGATCGCCACGATCGGCATGGCAATCGTGGTCGCTGAGCTGAGAAAGGCCTCCCGCGCGGCCTTGGCCTCGGCGACCGAAAACCCTCGCTCCTCAACCTTCAACCCGAGTTTGGCGGCGACATCGAAAAGGGTTGTACGGGTGATGCCGCGCAAAATGCCGTGCTCGGCCGGCCTTGTCACCAGAACGCCGTCCCTGGTGACGATCCACGCATTGGAGGATCCGCCTTCCTTGACGTTGCCGTCAACGTCGACGAACCATGCCTCCTGGGCACCGGCTTCCTTGGCCTTCTGCTTGGCCAGCACATTGGGCAACAATCCGACACTCTTGATGTCGACCCGGTCCCAACGGTTCTCCGGCACGGTGATGACCCTGATGCCGCTCTCGGCACGCTTTGCGTTTGCTGCGGGATCGGCCTTCTTCGCCGTAATCACCAGTGACGGTTTCGTTCCCTCGACAGGGAAAACAAAATCCCGGCTGGCAACCCCGCGCGTCACCTGGACATAGACCAGGCCATTCACGACATGGTTGCGGTTGACCACCTCGCGCAGAAGGAGCGGCAACACAACTCGGCTCACCGGCCAGTCGATCGACAACTCGGCCAGTGAACGGTTCAGCCGGGCAAGATGACGAGGCATATCGACAATAAAGCCCCGTGCAACCTCGCAGACCTCGTAGACACCGTCGGCGAACTGATAGCCGCGATCCTCGATGTGCACCGAAGCGTCGGCGTGTGCAACATAACGCCCGTTCACATAGGCAATGCGCGACATGGTCCACCCCTGCAAGAATTCTCGGGCTTTCTTAGGCGATTCCGCCGCTGCCGTAACCGACAATTGCGTGGTCCACGGCAGGCGGCGCGACGGATGGGATCAGACGCCGAGCGACTTCAGCTTGCGATGAAGCGCGGAGCGTTCCATGCCGATGAACTCGGCGGTCTTCGAAATGTTGCCGCCGAAGCGGTTGATCTGGGCGATCAGGTAGTCCTTCTCGAACTGTTCACGGGCTTCTCGCAGCGGCAGCGCCATGATGTGCTGATCCGACTGGTTCGGCGTGCGCGGCATGACATCGCCGATCTCGGAGGGCAGAAGGTCGGCGGTGATCGGCGAATCGACATCATCGCCGCGCGCCAGGATCATCAGACGCTCGACATTGTTGCGCAACTGGCGAACGTTTCCGGGCCAATTGTGCGCCTGCAGCACGGCAAGCGCATCATCGCCGATGCGACGTGGCTTGATGCCGGCCTGGCGGGCGATCTGCTTCATGAAATTGTCGACGAGATAGGGGATATCCTCGCGCCGCTCGGCCAACCCCGGCACCATGACCGGAACCACGGCCAGGCGGTGGTATAGATCCTCGCGGAAGCGCCCGTCGGCGATCATCGCCTCGAGGTTCTGCGACGTCGAGGAAATGATGCGAACATCAACCTTGACCCGCTTGGTCCCCCCTACCCGTTCAAACTGCTGCTCAACCAGCACACGCAGGATCTTGTTCTGCGTTTCACGCGGCATGTCGGCCACTTCGTCGATATAGAGGATGCCGCGGTGCGCCTCCTCCAGCGCGCCGACCTTGCGCTCCACACCGTTCGATTCGGTGCCGAACAACTCGATCTCCATTCGCTCGGGCGTGATGTTGGCGGCACTGAGCGTGAC
This sequence comes from Mesorhizobium carmichaelinearum, assembly GCA_943370265.1. Taxonomy (GTDB): domain Bacteria; phylum Pseudomonadota; class Alphaproteobacteria; order Rhizobiales; family Rhizobiaceae; genus Mesorhizobium; species Mesorhizobium carmichaelinearum_A. The sequence goes on from CALRQH020000005.1 coordinate 275,508, forward strand.
GAATGGCGCTGTCTTGCGCGCCGACAGTGTGTGGATGGCCCGCGCCGCAAGTTCCTTGCCCGATCCGGAGGGGCCAATGATCATGACGCGGCTGTTGGTCGGTGCGACACGCTCGATCGTCTGACGCAACTGGCTCATCGCCGACGACATGCCGATCAGGTCGAAGGTCTCGCCACTGCGCTGCTTGAGATCCGAGACTTCGCGTTTCAATTTCGAGGTTTCGAGTGCACGCTCCGCGATCAGAATCAGCCGGTCGGCCTTGAACGGCTTCTCGATGAAGTCATAGGCGCCGCGACGGATGGCAGACACCGCGGTTTCAATATTGCCGTGACCCGAGATCATCACCACTGGCAGGTTTGGATGCATCGTCTTGATCTCGTCCAGCAACGCCAGACCGTCGAGGCGCGAGCCTTGCAGCCAGATGTCGAGGAAAATCAGCCGCGGCGCCCGGTCGGCGATCGCCGCCAGCGCGCTGTCGGCATCGAATGCCGTACGGGTTTCATGACCTTCGTCGCTCAGGATACCAGCGACAAGTTCGCGGATGTCTTCTTCGTCATCGACGATGAGAATGTCAGACGCCATTACCGACCTTTTCAGTTTCTCGTTGGTATTCCGTCCTGCCTTCGCCGTGCGACGATGCGGTGGTGGCAGCGGCTGGCGGCAGGATGATTGATATCATCGCGCCGCGTCCATTGTGGAAGTCCGCGGGCGCGTCATTGAGTTCAAGCCTGCCGCCATGGTCCTCCACGATCTTCTTGACGATAGCGAGGCCGAGCCCCGTGCCCTTCTCGCGTGTCGTCATATAGGGCTCCAGCAGCCTTTGACGATTCTCACGCGGCAAACCTTTTCCGTTGTCGATGACGTCGATGCGAATCGCGCCATTCTGACGTCCGGCCTGAATCCGGATTATGCCGGGCGAACCGTCCTTCTGTTCAAGTCCGTCTATGGCCTCGGCAGCATTCTTGATGATGTTGCCGAAGGCCTGCGCCATCAGGCGACTGTCAAAGGTGCCTTTGAGCGGTTCATTGCCGAACACCCTTTCGAACGCGATGTCCGAACGACTGACCTCGATCAGGAACGAGGCCTCGCGCAGCGATTCGCGCAAATCTATCGCCTTCATTTCGGGCTTGGGCATGCGTGCGAACGCAGAGAATTCGTCGACCATGCGGCCGATGTCCTCGACCTGACGGATGATCGTATCGGTGCATTGGTCGAAAACCTCGCGGTCCTCGGTGATGACCTTGCCATAGCGGCGTTTGATGCGTTCGGCGGAAAGCTGGATCGGCGTCAGCGGATTCTTGATCTCGTGGGCGATGCGTCGCGCCACATCCGCCCAGGCAGAGGAGCGTTGGGCCTGAACCAAATCGGTAATGTCGTCGACCGTGACGACATAGGATTTTTCTTCCGCGCCATCATTGCCGGCCTCGATCGTGATCTGCACGTTGAAGGTGCGCTCGGCACCGGTGCGATAGAAGGTCACCTGCTCGCGATAGACGGGTTTACCCGACTTGCGACCGATCTCGAAGACGCGGCCGACATGCGGCAGCACGGCGGACAGGTTCTGGCCAAGTGCTGCCGTGGCGGATATGGCCAGCATCGTTTCAGCCGACCGGTTGACGATGGTAACGATGCCATACGGATCGACGCCGATGACGCCAGCGGTAACGCCGGCAAGCACTGCCTCCGAGAAGCGTCGCCGCTCGTCGATCAGGTCCTTGGCGGACAGGATCTCATTGCGCTGCGACTTCAGTTCCAACAGCATCTTGTTGAACGTGTCGCCAAGTGATGCGACGTCCCCATCGGAGGGTCGGACAGGAACCGAGACATCGAGATTGCCGGTCGCGACCTCGTCGGCGGCACCGATCAACTGACGAATGGGTCGAACCAGCCGATCCGCAACGGCGATGCCGGTCCAGATGGCGGACAGGACGATGATGAGGGTCAGCGACAGATAGGGAAGCGCGAAGGCCACCTGAGAGGTGCGGCGATTGTCCTCGAGGCCGCGATACTCGTCCGTATTGGACTTGACGATCTGCCGCGCCTTGATCACTTCGGGGTCAACGAGGCGGATGGTGTAGAGATAGAGGCCATCGATCTCACGCAGCTTGACGATGGCGCCCATGATGTTGCGCGTTTTCGGCTCGATCAGCACCGGCTTGCCATCGGCGGCGCTCGCCACGGCGCCCTCCGGTGGCTCCGGCATGGCAAAATCGGCGTCAGTCTTGGCACTCATGACAAAGGAGCCATCCGGCTTGATCAGCGCCGCATGGGCCAGCGTCCGCCCGACAGCCTCCTTGTTCATCAGATCGAGAAAACCGGTCCGATCGAGGCCGTAGAGCGTGCGCGATGCGTCCAGGTCATAGGCCATTGACAGCGTCGTGCCCTGAAGATTGCGGGCATTTTCCTGCACATAGGCGTCGGCGATCGATAGCGAGGAATTGACGATCGTCTTGGTGCGGATTTCAAACCAGCGGTCGAGGCCGATGTCGAGTGTGATCGAAGCGATGATCGCCACCATGATGGCGGGAATTGCCGCAACCAGCGCAAACATCGCCACGATGCGAACATGCAGGCGCGACGCGGCCCTGCCATGCCGGCGCGCCATGAGGATGCGGTGCACCTCGCGCCCCACGAGTGCGATAAGGAACAGGACGAACGCAGCATTGAGAGCGATCAGCGCCAGCGTCGTCGTCTCATTTGGGGTGATCGGCGTAGCGCCCACCAGAATGGCGAACGATATGGCCGCTGCTATCAACGCTCCCACGACCGCAATCACGCCCGGCAGCGCAAGCAACCGGCGCCCGTCCTTTCGACGGATCTCGCTAAAGAGCGATTCTTTCAGAACTGGTAACTGCAGGGCCATATCGCCGTCTAAAGCCATTGATTGCGTCGGATGTATGCAACGCATTGTGGCGATTATGCAACAAGTGTGGCCGGGACGGAAATGTTTCGGCGACCATCCCCTAAAAACGACCTAAAGGCGCGCTTCGTGCCAGGGATCAGGCCTGTCTCGACGACTTGTAGACGTTGACGCCAAGTTCGCGGATCTTCTTGCGCAGGGTGTTGCGGTTGAGCCCCAGCAGTTCGGCGGCCTTGATCTGGTTGCCGCGGGTCGCCGTCATCGAGGCGAGAACCAGCGGATACTCGACCTCCGACAGAATGCGCTGGTAGAGGCCGGCAGGCGGCAGTTCGCCGGCGAATGACGCAAAATAGCGTTGGAGGAAATGCTCCACCGCCTGGCCGATGGACAGGTCGTCGGGAATAAGGTTGCCGACACCAGGAACAACAGGTCGTTCGCCGGTCTTCAGCTCCGCCTCGATGATCTCGGCCGAGATCTCGTCCTGTGAATAGAGCGCAGCCAGCCTGCGGACAAGGTTTTCGAGCTCTCGCACATTGCCCGGCCACGGATAGCGCTTCATCAGTTCGATGCCGCCGGTGGAAATCCGCTTGGTCTGCAGTCCTTCCATGGAGCCGAGCTTGAAGAAATGCCGGACAAGATCGGGCACGTCCTCGGAGCGCTCGCGCAGGGCCGGCAGCCGCAGCGGCACGACATTCAGGCGATAGAAGAGGTCTTCGCGGAAAAGCCCCTGGTTGATCAGAGTACGCAGGTCCTTGTTGGTGGCGGCAACGATGCGCACATCGGTCTTGATCGGCGTGCGTCCGCCCACGGTCGTGTATTCGCCTTGCTGGAGCACGCGCAGCAGGCGCGTCTGCGCTTCCATCGGCATGTCGCCGATTTCGTCGAGAAACAGCGTGCCGCCCTCGGCCTGCTCGAAACGACCGGTCGAGCGGTTCTGCGCGCCGGTGAAGGCACCTTTCTCATGGCCGAACAGTTCCGATTCGATCAGATCACGCGGTATCGCCGCCATGTTGATGGCCACGAAAGGGCCGCCACGGCGCCGGCCATATTCATGCAGCGCACGCGCCACCAGTTCCTTGCCAGTGCCGGATTCGCCCGAGATCATCACCGTCAGGTCGGTCTGCATCATGCGCGCCAGCATGCGGTAGATATCCTGCATGGCCGCCGAGCGGCCGACCAGCGGCATCGTTTCGGGCTGCTCTTCAGGACGAGAATCGATCTTGGGTCGCCGCGGCTCGGAAAGCGCGCGGTTGACGATGTTGAGTAGCTCGGTGAGATCGAAGGGTTTTGGGAGATATTCGTAAGCGCCGGTTTCGGAAGCGCGGATCGCGGTCATGAAAGTGTTCTGCGCGCTCATGACGATGACCGGCAGTTCCGGTCGCGCCTTCTTGATGCGCGGCAGCATGTCAAAGGCGTTCTCGTCCGGCATCACCACATCGGTGATAACCAGATCGCCCTCGCCTGCCGCCACCCAGCGCCACAGCGTCGAGGCGTTGGATGTCACGCGCACATCATGGCCGACGCGCGACAGTGCCTGATTGAGAACGGTGCGGATCGCCGCATCGTCGTCGGCGACCAGAATATTGCCGCGAACGGTCATTTGCGGTCTCCTTCGCTGTCATCGTCGGCGCCGAACGGCGTTTCCTTCCAGGCGGGCATCAGGATGCGGAAGGTGGTTCCGCGCGGCGTCGAATCGCATTCGATGATGCCGCCATGCTCGCCGACGATCTTGGCAACCAGCGCCAGCCCAAGGCCCGAACCGTTCGGCTTGGTGGTGATGAAAGGATCGAACAGGATCGGCAAGATGTCCTCGGACACGCCAGAGCCATTGTCACGCACACAGAACTCCAGCGGCAGTGATACGCGATCCTGGGTGCCTGGAACCGAAACACGGATGCCCGGCCGAAAGGCCGTCGACAAGATGATCTCGCCCTGCGGGTCGCTGCCGATAGCCTCGGCGGCATTCTTGACCAGATTCAGAAACACCTGGATCAGTTGATCGCGGTTGGCGAAAACCGGAGGCAATGAAGGATCATACTCCTCCATTATCTTGATTTTCTTGGCAAAACCATTCTTGGCAATCGCCTTCACGTGATCAAGGACAACGTGGATGTTGACCGGATAGCGATCGATCGGCCGCTCGTCGGAGAACACCTCCATCCGATCGACCAGCGACACGATGCGATCGGTCTCGTCGGTGATGAGGCGTGTCAGGGCACGGTCCTCGTCCGACGCCGACAGTTCGAGCAACTGGGCGGCGCCTCTGATCCCCGACAACGGGTTCTTGATTTCATGGGCCAGCATCGCGGCCAGCCCAGTCACCGAGCGCGCCGCGCCGCGATGCGTCATCTGCCGGTCGATCTTGTCGGCCATCGACCGCTCCTGGAACATCACCACGACGGAACCGGGAAACTCCGGCACCGGCGCGACATAGAGATCGACGACCTTCTCGATGCCGAGGCGCGGCGAGGAAACGTCAACCCGGTATTCGTTGACGGGGGCGCGGCGCTCGCGCACCTGGTCCACAAGCGTCAGGAGCGGACTGCCAAAAGGAATGAGCTTGGACAATGTGTTGCGGGCGAGCATGGTCGCGCTCGAGCGAAAGAAGTCCTCGGCATCGGCGTTGGCGAAGGTGATATAGCCTTCAGCGCTGATCATGATCACCGGACGGCGGATCGTGTTGAGCACGATCTGCGCGGCATCCGCCATTTCCGGGCCCGGCGACACTGTAGAGTTCATGCCGCGCTCCGCAGGCTGGATGTTTCCGGCGCACTCGAAAACACCTCGCGCAGCAGGCATATGACGCGCGCGGGCTCGAAGGAGGTGAGCATGGCCTTGCGATGCTCGTGGCCGACACCGGCGGCATGCCGGTCAAGATACCAGCCAAGATGCTTGCGAGCCTGCCGCAGCCCGCTCTCCGTGCCGTATAGCGCCAGCATGTCCTCGTAGTGGGAAACGACATAATCGGCCAGGGCTTGCCCGCTGGCGGGGATGCCAGGAGCCGCGCCGTCCAGTGCCGCCCCTGCTATGCTGCCTGCCATCCAGGGCGCGCCGTAATGCGCGCGGCCGATCATGATTGCGTCAGCGCCCGACTGGTCGAGGATATCAGCGGCCTCCGCCGGCGAGGAGACATCGCCATTGGCAACGACCGGGATGGACACGGCCTGCTTGACGCGGGCAATGGCGCGCCAGTCGGCCTTGCCTTGATAGAACTGGCAGCGCGTGCGGCCGTGCACCGTCACCATCCCGACGCCGGCCTGCTCGGCGCGGCGCGCAAGTATCGGCGCATTGAGCGCGCCTTCATCCCAACCGAGGCGCATCTTGACCGTCACCGGCACCTCGACGGCACCGACCACGGCTTCGATCAGCGACAGCGCATGGTCGAGATCCAGCATCAGCGCCGAACCGGCATAGCCGCCAGTCACCTTCTTGGCCGGGCAGCCCATGTTGATGTCGATGATATCAGCGCCCTCGCCGGCGGCGATCCGCGCGCCTTCGGCCATGTGCACCGCTTCGCGGCCGGCGAGCTGGACCATATGCACGGGCAGTCCGGAATGGCGTATGCGCAGGTCGCAGCCGGCCCGGCCCTTGGCCAGTTCACCGCTCGCCACCATCTCGGACACGACGAGGCCAGCCCCGTGCGCATGGGCACGCTGCCGAAACGGCGCGTCGGTGATTCCCGACATGGGAGCCAGGAACACGCGATTGCGTATTCTTACGCCCCCAACGTCCAGGGGCGCGGCCAATTTGCTCAACTCAGGCATGCACAAAAACCAAGCACGTTATATTGATGCACATTCTCTAGCCAGAAGACTGGCAATGTGCAACGCGGAATGACGCCACATTACGGCGCATTTGGGAAAATTGCTGGCCTTCGGCCTTGGCCGCGACTAGGACCAATCAGCATGACTGACGCAAGTAGAATTCAGGTTCCGGACGCGGATGGCAAGGTCGCGGTGGTTATCGTCGCCGCCGGCCGTGGTGCACGCGCCGGACAGGCCAATGGACCTAAGCAATATCAAAACGTTGGCGGCAGCGCTGTCATCGCACGGACACTGGACGTGTTCCTGGCACATCCACGGACCGGCCCCGTCGTTGTAGCCATCCATGCCGACGATCTCGATCTGTTTCAGCAGGCGGCAAGCGGCCATGCCGACAGGATAATGACGGTCATCGGCGGAGCCACAAGGCAGGATTCCGTCCGGCTCGGCCTGCTGGCGCTGAGGAGCCATGCACCGGGACGAGTACTCATTCATGACGCCGTCCGGCCGTTCGTCGATGCTGAACTCATAGACCGGACGATTGCCACGATCGGTGAGCGCCAGGGGGCGCTGCCTGCCCTGCCGATTGCCGACACGCTGAAGCGGGAATCGGCTGCCGGCATGATCGACGAAACGGTTCCGAGGGCAGGATTGCATGCGGCTCAGACACCGCAGGGTTTTCCGTTCTGGCCGATCCTGGCCGCGCACGAAAAGGCCCATCAGCTGGGAAAGAGCGACTTCACCGACGATGCCGCGATCGCGGAATGGGCGCATATTCCTGTAAAAATCGTTCCGGGCTCGCCCGACAATGTCAAACTCACCTGGGCAAGGGACATTGCCATGGCGCACCAGCGACTTTCCGGCGAACGGATGCACTTTCCAGATATCAGGACCGGCAATGGCTATGATGTCCATGCGTTCGAGGCTGGCGATCACGTCACTCTGTGCGGCGTAGCCATTCCGCACGACAAGAAGCTGTCCGGTCATTCGGATGCCGATGTCGGCCTCCATGCCTTGACCGACGCGCTGCTGGCCACCTGCGGCGCCGGCGACATCGGAACCCATTTCCCGCCCTCCGATCCGCAATGGAAGGGCGCGGCGTCACGTATCTTCATCGAACACGCGGCTAAACTGGTGCGCGCACGGGGCGGGCGCATCGCCAATGCCGATATCACGCTGATCTGCGAGGCGCCTCGTGTCGGCCCGCATCGCGAGGCGATGACGGAAACGCTGTCGGAAATGCTGGGCATTTCGCGGGACCGCATCTCGATCAAGGCGACGACCAACGAAAAGCTCGGCTTTGTCGGTCGCGAGGAAGGCATAGCGGCAATCGCCACTGCCAGTGTGGTGTTTCCCGGTGAGGTCCCGGAATGAGCAATGGCGAGCTCGCGAACGCGTTGCTTCAGGCCTGCCAGAAGCGCGGCATCATGCTGGCGACGGCCGAGAGCTGCACGGGCGGCATGATCATTGCCGCATTGACCGATATCGCCGGTTCTTCTGCGGTGGTTGATCGCGGCTTCATCACCTACTCCAACGACGCCAAGATGGAAATGCTCGGCGTTTCCGCCGCCACGCTTGAAGCACATGGCGCGGTTTCGCGCGAAACCGCGATGGAGATGGCTAGCGGCGCCCTGGCCCGCTCGCGAGCCGAACTGGCGCTTGCGGTCACCGGCATTGCCGGCCCCGGCGGCGGTTCGGCGGAGAAACCAGTCGGCTTGGTCTGGTTTGGTGTCGCTTCGGCCGGTCAACCCGTTCTCGCCGAATACGAGCTGTTTGCCGACAATGGCCGTGATTCCATCCGACAGGAAACGGTCAAGCATGCGCTCGAGCTTGGCCTGCAAGCACTTGGCGAGGGTCAGACCGCCGGGGTTTTGCCGTAGATGACGTCCGCGCGCTTCTCGAAGGCTTCGGCGAACATGCGGAAGGCACGGTCGAACATGGTCCCCATGACCGCGCCCAGAATACGGCTCTTGAACTCATAGTCGATGAAGAAGCGGACATCGCAGCCGCCCTCCGCCGGCTCGAAGCGCCAGACATTGGTCAGGTATTTGAACGGCCCGTCGATGTATTTGACGTCGATCGCCTTCTCATCCGGCTTCAGCAACACCTGCGTGGTGAAGGTTTCGCGGATCGCCTTGTAGCCGACGCTCATGTCAGCAACGAGGATCGTGCGCCCGTCGCGTTCCTTGCGCGAACGCACTGTCAGCGCTTCGCAAAGCGGCAGGAATTGCGGATATGTCTCGACATTGGCGACCAGCGCGAACATCTGGTCCGGCGTGTGCGATACCCGGCGGGTTGCTTCGAATTTTGGCATGAAACCAGCGGATTAGGCTGATTTCTTCAGGACGGCTTCCCGCGCCGCACGCAGACGGGCGAAATCATCGCCAGCATGGTGCGACGAACGCGTCAGCGGGCTCGACGCCACCAGAAGGAAGCCCTTGGTCTTGCCTATCGTCTCGAAGGACTTGAACTCCTCCGGCGTGACGAAACGGATCACCGGATGATGTTTCTTCGACGGCTGCAGGTACTGGCCGATGGTCATGAAGTCGACATTGGCCGAGCGCAGGTCGTCCATCAACTGCAGGATTTCGTTCCGCTCTTCGCCGAGGCCGACCATGATGCCGGACTTGGTGAAGATCGAAGGATCGAGTTCCTTCACGCGCTGCAGAAGCCTGATCGAGTGGAAGTAGCGCGCGCCCGGACGAACCGTCAGATAGTTGGACGGCACTGTTTCCAGATTGTGGTTGAAAACGTCGGGCCTGGCCGCCACCACGATCTCCAGCGCGCCTTCCTTGCGAAGGAAATCGGGCGTCAGGATTTCGATGGTGGTCAAAGGTGTCGCTGCCCTGATGGCGCGGATCACTTCTGCGAAATGCTGGGCGCCGCCGTCGGCGAGATCATCGCGGTCGACCGAGGTGATGACGACATGGGTGAGGCCCATCTGCTTGACCGCGTGCGCCACGCGAGCAGGTTCATCAGGATCGAGCGCGGTCGGGATGCCGGTGGCGACATTGCAGAACGCACAGGCGCGCGTGCAGATCTCGCCCATGATCATGAAGGTGGCGTGCTTCTTCTCCCAGCACTCGCCGATATTCGGGCAGCCGGCTTCTTCGCACACCGTCACCAGCTTGTGCGACTTCACGATCTCGCGCGTCTCGGCATACCCCTTCGACACCGGCGCCTTGACGCGGATCCAATCGGGTTTGCGTAACACCTCCTGGTCGGGCTTGTGAGCCTTCTCCGGATGCCGCAGGCGTTGCGCATTGGCGATAGTGTCGAGGACAGTGACCATTTGAAAACCCGGCTCTTCGCGACCGCCTGCCCGGCGCTCGCCTTTCCATTGTCATCTAAGACTTTTCGGTACAAACAAAAAGGCCGCCACGGCACAAGCCGCAACAGCCTTTTTCGCATAGCTGGTATTCAAGCCGGCTAACGGCGCACCAAGCGACCTACCCAGATCAGCAGACACGCCCCGATGAAGCCGGTGATCAGATAGGCGATCCAGCCGACGCCGAAGACGCCAATGTTCAGGGCCTGCAGAATGGCATTCAGCACGATAGCGCCGACGATGCCGAGAACGATGTTCATCAAGATGCCGGTGTTGCTCTTCATGAACATTTCGGCGAACCAGCCCGCCAAGCCTCCGATGATGATCGCTGCTATCCAACCTACGCCATTCAAGTGCATATGCCCTCTCCTTGTATGATGGGTGAAAATGCATCCGGAAACGAATTACCCCGCCGTCGAATTCGAGTCTTGCACGATCAATTTATCACGCATTCAGCGCGCGACCATAGGCGTCGAGCACGCTTTCCTTCATCATCTCCGACAGCGTCGGATGCGGGAAGATGGTGTGCATCAGCTCTTCCTCGGTTGTCTCGAGGTTCATTGCCACGATGAAGCCCTGGATCAGCTCCGTCACTTCGGCGCCCACCATGTGCGCGCCCAGGAGCTGCCCGGTCTTCTTGTCGAAGATGGTCTTGACGAGGCCCTGATCCTCGCCGAGCGCAATGGCCTTGCCGTTGGCGACGAAGGGGAAGCGGCCGACCCGGATGTCCTTGCCCTCGGCCTTGGCCTTGGCCTCCGTCAGGCCGACCGAGGCCACCTGTGGATTGCAATAGGTGCAGCCCGGAATCTTGAGTTTGTCCATCGGATGGACATTGGGCAGCCCGGCGATCTTCTCGACACAGATGACCGCTTCATGCTCGGCCTTGTGGGCGAGCATCGGCGGGCCGGCGACATCGCCGATGGCATAGACCCCGGCAACATTGGTCTTGCCGTAGCTATCGATGACGATGCAGCCGCGATCGGTCTTCACGCCCAGCGCTTCAAGCCCGAGATTCTCGATGTTGCCCTGGACGCCGACAGCCGAGATCATCCGGTCGGCGGTGATCTCCTGGACCTTGCCGTCCTTCATCTGCACATGCGCGGTGATCGAATTGGCTGACTTCTCGACCTTGGTCACCTTGGCCTCGAGATGGATTTTCATACCCTGCTTTTCGAATTGCTTCTTGGCAAAGGCGGAAATCTCGGCGTCCTCCACTGGCATGACGGCGGGCAGCACCTCCACCACCGTCACGTCGACACCCATGGTGCGATAGAAGGAGGCGAATTCGATGCCGATGGCGCCGGAGCCCATGACGAGCAGCGACTTCGGCATTTCCGGCGGCACCATGGCCTCGAAATAGGTCCAGATCAGTCTGCCGTCCGGCTCGATGCCGGACAGCGCGCGCGGCCGCGCGCCGGTGGCGATGATGATGTGCTTTGCCGTGTAGGTGCCCTCGCCCTTGGTGTTCTTGGGCAGTGGCGCCTGCGGCTCCATCGGCTTCTTCGCGGTCTTCGACACGACGATCTCGTTGGCCTTCGTCAGCTTGGCCTCACCCCAGATGACGTCGACCTTGTTCTTCTTCATCAGGAAGCCGACGCCGCCGTTCATGCGCTGGGCAATGCCGCGCGAACGGTCGACGATCGCCTTCAGGTCCGCTTTGACGGTGCCCTCGATCTTCAGGCCATAGTCCTTGAGGTGATCCGAATAGTGCATGATCTCGGCCGAGCGCAGCAGCGCCTTGGTCGGGATGCAACCCCAGTTCGAACAGATGCCCGCCAGATGTTCGCGCTCGACGACTGCCGTCTTGAGGCCCAGCTGCGCCGCACGAATGGCGGCGATGTAACCGCCGGGGCCGGAGCCGATGATGATGACGTCGTAATTCTCAGCCACGGATTTTCTCCTGGTTCACAATTCCAGCATGACGCGCACGAGCGGCGCGAGGGCTTGACCGATATTTCGTGTGTTTTCGGCGTCGAGATGTACACCGTCGAGTGGCGTGGTCTCGGCCACCCTGCCCGCGTCGAAGAAACCGCAGCCGCTCTCATCGGCAAGCGCGGCATAGAGCGGCGCCAACCGGGTCGACGCGTCATCGCCACCCGCGAACATTTCCTTGAATTCGGCGTTCTCGGTGCGGCTGACCACGGGCGGTGAAACGATGAGGATTTGCGGAGCCGGCCAGTCAAACGGATAGTCGTGACCGCGCACGATACCGATCAGGCGTTGGATACCTTGTTTGGCCGCGACCGGATTGCCATGGATCCACGGCTTCATGTCGTTGGCGCCGAGCATGATGACGATCAGGTCAATCGGCGCATGCGTCGTCAGGAGGGTTGGCAACACTCTTGCGCCATTGCGGTCCGCACCGGCCAGATTGTCGTCGAATGCGGTTGTACGGCCGTTCAGACCGTCCGCGACAACATATACGCCGGCGCCCAACACTGCCTGCAACACGCTCGGCCAACGGTCTTCAAGGGCATGACGGCCGCCTTCGGCATTGTAGCCCCAGGTTAGCGAATCGCCATAGCAAAGAACTGTCTTCACGCCCTCTCCCCTCCCCAGACATGTCTGCGCGCGCAATTCGGCGGCGCATCAACAACCAAACCCGACGATAGCGTCATTACATCACAAGCGACGAGGGCGCATTGCTGCGCCATCGATCCGCCAGTTGAACGAGCAGTGGCTGGAGCGAGAAGGCTGGTGAAGAATTTCCGCACCGCCTTCTTCTTTCCTAGACCAACATACCCATCGGGTTTTCGATCAGGCGTTTGAAGGCCACGAGCAGTTCGGCGCCGAGCGCGCCATCGACGGCGCGATGGTCGGTCGACAGCGTCACCGACATCACCGTTGCAACCTTGATCTCGCCGTTCTTCACCACAGCCCGCTGCTCGCCGGCACCAACCGCAAGGATCGTCGCATGCGGCGGGTTGATGACCGCGGCAAAGTCCTTGATGCCGAACATGCCGAGGTTGGACACCGC
>CALRQH020000006.1:0-268924 GCA_943370265.1 Mesorhizobium carmichaelinearum
GACAATGTCAATGTCATGCTGCGCTTCAAGGCGCCCGGCAAGGCGCATCCGGCCAAGGGCATGATCTGGGCAAGCCAGGTGGCGCCCGGCCATGAGAATGGCTTGAAGCTGCGCATTTACGGCTCGAAGGGCGGGCTGGAATGGGTGCAGGCCGACCCGAACTATCTCTGGTACACGCCGTTCGGCCAGCCCAAGCAGTTGATCACCCGCAATGGCGCGGGATCGCTGCCGGTGGCGGGCCGTGTCAGCCGCGTGCCCTCAGGTCACCCAGAAGGCTATCTGGAAGGTTTCGCCAACATTTACCAGGAAGCGGCGCGCGCCATCCGTGCGGCGCGCAAGAAGGGCGGCAAGCCGGGCAAGGATGTCGTCTATCCGACCATCCAGGACGGCGTCGAGGGCATGGCCTTCATCGAGGCCTGCGTGAAGTCGTCGAAGAAGAACGGGGCCTGGACGAAGCTTTAATCGCGTGGCGGGTTAACAAGAGTCTCCCTCACCCGGATTGCCAACCAAATTGCAAACGCAATTCGGGGCACTCCGACCTCTCCCCGAGGGGAGAGGAGATCGTCGGCGCCAGCGTTCACCTCTTCTCCCCGGCGCGGAGAAGGTGGCCGCGTAGCGGCCGGATGAGGGGGCTTATGGCGCAGCCGGAGAGCAAACAACCGGCCGTTAAATGGGAGGGGCGTTGATGAAAATCGGCATGTGCATGTTCTTGTGGACGACGGCTGTGTCGAAGAAACACGAGCCGCTGCTTCGCGACATCAAGGCGACTGGTTTTGACGGCGTCGAGATACCGATCTTCGTCGGCGCACCGGACGACTATCGCAAACTCGGCGACCTGCTCGACCGCATCGGGCTGGAACGGACAGCCGTTTCCGCGATGGGCGACCCGGCGATGAACCTGATCTCGACTGATGCCGCGACGCGCAAGGCCGGCGTCGACTACATGAAATGGGCGGTTGATTGCGCCGATGCGCTGGGTGCCCGGACTTTGAGCGGGCCGCTGCATTCGACGCTGGGCGCATTTTCCGGCACGGGGCCGACGGCGGCCGAGAAGAAGCGTTCGGTCGCGTCGCAACGTGCCATCGGCGACCATGCCGGCAAGCGAAACGTGACCATCGGGCTCGAGGCGCTCAATCGCTTTGAGTGCTACCTCGTCAACACGATGGAAGACCTGTCGGAGCATATCGACGCCATCGACCGGCCGCACATCAAGGCGATGTACGACACATTCCATGCCAATATCGAGGAGGCCGACCCGATCGGCGCCTACACGAAACACCGCAGGAATGTCGTGCATATCCACATTTCCGAAAACGATCGCGGCGTGCCGGGGCGCGGCAATATCCCCTGGCAGGAGACGTTCTCCGCCATCCGCAAGAGTGGCTATGACGACTGGCTGACGATCGAGGCGTTCGGCCGCTCGCTCAAGGATCTGGCAGCGGCGACCAAGGTGTGGCGCGATTTTTCCGAGACGCCGGAAGCCGTGTATCGGGAAGGGTATGAGCATATCAGGAACGGGTGGAAGAAGGCGGCTTAGGCGCCCTGATCGACGCAAAGACCTACGTCGGCGGCGGCTCGTACAACCTCGCGCCTTTCCTCTACCCCGTCGATCGGGGAAGAGGTGTCGAGCGAAGCTCGACGGAGTGGGGGGTCGACCCTTGGCGCGAGGCGACGATGATTGCGCCTGTTCTTTCTATTTGCGTTCGTGGCGGTTGCGTGGTGGTTCCCCCACTCCGTCTCGGCTTCGCCGAGCCACCTCTCCCCCCTCCGGAGGGAGAGGAAGGAAGCGTGGTGGCTTGGGAGAGGAAGAAAGCCTCAGCCTTGGAGGACAGGCGACTGCTCGGACAACCTTAGCGCCCTTCCTCTACCCCGTCGATCGGGGGAGAGGTGTCGAGCGAAGCTCGACGGAGTGGGGGTCGACCCTTTGGCGTCGGGCGAGACGATGCTGACCCTTCGGCGTCACAAGGTTATCCCTGCTCGGCCTGCATCCTGTTGTAGTCGTGGATTGTCCGGCTCAGGCGGCGGCGCAGGAAGTTGGAAATGTTGTCGAAGATGAAAACGACAAGCAGGATCAGCAGCACCATGTAGAAGACATTGGCCCAGTTGGAATTGGTGCGCATCGCTTCCCACAGCTTCAGGCCGATGCCGCCGGCGCCGACCGCGCCGATGATGGTGGCGCCGCGGGTGTTGGATTCCCACTGGTAGAGCGTCTGGCTGATGAACACCGGGATCACTTCCGGCAAGACGCCGTAGCGCTGCACCAGGAGGCCGTTGGCGCCGGTCGACAGCACGCCTTCGCGCGGTTTGTCGTCGATGTTCTCCAGCGCCTCGGAATAGGTTTTGCCGAGCGTGCCAATCTCGGTGAAGAAGATCGCGGCGCTGCCGGCCAAGGGCCCAGGGCCGAAGGCACGAGTGAAGAACAGCGCCCAGATCAGCATGTCGACCGAGCGCATGAAATCGAAAAAGCGCTTGAGAACCTGGCTCAGCGTTCCGCTGGGTGTGATGTTGCGGGCGGCGAAGAAAGCGAGCGGGAAGGCGACGATGCCGCCCAGCAGCGTGCCGAGAAACGCCATGACGATGGTCTGCAAGAGCTTCGTCCAGACGTCGCCATGCTGCCATTGGCCGTTGTACCAGATATTGTTGACGGCCAGTGCCAGGTTTGACGTGCCCGGCTTGAGTTCCGGTCCGGAGGTGATCAGCGAGATCACCTCGCCGGGCGATTTTTCGAAAAATGGCGAGCGCGGGTCGAAAACGAAATTCGCCCAGCCGAGGAAGCGCTTGCGGACCTTGACACGATCGGCCGCGACGCGGACCTCGCCGGCAAAGCCCATGTCGGCGACGACCTCGTCGTCATGCGCCGTGATCCAGTCCGGAACAGTCCCGGAAATCACTGGCTTGCCGGATATCATCGATACCGGCACCGCCTGGCCATTTGCAACAATCGTGGCTTCGGTCTTGTTGAAGGTGACGGATTTGGCCTGGCCGCTGACCAGGACCGTGACGGTGCCGTCGGCGTTGGTCTTCACCCAGTCCGGGTGGGGGTCCTCGCCGAGCACCGAAAAGCGCGGATATTTGGCCGTGATCTGCTGTGCGTCGAGCGGGAAGATCGGCTGCACGTCGTAGCTGATCCACTGGGTCAGGAAGAGCGGCAGGCGCTCCCAGTGCGATTCACGCATGACCTGCGGCAGGTTGAAGAACCACACGGCATAGACAAGGTAAAGCAGCGTGCCGACAACCAGCAGCAGCGGGCCGAAACGCTTGTGCAGCGGCCGCTGGAACACATGCGGGTAGCGCTCCTCGATCGACAGGATTTCATCGGCGGTCATGACAGCCATAATCACGCACCCATCAAAAAGGCTTGCTCGCCGACCAGCTTGCGGCGCAGCCAGGCGGAGAACTGGTCGATAATGAAGATGGTCGTGAACAGGAGCAGCACCAGCGCCAGCGTCTTGGCGCCAAAGCCACGCGAGATCGAGAGCTTCAGTTCCTCGCCGATGCCGCCGCCGCCGACGGCTCCGATGATGGTGGAAGCGCGGACGTTGATCTCGATGCGAAGCAGCGTGTAGGACATGAAATTGGGCAGTACCTGCGGCAGGTCGGCAAAGCGCACGCGCTCGAACCAGTTTGCGCCGACGGCCGTCAGGCCCTCCTCGGCGCGCATGTCGATGTTCTCGTTGATCTCGTAGAAAAGCTTGCCCAATGCGCCGATCGAATGCAGGCCGATGGCAATGATGGCTGCGATCGGGCCGATCGAGACGATGGCCGCGAACAGCCCGGCAATGACGATCTCGGGAAAGGCGCGCAGCAGTTCCATGATGCGCTTGACGATGAGCCTCAACGCCGGGTGGGGCGTCAGATTGCGTGCGGCGATGAAGGAGAACGGCACCGCAAAGACGAAGCCGATGAAAGTCGAGACCAGCGCCACGTTCAATGTGGTCAGCATCAGCTCGAAATATTCAGGTACATAGAATCCGCCCCAGACATAGGCGCGGCCGAGGGGGAAATTATATTCCTGGGTGCCATTGTCATGGGGGGAGGCGATGTCGAACATCGCCCGCCAGACATCATTCCAGTCCTTTGGAATGAGCCAGCTAAGGAAATCAAGCAGGTGTGGCAGCCGCTCGAAAAAGTGGCCGGCATTGGCTTCGTCGGCGAACCACATGGTTCCGCACAAGGCGACGAGCAGCAGGCCGACGCCCATGGCCGTATAGAGCCGGCGCAAGGAGGTCTGGCGGCGCCAGGCGTCTGCTGCCTGGTGCGTTGCGTCTGAATGGGCTGTTGCTGAGAGGGTCATGATCGGACATGCAAAAAGGGCGGCGCTGGAGGTGTCGCCGCCCTTCCTGGTTTCTGCCGTTAGCCGCCGATCGCGGCCTTACGAGCTTCAACGATGACGTTGTAGAAGTCCGCCTTCACCGGGACGTAACCGGTAAAGTCGCCGCCTTCCACGCCTTCGAAGCAAGCCTTGTCCTTCTTGGGCAGGTTGGTGAAGAAGTCGGTGAGCTTGGCGGTCATCTCGGGGCCGATCGCGGTGCGCACGACCAGCGGGCCGTTCGGGATCAGGCCCGAGCGCCAGACTTCGACGAAGTCGTTGGGGTCGACAGCGCCCTTGGCGGCTACCTTGTGGAAGGTGCCGGAGGTGTAGCCGTCCTTGAAGTTACCGATGCCGGAGGAATCGTCCACCGCCACGTCGACCTTGCCGTCGCGCATGGCCAGGATGTTGTTTTCATGGCCACCGTTGAACTGGGTCGAGGCGAAGAACTTTTCGTTCGACGCGCCGGTGTCCTTCGGAATCTGGGTCAGCGGGATCAGATAGCCGGAAGTCGAATCCGGATCGGCATAGCCGAGCTTCTTGCCCTTGGCCGACTTGATGTCGGTGATGCCCGAGGATTTCAGAGCCAGGCCGATCGAGTAGTAGCCGGTGGCGCCGTCGGTCTGCTGGGTGGTGAGGATCGGGGTGACCGCCTTCGGGTCCTTGATGTAGACGCTGGCGTAGCCGGAAGCGCCCAGTTCGGCGAAGTCGAGCGTGCCGCCGAGCAGGCCCTGGATAACGCCGTCATAGTCGGCGGCCGGGAACAGCGAGACCTTTTCGAAGCCGAATTCGGCCTTCAGGTGGTCGGCAAGGCACTGGTAGTTGCGCAGGCGGTCGGTTTCGTTCTCACCGCCGAGGATGCCGACGCGGAATTCCTTCATATCGGCGGCGTGAGCCGCGCTGGTTGCCATGGCAAGCACCGAAACGGCGCTGAAAACCATCTTCCTGAACATTTGATGTCTCTCCTATAGGTTCCGGCCCCGCGCCGGCGGCGTTCTTTGATTTTGACAGGTGCCCTTGACGCGGGCTGGCGATCCAGGCCGCTCTCAGTATCCCGGGAATGCGGGTTCGAGCGGTCCGGCGGATGCGGCGATCTTTTGCTTGAAGGCAACGCTGGTGGAGGTGATGGCCTCCGAGATTTCGGCGCCATTGCTGTCAGCGCCATAGACGAGACGCACGGCCTCGCGGTCGAGCTCTTCCGGCGGACCGTCGAAGACGACCTTGCCAGCGGCCATGCCGATGATGCGATTGCAATAGGTGCGGGCGGTATCCAGCGTGTGCAGGTTGGTGACGACCGTGATGCCTTCACGCAGGTTGATGTCCTGCAGCGAGTCCATCACCACCTTGGCGTTGAGCGGATCGAGCGAGGCGATCGGCTCGTCGGCCAGGATCATCTTCGGCTGCTGCATCATGGCGCGGGCTATGGCGACGCGCTGCTGCTGGCCGCCTGACAAGGTGCCGGCCGGCTGAAGCGCCGTGCGGGCGATGTCGAGGCGCTCAAGCGCCGCGACAGCCTCGGCGCATTCGTTGCGGGAGAAGACGCCAAGCAGGTTGGACATGGTGGAGCGATGGTTCAACCGGCCAAGCAGCACATTGGTCAGCACGTCGAGGCGCGGCACGAGGTTGAACTGCTGGAAGATCATGGCGCAGTCGCGCTGCCAGCGCCTGAGCTGCGAGCCATGCAATTTTGAAACCTCGGCGCCGTCAAAAAAAATCGACCCCTGGCTGGGATCGATGAGACGGTTGATCATGCGCAAAAGGGTCGACTTGCCGGCGCCCGAGCGACCGATTATGCCGACCATCTGACCCTGCGGGATCGAGATGTTGATATCGCTGACGGCGGTATTCTTGCCAAATCGTCGGCTGACACCGCGAATTTCAAGTGTGGCAGAGGTTGCCGGCATGAGCGAATTCCAGTCTGAAGCGTAATGAGCGTCTGGTTCTCGCCTAGCGCAGCCACATGAAGCTGCCGTGTCGCCAGCATGTCAGTTTTGTTACACTCCACAGGCGTAGCGTTACTGCTAGCCGAGGACCAGCAGTTCCTCGAAATGCTTCATGTCCCTGAAACCGCAGAATGCCGGGGCTCGCAATTCGACGACCGGTGCCTCCCTGGCAAAAAGCCCGAGGCAATCATCGAACAGAGCCTGCCACTCGGCCGCCCTGTCATCCGCAAGACGCTCGAGCTGATAAGCGAATGTGATGTGGAAGACATAGGTATCGTGGTCGGGATGCCGGTATCCGAATGGAACCGCCAGCGCATCACGCCAGGCACGCATGGTGAGCACATCCTCGTCCGTCGCACCGGCAACGGTCAGGCCGGTCGGCACGATCTCGACCACCTTGATGTTGAACGGGCCCAGGCCCTCGAAACCCTTCAGGCGCTCCAGGTAGAGACGTGTCATCGCGTCGATGCCGGTGTCGAGCGGCACGTCCTGTGGCCAGAAAGGCAAGCGGCGGCGATATTCGATTATGCCCTGGAACAACGTCATGTGCAGGCTGGTGATGGGCGTGAAGGCCAGACGGTCGGCGTCGGGCATCGCCAGCATCCGGTCTCGCACCGCAAGCACCACGGCCTCGGATGGCGAACCGCTGACCAGATGGCTGACGACCGTGTTGCCGGGCTCGATGAGGAAATTGCCTGACGTGTCGTAGCGTGTGCCGAGATGCACGGGAGTGGTCGGATTGGAGCCGGCAAAGAATCCGGCGAGTGACGGTCTGATTGGGGCAGGCATGGCGATCTCCAGGGGAAGATCGCCTCCTGTCCGAGTCATGTGTCAGGGGTGTGAAACGGACTTGCCGACGGCGCCGCGGTCAGCCGTATTTTTCCAGAAAGGCCTCCGCCGACAGCTCGCGAAAATCATCGAGCGATGCACGCAGCCTGGCGTGGTCCCAGTCCCACCAGGCCAGCGCCTGGTAGCGTTCGGCCGTACGGCGGTCGAAACGCTCGCGGATCGGCTTGGCCGGCACGCCGGCGACGATGGTGTACGGGGCGACATCCCTGGACACCACAGCGCCGGCGCCGACCGCCGCGCCATCGCCCACGGTGACGCCGGGCAGGATGGTCGAGCCGTGGCCGAGCCAGGTGTCGTGGCCGATGGTGACCCGCTTGGCGCGGCGCTGGGCGAAGAATTCGCTCTCATGCTCGGCGTCGTCCCAATAGTCGGACGCGCGGTAGGTGAAGTGGTGCATCGTCGGCCGCCATGTCGGATGATTGGTGGCGTTCATGCGCACGGCTGCCGCGATGTTGGAGAACTTGCCGATCGTGGTGCACCACACCGAGCAGTCCTGCATCATGTAGGAATAGTCGCCGAGTTCGCTTTCCGAAACCCGGCTACGGTCGGCGATCTCGGTCCAGCGGCCGAGTGTCGAGTTCTCGACCTGCGCCGTCGGGTGGATCAGCGGCGTTTCCGAAAGCTTCCGGGTCATGCGGCCATCTTTCCGGTGCCGAAGGCGGTCACGTCGATGATGCGGTCGGCAACCGCCTCGCGCACGTCGTGGTCGTGGAAGATGCCGAGCAGGGCGATGCCCGCCGCCTTCTTGGCCGCGATCAGTGCAATCACCACCTCGCGGTTCGTGGCGTCGAGCGACGCGGTCGGTTCGTCGAGGAGCAGGATCGGGTGCTCGGTGATGAAGCCGCGCGCGATGTTGACGCGCTGCTGTTCGCCGCCCGAGAACGTCGCCGGTGGCAGCGCCCACAGTTTCTCCGGCAGGTTGAGCTGCGCCAGCAGGGCGCGCGCCTTTTTCCGCGCGGCTTCGCGTTCCTCGCCGCGCTCGACAAGGGGCTCGGCGACGACATCGAGTGCCGAGACGCGCGGCACGGTGCGCAGGAACTGGCTGACATAGCCGATCGTTTGCCGGCGCACGGCAAGCACGGTGCGCGGGCTGGCGGTTGCGAGATCGATGAGGCCGCCTTCATGATGGATGATGATCTGGCCTTCATCGACGGCATAGTTGCCGTAGAGCATCTTCAGGATCGAGCTCTTGCCGGCGCCGGACGGGCCGCCCAGCACCGTGCATTCGCCGGACCTGATCGAGAAGGACACACCGGCTACCACCGGCAATTTGATGCCGTCGCGCAGATGCATGGTGAAGCTCTTGGCGACATCGGAAACAACGAGAGGCGTCGCCATGACTACACCTGCAAAATTGAGGAAACGAGAAGCTGCGTGTAGGGCGCGCGGGGATCGTCGAGCACCCGGTCAGTGAGACCGCTTTCGACGACGCGGCCGTCCTTCATCACCATCATGCGCTGCGACAGCAGCCGCGCCACGGCGAGATCATGGGTGACGACGATGGCCGCGAGGCCGAGATCGGTGACCAGGCCGCGCAACAGGTCGAGCAGGCGCGCCTGCACCGAGACGTCGAGGCCGCCGGTCGGCTCATCCATGAACACCAGCCGCGGACCGGTGACCAGGTTGCGGGCGATCTGCAGGCGCTGGCGCATGCCGCCGGAAAAGGCTCGCGGCTCGTCATCGATGCGATCCTCGTCGATCTCGACGCGCGACAGCCAGTCGACGGCGGTGGCGCGGATCTTGCCGTAGTGCCGGTCGCCCACCGCCATCAGCCTTTCGCCGACATTGGCGCCGGCCGACACTGCCATGCGCAGGCCGTCGGCAGGATTCTGGTGTACGAAGCCCCAGTCGGTGCGCATCAGGAAGCGCCGCTCGGCCTCGCTCATGCGGTAGAGCTCACGGAACTGGCCATCACGCATGCGGTAGCTGGCGGTGCCTGAACTCGGCAACAGCCGTGTCGACAGGCAGTTGAGCAGCGTCGTCTTGCCGGAACCGGATTCGCCGACGATGGCCAGAACCTCGCCTGGCCACAGGTCGAAGGTGACGTTCTCGCAGCCGACGCGCGAGCCGTAGAATTTCGAGAGCGCGGAAACGCGCAGCAGCGGTTCGTCGGTCATTGTGCCGGCTCCATGTTCCCTGGGGCAAGATGGGTTTCGGGGGCAAGATGGCCGCGATGGCCGTCCGCCCGACGCTTCTCGCAGTGATCGGTGTCGGAGCAGACGAACATGTGGCCGCCATGATCGTCGAGGATGACCTCGTCGAGATAGACATTCTCGGCCGCGCACAGCGCGCAGGGCTGGTCGAAGGTCTGTACCTCGAACGGATGGTCCTCGAAGTCGAGGCTGACCACGTCGGTGAAGGGCGGCAGCGCGTAGATGCGTTTTTCGCGGCCGGCGCCGAACAGCTGCAGGGCCGGCGACTGGTGCATTTTCGGATTGTCGAATTTCGGCGTCGGCGAAGGGTCCATCACATAGCGGCCCTCGACCTTGACCGGGTAGGCATAGGTGGTGGCGATGCGGCCGTGCCTGGCGATGTCCTCATAGAGCTTCACATGCATTAGGCCGTATTCCTCCAGCGCGTGCATCTTCCGCGTTTCGGTCTCGCGCGGCTCGAGGAAGCGCAGCGGTTCGGGGATCGGCACCTGGTAGACCAGCACCTGGCCCGCGCTCAGCGGGTATTCCGGGATACGGTGGCGGGTCTGGATGATGGTGGCGCTGGCTGTTTCCGTGGTGACGGCGACATTGGCCACCTTCTTGAAGAAGGCGCGGATGGAGACGGCATTGGTGGTGTCGTCGGCGCCCTGGTCGATGACCTTCAGCACATCGTCGGGGCCGATGATCGAGGCGGTGACCTGCACGCCGCCCGTGCCCCAGCCATACGGCATCGGCATTTCGCGCGAGGCGAACGGCACCTGGTAGCCGGGAATGGCGATGCCCTTAAGGATCGCCCGGCGGATCATCCGCTTGGTCTGCTCGTCAAGATAGGCGAAGTTGTAGGTGGCGATGTCGGTCATGGCGATCACATCAACATTTTGCTATTGAATTGCGTTCAAGACGCGGGGACGGGGGCGAAATCGGATGACCCAAAGCGGCTGGACGCGCATCGCAATCCTGCTGTTCATGATTGCCGGTTTCGTCATCTTTGTTGTCACGCGCCGGAGCCTCGCCAAGCAGAGAAATGGTTCTGGTGGGAGCGGTTCCTTCTTGGGCGGATCGGACGGCGGTCACCACGGCCATGATGGGCATTCTCACGATGGCGGCGGCCATGGGGGCAATGGCGGGGGTGACGGAGGAGGTGGAGGGGACTAGCATCATTGCGCGGCCTCCAACCGGCTCGCGTAGCGCGCCAGCCGCTCGCTGAGCGTGCCGGTGTGCAGTTCGAACATGTGGTTGTCGTCGTCGTAGAAATAGATCGAGCGGCCTTCGCCCTCGACACGTGGCCGTGGTGGTCTCATCTCGAGGCCTAGTCCGCCGATGCGCTCGAGGTAATCGTCGAAATCAGCCTCATCGATCTTGAAGGCGATGTGGTTGTAGCTGCGCTCCGGCAGCGCCTCGCCTTCCATGATGGCGATCCAGATGTCGCCGATCAGGAAGAATTTCTCGCGCGACAGCGAGAATTGCTCGGCATCGCTGGCATAGACCTCGCGCGCGTCGAATACACGTTCGAGGATCGCCGCCATCCGGTCGAGGTCGCGGCAGATGAAGGTCATGTGGGAAAGGCCCTCGATCACTCCGCCGCCTCCCGCTTCTCTTCGGCCTTCGCAGGATTTTCGCGGGCGTCGTACTCGGCGCGCATGCGGCGCACGAGGTCGAGCTCTGCCTGGAAGTCGACATAGTGCGGCAGCTTCAGATGCTCGACGAAGCCGGTCGCCTGGACGTTGTCGGAATGCGAGATGACGAACTCCTCATCCTGCGCGGCAGCGACGACATCCTCGCCGAGTTCGGTGGCGCGCAACGCCCGGTCGCACAGCGCCATGGCCATCGCCTTGCGCTCGCTCTGGCCGAAGACGAGGCCATAGCCGCGCGTGAATTGCGGCGGCGCCTTGGCCGAGCCCTTGAACTGGTTGACCATCTGGCATTCGGTGACACGCACGGTGCCGAGCGGCACGGCGAAGGGCAGTTCGGGCACGTCGAGCTCCAGCTCGACCTCGCCGATGCGGATTTCGCCGACGAAGGGATGGTTGCGGGCATAGCCGCGCTGGGTGGAATAGCCGAGCGCCAGCAGGAAACCCTCGTCGCCACGTGACAGCGCCTGCAGGCGGATGTCGCGCGCCATCGGGAATTCCAGCGGCTCGCGGGTGATGTCACCGGGAACATGATCCTTCGGCATGTCGCCATCCGGCTCGATCAGGCCTTCGCGGGCAAGGATCGCCGAGACGCGCGGCATGGCCTCGGCCTCACCGGTACGCTGCCGAGGCTCGGCAACATCGGCGCCGGCAGCAAGCTCGGGGTCGAGCAGCCGGTGCGTATAGTCGAAGGTCGGGCCGAGAAGCTGGCCGCCGGGCAGATCCTTGTAGGTCGCCGACACACGACGCTCGACCTGCATCGCCGTCGTGTCGATGGCCCTGGTGTAGCCGAAACGCGGCAGCGTGGTGCGATAGGCGCGAACGAGGAATATCGCTTCGATCATGTCGCCGCGCGCCTGGACGATGGCGAGCGCGGCCAGTTCACGGTCGTAGAGCGAACCTTCGCTCATCACCCGGTCGACGCCGAGCGCCAGTTGCTCGACGATCTGGTCGAGGCGAAGCGCCGGCACCGAACGGTCGCCGCGCCGGCGATCGGCAAGCAGGCTGTGGGCATTGGCGATGGCGGCCTCGCCGCCTTTTACCGCGACATACATCTTACGCCTCCATCGTCTTGATGCGCGTGGTGCGCGGCAGGCAGGCAATGCTGTCCGGCGTGGCAAGGACGATGTCGATGCCGCGCGGAAAGCGCTGGTTGTTCTGTTTCCATTGTTCGACGAAGTGGCGCGGCATCTGCGCCGGCGCGATCGTCGCGGTCTTTTCAATGCCAGGCCCCTGCAGCAGGAGAGGCGTGCCCGAAGCAAGATCGCTCACCTGCAGGATCAGCGTGGTGGAGCGGTCGGGATATTCCTGGGTGCCTTGCGAAAAACCGTCGAGCGCCATCATTTCGCAAGGCGCGGTGATCACGGCGAAATGCGCGTCGGCCGGCGTGTTTGCCAACGGCGCGCCGGAGTGGAAACCCAGCCAGTACTTGATCGCGGCGGAAGCCCGCAGCGCGGGGTCGAGCCAGATGGGCGTGTCGTTGTCGCAAAGTGCCAGTGCGATGGCGCCAGCCGTCGCCGACAGCGGCGCCGGCGGGCGGGCAAGGGCCGGCAGCTTCTGCACGGTGCCGGGCCGCGCCATGGCGTCCATCACGGTGCGAAAGACCGTCTGGGCATTGAACACGGGATCGGCGAAGCCGCCCTCGATCGATTGGGCCGTGATGTCCATCAGTCTTCTCCGCGTACCATGGTGAAGAAATCCACCTTCGTTGCCGCCGTCTCGGCGCGTCTTTGTTCGCGCGCCCTGGCCAGCCCTTGCTGCAAGGGTGCGATGATCCTGGTCTCGACCTCGCGGCGCCGGGCCGGGTCCTGCCAGAGCGCGTCGGCGATGGCCGCGAGCTTCGCCTTCTGCTTGTCGCGGCCGAGCGCGTAGCAATGGCCGACCTGTCCGGATGGAAGCCGGACCGTGGCGCGCGTCACCGTCGTTTCGCCGACATTGAACGGGGCGCCGCCGCCGCCGATCCGGCCGCGCACGGTGACCAGCCCGGTTTCGGGACCTCGCAGCAGCTCGGCCTGCGAGGGCAGCCCGGACTCGTTCCACAGGCGAACGATGTCGTCGCCGCTGGATTGCGCCAGGGTTGCCATGGCGGCCTTGCGCTCTGCCTGATCGCGCGCTTCCTGTCCTCGCATCGAACCTTCCTTCTGGTTTTAAATTTGTCTAGTGATATAGACAACTATACAAATTATACCTATTATCTAACGCGAGTCCATGACGGGTGGATGACAGGGGGACAGAGGGGCAAGGAATGACAGGACAGGACAAGGTCAACAGCATAGAGCGGCGCAGCGGGGTCTCGCTCTGGCGGCAGATCGCCGACAAGATCCTGCAGTCGATCGCGGCAGGGGATTTCGCGGAGAATGCCGCGCTGCCGCCTGAAGTGGCGCTGGCCGAGCGCTACGGCGTCAACCGCCATACGGTGCGCAGTGCCATAGCGGCATTGGTGCAGGAAGGCGTGCTCAGGGCCGAGCAGGGACGCGGGACATTCGTGCTGTCGCGCAAGCGGCTGTCCTATCCGATAGGCGCGCGGACGCGCTTCTCGACAGGCCTGCAAGGGCAGACGTCCGAACGCCATATCGTCCTGCTTGCCTCATCGGTCGAACCAGCCAGCCAGCGCGTCGCAGAGGGACTGGGGCTTGCCAGGGGGGCCGAGGTGATACGCCTGGAGACACGCGGCGAGGCTGACGGCCGGCCTGTATCACGCGCTGCCGGCTGGTTCGATGCCAAGCGCTTCGCCGGCATCGACAAGGCCATGGCGCAGACCGGATCGATCACCGCGTCGCTGGCACGTTTCGGCATAGACGATTATCTCAGGCAATCGACGATGCTGTCGGCGCGCCACGCCGACGCGGCAGATCTTGCCGACCTGGACCTGCAGCCCGGAGCCATTGTGCTGGTCACCGTCTCCGTCAACGTCACGCCCGATGGCCAGCCCATTCAGTTTTCCGAGTCGCGGTTTCCGGCCGAGCGGGTGGAGTTAAAACTCTCGGCTCTTTGAGGCGACGCCGCACCCGGGCTATCCGATCTCGATCACAGCCTTGATCAGGCCGGATTTCTCGTGCGCCCAGCGGGCGAGGTCGCGCGGCGCGCCGACAAGCCTGGTGCGGTGAGTTACGAGCTTGGCCAGGGGAACCGCCCCGTTGCGGATCGAGGCGGCAACATGGTCGAAATCGGCGCGCAATGCGTTGCGGCTGCCGATCAGCGTCATCTCGCGTTTGTGGAACTCCGGATCGGAAAAGCTGATGTCGTCCTTGACGACGCTGACCAGCACCAGGGTTCCGCCATGCGCGACATGGGCGAAGGCCGACTGCACCGACTGGGTGTTGCCGGTGGCGTCGAAAACCACGTCAAACCCTTCACCGCCGGTCGCTTCCTTGACAAGATCGGGCACGGCGCCGCGTGATCCATCGAGGGTGGGGAAGCCGAGTTCGTCGGCGGCGAAGGCGAGCCTTTCTGTGCTCATGTCGAGCAGTGTCACGTCGAGTCCGGCGATGCGGGCGAAGATGGCCGTGCCGAGCCCGATAGGGCCGGCGCCGATGACCAGCGTGCGAGCACCGGGATCAGCGTGTGAGCGCCGAACGGCATGCGCGCCGATGGCCAGGAATTCGACGGCGGCGGCATCCGCCAGCGAAAGGCCATTTGCCGGATAGAGATTTTGCTGGGGCACGAGGATTTCTTCGCACATGGCGCCGTCGCGATGGACGCCGAGCACTTCGATCCTGACGCAGCAATTCGGTTTGCCTTTCCGGCAGGCGATGCATGTGCCGCAGGACAGATAGGGGTTGATGACAACCGGCTCGCCCACGGCAAGCCCGACGCCTTCGCCAATTTCTATTATGGTTCCCGACACTTCGTGGCCCATGACGCGCGGGTAGGCGAGGAACGGGTGCTTGCCTTCGAAGATGTGGTAGTCCGTGCCGCAGATGCCGACATGGCTGACCGCGACCAGCGCCCAGCCGGGAGGTGGTGCGTCGGGCGCGGGACGATCTTCCAGGACGAGATCGCCGGGCGAGCGGCAGACGACAGCTTTCATGCTTCAATCCAGTTGGTTCACGGCGCCGTCGGCCCTTCGGCCATGCCGGGCCGGCGGCTATGTCCGTTGTAGATTACTTGCTGCCGCGGCGACGCAGGCCGTCGAAGTAAACAATGATGATGATCAGCGCGCCGGTGATGACACGTTGCCAGAAGGCGTTGACGTTCAAGAGGTTGGCGCCGTTGTTGATGGTGGCCAGGATGAAGGCGCCGAGCAGCGGCCCATGCACGGAACCAACGGCGCCGAACAGCGAGGTGCCACCGATCACAGACGAGGCGATCGCCTGCAGTTCCCAGCCCTCGGCCTGGGTCGGATTGCCGATGCCGATGCGCGAAGCAAGGAGCACGCCGACGAACGCCGCGCAGAGACCCGACAGCGTGTAGGCCATGAAGATGGTGCGCTGGACGCTGACACCGGACAGGCGCGAGGCCTCGGCATTCGAGCCGACCGAGAACAGGTACCGGCCCCACCGGCTGTGATGCAGGAAGACATAGGCGGGTATGCCGACCAGCAGGACCATCCAGAACAGATTGGGAATGCCGAGGAAGGAATTGCGCGAGAATTCCTGGAAGGCGTCGTTGTTGATCGAGATCGAATTGCCGTTGGTTATCAAAAGGCCGATGCCGCGCAGCGAGGTCAGCGTCGCCAGCGTGATGATGAAGGGCGGCAAGCCCATCTTGACGATGCCGAAGCCATGAAACAGGCCGATGGCGACGCCGACCAGCAAGGTGAGCAGGACGGCGAGCAGGACCGGCACGCCGGCATTGATCAGCATCGCCACGATGACGGTGGTGAAGCCGACCACGGCGCCGACGGAAAGGTCGATGCCGCCAGTGATGATGACGAAGGTCTGTCCGACCGCGAGGATGGCGATCATCGAACCCTGGCGCAGCAGGTTCGAGATGTTGTTGGCCGACGCAAAGCTCGATGTGGATAGCGACAGGATGACCCACAACAGCACCAGCAGCGCCAGAAGCGTCAGCCCGAACAGGGCGTTGTAGTTGCGCTTCGGTTTTTCGGCAGGAATCGCCTCGGTGCTCATGTCTGTCCTCCCAGCTTTTCTTGTTTCTCGGCGAGCGCCTGTGTGAGAATTTCCTCGTGATCGGCGGTGCGGAACCCGTGCGTGGCCACCAGCTTGCCGCGCCGGAACACATGCAGCGTGTCGGCGAGTTCGTAGACCTCCGGCAGGTAGGACGAGATCAGGATGATGCCGGCGCCCTTCGACAGCAGCGCGCTGAACAGACGGTAGATCTCGGCCTTGGTGCCGACATCCACGCCGACCGTCGGTTCGTCGAAGATGAACAGCCTGGCGCCATGGGCCAGCCACTTGCCGATGACGATCTTCTGCTGGTTGCCGCCCGACAGGCTGGAGGCCAAAGCGCTGCGCGTCGGGGTCTTGATCCTGAGATCGGCGATCTGCCTATCGGCCTCGGCCTTTTCCTTTGCGTTGGAAATCAGCAGATTGTTCGAGATGCGCTTGTAGATCGGCAGGTTGAGGTTGAGGCCGACCGACAGGTTGAGGCACAGGCCCTGGTCGCGGCGGCTTTCCGGCGCCAGCGCCATGCCGAGCTTGATCGCGTCATGCTCGGAGTTGACCTGGACCGGCTTGCCGTCCCAAAGAATCTGGCCGGCCGACTTACGGTGGCGGCCATAGACGGTGGTCACGAACTCGCTGCGTCCGGCGCCGATCAGTCCGTACAGGCCGACGATCTCGCCGGCGTGGACGGTCATCGACACGTTCTCGAAGCCCCTGCCGGAGAGGTTCCTGGTTTCCAGGATCGTGGCGCCCGGCGTGAAATGCTCCTTGTGGTAGATCTGCTCGATGGAGCGGTTGATCATCATCTTGACCAGTTCCGCGTCGTTGGTCTCGGCGATGTTCCTGGTGCCGACCAGCGTGCCGTCGCGCAGCACCGAGACACGGTCGGCGAGCTCGAACACTTCCTCCATGCGATGACTGATATAGATGATCGTCACGCCTTCGCCCTTCAGCCGGCGGATCAGCGTGAACAACTGATCGGCTTCCTTGCGGGTCAGGTAGGCGGTGGGTTCATCGAAGATCAGGAATTTGGTGCCGCGCACGGTGGCGCGGGCGGCGGCAATCAGCTGCTGCTGGCCAATGGTCAGGTCGCCAAGCGTGACATGCGCCGGCAGGTCGAAGCCGAGATCGTCGATGATCTTCTGTGCTTCCCTGACCATGGACCGCTGCTGCAGGATGCCGAAGCGGGAACTTTCCTCGCCAAGGAACATGTTGGCGGCGACCGTCAGGTGGCGGCAGAGCACGACCTCCTGGTGCACGGCGTTGATGCCAAGCGCCATCGCCTCATGCGGCGTGGCCAGCGCGGTCGGCTTGCCTTCCCAGATGATGTCGCCGGAGGTGCGCGGCATGACGCCGGTGAGAAGCTTGATGAGCGTCGATTTGCCGGCACCGTTCTCGCCGACGATGGCGTGGATTTCACCCGCCTTGAACGCAAGGTTCACAGGCTTCAACGCGTGGGTGCCGGGATAGCGTTTTTCCAATCCTCGTAGTTCGAGGATCGTCCTGCCGGGCTCCAGCACAGGGGCCGGGTGCAGTTCCTGCGCCGTTGACGTCATGACAATCCTCCCAGACTGGTCTCACGATTGGCACGCGGCGAGGCTGTGATGCGCCTCTTTTGCAGCCTAGCCCAAGGGTGCGGATTTCCAAGCCATTTGTGCCGGGCGGGTGTTTCCGGGGCGCGAGGCCCCGGAAACAGTTCATGCCGATGCTCAGTTGAGCTTCGGGTTGAGCAATGCGTCGATCTTCGGTTCTTTCATATTGGCCTTGGTCACCAGATTGGCGCCGGTGTCGACATTGGCCTCGACCTTCTCGCCCTTCGAAGCGGCAAGCGCGGTCTTGATGCCGTCATAGCCCATCCGGTACGGATCCTGGACGACGAGGCCGGAAATGACGCCGTCATTGAGGAACTTGATCAGTTTCTCGTCGCTGTCGAAGCCGATCAGGGCCAGCTTGCCGGCAAGTTTGTTCTCGGCCACGGCCTGACCGACGCCCTGCGCCATGATCAGGTTGGAGGCAAAGATGCCTTTAAGGTCCGGATTGGCGGTGATCAGGTCGGTCGCGATGTTGAGGCCGGTCGTGGCCTGGCCGTCGGCATATTTGTCGGCCACCAGCGTAAGGCCGGGATATTTTGCCTTGAGCTCTTCCTTGAAGCCCTGGGCGCGTTGCTCGAGCGAGCCGGCGCCGGGCAGTGCGGTGATCAGCGCAACCTTGCCTTCGACCTTGCCGCCATTGGCTGCGCCGATGGCAGCGGCGAGACCGTCGGCGGCGACGCGTCCGCCCTGGACATTGTCGGTGGTCAGGAACGAGGTGAAGGCCTTGGAGTCGGCGCCGGAGTCGATGCCGATGATCTTGACCTTGGTGGCGGCCTCATCGATCGGCTTGCCCAGCGCCTTGAATTCCGTCGGCGAGATGACGACGGCGGCGGGGTTGCCGGCAACGGCGTTTTCAAGGATCGAGATCTGGCCGTTGACGTCGGTTTCAGCCTGCGCGCCGAGTTCCGGAACGTTGACGCCAAGGTCCTTGCCGGCCTTGCGGGCGCCGGCCAGGACAATCTGCCAGTAGAAGGACGTCGTGTCCTTGACGATGATCGGAATGGTCACATCCGCCGCCGAAGCCGGGGCCGAGTGCATCACGCCGGCGAGCATGGAAGCGGCCGCGAGAGCCACGAATGCGCGACGATTGAGAATGCTGGTGACGAATTTCATAGGTTTCCTCCCTAAGTCGCCCGGTGAACGTTACGGAAGCTCCATTCGGATAGGCGTGGCCCAAACAGAACTTTATCAATAAAAAACATTTACCGCATTTTGATAGTGCATCGGTTCGGGCGATGCAAGCAGTTCGTATCGCCTCCGGCCACTGAACTGTCGTTGCCGCTTCATCGACAACCGAAGGACTTCCGCATCCGTTCCGAGAATCATGGAATATTAATTCCATGATTCAGTCAATATGGAATATACATTCTTCTCGAATTTGTGAAGCCGTTTCCAGGCGGATTGACCCGTCTAAATCAGGCCAGGTGCTGCACGACCGTGTAAGGATCGTATTTTGCGAACTCCGTTTCGGGGATCTCGACGTCAAGCAGTTCGAGGTTGCGCGCCAGATTGGCGGCTTTGGCCGTGCCGGTCAGCACGGTGGCGACAATGGGGTTGCGCAGCGGGAACTGGAACGCGGCTGCCGCAAGCGGATAACCGCCATCGCCGGCGATCTTCTCCATCGTATCCACCCGGTGCAGGATGTCATCGGTAGCCGGCAAATAGTCGAAATGCGCGCCAGCCACCGGGCCCGTCGCAAGGATGCCGGAGTTGAAGACGCCGCCGACGACCAGCGAGGTCTGTCGTTCGCGGCACAGCGGCAGCAATTCTGCTTGCGCACTGCGGTCCAGCAGCGAGTAGCGGCTGGCCAGAAGGATGCAATCGAGCGGCGCCCTTCGCATCACGTCGAGGCAAATCTTCACCTCGTTGACGCCTAGCCCATAGGCAGAGATGGTGCCGGACGACTTCAGTTCCTCCAGCGCCTTCAGCCCGCCATCCATCAACTGGCGAAAGTGCAGCTTGGTCTTCTCGATGCCGTGCGTGTAGGTGCCGATGTCATGCACATACAGGATATCGATCTTGTTGAGGCCAAGCCGCGCATAGCTGAAATCGACCGAGCGCATGATGCCGTCGTAGGAGTAGTCGTAGTCGACAGCGAAGGGCAAAGGATCGACATAGGAGTGATCGGGAACCTGATCTTCCGGGACGGGCCGGAACAGGCGGCCGACCTTGGTGGAGAGCACATAGGAATCGCGCGGCTTGTAGCGCAGGAAATCACCGAAGCGCCGTTCGGAGAGGCCGAAGCCGTAGAAGGGCGCGGTGTCGAAATAGCGCAAGCCGGCATCCCAGGCGCCCTGCAGTGTTTCCATCGCCGCCTCGCGCGGACAGGCGCGGTAAAGACCGCCGATCGCGGCGCCACCAAAACTGACTTCGGTGACCTCGAGCGCCGTCCTGCCAATGCGGCGTTTCTCCATGCGAGCCTCCCGTCCCCGGCCGCTGTCCGGCCTGTCTTTTCGTCGTCAACCTGATCTAGAGCGTCGCCCCGAGGTGCCAAGGCACGAACTCGTTGTCGCCGTAGCCGAAATCCTCGCTCTTGGTCTTGCGGCCGGAAGCCGTCTCGACGATGAGCTCGAAGATCTCGCGACCCATGCCGGCGATGGTCTTTTCGCCCGAGGCGATGACGCCGCAGTTCACGTCCATGTCCTCTTCCATGGCGTGGTACATGGTCGAGTTGCTGGCCACCTTGATCGACGGCGTTGGCCGGCAGCCGAAGCAGGAGCCGCGACCCGTGGTGAAGACGATGACGTTGGCGCCGCCGGCCACCTGGCCGGTCGCCGAAACCGGATCGTATCCCGGCGTATCCATGAACACCAGGCCGTGCCCGGTGACCTTCTCGGCATAGCCGAACACACCAGTGAGCGGGGTCTGGCCGCCCTTGGCCACTGCACCCAGCGACTTCTCCAGGATCGTGGTCAGGCCGCCACGCTTGTTGCCGGGCGAGGGGTTGTTGTCGATCGACGCACCATGCTTGGCGACATGGTCCTCCCACCATTTGACGAATCCGTCGAGCTTCTGCGCGATCTCCGGCGTTGCGGCGCGATAGGCGAGCAGATGTTCGGCGCCGTAGATCTCGGTCGTCTCGGAGAGGATGCCGATGCCGCCGGCGTCGGCCAGGATGTCGACGGCGGCGCCCAGCGCCGGGTTGGCGGTTATGCCGGACATGCCGTCGGAGCCGCCGCATTGCAGGCCGACGACGATTTCGCTGACCGGAATCGGCTCGCGCTTGAACTGGCCGACCTCCTCGGCGATCTCGGCGAGAACGCCCATGGCCTTCTCGACGGATTTGCGCGACCCGCCGGCATCCTGGATGTTGAAATGGCGCTTGCCGGCCGCGGCACCCTTCTGGCCGTAGAGGGTGAGCTGGTTGACCTCGCATCCGAGCCCGACCATCAGCACGCCGCCGAAATTGGGATGGCGTGTATAGCCGGCAAGCGTGCGGTGCAGGACCATCATGCCGTCGCCGGTGCCGCTCATGCCGCAGCCCTGGCCGTGGACGATCGGGACAAAGCCGTCGATGCCTGGATATTTCGGCAAAAGCGTGCGGTTGGCCTGGTCGGCGATGGCATGACAGACCGTGGCCGAGCAGTTGACGCTGGCGATGATGCCGATGAAGTTGCGCGTGCCGGCGCGGCCGTCGGCGCGGCGGTAACCCATGAAGGTACGGGCGCGGTCGGCCTCGGTCGCATGCACGGCCTCGGTCGGCGGCACGACCGGCAAACGCCCGGATTCGAAGACCAGATTGTGCGAATGCACGTGCTCGCCCGGCGCGATGTCCTGCGTGGCGCGCCCGATCGCCTGCGCGTACTTCACCACCGCGGCGCCCGCGGCGATCGGCTTGATCGCGACCTTGTGGCCGGGTTCGATGACGGCCGTCGCGGTCGCGCCGCCAGGCAGCACCGTTCCAATCTCGATGCGGCCATTGGCGACCGCCACATTGTCGGCGGGAGACAGAAGAATGCTGTTGGAGGCGTTCACGGGCGGTTTCCTGGGTAATCCTGGGATGCGCGGGGCGGATTGACACGCGCCTGTTAAGAGGTAATGTCTTTTATCGTGAAAAAACATTTTTGCGTCAATTGTTTTTTCAAACGAGCGCCGTGCGCCGAAAGGGATGCGCGGAGAGTCGGGCCTGAGCCTGAGCCGAAAAGCGATTTTGCTTTTGAGGGTCATGCGCTAGGAGCATCCGCAATATCGCGCTTCAAGCCGGCCGCCGCAAGCGCCGGGCGCAACGGGGCAGGGGATGTCGAAGAGCAACAACGTTTACAAGGACGCCTACAATCGCTGCCTGCGGCTGCTGGACGAGAGCCACAACCTGCCTTCCGAGCCGGAACTGGGCACGCTGCTTGGCGTCAGCCGCACCACGGTGCGCACCATTCTCGCACGCATGGAAGAGACGGGCCTGATCGCCTGGAACAAGCGCGCCAAGACGGTGCTGCGCGAGCCGCGTCCCGACGACTTCTTTCCCGAGGAAGAAACCGATTCGCTGGCTGAGATCATCGAGCGCAGCTTCATGCGGCGCCTGCTGGCCAGCGGCGCCGAGGCCGGCATGCAGATCAATGAATTGGAACTTGCGCGCGAGATCGGTGTCGGCACCACCAGCGTGCGCGAATTCCTGATCCGCTTTTCCCGCTTCGGCCTGATCGAGAAGCGGCGCAACAGCCACTGGGTGCTGAAAGGTTTCACACGTGCCTTCGCCCTGGAATTGACCGAGATCCGTGAAATGTTCGAACTGCGCTCGGCCGCCGCCTTCGCCGCCTTGCCGGAGGATAGTCCGGTATGGGCTGATCTCGACAGGCTGGAAGACGAGCATCGCCTTTTGGCGCGCGAGATCGCCACCCGCTTCAACGAGTTCTCAGAATTGGACGAGCGCTTTCACCGGCTGATCCACCGCGCGTCGCACAATCGCTTCATCGTCGATTTCTACGACGTCATCGCCATGATCTTCCACTACCACTACCAGTGGAACAAGGCGCAGGAGCGCGAGCGCAACGAAGTGGCTGTGACCGAGCACCTGGCCTATATCGCGGCGCTCAAGTCGCGCGATCTCGGCAAGGTCGACGCCGCCTGCCGCAAGCACCTGAAGTCGGCGCGCCAGACGCTCTTGACGTCGATTCCCGAGGCCGGCAGCCGGCCAAGGGTTTGATGGCGCCGCGTTGCCGCAGCGATGATTTGGCGATTTTCCGATTGTTGCGCCCGTGATAGGTGTATTTTCCATGGTTGCTTGAAGAGGCAGTTGGGTTGAAAATCCGGGGGAGACGGTGGAGCATGCCGGTCGCGCTTGTCGCGGCCTATCTGCTGCTGCTCCAGTCCGTGCTCGGCGCGTTTGCCTTCGGCACAGGCCCGAATGCTTCGCAACTCGACGCCTTCGGCAACATCATCTGCACTCACGAGGGGGCGGCCGAACTCCCCGTTGGCGATCAACACCCCGCGCACATGCCGGCATGCTGCATGCTTGGCTGCAGCATGGTTTCGCAGGTCCATGCGCCGCCGCCTGAGAGCGGCATGGCGCTGGCCAGCCTTTCCTTCGAGACGGTCGCCTTCGTATTCCCGGCGATTGTCCATCTCGACTTCACGCGCGAGCGCTCGCCGTCGAACCCGCGCGCTCCGCCGGTCCCGGCCTGAGCCATTTCGTCCCGTGGAACCTTTCACGGGACCCTTCGTCCAACAATCGAAACCGTTCGCGACCGGCTATCGGCGCGATCCCTTATTCATGGAGTTACCCATGTCCCCTTCCTACAAGGCAGCCGCGCATGCGTTCCTGTTCGGCCGCGGTGGCGCTTTCCTGCGCAGCTTCGAAGAACGTCTCGGCATCACCGTTTTCGTTCTCGCCCTCCTGTTCGTCAGCGCCCAGAGCGTTCTGGCGCATGAGTTCAAAGTTGGTGATCTCGAGATCGAGCATCCGTGGTCGCGCGCCACGCCGGCAGGCGCCAAGGTGGCTGGCGGCTATTTCACCGTCACCAACACCGGCAGCGCGCCCGACCGGCTCGTGTCGATTTCCTCCGACGTCTCGGACAAGGCGGAATTGCATCAGATGTCGGTCAAGGATGGCGTCATGACCATGCGGCCGGTTGCCGAGGGGCTGGAAATCCCGGCCGGCGGCAAGGTCGCGCTGTCGCCTGGCGGCTATCACCTGATGTTCATCGGCCTGAAGCGGCAGCCGAAGCAGGGCGAGAAATTTTCGGCCACGCTGACGTTCGAGAAGGCCGGCGCGGTGACGGTCGACTTCGCCGTCGAAGGCATGGGCGAGACGGGCAGCATGGATCACGCCGACTAAGCGCGGCCGACTGATCCTGCACATCAGCAAATTTGAAATCAGAGGGACCATCATGAACAAGTATCTTTTGGCGGCCGGCGCGCTGGTCGTGCTCGGCACAAGCGCTGCCTTCGCCCACATCACGCTTGAAACCCAGGAGGCGGCGGTCGGCTCCACCTACAAGGCCGTTTTGCGCGTTCCGCATGGCTGTGACGGCAAGGCGACGACCGCCGTGCGCGTGCAGATTCCGGAAGGGGTGATCGCGGTGAAGCCGATGCCGAAGCCCGGCTGGACGCTGCAGACCAAGAAGGGCAAATACGACAAATCCTACCAGCTCTATGGTCAGGCGGTGACCGACGGCGTCAAGGAGATCGACTGGAGCGGCGGCAATCTGCCGGACGAATTCTACGACGAGTTCGTCTTCCGCGGGACGCTGACGGCGGACCTGCCGGTCGGCCAAAAACTCTATTTCCCGGTGGTGCAGGAATGCGACGGCGGCACCGAACGCTGGATCGAGATACCGGCGGCAGGCCAAGATGAGGATGCGCTGGAGACCCCGGCGCCCGGCATCAAGCTCTTGCCCAGGAAATGATTTTTGGCGGCGCGCTTCGGTCACGGCGCGCGCCGCCTGTTTGTGGTGGTGACATGAACGCGGCATCCCTTCGGCAGAGAATCCATATGACCGGCTTTGGCGCGGGTCGCATGGCTGTCGGCGTGCTGCTCGCGTTGCTGTTGCTTGCAGCGGCAATGCTGCCGGACCGGGCCTTTGCCCATGCAGCGCTGATCACGACCGAACCGGCGGATGGCGCTGTCCTGGAACAGAGTCCGGCGCAATTCGCGCTGACTTTCAGCGAGCCGGTGTCGCCGCTGGTGCTGACACTGGTGAAGCCCGACGGCACTCCGGTTGCCCTGACCACCTTCCGTCTCACCGACCAGACCGTCGCAATCGACAACCCGCAAACGCTGGGGCGAGGCACGCATGTCCTGAGCTGGCGGGTGATTTCCGCTGACGGTCACCCGGTCGGCGGCTCCTTGTTGTTTTCCATCGGCGCGGCCACCGAGCCACCCGCGGTGTCCGAACCCGTCGACTGGGGGCTGCGCTCGGCAATCTGGATCGGCAAGGTCTTCCTCTACATCGGGCTCTTTCTTGGCGTCGGCGGTGCTTTCGCGCTTGCCTGGCTGGCTGGCGGAGGGCGTTCCGGTCAAATTTTCGTCATTGCAGCGATCCTGCTGGGGATGGTCGCGGCACCCCTGTCGCTCAGCTTCCAGGGGCTCGATGCGCTTGGCGCACCGTTCGCTCGGCTGGCGCAACCGGTCATCTGGCGGACCGCGCTTGGAACCAGTTTCGGCTGGACTGTGCTGATCGCGCTGATGGCGCTGGGGCTCGGCTTGTTGTCGTTGGTAGGTCCGCGCGCCGCATCCAGGCTGTTCGCCCTGGCCGGGCTCGCTGGGGTCGGCATAGCCCTTGCCGCGAGCGGACACGCAAGTGCCGCCGAGCCGCAATGGCTGACGCGGCCGATGGTGTTCCTGCATGGCGCAGGCATCGCCTTCTGGGCCGGAGCACTGGCGCCGCTTGGCCTGGTATTGATGCGAAAGCAGGCAGAGGCCGGGCCATTCCTGCACCGGTTCTCGCGGACGATCCTGCCTGTCGTGGCCGTGCTGGCGTCAGCCGGCATCGTGCTGGCCGTCATCCAGGTGCAGGCACCCTCGGCTCTGCTCGACACCGCCTATGGCCAGCTGCTGCTGATCAAGCTGGCGCTGCTGTTCTGCCTTTTCCCGCTCGCGGCGTTCAACCGCTGGAAGTTTACCGGTCCAACGGAAGCTGGAGGCACAAGGGCGCAAAAAAGCCTGGCCCGCTCGACCGGCATCGAGATGCTGATCGTGCTGGCCATTTTCGGCATTGCCGCCGGCTGGCGCTTCACGCCGCCGCCGCGCGCGCTGGCGATCGCCGCGGCGCAACCGGCATCGGTCCATATCCATACGCTGAAGGCGATGGCCGATCTCAGCATCACGCCGGGCCACGCCGGCCCGGTTGCTGCCTCGATCGTCGTCATGACCGGCGATTTCGGACCGCTCGAAGCCAAGGAAGTAACGCTGGTCCTGTCGAAACCCGACTCCGGTATCGAACCGCTCAAGCGGCCGGCGACAAAGCCGGGCGACGGCAGCTGGCGGGTCGACAACCTGGTGATCCCGGTGCCGGGACGGTGGTCGGCACGGGTCGACATTCTGGTCTCGGACTTCGAGATCGTGAAGATCGAGGCGCCGATCGACATCAGGCCGTGATGCTCTATATCGCCCGCTTGTGGCGCGGTGGTTGACGCAGGCACGAAGGCCCGTCAATCATCGCCGGGAAATGGCATCGCCCGGTCGCGGGCTTCAACGAAAAAGATCCGAAAGCAGGGAAGAAACGATGGAAAAAGCCGAAATCGGCCTGATCGGCCTTGGCACGATGGGTTCCAACCTGGCGCTCAACATCGCCGAGCACGGGCACCGCATCGCCGTCTTCAACCGCACCAGGGCACGCACCGACGCCTTTGTCGAGAATGCCGGGGCGCTGAAGAACATGGTGGTTCCCTGCTACAGCCTTGAAGAACTCGCCGCCGCGATCCGGCCGCCGCGTCCGATCATCATCATGGTGCTGGCCGGCAAGCCGGTCGACGAGCAGATCGCCGCGCTGCGCGGCGTGCTATCCAACAATGACATCGTCATCGATGCCGGCAATGCCAATTTCCGCGACACGATGCGCCGCTTCTCGGAGCTTTCCGGCTCTGGCCTCACCTTCATAGGCATGGGCGTGTCCGGTGGCGAGGAGGGTGCACGCCACGGCCCCTCGATCATGGTCGGCGGCACGGAAGACTCCTGGAAGCGTGTCGAGAAGGTGCTGACCGCGATCTCCGCGAAGTTCAAGGATGAGCCCTGCGCGGCTTGGCTTGGCACTGATGGCGCCGGGCATTTCGTCAAGACCATCCACAACGGCATCGAATATGCCGACATGCAGATGATCGCCGAGATCTACGGCATCTTGCGCGATGGCCTCGGCATGGGGCCGAAGGAGATCGGCACGGTGTTCGCCACCTGGAACAAGGGCCGGCTCAATTCCTACCTGATCGAGATCACCGCCAAGGTTTTGGCCGCCGATGATCCCAAGACCGGCAAGCCGGTGGTCGACATCATCCTCGACCGCGCCGGCCAGAAGGGCACCGGCAAGTGGTCGGTGATCGAGGCGCAGCAGCTTGGCATTCCCGCCACCGCGATCGAGGCGGCGGTGGCCGCTCGCGTGCTGTCGTCGATCAAGGACGAGCGGCTGGCAGCGGAAAAAGCCTATGGCAATATCGGCGTGTCGAAGATTTCCGGCGACAAGGATGCGTTGCTGCACGATCTCGAACTCGCATTGTTCGCCGGCAAGATCGCCGCCTATGCGCAAGGCTTCGCTGTCATGAGCGGCGCGTCGAAGGAGTTCAACTGGAACCTGCCGATGCCGACCATCGCCGAGATCTGGCGTGCCGGCTGCATCATCCGCTCGCAGATGCTCGACACGATGGCGGAAGCCTTCGGCAAGGGCGGCGCGTCCACCAATCTTTTGATGGCGCCGGCCTTCATCACCATGATGCAGGAGGCGCATCCGTCGCTGCGCCGCGTGGTGGCCAAGGCATCGGAGGCCGGTGCGCCGGTGCCGGCGCTCTCGTCCGCGCTCGCCTATTTCGACAGCTATCGCCAGGGACGCGGCACTTCGAACCTGATCCAGGCGCAGCGCGACTTCTTCGGCGCGCACGGCTTCGAACGCATCGACGATTCCGGTGCTTTCCATGGCCCGTGGGGGAGCGGCGCGGTGGGTTAATCCGCGACGCGAGCGGCGAGTACTTCGCTCGGCACGCTCAGGCTTTGCAGCGTGCCGGGTGCCGCGCCGCCGATCCAGCCCAGCACGGAGCGGGCAAGTTCTGCGCCGGCCAGCCGAAAATCCTCGTTGACGACCAGCAATTCCCTGCGGAACAGGTGCAGGAGGTCCGAAGACTGCTTGGACACGACATCGACGTCACGGCCAAGCTTGAGGCCGGCGTCCTCGATGCCGGCGACGATGGCGAGCGTCGCGGCGGCGCCGCTGCTTACGAAACCGTCGGGCCGGTTTTCGCGGCGCAGGATCTGCGCGGTCCGCATTCTGATCTGGTCGATGGAATGGTCGATCGAAACCGTGTTGAACGGGATTTCGCTGGCGCCGGCCTCGCTGAGAGCGTCGGTAAAGCCGTTCACCGTATGGCCGTGGTAGGTCAGCCCGACAGGCGGGGTCAGCA
Source organism: Mesorhizobium carmichaelinearum (assembly GCA_943370265.1). Classification (GTDB taxonomy): domain Bacteria; phylum Pseudomonadota; class Alphaproteobacteria; order Rhizobiales; family Rhizobiaceae; genus Mesorhizobium; species Mesorhizobium carmichaelinearum_A. Next base: position 28,083 of record CALRQH020000006.1, read on the forward strand.
GGGCGAGCCTGCGGCGTCCCTTGCCGGCCAGGCAGCGCACCGCCTCGGTGGCGAAGGCATAGTTGTCGAAATCATGATACGGGTGGATGAGCCCCATATCGGTGCGGCCATGCGTGGCGAAGGGAATGCCGCGCTCCAGCAGATAGCGGGCCCTGGGGTCGTTCGGCTGCGTGCGTGAGATGATGACGCCGTCCGCGGATCCGGTCTCCACCAGATAGCGTATGGGGTCCAGCGGATCCTGCGAGCGCGAATAGGGCGTGACGATCAGGTGGTAGGGCGTGTCGGCGATCACTTCCGAGACGCCGTAGATGATGTCCGAGACAAAGCTCATGATCTCATGCTCGGTGTTGAGCACGAGGCTGATGACGTTGGTCTTGCCGGTGCGCAGGCGCACGCCGGCGCGGTTGGGCCTATAGCCGATCTGCCTGGCGACGAGTTGGACGCGCCGTTTGGTCTCGGCGCCGATTTCAGGCGCGTCCTTCAAGGCGCGCGACACGGTGGTGACGGCGAGCCCTGTCATGAAGGCGAGCGTCTTCAGCGTAGGCCGGTTCTGAGCCGCCGCTTCGTCATCCTTGTCCGCCTGGTGCCTGTCCATTCATCCCGCCTCGTCAGGCGCATTAGCAGCCGGCGCGCGGACCGGCAATCGCCGGCATCGCCGCAGGACGCGACTCTCCGCCTGCCAAGGCGCTAATATACTGAAACGTTACAGATTGTCACTGACATCGAGCAAAGGATCGCGGCGAGATGCAAAATCGACCACGCCAGGTTCAGCGGAAAACTGTTTGGAATCAGCAATGAACCGGGCCGTCAGTGCCGTCAGTTTCGGCTTCAGCGCACTACAGCATCATTTTGCCGCGCGATCTGCCCTGTTGCCACGCGTCTGGCGGCAACGGGTTGAGTGAATTTGTTCGCGCCTCGGAAAAATATAAGGTCGGTTTCAGGCCGAGGGTTGCGCGCCCAAAATAATTGCCGTATCAAAAATCTGTAACGTTTCAGATTCTGGGAGGAACCGAAATGCGATACAAATTCACGACTGCCGCGCTGGCGGCGACGGCCGCGCTGCAGTTCGCCGGTCCGGCGGCGGCGACGGACCTGGAAGTCACCCATTGGTGGACCTCCGGCGGCGAAGCGGCGGCGGTCGCGGAATTCGCCAAGGCGTTCGACGCTACCGGCAATCATTGGGTGGACGGCGCTATCGCAGGCTCGGGCGATACGGCGCGGCCGATCATGATCAGCCGCATCACCGGCGGCGATCCGATGGGGGCCACGCAGTTCAACCATGGCCGCCAGGCCGAGGAACTGGTGAAGGCCGGCCTGATGCGCGACCTGACCGATCTCGCTACAAAGGAACACTGGAAGGACGTCATCCGTCCGGCGAGCCTGCTCACCGAATGCACGGTGGACGGCAAGGTCTACTGCATCCCCGTCAACATCCATTCCTGGCAATGGCTGTGGCTCTCCAGCAAGGCCTTCGCCGACGCCGGCGTGCCGGTGCCGAAGAACTGGGACGAATTCGTCGCTGCCGCACCCGCGCTTGAGAAGGCCGGCAAGGTGCCGCTCGCCGTCGGCCAGCAGGCCTGGCAGACGTCGGGCGCCTTCCAGGTGCTGATGGTGGCGATCGGCGGGCCCGACGTCTACAAGAAGGTCTATGGCGACAAGGACGCCAAGGTCGCCGGCGGGCCGGACGTGGCCAAGGTGTTCAAGGCCGCCGACGACGCGCGCAAGATGTCGGCCAAGTCCAAGGTGCAGGACTGGAACCAGGCGACCAACCTGGTCATCACCGGCCAGGCCGGCGGACAGATCATGGGTGACTGGGCGCAGGGCGAGTTCCAGCTGGCCGGCCAGGTCGCGGGCAAGGACTACAACTGCCTGCCTGGTCTCGGCGTCAACGCCGTCATCCAGACCGGTGGCGATTCCTTCTACTTCCCCGTGCTGAAGGACGAGGCGAAATCCAAGGCGCAGGAAGTGCTGGCCTCGACCATGCTGTCGCCAAAGACCCAGGTTGCCTTCAACCTGAAGAAAGGCTCGCTGCCGGTGCGCGGCGATGTCGATCTCAATGCGGCCAATGACTGCATGAAGAAGGGCCTGGACATCCTGGCCAAGGGCAACACCATTCCCGACACCAACCAGCTGATGACCGAGGATTCGCTGACCCAGGTCAACGACCTGTTCGCCGAGTTCTTCGCGACGCCGACGATGACGCCCGAGGATGCGCAGAAGCGCTTTGCCGACATCGTCGCCAAGGCAGATTGACGACCTGCCTATCGACACTCCGGTCCTCTCGCGAGGGCCGGAGGGAAGCCGCAACGCGATCCGATCCGGTGAGGCGCATCCCATGACCGAACAGACTGCCAGGCGGCCCAGCCGTTTGTTTCGCAATCTCAACGCCAAGATCGCGTCGATCCCGATGATCCTCAATGCGCTGGTCATCTTTCTCGGCGGCACGATCTGGACGATCGTTTATTCCTTCACCGATTCCAGGTTGCTGCCGCGACTGAATTTCGTCGGCCTCGACCAGTATCGCCGTTTGTGGGTGACGCCGCGCTGGCTGGTCGCGGTCGAGAACCTCGCCATCTACGGCGCCTGCATGCTGGTCTTTTCGCTGGTCATCGGTTTCCTGCTGGCGGCGCTGCTCGACCAGAAGATCCGTTTCGAGGACACGTTCCGCACCATCTTCCTCTATCCGTTCGCGCTGTCCTTCATCGTCACCGGACTGGTCTGGCAATGGATCCTCAATCCGAATTTCGGCGTCCAGCATGTGGTGCGTTCGCTCGGCTGGACGAATTTCGCCTTCGATCCGCTCTATGATTCCAGCATCGTCATCTTCGGCATCCTGATCGCCGCGCTCTGGCAAGGCACGGGGCTGGTGATGTGCCTGATGCTGGCCGGCCTGCGCGGCATCGACGAGGACATCTGGAAGGCGGCGCGGGTGGATGGGATACCCACCTGGAAGACCTATCTGTTCATCATCATCCCGATGATGCGGCCGGTGCTGATCACCACGCTGGTCATCATCGCCGCCGGCATCGTCAAGGTCTACGACCTCGTCGTCGCCCAGACCAGCGGCGGCCCCGGCATCTCGTCGGAAGTGCCGGCGAAATATGTCTACGAATACATGTTCCACGCCCAGAATCTCGGCCAGGGCTTTGCCGCCTCGACCATGATGCTGCTGTCGGTGGTCATCGTCATAGTGCCATGGGCCTATCTCGAATTCGGGCGGCGCAAATGAGCATGGCACACACCAGCTTCGACGCGCCCAGCGATGTAACCGGGCCTTCCGGTCCAAAGCCGCGCCGCATGTTCTCACGTCGCAACATCTTCCTCTACGGCACGCTTTTCGTCGTGGCGGCCTACTACCTGCTGCCGCTCTATGTGATGGTCGTCACCTCGCTCAAGGGCATGCCGGAAATCCGGCTCGGCAACATCTTCTCGCCGCCGCTCGAGATCACCTTCGAGCCCTGGGTCAAGGCCTGGTCGACCGCTTGCACCGGGCTCAATTGCGACGGGCTCTCGCGCGGTTTCTGGAATTCGGTGCGCATCACCGTGCCGTCGGTCGTGCTGTCGATCGCCATCGCCTCGGTCAATGGCTATGCGCTCGCCAACTGGCGCTTCAAGGGTGCCGACTTCTTCTTCACCATCCTGATCGTCGGCGCCTTCATCCCCTACCAGGTGATGATCTATCCGATCGTCATCGTGCTACGCGAGATCGGCCTCTACGGCTCCATCTGGGGCCTGGTGCTGGTGCATTCGATCTTCGGCATGCCGATCCTGACGCTGTTGTTCCGCAACTATTTCTCGTCGATGCCGGAAGAACTGTTCCGCGCCGCGCGCGTCGACGGCGCCGGCTTCTGGGGCATCTATTTCCGCATCATGCTGCCGATGTCGCTGCCGATCTTCGTCGTCGCCATCATCCTGCAGGTGACTGGTATCTGGAACGATTTCCTGTTCGGCGTCATCTACACCAAGCCCGACACCTACCCGATGACGGTGCAGCTCAACAACATCGTCAATTCGGTCCAGGGCGTGAAGGAATACAACGTCAACATGGCCGCGACGCTGATCACCGGCCTGGTGCCGCTGATCGTCTATTTCGTGTCCGGAAAACTGTTCGTGCGCGGCATCGCCGCCGGTGCGGTGAAGGGGTGAGCGCGATGGGCACCAGCGTTTCGATCCAGGACCTGTCGCTGAATTTCGGTGCGGTAACGGTGCTGCAGACGCTCAACCTCGATGTCGCCGACGGTGAGTTCATCGTGCTGCTCGGTCCTTCCGGCTGCGGCAAGTCGACCTTGCTCAACTGCATCGCCGGCCTGCTCGACGTCTCGCAAGGACGCATCTTCATCAAGGGCAAGAACGTCACCTGGGAAGAGCCGAAGGACCGCGGCATCGGCATGGTGTTCCAGTCCTATGCGCTCTATCCGCAGATGACGGTGGAGAAGAACCTGTCCTTCGGCCTGCGCGTCGCCGGCACGCCGAAGGACGAGATCGCCAAGCGCATCGCGCGCGCGGCCGAAATCCTGCAGATCGAGCCGCTTTTGCAGCGCAAGCCGGCCGCACTCTCCGGCGGACAGCGCCAGCGCGTGGCGATCGGACGGGCGCTGGTGCGCGACGTCGACGTCTTCCTGTTCGACGAGCCGCTTTCCAACCTCGACGCCAAGCTGCGCGCGGAACTGCGCGTCGAAATCAAGCTGCTGCACCGCAAGCTGCAGAACACCATGATCTACGTCACCCACGACCAGATCGAGGCGATGACACTGGCCGACCGCATCGCGGTGATGAAGGGCGGCGTCATCCAGCAGCTCGACGCGCCACAGACCATCTACAACCGCCCGGTCAACCGCTTCGTCGCAGGTTTCCTCGGCTCGCCGGCGATGAATTTCCTCGACGGTCAACTGAATGGGGACAGCAGTCCAGTCTTCAAGGTGGGAAATGTCGCGGTGCCACTCGACCGCTATGTCTTCGATGGCGGGGCCGATCGCGGCGGCGGACCTTGCGTGTTCGGCATAAGGCCAGAGCATATCGCCTTCGGCGAGGCGGCAAACGCCATGCCCTTCGCCACCGACGCCGAGGTCGAGATCGTCGAGCCGATGGGCTCCGACACGCTGGTATGGACGAAGCTCGGCGGCCACAATCTTTCATTCCGCGTCGAGGCGGAAAGAACACTGCGCAACGGCGATCCGATCAGGATCGGCTTCGATCCTGCCCGCGCTTCGCTGTTCGACACCCAATCGGGCAACCGCATGTAACTCCCAAAAACATCCATCCCCAAGCAGAACGGACAGACACGATGAACTGGTCATTCCAACTCTACAGCGCCCGCAATTTCCAACCCTGGGAAGGCGTGCTCAAGACGCTCGGCAAGCTCGGCTATACGCAAGTCGAAGGGTTCGGCGGCGTCTATGATGATCCCAAGGCATTCCGCGCCGAACTCGACAAGAACGGGTTGGCGATGCCGACCGGACATTTTTCGATCGACGCGCTGGAGACCGATTTCGACGGCGTGCGCAAGACCGCCGATGCGCTCGGCATCACGCTGCTGATCTGTCCCTATCTGGTGGCCGAGCAGAGACCGACCGATGCCGCCGGCTGGCGCGGTTTTGGTGAACGCCTGGCCAAGGTCGGCGACGCTGCAAAAAAGGCCGGCTATGGCTTTGCCTGGCATAACCATGATTTCGAATTCAAGAAGCTCGCCGACGGATCGGTGCCGCAGGACCTCATCTTCGCCGCCGCGCCCGATATCGGCTGGGAAATGGACGTCGCCTGGGTGGTGCGCGGCGGCGATGACCCGCTGCCCTGGATCGAAAAGCACGGCAAGCGCATCAGCGCCGTGCACGTGAAGGACATCGCCAGGTCGGGCGAGGGGCTGGACGAGGACGGCTGGTCGGATGTCGGCCACGGCACCATCGACTGGGCCGGCCTGATCAAGGCGCTGCGCGCCAGGAGTGCGGCCAAATACTACGTCATGGAACAGGACAACCCCAACGACATCGAGCGCTTCGCCCGTCGTTCGATCGCAGCCGTAAGAAACTACTAGGAACAATCACCATGGCAAAGAAACTTGGCATAGGCGTCATCGGCTGCGGCAACATCTCGAAGGCGTATTTCTCGCTGGCGCCGCTGTTTCGCGGCATCGAGATGCGGGCATGCGCGGACATCAACATGGACGCGGCGAGGGCGCGGGCGAAGGAGTTCAAGCTGCGCGCCGAGACGGTCGATGATCTGCTCAAGGCGGACGATATCGACATCATCGTCAACCTGACCATTCCGGCGGTGCACTACGAAGTGTCGAAGCAGGTGCTAGACGCCGGCAAGCATGTTTATTCGGAAAAGCCGTTCGTGCTGTCGGTCAAGGAAGGGCTCGACCTCAAGAAACGTGCCGAGGCCAAGGGCCTGCGCATCGGCTCGGCGCCCGATACGTTCCTCGGCGGCGCGCATCAGCTGGTGCGCGAACTCATCGACACCGGCAAGCTCGGCAAGATCACCAGCGGCACCTGCTATGTGATGAGCCACGGCATGGAGCACTGGCACCCCAACCCCGACTTCTTCTTCCAGCCGGGGGCCGGGCCGGTGCTCGATGTCGGCCCCTACTACATCACCAACCTGATCCAGTTGATCGGGCCGGTGAAGCAGGTCGCCGCCTTTGCTTCGATCCCGGCGAAAGAGCGGACGATTTCGTCCAAGCCGCGCGCGGGCGAAAAAATTCCGGTCAACACGCCGACGACGATCCATGGCGTGATGGAATTCGAGAATGGCGCGGTCGTCACGCTCAATGCCAGCTGGGACGTCTGGGCTCATGGCCACGCGCCGATGGAACTCTATGGCGAAGAGGGCACGGTGTTCGTCCCCGATCCGAATTTCTTCGGCGGCGATGTGCGTTTCACCGAGGCGGACAAGCCGGTCAAGAAGCAGCCGAAATGGAAGCATCCGCTCGGCGTGCCCAACGAGATGCACGGGCATGGCATGATGGCCAACTACCGCACCGCCGGCCTCGCCGACATGGCGGTGGCGATCGTCGAAGGTCGGCCGCACCGCTGCTCGATGGAACTGGCGCTGCACGCCGTCGATGTCATGACCGGCATCTTGCGTTCGGGCGAGACCGGCAAGTTCGTCACCATGCAAACGACCTGCGAGCGGCCGGCGGCACTTGGAGTCAAGGCAGCCAAGGAGCTGCTGGCAAAGAAGAAGTAGGCCAGGTGTTTCAACCCTCTCCCCGTTCTCGCGGGGAGAGGTTAAGGGAGAGGGGCAGAGCCGACTCGCCGTGTTAGCAGTCCGGTTCGCTTCCATTTGAGGATTTCCCATGCCCTACACCCCCGCCGAAAACCGCTATGAAAACATGATCTACAATCGTTGTGGTCGCTCCGGCCTGAAACTGCCGGCGATCTCGCTGGGGCTCTGGCACAATTTCGGCGACGACACGCCGCACACGACCAAGCAGGCGATCGCGCGAAAGGCCTTCGACCTCGGCATCACGCATTTCGACCTCGCCAACAATTACGGTCCACCGCCCGGCTCGGCCGAGACGGCTTTCGGCGAGATACTGCGTACCGATTTCGCCGGCTATCGCGATGAGCTCATCATCTCGACCAAGGCCGGCTACGAGATGTGGGCCGGTCCCTATGGCGAGTGGGGCGGGCGCAAATACATGCTGGCCAGCCTCGACCAGAGCCTGAAGCGGATGGGGCTCGACTATGTCGATATCTTCTATTCGCACCGCTTTGATCCCGATACGCCGCTGGAAGAGACGATGGGCGCGCTCGACCATGCCGTGCGCTCCGGCAAGGCTCTCTACGCCGGCATCTCGTCCTACAACTCGCAGCGCACACGCGAGGCCGCCGATATCCTCAAGCAGCTCGGCACGCCCTGCATCATCCACCAGCCGAGCTACTCCATGCTCAACCGCTGGGTCGAGGACGATGGCTTGCTCGATACGCTCGAAGGGCTCGGCGTCGGCTCGATCGTGTTCTCTCCGCTGGCTCAGGGAATGCTGACCAACAAGTATCTTGGCGGCATCCCCGATGGCAGCCGTGCTTCCCAGGGCAAGTCGCTCAGCACGGCCTTCATCAACGACAGGACCATCGCCAACATCAAGGCGCTGAACGCGATAGCGGGCAAGCGCGGACAGACGCTGGCGCAGATGGCGCTGGCCTGGGTGCTGCGCAAGGGCCGGGTGACGTCGGCGCTGATCGGCGCCAGCCGGCCGGAACAGGTGGAGGATTGCGTCGGTGCGTTGAAGGCGCTCGACTTCAGCGATGCCGAGCTCGCCGAGATCGATACCTACGCACGCGAGTCCGACATCAATCTGTGGGCGGCTTCCGCGGAACGCGACTGACCGACGAGGAAGTAAGCGGATCCGGCACGGCGGCATTCAAGCCGGCCGGCCGAGAGACAAACGGCGCGCCTCGGGGACGACGATACGGCGTTCCCAGCAGAAACAGTGGCAAAAAAGCCTGTTCGTCGCTATCTGATGTGAAAGGGATTTGCTTGCGTGCCGAAATGGCGAGCGGGCGGCTGGCAACAGGCTGGGAACAGAATCATGGCGGCAAGGAACGTGCTGACGAAGAACCAGGTGTGCGTGCTCGAGAAACTCGAGGCCGCCAGCGGGCCGCTCAGCGCCTACACCTTGCTCGACCAGCTTCGTGAGCAAGGATTTCGCGCGCCGCTGCAGGTTTATCGCGCGCTCGATACGCTGGTGAAATCCGGTTTCGTGCACAGGCTCGAAAGCCTGAATTCCTTCGTGGCCTGCGCCGAACCGCACGACCACAGCCATTCGATGACCGCCTTCGCCATCTGCGACACTTGCGGGCAGGTCAGCGAATTCTCCGATCATGATGTCGGCCACAAGCTCGACGAATGGGTGCGCTCCACCGGCTTCGCCGCCAAGAAGGCGGTGATCGAGTTCCGCGGTACGTGTGCCAAGTGTCTGGCCAAGGCGGCCTAGGCTTCTATTCGTCATCCTAGGGTCTGCGCTGCGTCGCTTCGCTCCTTGCTTCGCCCTAGTGCGCCTCGTCCCAATTGTTGGCGGCGCGGGCGTCGACATGTAGCGGCACCGACATCGACACCGCCGGCATCGCCGCGTTTTCCATGACATGGCGCACGACCGGGATCGTTGCCTCGACTTCCGCTTCCACGGTCTCGAAGATCAGTTCGTCGTGCACCTGCAAGAGCATGCGCGCCGAAAGACCCGCCTTGTCCAGCGCCTCCTCCATGCGGATCATGGCGCGGCGGATGATGTCGGCGGCGGTGCCTTGCAGCCGGGCATTGATCGAGGCGCGCTCGTTGAACGCGCGGAGCGAGGGATTGGACGATCTTATATCCGGATAGTGGATGCGGCGGCCGAAGATCGTTTCGACAAAGCCATGCTCGCGGGCATAGGCCTTCGTCTCCTCGATATAGTCGCGGATGCCTGGAAAACGCTCGAAATATTTCTTGATGTAGTTGCCGGCTTCCTCGCGCGGGATCGACAGCTGGTTGGCGAGGCCGAAGGCCGAGATACCGTAGATGATGCCGAAGTTGATCGCCTTGGCGCGCCGGCGGATTTCCGAAGGCATGCCTTCGACCGGCACGTTGAACATTTCCGACGCGGTGATGGCGTGGATGTCGGCTCCATCGGCGAAGGCCTGCCGCAGTTGCGGGATTTCAGCGACATGGGCGAGCACCCGCAATTCGATCTGGCTGTAGTCGGCCGAGACCAGCCGGTGGCTCTTGTCGGTGATGAAGGCGGTCCTGATCTTGCGGCCCTCAGCCGTGCGCACCGGGATGTTCTGCAGGTTCGGATCCGAAGACGACAGCCGGCCCGTCGTCGTGGCGGCTAGCGCATAAGACGTGTGGACGCGCTTGGTGTCGGGATTAATGAAGCCGGGCAGTGCGTCGGTATAGGTCGATTTCAGCTTGGTCAGCTGGCGCCAGTCGACGATCTTCCTGGGCAATTCGTGGCCCTCGGCGGCGAGGTCTTCCAGAAGCTGCGCTGAGGTCGACCATTGGCCGGTCTTGGTCTTGGAACCGCCCGGCAAGCCCATGCGGCCGAACAATATGTCACCGAGCTGCTTTGGCGAGCCGATGTTGATGCGCTCTCCAATGAGCTGGTAGATCTCCTCTTCGAGCCGGGCAGCGCCCTGCGCCAGTTCACCTGACAGCCGCGACAGGATCTGCCGGTCGACCGAGATGCCGCGCTGCTCCATGCGCGCCAGCACCGGCACCAGCGGCCGCTCCAGGCGCTCGTAGACGGAGACCAGGCCCTTGGCGGCAAGCCGCGGCTTCAGCACTTGCCAGAGCCGCAGTGTCACATCGGCGTCCTCTGCCGCATGGGCTGTCGCCTTGTCGATGTCGACCTGGTCGAAGCCGACGGAGCTTTTGCCGGTGCCGGTCACGTCCTTGAGCTGGAGAAGGGTGTGACCAAGCCATTTCTCGGCAAGCGCGTCCATGCCGTGACCGTGGTGGGTGCCGGCATCGAGCACATAGGAGATCAGCATGGTGTCGTCGAAAGGCGCGACGTCGATGCCATAGCGGCTCATGACGACGAGGTCGTATTTCAGGTTCTGTGCAATCTTGAGAACCGACTTGTCCTCGAGCAGCGGCTTCAGCACCGCCAGCGCTTCGCGAAGCGGAATCTGGTTTTCAAGCACGCCGCCGCCGAGCAGATCGCCATTGCCGCTCTTGTGGGCAAAGGGAATGTAGGCGGCGCGGCCAGGTGCTGAGGCTATCGCCAGGCCGATCAATTCGGCCTGCATCGGATCGGCCGATGTCGCCCTGACGTCGAAGGCGGCAAGGCCGGCTTCCATCGCCTCGGCGACCCAGACCTTCAAGGCGGCGATGTCGCGGATGCAGTGATAGGCTGCCGTATCGATCTTGCCGGTGGCAGCGCGCTCAAGGCGAAACGCCGAGAGAAGCGAAGGGGTGTCGCCTTGCTTCGCAGTGCCGGCACCCGATGCCGCGTCTGCCGTTTCGCCTCCCTGCGACGTCTGCGCCTTGGAGGCCGGTTGGGCGGCAGCAGCGCCCGAGCCGACATCCGGACCATGCGCGGTATCGGCACGCTCGACGGTTACCGCGACGGCCTGGACATCGCCTGCCTCGGTTCCCGTCGCTTCCGCCACGCGCCGCGTCAGCGACGTGAATTCCATGGTCTTGAGGAAGCCGATGAGCTTGGGGCCATCCGGCGCATGCAGCACGAAATCATCCAGCCCCTCGCTGACCGGCACATCGTCCTTCAGCGTCACCAGCTGACGCGAGATGCGCGCCTTTTCGGCGTTGGCGATGATCGATTCCCGGCGTTTGTCCTGCTTGATCTCGCCAGCGCGAGCCAGCAGCGTGTCGAGGTCGCCGAACTGCTCAAGCAGTTGCGCCGCGGTCTTTGGGCCGATGCCGGGCACGCCCGGCACGTTGTCGACGGAGTCGCCGGTCAGCGCCTGCAGGTCGACCATCTTTTCGGGCGGCACGCCCCATTTCTCGATGACTTCGGGAATGCCGATCTGGCGGTCCTTCATCGGGTCGTACATGCCGACCGTGGCGCCCACCAATTGCATCAAATCCTTGTCGGAAGAGATGACGGTGGTGTCGCCGCCTGCTTCACGGGCAAGCCTTGCATAGGTGGCGATCAGGTCATCGGCCTCGAACCCTTCCATTTCGACGCAGGGCAGGTTGAACGCCCTGGTCGCCTGGCGGATCAGGCCGAACTGCGGAATCAGGTCTTCCGGCGGCGCCGAGCGGTTCGCCTTGTATTCAGGGTAGAGTTCATTGCGGAAGGTTTTCGACGAATAGTCGAAAATGACTGCGAAATGCGTGGGAACGATGCCGACATCGGTGTTACGGGCATCGAGCATCAGCTTCCACAGCATGTTGCAGAAGCCGGAGACCGCGCCCACCGGCAATCCGTCGGATTTGCGCGTCAGCGGGGGTAGCGCGTGATAGGCGCGGAAGATGTAGCCGGAGCCGTCGACAAGGAAGAGATGATCGCCTTTTTTCATGCCGGCAGGGATAGCGCGGCGCGGCGCCGCGGTCCATGCCAAACGCGGCTTCAAATGGCTGTTACGGCAACACCCTGACAGATCGATCCCAGAGGCCAGGCGGCTTCGATCCGCTCACGCCCATGTTACAAACTTGTAATTTTCGTGCCCTTGAATCGCCACGTTCAAAGACACAAATACACGTCATCGGCAATTTTCGCCGAAGTCCGGAGCAAGGCCCGTCCCCCGCCTATCCCGGACATTGCGGCAGCCTATCCCCCCTCTCCGGGCTGCCGCATCGTTTAGAGTAAACGCCGCCGTGGTTCCCCCTCCACCACGGCGGCATTTTTTTGTCCTCCGACAGCTTTCCAGACCCTGGTCCAATGGCCACGGGCTTTTCGTTTCGGCGCTCTGCCTTTACGGTTCGGCCTCTGAATCGAAAGGCCACCAACAATGTCCGCAGTCTCCGCCGTCCTTGATCGCCTCGACAAGAATCTCGACCAGAGCCTGGAGCGCCTGTTCGGCCTGCTCAGGATCAAGTCGATCTCCACCGATCCGGCCTATGCCGCCGACTGCCGCAAGGCGGCGGAATGGCTGGTGTCGGAGCTCAAGCTGATCGGCTTTGACGCCAGCGTTCGTGACACGCCCGGCCATCCGATGGTGGTCGCGCATCACGAGGGGCCGGCGGGCGCGCCGCATGTGCTGTTCTACGGCCATTACGACGTCCAGCCGGTCGATCCGATCGAACTGTGGGAAAGCGACCCCTTCGCGCCGTCGGTCAAGGAGATCGAACCCGGCCACAAGGTGATCACCGGGCGCGGTTCGGCCGACGACAAGGGCCAGCTGATGACCTTCGTCGAGGCTTGCCGTGCCTGGAAGCAGGTGCATGGCAACCTGCCCTGTCGCGTCACGATCCTGTTCGAGGGGGAGGAGGAATCCGGCTCGCCGTCGCTGAAGCCGTTCCTTGAAGCCAATGCCGAGGAGCTCAAGGCCGACTTCGCGCTGGTCTGCGATACCGGCATGTGGGACCGCGACACGCCATCGATCTGCGTCGCGCTGCGCGGGCTGGTTGGCGAGGAGATCACGGTGAAGGCCGCTGACCGCGACCTGCATTCCGGCCTCTATGGCGGTGCCGCCGCGAACCCGATCCGCATCCTGGCCAGGATCCTGGCCGATATTCACGACAAGGATGGCCACATCACCATCCCCGGCTTCTATGACGGTGTCGAGGAAACGCCCACGCAGATCCTGAAGTCGTGGGAGACGCTCGGCGAGACGGCCGAGACATTCCTGGGGCCGGTCGGCCTGTCGATCCCATCGGGTGAAAAGGGCCGATCGGTGCTCGAGCTGACGTGGGCGCGGCCGACGGCCGAGTTCAACGGCATCATCGGCGGCTACACCGGCAAGGGGTTCAAGACGGTGATCGCGGCAGAGGCTTCGGCAAAGGTGTCCTTCCGCCTTGTCCACAAGCAGGATCCGAAGAAGATCCGCGCCGCGTTCCAGAAATTCGTCGAGGAGCGCATTCCCGCCGACTGTTCGGTCGAATTCCATCCGCATGGCGGTTCGCCGGCGATCCAGCTTTCCTACGACTCGCCGTTCCTGGCCAAGGCCAAGAATGCGCTGTCCGACGAATGGCCAAAGCCCGCGGTGACAACGGGCAGCGGCGGCTCCATCCCCGTCGTCGGCGATTTCCAGACCTATCTCGGCATGGAATCGCTGCTGGTCGGTTTCGGCCTGGACGACGACCGCATCCATTCGCCAAACGAGAAGTACGAGATGAGCTCCTTCCACAAAGGACAGCGTTCCTGGGCACGAATTCTGGAGGCCTTGACCCGCTAGAGCGGCCCATCGTTTCACGGAAACGCAGAGCCACGCCTGGCGCAATTCCGGACGGAAAACCGTTTCACACTTTTCCTGGAATTGTTCCAAGCGGCGGGAAGCCCACGTTTTCCTGTTGATTTTTCAGCGGATCGCGGCGAGGACGGATCACGAATTCCAGTTCTGCAGCGTGCTTGCGTATGATTGCGCGGGCCGCTGCAGGCCGCGACCGGAGAAGACAATGGCCGACATCCGTTTCCACAAAAATGACCTGCCCGACCTCGAGCACTACGATGTCGGGGCGGTTGCCATCGACACCGAGACGCTGGGGCTCAACCCGCATCGCGATCGGCTCTGCGTGGTGCAGATTTCGCCGGGCGACGGCACCGCCGACGTCATCCAGATCGCAGCCGGCCAGAAGAAGGCGCCGAACCTGGTCAGCCTGCTCAGAAACCGCAATGTGACGAAGCTCTTTCACTACGGCCGTTTCGATATCGCGGTGCTCTACAACGCCTTCGGGGTGATGGCAGAGCCGGTGTTCTGCACCAAGATCGCCTCCCGCTTGACCCGTACCTATACCGACCGGCACGGGCTGAAGGATATCTGCAACGAACTTCTGGGCGTTGGCCTGTCGAAGGCGCAGCAATCGTCGGACTGGGCAGCGGAGACGCTGTCGCCCGAGCAACTCGAATATGCGGCTTCCGACGTGCTCTATTTGCACCGGCTGCGCGATGTGCTGGCAGGGCGGCTGGCGCGCGAAAACCGCACCAAGGAAGCCGAGGCCTGCTTCCGCTTCCTGCCAACGCGTGCCAAACTCGACCTGATGGGCTGGGCGGAAGAAGATATTTTCGCACACAGCTGATGGCCGCGTAGCGAGCTCTCAAAAAGGGCTTTTGTGTCAGGAACCAGGACACAGTCCGCTGCGTTGTCTCGACTCATGGAGGGGATGAAATGGCGGACCGCAAGCCCATATCGACCGCGCCGACGGATGGTTCAAAAGTCACTGTCCAATGGAAGGACAGCGATGGCGTCATCAATGAATCCATCGCGCAATATCGCGACGACGGCTGGTGGGTCTACACCGACAGCCATACGCAGAAAAAGGTCGATCCCACCAGTTGGCGGCCCGCATCGAGCGATGACGACGAGTGAACGCCTCGCTGGCGGGACTGGCTGCTTTCGAATAGCCTGAAGTCGTTGATATCGAGGCCGATTCGGGGCCTTCCGCTCCGCTGTCGCGCTTTTGCTCGGAGGAACGCTCTATGGGTATTCAAAGCCTTGTCGTCTTCATCATCATTGGTGCCATCGCCGGCTGGCTCGCCGGTCTCATCGTCTCGGGTTTCGGCTTCGGCCTGATCGGCAACATCATCATCGGCATTGTCGGTGCGCTCATTGCCGGCTGGCTTTTCCCGCTGATCGGCTTCTCCATCGGCGGCGGCATTATCGCCTCCATCATCCACGCCACGATCGGTGCCGTCATCCTGCTGGTGCTGGTCAAGGTGCTGAAGCGAGCTTGACGCTCGGCAAACGACAACAGGGCGCGCCATGAAGCAGAACACACTCTATCTCGTCATTGGCGCGCTCGTCGTCGCGGTCATAGTGCTCGGCATCTATGTCTATCGAGAGGAAAGCAAGCCGAAGGGCGTCGAACTCAAGATCGACGACAAGGGCATATCGATCCAGCAGAATTGAGCTTGTCCCGGCTGGCGCTCCGGTCCCGGTGATATTAGGGGCTGATTAGAGGCCCGGTTCCGTGAATATCCCTTGAAAATGCACCCGGCGGTTGCTGTAAGGTCTGCCTGGTTTTCTTGGAACCCGGCAGCCCGAAGCGTGGCGTTTGCCGCGCATCTCGAAATGGCGGGCAGACTTGGTCGAGCAGAGGGTGGAGCGGGCATTGCGGCCCGAGATTCAGGGGCTGCGCGGCATTGCCGTCGCTTCCGTCGTTGTTTTCCATATCTGGCCCCAGGCTCTTCCAGGGGGCTATATCGGCGTCGACGTGTTCTTCGTCATCTCTGGCTATCTCATCACCGGCTTGCTCGCCCGAATGGCTGGGGACGGCCACATATCGCTGATTGCCTTCTACTCAAGACGGGTGCGACGGCTGCTGCCGGCAGCGCTGCTGGCTCTTGCCGCCACGCTGGTCGGAACACTGCTCTTTCTGTCCAAGGCCCGGTGGGAAGAGACGGCCATACAGGTCGCTGCCAGCGCGCTCTATGTCCAGAATTGGCGGCTTGCCATGCAGGCGGTCGACTATCTTGGCGCGGAAGCAGCGGCAAGCCCGGTGCAGCACTACTGGTCGCTGTCGATCGAGGAACAGTTCTACATCGTCTGGCCATTGCTGATGGCGGCAACGGTCTGGGTGGCGCGCCGCTTCGGCCCATCGCCGAGGGCTGGATTGTTCGTAGCGCTGGGGCTGATCTTTGCCGGCTCATTGGCAGCCTCGGTGCTGATCACCCGGACCGATCCGGCCGCGGCCTATTTCGTGACACATACCCGCCTGTGGGAACTGGCGCTTGGCGGCCTGCTGGCATTGGTGATCCGTCGGGGCGAGGTGGGGTTGCCTTTACATCCGCTGATGACCGTGGCCGGCCTTGGCGCCATAGCGATCTCCGCATTGCTCTTTTCCGCGTCTACCCCATTTCCGGGCGCCTACGCGTTGCTGCCGACGCTCGGAGCGGTGCTGGTGATCGCAGCCGGCGACGTTCGGATTGGCTGGTTTCGTGGACTCAACGTTGCCGTGCTGCGTTATCTAGGTGATCGGTCCTATTCGATCTACCTGTGGCATTGGCCACTGATCACGTTCTATGCCGTGCATCAGCCGGTGATCGGTCTGACCGCCGGATTTGGGCTGATCGCGGTAACGCTGCTGATCTCGCATCTGTCATACCGGTATGTCGAACAGCGATACCGCCAGCCGCGTGCGAGGCTGGAATGGAAACCCCTGACCTACGGCACGGCCGCGGTTTGCCTGTGCGTGGCCATGTCCGGCGGGTTCGGCTATTTCCTGAGCCGGCAAGCGGTCGATGCCGCATTGATCGGAACGCCAGACTATCCAGGACCGGCCGCGCTGCTTTCCAACGCGTTCGTTCCAGATGGCGTGGAGCCGCTGCCGCCGCTTGGCCAATTGGGGCGCGACGTGCCGATCGTGTATCGCCTGAAATGCCATCAGGACCAAGACAGCACGGAGCCGGTGGGCTGCATGCTCGGCGACCCGAACGGAGCCACGACCATCGTCGTGACCGGCGATTCTCACGCGGCACAATGGATCCCGGCGGTGGACAAGATCGCCAGGGATCGCAAGTGGAAGCTCGTCACCTTCACCAAGGCCGCTTGCCCGATGAGCCGCGTCACCGTGACCGACGGCGGCAAGCCATATCCCAAATGCGCCCAATGGCGGGAGAATGTGATCGTCGAGATCCGGAAGCTGAAGCCCGACGTCGTCATCACCAGCCAGTCCAACTATGGCAGCATCCCACCTGAGGTGATGATAGAGGGGTTGCGCAGCGTCTGGAACGAATTGGGCGCGCGGATCGTCACGATACGCAACACGCCGTACAGCAAGTTTGATCCCGGTGATTGCCTGGCTGCCGACCCGAAAAAATGCATCAATCCGCGAGGAGAGGTCGAACGGGCCGATATCTTCGCTCTCGCTGCCGCGCCAATGAGAAATGTCACCGTGGTCGACATGAACGATGGCTTGTGCAGCAAGGAAAGCTGCCCGGCGATGGTCGGAAACATCATCGTCTGGCGCGACTATCATCACATCACGGCAAGCTACGCCCTGGCCCTGGCGCCTTATCTCGCCAAGGCAGCGGGCTTCTGACGCGTGGTGGCGGTGACCTGCGAAGAGCCGACGCTGGCTTTCGCGCTGGCATCGATAACCGGCAGGCACTGAGATTTGATCCGGTTCCATAGTAAGGCTTTGGTTTTATTTTGAATATCTTGTCGAGGACATGGAAGGTCGACGACAGGGCGGAACCACTCCGCTTTCAACATGTCGAGAGGCAAGCCAATCAGGATATGGAACAGGAGTGACGTGACGGCACTTCGGCAGTATGATCACGACATAGGGCGTTTGGGGTCTAACCACCTACTCTTAGGAGGTTGCCATGAGGCACCAAACATTGGACCAACTGCACAGCGTGGCCGAGGTCAGCAGAGACCTGACACATCCTGGAATGAACCGAACCCAGCGTCTCGAACGCTGGTTGGAGCTCCTTGAACAACAGCCCAACCGGCTTCTTTCCGCACTTGCAGGAACCGAGTACCGTTCGGCGCCTGAACGCGATGTCATGCGGAGTGAGGGTTCGCCCATATCGGTTGCGTTCGAGGACGCGATTCTTCGCGACGAGGGGCTGAAAGACGACAGTTATGGCGAAGCAAAGAGCTTCTTCGAATTGACCGACAATCAACTCCACGAAATTGTCTGCTACTGCCATGTTGGCGCGACGATGCAAGCATCGCGAGCCGCGCAATCCGTTCGTTCCGCCATCGGAGGTCGTGGGTTTTTCGCCGGATTGCGAGACTCCCTTCGCTGACGGATGATGCACCACGTTGGATGACCTGATGACAGGTCATCCGTGGATACAAGAACTTGGAGCGCGATCTAAAGAAACGGCAACTGCCGGATCGCGCTCCAACGCCTTTCCAACAGCCTGACTTTGTTCATGCATGGAACGGCAGCGGTGCGTGTTGTGACCACGACTGGCACCGGAGCCATGCGTGATCATGCGTGCAACCCCAAGGGATGCTTAACCCGCCCTTAAATCGCCGCATCTACTCTGCAACCCGAGCGCCATAGGCATCGGGACACACAGCGCAGCGCATGGCGAACCGCAAAGACCGCATCGAACCCAGCTTCGAGGGACCATCCAGGGCGAAACCCTCGGCCGGTCTTTCGGTGAGCGAAGAGGATCGCGTCGTGCCAAGCAACCGCAAGGCCTCCACAAAGCGCAAGGCCGCCAAAGGGAAATCCTCGCGTGGCAGACGCGGCAGGAGCCGGCGCGGCCTGTTCGGGGTGCTCGGCCGGCTGTTCTACTGGTGCTTCGTGCTGGCGATCTGGGGCGGCATCGCGGTTGCCGGTCTCGTCATCTACTACGGCGCGAAAATGCCGGCGGCCACGACATGGTCCATTCCCGACCGCGCACCCAACATCAAGATCGTCTCGGTCGACGGCAAGCTGCTTGCCAATCGCGGCATGAGCGGCGGCGAGGCCGTCGGCCTGCATGAAATGTCGCCCTATATTCCCGAGGCGGTCATTGCCATCGAAGACCGTCGCTTCTACTCGCATTTCGGCGTCGATCCGATCGGCCTGTCGCGCGCCATGGTGACCAATCTGCTCGGCGGACATTTCTCGCAGGGCGGCTCGACGCTGACCCAGCAGCTGGCGAAGAACCTGTTCCTGACGCCCGACCGCACGCTGGAACGCAAGGTGCAGGAAGTGCTGCTGGCACTGTGGCTGGAGCACAAGCACACCAAGGACCAGATCCTCGAAATGTATCTCAACCGGGTCTATTTCGGCTCTGGGGCCTTTGGTGTCGAAGCGGCCTCGCGGCGCTATTTCGGCAAGAGCGCGCGCGATGTCACCCTGTCAGAAGCCGCACTGCTAGCCGGTCTGTTGAAGGCGCCGTCGCGGCTGTCGCCGGCGCGCGATCCGAAGGCCGCGGAGGAGCGTTCGCAGCTCGTGCTCGCCGCCATGCGCGACGAAGGCAAGATCAGCGCCAAGGAACTGGCGTCGGCGATGAGCGCGCCGGCGACGCGCGCGCCCTCCTACTGGACAGGCTCGGAGAACTATGTCGCCGATACCGTCATGGAAGAGCTGCCGGACCTGATCGGCGATGTGCGCGGCGACATCATCGTCGACACCACGGTCGATCTTACGCTGCAGAAGCTTGCCGAACAATCGATCCGCCGTCTCATCGACGAAAGCGGCAAGAAGCTCAATGTCAGCCAGGGCGCCCTGGTGTCGATCGACAATTCCGGCGCGGTGCGCGCCATGGTCGGCGGCTATGACTACGCCAGCAGTCAGTTCGACCGCGCCTCGGGTGCGCGACGCCAGCCGGGCTCGGCGTTCAAGCCGTTCGTCTACATGGCGGCGCTGGAAGCCGGCCGCACCCCGGACAGCATCCGCAACGATGCGCCGATCAAGATCGGCAACTGGACGCCCGACAATTACGGCGGCAAGTATTTCGGCAAGGTGACGCTGGCGACGGCGCTGGCGAAGTCGCTGAATTCGGTGGCGGCCCAGCTGACGATGGAGGTCGGGCCGAACGCCGTGGTCGAGGCGGCGCATCGCATGGGCATCCAGTCCGACCTGCAGGCCAATACTTCGATCGCGCTCGGCACCTCCGAGGTCACGCCGCTGGAGCTGACATCGGCCTATGTTCCATTCGCCAATGGCGGCTACAAGCCGGACATCCATTTCATCCGTCGCGTGACGACGACCGACGGCAAGGTGCTCTACGAAAACAATGACGGCAGCGCGCCACGCGTCGTCAGCTCGCAGATCGTCGGCATGATGAATTCGATGATGACCGGCACCGTCGAGACCGGCACCGCCAAGAAGGCGGCCTTCGCCTGGCCTGCCGCCGGCAAGACTGGAACCAGCCAGAATTCGCGCGACGCCTGGTTCGTCGGCTACACGGCCAACCTGACCACGGGTGTGTGGTTTGGCAATGACGATGGCAGCCCGATGAAGAAGGTCACCGGCGGTGCGCTGCCGGCGCAGGCTTGGCACGAGTTCATGGTGGCCGCGCACGAGGGCGTGCCGGTGCGGCCGCTGCCTGGAACATGGAAATCGACGCCAGCCGACACCGTCGTGCCCGACGATATACCCTCGGTCGACAACAACCAGGTGGCGCCGGTTCCGTCCGCAGCCGTCGGGCAGGCGGCACCCGCGCCGCAGCCCCCGGCAGCGGTCACCCAGACTGCTGCGCCGGTCCGCGCCGCGCGTCCCGCCCAGACTGTCGATGCCGATGGCCTGAACATGCCGGAGGACAATGGCGCCACCGCGTCGATCAAGCACCCCGTGCCGCCCGGCGATGTCGGTGGACCGACGAAGAAGCGCAAGACTTCGATCCTCGACATTCTTGGTGGCGGCTGAGCGTCAATCCGCCACTCGCCACCGCTGCCGTGTTCCGCTACATCTCCGCCCGGAGATTTCGACATGGCTGAACCCGACACCAGAAAAACCATCGTGCTGACCGGCGCCAGCCGGGGCATAGGCCATGCTACGGTCAAGCGCTTTTCGCGCGAGGGCTGGCGGGTCATCACCTGTTCGCGACAGGCCTTCGCCGAGGATTGCCCGTGGCCGGCCGGCCCCGAAGACCATATCAAGGTCGATCTCGCGGACCAGGAAGATGTCGGCATCGCCGTCTCGGAGATCAGACACCGCCTGGAGGCGCATGGCGGACAGCTGCACGCGCTGGTCAACAATGCCGGCATTTCGCCCAAGCTCAAGGACGGCAACAGCCGCATGAACTCCATCGATACGCCGATGCATGTCTGGCGCGATGTGTTTCAGGTCAACTTCTTCGCGCCGATCATGCTCGCGCGGGGGCTGTTCAAAGAGTTGGCTGCTGCCAAAGGCTCGATCGTCAATGTCACCTCGATCGCCGGCACGCGCGTGCATCCCTTCGCCGGCACCGCCTATGCGACGTCGAAGGCAGCGCTTGGCTCGCTGACACGCGAGATGGCACACGATTTCGGGCCGCACGGCATCCGCGTCAATGCGATTGCGCCGGGCGAGATCGACACGGCGATTCTGTCGCCGGGTACCGACAAGATCGTGGAGACGATCCCGCTGCGGCGCCTTGGCACCACCGCCGAGGTCGCTGACATCATCTACTTCCTGTGCTCGCAGCAGGCATCCTATGTGACCGGCTCGGAAATCCACATCAATGGCGGCCAGCATGTCTGAGCCGATTGAGTTCAGGCCAGGAACCCCTCATCCCCTATGGTGAGAACGGCCTTGCCGCTGATGCTGCGCTGTCGCAGTGCCTCCACGGCTTGAGCCATGTCTGTCCACCGCGCGGTCAAGGCCACTCGCGTTTCCAGCCGGCCAGCCGAGACCAGGGCGAGCAGCGAGGCGATGTCCGCGCCAATGTCCGGGCCAGACGTGTAATAGGCGAAGGTCTGAAGCCTCGCCCCCTCGTGACCTGGAACGAACTGGCGGAACCCAACCGGCGTGAGTTCGCCGCTGCTCGAACCGAACATGACGATGGTGCCGCCAGGCGCGACGCGTTCGATCGCGTGTGCGAGGCTTTGGCCGCCGACCGACTCGGTGATCAGCGAAAACGGTCCCTCAGCCAGTTCGATCGCTTCGACAACCTGCTGGGCTCCCAGGCGGCGGAGATCCTCGGCATGCCGGGCGGCGGCGATCGCGGTCACCGACGCGCCGTGCTCGCGGGCGATCTGGATCTGGAAACGGCCGACCGCGCCGCTTGCGCCGGTGATCAGGATCCGCTGGCCGGCCAGGTCGCCACCATGGCGCAAGGTCCTCAGCGCGGTCGTCCCCGCGACCGGAAGCGTGGCTGCCGAGACGAAGCTGACGCCGTCCGGCAGGACGGCGAGACGGTCGGTTGAAACGGCGACGCGTTCTGCCCAGCCTGCCTCGTCGACCAAAGCTGCGACCCGGGTGCCCGTGGCCGGCCCGGAGCCGTCAGCTGCCGCGCGCTCGACAACCCCAACGATGTCCTGGCCGGGTATCCAGCCGTCTGGACGAATGGTGAGCAGACGCAGTTCGCCACGGTTCAACGAGGTTGCGTGGACCGAGACAAGCGCCTCATTCGCCAAGGGCTGAGGTTCCTCGACCTTGGCGAGCGTCAGCCCAGTAGTGCTGGCGGAAGACATGACCAGGGCGAGCATGGGGTCGTACCTTCTTGCTGGTGTGGATGCCGGCTTGCTTGGAAGCACGGCAAGCCGGCCCACTCGAAGTGCCCATCGTGGTCGCGGGCCGTTCCGGCGATGGGGTGCGCAGCGTCGATCCGATCTACTGTGGCTGCCGTACACAGAACGGACCCTATCGATTTCCCCGGTAAAAGAATTTAGCTATCATGGGATTTAATCTCTAAAAGCCATCAATCATGAGACAGCCCTTCCGCTATCCTTGGCTCAACTTCGATGTGGATGAGCTTTCCGTGCCGGTGATTGCGGTGCGCGTTGACATCCCCGACACCCGGGCGGAAGTCGCCTTCCATCGGCACCGCAAAGGCCAGCTCGTCTTCGCGCTCGGCGGCGGCGTCACATGCCACGTCCCAAGTGGCCTGTGGATGGTGCCGCCTCATTGCGGGATCTGGATTCCCGGCGACATGGAGCACAGCAATGTCGCGACGGCCAACGCCCGGATTTTTTTCGTGTACATTGAGCCCGGAGCCGCCGATCTGCCGGAACGGTGCTGCACGATTTTGATCTCGCCGCTGCTGCGCGAACTGATCATCGAACTGTCCGATCGCGTGGAGGATGATGAGGCGAGGGGCGAACTCTTGACCAGGATGCTGCTCACCGAACTTCCGCGTATGCCTGTCCAGCAGCTACATTTGCCGATATCCTCCGAGCCGCGCTTGAGGCGGATCGCCGAGGCGTTGGCGCAAGACCCCGCTGACCGCAGCACCCTGGTGGAGTGGGCCAATCGCGTTGCACTCAGCGAGAGCAGTCTCGCACGTCTCGTCGTGAAGGAGACGGGGCTGAGCTTCGGCCGCTGGCGCCAGCAATTGCACCTGATCGTCGCAATACGGGAGCTGGCCGCCGGTGCAAGTGTACAGCAGGTCTCGGGCGATCTCGGCTATGCTTCCGTCACTGCCTTCATCACCATGTTCAAGAAGGCGCTTGGGAAGCCGCCGGCGAAATACCTCGGCAGCGTGGCGCAAAATGGCGGCTCTGCATTCGTGGCTTGATCAACTCGCCTGCGCGCGGTCGGTTGAGATCGACCGCGCCATCTTCCTGGCATTGCTCAGACGGCGGACGGCTCAGCCGGCGCTGGCTTGTGGCCAAGCACTTCCTCGACAATGCCTCGGGCGATCTCGCGTTCGCCCATGATCACCGTGTCGGCGCCGAGCCCCTTGAGATGCTCAACCTCGGCGTCGGAATGGGCGCGGGCAACGACGTTGATGTTCGGATTGGCGGCGCGTGCCCGCAGTACGATCTGCCCGGCCTCGAAGGCGTTGGGAATGGCGAGGATCAGCCGGCTGGCACCCTCCGGGTTGGCGGCGGCGAATACCTCGGCATTCGCCGCATTGCCGGCCACGGTTTCGATGCCGTCGGCCTTGAGCCGCGCCAATGTCTTGTCGGCATCCTCGACGACGAGGAAGGGCAGGGCAGCCCCTTTCAACGCCGCGCCGACCAGGCCGCCAACACGGCCGTAGCCGATCAGGATGGCGTGGTTGCTGAGCGTGGTCTTGGGCGGGGGGCCGTCTTCCTTCGCGACAGCCGCGGCGACCGATGCCACCTGGCCGGGCTCCGTCGCCGGACCGACCGGCTTTGCCTCTGCGGCAGGCGCGGTCCTGGCAGCGCGCTTGTCGAGCCATGGCTTCATGCGCTCGATGGCCATGAACATCAGCGGGTTGAGGACGATCGACAGGATGGCGCCGGCGAGGATGAGATCCCGGCCTTGTTCAGGCAGCAGGTTCAAACTGACCCCGAGTTCAGCGAGGATGAAGGAAAACTCGCCGATCTGGGCAAGGCTCGCCGAAATCATCAGCGCCGTGGCCAAGGGATAGCCGAAGGCAAGGACGATGGCGAATGCCGCCAGCGACTTGCCGATGACGATGATGACCAGCGTCGCCAGGATCGGCCAGCCATTGCTGATCAGGCTGAACGGATCGAACAGCATGCCGACCGAGACGAAGAACAGCACGGAGAAGGCATCGCGCAGCGGCAGCGACTCTTCAGCGGCGCGATGGCTGAGCTCGGATTCGCTCATGATCATGCCGGCGAAGAAGGCGCCCAGCGCCAGCGACACGCCGAACAGTTTTGCCGCGCCGAAGGCGACGCCCAGCGCTATGGCCAGCACGGCCAGCCGGAACAGTTCGCGCGATCCGGTGTGGGCGACGTAATGCAGGATCCAGGGAATGACCCGGCGGCCGACCACCAGCATGACAACCACGAAGGCGGCGACCTTGGCCAGGGTGATGCCGACGACGCCCCATATGCCGTAGCTGGCCGGTAGCGACAGCAGGCCGTTGGAGTGAACGGCCGCCTGTTCCTGGCCACCCAGCACGCCGGCAAGTGCCGGCAACAGCACCAGCGCCAGCACCATGGCAAGATCCTCGACGATCAGCCAGCCGACGGCGATGCGCCCGCGTTCCGTCTCGATCAGACGGCGTTCCTGCAAGGCACGCAGCAGCACCACGGTCGAGGCCACGGAAAGGGCGAGGCCGAAGACCAGGCCCGCGCCCATCGACCAGCCGAGCATCCAGGACAGTCCGGCGCCAAGTGTGGTGGCGAAGCCGATCTGCACGATGGCGCCGGGCACGGCGATCGCGCGAACCGACAACAGGTCCTTCAGGGAGAAATGGAGGCCGACGCCGAACATCAGCAGGATGACGCCGATCTCGGCCAGTTCATTGGCCAGGCCGGCATCGGCGACGAAGCCGGGCGTGTTCGGCCCGACCAGCACGCCGGCGATCAGGTATCCTACGAGAGGCGGTATTCGGAAACGATTGGCGAGAGCGCCGAAGACGAAAGCCAGCCCCAGACCGGCGACGATGGTGGCGATAAGGGGCGTGTCATGCGGCATTGTCTATGGAGCGCCTTTCGAAACAACGATGTCGGATGTGCGCCGCCCGAAGCCGCCGCGTTTCCAATATGGTGGATGGGGTGGCGACGATGCAACCCGCAAGGCGACGAAATCGATCACCGCAAGCGGAAATTGCCTGGGCGGTCAACCGGCGGGTGACAGAAGGGAATGTTCCCGGCTGGTTTCATGCCGGAATTGGACGAGCGACTGCGGATCAGAAGACGGTGCCCAGTCTGGGCCAGTCTGCCTGCCGGCGGCTTTAATCTACTAAGTTGGTAGAATTTAGAAAAAACTATTTTGCCCGATGGTCTTCCAGCCGCTAGAAAGACCATGGATCAAGGCCCGCCACAGCGACTTGAATCCGCCTTGCTTTTGAATGCGGAATAATTTTCTCTTCGCTCTTTGGCTTTAAGAAAAGCGATTGCCTCTTATACGGCAGTGCGCGAGTGGGTTCCTTCTGGTTTTCGGCGCTCGCGCGTAAAACTGCCGGATTGTTCAGGTCCCCTTCGTCGCCATGTCGCATGCACCCTCCAAGCTCAATGCCTTCCCCGTCTTCGTGCGGGTCGAGGGCGCAGTCGTGGCCATCGTCGGCAATGGCGAGGAAGCGCTGGCCAAGGCAAGGCTGATCGGCCAGTCGAGCGCGGTGCTGCGCATCATCGCCGACGATGCCGAACCCGGTCTTTTGACATTCATCGCTCAGAGCGGCGCGGTTCACATTGATGCCGCCTATGATGGCACACATCTCGAAGGTGCCGTCATGGTGTTTGCCGCCAGCGGCGACGAGGCGCTCGATCGTCGTATCGTCGCCGATGCGCGCCGGCTCCGCATTCCCGTCAACGCGGTCGATCGGCCGGAACTGTGCGATTTCTTCACGCCGGCGCTCGTCAACCGTGCGCCGGTCGCCATTGCCATCGGCACGGAAGGTGCTGGCCCGGTCCTGGCGCAGATGTTGCGCGGCCGGATCGACCGCATGCTGTCGCCATCGCTCGGCTCGCTTGCAGCACTTGCCGCCTCGCTTCGCGGCGCCGCGGAGAAGCTGCTGCCGAAGGGCAATGCCCGCCGCCGCTTCTGGAATGATTTTTTCGCCGGAGCGCCGGCCCGTGCGGTCGAAGTTGGCCAGCTTTCGCAGGCGCATGACGCCGCTGTCGACCTGCTGCTTTCTAAGACGTCGGCCCCGGGTCACATCGCCCTGGTGGGCGCGGGCCCCGGAGCGGAAGACCTTTTGACGCTGCGCGCCCATCGCCTGCTGATGGAAGCCGACGTAGTCGTTCATGACGCGCTGGTACCGGAGGCGGTTGTTGCCATGGGCCGCCGCGATGCCGAGCGCGTGCCGGTGGGCAAGCGCAAGGGTTGCCACTCCAAGAGCCAGGCCGAGATCAATACGCTGCTGGTCGAGCTTGGCCGTGAAGGCAAGCGTGTCGTGCGGCTGAAGTCGGGCGATCCGCTGGTGTTCGGCCGGGCTGGCGAGGAAATGGCGGCGCTGCGGGATGCCGGTATAAGCTATGAGGTGGTCCCTGGCGTCACCGCGGCCTTCGCCGCCGCCGCCGATTTCGAGCTGCCGCTGACCTTGCGTGGCGTGTCCTCTTCGATGGTGTTCACCACAGGCCATGACCTCAAGGGAAATTCATTGCCCGACTGGGCCAAGCTCGCCATTTCCGGCGCCACTGTCGCCGTCTATATGGGCCGCTCGGTCGCGGCCGAAGTTGCCGGCCGGCTGATCGAGGCCGGGCTGTCGCCTGACACGGCTGTCGCCGTGGTCGAGAATGCCAGCCTTGCCGATTGTCGCCGGTTCCATGGCACACTCGCCGACCTGCCGTCGCTGGAAGCGCGCGCGGACCTGACCGGTCCGGTCATGACGATCATCGGCGATGCAGTCGCCGGCGCCAATTTCGAACGGTCAGAGCCGCTCGCGGCACGCAAGCATGAATGCGCGTCCATCGCTGCCGCCGAGGGAGTTCACCAATGAAGATACTGACCGCCAACCGCCTCGGCGATGGCATTGCCGTCTGGTATGCCGATGGCGGCTGGGCCGAGACGGTGGACCAGGCCGACCTTGCCCATGACAAGGCGGCCGAGGACCGGCTTGAGGCGATCGGCGCCAAGGCCTATGCC
The DNA here is from genome assembly GCA_943370265.1 of Mesorhizobium carmichaelinearum. Classification (GTDB taxonomy): domain Bacteria; phylum Pseudomonadota; class Alphaproteobacteria; order Rhizobiales; family Rhizobiaceae; genus Mesorhizobium; species Mesorhizobium carmichaelinearum_A. The sequence continues at coordinate 55,683 of CALRQH020000006.1, forward strand.
GACAACGAAGTGGTCGACGTCAATCTGATCGACGCGGATGTCGTCAACGGCGTTGTCGAACCGGTGCGCTTGCGCGAGAAGATCCGCGCCGCCGGCCCAACCATCCGTGGCGATCTCGGCAAGCAGGCTGCCCGGGCAGCGCAGTAAGACACCAAGCACGGGCGGACGCGCCCTGAAAGACGAAGCATGTACCGTTACGATGAGTTCGACCACGATTTTGTCCAGGCCCGCGTCGCCGAGTTCAGCGACCAGGTTGCGCGCCGGCTGTCCGGCGAGATCACCGAGGAGCAGTTCCGGCCGCTGCGGCTGATGAACGGCGTCTACCTGCAGCTGCACGCCTATATGCTGCGCATCGCGGTGCCCTATGGCACGCTCAACGGCAAGCAGTTGCGCATGCTCGGCCATATCGCCCGCAAATACGACAAGGGCTACGGCCATTTCACCACGCGCCAGAACATCCAGTTCAACTGGCCGGCGCTATCAGACATTCCGGCGATCCTGGAGGATCTGGCCAGCGTCGAGATGCATGCCATCCAGACCAGCGGCAACTGCATCCGCAACGTTACCGCCGACCATTTTGCCGGCGCCGCCGCCGACGAGGTCGCCGACCCGCGCCCCTATGCGGAAATCCTGCGCCAGTGGTCGTCCGTGCATCCGGAATTCTCGTTCCTGCCGCGCAAGTTCAAGATCGCCGTGACGGGAGCCGAGCGCGACCGCGCCGCCATCCAGACGCATGACATCGGCCTGCACCTGAAGAAGAACGCGGCCGGCGAGCTTGGTTTTGCCGTCTATGTCGGTGGTGGCCAGGGCCGCACGCCGATGGTCGCCAGGAAGATCCGCGACTTCCTGCCCGAGGCGGATTTATTGTCCTACTGCACGGCGATCCTGCGCGTTTACAACCTGCATGGCCGCCGCGACAACAAATACAAGGCGCGCATCAAGATCCTCGTGCACGAGACAGGCGTCGACGAGATCACCCGCCAGGTCGAGGCCGAATGGCAGGAGTTGAAGGACGCCGAGCTGAAACTGCCGGACGCCGACATCCGCGCCATCGAAGCCTATTTCGCGCCGCCGGCGCTTGCCGACCGGCCCGAAGGCGACGCGGCGGTCAAGCTCGCTCGCCTCGACTCAAAGAGTTTTTCGGATTGGCTCGACCAGAATGTGGTGACGCATCGTCATCCCGACTATGCGGCGGTGACGATCTCCCTGAAGGGCATCGGTGATGTGCCGGGCGACGCCTCGGACAGCCAGATGGAAGCGGTTGCCGACATCGCCGAGAAATACGCCTTCGACGAGCTGCGCGTCAGCCATGAGCAGAACCTGATCCTGCCGCATGTGGCGCGAGCCGACCTCAAGGCGGTCCACGACGCACTGGTCGACATCGGACTGGCGACGGCCAATTCCAACCTGATCACCGACATCATCTCATGCCCGGGCCTCGACTATTGCGCGCTGGCGACGGCGCGCTCGATTCCGATAGCGCAGGAGATTTCGCTGCGCTTTGCCTCGCTGGAGCGACAGCGCGAGATCGGCGAGCTGAAGCTGAAGATCTCCGGCTGCATCAATGCCTGCGGCCACCATCATGTCGGCCATATCGGTATTCTCGGCGTCGAGAAGAAGGGCTCCGAGCTCTATCAGGTGACGCTTGGTGGTTCGGCTGACGAGAACACCTCGGTCGGCGAGATCATCGGTCGTGGTTTCTCGTCGGAAGAGATCACGGACGCCATCGAGACGATCGTCGACACTTATCTCGGCCTTCGGCTCGATCCCCAGGAAAAATTCATCGACGCCTACCGCCGTGTCGGTCCCGCGCCGTTCAAGGAGGCGCTCTATGCTGGCGAAGCCAAGGCCGCTTGACCGTATCGTCGATGCCGATGACGGCATCGCCGCCAAGGCGGCGGGGTTCGATGCGCTCTATGGTCATCTGAACCCGCTCGAGATCATCGAACGCGCGGCCAACGACCTGTTTCACGACGAGATCGCCGCGGTTTCGTCCTTCGGGGCGGATTCGGCGGTGCTGCTGCATATGATCTCCAAGATCGACCGGACCCTGCCGGTCATTTTCCTCGACACGGGCAAGCATTTCGAGGAGACGCTAGGCTATCGCGACGCGCTTGCCGCCGATTTCGGGCTGACCAGTATCCGGGTGATAAAGCCCGAAGAGGCGGCGCTCGAACGGATCGACCCGACCGGCAATCTTCACCAGAACAATACCGACGCTTGCTGCGATGTGCGCAAGGTCGAGCCGCTGGCGCGTGGTGTTGCGCCCTTCCGCGCCTGGCTCACCGGCCGCAAGCGCTTCCAGGCGGCGACGCGGGCAGCCCTGCCGGTGTTCGAGGCGGTCGGCCCGCGCATTCGCATCAATCCGCTGGCGCATTGGACGACATCTGACCAGGCCGACTACATGCGTGCGCATGCGTTGCGCGAGAATCCGCTGGTCGCCTACGGCTATCTGTCGATCGGCTGCTTCCCTTGCACGCAACCGGTGCAACCCGGCGAGGACGCGCGCAGCGGCCGCTGGGCTGGCCATGCCAAGACCGAGTGCGGCATTCATCTGTCGGGACTGGAAAAGTCGCTGACCGACGCATCACTATAGGGTGGGTTGATATTCAGGTGAGGCCGACCTGCAAATGGCGGCTTCTGCGCTTCCGGTGCTCACGTACTTAAAGTACGCTCCGCTCCGGTTCTCGGAAGCCACCATTTTCGGCGCGGCCTGACCTGAATCTCAACGCACCCTTGGCGTTTTAGAATTTTAGGAATTTTTGATGACTGAATCGACGAAACCGGAAACCCGCCTCTGGACCCCGACGGGTTTTCGCGAGGATGAGTGGGCTCATGCCGAAAGCCCCGAGGCGCTGTCCGGCAACGGCCGTTTCATCCTGCCGCTGCAGGTTTTCCTGGGCCTTGATCCGGAAGTGCGCCGCTCGGCAAAAGAACGCCTCGGCGTGTTGCTGCAGCCCGGCGACCAGCTCGACAAGATCGTGGGTCTGCTCGACCAGCTGTCACTCGTGGCGCTGGCCTTTCCTGCCTTCAGTGACGGCCGTTCCTTCTCCAAGGGCGAATTGCTGCGCAGCCGCCATCATTTCGAGGGCGCGGTCCGCGCTACCGGTCAGGTGCTGGTCGACCAATTGCCGCATATGCTGCGATTGGGCTTCGACGAGTTCGAGATTTCGAACCCGGTGCTGTTGAAGCGCCTGGAAGAAGGCCGGGTCGGCGGATTGGGGCTCTACTACCAGCCAACCGCCGTACCGGAGCCCAAGGGACCCAAATATTCCTGGCGTCGCTTTCGCGCCGAGTAGCGCCTGGTTGGCGCCCCGGTAATTCCATAGTCTTTACATCAGCTGTGATCGGGCCTTTCTTGGCCGTTCGGACGGAAACATCCGCCGGGCAGTTCAAGAGTCGCGGAGCGTTCTTTGCGCGTTCTCTGGACGCGCGTCGCTCCAATCGGGAGTAGATGATGGATTTCGACTATGTGATTGCCGGCGGCGGGTCCGCCGGCTGCACGCTTGCCGCGCGCCTCTCCGAAGATCCATCAAAAACAGTCTGTCTGATCGAAGCCGGCGGCGAAGGCAGGAATCTGCTCATCCGCGCGCCGGCAGGCATCATCGCGCTGCTGCCGGGCCGGCCTAAGATCAACAACTGGGCCTTCGAGACGGTGCCGCAGGAAGGGCTCGGCGGCCGCAAGGGTTATCAGCCGCGCGGCAAGGCGCTGGGTGGCTCCAGCGCAATCAACGCCATGCTCTACACACGTGGACACCCCGGCGACTATGACGAATGGGCCGATCTTGGCTGCGACGGCTGGTCATGGGACGAGGTGCTGCCCTATTTCCGGCGCGCCGAAGGCAACCAGCGCGGCGCTGACGTCCTGCATGGGGGCGACGGTCCGCTGCGGGTCGCGGAGCAGCAGGAACCGCGTGCGCTCGCCCGGGCTTTTGTCGAGGCCTGCGGCGAAAGCCAGATCCGACGCAACGATGATTTCAACGGGGTCGAACAGGAAGGGGCAGGACTTTATCAGGTCACGCAATTCTGGGGCGAACGCCGAAACGGCGAGCGTTGTTCGGCGGCCGCCGCCTATCTGCATCCGGCGATGGATCGGCCGAACCTGACCGTTCTCACCGGCGCGCACGCCACGCGCATCGTGCTTGACCGCACAAGGGCCACCGGCATGCGCTACCGCATGGGTAAGAGCGAGGCGGTCGCGAAAGCGAAGCGCGAAGTGATCGTTTGCGGCGGCGCCTTCGGCTCGCCACAGCTCCTGCTGCTGTCCGGGATCGGCCCGGCCGCCGAACTTGCAGCGCATGGCATTCCTGTCATCCATGAACTGCCGGGTGTCGGCAAGAACCTGCAGGACCATCTCGATTTCATCCTGGCCTGGACATCCAGGGATGCCGACATGATGGGCATCGGCCTGCGTGGGCTGCCCGGCCTGTTCAGGCATATGCTGCGCTGGCGCAGGGACGGCACCGGCATGACCGCCACGCCCTATGCGGAAGGCGGCGCCTTCCTGAAATCCGATCCGGCAATCGGGCGGCCCGATCTGCAGTTGCACTTCTGCATCGCCATCGTCGACGATCACGGCCGCAAGCTGCATATGGGGTATGGCTTTTCCTGCCATGTCTGCGTGCTCAGGCCGCACTCGCGCGGGGAGGTCGGGCTGTCAACGCCAGACCCGTTGGCGCCGCCGCGCATCGACCCGCGCTTTCTATCGGACGAACGCGATGCCGACCTGCTGCTCAAGGGCGTCAAGATGATGCGCGGCATCCTGGAAGCGCCGGCGCTGGCGAAGTATCGCAACAAGGAAATCTACACTGCCGGCGTCACCAGCGATGCCGACCTGATGGCGCATATCCGGGCTCGCGCCGATACGATCTATCACCCCGTCGGCACCTGCGCGATGGGGGTCGACGCCATGGCGGTGGTCGATCCCGAGCTGCGTGTGCGCGGCGTACAGGCCTTGCGCGTCGTAGACGCCTCGGTGATGCCGACGCTGATCGGCGGCAACACCAATGCGCCGACCATCATGATCGCTGAAAAGGCGGCGGACATGATAAAGGCGGCTGCTGCCTGATTGGAGCCTGGTCGAACCAGTGGTGCCATTGCAACCCGTATGAAGCGATACTTGATGGATGAAGGGCGGAAATAGACATATCTGGTCGTACCAATTGTTCGTTTTTCGCTTTCCCTTTCGCCATCCTGCCCTTAGGATAGGTCCATTATTTCGCGATCCAAAATAAATTGGACATAAGGGAGGAATCGGGAATGGCCGGCAAGAAGATACTGATGCTCGTTGGCGAGTTCAGCGAAGAGTATGAGATTTTCGTCTTTGAACAGGCCATGCATGCCGTTGGCCACACCGTGCATGTCGTCTGCCCGGACAAGAAGGCGGGCGACATTTTGAAGACGTCGCTGCACGACTTCGAAGGGCACCAGACCTATACGGAAAAGCCCGGCCACGACTACATCCTCAACAAGACCTTTTCGGAGGTGAGGCCGGCCGACTATGACGCCGTTTATGCGGCGGGTGGACGTGGGCCTGAGTATATCCGCATCGACAAGCGGGTGCAGGCGCTGGTGCGGCATTTCCATGAGGCCGGCAAGCCGATCTTCACCATCTGCCATGGCGTGCAGATCCTGATCGCGGTCGATGGCGTGGTGCGGGGCAGGGAAGTGGCGGCGCTGCATTACTGCGAGCCGGAAGTGACGCTCGCCGGCGGCATCTATATCGATGTCGCACCAACCGGCGCCCATGTCGACGGCAATCTTGTATCGGCCAAGGGCTGGCCGGGCCTGTCCAACTTTATCCGCGAATGCCTGAAAGTGCTGGGCACCGAGATCCGCCACGGCGAGGTCCTGATGCGCGACGAGCGGCAGGCGGCCTGATCGGCGAATTGCCATTTCCGCCGCGCCGCATGGCGCGGCGGCTCTATCTGTTTGTCCGAGAAAACCGGCGTCCACTTTTCGGGATCATGCTCTAGAAATAGCGCTTGAGATTGCCGCGGACGCGATCGAGGACCGTGTCCCCGGAAAGGTCGGGCGAAAACGCCTTGCCCGTGATCGCTTCATAGGCCTGTACGTAAACCCGCGAGGCCTGATTGACGATCTCCTCGGGAATCGTCGGGATCGGATCCTTGTAGGGGTCGCATCGGGCGGTGACCCACGATCGGATGAAATCCTTGTCAAAGCTATCCGGCCGGTCGCCCTTCTCGAACGCCTGTTCGTATGTCGCCGCGATCCAGTAGCGGCTGCTGTCGGGCGTATGGATCTCGTCGGCAAGAACCACCCTGCCGTCCTTGTCGACGCCGAACTCGTATTTGGTGTCGGCGAGGATCAGGCCATTTTCGGCGGCGCGCGTCTGGCCTCGGGCGAAGAGCTGCAAGGCGTAGCCTGACACTGTATGCCATTGCGCCGGCGTGAGCAGGCCCTGTTCCAATATCTGGGCTTCCGACAGCGGCTCATCGTGGCCGCCATCAAAGGCCTTGCTCGTCGGCGTGATGATCGCTTCGCGAAGCTTTTCATTCGCGCGCAACCCGTCCGGCAGGACGGTTCCATACATATCCCGCTCGCCGTTCCTGTATTTGGTCAGGATCGATGTGCTGGTGGTTCCCGCCAGATAGCCGCGAACGACAATTTCAACCGGCAGGATTTCGAGCCGGGTGCCCACGACAACATTCGGGTCGGGATATTCGAGAACATGGTTCGGGCAGATATCGGCGGTCTTTTCGAACCAGTAGCGGGCGATCTGGGTGAGGATCTCGCCCTTGAACGGGATCGAGGTCAGGATCACGTCGAAGGCGCTGATGCGGTCGGTGGCGATGATGATGCGCCGCCCGTCGGGCAGGTCGTAATTCTCCCGCACCTTGCCGCTGTAGCGGTTGGGAAGTTCGGGAATGAAAGCATCTGAAAGGACGCGAAGATCGCTCATTGGTGGATATCTTTTGCCGGTGGTTGGTGCGCGTTGCTTAAAGCTCCGCGCCCAATCCATCAATGTCGATTGGCTCTAAACCGCCATCCGCGCTTCTCGAAACGATACAAGCTTACGGCGGCTTTCATCCCACAGGGCCAGCTTGACGCAGCGCAGGCTGTCGACAAGCGTCACGCGGCCGATGCCGCGCAGTTCCGGATAGTCCCTCAGCACTTCCTGTAGCCGGTAGCCGGGAACCTTGGCCGAGAGGTGGTGGACGTGGTGAACGCCGATATTGCCGGTGAACCAGTTCAGCACCGGCGGCAGGTCGTAGTAGGACGAGCCGTGCAGTGCGGCATGCTGGAATTCCCAGTCGTCGTCCTTTGCCCATTCCGTCTCTTCGAACTGGTGCTGCACATAGAACAGCCAGATACCGGCCGAACCGGCGAGGATAACGATGGGCAGATGGACGACCAGAAAGGCGCCCGGACCAACCAGCCAGATCAGAAAGGCGGCGGCGACCGCGATCGCGAGATTGGTGGACATGGAGGACACCCACGGCGTCAGACCGCCGCGCATCATGCCGACCGGCAGCCTGTGCTCGAAGATGAAGAGCCATGTCGGGCCGAGGCCGAACATGACCAGGGGATGGCGGTAGAGACGATAGGCGAGGCGGCCACGCCAGGACAGGCGCCGGTACTCGGCGACGGTCAGCGTCCTGATGTCGCCCATGCCGCGTTCGTCGAGATTGCCGGCGGTGGCGTGATGGGTCGCGTGGGCACGCCGCCAGCAATCATAGGGCGTCAGCGTCAGGATGCCCAAGGCGCGGCCGATCCAATCGTCGGCGTAGCGATTGGCGAAGAAGGAGCCATGGCCGCAATCGTGCTGGATCATGAAAATCCGCACCAGAAAGCCGGCCGCCGGGAGGATGAGGATCAAGCCCCACCAGTGGCCATAGGCATAGGCGGCCGAGGACAGCGCCCAGAGCGTTGCGAAGGGAATGAGGGTTATGGCGAGTTCGATGGCGCTGCGCCGCCTGTCCGGCTTCTTGTAGCGCGCCAGAATCTTCAACCAGGCACGCTTGCTGTTGGCGGCCGCGTCAGGGGAAATCATGTTCATCAGGAAGCATAGGCGGCGCACCCGGTTGCCGCAAGGCAAGGATCACGTGAAATTACTGCGCGTAATTGACGCGCGATAGGCGGAACAGCGGGCCAGGGGCGGCAGGAAAAGTCGTTTCCTGGGCGATCCTCGATCGTGCAACAAGAGGCAAGGCGCGCCTGCCGGGCAACGCTCTGTCAACGGGACCTGTCGCTGGCCACCAGGTTCTCCACGCCGTCGAGACGGTTGAGCAACTCCCTGAAATGCTCCGGAATGTCATTATCCGCTCGAAAGGCCGGCAAGGTGCGCAGAAAGCGCTTCGTCGCCTCGGTGCTCATCTGGCGCCTGATGTCGGCGGCGAGGCTCTCGGGTCTTTCGCCATTCTTGCGGGTCATCATCTCAAAATCCTTTGTCGGTCTCGAAACTCCTCCAGCAAGGGAATGGTTCCCCCATCACATCATCGTGGCAAGCAAAGCCGACGATTACAGTAAAGTTTGAATTAAAATCGAAGCATCGGCCGTAGGCGGCCGGAGGTCGGCTGATGGCCTCCCGTATCGCTTACCCCTTGATTTTTGGCCGCCAAACCTCGATATCGGGCACAAATCCGAAACATTCGAAATGACGGGAAACGGCGATGAGCGACCAGGCAAAAGACGAACGCGCGCCCGATGAAATCGAGGCGATCGACGCCGCTGCCGAGCGTGCGCAGGGCAGTGTCGACGGCGACTATGAAGCACTTGTGCGGCTTCTGAAGGAAAATGAAGAGCTGAAGGACCGTGCGCTGCGCACCGCGGCCGAGATGGAGAACCTGCGCCGCCGCACCGCGCGCGACGTGCACGACGCGCGTACCTACGCGGTTGCCAATTTCGCGCGCGACATGCTGTCGGTCTCCGACAATCTGCGCCGCGCGCTGGATGCCATCCCCGCCGAGGCCAAGGCGTCGGGTGACGCCGGCTTCATGGCGCTGATCGACGGTGTCGAACTGACCGAGCGCGCCATGCTGTCGGCGATGGAACGGCACGGCGTGAAGAAGCTTGCGCCCGAAGGCGAGAAGTTCGACCCGAATTTCCACCAGGCGATGTTCGAGGTCCCCAATCCGGATGTACCGGCCAACACGGTCGTCCAGGTCGTGCAACCCGGCTATTCGATCGGCGAGCGGGTTCTGCGCCCAGCCATGGTCGGCGTTGCCAAGGGCGGCCCGAAGCTGGCGGCCGCGCCAGTCGAGCCAGGTCCGGTCAACGAGCAGGCCGAGAAGGACGCGTAGTTTAGGAGTTAGGCAGTAGGGCAGTAGGGAAGATAAGGCAGTCGTATCAATCGCGCGGCTTCGTGCTATTCATACGCTCGACTCCTAATCCCTGCTGCTCATGCCCTTGAACCCCATCTCGCTTCTCGACTATGCCGGCGTTGCCGTCTTCGCGGCGACGGGTGCGCTTGCCGCATCGCGCAAGCAGCTAGACATCATCGGCTTCCTGTTCCTGGCTAGCGTCACGGGCATCGGTGGCGGCACGTTTCGCGATCTGATCCTCAACGTGCCGGTGTTCTGGGTGGTGAACCGCGACTATGTGCTGATCTGCGCGGTGGTAGCGGTCATGGTCTTCTTCACCGCGCATCGGTTCGAGTCCCGCTACAAGTTGTTGCTGTGGCTGGATGCCGTCGGGCTGGCCGCCTTTTCGGTGATGGGTGCTGCCAAGGGGCTGGCAATCACCGGTTCGCCGGTGGTTTCGATCATCACCGGCATGCTTACCGCCACTTTCGGCGGCATCCTGCGCGATCTCCTGGCCGGCGAGCCATCGGTGTTGCTGAAACCGGAAATCTACGTCACTGCGGCCCTTGCCGGCGCGTCCCTTTACACGCTCGGAGATATCGCCGGCCTGCCGCCGCTCGTGTCGAGCCTGGCCGGCTTCGTGGCGGCGTTCGTCGTGCGCGGCGGCGCGCTTAAATTCGGCTGGTCGTTTCCGTCCTACAAGAGCCGGCCCGGCCGGCGGCCGGAAGACATTCCGTGATAGGGAGTAGGAAGTAGTATGTTGAAATAATTGGACGTCCATGCGTCCTTAATAGCTACTGACTATTCCCTAATTTCATGCCGCGAAGCGTTGCGCTTCCCCGCCATAGTAATTGACGTAGCGGGCGCCGATTTCCTTGACCGGCATGACCACGAACACGTCCACCGTCGAGAATTCGCGGTCGATGACGCAGCCGTCGCCGATGCGCGCGCCGACGCGCAGATAGCCCTTTACCAGCGGCGGCATGGCAGCGATCGCCGCCTTGGCGCTGACGGCCTCGATCGGCATCAGGTCCATCGAGCAATAGCGCCCGGCGACCGCGCGCACGTCCCAGGCCGAATCTGTCCGGCAGTGATGGGCAAGATAGGTAAGCGCTTCGGCGTGCACCGCCGGCACCATGCCGGGGAATGACGCGCAGCCTGTCATCACGCCAATGCCGTAGTGATTGATGTAGGCCCAGATTCCCTGCCAGAGCGCTTCGATGGTGCGCTTCGAGCGGTATTCCGGCAAAACGCAGGAGCGACCGAGCTCAAGGAAGCGCTGGCCAGGATGGCGGGCGATCAGCTTGGTCAGCTCGAACTCGCCTTCGGAATAGAAGCCGCCGGCGGTCGCCGCGATCTCTTGTCGCAGAAGGCGGTAGGTGCCGACGATGCGGCGGTGCTCGGGGCCGGAAAGCGTGGTGTCGAAAACCAGCAGATGGTCGCAATGCGGGTCGAAGCGATCGGAGTCGCGCCGGTCCTGCGCCTGGAACAGATCCTTCCTCGCGCCAAGCTCGTCATAGAATACCCGGTAGCGCACTTCCTGCGCGGCAGCGATTTCCGCCTCGTTGCGGGCGAGCCGCACTTCGAGGTTGCCGATACGACCGAGCGACGCGCCTTTTATGACTGTGTCGACGCTCCGCCCGGCGAGCAGTGCGCCGCCAGCGTTGGGCCGAGTGTCACATTCCGGCATAACTGTATGCACGAGTGATTCTCCTTCGAGCCATCCCTCTTGGCACGGGGATACGGTGTAGGTGCAACAGGATTGTGACAGTACCGTGATACGGCGTCGCGGGCAATACTTCGTCGGCTGGCGAATGCCTTCAACCGGCTACCTTACGCCAGCAAAGCCGCCTTGCGCGGGCACGGTGGCCCACAACAAAACTCAGGCCGCGACCTGTGCCTCGACGGCATTGACCAATGCTTCGGGGTCCAGCGGTTTGGTAACGAAACCACTGGCGCCATGGGCAAGCACGGCGTGGCGGGTCTTTTCCTGGCTGTCCGCCGACAGCACCATGATCGGAACCGGCGGCGTGGCCGTTTCCTCCTCGTGGCGGCGAATCGCCGCGATGGCGTCGAGGCCATCCATGACCGGCATATGCAGGTCCATCAGCACGACGTCGAAGCGGTTCCTGTGGGCCGCCTCGGTCACGGCCTCGACCGCGGCCTTGCCGTTGCCAACCACCTTCACGCGATGTCCAGCCTTCAGCAGCGTGGCGCGGGCCAGCATGGCGTTGATGTCGTTGTCCTCGGCGATCAGCACGGAAAGGCCACTCCGGCGGCGGCCGACGGCCCGGACAGAGGGCGTGCCGCGCTTCTCCAGCGGCGGCTGGGCGACAATGCCGACATGGTTGGTCAAAAGCACGCGCAACAGCGTGCTGTCGCGCACCGGCCGGGCCAGGAACGTGGCGTAGCCATTTGCACGAAACTCGCCGAGCATGCCGCGATCCGTCGGCGCGATCAGGGTGACGGCCTCGCAGTCCGTGAAGCCGCTCTGGCGCAGCCGCTTGAGCAGCTTACCTTCGTTCTCTTCCATGGCCGCATCGATCAGCAGCACATCGCAGCCCGCCGCGTAGAGTATCGCCTGGGCGGCTGTGGTGGCGAGATCGACAGTACCGCCATTGGCGCGGATCGTACGCGCGATGGCGTCGGCCTCGATGGCGTTCCTGGAGAGGATCACCGCGCGGCGGCCCAACAGCGCGTGGCGGCGGTTCTGCGGGGCTTCGACGGCCGATATCGCCGGGATTTCGACGACGAATTCGGACCCCTGGCCGAGCCGGCTCGACACCGAGATGGTGCCGCCCATGGCCGCTATCAGGCGCTTGGAGATGGCGAGGCCGAGACCGGCGCCGCCATGGGCGCGCGTCGAGGTGCCGTCGGCCTGCTCGAACTCCTCGAAAATGCGCTCCATATCCTCGTCACGCAGGCCAGGACCGGTGTCAGCGATGGTGAAGCATATGCGGTCGGTGGTTTCAGTGCGGGCGCGCGCGATGCTCACCAGTACGCCACCGCTGTCGGTGAATTTGATGGCGTTGCCGATCAGGTTGAGCAACACCTGCCTCACCCGGCCCGGATCGGCGGTGATCATCTGCGGCACGTCGGGTTCGACGTGACAGCCAAGGCCGATGTTCTTGGCGAAGGCACGCGCCGCCAGCAGCTCGACGACGTTGTCGGCAATCTCGCGCACCGACATCGGCTGAGGTTCGGGGTCGAAACGGCCGGCCTCGATCTTGGAATAGTCAAGCAGGTCCTCGATCAGGGCGAGCAGGGCGCTGGCAGAAGTGGAGACGGCGCTGACGTATGTCTGCTGCTCAAGGGAAAGGCTTGTGTCGGCCAACAGCCTCGCCATGCCCATGATGCCGTTCATCGGTGTGCGGATTTCGTGGCTGACGGTGGCCAGGAAGCGCGACTTGGCCTGGCTCGCATATTCGGCCCGCTCGCGGGCGGTGATCAGTGACGATTCGGCGCGCTTGCGGGCGGTGATGTCGCGGGCGATCGCGCGATGCGAGACGGCGCCGCTGTCCTTTTCGCGCACCGACAGTTCGATCCATGAAAACCAGCGCGGACCGTTCGGTGTGCGGATCGCGACATCGGTGGAACTCAGGCATTCATGGTCGGAGAATGCAGCGTCGGGAACGACGCCGACGTCGATACCGAGTTCCGCCAGCGTCTTGCCGGCAAGGTCGCGTGGATCGCTTTCGACAAGATCGCCGAAGACCTTGTTGGCATAGACGATGTGGCCGTCTCGGTCACGGTGGACGACGAGGTCGCCGAGGGCATCGATCAGCCCGCGAAAGCGCTCCTCGCTCTCCTGCATCTCCCACATGCGGTCGGCCAGCGTCTCGATCTCGGCGCGGCTGCGGGCAGTGGTTGCATCGAGCAAGGCCGCCGTGCGGCGGTGCGCGCGCTTGGAGCGCAGATGTATGGCGAGGCCGGCCATGCAGGCGGCCAAAAGACCGGCCGTGATGAAGAGCGGTGCACCGGTGAGATGCGCGAGGCAAGCCAGGATGGCGATGGCCAAGAGCGTCGCGAACGCCAGGCTTTCGCGGTGGCTTGCAGCCAATTCCGGCGCCAGAGGCGGCGTGGCGGCAAGCTGCCGCCTTGGCGTCTCCGGGATTATCCCGTCGACGCTTTCGGCACTTTCCGTTTCTGCAATGACGGATTCCGCAGTCATGCGGAAATGCTTGCCAGACAGAAATTATGGAAGACTGCGGCGGATCGTTCGAATTTTAGCGGATGTGTTGTTTTGGGCTGAAATCCGGCCCGCCCGAGCGTCACGCGGCGCGCGATGACGATCAGAAAGGCGCGATTACATGTCGACCACGACGCGGCCGCGAACCTTGCCTTCGACGATGTCGCGGGCGGTGGCGATGATGTCGTCGAAGCCGATGGTGCTCGAAAGGCTGGCGAGCTTTTCCAGATCGAGATCGGCGCCGATGCGACGCCAGGCTTCCATGCGAACAGCCCTGGGCGCCATCACCGAATCGATGCCGAGCAGAGAGACGCCGCGCAGGATGAAGGGAGCCACGCTCGACGGCAGATCCATGCCGCCTGCCAGGCCGCAGGCGGCGACCGCGCCGCCATAGGAGGTCATCGAAAGAACGTTGGCCAGTGTATGGCTGCCGACTGCGTCGATGCCGCCGGCCCAGCGCTCCTTGGCCAGCGGCTTGGCCGGTTGGGCCAGCTCCTCGCGCGAGATCACTTCCGCCGCGCCGAGGTCGATCAGATAGGGGCTTTCGGCATTGCGGCCCGTCGAGGCGATGACATGATAGCCGAGGCTGGACAGCAGCGAGACGGCGACCGAGCCGACGCCGCCGGCGGCGCCCGTCACCACCACCGGGCCGCGATCGGGCACGATGCCATGTCGCTCAAGCGCGATGACGCAAAGCATGGCGGTATAGCCCGCCGTGCCGATGGCCATCGCATCATGCGCGCTCATGCCTTCCGGCAGAGGCACCAGCCAATCGCTTTTGACGCGGGCGCGTCCGGCGTAGGCGCCGTAGTGGGTCTCGCCCACCCCCCAGCCATTCAGGATGACCTTGTCGCCCTTTTTCCAGTCGGCATGGGAAGAGGAGATGACGGTGCCGGCGAAATCGACGCCGGGCACAAGCGGCCAGCGGCGGATGACCGGCGCCTTGCCGGTGATGGCGAGACCGTCCTTGTAATTCACCGTCGTCGCCTCGACGGCGACGGTGACATCGCCTTCCATCAGGTCGGCTTCGGTGAGATCGGTCACCGCCACGGACTGTTTTTTCTCGGCGTCACGCGAGACGAGGATGGCTTTGAAGGTTTCGGTCATTTTCTCTCCCCGGTCGGATGTTGCTCGAACTGTGCGGCGAGGGCGCTGTCAGGTCAATCGTTCAGGCATCCGGGCCATGCGGCTTCGCTTCACGCCGCCAGCCGATAAGTTCGTCGAAGACGACCAGCACCGCGCCCACAGAGATGAAGGCATCGGCAAGGTTGAAGACGGCGAAGGACCACACCGGCGTGTGGAACAATATGTAGTCGATGACGTGGCCATAGGTGGCGCGGTCGATCAGATTGCCAAGCGCACCGCCGACGATCAGGGCAAAGCCGATGCGCGCAAACACATGTCCGGACGGCGTGCGGGTCGCGAGATAGAGGACGAAGACGACGACGGCGAGCGAGATGACGATCAGGCCGGTGTCGCCGAAGGACGAGAACATCGAGAAGGCGATGCCTGTATTGTAGGTGCGGTACAACGCCAGGAACGGCACGAGGTCGAGCTTTTCCTGAAAGGCGAGGCCGGTCTCCACCATGTATTTTATCCACTGGTCGAGCGCGATTGCCGCGACCGCCAGCAGGGCGTAGGGGGACCATGACTTCACGGCTTGGCAGCCTCCATTACAAATCGGCGACAGGTTCGAGCTTCAGCGCGGTGCGCCGGATCTCGAACAGCATGATCCCGGTGGCGACGGCGAGGTTGAGCGAATCGGCGCGGCCCGCCTGCGGTATCCGCAGCAGCCTGTCGCAACTCGCGGCCAGATTGTCTGGCAGCCCCTGCTGCTCGTTGCCCATCATCAGCAGCACCGGGCCCCGGGAATAATCGATCGAGCGATAGTCGACCGCTCCCTTCAGATGTGTCCCGCCGACAAGGCCCGAAAAACCCTCGCGCCAGGCAAGAAAAGCTTCTTGGCTGGCCTTGACCACGGGCACGGCGAAGATCGAGCCCATCGTCGCCCGTACCGTCTCGACGGAAAACGGGTCGGTGGTTTCGCCGATGAGGATGACGCCCTTGGCACCGACGGCGTCGATGGTGCGGATGACAGTGCCGAGGTTGCCGGGGTCGCGCACGCGGTCCAGAGCCACCCAGACGTCGCCATTGTCGGCGCGGATATCCTTGAGCGGCAGGAATCTCTGCGAAAAGACGCCGACCACCATCTGCGGATTGTCGCGGCGGGTGATCGCGACAAGCACCTTCTCCGACACTTCGAGCACGGTGCCGCCGGCGGCGACGGTGCGCGCGGCGACTTTTTCCACCGCCGCATTGCCGCGTCCGGCCTTGGCGAACACCAGCGTCTTGATAGACCAGCCGAGATCGAGCGCGTCGATGACCAGTTTCAGCCCCTCGGCCATGAAGGCATTCTGCTGGTCGCGGAATTTCTTCTGGGCGAGCGCCTTGATGTCCTTCACCAGCGGGTTGGCGAGGCTGGTGACTTCCCTCACCAATCCTGGCGAGCCTGCATGCCGCTCATTCATTCAGGCCACCCAACGCGAAAACAATGAGGTCGAAAGCGCCCGGCCGGCGGATTTTTCACGGATGATCAACTCTCCCGATTCAACCTTGCCGCCCATGCCCGCAAAAGTGTCGCGCATCAGGGCATGGATGGCGAAGAAGGAGGCGCGGATCGAATAGGCGGTCAGCACCACCGCAAGCGGTTTTGGGGTCAGGATCGAGCGGCAGAGATCGGTCAATGCCGGTAGGTCCTCGAACAATTGCCAGACCTCGCCCTTGGGGCCGCGGCCATAGGCCGGCGGGTCGAACAGGATGATGTCGTAACGGCTGCCCCGGCGCTCCTCGCGCTCGGCGAATTTCACCGCATCGTCGACGATCCAGCGGATCGGCTTATTGCCGAGACCGGCCATCTCCTGGTTTTCGCGGGCCCAGCCGATCGCCTTCTTGGAGGCATCGACATGGGTGACCTCGGCGCCGGCGCGTGCCGCTACCAGCGACGCAAGGCCGGTGTAGCCAAACAGGTTCAGCACTTTCACCGGCCGCTTCGCGGCGACGATCAGCCCGGCCATGTGATCCCAGTGCGAGGCTTGTTCGGGAAAGACGCCGACATGGCGAAACGAGGTGAAGCGGCCGAGATAATCGATGCCGTCATGCTTCATCGGCCAGGTCTCGCCGAGCGGCACTTTCGGAAAACGCCAGCGGCCGATGCCTTCCTCGTCGGTGTCGCCGGTGAAGATGGCGTCGGCGCGCTCCCAGTCTTTTGTCGGCAATGCCTTTTGCCAGATTGCCTGGCCCTCGGGCCGCACGATGCGATAGGGACCGTATTGCTCGAGCTTCTGGCCGGCACCGCTGTCGAGCAGCGCATAGTCGGCGTTGGGCGCCACTTCAAGGATCACCGGCAGATGCTCGGCGGGCAGGGTGCCGTCGCGGCGGGCCAGGATGCGCGGTGCGGATTTCGGCTGCTCGTCGGCGTTCGGTTCGCGCTGCTCGCGCGGCTTTGGATCAGGCCTGGCCGCAGCCGCATGGCCGGCGCGCGGGCGCGGTTGTTCCGTCGCGCCCTTCGTGGATTGGTGCGGGCGGCTGTCGCGGCGTTTGTCGCGAAAAGACTTCAAGAAGCGGCATCTCCGAACGGCGTGGCCGCTTTTGGCATGACGACCGCGATGGCGCAACAAGCGATCATGGTCTTGGCTGTTTGGCGCACACCGGCACCATGCCTTACGGATCGACTGATTTCAAAGATGCATAGGGATTTGGCGTATCGGCGCGCGCTTGTGTTTTTGTCGTTTTCGTCTATGAGACCCCCCATTGTTTTTCTGGAATGGGAGCGAAAGATGACGAACATCACCGCGCGCCCCGCAGGGGTTCCGGCGTAAGCCAGCATTTTTGCTGACTGCCGCCGGTCGAACGGATGCCTGACGGCGTCCGATTCCTGACCTGTTTCCAGAAGTGTTCCATCATGGGCAATTTTATCGGGGGCTCAGGCTCCTCTTCGCCATGCGTTGCCGAAGCGGCGCATATCCAGCACTATTTTTCGTCGCGGACTTGGATCGAGGGCGCGGCACTCGAACAGTTGAAGACGGTCGCGGCCCTGCCGGGCGTCAGTTCGGTTGCGGCCTTCCCGGACCTTCATCCCGGCAAGTATGGTCCGACCGGCATTGCCGTGCTGTCGGACCGATTGCATCCGCAATTGATCGGCAACGACATCGGATGCGGCATGTCGCTGTTCGAACTCGATCTGCCGTTGCGCAAGTTCAGGATCGACAGGGCTGTCGAGTGCCTGCGCCAGATCGAGGCCGAAGATGTCTTCGATCCGGTCGAGGCTCTCGCAGCCTCTGACCTGCCGCCTGACCTGTATCCGGCGGCGCTGGGTACGATCGGCGGCGGCAATCATTTTTGCGAGCTGCAGGCGGTCGACCAGATGATGGATGCGGCAGCCGAAAGCGAGTTCGATCGCCAGAAGCTCTATCTGCTGGTGCATTCCGGCTCACGCGGTCTTGGTGCATTCGTGTTCGGGCAGATGCTCGATCTCCAGTCGGCAATCACCGCCGGACTTGATCCGGCTTTGGCGGATGGGATGCATTGGCGGCGCCAGCACGATGTCTGCGTTGCCTGGGCCTCGCTCAACCGCAGGCTGATCGCGGAGCGTGCGGCAAGCGCGTTGCGCGGCGATCTTCGCCTGGTCACCGATGTGCCGCACAACCTTGTCCGTGACCGGGGTAACCGCTTCGTCCACCACAAGGGCTCGGCGGCGGTTCGAGCTGGAGACATGGCACCGATCGCCGGTTCTCGCGCGAGCCTGAGTTATGTCGTGCGGTCGCTTGACGGTATGGGGCCATCGCTTGGTGGCATCTCGCATGGCGCGGGCCGCAAATACGACCGCGCGACCATGCATGGCCGCGCCGGGCGCAACAGGTCCGAGCGGGACGCCTTGCTCAGAAACGAGTGGGGCGGGCAACTGATCTGCGATGACCGCGATCTGGTCATCGAGGAAGCAGCGTCGGCCTACAAGGACGCCGGACAGGTGGTGCAGGACCTTGTGGATGCCGGCCTGGTCCAGGCGCTGGCGGCGATGAGGCCTCTGGTGACCTACAAGAAGGCGGTCGAAGGTCCAGTCGATCGGACGCGCAACAAGCCGTCCCGCGAACGTAGGAGGGCAGGTCATGGCCGAGGCTGAACTGCTCATAACATCGGGCAATGGCCCGGTGGAATGCCGCATAGCCTTGATGATGCTGGTTCGCGCGATCGAAGTTGAAGCTCGCATGCGCGATTGCACAGCCGAAACCGTGTTCGGCCACAAGCCGGATGGGCATGGTGCGAAATCGGCATTGCTCAGCCTTGAGGGGGTGAATGCCGAGGCGCTGGCGGCGGAGTATTGCGGTACGGTCAAATTCATCTTCAAGAGCCCGGTGCGCCATGGCCACAAACGCCGGAACTGGTTCGTCGGGGTGAAGAAGGTGGACCTGGCGGAAGCCGTGCCCGCTGCTGTTTCGATCGCACCCTCCGATGTGCGTTACGAAACATTGCGGGCCGGCGGGCCTGGCGGACAGCATCAGAACACCACCGACAGCGCGGTGCGCGCCATCCACTCGCCGACCGGCATCATGGTGACAGCGCGCAACGAGCGCTCGCAGCACCGCAACAAGGCAATTGCCCTGCGGCGGCTGGAAGCGATGCTTCGCGTGCTTGCCGATCGCGATGTGGAAATGTCGAAGGCGGAACTGTTCGTGGCCAACAAGTCGCTGGAGCGCGGCAACGAGGTCAAGGTGTTCCGCCTCTAGATCTGCTGCGGCGCGGCTGGGTTTGCTGGCGATCTTCCGTCAGGTTCCCAGCCGCGCCGGCGCTTGTGGCCTTCGTTTCTCGTGCGGCTTGCCGCTCCAGAAACCGCCGCGCGCTTTTGAGCGACATGCACTATCGTGAGGGCAGGCAAGCCCCGAGAATCATGTCCCGTTCAGAACGCCTGCTCGACCTTATCCAGACCTTGCGCCGGCACCGTCGTCCGGTGAGTGGGCAAGTGCTGGCCGATGAGCTGGGCATTTCGATCCGCACGCTCTACCGCGACATTGCCACGCTGCAAGGGCAGGGCGCGCCGATCGAGGGCGAGGCGGGGCTGGGCTATGTGCTCAAGCCCGGCTTCATGCTGCCGCCGCTGATGTTCAGCGATGAGGAGATCGAGGCGATCGTGCTGGGCTCGCGCTGGGTCGCCAAGCAGCCCGATATCCGCCTTTCCGCCGCTGCCGCCAATGCACTGGCCAAGATCGCCGCTGTGCTGCCGGATGATCTGCGCGAGGATCTCGACGCGAACGCGCTCCTGGTCGGGCCATCTGCCGAACCGGTGGAAGGCATCGACCTTGGCCTGGTCCGGCAGGCCATCCGCAACGAGCGCAAGCTTGGCTTTCTCTATCGCGATGCCGGCGGCGCTGCCTCCGAGCGCACTGTTTGGCCTTTCGCGCTGGGTTTCTTCGACAAGGTGCGCGTGGTGGTGGCCTGGTGCGAGATGCGGCAGGATTTCCGGCATTTTCGCGCCGATCGCATCGCCGAGCTCAAGGCAACCGATACACGCTACCCGCGCCGCCGCCAGGTGCTGCTGAAGGAATGGCGGGCGACACTCGACAAGCCGCGCCGTTCGTGACGGCTACTGCCAGAATCTGACAGTATCTCCTTCTATCGTCTTCAAGTCGAAACAGTGAACGCCTTGGAGAGCAGATCATGCCTACGCCGAATTTCGTCATCCTCTATGTCGACCGGCCGCTTGAGAGCGGCGCTTTCTACAGTGCGCTGCTTGGTCGGGAACCAGTCGAGAGCGCGCCAACCTTCGTGCTGTTCGCGCTCGATGGCGGCTTCAAGCTTGGCCTCTGGTCGCGCCACACGGTGCAGCCGGCAGCGGCGGCGACCGGCGGGGGTGGGGAGATCGTGTTTGCGATGGAAACGCCGGACGCTGTCGATGCCACGCATGCCGACTGGGAAAAACGCGGGTTGAAGATCATCCAGGCGCCAACCGACCTGGATTTCGGCCGTACCTTTGTCGCCGTTGATCCCGACGATCACCGCTTGCGCGTCTACTGGCTGTCCGATTCGGGGGAAAAGTCATGAGCGCCCATTGGATCGCGGTGGCGTCGGCCGAGCATGTCCGGCGCGGCAGGACCGAAGGCTTCATGCAGGTCAACCACGGAAAGGCCGCGCCGCTTCGCCGGGTCAAGCCCGGCGACGGCATCGTCTATTACTCTCCCAGCGCTGTTCTCGGTGCTAAGGACGGTTTGCAGGCGTTTACCGCGCTTGGCACCGTAAGGGAGGGCGAACCCTACCAGGGTCACATGGGTGGCGGCTTCACGCCATTCCGGCGCGATGTCGAGTGGGCAAAGGCGAGGGAAGCGCCGATCAAACCGCTGCTCGACCGGCTGGAATTCACCGCCGGGAAGTCGAACTGGGGCTATCAGCTGCGTTTCGGCCTGTTCCCGATCAGCGCGGGCGATTTCGCGCTGATCGCCGAAGCGATGGGCGCTACGCCAAGCACTGATGCTACCGCTTGAGCGCCTCGTAGACGGCAATGCCGGCCGCGAGGTCCTCCAGGGCCGCGCCGACCGACTTGAACAGCGTGACCTCGCCTGCGCTCCGCCTGCCCTTTTGCTGGCCGCGCGCCAGTTCATGCAGGTCGGCGATGATGGCATCAGCCTTCAGCACGCCGGAGGCCAGCGGCTGGACGATGTCGCCGGCTTCCTTGGTGGCGCCGGCACGGGTGTCGACGAAGACACGAGCCCGAGCGATCGCATCGTCGTCGGCTTCGCGCATCGTCGGCGTGAAGCCACCGACGAGGTCGACATGGACCCCAGGCTTCAGTGACGCGCCCTTGATCAGTGGCGTTGCTGTTATGGTCGCCGAGGAGACGATATCGGCCAGGCCCAGTTCGGCGTCGAGATCGTCAGCGGCTTCCGCCGCGAAGCCATCGGCGCGCAGGCTGCCCGCGACCTTTTCGGCATTGGACCGCGTGCGGTTCCAGATGCGGATGGTCTTTATCGGCCGCACGGCCGAATGCGCCTTGGCAAGGAATGGCGACAGCGCGCCGGCGCCGACCACCAGCAGCCGCGCGGCGTCCTCGCGAGCGAGATAGGAGGTGGCAAGCGCCGACGCGCAAGCGGTGCGCCACTGGGTCAGCCGCTGGCCGTCGATCAGCGCCTCGGGCTCGCCGGTGGCGCCGTCGAGCAGCAGGTAAAGCCCCATCACCGCGGGCTTTCCGATGGCGTTGTTGTCGGGCGATACGGTGACGATCTTGACGCCGATATGGCCGCCGGACGACGTGCCGGCCGCGTTGAAATCGGTCCAGGCCGGCATCAGCAGCAGCGTGGACGCCGCGCCATCAGGGCGTTCGACCGCATGGTGATGCCGTACGGGCTGCACCGCGCCATCGCGAAAAGCCGCGCGCAACGTCTCGACCAATCCGGGAAACGTCAGGGCATGATCGACCTCGGCGGCCGAAATGGTCAGCATGGGAAACTCCGTGGAGAGAAAAATGCCAACCGGTTCAGTTGGTTGACTTGGGCAAGGTGGGGCCTTGCGGTGCGGCGGGCGCACGGCTGATCGACTGGCGCAGGTTCTCGGCTTCCATGCCGCGCTGGCGCGCCAGCTTGCGATGGCGGCCCTGCTTGACCCAGGTTGCCACGCTGCCGACAATCATGCCGATGGCAAGGGCCAGGAACAGGAAGATGAAAAGCGGCAAGGTCAGTGTCAGCGCCGGATTGCCGGGGTTGAACGGGTCCAGGGTGAAGGCAACCGGCTCGCGGTTGGCGACGGCCAGCGCGATCAGGATGATGGCCAGCGGCACGAAGACCACGATGAGCATGAAGCGATTGAGCATGATGTTTTCCGCTGGAAGACTGGTCTCGTCGAAAGAGACCGCGCCTACTTGCCTCCGTTCAGCCTTTCACGCAGCTCCTTGCCGGTCTTGAAGAACGGCACCCATTTCTCCTCGACCTCGACCGATTCGCCGGTACGCGGGTTGCGGCCGGTGCGTGCCGGCCGGTTCTTGACCGAGAAAGCCCCGAAGCCACGCAGTTCGACCCGGTTGCCGTCGGCAAGCGCGTCGGTGATCTCGTCGAAAATGGCGCCGACAATGTTCTCGACGTCGCGCAGGAAAAGATGCGGGTTGCGCGTGGCAATGATCTGCACAAGTTCGGATTTGATCATGAGAGAGGTCCCCGTGAAAGCTGTGCGGTCAAAATTATGAGGATGATTTTATTTGCTTTTTTCACTCGCCCCAAACGGCCCCTCAAGGGTGCCAGACGGAAACGAGACCGTCAAGAAACAAGCGGTCGGCGCCAAGTTCATGCATGACATCGCCGCTGTAGTCGGGCAGGCCAAGCGCGCTGGTGATCGTACGCAGCATCGTCCTGGAGAACAGGTAGCCGCCGCGTTTTTCCGTGTTCTTCCATTCCACCACCTTGAGCTTGGCGTCGACGCCCTTGGTCGCCAGCCAGTCGACTGCCTCGGTCTCGCCGCCGACGCCGTCGATCAGCCCGTTGGCGACGCCCTGGCGGCCGGTGAAGATCGAGCCGTCGGCCAGCGCCAGCGCCTGCTCATGGGTCATCTTGCGACGCTCCGCAACAATGCCGACAAACCAGTCGTAGCTGTCCAGGATGAGCTTGCGAACCATGGCGCGCTCATCGTCATTCGTCGGCTTGAACGGGGAGGGCGAAGCCTTGAGCGGTGACGACTTCACTTCCTCGAGCTTGATGCCGAGCTTGTCCATCATGCCGCTGACATCCGGATACTGGATGAGCACGCCGATGGAGCCAACGATCGAGGATTTGTGGGCGACGATATGATCGGCCGCGCTTGCGATCATGTAACCCGCCGATGCGGCAAGGGTGCCGACCTCGGCGACCACCGGCTTGTCGGCCGCCAGCTTGCGCACTTCCCCATAGATGGTTTCGCCGCCGACCGTGGTGCCGCCGGGTGAATCGATCGCCAGGATCACGCCTTTCACCTTGTCGGACTTGCGGATGCTCTCCAGGCGCTTGATCAGCTCATCGTCCTCGGTGATCGTGCCCTCGATCCTGACCTTGGCGATATGGTCGACCGTGGCGCCGCTGAACTCGTCGCCGTAGAACCAGGAGGCGATGGCAACCAGCCCGAGCGCCAGGATCGCGATCGCCGCAACGCGCCAGAATGTCAGTTTCCGCCGCAAGCGGCGGCGGTCGATCAGGTCGTCGGCTCTCAATGCCATGGTCTGCCTCATAGTCGCGGAAGCAGACGCTTTTAAAGCAAGCTCCGGCCCCCGGCTACCGGTTTCCTGAGAGGCTTGCATCGAGGCGAAGTGGCTCTTGGGGATTTGACAACCGGTGGTGGACGAAAAATTAACGCATCATGCCCGTATCTGATATGACAGGACGTAGCATGGATTTGATTTGGTTCACGCAAGGAAGGCTGTCATATTTTTGCGGTTTTCCTCCGCTTGTGCTTGCTTGAGGGCGTCGGCTTCCCACCTATAGGCGGTGTCCGGCGGGCCGGGTTATAAAGAAAGCTGTGATGTTAGCGCGAACGATTGAACCAACCAACACCGAGACGGAGTTGGCTCCCCCGGCGGCTGGCTTGGCGAGGGGCGATGCATTTGGCCGCGCGCAACGCCATTCGCGCCGCGTGCGTATCCTGAAGTTTGCCATACCGCTGCTCGCTGTCGCGATCGCTATCGGCTTTCCGGTCTATTCCTATCTTGTCGCGCCCATATCGATCGCGGTCCAGGCCGAAGGTACGGCTTTTTCCAATGGCAAGCTTGTCATGGCCAACCCCAAGCTGAACGGCTTCACCAAGCTGAATCAGCCCTATTCGATGACAGCGTTGCGCGCCATACAGGACGTGACCAAACAGGGCATCATCGAACTGGAGGGCATCGACGCCAAACTGCCGATCGCCATCGATAATGTCGCCACCGTGAGCGCCTCGCGCGGCACATATGATCGCGACGGCAACACGATGAACCTGACCAGCGACGTCACGGTGAGCACCACCGACGGAATGGAAGCCAAATTCAAATCGGTCTTCCTCGACATGGGCAAAGGCACTATGAAGACGGGAGATCCCGTCGCTGTCGGCAAGGGCGCGTCACGGATCACCGCGGATTCAATGTCGGTTCAGGACAATGGCAAGGTTCTGATTTTCGAGAACAGGGTGCGCGTCAACATCGATTCCGCCAGCTTGGCGACAGAGGGAAAGAGCGGAGAATCCAATGCGGCTCAGTAGTTTGGCGCGGCTCATGGCTGCGACTTCGGCATTGCTGTTCGTGGGGCTGGCGTCGTCCTGGGCGCAAACGAACGCCACCAGCCAGATGTCAGGCCTCAAACTGTCCGGCGACAAGCCAATCCAGATTGAGAGCGACAAGCTCGAGGTTCGGCAGGCGGAGAGCGTTGCGGTGTTCACCGGAAATGTAAGCGTCGTCCAGGGGCCGACCGTGCTCAAGGCCGGCAAGATGACGGTCTATTACGTCAAGGATCCAAGTGCCGCCGCCAAGGGCACGGAAGCCGCGGGCGCGGCGATGACCGGCTCGGCCAATATCGATCATCTGGAAGTAGAGGACAAAGTCTACATCAAGTCGGATCAACAGGTCGCGACCGGCGACAGCGGCAGCTTCGACATGAAGAGCCAGGTGCTGGTGCTTTCGGGCAAGAAGGTCGTTCTGTCGCAAAACGACAACGTCCTGGTGGGCTGCAAGCTGACCGTGCAGATGAAGAGCGGCCTGGCTCAGGTCGATCCCTGTGGTGGCCAGCGCGTCATGATGTCGATCACGCCGCCGAAGTCGGACGCGGCAAAACCCTAATGGCCGGTGCATCCTCGCTGATGGCGCGTCTGTCGGGGCGTGCCGCGAGCCCGCTCGCGGCACCGGCCACGGTGACTGTCGATGCGACCAAGTTCAAGGGGACCTTGATCGCCAAGGGCCTGACCAAGAGCTACAAGGGCCGCAAGGTCGTCAGCGGCGTGACGCTCGGCGTGCGCGCGGGCGAGGCTGTCGGGCTGCTCGGGCCCAATGGCGCCGGCAAGACGACCTGTTTCTACATGGTGACCGGCCTGGTGCCGGTGGACGAGGGCACGATCGAGATCGACGGCTTCGACGTCACCGCGATGCCAATGTACCGCCGCGCGCGTCTCGGCATCGGCTATCTTCCACAGGAAGCCTCGATCTTTCGCGGCCTCAACGTCGAGCAGAATATCCGCGCCGTGCTCGAAGTGGTCGAAAAGGATCGCAAGGTGCGCGAGCGCAGCCTCGACGAACTGCTCGAGGAATTTCACATCAGCCATTTGCGCAAGTCGCCGTCCATGTCGCTTTCGGGCGGCGAGCGGCGGCGTCTCGAAATCGCCCGCGCTCTGGCGACGCGTCCCGCCTACATGCTGCTCGACGAACCCTTTGCCGGCATCGATCCGATCGCGGTTGCCGATATCCAGCAATTGGTGCGCCATCTGACGGCGCGTGGCATCGGCGTGCTCATCACCGATCACAATGTTCGCGAGACACTCGGCCTGATCGACCGCGCCTACATTATCCATGCGGGCCAGGTTCTGACCCACGGCAGGGCCGATGAAGTGGTCGCAAACCCCGATGTGCGACGACTTTACCTCGGCGAAGGTTTCACCCTCTGATCACGAAATCGCGCCGACAGCGCGATTTTCGCTAATTTTTGGCGTGATTTATTCGATTTTGTCGCCTGATAACGTCTTCGTAAACGCGATTTGCTAGTCATTGCTTGACAAGCAAAAGCCGGGCCAGTTTTTATGGCCGGTTGAAAAAATCTGTCCGCGGTGCGGATGCGTAGACGAGGCGTTTGAAACCCAACCATGGCCCTGGCGGCGAAGCTACAGCTACGACAGTCGCAGTCGCTGGTGATGACGCCGCAGCTGATGCAGTCGATTCGGCTGTTGCAGTTCACCCATGTCGAGCTGGAGCGCTTCATCGACGATGAGATCGAGCGCAACCCGCTTCTGGAGCGCGCCGAACCACAGGATGATGCGGCAAGCGACCAGGCGCTGAAGAACGATGTCGAGCCGCAGGCCGCCGCCGATGGCGACTGGTTCGAGAGCGAGAGGGCGTGGAGCGCCGAGGCGATCTCGGAGAAGCTCGACAGTTCGCTGGAAAACCTGTTTCCCGACGATCCAGGCACCAGCGAGCGGCTTGGTCCCGACCTGACGGCCCAATGGAAGTCGGCGTCCGGCAATGGCTCAGGGGCCTCGCCCGAAGGCCTCGACGCGGGCGACATGGCCGCTGCCGCCATCACGCTGCGTGATCATGTCGGTGAACAGGTCGCCCTTGCCTTCGCCGATCCGGCGGCCCGGCTGATCGCCAGCGAACTCGCCGACGGTCTCGACGAAGCCGGCTATATGCGCGCCGACATGGCCGAGATCGCGGCTCGCCTGGGCGCGGACGCCGCCGCCATGGCTAACGTCCTGGCGATCTGCCAGACTTTCGAGCCCTCCGGTATCTTCGCCCGCGACCTCGCCGAGTGCCTGTCGCTGCAGCTTGCCGTGCGCGACCGTCTCGATCCGGCGATGAAGGCGCTGGTCGCCAATCTCGAACTGTTGGCGCGACGCGATTTCCAGACGTTGAAACGGATTTGCGGCGTCGACGAGGAGGATCTGCTCGATATGCTGGCCGAGATCCGGGCACTTGATCCCCGGCCGGGAACGGCTTTTTCGGTCGGCGCCAGCGACGCGATCGTTGCCGATGTCGAGGTGCGCGCGGCCAATGACGGCAGCTGGACGGTAGAACTCAATGCCGAGACGCTGCCGCGCGTGCTGGTCGACCATATCTATTTCGCCCAGGTGTCGCCGCATGCGAAAAACCAGGTGGAAAAGGATTTCCTGGCCGAATGCCTGCAGAACGCCAACTGGCTGACGCGCAGCCTCGACCAGCGCGCCAAGACCATCCTCAAGGTCGCCTCTGAAATCGTTCGCCAGCAGGATGCCTTCCTGGTGCACGGCGTGCGCCACCTCAAGCCGCTGAACCTGCGTACCGTGGCCGATGCCATCGGCATGCACGAATCGACGGTCAGCCGGGTCACGGCCAACAAATACATGCTGACGCCACGCGGCGTGTTCGAGCTGCGTTATTTCTTCACCGCCTCGATCGCGGCGTCGGGCGGCGGTGACGCGCATTCGTCGGAGGCTGTGCGTGACCGCATCAAGCAACTGATCGACGAGGAGAAGCCCGCCGACGTGCTCTCCGACGATGCGATCGTGGATATGCTGCGGGAGAGTGGCGTCGACATAGCCAGGCGAACCGTGGCCAAATATCGCGAGGGCATGAATATTCCCTCGTCGGTGCAGCGGCGGCGCGAGAAGCGCGCCCTGGCCAGCGCAGGCCGCTAGGGTGCAGCCCATTCTGGCGTAGCAGGCCCCTGAAGGAGGGGGCGGCCGGAGTGGCGGCCCCTGGAAGCGCATGTTGTCCACAGGGCCTTTATCCAGCCGCGATTGCCGCCGGGGCCCGGCTTCATTGACAAGCTGCGGTGAAGTGGCTAGAAGCCCGCCCGCATGAGACGGGCTGGTTGCCCGCATGCGGATGGTCCGTCAAGACGGTGGCCTAGGGAAGGCCGAGAGGCGGCTTGTGATCAACTGGAAAGTCCGGATTTAAAATCGGCGTAAGTGGCGCCGCAAAGCTTGTGCGCACGGACCACGAGTATAAACTCTGGCCAGTTTGAAGCCTGAGCAAGGAAGGTCAGTTTTCAGATGAAACTGCGCATATCGGGAAAACATATGGATATCGGTGATGCGTTTCGTACGCGCATCAACGATCGTGTCGGTGAAGCGATCGGCAAATATTTCGATCGCGGCTTTTCCGGCCATGTCACGGTGATCAAATCAGGGTCGCGCTATTCGGCGGACTGCATGATCCGGCTGGATTCCGGCGCCTCGCTGCAGGCCACCGGCGATGCCCAGGATCCGACGCTGGCTTTCGAGGCCGCTGCGGACCGGCTGGAAACCCGCCTGAGGCGCTACAAGCGCCGTCTGAAGTCGCACAATTCAGGCAATGGCAATGGGGAGCCCACGGACATCGCCTATGCCGTGATGGCGCCGCTTGCGGACGATGACGAGGACATTCCGGAGAATTACGCGCCGGCCATCGTCGCCGAATCAACCATGACGCTGCAGACCATGTCGGTGGCGTCAGCGGTCATCGAGCTCGACACCAAGGAGAGCCCGGTCTTCGTGTTCCGCAACGCTGGAAACGAACATCTCAACATCGTCTATCGCCGGCCCGATGGAAACATCGGCTGGATCGACCCGTCCACGACCAAGGTCGCACAGGGATAAAACCGGCCGCACGAGGGGTGGGGACTGGTGACGGCAGGCGAACAAGGATTTTCAAGCATGGATCTGAGCGATCTTATCAACGTTCCGGCAATCATGCCGGCGTTGAAGGCGAACTCGAAGAAGCAGCTGCTGCAATTGCTGTCCGAAAGGGCGGCCGCGATTTCGGGCATTCCGGAGCGCGAGGTGTTCGACACCATACTGCAGCGCGAGCGGCTGGGCTCGACCGGAGTGGGGAACGGCATTGCCATTCCGCATGGCAAGCTGGCCGGCGTGAAGCGCATCGCCGGCGTGTTCGCCCGGCTGGAAACGCCGGTCGACTTCGAGGCGCTGGATGACCAGCCGGTCGATCTGGTGTTTCTGCTTCTGGCGCCTGAAGGTGCCGGCGCCGACCATCTCAAGGCGCTGTCGCGCATCGCCCGCGTGCTGCGCGATGCCGATACCGTGGCCAAGATCAGGGGTACGCGCGACGCCGTGGCTATCCATGCGCTGTTGTCGGACACCCAGGCTTCGCACGCCGCCTGAAATTCTTGCTTTGAAATCCCCGTGCAGGGCCGCCTCGGGCGGCCCTTGCCGTTTCACCGTATGATCTTTTCCGAAAACCGGGTCCCCGCTTTTCGGGATCATGCTTAGTGAATGGCGACCGTGGTGAGGTCGTTTTCCATGGCGCCAGCCAGAGCCCTGTCGCGTGCGTCGGCGAGCAGGATCGGCTGGCCGTTGGCGGCAAACAGTGCCCACAGCTGCATGCCGGGAGCGATTTCGCCGAGGCCGGGGAAGCGGCCGAGCAATTCGTCGCTCGAGACCTTGCGCAGATAGGCGACCGAGCCCTCGCCGAGATGGGCGAATTCGCCACTGGTCATGGTGATGGTTTCGTCAGTTCTGGTCATTTCTAGCCTCCTTGGCGCGAGGATGCCGCTCAAGGCCATCCTGCATAAGAGCCATTCAGTTTGCTGCATCGTGCTTTCGGCAGATCGGTACCGACCTTCCGGCCGATGCAGTGGTAAAGATCAGTCTTTCACCGATATGTTTATTTTCCGTACCAGCCGTTCGGACTCCGGCCGATCGAGATCGATCGACAACAGTCCGTTCTTCAGCTCCGCCGCGATCACCCGCATGCCGTCGGCCAGCACGAAACAGCGCTGGAACTGGCGCGCGGCAATGCCGCGGTGAAGGAATTCGCGCTCGGTATCGTCACTTTGACGACCGCGCACGACCAACTGGTTTTCCTCCGTGGTCACATCCAGATCGCTTTCAGCGAACCCGGCGACGGCAAGCGTGATGCGCAACCTTTCGGTTTTGCCGTCGGCGCCGCTGAGGCGCTCGATGTTATAGGGAGGGTAGCTGTCACCGGATTTAGCCAGACGTTCCAGGGTCTTTTCCATGGCGTCGAAACCGAGGAGAAGCGGGCTGGAAAAAGGCGTCATTCGGCTCATGTTACACTGTCCTCTCAAGAGCGACATAAAGTGGAAAAACCCGGATGGCATTTTTCCCGATGGTCTTGATATGGTCCGCCTCGCGGTCAAGTTCAAGCCATGAAGATGCCCGCCAAAAAAGACCACGTCGTGGACTCACAATTATGATCGACATGGCGCTTGAAGATCCAGTGAGAAGCGCGCAGGTCGGGGACACTCCCCCGTCCGAGCGGTTCGATCTGGCAGCCAGCCTGCGTCCGCGACCCCGCCAAACAAGGAATTGAAATGCCCCAGAATCGCAAGATCATCATCGACACGGATCCCGGCCAGGACGATGCCGTCGCCATATTGCTGGCGCTTGGCAGCAATGAGCTGGAGATCGTCGGCATCACTGCTGTTGCCGGCAATGTGCCGCTGAAGCTTACCGAAAAGAATGCCCGCAAGATCTGCGAACTGGCCGGACGGCCGGACATCAAGGTCTATGCCGGCGCCATCCGACCGCTGATGCGCCAACTCGTCACCGCCGAGGAGGTGCATGGCCAGACCGGCCTCAACGGACCGCAATTGCCCGAACCCGTGATGAAGCTGCAGGACCAGTACGCCGTCGACTTCATCGTCGAGACGCTGATGAAGGAAGAAAGCGGCACCGTCACGTTGTGCCCGCTCGGGCCGCTCACCAACATCGCGCTGGCGCTGATCCGCGAGCCGAGGATCGCGCCGCGCATCAAGGAAATCGTGCTGATGGGCGGCGGCTACTTCGAAGGCGGCAATGTCACGCCGGCGGCCGAGTTCAACATCTATGTCGATCCGCACGCGGCCGATGTGGTCTTCCGGTCCGGCGTTCCGATCGTCATGATGCCGCTCGACGTCACCCACAAGGCGCTGACCACGACCAAGCGCACGCAGGCCTTCCGTGCGCTCGGCACCAAGGTCGGCATCGCCACCGCCGACATGCTGGAATTCTTCGAGCGTTATGATGAGGGCAAGTACGGTACCGATGGCGGACCGCTGCACGACCCCTGCGTCATCGCCTATCTGCTGAAGCCGGAGCTGTTCAAGGGACGCCATTGCAACGTCAGCATCGAAACCGCCTCGGAACTCACCATGGGCATGACCGTGATCGACTGGTGGGGCGTGACCAAGCGGCCGAAGAACGCGATGGTGATGCGCGACATCGACCATGATGGCTTCTTCGCGCTGCTGGTGGAGAGGCTGGGGCGGCTTTAACTCTTCCTCCCTTGATGCATGTCGCCCAGAGCCGCCGCGCTTTCGGCGGCATGCGTCATGGCCGCTCAGCCAGTCGATAGGTGTCGGTGTCGTTCTTGTGGTGCTGCCGCTCGACCGAAACCTCCGACCCGATCATGTGTGGTGTGTCCAGCTCACCGTCGACAAATATTAGGGCATTGCTGTCGTTGAGCCGGATGCCATATGGGAAATAAAGCCCTCGGCTGGCGATGGCCTTCGGACTTATAGGCATCGGCGTGACGTTTTCGACGATGCCTCCCACGCGTAGGGTGCTTACAACCCGGTTGTTCTGGCTCAACACGATCGGGACAGCGGCTGCAACAGCGAGCGCGCAAAAGAAAGCGACGCCACCAATTGCGTCGCGATATTCTGCCTGAAACAGAAGCAGGCGGTTTCTAAGAGTAAATCCAGTTGCCATGGTTCAATCGGCAAACCGGTAAGAAACGGCACCATTGTTGCGGGTAACGCGCTCAATCCTGACGTTCGAGCCGATGAGGTGCGGTTGCTCATCGTCGACAAATACCAACGAGTTGTCGTCGAGGGACAACGCGTAAGTGGGGCCGCTATTCTTGCCCCAGTAGACGCTCTTGATCGTTCCATCGATCGCAACAACCGACCGGATCGGGATTGCGTCATTCGCCCACTTGTTCTGGGCCAACATGACCATTATCGCAAATAAACCCCCGAAGAGGACCACGCCAGGCGCGTTCCTCTTCAAGCCCACATAAGTCCACGACACAGACATGAATCCCTCAATAAAGATTCATGTAGTGGCACGAAAACAGACTTGCAATCAGCCACTATCCTGCCAGGTGATGCGGCTTTACGCGACGCCCGGCCAATGGCGATACCTTTACTTCGAGCGCGAGAACGCCAGCCACAGGCCGCCGCCGACCAGGAAGCTGCCGCTGATCCTGGACATGAGCTTGATGCGGTGAGCCGACAGCAGGCGTCCGGCGCGGCTGGCGGCCAGCGCATAGGTCGAATCCGACATGGCGGCGAAGATCATGGCGGTGAGACCCATGACGACGATCTGCAGCGAGTAGTTGCCGGAAGGCGAGATGAACTGCGGAAAGAAGGCGCCGAAGAACACCAGCGTCTTGGGGTTGCTTAGGGCCACCAGCAGGCCCTGCAGGAAGAAGCCGCCGCGCGGTTTCCTGGTTGTTCCATCGGCATTCAGCGTGCCCTTGGCACGGAACATCTGCACGCCCATCCAGATCAGATAGGCGGCGCCGATCAGTCTGACCCATTCGAACCAGTGGCCCATGCCGGCGATCAGCGTGTTGAGGCCGATGCCGACGATGGCAATCATCAAGGCAAGCCCGGCCTGCGTGCCGGCGACATTGGCAAGGCCAGCGCGGGAGCCATGTCGGATGCTGTTGGCGATGATCAGGGTGACGGTCGGACCGGGCACCAGGATGATGACGATGCAAGCAAGGACATAGGCGGCATAGAGTTCCAGCGACATGGTTTTCCCTCCCACAATGCCGCCAGAGCGATGCGGCCAACCTCAATCAATGCATGGCTGCCATTCCGGTGCAAGCAGGCGCTCCACACACTATGGGGCGCCAAATCACACCATTCAGGCACCGGCTTGCCAGGGCAGCGTCGCCTCATAGGCGGCCGCCGCCTTCAGCACGGCAAGGTCGCCGCGCGGCCGCCCGATCAACTGCATGCCCATTGGCCGGCCCTTTTCGTCGAAGCCAACGGGAACGTTGACCGCCGGGCAGCCGCCCAGCGTGGCATATGCCGAAACCTGCATCCAGCGGTGATAGCTGTCCATCGCCCGGCCAGCGACCTCGCGCGGCCAGTGCGTGCCGACGTCGAAGGGAAAGACCTGCGCGGTCGGCAGCGCGATGAGATCGAAGCGGTCGAAGATCGACAGCAGCGTTCGATGCCAGGAGGTGCGGACAACCGAGGCCGCGCGAATCTGCGGCGCGGTCAGCCGCATCGCGTTCTCCACTTCCCAGATGGCTTCCGGCTTCAGCAGGCCGCGCTTGGAGGGATCGTCGTAGTGGATCTTGAGCGCGCAGCCGCTGCTGGCCTGGCGCAGTGTCACGAAGGCCTGCCATAGCGCCTCGAAATCGAAATCCGGCAGCAACGGCTCCGTCACGAAGGATGCTTCCGCGAACCGCCCGACAGCAGTCTCGCACAGGTCGAGAATGCCGGGCTCGATCGGCAGATGACCGCCGAGATCGCCAAACCAGGCGATGCGCCCACCAGTCACTGGTGTCGCGAGACCTTCGAGGAACGAGCCTGGCTTCTCATAGGACAATGGTGCGTGCGGATGATAACCCGCCTGCACATCGAGCAGCAAAGCCATGTCGGCGACGTTGCGGCCCATCGGTCCTTCCACGCCCATCTGCGCGTGGAAGACCTCGAAATCGGGCCCACCGGGCACAAGCCCCTGCGACGGCCGAAAACCGTAGACATTGTTCCAGGCCGCCGGGTTGCGCAGCGAGCCGCCGAAATCGCTTCCGTCGGCGAGCGGCACCATGTCGAGCGCCAGTGCGACCGCCGCGCCGCCGCTGGAGCCGCCGGCGGTCAGGGCGGGATCGAAGGCGTTGAGCGTCGGCCCGAACACGTTGTTATAGGTGTTCGAGCCAAGCCCGAATTCGGGGACGTTGGTCTTGCCGATGATGATGGCGCCGGCGTTGCGGATACGCTCAACGAAGAAGTCGTCTTCTTGCGGCACGAAATCGGCGAAGATCGGCGAGCCGAAGGATGTCCGCAGGCCCGTGGTCGAGGCAAGGTCCTTGATGGCGATGGGCAGGCCGAACAGGGGGCCCGCATTGCCTGCCCGCGCCAGATGGGCGTCAGCCCTGTCAGCCTCGTCCAGGATATCGGCGCGATCGCGCAGCGAGACGATGGCGTTGACCCGCGGGTTCACCGCTTCGATCCGATCGAGGAATGCCGTCACCACCTCGCGAACGGAAAGGCCTTTTCGCTTGATCCTGTCGGCCAGTTCAACGGCGGACAGGCGACAGATGTCGCCGGCGGGCGGCACGTCATGTTTTGTCTGGGGACGCATGGTGCTCATCTCAGCCCTTGGATCTCTGCAACGCCGCGTCGACGTCCTTGGCCAACGGGATCGCCGGCTGGGCGCCAGGTTTCAGGCAGGCGAGCGAACCGGCGGCGCCGGCGCGGGCAAGCGCCTGTTCCAGCGGCAGGCCGGAGGACAGGCCGGCGGCGAAATAGCCGCAGAACGTATCGCCGGCACCAACGGTGTCGACCGGGGTGATCTTCATGGCCGGCACCGCAAGCATATCGGTCGGTGTCGCGGCCATCACGCCATCGCCGCCGAGCGTGACGACGATGGTGCGGCCCGTCTTGCCGGCAAAGTCCCGCATCCTTGCCGTACGGTCGCGGCCGCCCAACGACAGCGCTTCGACGTAGAGATCGAACTCGGTCTCGTTGGCGACCACATAGTCGGCCTTGCCGAGGAACGTGGCGGCCTCGCGGCGGAAAGGGGCCGTGTTGAGGACAGTGATCGCGCCGGCCGCCCTTGCCGCATCCAGCGCGGCATCGACGGTCTGCAGGGGGATTTCATGCTGCAGCAGCACGACATCGCCTTTTTTCAGGAACGCCTTGGAAAGGTCGCCCGCAACAACCGAATCATTGGCGCCCGGCACCACGGCGATCATGTTCTCGCCGTCGTCGCCAACCATGATCAGCGCCGTGCCGGTCGAGGCAAAGGTCTCACCGACGCCGGACAGGTCGATCTTGCCGTCCCGCAGCAGCGCCAGTGCTTCGTTGGCGAAGGCGTCCTTGCCGACCGCGCCCACCATCCGCACCGTCGCTCCCGCGCGTGCGGCGGCCAGCGCCTGGTTGGCGCCTTTGCCTCCGGGTGCGGTGGTGAAGCTGGAACCGCCAACCGTTTCCCCGGGGCCGGGGAGCCGGTCGACATTGGCGATAAGGTCGAGGTTGATCGAGCCGACAACGATAATCAAGTAAAGCCTCCTGCTGATTGCGCGGGAAGCTACTCTGGAAGGCGGCCGCTTGCCAGATCAGGACTGGCGCCGAGCGCGTTTTTGTCTGGGCCAGATCATCCTGATGACGGCAGCCGGCAAAGCCGTTGGCCAAGGTGCATTCATTGCCGCTTGAAACGTCCTCGGACCATTCAGGACGAGATCTGCCCTGCTTCCCAGCCGAGAATGGCGCGCTTGCGGGTCAGGCCCCAATGGTAGCCGGTAAGGTCGCCGGACTTGCCGATGGCGCGATGGCAGGGAACCACGAAGGAGATCGGGTTGGCGCCGTTCGCCGCGCCCACGGCACGGCTGGCGGACGGTGCGCCGATACTGGCGGCGATCGACGAATAGGTGCGAGCCTTGCCCATCGGGATCTTGAGCAATGCCTCCCAGACGCGAACCTGGAAATCGGTGCCGATCATGACGACATGCAGCGGCTGGTCGGGGCGCCACAGCGTGGAGTCGAAGATGCGGGCGGCATAGGGTCCGGTCGCGGCCATGTCCTCGACATAGATTGCATTCGGCCAGCGGCTGGACATGTCGGCGAATGTCGCGCGTTCCTCGCCAGGGTCGCTGAAGGCGAGGCCGGCAAGTCCGCGGTCGGTAGCCATGATCAAGGCGGTGCCAAACGGCGAGGGGTGGTAGCCGTAGCGGATGGTGAGCCCGGCGCCGCGTGTCTTGTAATCGCCAGGCGACATCGCTTCGTGGGTGACGAAAAGGTCGTGCAGCCGGCCAGGACCGGACATGCCCAGTTCGAACGATGTTTCAAGCAGCGGCATGCCGGAATCAAGCAGCTTGCGCGCGTGGTCAAGCGTCACGGCCTGAAGGAAGGCTTTTGGCGAAAGGCCGGCCCAGCGGGTAAACAGCTTCTGCAGCCCCGTCGGGGTCTCGCCAACCTCCTCGGCCAGCTCTTCCAGCGATGGCTGGTCACGATAGTCGAGGCTGATCTTCTCGATGGCGCGGCGCACGATTTCGTAGTCGCTGCCTTCGGGCGTGATGTCCTTCTTGAGGACTGCTGTGTGTGTGCTCATCGAACTGTCTCCTTGATCGGAATATCGCCCCTTGGGGCGCCGATCGCCACCCGAAACTTGCCTTCTTGCCGAACCAGATGGGATCGGCTTCGGAGTGGGGAGTAAAAAGGTAAACCTGACCGGGGAAACGCGGTAAGCGGCGCCGGTTCTGGTCAGCGCGTCTTGGCGGTCGCCAGTGCCCGTGAAAAGGCCTTGGCAAAACTCTCGCGATCATCGGGATTGAGGAAGCCGCCGATCGGCACGTTCTGGCCCTGCGCTTCGACGGTCATCCGGGTGATGCCGATCTCGGCGTGGCGGGCGACCGAAAACCGGGCCCAGAACGGATTGAAGCGATGCGCTTCCGATTTTCCGGACGGAGCCGTCTTGCGGATATCGAGGCTGGTGCGCGACACCAACACCTCCTCGCGGGCACGGGCGGCGCGGTAGTTGGCGCGAAAGGCGATGTAGACGGCGATCACGTCAAGGCCGAAGAAGCCGAACACCGGCCAGGCGCCGCGCGACAGGAAGAAAGCGCCAGTGACCACCCAGCCGAACACAAGCGCCCCCATCATCACGGCAAAGCCGGTCCTGCCGAGCGACCGATGCGGTGTCAGCAAGGCGTGGAAGAATGGCTCGTCGGCCTGAAATGAAGCGTTTGTGTCGCTCATGACTGGATATTATAGGAGGGAAATGGCCAGCCCCAAGTCCAAAAAATCCTCAACACCCAAAAATGAACCGTTGCCCGATCGCCGCAACGGTTCGAAGGCCAAGCCGGCCGCCCGTTCGGCCAAGCGCCGGTCGCTCTACAGTCCTGCCGAGGTGCATGAGATCTTTCGGCGGTTTTCCGTCCAGCGGCCAGAGCCGAAGGGCGAGCTCGAACATGTCAACGCCTTCACGCTGCTGGTGGCCGTTGTGCTTTCGGCGCAGGCGACCGACGCCGGCGTCAACAAGGCGACGCGGGCGCTGTTCAAGATCGCCGACACGCCGCGGAAGATGCTGGCGCTGGGCGAGGCCAAGGTGGGCGACCATATCCGCACCATCGGGCTCTGGCGCAACAAGGCCAAGAATGTCATCGCGCTGTCGGAAGCGCTGATCCGCGATCACGGCGGCGAGGTTCCCGACGACCGCGACGAACTGGTCAAGCTGCCGGGGGTCGGGCGCAAGACCGCCAATGTCGTGCTCAACATGGCCTTTGGCCAGCACACGATGGCTGTCGACACCCACATCCTGCGCATCGGCAACCGGCTGGGGCTGGCGCCCGGCAAGACGCCGGAGCAGGTCGAACAGGAGCTGTTGCGGATCATCCCGGACGAATATATGCGCCACGCCCATCATTGGCTGATCCTGCATGGCCGCTATGTCTGCAAGGCGCGCAAGCCGGATTGCCCGGCCTGCGTCATTGCCGATATCTGCAAGGCCAAGGAAAAGACCACGAGCATTCCGGCTCCGTTGGTGCCGATCGACCCCGTGGAGACCGTGCTCGAAGAGGCGGCTCAGTAGCCGTAGCCGCGCGCCATTGCCGCCGCGAACACCGGAATCAGCAGGAAGATAAAGGCCTCGGCGCGGACATAGGTCTTTACCGACGCGAGCTCGGCCGGCGGCACCTGGAACGAGGCATTGGCAGACGCCTGCCTGTTCCAAGAAATGAAGCGGATGGTTGGCAGGATCGACAGCAAGCCAACGACGGCGAAGGCTGCCATCTTCGCCCAGAACACCCAGTTGTGGACGTAGAATTCCCAGCCCTTCAGCCCATAAATAACGCGGCAGATGCCGACGATGATGATCAGTCCGGCCAGGATGCCGTAGTGGCGATCGATGCCGACAAGGCGCCGGATGGTTGCGGCCGGCAATTCGCCACGGATCAGGACAAACTCCGCGCCGATGATGCCCGCCAGCGAAAACACCAGCAGGTGGTGCAGAATGGCAAGCACGAGATCGGTGGTTTCCATAGTCTTTCCCCTCGGTCGAGTGACGCGCATCACCGGGACGTATGGCATCGGCGGTGCGGGTGATTAGCCTGGCGCGAAAACTAGCATCGTTGGGAAAAATTCCCATACTTGTATTGGCGAAGACTGGCAGGCGGTATCCGCCTTGTTGGACCTTGCGTCGCTCCGCCGGTTTGTTATCCGCCGGTTATCGCAAGCGAGGCATTTCCATGAGCACTGTTCAAAGATCGGCTCCTGTCATCGAGACGGAGCGAACCATCCTTAGGGCGCACAGGCTGGAGGATTTCAATGCCTATGTCGCCATGTGGGCCGATCCCGTCGTCACCCGTTTCATCGGCGGCAAGCCGCGTACCCGCGAAGAGAGCTGGATGCGCTTCCTGCGCCATTCAGGCCTGTGGTCCTTGCTGGGCTACGGTTTCTGGGCGATCGAGGAGAAAGCGACGGGCCGGTTCATCGGCGAGGCCGGCTTTCACGACCTGAAGCGCGACATCGTGCCGTCGATCGAGGGTATTCCGGAAGCAGGCTGGGCACTCGCTCCCAGCATGCATGGCCGAGGGTTGGCCAGTGAAGTCGTGACGAGGGTGCTTGCCTGGGGTGACGCGGAATTCGAACGGGCGAAAACCGTCTGCATCATCGATCCGCAAAATACCGGCTCATTGAACGTCGCGGCAAAGTGCGGCTACAGGGAAGTGTTGCGGACCACCTATCACGACAATGCGACGGTGCTCCTGGAACGGCGGACCTGACAGAATCCCCGTGGTCCTGCTGACTGACCCGCCCGGACCCTGTCAGCCGGCCTTGCGACGCAGCTTGCGCGCCAGGTCCGTCCATGGGTCGGCGTCCGAAACCGACGCATCGTGATTGCCGAGGAACGACGTCGAAGCGTCGAAGGGTTGCGGCCTGGCAATTCCGTAGCCTTGCGCGTAGTCGACGCCGATCGCCT
Organism: Mesorhizobium carmichaelinearum; assembly: GCA_943370265.1. GTDB lineage: Bacteria > Pseudomonadota > Alphaproteobacteria > Rhizobiales > Rhizobiaceae > Mesorhizobium > Mesorhizobium carmichaelinearum_A. Next base: position 94,947 of record CALRQH020000006.1, read on the forward strand.
TCAGGGCCGCGATGATGCCGTCGTTTTCGACGAATTCGGCGATGGTGCGCTTGCCCATCACCTTGCCGATATGATGGATCATCTCGACCATGGCGCGATCGATACGGTCTTCCAGCATGTCCTTGACGAAACTGCCGTCGATCTTGAGGTAGTCCACAGGCAGGTGCTTCAGATAGGCGAAGGACGACATGCCGGAGCCGAAATCGTCAAGCGCGAAGCGGCAGCCCAGCCCGCGCAGGTCGGCAATGAAGCGAATGGCGTTGGCAAGGTTGGCGATGGCGCTGGTCTCGGTGATTTCCAGGCAGATCATGTGTGGCGGAATGCCATGGGCGAGGAACTGCTCGCGCAGGAAAGCGAGGAACGTCTCGTCGCCGAAGGTCACGCCGGAAAGATTGATGGCACAGGTGGTGATGGGGGCTTGGCGTGGATCGGCGAGCCGGGCTGCGAGCACGCGAAACGCGTTGCTGATCACCCAGCGGTCGATCAAAGGCATGAGGCCGTAGCGCTCGGCTGCGGGGATGAAACTGCAGGGGCCGACGACACCGCCGTCCTCGTCGGTCAGCCGAAGCAGCACCTCCACATGCGCGCCTGCTTCCGCCGCGTCGTCGTTGAGGGGCCGGATTTCCTGGGCGTGGAGCCTGAAGCGATTTTCCTCAAGCGCCGCGTGCAGGCGTTGAACCCAGGCCATCTCCCCGAAGCGCTCCCGCAGGGCCATGTCGCCGTCGCTGTGAAGCTGAACGCGGTTGCGCCCCTTTTCCTTGGCCATGTAGCAGGCGACGTCGGCGGCCCGCAGGACCTCCTCGAGCGTGATTTCGGTGTTGGTGATCCGAACCATGCCGATGCTGACGCTGGTGTTGAAGGGCCTGCCCTCCCAGGTGAAATGCAGATCCTGCACAATCACGCGCAGCCGTTCGGCGGTGCTGGCGGCGCGATCGGCGTCGCAATCGAGGAGGAGCACGCCGAACTCATCGCCACCCAGGCGGGCGAAAATGTCGCCTGGCCGCAATTCACTGGCCAGCATCAGGGAAATCTGGCGCAACAACTGGTCGCCGGCGGCATGGCCGCATGTGTCATTGACCAGCTTGAACTGGTCGAGGTCGAGATACATCAGCGCGTGCTGAAGGGGCTTGTCATGCAAGTCCGCGATCGTTCTTTCCAGCCGGCTTTCGAAGTCGCGACGATTGGCAAGTCCGGTCAAGGCATCATGCGATGCCTGCCATGAAAGCCGTTCGATATAGTCCTGCTCGCGCGTCATGTCGTGGAATGCCAGCACGACGCCGACGATCTCGCCGGAAACCAGAAGCGGCGCACCGGTCAGTGCAACGGAGACGAAGGAACCGTCCGGCCGCTGCAGCAATTGCGGCCGGACGTTGGAGCGGCGTGGCTCACCGGCCAGCAGGCGTTCCATCAGCCGGGGCTCCTCGATGCCCGTTTCCTTGTCGACCAGCTGGAAAAGCGATGCGATCGGCTTGCCCCTGGCCGCGCCGAGCGGGCATGCCAGCAACCTTTCGGCGACGGCGTTCATGTAATCCAGCCGGCCGTCCGGCCCGGTGCTGATGACGGCCTGGCCGATGGAGGCAAGCGTGACCTGAGCCCGTTCGCGCTCGGCGTTGAGAGCATTCTGAAAGGCCAGGCGCTGCCCCAGAAGTTTCCGCGTCCGCCATACGGCAAGCAGGATAAGCAGCGCCGCGGTGAGGAGATTGACGAGGGTGAGCGCAATCTTGATGAAGCGCGAACCCTCCCCGAGGCTGTCGGAGAATGTCTTGGACAGAGGGCCGATCTGGTGGTCGAGCCGATGGATATCCGCTTTCCAGTTGGCGATCTGTTCGACCGATGCTGGGCCTTCCAGATACCTGCGGTGCATCGCCTCGCCAAGCCGGTCGATGGCCAGGATCGTGCCGTCGGCGTCGGTCCAGCGCCGGATGGCGGTGTCGAGATAGCTGAAGCCGCGGAAGTTCCGGAACAGCCAGATCATCCCCGTCACGTCGTCTGGATGGTTTCCGCCTCGCAGGAAGCCGGCGCGGGCAGCGTCCGTGTCGGGCTCGGGCTGTTCCAGCGCGAGCCGCGCCGCGTGGTCGGCCAGTGGAACGGCGATGGCTTCGCGATATTCGTCAAAGAAGGTCTGGTTGCCGGTGTCGGCATAGAGGCTGAGAAAATAGATGGCGTGCTTCTGGCCCTTCGACCAGTGGCTCTCACCCCCGACATAAGCACGCACCGCGGACAGGGTGTAGAGACTGAGGCTGGCAACGAGAGCCTGGACGAGAACAACGACAATGAATGGCCAAACGAGCCCGAGAAGACGAGGGCTGGCGTTCATCGATGACAGTTTCATCAAACTTCCATGGAGAACGCCATGACCCCGTAAATTTTGCCTGGCCGATTGATCCAGCATCGGTCAGGGAATTGTTCCTCTTTATATTGTCGCGTGGTGTCCAGCGACAGCAACTTGGTTAGCAAGTCGGCCTTAACAGCCAATAAACTCGTCGATTGCCCTTTCTGGAAAACTTGGCGACATCAACAGCTCAAGGTTACGTTGGGGAATGCCCACGGTTCCAAGAAAGAAACGGTCGTATTGGGATAATCAAGCGCTCGATTTGTGGCGCTTCCGGCGCGTTATGCCCTCATCGAGGCGCCGTGGTTGATCAGGCCAGCTGGTCCTGGCTCTCGCCGGTGGGAGCGGTTGCGGGAACACGCAATGTGCGCACCAGCGTCGACAGATCCGGCTCGTCGATGAGAAGCGCGGCGTCGGCAGGCGCCAGCCAGGCCCGTTGCCGCCTCTTGGCTTCCTGCCAATTTGCCAGCTCTTCCGTCACGGCCAACATGTAGACGATGACATCAACCCGGACAAAGCGGGTCGCCAGCCGCTTCCAGTAGGTGTAGGTTCCGGCCGGATCCTTCAGCGTCTTGCCTAGAACGCCGGCTTCTTCCTGCGCCTCGATCATGGCCGCCTTGCGCCCGCTCTTGCCCTTCATCGGCCAGCCCTTGGGCACGATGAAGCGTTTGGTCGTGCGCGACGTCACCAGCATCACCTCGATATCGCCCTTTGCGTTCAGCCGGAAGGGAATCGCTGCGACCTGACGAATCCTCTCGCCCTTCAATGCCTTGCGTACGGCCTTCTTTTTTGTGGCTGCCATGTGAAAAATCCAGTCCAGCGGTGCCCATAGCGCGAAGCGGCACCGTTGCAAAACCAAAACTACCGTCAACGTGCACGGCAGTGCATGCACGTAAGTCGGCTAAATAAACGGAAAGCGCCGGCTTGTCAGCGGCAATTGTTGACGGCGGTCGTACCAATGATCGATGTCTGGCAACTCGGCCTGGCTTGAGGCTCCACCGGCGTAGGCTGCTGAACGATCACCCGGTCCTGGGCACGGTACTGCTGTTGCTGCTGCTGGAATTGCTGCCTCTGCAGGCTGTTTAGCAGCGTCTGCAACTGGTTTTGCTGGATCAGCGCGTTGGTATTGACAGAGTTCAGCTGGGCAAAGGCGTGCGAACCCGCAACCGGCAACATGGCTGCCGCGAGCACTGCCGACATCAAAACCATGGATGGGCGAAGCGGTGACATTGGTTCACTCCCGCACGAAAAACCTCTCCATGCATATAGGGTGTTTGCCGGGCCGTGCCATGGGCAATAGCAATAGAATCGAGGATTTTGCCCGGCAGGAGTCTAATTTTCACCTTCCCTGTGATGTGCGCCGGGATGGGAAGACTGTCGTCATATGACGACTACCAAACGCCGGATGTTTTGGTCAGTGTCCCCAGCGTAACATTCCGATTCCACCAATCGGGAGCAATGTAACCTATCCGGACCGATGCTTAAGGCCGAGCCTTGGCAGTGTTGGCTGTGATGCATTGCGCCTGGTTGCGACTATCGAGAATTTGTACTGCGGATGGACGACGCTGGACTCAAGGCGGGATTGGGAGCGTCGCAAGGCAAGGGGTGGGGCATGGCTTTGTTTCCAGGGCGGTTTCGCCTGCGTGAGGCGGTTGAGTATATGCCCAGCGTTCATCCACGAGGTCTGTCGGCAGCAGTTGATGGCCGAACGCTCGAAGGTGCCGCTGCACGGGGGATTGTCGCAAGCGGCCACCGCTCGACGGTGATTGCGGGTCGACTGCTCTTGCTACTGAACGCCACTGCGCTTGCCAGTGCCTTGCCGCTTGTTGTTTCGCCAGCCTTGGCCCAGCAGATCATCGACCACTCCGGCGGCAAGGGCGATGACGGCGATGACGTGTTCGGCTTCGACATTCACGGCGATACCGGACTTGCGCCTACAGATCCGGTGAACGCAACGAACGACCTCAACATCACGGTCACCAACCAGCGCGCGTTTGCCGGCGTAGCCCGCGGCGGGCTTGGCGGCGACGGCGGTGTTGCCATCGATTTTGATCCACTTGATCCGGGCTTGCAGGGCGGCGATGGGGGCAATGGCCATGCGGGCGGCCAGGTTGATATTACAAACCGGGCGCGGCTGGAAACGTCCGGGAGTTTTGTTTTTGACGCGATTTCGGTCGAAGGCTTGATGGCCGATGCCAGCGGCGGTGATGGCGGCACCGGCGGTTGGGCCGCGGCTACTTTCGGCGACGATGGCGGCAATGGCGGCAATGGCGGTGATGGTGGAACGGCCACGGCCCGCACCACCTCGGCAAGCGACATCACCACCAACGGCAATGGCGCGGCCGGAATGATGGTGATTGCCGATGGTGGCACCGGCGGCAATGGCGGCAGCGACGGCGGCGTCGTGTGGGTCGCAGGTGCCGACGGTGGCCAGGGCGGTCGCGGCGGCACTGCCTACGGCGAGAATGTCGGCGGCAAGATCACGACACATGGGGAGCATTCGCAGGGCATGCTGGTCCGCGCGGCGGGAGGCGTGGGCGGCAATGGCGGCAATGGCGTCGGCGCCGACCCGAGCGGCGGCAATGGCGGCAACGCGACCGAGGGTGGGACGGCTACTGGGAACAATTCCGGGACGATCATAACCAACGGCAATTTTTCCAGCGGCATGGTGGTGCAGTCGATCGGCGGCGGTGGCGGCGATGGCGGTGGCGTTATCGGCTTCTTTGGCGGTGGCGGCGCGGGCGCGGCTGGTAACCACGGCAACACGGCGACTGGAACCAATACAGGGTCCATCACCACGAGTGGTGTCGGTTCGATCGGCATGCTGGTGGAATCAGTGGGCGGCGGCGGCGGTGATGGCGGCGGTGCGATCGGCTCGGTCGCGATCGGTGGCAGGGGCGGCGGTGGCGGACGCGGCGGTAGCGTGTTTGGCAATATCGGCGGCACCATCACCACCGGATTGAACGGCGGTGGCGATGGCGCACACGGTATCCTGATCCAGTCTGTCGGCGGCGGCGGCGGCAATGGTGGCTTCGCGTTGGGCTTGGGGCCCGTTGGCGCGGTGGGCGTGGGCGGCTCCGGCGGGACCGCAAGCGAAGGCGGCGCGGTCAACGTTCAGCAGGCGGGCGCCGGTCCAATCGTCTCGACAAGCGGGGTCCAGGCTATCGGCATCCTGGCGCAATCGATTGGCGGCGGCGGTGGCAATGGCGGCAGCAGCATTGCTGTCTCGGGCGTGGTTTCGGTCGCGATCGGCGGCTCTGGCGGTGCGGGGGGAGATGGCGGCAAGGTCATTTACAATGTCGGCCACTCCGAAGTGACTACAAACGGCGTCGGGTCGACCGGCATCATGGCGCAGTCGGTTGGCGGCGGCGGCGGCAATGGCGGCTTCTCCGTGGCAATAGCCGCCGCGGCCACGGTCGGCGTCGGCGGCACTGGAGGCCCTGGCGGCAAGGGAGAGACCGTCAATATGACGACCGGCGGCTCGGTCGAGACAAGGCAGGACCGTTCGGTAGGCATCATCGCCCAGTCCATCGGCGGCGGTGGCGGCAATGGCGGCGGCGCGGTGACGGGCAGCTTCGGCGTGAGTGTCGGCATCGGCAGAAGAGGCGCCGGCGGCGGAGCCGGTGACGCGGTCACCTTCGACGGCACGACTTCCAGTGTCACCACCCATGGCAAGGATTCCGCGGGCATTCTCGTCCAGTCGGTCGGCGGCGGCGGCGGCAATGGCGGTTACGCGGTCGCTGTCTCGGCGATTGTGTCGGTCGGCATCGGCGGCAATGGCGGCGCGGCCGGCAAGGGTGGCATTGTCGATGCCAGGTCGAATGGCCGTGTCGAGACATTCGAGGATCGTTCGGCGGGCATCGTGGTGCAGTCGATCGGCGGCGGAGGCGGCAATGGCGGCGTCTCGGTCAACGGCAGTCTCGGCGTCAGCGCCGGACTGGGCGGCGATGCCGGCGGCGGTGGCGAGGGCGAATCCGTCACCTACCGCACCGACAATTCGACAATAATCACGCATGGCGAGGATTCCGCCGGCATCCTCGTTCAATCGGTTGGCGGCGGCGGCGGCAATGGTGGCTTCGAGCTCGGCCTGTCGGTGGTTGCCTCGCTTGGCATCGGCGGCAATGGCGGCGTCGGTGCGGACGGCGGCGCGGTCAAGGCCACCGTGACTGCGGGCAGCATCACAACCCAAAAGGACCGTTCAAGCGGTCTCATCGCGCAGTCGATCGGCGGCGGCGGGGGCAATGGCGGAGCCACGATCTCGGCCAGCACCGCACTCAACATCGCCGTCGGCGGCAAGGGTTCGGGGGGCGGCAATTCGAAGACGGTCGAGGTCACCAACGGGGCAAGCATCAAGACCGGCGGTGATTCCGTCGACGTGGGCGTTCAGTCGCATGGCATACTGGCGCAATCGATTGGTGGTGGCGGCGGTTCCGGCGGTTTCGCGCTGGCGGTCGGCGGTCCCTCGCTTGCGGTCGGCGGTGCCGGCAATGCTGGCGGATCGAGCCAGAAGGTAACGGTCCATAACACCGGCACGCTCTGGACCGGAGGCAACATGTCGGTCGGCCTGCTCGCGCAGTCGATCGGCGGCAGCGGCGGCGATGGCGGTTTCGCCGGCGCCGGAGGCCTGTTCACGGCGATCGGCGTCGGCGGCAAAGGCGGCGGCGGCGGCGAGGGTGGTCAGGTTGAGGTCGTCAACACCGCCAATATCACCACCAAGGGCGCCCAGGCGCATGGCATTCTGGCGCAATCGGTGGGCGGCGGCGGCGGCAATGGCGGCAGTGCGGGTGCATTGTCGGTGGGTGCCTTCGTCGGCGTCAGCGTCGCCGTGGGCGGCGCGGGCGGTCCTGGCCGTGACGCGAAGGCTGTCGACGTCACGCATAGCGGCGATATCAGCGTCAGCGGCGAAGGCTCGAAAGGCATCATGGCCCAGTCCGTTGGCGGCGGCGGCGGCAACGGTGGCAAGGCATATGCGGGCGCGTTCAGTGCCGGCCTCTATGGTTCGGTTGGCGTGGCGGTCACCGTCGGCGGCGAGGGCGGCAATGGCGGCAGCGGCGGTAATGTCACGCTCAAGGCCAATGGCAGAATCATTGCCGAGACGGATGCGGCTGAATCTGGCGGTGTCGTTGCCCAGTCGATCGGCGGTGGCGGCGGCAATGGCGGCCGAGCGCTGTCCATGGCCGGGGCGGTCAGCAACGGCGTGGCCGTCAATCTCGGAGTGGCGATCGGCGGCAGTGGTGGCAATGGCGGTCGAGGCGGGACGGTCCGGGTAGAGACCGGCTTGAACGGTGGCGGTTCAATCCAGACCAAAGGCTTCCAGGCCGTAGGTATTCTGGCCCAGTCGATCGGCGGCGGCGGCGGCAATGGCGGCGATACGCTCGGCGGCGCCGGTGGCTTCGGCAGCAACGTCACGGTGAGCGCCTCGGTCAACATCGGCGGCAGTGGCGGCGGTTGCGTGGACGACAATCCCGAGCTCTGCAACAGCGCGGGTGACGTCCATGTCACCAACGCCATGTCGGTGAAAACCGAGGGCGATTCCAGCAGTGCGATCGTGGCGCAGTCGATTGGCGGCGGTGGCGGCAGTGGTGGCACCAGTGCGGGCGGCACGGCCAGTCTCGGTGGTGGCAGTGGTGTCAATATCGCCGCCAATTTCGCCATGGGCGGTCAAGGCGGCAAGGGTGCGTTCGGCAACACCGTTGATGTCATCAATTCCGGCAACTTGACGACAACGGGCAATTTCTCGTCGGGTATCGTTGCGATGTCGGTCGGCGGCGGCGGCGGCATCGGCGGCGCCAGCACCGCCAAGTCCTACAACATCGGCGGCAGCAGCCAGACCAGCGTCAGTGTCAATATGGCCCTGTCCGGAAAGGGCGGCACAGGCAGCTACGCCAGCAAGGTGACCGTCAACAATTCTGGCATCATCAGCACGCAGGGCTTTGGCTCGAGCGGCATCATGGCAATGTCGATCGGCGGCGGCGGCGGCGCGGCTGGCGCCGCGTCGGCTTCCGACGAAACCGTCGGCGGTGGCGGAAGTGGCGGAAGCAGCGGAGGTAGTGGCGGCGGCAGCGGCACGACGACAGTGTCCGTTGGTTTTGCTCTGGCGATGGACGGCGGCACGGCTGGCCATGGTGGCGCAGTATCGGTCACCAACAGCAACAGCATCACCACCGACGGCGGTTTCTCCTTTGGTATCAGCGCCAGTTCCATCGGCGGCGGCGGTGGTGTCGGCGGATCAGCCACGGCCGGTGCCGAGGCCACCTATGCGATCGGCGGTGCAATAGCTGGCGAGGGCGGCAGTGCCGGCAATGGCGCCCGGGTCGACGTCACCAACGAGGCCTCCGGCCAGATCTGGACCAAGCAGGAAAACTCCATCGGCATCTTCGCGCAGTCGATCGGCGGCGGCGGCGGCGCTGGCGGCGCCGGCAAGAGCACCGGCAGCAGCGGTACCACGACCGTTGATATCAAGTTCTCGATGGGCGGCGAAGGCGCTGGTGGCGGCCACGGTGGCGAGGTTCATGTCACCAACAGCGGACTTGTGTGGACCGACGTGGCCAATTCGCATGGCATCATGGCTCAGTCGATCGGCGGCAGTGGCGGCGTGGGCGGTGCGGCGAGTTCGTCGGCCGCCGACGCAAAGGTGTCCATCTCGGCTGCTCTCGGAGGCCTCGGCGGTGGCGGCGGCATCGGCAATGCCGTGCATGTCATCAACAACGCGACCGGCACCATTGTCACCAATGGTGACAATTCCTACGGCATCTTCGCGCAGTCCATCGGCGGCGGCGGCGGCGCGGCCGGCGCAGGCTCAAGCCAGACCGGCAAAGCCAAGGAGGTGGCAGTCGATCTCGCCATCGGTGGCATTGGCGGCGAAGGCAGTATTGGCGGTGACGTGACGGTCGACAACAAGGGCGCGATCCGGACCTCGGGCTATCTGTCTCATGGTATCTTCGCGCAGTCGGTCGGCGGTGGGGGTGGCGCATCAGGTGCCGCCACCACCGCCTCCCAGGCCAAGATGGATATCGGCGGCGCGGTTTCGTTGCCTGGTGCAACGGGCGCCAATGGCGGCCATGTCGTTGTCAACAATGAAGGCGTTATCGAAACCGTGAAGGACGGGGCGATCGGCATCTTCGCGATGTCGGTTGGCGGCGGCGGCGGCTATGGCGGCACCGTTTCGGCGGATACGGCTGGAGACAATTCCTTCGCGCTGCAGATTGGCGGTTTTGGCGGCAGTGGAGGCAAGGGCGGCGACGTCGACGTTACCGTCTCGGGCGCTATCATCACCCATGGCGAGCGCGCGCACGGCGTCATCGCGCAATCGATTGGCGGCGGCGGCGGCTATGGCGGCGACGCCAAGGGCAAGACTTCCAACGCGCTTGCCATTGGCGGTTTTGGCGGCAGTGGCGGAAACGGCGGCGACGTGACCGTCACCCGCACAGGCACGATCACCACCTATGGCAAGGATTCCATCGCTATCTTCGCCCAGTCGGTCGGTGGTGGCGGCGGCTTTGGCGGTGCCGGCTTCGGCCGCTTCGGCGCGGACGACGATGGCGGTGGCCCCAATGCGGTCGGCTTCAACAGCCCTGCCGGCAGCAAGGGCAATGGCGGTGTCGTCACCATCATCCAGGATGGCGAAATCGTAACGACCGGCGACCGCGCCCACGGCATCGTCGCTCAGGCGGTTGGCGGCGGCGGCGGCGCCGGCGGCACGGCGCTGCTTGAACCGGGCCAGTCCGCAGCCGGGTCTCGGGGCGGCATCGGCGATGCCGAGGCCGTCGCGGCGACAGCGATGAGCGGGGTCTGGGTCCAGGGCGCAAGCGCCTATGCCCTGTTCGGACAGAGTGCCACGGGCATCGGCAATTCGAGCGCTGTCAAGCTGATCGCGGATGGCAACCTGTTCGCGCAAGGAGCCGATTCGGTCGCTGCCTATGCCGAAAGCACGGCCAGCAAATTGAAAGGGGATATCACCCTCGACCTGAAGGGCCAGTATGCGATAGGCGGCGGAGGCGCCGGCGTTGCGGTGATGCTGGTCGGCGGCGCCACCAATACCGTGAACAACAACAGCCTGACTTTCGCGCTGAGCGCGGATGCTACGTTCACCATGTCGATGGCGAGCTTCAAGGCATTCCAGGCATCGAGCCTGCTGGCTACGGGCCCGGTCGTTCCGACCGACGCGATCCTCGGGTCGCTTCTGGGACAGTTCAGTCCGCTCTCGATAACCGGCACGTCCGGCGACGACACGATCAACAACCAGAAGAGCGCTGTCGGGCTCGGCCGCGTCATCGGCAGCATCGATCTCGGCGGCGGGACCAACGCATTCAACAATTTCGAGAACTCCTCGATGGTCGGTCTCAAGACCATCAATCTCGGCGGCGGTTTGTTCAAGAATGCAGGCCTGATGAGCAACCAGGGCATAGGCGTGGTCGCCGCCGTCGAGATCACAGGCGACTATACGCAGATATCCATGGGCGATTTCGTCACCGACATCGATCTCAATAACCAGATTACCGATGCCCTGACTTTGACCGGCGCCGGCACCTTCGACGGCACGGCACCGCTCAACTTCCTGTCTATCGACAAGCTGTTTACCGAGTATGCGCTGGCGATGGGTTCGTCGATGACGAATCTCTACCTGACGCCGCAGACGCTGCATCCGGCGGTCGGCTTCAATTTCCTGACCAGGGTGGATAACGGGACGGACCTCGTTCTCTACGCCGACAATCCGACTTTCCTGGAACTGGCGAAGAGACCTGGATCAGGCACCAAGGACCCGGGCGTCTACCAGATGGCCCAGTATCTGGATGACGTCGAGGCGGCGTCGAGTCCGGACAATCCGATGGCGCGGCTGATCAACATGCTGCGCTTTCTGCAAACCGAAGCGGATCTTGGCGCGGCGCTGACACGGCTGACGCCGCATTATGCGGTGCACACGTTCGACATGATCAACCGCTCCGCCGACATCATGCTGGAAACGGCGCGCGAATGCACAAGTGCGCACAGCAATCCCGAGGGACGCTGCGTCTGGGCCTCGATCAGCCCGCAGGCGCGGTACAGCCGCGACGCGGGCGCTGGCACCACCAGCCGCGACGATGTGCTGAAGACGATGTCGCTTGGCGGCATCGGCGAGGTCGGCCAGCACTGGTCGCTCGGCGCGACGATCGGCTGGAGCGAATTCGACTCGAAGATCGATTTCAACGGGGAACGGCTATCGGCCACAACGGGCGAATCCTGGCAGGCCTATGCGCTGGCGAAATACGAGAACAAGAACTATTTCATCGACCTCGCGCTGGGCGGCGGCATCGGCTCGTTCAAGGGCGAGCGCGATACGCATATCGATCAGGTCGGCTTCATTCCCGGCGAAACGCTGGAGGGGGTCTATCTGCCGGAACTGCTGCTCGACGGTATCGGCAACAGCGTAAGCTATACGCAGAAGACCGCCCAGTTCGGCGGCTCGACGCGGCTCGGTTTCGTCAAGCAGATGGGCGCATTCTACCTGCAGCCGACCTTGCAGTTCGACGCGCGCTGGCTTCGGGCTTCCGGCAAGGAGACGGGCTCGGTCGCTGCTTTCAATTTCGATGGCAGTGCCAACGTGTACTATTCCGCGACGCCCGGCCTTGAGATCGGTACTGATGTCGCACTCAGCGACATCGCCAGCATTCGCATCTACGGAAAAGCCGGCGTGGAGTTCTCCAACAAGGAATGGCAGATCGAGGGACGCTTCGCGGCGGCGCAGAATCTGCCGGGCAATCCCGCTCTGCACTTGACGGAGGCCGTCGATTCGCCCCTCTATCGGGTCGGCGCCGGGCTTGAGCTCAATGGCGTGAATGGCGTCGGCATGTCCGTCCGGTATAATGGCGCCTTCGGGGAAACTGTAAAACAGAATGCGGTCAGCGCGTCCTTCAAGGTCAGCTTCTAGCTGACTTGAGGCGGAAGCTGGCAAAAAGGGGTTTTCATGGGTCGCAAGCAAGTCTATTTCGCAGTCGCACTGGGGGTTTTCTGCGCCCTCGGCTTGCCCTCCGCATCCGTGGCGGCGCAAACCAAGACGGACAAGGCGGCCGCGCCTGCCACCGACGCGGCGAAGGCGCCGCAACTGCCCGGCGGCGCGTCGGCGCTGTCCGAAACCCATGGCGACTGGACGGTCAATTGCCAGGTCACCGGCACGAACAAGGTATGCAGCCTGTCACATCAGCAGTTCAACAAGCAGACCAACCAGCGCCTTCTGGCGATCGAACTGACGACGAAGACGGGCGAGGATGCGACCGGAACCCTTGCACTGCCGTTCGGGCTTGCGCTGGCCAAGGGCGTCGCACTCGAGATCGACGACAAGAAGCTCGACGGCACGCTTTCCTTCAACACCTGCCAGGCGGTCGGCTGCCTGGTGCCGGTGGCGTTCGATACGGATATCACGCCTATGCTTTCGAGCGGCACGATTCTGAAGGTTGATGCCACGGCAGCTGACACCGGACAGCCCATCAGCTTTTCCATCTCGCTCGCCGGTTTCGGCGGTGCGCTTGCCCGGACCGCGGAACTCTCGGCCAACTGAGGGCAGGACATGACGCCAACAGTGTGAGTGGCGAATGCCGCTCACACTGTTGGCGTGATCTTGTCCGAATACCGGTTGTGCCCTCGGATCAGGGCGAGAGCACGCCTATCGGGCTATGCTCCGTTCCCGTCGACCTCGCGCAGGCGGTATCCAACCCCGGTCTCGGTGGTGATGTAGCGCGGCTGGTCCGGCATCTTCTCGATCTTTTGCCTGAGTTGCCGCACGTAAACCCGCAGATATTGCACGTCAGTCGTATCGCCCCAGACCTGCTTCAGCAGGAAATGATGGGTGAGAACCTTGCCAGCGTGCTGCACGAGGATGCGCAGTATGTCGTATTCCTTCGGCGACAGCTTGATCTCCTTGCCCTCGACGCGCACGATGCGCTTGACGAGGTCCACGGACAGATCGCCGGTGTGGAACACCGGCTTCTCGCCCTGCTGCTGGAACCGGTGGCGGAGCGCCACGCGGATGCGGGCGACCAACTCATTCATGCCGAAAGGCTTGGTCACATAGTCGTCGGCGCCGAGTTCCAGTGCCTTGACGATGCCGGCTTCGTCGGTGCGGCTGGACAGGATGACCACGGGGACATCGAGACCGTCGTCACGCCATTTGCGCAACAGGTCATGGCCACCCATGCCGGGCAGGCCGAGGTCGAGCAGGATCAGGTCCGGCCTCTCGGCGTCAACGAGTTCGATCGCGACCTTGGCGTTGTTCGCCTCGCTGATCGCATAGCCCTGGCTGCCGAGGCCGACACGGAGCAGCTTGCGGATCGGCGGTTCGTCATCGACGACCAATATCTTGACGTTTGAATTTGTCATGCCAGGTCGTCCGCATTGGGTTCATCGATATCGGGCAGTTCTGTTGGCTTCGGCATGCGGATGGTGAAGACCGCGCCCGGGCGGTCAGTCCGGTTCGCCGCCGAAATCGTTCCACCCATCGCCTCGACGAAGCCGCGGCAGATCGATAGGCCGAGCCCCGTGCCGGCGCGAACCTGGTCGCGTTTGCGTACCCGGTAGAACGAGTCGAAGATCCGTTCCAGATCCCCAGGGGGAATGCCTGGGCCCTCATCCATGACCTGCAGCAGGACGGAACCATTGTCGACCCAGCCCTGCAGCCGGATCGTGGACGCTGGCGGCGCATATTTTGCCGCATTGTCGAGGAGATTGAACAGGACCTGTTCGAACAGCACCGGGTCGAGCCGCAACATCGGCAGATCCTGGGGGATGTCCATTTCGATCTTGTGCTCGCCGATGATTTTCCTGGCCCGTTGCAGGGCCGAGCCAACGATGTCGCCGACATAGTGGAGCGCGTAGTTAGGCTCCATCGCGCCGGACTCGATCTTGGTCATATCGAGCAGGTTGGCGATGAAGCGGTTCAGCCGTTCGGATTCGTCGAGCACCGTCGACAACAGCTCCGCCCGGTCCTGTTCGGGGAGCGCGGGTGCAAATTCCCTCAGCGTGCCTGCCGCGCCCATGATGGCGGCAAGCGGCGTCTTCAGGTCATGGGAGATGGAGGTGAGCAGCGCCGAGCGCAGCCGGTCGGCCTCGGCCGCAAGCTTGGCGCGGTCGACATCGGCGACCAGCTGGATGCGCTCGATGGCGACCGCCGCCTGGTCGGCCAGTGCGTCGAGCAGGCGCTGCTGCTCAGGCGTCAGCAGCGGGCCCTGCTTGTCGTTGTCGAGGCCGACGACGCCGATTGCCGTGCGCCCTGTCCGCAAAGGGAGATAGAGGCGCTTGGCGCCGGGAAGCGTATCGGCGCCGCGGCCTGCGGCACGGTTGTGCTCCCAGGCCCAGCGGGCGGCGGCGATGTCGGCCTCGGCCAGCGTGTCATCCGGCGGATAGCCGGCCTTGACGGTGATCGTTCCGTCTTCCGGCAGGAGCAGCACCACCCGCAACTTCAGCATCGAGGCGATCTGGAAGGCCGTGGCCCAGAGAACGTCGTCGAGCGTGCCGGCGCCGGCGAGCTTCTTTGAAAAGAGGTAGATATCCTCGGTGGCTCGCGCCCGTGCGCGGGCGGCGACCGCCTGGCGCTGCACGCGTGCCGTCAGGTTGCTGGCGATGACGGCGACAACGAGGAAGACGCCAAGCGCAACGATGCTCTCAGGATCCCTGATCGTCAGCGTGTAGCGCGGCTCCAGGAAGAAATAGTTGAAGGCAAGGGCGCTGACGAGACAGGCGTAGAGAGCCGGCCAGAGTCCCCCGGTGACCGCCGATGCCAGCACCGCGATGAGAAAGATGATTGCGAGATTTCGAACGTCGAGAAACTGGTCGAGAACAGCAGCGAAGGCGAGCGAGCCCGTGACATAGGCCGTGGCCAACAGATAGGGCCAGATCTGGAACTGCCGCTGCTCGTCCGCTGTCCTGACGCTCCGCGACGTCGCCTCGCTGTTCGGCTCGTTTCCCGAAATGACATGGACGCTGATGTCGCCGGCATTGCGGATGAGATCATAGGTGAGCGAGCCCTCGATCAATTCCCGCCAACGCGACCGGGTCGGCCGGCCGATCACGATATGGGTAAAATTGTTCGCGGTCGCATGGCGAACAATGTCTTGCGCGATGTTCTGACCGGGGATGGTCGTCACCTCGGCGCCGAGTTGTTCGGCAAGGCGCAGGTTCGTCGCGAGCCGGTCCTTGTCTGCCTCGGGCATGCTGGCCGAGCGAGGGCCATCGACGTGAAGCGCCGTCCAGGGAGCGCGGAGCCGGTCGGCCAGCCTGCGCGCATAACGAACGCGGGCGGCTCCGCCTGGGCTTGCGTCGATGCAGACGAGAACCCTCTCACCCGCCGCCCAAGGGCCGGGGATGGCATGGGCCTGCATGTGGATCAGCAACTGCTCGTCGACGCGCTGGGCGGTGCGGCGCAGCGCCAGTTCGCGGAGCGCGGTCAGATTGCCGGGCGAGAAATAGTTTTCGATGGCGCGCTGGGCGGTGTTGGGGAAATAGACCTTGCCTTCCTCGAGCCGCTTGATGAGGTCGTCGGGGGTGAGGTCGATGATCTCGACATCATCGGCCTGGTCGATGATGGAATCGGGAACCGTCTCGCGAACCCTGACGCGCGTGATCTGGGCGACGACGTCATTCAGGCTTTCGACATGCTGGATGTTGAGCGTCGTGTAGACGTCGATGCCTTGCGTCAGGATTTCCTGGACGTCGAGATAGCGCTTGGGGTGGCGGCTGCCGGGGGCGTTGGTGTGGGCGAGTTCATCGACGAGAACCAGCGCTGGGCGACGGGCGATGATGGCATCCAGATCCATCTCGTCAAGCACGCGCCCTTTGTAGTCGATGTGGCGCCGCGGGATGACCTCATAGCCCTCTACCAGGGCCAGGGTTTCCTTGCGGCCGTGTGTCTCGACAATGCCGATCACCACGTCGACGCCGTCGGCCAGCCTGGCGCGGCCCGACATCAGCATCTCGTAGGTCTTGCCGACGCCGGGCGCCGCGCCCAGGAATATTCTCAGGCGACCGCGCCCCTCGCGCTCCGCATGATCAAGCAGCGCGTCTGGGGAGGGCCTGGTTTCGTTGCTTCTGTCGTCGGGCATCAGAATCGATCATGAATGGCGCCGGGGACACTGTCGATCCCCGGCGCACCATTCACTATTTCGCGGCGTCCAGCGCAAGGTTGAGCGCCAGCACATTGACGACTGGCTCGCCCATGAAGCCGAGTTCACGGCTCTCGACATGGCTGTCGACCAGCGCCTTGACCTTGGCTTCATCGATGCCCCTGGCCTTGGCGACCCGGGGGACCTGGAAGTAGGCGGCCTCCGGGCTGACATCCGGGTCAAGGCCGCTGCCGGACGTGGTGACGAGATCCATCGGCACCGGCTGGTTCGGGTTTTCCGCCTTCAGCTTTTCGGCATCGCCCTTGATGCGGTCGATCAGCTTCGGGTTGGTTGGGCCGAGATTCGTGCCGCTGGAGTTGGAGGCGTCATAGCCGTTATTGCCGGCAGCCGAAGGCCGGCCGTGGAAATACTTGTCGCTGGCGAAGGCCTGGCCGATCAGTTCGGAGCCTATGACCTTGCCGTCCTTCTCGATCAGGCTGCCGTTGGCCTGGCGCGGGAACAGCGCTTGAGCGATGCCGGTCATGCCGATTGGATAGACCAGGCCAGTCAGGGCGGTGAAGAAGACGATCATGATGATCGCGGGTCTGATTTGCTTGAACATGGACATGATTCCTTATGCGAGACCGACGGCGGTGACGATCATGTCGATCAGCTTGATGCCGACGAACGGAACGATGATGCCACCAAGGCCATAGACCAGGAGGTTGCGGCTGAGCAGCGCGCCGGCGCCGATCGCGCGGTACTTGACGCCTTTCAGCGACAGCGGGATCAGCGCGATGATGATCAGCGCGTTGAAGATGATGGCCGACAAGATGGCGCTCTGCGGCGTTGCCAGATGCATGATGTTCAGCGCCTGCAACGGGCCGGTGGTCTGCCCCGGTGCGATGTAGAAGACGGCGAACATCGCCGGGATGATGGCGAAATACTTGGCCACGTCGTTGGCGATGGAGAAGGTCGTCAGCGAACCGCGCGTCATCAGCAGCGCCTTGCCGATTTCGACGATCTCGATGAGCTTGGTTGGATCGCTGTCGAGGTCGATCATGTTGCCGGCCTCGCGCGCGGCGACCGTGCCGGTGTTCATGGCGACGCCGACATCGGCCTGGGCAAGGGCGGGCGCATCATTGGTGCCGTCGCCGCACATGGCGACCAGCTTGCCCTTGGACTGTTCGTCGCGGATGAGCTTCAACTTGTCCTCCGGCGTTGCCTGGGCGAGGAAGTCGTCGACGCCGGCTTCAGCCGCGATCGCCGCCGCCGTCATCGGATTGTCGCCTGTGATCATCACCGTGCGGATGCCCATGCGGCGCAGCTCGGTGAAGCGTTCCTTGATGCCGCCCTTGACGATGTCCTTGAGGTGGACGACGCCGAGCAGGCGGCCGTCGCGCTCGACCGCCAGCGGCGTGCCGCCGGACTTGGCGATCTCGTCGGCGATGGCCTGGAGGTCGCGCACGGCATCGCTGCTCGGGCGTGTGCCATGAGAGGCCGATGTCGACTGGTTGACATGGGCGAGGACTGAATCGACGGCGCCCTTGCGCACCGACGAGCCATCGATGTCGACGCCGCTCATGCGGGTCTGCGCGGTGAAGGGCACGAAGGTGGCATGCAGCGTTGCCATGTCGCGGGCACGGATGGCGTATTTCTCCTTCGCCAGCACCACGATCGAGCGGCCTTCCGGCGTTTCGTCGGCAAGCGAGGCCAACTGGGCGGCATCGGCCAGTTCCTGTTCGGTGACGCCCTTGACCGGGCGGAACTCCGTCGCCTGGCGGTTGCCGAGCGTGATCGTGCCGGTCTTGTCGAGCAGCAGCGTGTCGACGTCGCCGGCGGCCTCGACGGCGCGGCCCGACATGGCCAGCACGTTGAAGCGCACCAGGCGGTCCATGCCGGCGATGCCGATGGCCGACAGCAGCGCGCCGATCGTGGTCGGGATCAGGGTGACGAAGAGGGCGACAAGCACGGTCACCGAGATATAGCCGCCCGAATAGGAGGCGAAGCTCGGGATCGTTGCGGTGGCCAGCACGAAGATCAGCGTCATGCCGACGAGCAGGATGTTGAGCGCGATCTCGTTGGGCGTCTTCTGGCGCTCGGCGCCCTCCACCAGCGAGATCATGCGGTCGAGGAAGGTGTGGCCGGAGGCAGCGGTGATGCGCACGCGGATCCAGTCTGACAGCACCTGCGTGCCGCCGGTGACCGCCGAACGGTCGCCGCCGGATTCGCGGATGACCGGGGCGGATTCGCCGGTGATGGCGGCCTCGTTGACCGAGGCGACGCCCTCGACCACTTCGCCGTCCGACGGGATGATGTCGCCGGCCTCGACCAGGACGGCGTCGCCGACCTTCAGGCTCGTGCCCGGCACCAGCTTGAACTTGGTGCGGTCCTCGCCGGTCAGCAGTTTGGCCTGGGTCTCGGTGCGCGCCTTGCGGAGCGAATCGGCCTGCGCCTTGCCGCGGCCTTCGGCGACCGCCTCGGCGAAATTGGCGAACAGCACCGTGAACCACAGCCATATGATGATCTGCAGCGTGAATTTGAAATCGCCGCCGCCGGTAATGAGATCCCTGATAAACAGCACGGTGGTCAGCGCCGACACGACGGCGACGACGAACATGACCGGGTTCCTGACCAGCGTGCGCGGATCGAGTTTCCTGAAGGCTCCGCCAATAGCGGGCCAAAGGATGCTGGCATCCATGATGCTAGCCGATTTTGTATGGCTCATTTTGAAGTTCCAGCTTCGGTGTTGTTGGACGGCACCGGTTGCTCGGATGCCGAAAAGAAGTGTGGCGGCCCGTAGGCCAGCAGCCAGATCACGATCATGACTGCCGCAATGCCGAGGAACGTGGATATGGTCGGGAACGGAGGGGGTAACCCCTCCTTTCCGGGTTCGGCGCCATGGCGAGCGTCTCGGGGCATGAATTTCGGCCAGGCCATGGCTATCTCAGAATGTCTGTCCATGGATCATTGCCAGTTGTTCGACGATCGGTCCGATCGCCAGCGCCGGGAAGAAGGTGAGGCCGACGACGATCAGGATGACGCCGACCAGCAAGCCGACGAACAGCGGACCGTCGGTCGGGAAGGTACCGGCCGAGGCCGGAACCGTCTTCTTCGCGACCAGAGAGCCGGCAATGGCGAGCGCCGGGATGATGACCAGGAACCGGCCCATCAGCATGGTGATGCCGAGCGTGATGTTGTACCAGGGCGTGTTGGCGCTGAGGCCGGCAAAGGCCGAGCCGTTGTTCGCTGCTGCCGAGGTGTAGGCGTAGAGAACCTCGGAGAAGCCGTGCGGTCCACCATTGCCCATGGCGGCAACGCCGGTCGGGAGCACCACCGCTATCGCCGTGAATGTCAGCATCGCCAGCGGCAGGCACAGGATGGCGAGCATCGCCATCTTGACCTCCTTGGCCTCGATCTTCTTGCCGAGATATTCGGGCGTGCGACCGACCATCAGCCCGGCGACGAAGACAGCGACGACGATGAACATCAGGATGCCATAGAAGCCTGCGCCAACGCCGCCGACGATGACCTCGCCGAGCTGCATGTTGATCATCGGGATCATGCCGCCAAGTGCGGTGAAGGAGCCGTGCATGGCGTTGACGGCGCCGCAGGATGCGGCCGTGGTGATGACCGCGAACAATGCCGACATGGCGATGCCGAAGCGACTCTCCTTGCCTTCCATGTTGCCGCCGTCGATACCGAGAGCATGGACCAGCGGATTGCCGGCGGCCTCCGCCCAGTAGCAGACGGCGACGCCGGCGACGAACAGCACGCCCATCGCGGCCAGGATCGCCCAGCCCTGACGCTGGTTGCCGACCATGCGGCCGAAGACATTGGTCAGAGACGCGCCGAGTGCGAAGATCGTCACCATCTGGATCAGGTTGGAGATCGCGTCTGGATTTTCGAAGGGGTGTGCCGCGTTGGCGTTGAAGAAACCGCCGCCATTGGTGCCAAGCATCTTGATGGCGATCTGCGAGGCGACCGGGCCGACCGCGATCGTCTGCTGTGCCCCCTCCAGCGTCGTTGCATTGACATAAGGACCGAGCGTCTGCGGCATGCCGAGCCAGACATAGACAAGGGTCAGGACGATGCAGAGCGGCAGGAGTATGTAGAGGGTGCCGCGGGTCATATCGACCCAGAAATTGCCGATCGACTTGACCGACGCGCGGGCGAAGCCTCGGATCAGCGCGACCGCGATGGCGATGCCGACCGCGGCCGACATGAAGTTCTGCACGGTGAGGCCGGCCATCTGCACGAGGTAGGACATCGTGCTTTCGCCGCCATAGTTCTGCCAGTTGGTGTTGGTGATGAAGCTGACGGCGGTGTTGAACGAAAGATTCTGCTCAACGGCGGTCATCCCAGCCGGATTGTAGGGCAGGATTCCCTGAAATCGCTGGAGCGCGTAGAGGACCAGGAAACTGGCCAGGCTGAAGAACATGATGCCGGCCGCATAACTGGTCCAGTGCTGCTCTTCGCGCTCGTTGGTTCCCGAAATGCGATAAAGACCCCGTTCGATGGGCCCGAGGATCGGCGAGAGAAATGTGCGCTCACCGTTGAAAACGCGATACATGTAGCCGCCGAGCGGCTTCACGATCAAAACGACGATCACGCAGTAGAGAAGGATCTGTATCCATCCGTTGAGAGTCATGGCTGTAGCTTTCCGTGCCTTGCACCAGTTGCTGTCAGAAGCGTTCTGGGCGAACGAGGGCGTATGTCAGGTAGGCAAGCAGGAACAAGGTCACGCCGCCGCCGAGGATGTAATCGAGAAGCATTTTAGGATCCTTCCGCTCAAAGAATGTCGCATGCTTTGATGTAGGCAAAGGAGAGGGCGAAAAATAAAACGCCTATCCCGATAACGACGATGTCCATCTACGTGCTCCTTATTTTCGCTTGTACTTTGCGCCTTGATTTGAAGGCACGCAATGTGATCAATCGGACCGGCCATCTTCATGGCGCGGTGCCCGAAATTTTATCAGGCGGAATATGGACCCGATCGCCATAAAGGTTCGAGACGGGGCGGCGCGGAAAGAAATAGGAATTTTATAAAGATTTTGACCCCACCCTATGGCCGGGCCGGGACAAGCGGGTCATGCTGCCATCAAGGTGCCGCAACGCGATTGTCCAACCGCAGGCCGCTCGCCCTGCAATGGGAGTTCAATAATGAAGGAAGTCGAACACATTCCCAATCCGCGACTTAAGGAACGCGAGAAGATCGGACCCCACCTGACCAAGCATGAACAGGTGGGCCTGAACGGGCGAATAGCTCTGGTCATCACCAATTCTGTCGGCACGATGTGGTGCGCCTATGTCTTCGCGGCGATCGCCCTTGTCAGCTTGCCCGCCGCCATCCAGGGCGGAGTGGCAACGCTGATCGCCTGGATCGCCCAGACATTTCTACAACTGGTGCTGCTGTCGGTTATCATGGTGGGGCAAAAGGTTTCGGCCGCGGCCTCCGACAAGCAGGCGCTGCAGACCTTCAAGGACGCCGAGGCGCTCCTGAAGATCCAGGACGAAGTGCACCGGCTCATCAAGATCAACAATGACCTGACCGAAGAGATCCACCGCGCGGTCACGGCCAAGGGAGCGCCGGCGGCATAGCGATTGTGCGTCGGCGCGCCCCGTAGCGCGAACTGGCATCGAACGGCGGGCGACCTCCCGAGGAGCATGATCGGCACGGAAAGTATTGGCTGGTCCCATGCTGCCGAGAGTGCCTCATGAACTCGCACCATTTCGACCGAACAATCGGCATAAGCAGAAAGCTTCGATGCATTCCGGCAGGCTCGCATTCACGGCAAGGTCACACTTATCAACGTTGCTCTTTTCACTGCAGCTGCGGCGGGTTGCATTGGCTATCAACAAGCCGCCTGTAACGCCGCCCGTAATCCCGGCAATTGCTGCCCCGGTTGCAACTGTGCCAAGGCTTGGCCCACTGCCAACACCGTCGGCAACGACTTCCGCCCCTTTTTTCCCATCAAGACGGAATGTTTTCACGTGAGTGACGACGGGTGCGGTTCCCGACGTGTCAGCCCCTATGGTCACTACGTCTTGGAAGCGGGTGCCTTCTGCTAATTGGTAAGGTTTAAGAACATTGGTTTCAGCTTTGGCGCAAGCAACAACCACCGACGCGGCCACGGAGTACCTTGCACACGCGTCAGCGTTGCGCGATGCTGATCTTAGGGAAAAGGGAGGGGACTTTCACGGCACGCATTGAGCGCGTGGAGACACGCAGGCGCGGGTTCTTCGGAACGATCTTCTGGTGGGTGTTCTTGGCTTTCAACGTCCTGTTGGGGTTGTGGCTGTTCTATGCCATCAAGATTTCGAGCGAACATTTCCAGGCAACGGCTGACGCTGCGGCGCAGGCCGGCACAGCGATCGGCGGGACGCTTGCCGTCGGCATCCTGCTTTGGCTTTGGGTGATGGGCGACGTTATCCTTGGCTTGCTCGTCCTTCTTTCACGCGGAAAGAAAGTCACAATCGAGCGGACGATTGAGTAGTCTTGGGGGCGCGATGGGCGACGAAACTGACGATGACAATGACATCGTGAACCAGCTTGCATATGTCCGAGCCGACCCGGGCCAACATGACACTTCGACCTTGCTCGTCATGATTGATGCCGCCATTGCCGAGATCATGGGTTTGCGAATGCAGCTACGTCTGGCTCGAACCCAGAATAACGAATCTGGCCAGTAGAGCGGTGGGAGGGGCGCTGTGAAGTTAACGCAGTCCGGAAAGAGCATCCCGACGCGGTTTTCTGGCCGTTTGTCGGGTGAGTTTACGCATTTGTAAATTGCCGCCGACGGCCAATCCGTACCGCAGGTCGAGGGCCCGCGCCGTCGCTTAGCCGTTTGCGCTGCCGGGGGCATCGATATCGGGGAATGGATGGTCAGGAAGGGCACCGCGCTGATGGGGATGCCTCTCTACGCCGACTTGACCTCTTGCACCCGACTGCGCCCGCCGCTTGAATTGGTTCACTGCCAAAGTGAGTTAAATTCGCTAGTCGAGCTTAACTGTAACGATAGACGATTGTGAGAAGCAAGGAGTGCAACCGGTAGGTATCGATGATGCGCACTCCTGCAGCCTTGATGTTGGCACCACTCCCGGCAATGCTCGTCTCGACGGTTTTCTTGCACCATAACAGGCCTCAGTACGGCCTTTTGACCGCTTTTGTCGGATTGACGATAATTGCGTACGCTTGGGAAATGATTATCATCCTACCAAGCCACTTATTGCTTCTGCGAGCAAAGCAAGAGTCTCTCATCGACTACCTGCTGCTTGGGTTTTTAGGGCTCGCTTTGCCACTACTGGCCTTGTTCATTTATAAATCACCCGCTGCAGCCATGCCCAGAGTGCAGGTGATTGTGACAAGTTATTATGGCGTCCTAGGTGCCAGCACGACTTGCTTGTTTTGGCTTCTGAGGAAGCCCGTCTCCGACCGATCGAGTCCCAGCAATTCGAAAGCGCTGCAGACTACCAGACCGCAATAGAAAAGCCCGTTGCCTGGGCGGGGAGCTTGGGGTCGGCAACGGGCTTTATCTCTGGATCGAGGCAATACGCAACGCACCTCGCACGGTTGATCATGCTCATGGCACGTGAGCGAGACCTTAACCGGGTCGAGACAATTTTACTGATCGCGGCGAGCCTGTGGACAACTGGCTGCCAGAAACACAAAAGCCCGCCCCGGCCTGAGCCGAGACGGGCTGTGACGCCTCTAATGTGTTGTTAGCCGCACGGCTTGGAAGGCGCACAGACAGCAGTCACGTTCGACAGTTTCTCGCGCTTCACCAACGTCGGCTTTCTGTACTTCTTCAAAATGACCCCCTAGATTGCAGATTTCCCTCAATGGGGCAGAAGTTCGCATCGTGTAAAGCGATGTTGACAACTCACCCAAAAAAGGCCGGCCCCCATTGGGTAGCGGGCAGGCCCCGGAATGGCTTGGGATCAACATGCCATAACCGTGCTCTCGGTTGAGACCGAGGCGGGGTCTTGCACGCTCGATCGTTACCGTCGATCGTTGGGAACGTGTTTCAGGTTGTGGGTAAGGCTCGTGTTCAGCCGATGGTGCCAATCCCTTGACACGCAAAATCGCCAAAACCATATCGCTGTTGGGTGCGAACCGCTGGTGGTTCTGCCTATCTCAAAAGCTCAATTGTTCGTTCGACTTGGAGGACCCTATGAACGATCGAATGTTCGACAGCCCCGTTTTTGTGAGGAGCGGCAACAGGCTCATACAGGATATTGTGTGTCTTGAGGACGCCCTGGAGTTCCTCTACGAGTGGCCAAAAGAAAGAAGAGGGGTAATTTACGATACCGCGCTTCGCGCCTGCCAGAGGGCATTTGACAGCGATTATCCTCTTTCGGCGGCCAGGCAAGCATTCTGCGGCTTCGCGAAGTCGGCAAGAATCCATGAGGAAGTGAACACTGCCATGCCTTGGACGATCTCGGGCAACCGGAGCCAAGGTGGCGGAGTGGTCGCTTAGGGGCGTCGTGAGACAGGGAGTTTGCGATGTTGTCCAAACCTTTTGAAAAGCCAGTCCGCGTTTGGGTCGGGCTAGGCTTCCCGCGCCAACTCAACACTGTGGCTGACGCCTATCAATTCGCAATGGAATGGTGTGGCAACAGCCCGGAACAGAAAGCGGCCATTCGCGCTTGCAAGGCCGCCTTGGTCGGTGATGTCGACGCTGAGACCGCAAGAGGCGTTTTCATAGCCTTCGCACGTAAGAAAGACATTCTGATGGAGGAAGGCGCAATAACGTCGCTTGCCGGACAAGCTTGGCCGAGACACGCTTGAACTGACAGAGGAGGCGGCGGCCAGTCGAAGAGGGCGGCCGCCTCATCCACCAAATGCCTTCAGCGCCATGAATTATCGGTAGCGAGTGACGATCTGGCAGCGCATTTGGCTGCTGTACTGCATGATCGAGCACGATTGCCGTACATCCAGATTGCTGAAGCTCCTCGAGGTCCGAGCGCGCAGTTGTTACGCCGCCACCAGTTGTGCCGCTACCGTCGCGCACTTAAAATGGTTGGATTGGTGGCCGCCATTCCAGGATCGATCATATAGCCGCAGGCTTAAACTTCGTCTCGATCGGCCATTCCCGGCAGATCCCGGCTATTCGCACCTGGGCGTTCATAGAACAGCTCGTGCCGCCGGCAGAAGTGGGGAAGACTGCAGCCATCCGCAAATCATGAGGCGATTTCAAATGGTTAGGCGGAGACTTTGGCGGAGAGAGCGGGATTCGAACCCGCGTTACGGTCTCCCGTAAACACACTTTCCAGGCGTGCGCCTTCAACCACTCGGCCACCTCTCCGTCCTTGCATTTTCGCGTCGGCCGGTTTCGCCGCGCGGGTTGGGGAGATGCGTCTCCCTTGGGAAATCGTTGCGGAACTCGCAGCGAAGATGCCGTCAACCAACGGACATCTCTTTCCCGGCATCTGAGCCGTCAAAGCAACAGGTGCGGGGCTCATCTAGTCGATCCCGAGCCGAATGCCAAGCCATAATGGCACTCGTCCTGCTTTGTTCGTCGCAGATGGTTTTGCGATGCCGATTTTGCCGCGCTTCCGGTGCGGTTGACGGCGAATGATGTGCACAGGCGGGGCCGCCGGGCCTGTCGTTCTTGACTTCGCCCTGGGTCGCTTGTCGACTGGAGCGCGGAGGGGGCGTGCCCTAGATGACATCGACCAACCAACAGCCGGCAAGGCCACCAGGCAACGGGCTTTCCTCAGACAGCGGGCTTTCCTATGTGCCGCCGGGTTGGCTCGTCTTCGTCATGGCGTGGTCGGTCTACGGCCTGGTTTCCTTCTGGCCGATGATCGGCGCATATGATCTGCCCGACAACGTCTTCTACCTCATCTATAGCGGCCTCATCGCCAACATCGTTACCATCCTGTGGGGGCTTTATCTGCTGGGGCTCGCCTTCGGCCGCTCGGCGCGTTTCCCGCGCCACTTCACCATTTGGCAGGTCGTCACCATACTGTGGCTGCTGGTGCGCCAAGCCTATGTGCTGGCGACTCCCCATTTCGTCTTCTCGCCGAGGGGATTGGTGATCACCGCCATCGAAATCGCCGTCGGGCTGCTCTGCATCTATCTCCTTCGCCGCGGCTCGGGCGCCGAGCTGGTCTACTCCAGCCCGGAAACCGAAAGGCCGTCGGTGCTGTTGTCGGTGGTCGCCGCCATCCTGGGGATCATCCTTGGCGGGGCTATCGGCGCCGTTGCCGGGTTCGCCGCCGGCTCGCTGATTGCCGATGCCACCAGCATGAGCTGCTTCGAGGGTGGCTGTGGCTACTTTGCCCTGTTCATCGGGCTTGGCGGTCTGGTTCTCGGTGCGATCGTCGGCGGGGTTTTCGCGGTCTGGCGCGTCAACCGGCGAAAGAAGGGGCCGGCAGCGTAGCCTTGCCTCAAATTCGTGTGTCGTGATTGCGCGCTATCCATGCGCGCACTATGTCTGGCTTCGAAACAGGCATTGAAAGCCTGGTGACATCCCAGGGGAAAAGGTCTGGATGATCCGCTTCGTTTTCCGTCTTGCGGCCATGGTCGCGCTGGCCATTTCCGTGATCATGGCGGTGTTGGACACGACCCGTTCGGTTGCGGCGTCGGCATTGGTCATGACCCCGCTCAACGCCAGCTGGCTCGCCGTCTCGCCGGATACGCGCAGCGCGTTCGAGACCTACGTGCGCGCCAAGACCAACCCGCTGGTGTGGGACGGCGCCGTCGCCTGGGTGCTCAACCAGCCCGGCTTCGCGGTGTTCGCGGTGCTTGCCTTCCTGCTCTATGCCGTCGGCTACAGGCGCGAACGGCCCAAGGGGCAGTTCGCCCCGACCTCCTGATTTCCCGCTTGTGATCTCCGGCGTCCCAACACAGAAAGGCAGACCGCGCATGTTCTTTCTCAGCGACATGCTGAACAAAAAGCTCAATTTGCCGAAGCCTTCCGAGGCTCTGCCGGGGCGCGCCAAGGCGATGCCGACCGCCTCCAGGCATCATGTGTCGAAGCGGCCGCTCAAGGGGCCTTATCCCGAAGGGCTGGAAACGGCGATGTTCGGGCTAGGCTGCTTCTGGGGCGCGGAGCGGCTGTTCTGGCAGATCGAGGGCGTATGGGTGACGGCCGTCGGCTTTGCCGGTGGCGTCACGCCCAACCCGACCTACCAGGAAACCTGCACCGGCCTTACCGGCCATACCGAAATCGTGCTCGTCGTCTTTGATCCCAAGGTCGTGTCCTACGAGGAGCTGTTGAAGCTGTTCTGGGAAAGCCACGATCCGACGCAAGGCATGCGCCAGGGCAATGATGTCGGCACCACCTATCGCTCGGCAATCTACACCATCGGTGACCGGCAGTACGAGGCGGCGATCGTATCGCGCGACGCCTACGAAGCATCCCTGCGGGGCGCCGGACGTGGCAAGATCACCACAGAGATCGCGGCAGCACCAGTGTTCTACTTCGCCGAGCAAGACCATCAGCAATATCTGGCGAAGAACCCCTACGGCTATTGCAACATGAAGGGCACGGGCGTCGCCTGCACAATCCCTTCCGCCATTTCGGCCTGAAGCCTGCGACAGCAGGAATTAACCGTGGCGCCGTCCTGTGGTGCCATGCTTTTCCAAAAGGTCAAAATTCCACGTGAATTTTGTTTCGGGCCGTGCCAGATTGGCCGCGAGCGGGGGGAAATAAACTCCTGCCTGACATCGCGTGCCTGCCGGTGAACCGGGCAGTCAGGCGATGCGTAACGGAAAAAATAACCGACAGGGTGTGGATCACATGAAACGTATCGTTCTCGGCCTCCTGGCCGCAACCGCAATGGTTCTTCCGGCTTTCGCCGCGGATGTCCAGCCGGCCATCCTCTATGATCTCGGCGGCAAGTTCGACAAATCCTTCAACGAGGCGGCCTACCACGGCGCCGAAAAGTTCAAGACCGAAACAGGCACGCCCTATGTCGAGTTCGAGGTATCCAACGCCTCGCAGCGCGAGCAGGCGCTGCGCCGCTTCGCCGAGGATGGCCACAACCCGATCGTCATGGCCGGCTTTGCCTGGGAGGATGCGCTGAAGAAGGTCGCGGCTGAATATCCCGATCTGAAATTCGCCATCATCGACGACGCCGTCGACCTGCCCAATGTCCGCTCGCTGGTGTTCAAGGAGAACGAAGGCTCCTACCTCGTCGGCATCATGGCGGCGATGGCTTCCAAGTCGAAGAAGGTCTCCTTCGTCGGCGGCATGGACATCCCGCTGATCCGCAAGTTCGAATGCGGCTATGTCGGCGGCGCAAAGTCGGCTGGTGCGACCGAAGTCATCCAGAACATGACCGGTGACACGCCTGCCGCCTGGAACGACCCGTCCAAGGGCGGCGAGATCGCCAAGACGCAGATCGACCAGGGTTCCGACGTGGTTTACGCCGCGGCCGGCGGCACCGGCGTCGGCGTGCTGCAGGCTGCGGCCGATGCAGGCAAGCTCGGCATCGGCGTCGATTCCAACCAGAACGGCTTGCAGCCCGGCAAGGTGCTGACCTCGATGATGAAGCGCGTCGACGTTGCCGTCTACACCGCCTTCATGGACGGCAAGAACGGCACCTTCAAGGGTGGCGTCGAGAATCTCGGCCTCAAGGAAGGCGGCGTCGACTACGCCATGGACGACAACAACAAGGCGCTGGTGACCGATGCTATGAAGGCCGCTGTCGAAAAGGCCAAGGCCGACATCATTGCCGGCACGATCAAGGTGCACGACTACACGGCTGACAACGCCTGCCCATATTGATCGGCAGCGCTGTCCAGCTATGACTTTGCAGACCGCCGGGTGAAAGCCCGGCGGTCTTGCTTTGCCGGATCGGGCGAGGCGTCCACCAACTCCCCAGACAACAACTTTCCATGACCACGATGCTGCCGACAATCGAACCGATGACCGAGCGTGATGTCATAGGGGTCGCGCAGCTGCGTGTGGCCGCCTTTTTCAAAGGAACCGGGAGAACCCTTGAAGACGATGCGGCCGCACTGCGTGGCTTGCTGGCCGGTGATGGGTTCGAGGCGGCTTATGTGGCGCGGATCGACGATGTATTGGTCGGCACCTGCCTCATGGTCCGCCATGAGCTTGAGCCCGCCCATGATCTCACACCGTGGCTTGCCGGGCTTGTTGTCGAAAAGGGGTATCAGAGCCGAGGAATTGGCACTTCGCTGGTCAGGGCTATCGAAGCCCATGCGGGATCGATGGGTGTCGGCACCCTCCATCTCTACACATGGGAAGCGCGCGGGTTCTACAGCGCGCTGGGCTGGAATACGGTTGAGACTTTCGAAGATCACGGCGAACCGACGGTGCTGATGTCGCGCCGACCAGGCTCATAGTCCCCTGGCGATGTAGCCGAGGACAAACGCCGCGACGAGGGCGAGCGCAGTCCGCAGCCCACGCCGGCCCCCGAAGACGCGCAAGCCGATTGCGTAGGGCGGACGGCCAGGGATCACCGGTCGTTTCAGGCCGTCGGTATGCGGACCGTCCAGGTGCATCTGCGGCATCTCGGCGATGCGCCGGGTGATCAGCCGCCAGCGCTCCTCACCATCGGACGGGCTGGAGCGATCGAAGACATGCATGCGTTCGGCGAGCCGCACGACGGCGTCGCGGAAGGCGGGATCGAGTGCCAGATCCCGCTCGGCGCGTTGCCTTTCCCTGTCGTCCATCAGGCCGAGCACATAGTCGCCGGCACGTGCCATGCGGTCGCTGTCACTGGCCATGGCATTGCTCCCCCTCGTCGTGCTCACCAGTGCGGCGGCTTGGTTATCGGTACGTCGGGCGCCGCCTGCTCTTCCAGCGCCAGGAACCGGTCGGCCAGCGCGTCGAGCTTGCGTTGCATGCGTTCGATCACCTTCCACTGCTCGGCGATCTGTCCCGACAATTCCTCTATCGTCTTCTCCTGCTCGGCGGCACGGATTTCCAGCGTCGTCAGCCGGTCGTCGGGCATGGTCATTTCAAAATCCTCGGTCCTTCATCGTGCCCATTGCGGGCGGCATCCGTAGTCCATCCGCCGCGCGGTTCAGCGAGCGAATTTCGAATTCGCCACATTAGCGAATGTGAAGGCTTCGGCCACGTTCGAAATTGACAAGCGCACGGGGATTTGTCGAGAGTGCAGCGGCTCCGGCCAATTGGCACGGGCGGGGCGTCATGCTAGGCGTTTTGACCAAGCGATAAAAAAATAAGAGTGGGACAGGCTGCATGGCGCAAGCCGCAATCGAGCTGATTGGCATCAACAAGAGTTTTGGCGCCGTGCGCGCCAACCGCGACATCAACCTGGAGATCACTCGGGGCACCATCCACGGCATTGTCGGCGAGAACGGCGCCGGCAAGTCGACCCTGATGTCGATCCTCTATGGTTTCTACCAGGCCGACAGTGGCGAAATCCGCGTCGGGGGCAAGCCGGCCTCGATCAAGACGCCCAATGACGCGATCGCGCAGGGCATCGGCATGGTGCACCAGCATTTCATGCTGGTCGATAATTTCTCGGTGCTGGAGAACATCATTCTCGGCGCCGAGAGCGATGCGCTGCTCAACAAGAGCATCGCCAAGGCGCGTTCCGAACTGGAGCGCCTGGAGCGCGAATACGGGTTGGAAGTCGATCCCGATGCGATCATCGAGGAACTGCCGGTCGGCCTGCAGCAGCGTGTGGAAATCCTCAAGGCGCTCTATCGGGGCGCTGAAATCCTCATCCTCGACGAGCCGACGGGTGTGCTCACCCCGGCCGAAGCCGACCATCTGTTCCGCATCCTCAAGCAGCTGAAGGACCAGGGCAAGACGGTGGTGCTGATCACCCACAAGCTGCGTGAGATCATGGCCATCACCGATACGGTTTCGGTCATGCGCCAGGGCACGATGGTGGCGACGCGCGAAACCAGGAAGACGACGGTCGAGGAGCTGGCGGAACTGATGGTCGGGCGGCGCGTGCTGCTGCGGGTCGAGAAGGGCGAGGCGGCGGCCGGCGGCGTCAAGCTCGCGGTCAAGAACCTGACGGTGAAGGATTCTCGCGGCGTCACCATGGTCGATGACATCTCCTTCGACATTCGCGCCGGCGAGATCGTCGGCATAGCCGGCGTCGCCGGCAACGGACAATCCGAACTGCTCGAGGCGATCTCGGGGATCAGGCGCGCGGTGTCGGGCTCGGTCATGCTCGACGGCAAGCCGATCGACCTCACCGGCGCCGCCGACCCCGGCGAACTGCGCGACCGTGGCCTCGCCCATGTGCCGGAGGACCGCCATCATGTCGGGCTGGTGCTGGCCTTCGAGGAGAACGAGAATTCGATCCTCGGCTATCATGACGACCCCCGCTATTTGAAAGGGCCGTTCCTCAACATCGATGCCATCATGGCCGATGCCAAGGACAAGATCGAGAAATACGATATCCGCCCCGGCAATCCGCGCCTGAAGACCGCGAACTTCTCCGGCGGCAACCAGCAGAAGATCGTGCTGGCGCGGGAAATCGAACAGGATCCGGGCGTGCTGATCGTCGGCCAGCCGACGCGCGGCGTCGATGTCGGCGCCATCGAATTCATCCACAAGCGCCTCATCGCCATGCGCGACCAGTGCAAGGCCGTGCTGGTGGTGTCGGTCGAACTGGACGAGATCCGTTCGCTCTCCGACCGCATCCTGGTGATGTTTGCCGGCCGCATCGTCGGCGAGCGCGACGGCAATGCGACCGAAGGCGAACTCGGGCTGCTGATGGCCGGCGTCGAGCACCAGGAGGCAGCGCAATGAGCACACCATACGCCAAGCTGCCGGCCTGGGCCGACTACGGGCTCATCCCGCTGATCAACCTGTTCGTCGCCTTCGTCGTCGCCGGCTTCGTGGTGCTGCTGGTCGGAGAAAATCCGCTCCGCGCCGCCGTCATCCTGGTCGAAGGCGCCTTCGGCAAGGGCACGGGCATCGCCTTCACGCTCTTTTACGCGACAACCTTCATTTTCACCGGGCTTTCGGTGGCGGTTGCCGCGCATTGCAGCCTGTTCAACATCGGCACCGAGGGGCAGGCCTATCTCGCCGGCCTCGGCATCGCGGTCGTCTGTCTCAGCTTCGACAGCGTGCTGCCGTGGTGGCTGCTTTTTCCGCTGGCCATCCTGGCTTCGGCGGCGGTCGGCGCGCTGTGGGCGCTCATCCCCGCCTATCTGCAGGCCAAGCGTGGCTCGCACATCGTCATCACGACGATCATGTTCAACTTCATCGCCGCCTCGATCATGGTCTACCTCCTGGTCGGGGTGTTGAAACCGGCGGGATCGCAGGCACCGCAGACGCGCAACTTCCTTAGCGGCGCCGAACTTCCGAAGCTCAACTGGATCATCGAACTGTTCGGCGCCAAGATACGCTCGGCGCCGTTCAACATCTGCTTCCTGCTGGCGCTGGTCATGGCCTTCCTGGTCTGGGTGCTGATCTGGCGCACCAAGCTGGGCTATGAGATGCGCACCTATGGCCACAGCCCGAAGGCGGCGCGCTATGCCGGCATCTCGGAAACCCGCATCATAATCACAGCCATGATGATCTCCGGTGCGCTGGCCGGCATGATGGCGCTGAACCCGACGATGGGCGACCAGCACAATGTCGCGATCGACTTTGTCAGCGGCGCCGGATTCGTCGGCATCGCGGTGGCGCTGATGGGCCGCCTGCACCCGGTCGGCATCGTGCTGGCCGCCGTCCTGTTCGGCATGCTCTACCAGGGCGGCGCCGAGCTTGCCTTCGAGATGCCGGCCATCAGCCGCGACATGATCGTCATCATCCAGGGCCTGGTCATCCTCTTTGCCGGGGCGCTCGAACACATGTTCCGGCCCTACATCCAGTCGCTGTTCGCATCATTCAGTCCAGGGGCGGTCGGCATGGAAGCCGTCAAGGGGAAGGGGGCCTGAGATGGACATCTTCAACGCCATCGTCCAGACGCTGGACTCGACCATCCGCCTGTCGGTGCCCTTGCTGCTCGCCTGTCTCGCCGGCCTCTATTCGGAACGGGCCGGCATCTTCGACATCGGGCTTGAAGGCAAGATGCTGGTCGGCGCCTTTGCCGGCGCGGCCGCCGCGGCAGTCTTCCACTCGGCCTTTATCGGCCTCGGCATGGCCATCCTCATCTCGGTCTCCTTCGCCATGGTGCACGGCTTCGCCTCGATCACCCATCGCGGCAACCAGATCGTCTCCGGCGTCGCCATCAATTTCATCGCCGCCGGATCGACCATCATTCTTGGCCAGGCCTGGTTCCAGCAGGGCGGGCGCACGCCGGCGCTGGGCGCGGGCGAACGCTTCTCGCCCATCACCTTGCCCGGCGCCGACGCGGTCAAGGACGTGCCAATCCTGGGGCAGATCTATTCCGAGCTTCTGTCGGGCCATTCGGCGCTGGTCTACCTCGCTTTCCTGATGGTGCCGTTCACCTGGTGGGTGCTGTTTCGCACCCGCTTCGGCCTGCGCCTGCGCGCTGTCGGCGAGAATCCGGCGGCGGTCGACACCGCCGGCATCTCGGTCGCGTGGCTGCGCTACCGGGCGCTGATCTGCACGGGCATCCTCACCGGCGTCGCCGGCGCCTACCTGTCGATGGCGCAGAATGGCGGCTTCGTGAAGGACATGACCGCCGGCAAGGGCTACATCGCGCTGGCGGCACTCATCTTCGCCAAGTGGAAGCCGGTGAACGCCATGTTCGCCTGCCTGCTGTTCGGCTTCCTCGACGCGCTGTCGATCCGCCTGCAGGGCACGCCGCTGCCCATCATCGGCAAGGTGCCGGTGCAGTTCATGCAGGCACTGCCCTACATCCTCACCGTCATTCTGCTCGCCGGCTTCATCGGCAAGGCCATTCCGCCACGCGCCGGCGGCGTGCCCTACGTCAAGGAACGCTGAGCATGAGCCCAAACCCTGGCCTTGGCGACATCCGGTTTTCGGACATGATCCTGGTGGAGAACAACTGAATGTCCCATGACCTGTTCGAAGCTGCCAGGACCGCCATGGCCAAGGCCTATGCGCCCTATTCGAAATTCCCCGTAGGCGCCGCGCTTCGCACCGAGGACGGGCGCGTCTTTGCCGGCGCCAACATTGAGGTCGCTTCCTATCCGGAGGGCTGGTGCGCCGAAACAACGGCGCTCGGCCATTACATCATGGGCGGCGGAGGCAAGATCACCGAGATCGCCGTTGTCGCCGAGCGCATGGCCAAATGCTCGCCCTGTGGCGGCTGCCGGCAGAGGCTGGCCGAATTCTGCCGGCCGGAAACAAAGCTCTATCTCTGCGACAATGGCGGCGTGGTCGAGACGGTGACCATGGGCCAGATGCTGCCCTACGGTTTCCAGGGCGACATCTTGAAATGAAAGAGGCGCTCGATCATCTCGTCGAAAGACTGGACGGATTGGCGCCGGCCACCGCGCTTGTGCTGGGCTCTGGCCTGGGTGGGCTGGTCGACCAGATCGAGCACCCGATCCGCATCTCCTACGCCGACCTGCCGGGCTTTCCACGCAGCGGCGTCACCGGCCATGCCGGCGAAGTGGTGGCGGGGCTGTTTGCCGGTGTGCCGGTGCTGATGCTGTCCGGCCGCGCTCACTACTACGAACATGGCGTTGCCGCGGCCATGCGGCCGGTGCTGGAAGTGCTCGCCGGCATAGGCATCACAAAACTGATCCTTACCAATGCCGCCGGTTCGGTCGATTCCGACATGGGGCCGGGCTCGGTGATGCTGATCACCGACCATATCAATTTCTCGGGCACCAACCCGCTGATCGGAGAGCCCAGCGACCGCCGTTTCGTCGGCCTGACCGAAGCCTATGATGCCGGCATCCGCAAGGCGATCGAGCGCGCGGCGAAGGCGACCGGCACTCCCCTTCACAGGGGCGTCTACATGTGGTTCTCCGGACCTTGCTTCGAGACCCCGGCCGAAATCCGCATGGCGCGCGTCATGGGCGCTAATGCGGTGGGCATGTCGACCGTGCCCGAGGTCATCCTAGCCCGCTTCCTGGGCCTGCGCGTCGCGGCTTGCTCCGTCATCACCAACCTTGCCGCCGGCATGACCGGCGCCGAGCTTTCGCACCAGGAAACCAAGGACATGGCACCGGTCGGCGGCGCGCGGCTGGCGACCATCCTCCAGCGCCTGTTCCACGACGGGCTGCCGGAGAACTGATGCTTCCGCAGGAAATCATCCGCCGCAAGCGCGATGGCCAGAAGCTGTCGGTGCAGGAGATCAATGCCCTCATCAATGGGGTGACTGATGGCACCGTCTCGGATGGCCAAGTCGGCGCTTTCGCCATGGCGGTGTTCTTCAACGGCATGAGCCGCGACGAGGCCGTGGCTCTGACGCTGGCCATGCGCGATTCCGGCGATGTGCTCGACTGGTCCGACCTGCCCGGCCCGGTCACCGACAAGCATTCGACAGGCGGCGTCGGCGACAATGTCTCGCTGATGCTGGCGCCGATCGTTGCCGCCTGCGGCGCCTATGTGCCGATGATTTCCGGCAGGGGTCTTGGCCATACCGGCGGCACGCTGGACAAGATGGATTCCATCCCCGGCTACACCAGCCAGCCGGATATCCAGCTGTTCCGCAAGGCGGTGCTGGAAACCGGCTGCGCCATCATCGGCCAGACCGCCGACCTAGCGCCTGCCGACCGCCGGCTCTATTCGATCCGCGATGTGACGGGCACCGTCGAATCCGTGCCGCTGATCACGGCCTCGATCCTGTCGAAGAAGCTGGCAGCCGGCCTGCAATCGCTGGTGCTCGACGTGAAGGTCGGCAACGGCGCCTTCATGGAAAAGTCACGCGACGCAACGGCACTCGCCAACAGCCTGGTGGAGATCGCCAATGGTGCCGGCCTCAGCGCCTCGGCTCTGGTCACCGGCATGAACGAGCCCTTGGCGTCCGCGGCCGGCAACGCTGTCGAGGTGCGCAACGCCGTCGACTTCCTCACCGGCCGTTTTCGCGACCGCAGGCTGGAGGACGTGACGCTGGCGCTGGCGGCCGAGATGCTGCAGTCGGCCGGGATCGTGTCGTCCAACCAGGACGGCATGCGGCGTGCCGGCGAGACGCTCGCCAGCGGCAGTGCCGCGGCGGTCTTCGGCCGCATGGTGGCAGTCCTTGGCGGTCCCGCCGATTTCGTCGAGAAGCCCGAGAAATACCTGCCGAAGGCAGCAACTGAGTTCGCAGTCGAAGCGCCAGGAAACGGCTTCGTCACGGGCATCGCGACCCGCGACATCGGGCTCGCCGTGGTTGGACTTGGGGGTGGGCGCACGCGCCCGGACGACAGGATAGATCATGCCGTCGGCATCACCCGGCTGTTGCCGATCGGTGCGGAGGTGCGGGCTGGCGAAGCGCTGGCGTTGATCCATGCCCGTACGGTCCCGGATGCAGAGGCAGCAGCTTCGGCCGTGCGTTCAGCCTATAGTATCGGAGCCTCGAAGCCGGGCGCGGACCGGGCGGTCATCCGGCGGATCCTGCCGCACTGATTTTTTGGAAAAGCCCATTCCGCCCCGACGGGATCGGGGGCTCTATCTGTTTGTTTGAGCATGATCTCGGACAAACGGGGACCATTTGTCCGAGAAAGCCGGATTCCACCTTTCGGGATCATGCTCTAGATCACTGAACGAGCAGCAGCACACCGTTTTCGACCTGGTATTTCTGGAGCCGCGTGAGGAAGCTCATGCCGATGAGATTGGTCTGAAGCGCCTTGTCGTCGAGCACGACCGCCTGGACATCATCCAACTGGATGTTGCCGATCTGCAGCCGGTCGACCGTCACGACAGCGGCCTTGATCGTGCCATTGGCGGTGTTGACCTGGCGCGTGAAGTCGGAGGGGTTCAGCGACAGGCCGATCCTGCGTGCCGTCGAGGTGTTGATGGCAACCAGCGTCGCGCCGGTGTCGATCATGCCGTCGACCTGACGGCCGTTGAGTTTGAACTGCGAGGTGAAGTGCCCGCGCGCGTCCGCCTCGACCACGAACTTGCGGCCGAGCGGCTGCGTTATCGCCGGCTTGTCCGGTATCGCGGCAAGTTTCACGTCCGGTTGCGTATCCGTGGCCGGCCTTGCGGCGATAGCAGATTTCAGCAATCCCTCGATAAGCTGAGGATTTGACTGATAGATCATCGGGATCGACGCGGCTATTGCGGCAGACGCACCAAAAATGAGAAATGTACGCAGCATGGGTCAACCTTTTGAAGGTTGATCCTTAGTCCGGACATGGTGTTTGGCGCTTTAACGCGCGCCGACACTGTAGGTTCTTGGTAAACGACCGGTATCCGGTATAGAGGCTGGATAGGAGTGATAGGCTATCGATGCGCCAGGTCGGGAGACGTCTGGGGATCGGCGTGGGGCCTGTATCAGTGGTCCCACTTCTAGCCTGTCTGTTTGAATTGATGAATCAAGAATGGCTTGGATATCTGGAAAAATGCTTCCTGAAACTTGGATTCACTGATGCCAGGCATGAGCGGCGACAGTTTGCCAAAGAGGTATTCGGGATCAGTGGCACTGCGCGGGAAGGAAATGAGCGTCATTGAGATGTCGTTTCTAACCAACGACTCAATCAGATTTGCAAATTTGCGATACAGAACTGCAATTTGCTCATCCGCACTTTCCGTCTCCCAAAGCCCACCTTCAACGGCACGGCCATCTTTGGGGCCGCCTGTCGTTTCTTGCACATAGGCCCGGCTGGCAGCAGCTTCATCAAATCTTCGAACCGGAATGACGACGTGGTCTATCCGAATTCCAGCAGCCAGGACTGCATCCACGTTTTCGCATAGAAATGGGCTTTTGATTATTCGGGGGCCGCTCTGCTCAAATATCCCTCTTTCGAAGCCGGCTCTTGCCTTGGGAAAGTAGTCCTTCTCTGCCCATTCTCCGGTATCGAGGCCAAGCTCTGCGAGCAACTGAACAAGATAGGTGGTTCCCGCTCTGCCAGTCCCGCTGATGATAATGCGCCTTGCGTCTTCCTTGGGGCGCCTGAATCGAGACAAGAATCCGTCCAATGGTGACATGACGACCAGATCTCTGTTGGAGGCCCGAGAAGTGCTGCTCAATTCATTGTAGCGACTTTTTATCTACGTGAAGGCGTTCAGATATTTCTATTTGGTTCCGTACATGCGGTCGCCGGCATCGCCGAGACCGGGCATGATATAGCCCTTCTCGTTGAGCTGGCGGTCGATGGAGGCGGTGAAGACGGGAACGTCGGGATGCGCCTTGGTGAAGCGCTCGATACCCTCGGGCGCGGCCAGCAGGCACAGGAATCGGATGTTGGTGGCGCCGCGTTCCTTCAGCTTGTCGATCGCCGCGATCGCCGAATTGGCGGTGGCCAGCATCGGATCGACGACGATGACCAGGCGGTCTGCGAGGTCGCTCGGCGCCTTGAAGAAATACTCGACAGCTTCCAGCGTTTCGTGATCGCGGTAGAGGCCGACATGGGCGACACGAGCCGCCGGCACCAGGTCGAGCAGGCCTTCGAGCAAGCCGTTGCCGGCGCGCAGCACGGAAGCGAAGACCAGCTTCTTACCCTCCAGCGTCGGCGCTTCCATCGTCTCCATCGGCGTCTCGATGGTTGTCGTGGTCAGTTCGAGATTGCGGGTGACCTCATAGCCGAGCAGCAGCGAGATCTCGCGCAGCAGCCGCCGGAAGCCGGCCGTCGAGGTTTCCTTCTTCCGCATGATCGTCAGCTTGTGCTGGACAAGCGGGTGGTCGACGACGGTGACGCCCTTCATGGTGCTCTCCTGATCTTTCATTTGAGGAGACCCTAGCTTCTATGCGCCGGCCAAGGAACCGCCTGAGGCCGCCGGACCACAGATTTCAGCGTGCGGCGCCGTTGAGGCGGGCGAGAAGCGCCGTTTTCGTCTTGCGGTCGACAAAGGCGGCTTCGATGGCGGTCCTGGTGACCGCCGCGAGCGCCTTCTCGTTCATCGCGAAATGCTCGGAGGCGATATCGTATTCGCGCTTCAGCGAGGTCCAGAAATAGGGCGGATCGTCGGAATTGAGCGTCACCTTGCAACCTGCAGCCCGCAGGGCTGGAAAGGGATGGTCGGCAAAGCTGTCGAAGACCTTCAGCGCGATGTTGGAGCCGGGGCAGCATTCGAGCACGACGCCTTCGTCGGCAATGCGCCGGACAAGGTCGGGGTTCTCGATGGCGCGCACGCCATGGCCGATGCGCGAGGGGCGGATATGGTCGAGTGCCGCCTTGACGCTCTCCCAGCCCATCAGTTCGCCGGCATGGATGGTGATGCCAAGGCCGGCCTCGCGGGCGATCTCGAAGGCGCGCACGTAATCCTCGAAGTCTCCCATCCGCTCGTCGCCGGCGACGCCGAAGCCGGTCACCAGCGGGTGTCCGCAGCGTGCCGCGAAGCGCGCCGCCTGTTCGATCGATTCCACGCCGACATGGCGCACGCCGGTGACGATCATGCGGCCTTCGATGCCCGTCTTGGCCTTGGCGCGGGCCATGCCTTCGCCGAGCGCGTCCGTATAGGCCTTGGGTGACAGCCCGGCCTTCTTCGCATGGTCAGGCGAGGTGAAGACTTCGGAATAGATGGCGCCGTCGCGGGCAAGGCTCGTCAGATAGTGATCGGCCAGCCGCGCATAGTCCTCCTCGGTGCGGAACAGATCGGAAGAAAAGTCATAGGCGGCGAGGAAAGAGGTGAAATCGTGCCAGACGAATGAGCCGTCCTGGATATAGGGCGAGGTGTCCCTGCCGTATTTCCGAGCCTGGCTGATGACGAGCTCTGGCGCCGCCGCCCCTTCTATGTGGCAGTGCAATTCCGCTTTCAAAGGCATTCATTCTTCCCGTCTGGTCGGTCCAGGTTGCATAAGCCCACCGCCTGGAAGCGCGGCCGAACACCGCGCCTTAAACAATAGCGCCCGCACTGGTGATCGGCTATGGTCCCGCCGATTTTATGACGGATCGAAAAATGTCAGTTGAGAGAACCACGGCCGCTGGCGGCATGGAAACCTCCTATGGTTTCAAGCGTGTAGGGGCTGGCGACAAACAGTCCCTGGTCAATGACGTTTTCCACAAGGTTGCGAACCGCTACGACCTGATGAACGACCTGATGTCGGCCGGCCTGCATCGGGTGTGGAAAGACGCCATGGTGGCATGGCTCAACCCGCCGAAGCGGCCGGGCTGGCGTGTGCTCGACGTTGCCGGCGGCACAGGCGACATTGCCTTCCGCATTGTCGAGGCAAGTCATGGCCATGCCCATGCCACGGTCCTCGACATCAATGGCTCGATGCTGGCTGTCGGCCGCGACCGGGCCGAAAAGAAA
This sequence comes from Mesorhizobium carmichaelinearum, assembly GCA_943370265.1. GTDB lineage: Bacteria > Pseudomonadota > Alphaproteobacteria > Rhizobiales > Rhizobiaceae > Mesorhizobium > Mesorhizobium carmichaelinearum_A. The sequence continues at coordinate 135,542 of CALRQH020000006.1, forward strand.
GGCATGTCCGCCAATACCGATTTTGTCGAGGCCAATGCGGAGGAACTGCCGTTTCCCGACGCCACATTCGACGCCTATACGATCGCCTTCGGCATTCGCAATGTACCGCGCATCGACGTGGCTCTCAGCGAAGCCTTCCGCGTGCTGAAGCCTGGTGGGCGCCTGCTGTGCCTCGAATTCTCCGAAGTCGAGATGCCGCTGCTCGACAAGGTCTATGAGGCCTGGTCATTCAATGCCATTCCCAAGATCGGCAAGATGGTCACCGGCGATGGCGAGCCTTATTCCTATCTGGTCGAGTCGATCGCCAAGTTCCCCAACCAGAAGAATTTCGCGGCGATGATTTCCCGCGCCGGCTTCGATCGCGTGTCCTTCCGCAATTATTCCGGCGGCATCGCGGCACTTCATTCGGGCTGGAAGCTTTGAGGGCGTCCTGCATTCCTCATGATCGATATGCTCCACGCCGGTTCAGGAAACCGGCGGGGAGAGCGCAGCCATGAGCACCGTCAGCGCTGGATTTCGGCTCGCGCGGGCCGGCTGGGTGCTGGTCCGCGAAGGCGTCGTCGCGGCGCTGCCGGGCGAGGAACTGTCCGGCCTGCCGAAATTCGGCTGGCGCGTGGCTCGGCTGTTCACCCGTCGTCGCGCGCTTTCCTATGAGCGCAGCGACCGGCTGGGAAAGGCCGTCGTCCGTCTCGGGCCGTCCTATGTCAAGCTCGGCCAGTTCCTGGCAACGCGGCCGGACGTCGTCGGCAACGACATGGCGCTCGATCTCGCCATGCTGCAGGACAAGATGCACACGTTTCCGAAGGCGGAAGCCGTGGCTGCCATCGAAGCTTCGCTTGGACGCAAGATCGACGATCTCTATGTCGATTTCGGCGATCCGGTGGCGGCGGCCTCCATCGCCCAGGTCCACGCCGCCGACACCATCCGCGATGGCGCCGTTACCAGGGTCGCGGTGAAGGTCATCCGGCCGGGCGTGCGCCGCCGCTTCTTCCATGATCTCGAAAGCTATTTCCTCGCTGCCCGCCTGCAGGAAAAATACATTCCGTCGTCGCGTCGCCTGCGACCTGTCGAAGTGACGGAGACGCTGGCCCAGACCACCAAGATCGAGATGGATCTGCGGCTGGAGGCGGCGGCACTTTCGGAACTCGGCGAGAACACCAGGGATGATCCGGGCTTCCGGGTTCCGTCCGTCGACTGGGAGCGCACCGGCCGCGACGTGCTGACCATGGAATGGGTCGACGGCGTCAAGATGAACAACATTGCCGGTCTCGAAGCAGCCGGCCATGACCTGAAAACCATCGCCGCCAACCTCATCCAGTCGTTCCTGCGCCATACGTTGCGCGACGGGTTCTTCCACGCCGACATGCATCCGGGCAATCTGTTCGTCGAGGCCAATGGTACCATCGTCGCCGTCGACCTCGGCATTGCCGGACGGCTCGGCAAGAAGGAGCGGCGTTTCCTCGCCGAAATCCTCTACGGCTTCATCACCCGCGACTATCTGCGCGTCGCCGAGGTGCATTTCGAAGCCGGCTACGTGCCGCGCCAGCACAATGTCGCGGCTTTCGCGCAGGCGATCCGGGCGATCGGCGAGCCGATCCACGGCCAGCCGGCCGAAACCATCTCGATGGCCAAGCTTTTGACGCTGCTGTTCGAGGTGACCGAACTGTTCGACATGGCGACGCGGCCGGAACTGATCCTGTTGCAGAAGACCATGGTCGTGGTCGAAGGCGTGGCGCGCACGCTCGATCCCGCCTTCAACATGTGGAAGACGGCCGAACCGGTTGTCGGCGACTGGATCGCGGGCAATCTCGGCCCGCGCGGCCTGCTGGTCGATGCGCGCGACGGTGCCAAGGCGATGCTGGCGCTTGTCCGCCAGGCGCCGGAGCTCGCGGCGCGCACCGAACGGCTCTCGCGCGAGATCGACCTGATGGCCGAGCACGGCCTGCGCTTTGATGAAACCACAGCGCACGCCATCGGCAAGGCCGAGGCGCGCTACAGCAGATCCGGCCGCCTGGCATTGTGGGTGATCGCGCTGACGCTGGTCTATATTGCCTGGAAGCTGCTCTGAGTGCATGCAATGACAGCAATGCTGTCATTGCAGTCGGTCAGCAAGATCGCTATATTGCGCGCAGGAGCGTGACTATGGCCAGGATTACCGTCCGCAATCTAGAAGACCATGTCATGCAGCGGCTGCGTGAGCGCGGCGCTGCGCGAGGCGTTTCCATGGAGCAGGAGGCGCGGGACGTACTCGCGGCATGCGTTGGGCTTCCGACCACGAAGGGCTTTGACCGCCGCGGCCTAGTTTTCGAGGGCGAGATCAGGATTCAACCGACGGCAGGGAGGTAGTGATGGGCACCCTGACCATTCGCAATCTCGACGAAGATCTGAAGCAAAGGCTGCGCGAGCGGGCCGCCAGACATGGCGTGTCGATGGAGCAGGAGGCGAGAAGTCTGTTGCTCAAGGAAGTAGTGCCGGCCAACGAACATGATGAGGAAGCCGTTACGGCAGAGGAAATCCTCGAATTCGGCCGACGACTGCAAAAATCTGATTTCGATCAGAAGAAGCTTACTGATGACCTCTGGTCCTTCATCGAGGAGGAATGACCGTGGTGGTCGACACCTCAGCGATCCTGGCCATCCTGAAGCAGGAGCCCGATGCGCCGGCGATCGCCCAGCGCCTCGCCGGAAATCAACGGATACTGATGAGCGCCGCAACTCTGATGGAATGCGGCACGGTTGTTGTCGGACGCTATGGCGCGGCCGGCACTGCCGAGTTGACGGGTCTACTGGCAAGACTGAAAGTCACGATTGTCGCTGTCTCCGCCGAACATGCACAGGCCGGAGTTGAAGCCTATTCGCTCTATGGTCGCGGCACTGGTCATCCGGCCAAACTCAATATGGGCGATTGTTTCGCCTACGCCTTGGCCAAGACGCGAAACCTGCCGCTGCTTTTCAAGGGTAGTGATTTCATCCATACCGATATCGAGCCGGCTCTGAAGCTGGCATGACACTGGACAAGAACTGGTCCCAGGCATGACCCTTTCCGGCAAGCGCATCCTGCTCATCGTCGGCGGCGGCATTGCTGCCTACAAGGCGCTCGACCTCATCCGGCGGCTGCGCGAGCGGGGCGCGGCGGTGCGGGTGGTGATGACCTCAGCCGCACAGGAATTCGTCACCACGCTGTCGGTTGGCGCGCTCTCCGCCGATCATGTCTTCACGGAACTGTTTGACCGCAATGACGAGCATGACGTCGGCCATATCCGCCTGTCGCGCGAAGCCGATCTCCTGGTGGTGGCGCCGGCGACCGCCGACCTGATGGCGAAACTCGCCAATGGCCATGCCAACGACCTCGCCTCGACGGTGCTTATCGCCACCGACAAGCCAGTCCTGATGGCGCCGGCCATGAACCCGAGGATGTGGGCGCATCCGGCGACGCTGCGCAATCGCGCGACGTTACAAAAAGACGGCATTGCCTTCGTCGGGCCGGCAAAGGGCGAGATGGCGGAGAGCAACGAGGCGGGCGAGGGGCGCATGGCCGAGCCGCTGGAGATCGTCGCCGCCGTCGAGGCGCTGCTCGATACCAGGCCAAAACCTTTGTCGGGCAAGAGGATCGTCGTCACCTCCGGGCCGACGCATGAACCGATCGATCCGGTGCGCTACATCGCCAACCGCTCGTCCGGCAAGCAGGGCCATGCGATCGCGGCAGCACTTGCACGTCTTGGCGCCGATGTGCGTCTCGTCTCCGGCCCGGTCAGCATCGCCGATCCGGCTGGCGTCACCACGGTGCATGTCGAAACCGCGGTCGAGATGAAGGACGCGGTGGAACGGCTGCTGCCGGCGGATGCCGGCGTATTCGTCGCCGCGGTCGCCGACTGGCGCACGGAAAATTCGGCAGGGGAGAAGATCAAGAAGGTGGCGGGCGAGGGACCGCCGGCGCTGCGGATGGTCGAAAATCCCGACATTCTCGCGGGTGTTGGCCACCATGCGCAGCGACCGACGCTGGTTGTCGGCTTCGCCGCCGAGACGCAGGATCTTGTCCGCAATGCCGAGGCCAAGCTCAGGAAGAAAGGCGCCGATTTCATCGTCGCCAACGATGTTTCGCACGACAGCGGCGTCGGGTCCTCCGGGGTGATGGGTGGCGACCGCAACAAGGTGCGGATCGTGTCGAAGGCCGGCGTCGAGGAATGGCCGGAGATGAACAAGGATGAGGTGGCCGCACGGCTGGCCAGGCTGATCGCGGAGCGGCTGACGACGATCGTCGTCTAGCCGATGGCTTCCTGCGGCCGAAGCGCTGCCGCCGAGATCCTCAAGGCGGCCAGGCATCCGACGATGCCAAGCGGCACGAAGGCCAGGAACAGCCAAGAGGCGACGCTTGCGGCGGCCTCGCGGTTGAGGCCCGCGGAAAAGCCGCTGGCGTTGGCGACGATGCCGGTAAGCGCGGCGCCCACCGCATAGCCGATGCGCTGCATGGTCGGCACGGCGGCGGAAGCGATTGTCTGTTCGTTGTCCCTTGCCGATGCGACGATGACGCGCGTCAGGAAGGGCCAGGCGATGCCGAAGCCGCCGCCCTGCAGCAGGGCGCAGAGCAGGATCAGGGGAATGGAGCCTGCCGGCACTGTGTAAGCAAAGCCGGCGATGCCCGTTGCGATCATCACCGCACCGCAGATGATGATCAGCCGTTCGCGTTGCGGCGGCGCGTTGGCGACGAGAATCGACAGGATCGACCATGCAATGGATTCGGCGGCGATGATGTAGCCGGTGGTCAGGATCGGAATGCCGTGCAGGCTGGTCAGCAGCAGCGGTCCGTAGACGCCGAAGGAGCAGGTCGCCACCGAAAAGGCCGCGACCATGGTCATGCCGGCGCCGACAGGCGAGCGCCATGAGAACAGTTGCGAGGGGAACAGCCGGGACAGCGGCTTCAGCGCGTCGATGCGGAAGAACAGCACAAGGCCGACCAGGCCGACGGCCATCAGCAGCGACGAGCGCAGCAGCGCTATGTCGACGCCGGCCGAGGCGATCAGCACCACGCTGATGGCAAGACAGCCAAGTGCTGCAAAGGGGAAGGGCGGAGCCTTGCCTTCGGTCGCTTGAGGTTTCTTTGCTTCCGGCGTGTTGAGCACGATGAAGCTTGCAAGCGCCATGGCGCCGCCGCCGAACGTGAAGATGCCGAAGGCCCAGCGCCATGACAGAACTTCGGTCATGATCGCGCCGAGCATCGGCCCGCTGAAGGCGGCAACGCCCCAGATCGCCGACATGATGCCGAAGAGTTGCGGCCAGATGGTGCGTGGAAACAGCCTTTGGACCGAAACAAAGGCCAGCGAGACCAGCGCGCCGCCGCCCAGTCCCTCGACCAGGCGTCCGGCAAGGAACAGCTGCATTGAAGGCGCCGTGGCGCAGACCATGGCGCCGGCCGCGTAGAGCAGTGCGGCGACCACCATGTTGGTGCGCAGCGCCACATAGCTGACCAGCCGTCCGGCGGCCGCACCGGCTACGATGGCGCCAAGTTCGTAGATCGCCAACGACCAGCCGACCAGCTGCACGCCGGCCAGCTCGCCGACCATGGCGGGCATCACGGTCGCCACCATCGTCTCATTGGTGGCGTGCAACAATATGCCAAGGCTGATGAAGCAGAAGCGCGCCAGGTCGCCGCTTGCCCACAAAGCGCGCCAGTCGGCCCTGTTCGTGCTGATGTCAGTCATTCCAATCCCCCGACCTTTCATATCGCGGCGCCGGTGCCTGCCACCAGAAGCCAGCTTCGGTTTCCGGCAGGACCATGCGCGCGTTCAAAACGCCGGAGCGCTATCAGCGGCCTTCCGGTGCGGCGCTCCAGTCGGGGAAGGCTTGTAAAACCTCAACCGCGATTGAGCTCAAGCGATATTTTTCAGGGAGATGCGCGTCAGTTCTCGGTGCTGCGCAACTGGAATTGGCTGACGCCGATGGCGAGGTTAATGCCGGTCTGCGTCTGCAGGCTGAGCGGCTGCAGCGTGAACGATTGCGACGAGCCGCCGACCAGGAGATTGGCACCGGCACCCACCGCCGCCGTCACTTCGGCGCTGGCGCCGACATAGTCACCGGCCAGCGCGCCCGGCGCATAAATGTTCTGCATCGGCGTCAACACCAGCCACTGCATCACCGTCTGTTTGGTGGTGCCGATATCCAACCCGTATTTGTTGACGACGCCGAAATAGGCTTCCGGTGCGAAGCTCTTGTCCGTCGGCTTGAAGGTGCAGCTCAAATCCTTGGTCGAGCCGAAGATGAAGCCGGTGCCACCACCGATGGCGCAATCCAGCACGCCGAGTTCGACGCCCTGATCCTTGGCATGCGCATCAACGGAAAACGCCGTGGCGATGATGACGGCGGCGATGGTCGCCTTTTTCATGTCGGTACCCCCAAATCGTTCGGCGCGGGACAGGATGGGTTATCCTATCCGGTTCCGCGCCTTGCGACAGAGATATCGTGCGGCCTACTTGAACGAGTGGATCAGCTCGAGCGAGGTGACGGCGACAGCGAGATTGACACCGGTCTGCGCCTGGACGCTGAGCGGCTCCAGCATGAAAGCGCCGTTGAAGCCACCAACCAGCAGATTGGCGCCACCGCCAGTGACGACCGTGGCTTCGGCGTTCACGCCGTAATAGCTGCCGGCGAGATCACCGCCGTTGCGGTCCCTCGTTGCCGCCAGCACTGCCCAGATCAGCTGGCCCTGATGCGTCTGGCCGACATCGACGCCGAGCTTCGAAATAACACCGGTGTAGACTTCCGAGGGGCCGCCGTGATGCGGACGGAATACGCAGGACACGCCCTTGTTGGAGGTGATGATATACCCGACACCGCCGTCGATCGTACAGTCGAGCGTGCCGAGTTGCAGCTTGCCGGCGCTGGCCGGGGCAGCGGCGAACACTGCCGCGGCGAGGGCAGCGGCGCAGGCGAGTTTCTTGATCATGGGAGGGTCCTTTTGCAAATTGCTTCGACTAACGGTTGATAGCCCCCGAGCGTTCCGCCGAAAACTTGGCGCGATCAAGGCAACAGTTAATGCACCGTTAGCGGAGGGACCGAAGCTGCATCGGACCGGCGGCGGAATCCGCCACCTGGCAAAAGCTTTTTGATCAGCTGACGCGGGCCAGGCCGCCCTTGGCCGGCTGGTAAGTGGGATCAAGGCGGATGGACTCGCGATAGGATTTCGCCGCCTTGGCCTTGTCGCCGCGCTTTTCGTAGACGAGCGCCTGGTTGGCCCATGCCTCGGCGTTGCTGCCGTCGAGCTTGATCGCCATGTTGAAGTCGGCGAAGGCGTTGTCCACGTCGTTCGTGGCCAGGTAGGACAGGCCGCGGCCATTGTACGGCTCGGCCGCGTCCGGCGCCAGCGAGATGGCGGTCGAGAAATCCTCGATGGCGTAAGCGTGCTGGCCCTGGCTCTGATAGATCAGGCCGCGGTTGTGATAGGCGCGCGCGTCGGTCGTATCGAGCTGGATCGCCTTTTGGAAATCGTTGAAGGCGTCCTGGGTGCGGCCGGCCTTGCGATAGAGATTGCCGCGTCCGATATAGGCGGCGTCATAGTTGCCGTTGATCTGGATGGACTTGTTGTAGTCATCGAGCGCGGCGGCCTGATTGCCGAGGAAGCGCTGGATGAGGGCGCGATTCGAATAGGCCTGGTAGAAATTCGGGTTGAGCTGGATGGCGGTGTTGAAGTCCTTCAGCGCCGCCTGGTACTGGCCGCCACGGCCATAGGCCGAGCCGCGCACATTGTAGCCTTCCGGGTCCTGGGGACTGCGCTGGATCACCGCCGACAGCGACGAGATGTTCTCGCTGGACCCTTGCGCCTTGTCGATGTTGTTGAACTCGCCGTTCGGGTTGTTCGTCTGGCAGGCGGCAAGGGCCAGTCCTGAAAGCAGGACTGCCGTCAGGGCGAAGCCGCGAAATGCGACCCTGCGCTCTACGGTGATTGCGTTCATGTCTGCCCTGTCCTCGCTACGCCGCGTCGCTCAGCTCCGGTTCCCCCCTCCGGGCCGGTTCGATGTTATCGCAACATGTCAGAGCGTATGTTGTGCGCCCAAATGGAGCCACATCGCTCTAAACAAAAAGGTGGCGGCGATTCCGCATCGCGCCACCCTTGGTATCCTTCGAAAAGGACGAAAAATTGGCGTTAGAACCGCGGCGGACGCGGTGCACCCGCACCAGCAGCACCAGCGGCAACCGGGCGCGGCGTCATCGGCAGCAGGCCTTCGCGCTGTGCGCGCTTGCGGGCCAGCTTGCGGGCACGGCGAACGGCTTCCGCCTTTTCACGGGCGCGCTTCTCGGAAGGCTTCTCGTAGTGACCACGCATCTTCATTTCGCGGAAAATGCCTTCGCGCTGCATCTTCTTCTTGAGAGCGCGAAGCGCCTGGTCAACATTGTTATCGCGGACGAGTACCTGCACGGGCAATCCTGTCTTTCGGGTTTGATATCATCAGGCAGGCGACCATAGCCACCTAGCCTCCGCAGCGGTTTACACCACGAATTGTGGCGGCTGATAGCAGAATCGGGACGCGCTGTCCACAGTGGAATCGAACGCAACCGCCAATCAGGTGCCGTATGCCGCGCAGTCCCTCGCCGTGGCTAGGCCGTCGCGAGGTGAAGCCGCTCGAAATCCTCGAAGAACTCGCCGTAGTCGCAGGTGATTTCCTCACCGGCGGCAATGTCGCGCGTCGCGGTCGCGCCGCCATATTGCGAAAAGTCCGTATTCGGATTTCCGGCGTGGTTCATGAAGCGTCCATTGTCAACTTCATAGACCATGAAGCCGGGACGGTCGGGGCTTGGATAGGCGTATCTGTCGAGCAATTCCCGAAGATGCGGCGGGGCGGCCTCGTATTTGTCCATCGGGATCAGCCGGTCGAAGTCGGGATCCAGCCGCCAGATCGACGCGCCCTTGCGGATCGGCTCGGCGGCGAACACGCCGACACCCTCGATTGCGCTCTGGGCGACATAGGTCCTGATCAGCAGCATGTTTCCCGTCTTCAAACAGAGGCTTTCGATAAGAAGACGCAATCGCCAAATCGCGCCAAAAAAGCAAGGCCGGTTTTACGACATTGTCGATCGCCGGCGCAGCCCCGACCGCGAAACCCTTCACGTCCGGTTGATCGAGACGCCGCCATCGGCGAATAGCGCCGTTCCCGTGGTGAAGCTCGACGCGTCAGACGCTAGAAAAAGCGCGGAGCGGGCAATCTCTTCTGGCTGCGCCATGCGCTTCAGGGCATGGATGCCTTCGACGAAGGCACGGGCCTCGGGCGTGGTCGTCGTCGCGCCGGGCGTGTCGGTGCCGCCGGGCAACAGCGCGTTGACGCGCAAGCCCTGTGGTCCGTATTCGGCGGCCAGAACCTGCGTCAATCCGATCAGTCCGGCCTTGGCGGCCGCGTAGGCGGCCATGCCGGGCATGCCGGCGGTCCGGCCGACAAAGCTGGAGGTAAAGATGAGCGAGCCGCCGCCACGGTCCAGCATGGCCGGTATCTGGTGCCTGGCGCAGAGAAAGGCGCTGGTCAGGTTGGTGTCCATCGTTTCGTGCCATGTCGCAGGCGCCATCTCCGGGATCGAACCCATCAGCCCGACGGAACCGGCATTGTTGAAGGCGATGTCGAGTCCGCCAAAACTGTCGAGCGCAAGCTCGACAAGTGCTTTCGCATAGGCTTCCTCCGTGACGTCACCGGCAAGCGCGACCGCCGAGCCGCCGGCCTCGCGAATTTCCTCGACGAGCGTGTCGAGCTCCGCCTGGCGCCGCGCGGCGACGACAAGCCTGGCGCCTTCCTCCGCAAAGAGCTTTGCGGTGGCGCGGCCGATGCCGGAACTGGCGCCGGTGACAATGGCGATCTTGTTGGCGAGTGCGAGCATTGCTGTGGTCCTTCGATTTTTCCTGCCGGTCTTGCCAGCGATCGGATGGCTGATCGCAAATGCGCGCGGGGAGCAGCCACCCGAAACCTGCAAAGGCTATAGGCGATGCTTGATCCCGGCGATTTTCGACCTGTCGTGCGGCCGCGGCGCAAAACGGCAAGCGCCGTCGCAAACAGCGCAAGGATGGAAGCGCGGCTTCGCTAGTGATACACCTCTCGCGCCGGGGCTGAATGAACGCCCTGCCGCCATTTGCGAGGCCAGGACGTTGAAAAAATATTCGGTATTCGCCATCGCCCGTGAGGCCATGCGCGGCCATAAAGGCTGGGAGGAACAGTGGTCCTCGCCGGAGCCCAGGAAGGAATACGACGTCATCATCGTCGGCGCCGGCGGCCATGGCCTGGCCACCGCCTATTATCTCGCCACCGTGCACGGCATCACCAATGTCGCGGTGCTGGAAAAGGGCTGGCTCGGCGGCGGCAACACCGGCCGCAACACCACCATCATCCGCTCCAATTATCTCTATGACGAGAGCGCAGGCATATACGACCATGCGCTGAAGCTGTGGGACGGGCTGAGCCAGGAGCTCAACTACAACGTCATGTATTCGGCGCGCGGCGTCATGATGCTCGCCCACAATGTGCACGACATCCAGGTGCTGAAGCGCCACGTCCACGCCAACCGACTGAACGGCATCGACAATGAATGGCTGACGCCGGAACAGGCGAAGGAATTCTGCCCGCCGCTCAACATCTCCAGGGATGCGCGCTATCCGGTGGTGGGTGCCGCCTTGCAGCGGCGCGGCGGCACGGCGCGCCATGATGCGGTGGCCTGGGGCTATGCGCGCGGAGCCTCGGCACGCGGCGTCCACATCATCCAGAATTGCGAGGTCACCGGCGTCAAGCGCGCGGCCAATGGCGCGGTCATGGGCGTCGACACGACGCGCGGCTTCATCGGCGCCAAGAAGGTTGGCGTCGTCGCCGCCGGCCATTCCTCGGTCATCATGAACATGGCCGGCGTGCGCATGCCGCTCGAAAGCTATCCGCTGCAGGCGCTGGTCTCGGAGCCGGTCAAGCCGGTGGTTCCCTGCGTGGTGATGTCGAACACTGTGCACGCCTATATCTCGCAGTCCGACAAGGGCGAACTGGTGATCGGCGCCGGCACCGACCAATATGTCTCCTATTCGCAGACCGGCGGCCTGCATATATTGCAGCACACGCTGGACGCCATCTGCGAGATGTTCCCGATCTTCACGCGCATGAAGATGCTGCGGTCCTGGGGCGGCATCGTCGACGTGACGCCGGATCGTTCGCCGATCCTGGCCAAGACGCCGGTGCCCGGCCTCTACGTCAATTGCGGCTGGGGCACGGGCGGCTTCAAGGCGACGCCGGGTTCCGGCCATGTCTTTGCCCACACCATCGCCAAGGACGACCCGCACCCGATCAACGCCCCCTTCACCATCGAGCGCTTCCGCACCGGCCGCCTGATCGACGAGGCGGCGGCGGCGGCGGTGGCACACTGATGACGATGATGGCCGAGGTGGCAGTCGCGATGCCGCTGATGCTGGCGGGGGAGCAGGGTATGTTCCACATCCCGTCGGCGGCCGAGGTGCGCACGCAGCCGATCAGCCGCGCCGAGAACGAGGCCAACTGGCCGTTCTCGGTCGACAATGGCGTGTTGGCCTGCGTGTGGGGCGGCGGCCAGAAAGTGGTGATGTTCATCGAGAACAGGCCTGCCGATCTGGGCGAGGATGAACCATTCGAGCCGCGTCGCGTCATCGTCACGACCGATCCGATCCAGCTCACCCTCGGCAACATGGCGTATCGCGACCTGTTTCGGCCGGCCGCAAGCGTGGAGGAGCGCATCCGGCTCGTCGCGCCGTTCGCGGCCCTGGGCCAGAGACTTTGCGATCAACCGGCCGGCGCTCATGTCGGCCACGGCGAATTGTAGGAACAAACAACATGCTTCTCATCCGCTGCCCCTATTGCGAGGAAGAGCGTCCGGAGCTCGAATTCCGCAACGCCGGCGAGGCGCATATCGCGCGCTCCGCGAACATGGCCGGCGAGAGCGACGACGACTTCGAGAAATTCTTCTTCATCCGTTCGAACCCCAAGGGCGTCATCTATGAGCGCTGGCGCCACATCCATGGCTGCGCGCGCTTCTTCAATGCGGTGCGTGACACCGTCACCGACAAGTTCCTCATGACCTACAAGGCCGGCGAGCCGAAGCCGTCGAAGCTCCCGGGAGTTGCCAAATGAGCGGTACGTTCCGCATTTCCGGCGCCGGCCGCCTGAAGCAGGCCAAGACCGCGCGGTTCAGCTTCGACGGCCAGTCCTATACGGGCGTTGAGGGCGATACGCTGGCTTCGGCGCTGCTCGCCAATGGCGTCCATCTGGTCGGCCGCTCGTTCAAGTACCATCGTCCGCGCGGCATCCTGTCGGCGGGCGCGGAGGAACCCAACGCGCTGGTCGAGATCAAGCGCGACGATGCGCGCAGGACGCCGAATGTGCGGGCGACCGTGCAGGAACTCTATGACGGGCTTGCCGCGCAGTCACAGAACCGCTGGCCGTCGCTGTCCTTCGACGTCGGCGCGGTCAACGACATCGCGTCGCCGATGTTTTCGGCCGGCTTCTACTACAAGACCTTCATGTGGCCGAAGGCGGCCTGGAAGAGCCTTTACGAGCCGAAGATCCGTGCCGCGGCCGGTCTTGGCGTTTCACCCGACAAGCCGGATCCCGACCATTATTCCTCGCGCTATGCGCATTGCGACGTGCTGGTACTGGGCGGCGGTGCCGCCGGCATCGCGGCCGCACTTGCCGCAGCGGAGACCGGCGTGCGCGTCATCCTCGCCGACGAGCAGGCGGAATTCGGCGGCAGCCTGCGTTTCGAGGCTGGTGCGAAAATCGATGGCCAAGGCGGTTTTGCCTGGGCGCAGGCTTCGGTGGCGAAGCTCGCCTCGATGGACAATGTCCGGGTGCTCTCGCGCACGACCGCCTTCGGCTATTACGCGCAGAATTTCGTCGGGCTGGTCGAGCGCGTCAGCGATCATCTCTCGACCCCCGGCCATGATCTGCCGCGCGAGCGACTGTGGCAGGTGAGGGCCAAGCGCGTGGTACTGGCCTCCGGCGCCATCGAGCGCCACATGGTGTTTGCCGACAACGACCGTCCGGGCGTCATGCTGGCGGGTGCTGCCCGCACCTATCTCAACCATTACGGCGTGGCGGTTGGTAGAAATGTGGGCGTGTACACCGCCAATGACTCCGCCTATGCGGCGGCGATCGACCTGAAGAAGGCCGGCGTCAACGTGGCGGCTATCGTCGATCTGCGCGACAACCCGACCGGACCCGTCATCGACGAGGCGAGGGCGCTTGGCATCGAGGTCAATTTCGGCCGCGCGGTGATCCGCGCCGGCGGCAAATTGCGGGTGTCATCGATGACCGTGCAGCCGAAGAATGGAGGCGGCGAGCGCATCATCCCGGTCGATGCGATCCTGATGTCGGCCGGCTGGACGCCCTCGGTGCACCTGTTCTCGCAGTCGCGCGGCAAGGTCGCCTTCAACGACGAGACCAAGCGCTTCGTGCCGGGCATCTATGCGCAGGACTGCCTCTCGGTCGGTGCCTGCAACGGCACGGACGGGTTGTCGGCGACGGTCGATGAGGCCTATGCAGCCGGCGCCAAGGCAGCCAAGGATGCCGGCGCGAAAACCGCCAAAGGGACGAAGCCGAAGGTCGACGCCTCGGAGAACTGGTCGCGCGGCATGCTGGGCGCCGCTCCTGGCGCCGGGCCGGACAAGACCGTAAAAGCCTTCGTCGATTTCCAGAACGACGTCACCGCCAAGGATATCCGCCAGGCAGTGCATGAAGGCATGCGCTCGATCGAGCACGTCAAGCGCTTCACCACCAACGGCATGGCGACCGACCAGGGCAAGACGTCCAACATGCACGGCCTGGCCATTGCCGCCGAGACGCTCGGCAAGCCGATCCCGGAGGTCGGCCTGACCACGTTCCGCGCGCCCTATACGCCGGTGACCTTCGGCTCGATCGTCAGCCATGCGCGCGGTCCGCTGTTCGACCCGACTCGCCGCACGGCAATCCATCCCTGGGCCGAAGCGCAGGGCGCCGTGTTCGAGGATGTCGGCCAGTGGAAACGCGCCTGGTATTTCCCCAAGGCGGGCGAGGACATGCATGCGGCGGTCGACCGCGAATGCGTCGCGGTTCGCACCAATGCCGGCCTGTTCGATGCCTCGACGCTGGGCAAGATCGAAGTGGTGGGACCGGACGCAGCCAAGTTCATGGAGCTGCTCTACACCAACCCGTGGGAGAAGCTGGAGCCCGGCCGCTGCCGCTATGGCATCATGCTGCGCGAGGACGGCTTCATCTATGACGACGGCGTCGTCGGCAGGCTGGCGCCCGACCGCTTCCATGTGACGACGACGACGGGCGGTGCGCCGCGCGTCATGAACCACATGGAGGATTACCTCCAGACCGAGTTCCCGCATCTCAATGTCTGGCTGACCTCGATCACCGAACAGTGGGCGGTGATTGCCGTGCAGGGGCCGAAGTCCCGGGACATCATCGCGCCGCTGGTCGAAGGCATCGACATGTCCGACGAGGCGCTGCCGCATATGTCGGTGCGCGAGGGCAGGATCTGCGGTGTGCCGACGCGGTTGTTCCGCATGTCGTTCACCGGCGAGCGCGGTTTCGAGGTCAACGTGCCCGCAGATTACGGCCAGGCCGTCTGGGAAGCGCTGTGGGCCGAGGGCCAGAAGCATGGTGCCGCCGCCTACGGCACCGAGGCGATGCACGTGCTGCGCGCCGAAAAGGGCTACATCATCGTCGGCCAGGACACCGACGGCACGGTGACGCCGAACGATGCGGGTCTCGACTGGGCGGTCGGCAAGAAGAAGACCGACTTCGTCGGCATTCGCGGCCTGACGCGGCCGGATCTCGTCGCCAAGGGCCGCAAGCAACTGGTCGGCCTCAAGACCAAGGACCCGAAGGTGGTGCTGGAAGAGGGCGCGCAGATCGTCGCGGATCCGAAACAGGCGATCCCGATGAAGATGATCGGCCATGTCACATCGAGCTACTGGTCGCAGAATTGCGGCCGCTCCATCGCGCTGGCGCTGGTTGCCGGCGGCCGTGACCGGATGGGCGACACGCTCTATGTGCCGATGCCGAACGGGGTGATCGAAGTGGAGGTTACCGGCATGGTGTTCTTCGATGAAACGGGAGGGCGCCTCAATGGCTAAGGCTGCTGCAAAGACAACGGCTCCGGTCGCATCGCCTTCGGTCGAGCGTCGACCGGCACTGGCTGGACGCACTACCTCCGCGACCAGCATCAAGGTCGAGGTGCTGCCGCCGGCCGAGCGCATGTCGCTGCGTGCGCCCGAGGCTTCGGTAGCGGCACTTTCGAAAGCGCTCGGCGTTACCTTGCCGCAGAAGCAGAAGACTTCGGCTTCGAAGGCCGGGCGCACCGCGCTGTGGCTCGGCCCCGACGAGTGGCTGGTCATCGACGAAGCCGGCAATGATCCGCTCGCCGATTGCGCCGGGGTTGCCGCACTGCATTCAGCTGTCGGCATCTCGCATCGCAACATCGCGATTGCCGTCACTGGCAAAGCGGCGGCCGCGACAATCAATGCGGGCTGTCCGCAGGATCTGTCGCTCGATGCCTTCCCGGTGGGAGCGTGCTCGCGCACCATCCTTGGCAAGACCGAGATCGTGCTGCTGCGCACCGCGCAGGACGCCTTCCGGGTCGAATGCTGGCGTTCCTTCTCGGACTATGTCTTTACTTTCCTCTCGGAGGCGGCGCGCGACGCGGCGGCCTGAACGTGCAGCCGAACGGGTTTCGGCTGAGGCGGTCAGGAACGTTAAGGGCGTCGGGCCGTTCTCCTGGGCAAGCCGAGGGAGAATGCCGATGCCGTCGAAATCCGCGCCGAAATCACAGGTCAAGAAGTCCCCGGCCGTGCGCTCCCTGGAGCATGAGCAGCGCGAAGAGCCCAGCGTCGAGCAGGAGCTCGAAGAAGGGCTTGAGGACACGTTCCCGGCCAGCGACCCGATATCCATAACCGGAACGTCCATTCCCGGGGCTCCCGCAAAGCCGGGCAAGGCCAAGACCGTGTCCGGGCGCAAGAGGCGCAAGCCCTGATTTCCCCAGTTTCGCTGAAGCGCCATCTTCTCAAGATGCTGCCACTTGCGCTATTTAAAGCGCTTTGGGAGATGAAAAATGCCGATAAAGGCCGTCGTCTGGGGTGAGAACGTCCACGAACAGACCAATGCAGCCGTGCGCGATCTCTATCCCAGGGGCATGCACGGCACCATTGCCGCGGCGCTGAACCAGGACAAGGGCATCGAGGCGACCACCGCCACCTTGCAGGAGCCCGAGCATGGCTTGAGCGAAAAGCGTCTTGCTACCACCGAAGTCCTGTTGTGGTGGGGTCATGCCGCGCATGGCGAGGTCAAGGACGAGATCGTCGAGCGGGTGCAGAAACGGGTCTGGGAAGGCATGGGGCTGATCGTGCTCCATTCCGGCCACTACTCGAAGATATTCAAGCGGCTGATGGGCACGCCCTGCTCGCTGAAATGGCGCGAGGCGGGCGAGCGCGAGCGGGTATGGGCGATCAATCGCGGCCATCCCATAGCCCAGGGCATCGGCGAATGCCTGGAGATCGGCGAGACGGAAATGTATGGCGAGCCCTTCGCGGTGCCGGAGCCGATGGAGACGGTGTTCGTCTCCTGGTACGAAGGCGGCGAGGTGTTCCGGTCCGGCCTGACCTACCAGCGCGGCGCCGGCCGAATCTTCTACTTCTCGCCGGGTCACGAGACCTATCCGATCTATCACAATGAAGGCGTGCAGCAGGTGCTGCGCAACGCCGTCCATTGGGCGCGCAATCCCGCGCCGGCATGGTCGGGGATCACCAATGCCCCGAACGTGCCCACGCACGCGGCCAAGGAGAAGATCGTCCAGAAGGGCCTGCGCCTGCATGCCGATGGCGACAAAGGTCTCAGTTGATCAGGGGGTTGGGCTGATGCACCGTCTGCTTTTGCTCGGTACCGGCGGCATCGCCGGGCACCATGTCGAGGAATTTGCCAAGATCCCGGGATGCGGCATCGTCGCCTGCGTCGACCAGCTGCCGGGCCGGGCGGCAGCGTTCGCCGCCGCCAACGAGATTGGCGACTTCTTCGAGAGCCTGGAATCGGCGATCGCCTGGGGTCAGTTCGACGCCGCGATCAACGCAACGCCGGATGGTGCGCACAAGGCGACGACGCTGGCGCTGCTTGCCGCCGGAAAGCATGTCTTCTGCGAAAAGCCGCTGGCGCCGAACCATGCGGATGCGCTGGCGATGACGGAGGCGGCGGAGGCGGCGGGGGTCGTCAACATGGTCAACCTGACCTACCGCAACTCACCGGCGATCCAGGAAGCGCGGCGCATGGTGCAGGCCGGAGATATCGGCGAATTGCGCCATGTCGAGGCGAGCTACAGGCAGAGCTGGCTGGTCAGCAAGTCGTGGGGTGACTGGCGGGTGGAGGACAAATGGTTGTGGCGCCTGTCGAGCCGGCACGGTTCGACAGGCGTCCTGGGTGATGTCGGCATCCATATACTGGACTTCGCCACCTATGGCGCGGCTGACGATATCGTCAGCCTGCACGCCGATCTGGTAACGTTTCCGAAGGCTGAGGGAGATCGGATCGGCGACTATGTGCTGGATGCCAATGACAGCGTGGCGATCACGGCGCGGATGACATCCGGTGCGCTCGCCACGATCGTGGCGAGCCGCTACATGACCGGCAATACTAACGAACTGTCGCTGGCCATGCACGGCACCAAGGGTGCGATCAAGGTGGAAACCGACGGCAAGGTTTCGCACCTGTCGGTTTGCCTCGGCAAGGATATCGATCACCAACGCTGGCGGACACTGTCCTTGCCTGTCGTGAAGCGCAACGCATGGCGTTTCGCGGAGGCACTCGACGCCGGCCAGAACGGCGATCCGTCCTTCCGGCGCGCCGCCGATATGCAGAAACTGATCGACGCGGCGTTTGAGAGCTCGGCTACCAGGCGACCGCTGACGGTCGCCTGAGAAGGTTTTTCGGAGCCAGTTTCGGCCCTCGGAAATCTGCCCGAGGGCACGTCTTTCAGCAGCTTCAGATTAGAAGCTCGGGACGATCCATGGGTTGATATCTATGCCGATCTTCTGGCCCTTGCCCTGTGTCGAGCTGGTCGTCTTTTCGATCGATCCCGTCGCGCTGCAATCAAGCTTCACATGGGTCTTGGCGTCGACGCAGGTCGCCGTGGCCGGCGCCTGCTTGACGGGTTGGGTGGCGCTGGCGGCGAATGCCGAGCCCGAAAGGGCCAGTACGGCGGCGAGGGTGAGGATTGTCTTTTTCATTGTCAGTCTCCGTTTTCGACGGTGAATTTTTATTCGTACGTGTACGATACGTCGTACATATACGCCTGCCGATCTCGAAGTTCAAGTCAAAATTGTACACGTACGTTAGATTTTTGTTAAGCATAAAATTCCACGCCCCGGTTTCGGCGGGGACACGTGGTTCGGAAATGTGGGAACGAAGGAGGTGACGGTCAGCAGTTGACCGGGGTCTCGGTCAGCGGCGGCACGTCCTGCATGCTTAGCGAAGCCAGAGTGGAGTCGCACATCCGCTTCACGAAAGCCTGTGGATCGCCGAACGGATAGAAGGGGAATGTGATCAGCAGGGAGATCGTGCCGTGGCCCACGGCCCACAGCATGGTGGCGATGGCGCGCGGATCGCCCTTGAGCTTGCCGGCGGCGACGCAGGCCTCGACCCGGCTGATCAGCACTTTCATCGCCGGGTTGCCTTCTTCCATCTCGGCGAAGGTCTTGCCTTCCGGCGGCCTGGTCTTCTCGGTCATGAAGACGGTGCGGTATTCGTTGGGGTTGCCGAGCCCGAAGGCGGCATATTCCGTCATGACCGCCTGCAATGCCTCGATAGGATCGTCGGACGGATGTTCCTCGATGCGCCGGGCGAGCGTCTCGAACGCATCCTCGGCGAGCGCGTAGAGGATGTCCTGCTTGTCGGCGAAGTAGGAATAGACGGACATCGGTGCATAGCCGACGCGCTTGGCCAGCTTGCGGATGGTCAGGCCTTCATAGCCTTCTTCCTGGACGAGCTTGTGCGCGGCCTCGACAAGCTCGCTGCGCAGTTCCGCCTTGTGTTTCTCCCGGCGCTTCTGGACGCTCAGCGGCACTGCCTGTCTGCCTTTGGTTGGTTGATGCCCGGCTAAATTATATACGCTGTACGGAAACGGACAAGGGCGCGGTTGGTTCCCCCAACGGTATCTTTCAGACCGCGCCGACGCCGCCATCCACGGCCAGCGCATGGCCGGTCATGAAGGAATTCGCGGGATCGGCCGCGAACAGGATGGCGGTGACGATCTCGTCGACTTCGCCGACGCGCTTCATCGGCACGCCGCGCGTCAGTTCGGCAAGCGCATCGGCTTCCGGCGCGCCCGACATGCGGACGAACCCGTCCACCATCGCCGTTCGAGTGTGAGCCGGGCAGATGGCGTTCACGCGAACGCCCTTGGTGGCGTATTCGGCCGCCGCTGATTTCGTCAACCCGACGACGCCATGCTTGGCGGCGGCGTAGACCGAGAGTTTTGGTGCGCCGACCAGCCCGGCGACCGAGGCGATGTTGACGATGGCGGCGCCTTTGCCGGATGCCTTGAACTGCCGTTCCATCTGCGGAATCTGATGCTTCATCGCATAGAAGACGCCGAGCAGGTCGATCTCCAGCACGCGGCGGGCCTCGTCCGACGCCACTTGCGGCAGCCTCACGAAGCTCTGGACGATGCCGGCATTGTTGATGGCGACATCCAGCCGGCCGAATTTTTTCACCGCCAGCTCGACCAGATCCACGGACAGCTTCTCGTCCGAGATATCGCCGGCCAGGATCGCTGTTTGCGTGCCGAGCGTGGCCGCAAGGCTTTCGAGCATAGCCTCGTTCAAGTCGGACAGAACCAGCCGCGCGCCTTCCGCGGCAAAACCTCTGGCAGCGGCGCTGCCCAGCCCGCCGGCCGCGCCGGTGATCAGCACCGTCGTTCCATCAAAGCGGCCCATCACGTCTCCCCTTCACATGGGCTTGTCGATCAGTTTCACGGCAAGATGCGAAAGCAGCTTGACCGCCTCGCCATAAGTCCTGGCCTTTTCCGGATTGGAGGCGTTGCCGTCCAGCGCGCGCTTGTAGACACCCTGGCAGATCGCGGCGAGCCGGAAGAAGGAGAAGGCGAGGAAGAACGTCCAGTTGCCGATGCCGGCGAGCCCGCGCCGCCGGCAATAGGCGGCGACATAGTCTTCCTCCGAAGGCAGGCCGAGTGCGGCGCGGTCGACGCCGCCCAGGCCGCGAAAACCCGAGGCGTGCGGCAGGCGCCATTGCATGCACTGATAGGCGATGTCGGCGAAGGGGTGGCCGAGCGTCGACAACTCCCAGTCGAGTACCGCCGCCACCCGAGGCCGATCCGGCGCGAAAATCAAATTGTCCAGCCGGTAGTCGCCATGCACCAGCGAGACGCTGACATCATCGGCGGGCATATGTGTCTCCAGCCAGACAATCAGCCGGTCCATGTCGGCGATGCCCCCGGTTTCCGAGGCGCGATACTGGCTGGTCCAGCGCGCCAGCTGGCGCGCGAAATAGCTGCCCGGCCGGCCGAAATCGCCAAGCCCGACCGCCTCGACATCGACATCGTGCAGGGCGGCAAGCGTTGCGTTCATGGCGTCGTAGATTGCCGCGCGCTCGTCGTTGCCCGACGCTTCCGGCAGTACCGGGTCCCAGAAGATGCGGCCATCGATGAAGCCCATCACGTAGAACATGCGGCCGATCGGCGAGTCCTCCGCAGACAGATGCAGCATGTCCGGCACCGGCACGGCGGTGCCGGCTAGCGCCTTCATCACGGTGAATTCACGGTCGACCTGGTGCGCCGATTTCAGCAACTGTCCCGGCGGCTTGGCGCGCAGCACATAGCGGCCGCTTTGCGCGGTCAGGAGATAGGTCGGATTCGACTGTCCGGACTTGAATTTTTCGATTGCGGCAAGCCCGGAAAAGCCGGGGATATTCGCCTCGAGGTAGGGGGCGAGCGCTTTCTGGTCGAGAGCGTTCGGATCGCTCATGCCGTCTCGGGCTGGCGCTCGAGCAGGGTCAGCGTCAGCCAGCGCGCGGTCAGCGCGGGCTTCTTCGAGCCCTCGATCTCGATCGTCACGTCATGCGCAGTCTGCACCCAGCCCGACGGCCTGACCTTGACGTCGGCCAGCACGAAATGGGTGCGGATGCGCGCGCCGGTCTTCACCGGCGCCAGGAAGCGCAGCGTGTCGAAGCCATGATTGACCCCCATCTTGCTGTTTTCGAGCGGTGGCATGGTCTCGAAGGTCATCGCCGACAAAAGCGACAGCGACAGGAAGCCATGCGCGATGGTGCCGCCGAACGGCGTCTCGCGCTTGGCCCGCTCCGGGTCGCAGTGGATGAACTGGTGGTCGTCGGTGGCGTCGGCAAACTGGTCGATCATGCGCTGCGTGACCACGCGCCATGGCGAGACGCCGACTTCCTTGCCGACACTGGCCAGAAGCACATCGAGACTGATCGGTTCCAAGCTGATGCCCTCCACTTCACACACCGGCTCTCCGGCCGGACATGTCATTCCTTGAACAGCGTCAGCCCATGCTGCACCGACTGTCCGCCGTCGACCGGCAGTATGGCACCGGTAACATAACTGCCGGCGCGGCTGCACAAATAGAGGGTTGCGCCGGCAATGTCATCCGGTACGCCGATGCGGCCGATCGGAACATGGCTCCCGACATGTCTTGCCTGTTCTTCCGTGCCGGTCGCGAACGCCGTCATGCGGCTCTGGAAGGGGCCGGGAGCGAAGGCGTTGACCGTGATGCGGCGGGCGGCGAACTCGAGCGCCAGGGTGCGCGTCAGATGATGAACCGCCGCCTTCGAGGCGGTGTAGGAGTAGGCGTCGTCAGCCAGCGGCTGCGTGCCCATCACCGAACCAAGATTGATCACCCGGGCCGGATCGGCGTCGCTGGCGGCGGCATCGAGCAGCGGCAGCAGTTCGCGGGTCAGATGGAAGACGGCGGTGACATTGACGCCGAACACCTTGGCCCAGGCCGAATAGGGAAAGCTCTCCAGCGGCGCGCCCCAGGAAACGCCGGCATTGTTGACCAGGATGTTCAGCCTGTCGGTCCTCGCCTTGACCTCGGCGACGAGTGCCGCGATGCCGGTTTCGCTCGAGAGATCGCCTGCGAAACCCTCGGCCCGGCCGGAGGCGCCAAGATTATTCAACTCGCCGGCGACCTTGACGCAGTCGTCGCCCTTGCGCGAGGCGATCATGACGGTGGCGCCAGCCCTGACCAGCGCTGTGGCCGCCATGCGGCCGATACCGGTCGCCGCTCCCGTCACCAATGCGGTTTTGCCGGCCACGGAAAACAGGTCGTCCAGATAGCTCATCGCAATTCCTCTACGCGTTCTTTCGCCGCCGGCGGAAGGGCTCGCGTTGACAAGGCTACCCGAAGTACCATCATCCTTGCCACGGATAAAATGCCGGTTGGCGTGAAAGGGTTAGCGACCGATGACGGAGATGAACCTCGGCATGACCGAGCGGCTGAAGCCGATCCATGCCCGCGTCGCTTCCATGGTGCGCGACGAGATCATGCCGCTCGACAAGGAGTTCCTGGCCGAGGTGGGCAAGGGCGGCGACCGCTGGGCCCATACGGCGCGCCAGAGCGATATCCTGGAGGGGCTCAAGCAGGCGGCCAGGGAACGCGGCCTGTGGAATTTCTGGTTGACCGGCTCGGAGCGTGGCTATGGGCTGTCGACCGTTGAATACGCCTATCTGGCCGAGGAAATGGGCAAGGCGCATCTCGGCGCCGAGACCTTCAACTGCTCGGCTCCCGACACCGGCAACATGGAGGTGCTGGAGCGCTATGGCTCGGCCGAGCACAAGAGGGTGTGGCTCGAGCCGCTGCTCGAGGGGCGGATTCGATCGGCCTATCTGATGACCGAACCGGACGTCGCCTCGTCCGATGCCACCAACATTTCGATGCGCTGCGAACGGCAGGGCGATAACTATGTGCTCAATGGCGAGAAATGGTGGGCGTCCGGCGCCGGCGACCCACGCTGCGCCATCTATATCGTCATGGTTCGAACCGGAGGCGACGCTGAGCCGCAGCACCGCCGGCATTCGATGATGCTGGTGCCATCAGATACCAAAGGCGTGACCAAGCTTCGGGCCATGCAGGTCTATGGCGACGATGACGCGCCGCATGGCCACATGCACCTTCGCTTCGACAATGTCGTCGTGCCGGGGGCGAACCTGATACTCGGCGAGGGCAGGGGTTTCGAGATCGCGCAGGGGCGGCTCGGGCCGGGTCGCATCCATCACTGCATGCGGGCGATCGGCCAGGCGGAGATGGCGCTGGAGATGCTGTGCCAGCGCTCCGTGCGACGCGAAGCCTTCGGCCAGCCCCTGGCGAAACTCGGCGCCAATTTCGACATCATCGCGGAATGCCGCATGGAGATCGAGATGGCCCGGCTGCTCTGTCTCAAGGCGGCATGGATGATCGACCAGGGCGATGCGCGGGCAGCGGCCCCATGGATCAGCCAGATCAAGGTCATCGCCCCGCGCGTCGCGCTCAAGGTCACTGATGAAGCCGTGCAGATGTTCGGCGCTCAAGGCATCAGCCAGGACACGCCGCTGGCCCGCTCGTGGACGCATCTGCGCACGCTGCGCCTCGCCGACGGACCGGACGCCGTGCACCGCCGGCAGGTGGCACGCACGGAACTGAGGAAATACACGCAGGAAAAGGTCTGAACGCTGAGCCAACACGGGTCTGTTGCAACGCTTCAGCCGAAAAAGAAGGAGGTCTCCGATGACCATTCCGTCCCAGATGAAGGCGCTGCTGCTTGTCGGCGACGGCTACACCAAAACGCCGAGCGGCAGCGTGCTGGAGGGCATGGAACCCTATCTCAAGTTGGGCAGCATCGCCGTGCCGACGCCCGGGCCGACACAGGTTCTGATCAAGGTCAGCCTCGCCTCGATCAATCCGTCCGATGTCGCCTTCATCAAGGGCCAGTACGGCCAGCCGCGCGCCAAGGGCCAGCCGGCCGGCTTCGAGGGCGTCGGCACCGTCGTGGCCAGCGGTGACGAGCCGTATCCCAAAACCCTTGCGGGCAAGCGCGTCGCCTTTGCCACCGGCCTCTCCAACTGGGGTTCCTGGGCGGAATACGCCGTTGCAGACGCCGCCGCCTGCATCCCGTTGCTCGACACGGTGCGTGACGAGGACGGGGCCGCGATGATCGTCAACCCGCTGACCGCGCTCGCCATGTTCGACATCGTCAAGCAGGAGGGCGAAAAGGCCTTCGTCATGACCGCTGGCGCCAGCCAACTCTGCAAGCTGATCATCGGCCTGGCCAAGGAAGCGGGCTTCCGGCCGATCGTCACCGTGCGCCGCGACGACCAGATCGCACTGCTGAAAGAGCTTGGCGCCGCGCATGTCCTCAACGAGAAAGCCGATGACTTCAAGGCGGCTCTGCGCGAGGTGATGAAGGCCGAGCAGCCGCGCATCTTCCTCGACGCGGTCACCGGGCCGCTGGCCTCGGCCATCTTCGATGCCATGCCGAAGCGTTCGCGCTGGATCATCTACGGCCGGCTCGACCCCGACGCCACGATCATCCGCGAGCCTGGCCAGCTGATTTTCCAGCACAAGCACATCGGGGGTTTCTGGCTGAGCGAATGGATGCGCCAATCTGGGGAGCGGCGCGGCGCGGCGGTCATGGAGGCGCAAAAGCGCTTTTCCGATGGGCGCTGGGCGACCGATGTGACGGCCGTCGTGCCGCTCGCCGAGGCGATGGCGCGTGTGCCGGCGGAACTGGCCAAGCCCAACGGCAAGGTGTTCATCCGGCCTTAGGGATGGATCGATGCAAGCGATCGATCAGACGGGAATGATCGAACACAATGGTGTGATCAGGCGCTCAAAGCAGACAAAATTCCTATATTGGAGCGCCGCGGTGCCTTAAAATGGACGTTCTGCATCCGTCATAGCCCCTATGCCGCGCTGCTTCCTCCATGATATGTCGCCGGCACTGAATGCCTAGGCTGTTGTTGGGACGGCCTTGAGCAGGTTCTGGGGTGTTGTCATGACAATTTCCAAGCCGGTCTTCGACCGTTTGGGACTAACGCTGTGGATCGTGGCGTTCCTGGTCACGGCAGCCTTGGCGCAGATGTCGCTGGATGATCGTTCGGTGGTGTTCGTCTACAGGCATGGCGCCGAGGCCTTCGTGGCCGGGCGGACGCTCTATAACGTCCAGCTCGAGATGGGCTACCTCTACGCGCCCGCCTTTGCAGCGCTCTATTCGCCGCTCCTGATGCTGGGGAACCACTTGGGCGACCTGTTTTGGCGCGCGATCTGCTTTGGCGTGCTGACGTTCGCCGTCATCCGGCAGGTTCGAAAGCTGGGCGGCAATGATCTGACCTGGCTGCTTTCGTTTGGACTTGCCATCTCGCTGCCCATGGCGCTTGGCGCGATCCGCAATGGCCAGGCCACGATACTTCTGGCCGGTGCCTGCTGGCTTCTCACCCTGTCGGCCCTCGAGGGGCGGCGCGCGGAGACATTTCTGTGGGCGTCTCTCGCGGTCATCGCCAAGCCGACGGCGATTGTCATGGTGTTGCTGGTGGCGGCGTTGCGTCCCCGGCTGATACCGGTGCTTGTGATTTCGCTGCTGGTCGTGCTCATCATACCCTACGCAGTAGCGCCAGTCGGCTATGTCAATGAACAGTACCGGGACTTCTTCCATATGCTGACGTCGATGGCTGTCGACAGGTCCGGCCCCTTTTCTCCTTGCGACTTTACGTCGGCCCTGGCATGGGCGGGGTATCCCATCCCCGAATTCGACGCCACGATCGTGCGTGTCATTACAGCGCTGATGACGCTTTCGGCAGTCCTCTGGTCGGATCGAAAACTCGAGCGGGGAACGGCCGGCCTGGCCATATTCGTGGTGGCCTGCTTTTACATGTGCGTGTTCAATCCGCGTGTTGAATCCAATACCTATGCCATGTTCGCCGTTCCCGCCGGCCTTGCCATCGCCTTGCTGTGGCGGGAAGAGCAAGGAGGTGCCTTGCGCGTGGCGCTGATGACATTGCTCGTCCTTGGCGGCATGAGCGGGCTTTCTCGCTCCAGCCATGAGTTCTTCAGCCCATGGCTGCGGCCGGTCGTCGCTACCCTGATCGGGTGCTCCTTGACCTGGTGGTTCTGGGCCAAGGCACGTGAAAAGACACGCCATGCCGGACCTGTCGCGCATGGCTGAGTTGCGACCGACACTCGACGTCATCGCGCCGTTCCTCAACGAGGCGCAGTCGGCAGCGGCCTTCGTGGCCCTGCTCGATCAGCTGGAGGCCATGGTGTCGCGGCGTTTCGGCATGGCCATGCACAAGATCCTGGTTGACGACGGCAGCCAGGATGATGGCGTCGAGCGGTTTTCGCGGGCGCTTTCCGGGTCGTGGGAAATCGTGCGCCTCAGCCGCAATTTCGGCAAGGAGGTCGCCGTGCTTGCCGGTCTCGATCGTTCGCGTGGCGACATGGTGCTGATCATGGACGCCGATCTCCAGCATTCGATGGAGATCAGCCTCAAGATGATTTCCGAACTGGTCGAGGATCCGGAACTCGATGTGGTTTATGCGCAGAACGACAGGCGCGGGGCCAGCTGGCGGCGCAGCCAGTTGGCACGGCTCTTCTACAGCCTGATCAACAGCAGCCAGCGCTTCGATATCCCCGAGAACGCCGGGGACTTTCGCGTCATGCGCGGCGCCGTCGCGCGCGCTGTCGCCAGCCTGCGCGACAAGAGGCGCTTCAACAAAGGCCTCTTTGCCTGGGCCGGCTTCCGCCAGAAAGCGGTGCCTTATTCGCCGGACGATCGTGCGAGCGGCACGTCGAAATGGAGCCGGCTCAACCTGCTCGCCTTTTCGCTGGAGGGCTTCACGTCCTTTTCCGTCATCCCGCTGCGGCTCATCAGCCTCTGCGGGCTTATCGCCGCGCTGGCCGGCGCGGTGTATGGCGCCAAGGTGTTCTTCGAGGTCATCTTCTACGGCATCGCCGTGCCCGGCTATCCCAGCCTTCTGGTGGCGGTGGTCTTTCTCGGCGGCTTCAACCTCGCCCTTCTCGGCCTGATCGGCGAATATGTCTGGGTGACCCTGAGCGAAAGCAAGGACCGGCCTATCTACATCGTGCGCGATGTCGTCAACGGCGGACCCGGTAGAGGGAAGCCGGGCGTCGGCGATACATGACGCGACGCCTTCGCCTGATCGCCGACGATTACGGCCTGGCGCCCGGTGTCTCCGCCGCGATTCTCGACCTGCTCGACCGTGGGCGCCTGACCGGCACAAGCTGCATGACCGGCTTTCCGGAATGGCAGGGCGAGGCGGCGCGCATAAGACCGCTCGCCGGTCGCGTGGCGATCGGCCTGCACCTGACCTTGACCGACCAGCCGGCCGTTACCGGACAATCGAGCCTGGCGCCGGAGGGCAGGCTTCCGCCGCTCGGCTCGTTGGCGCTGCCGCTCAAACGCGGCCGGATTGACGAACGCGACGTGCATGCCGAACTCGACGCGCAGTACAGGCGCTTCGTCGAGCCGCTGGGGCGCGCTCCCGATTTCATCGACGGCCACCAGCATGTCCACTTCCTGCCCGTCGTCAGGCGATGGCTGCGGACACGCTTTTCAAAGGGAGCAGGGATGCCATGGCTGCGCGGCTCGCCGGCATGGCCGGGCACGGCGGCAACGGCGATGAAAGTGACTGCCGTGGCGGCACTGGCGGCAGGCTTCGACCGGTCGATGGAGCGCGCCGGCTTCACGGTCATGCGGCCGCTGACCGGGCTCTACGACTGGCGGCAGCCCGACGGCTTCGCTTCAATGCTCCGGTCGGCCATCGAGACGTTGCCGGAAAACGGGTTGTTCATGTGTCATCCCGGCCATGTCGATGAGACGCTGCGCGGGCGCGATCCGATGCAAAGCGTGCGCGAGGTCGAGTTTGCCTACCTCGCCTCCGGCGATTTTGGCGCAAGCCTGGAGCGCGCTGGCGCCGTCGTCATGGGCGGCCAGGGATGAGCGGCGCGGACCAGCCGGGTCGCACGACCAGCAACAAGATCATCCGCTTCGCAATGGTCGGCGTCGTCAACACGGTCATCGACCTCGCCAGCTTCTCGCTGCTGCTCTGGCTGAAGGCCCCGCCGCTCGTTGCCAATCTAGGCGCCTGGATGGTCGCCGTTGCGTTCTCCTTCGTGGCGAACGGGTTCTGGTCGTTCGAGCGCGATCCCGCCATTTCCCTGCACAGCGCCTTCTTCCGTTTCGTCTCGCTCGGCGCGCTGATTTCGCTCGGTGTCTCCAGCCTGTCCATCGCGGTGCTCGCGGGCATGGTCGGCGTGTGGCCGGCCAAGATCGCCGGCGTCATCCTGGGCGCGGTGCTGAACTTCCTTGCCGCGCGCTGGTCGATCGAAGGCCGGCTTTTGAAATAGCGGAATTCCCGAGGGAACACGCGTTTCCCTGGGCCTTACTGCGCCGGCTCCACGTCGACGTAGGCTGCTTCTTCCAGTTCGCGTTTCAGGCGCGCATCCTCCTCGGCCTTCGGCGTCACGAAGCGGCCAAGCAGCAGGTAGGCGACCGGCGTCAGGAACAGGGTCGAGATGGTGGCCAGCCCCAGCCCTCCGACGATGACCCAGCCGAGTGCGACGCGCGCCTCGGCGCCGGCGCCGGCGGCCAGAACCAACGGCACGCCGCCGAGCACGGTGCAGATCATCGTCATCATCACCGGCCGCAGGCGGATGATCGAAGCCTGTTCGATGGCCTCGCGCACGCCAAGGCCGCGATCGCGCAGCTGGTTGGCGAATTCCACGATGAGGATGCCGTTCTTGGCCATGACGCCGACCAGAAGCACCAGACCGATCTGGCTGTAGGCGTTGAGGCTGGTGCCCGAGAGCAGCAAGGCGAAGATGGCGCAGGCCAGGCCCAGCGGCACCGTCGCCATGATGATGATGGCGCTGACGAAGCTCTCGAACTGGGCGGCAAGCACAAGCAGGATGATGACCAGGGCGAAACCGAAGATGGTCACCATGGCGCTGTTGCTCTCGCCCAGCGTTGCCGCCTCGGCCAGCGGCAGCAATCGGCTGCCTGGCGGCAGCAGCGGCGCGGCGATCTCCTGGGCGCGCGTCAGCGCCGCACCCAGGCCGAAATCACCGCTGAGGTTGGAGGTGACGGCCACCGACGGCTGTTGTTGCTCGCGGGTCAAGGACGGCGGCACGGCGCGCTCGGTCAGCGTGGCGATGGTCGACATCGGCACGAAGCGGCCATCCGACGTCTTCAGGAAGATGTTCTCCAGATCGGTCGGATCGTTGATCGGGTTGGTTGTCGAGACCAGCTTCACGCCGTAGCTGCGGTCGGCGATGTAGACGTCGACAACATCGTTGCCGTCGAGCATGGCCTGCATGGTGTTGGCGAGCCCGGTGATGTCGATGCCGAGATCCGAGGCCCGCTCGCGGTCGATGGCGACGGCAAGCTGCGGCTGCGTCGGGTCGACGCTCAGGCGCGGCGACTGGAAGCGGGGGTCCTTCCGCATCTCGGCGATGATCTTGACCGCCGCGTCGCCGAGCGCCTTGCGGTCATTGCCGACCAGCGCGAATTGCAGGCCGTTGCCGGCGCCGCGGATGCCAAGGCTGTTGGGCTGAACGGGGAAGACGCGCAAGCTCGGCACCTGGGCGGTCAACTGGCTGATCTCGGCCATGATCTGCTGCTGGCTGCGGCCGCGCTCATCCCAGGGCGCCAGCGTCATCACCATGAAGCCGGTGTTGTAGGACCCATTCTGGCCGGCGCTCTCGAAGGTCGAGGCGATCTCGCCGGAATCGCGCAGCGGCTGGATCAGCTTCTCGATCTTCTGCATCTGCTGCGTCGTGTAGTCGAGGCTCACGCCTTGCGGCGCGTTGATGCGCAGGAGCACGGCCGCGCGATCCTCGGTTGGCGTCAGCTCCTGTCGGATGGTGCCGAACAGGGTGAAGGCGGTGCCGGCAAACAGCACCGCGACCAGGACCACGATCCACGGCGCGCCCAGGCAGAGGCGCAGGCTACTGCTGTAGAAGGCATTCAGCGCCCCGCCGATGCGCGAACCGATGCCCTTGCCGCCTTCATGATGAAGCGATGCGTTGGTTAGCATGCGCGAGGCAAGCATCGGGCAAAGCGTCAGCGCGACCACGCCGGACAGAAGCACCGACATGGCCAGCACGAAGCCGAATTCGCGGAACAGGCCGC
The DNA here is from genome assembly GCA_943370265.1 of Mesorhizobium carmichaelinearum. Lineage (GTDB taxonomy): Bacteria > Pseudomonadota > Alphaproteobacteria > Rhizobiales > Rhizobiaceae > Mesorhizobium > Mesorhizobium carmichaelinearum_A. Next base: position 165,705 of record CALRQH020000006.1, read on the forward strand.
CGGTCTGGCCGGGCAGGAACGAGATCGGGACGAAGACGGCGACCAGGGTCAGCGTCGTGGCTATGACGGCGAAGAACACCTCCTGGGTGCCGAGCACGGCGGCTGCGCGCGGCCCCATGCCCTGGTTGCGGCGTCGCACGATGTTTTCCAGCACGACGATGGCGTCGTCGACGACAAGTCCGGTGGCCAGCACAAGGGCGAGCAGCGTCAGGATGTTGATCGAGAAGCCGGCCAGATAGATGGCGGCGATGGTGCCGATCATGGCGACCGGCATCGACAATCCGGGGATGAGCGTCGCGCGCCAGTCGAGTAGAAAGAGATAGATGACGATCAGCACGATGGAGACGGAGAGCGCCAGCGCGATCTCGACTTCGTGCACCGCGCCGTTGACGAAGACCGCATCGTCGCTGGTGACCTTGATCGACATGCCTTGCGGCAGGTTCGCCTGCAGCTTGGCGACGGCGGCCCTCACGCCCGTCGAAATGTCCAGGGTGTTCGATTCCGCCTGGCGGATGATGCCGATCCCGATGCCGGTCTTGCCGTCCGAACGCAGCGTGGTCTGGCCGATGTCGGGGCCGAGCGATACCGTGGCGACATCGCGGATGCGCGTCGTGCCGCCGATGATGATGTTCTCGAAGTCCGCCGGCGTGGTGACGTCCGCCGTCGTGCGCACGATGAGGTCCTGATTCGTCGTGGTGATCGAACCGGCCGGGGAATCGAAGGCAACCGATGCGAGGGCCGCTCGCAAGTCGGCGACGGTGAAGCCGAGGCTCGCCAGCCTGTTCTGGTCGACATCGATGCGGAAGATCTTGTCGCGATCGCCGTAGACCTGGACGTCGGCGACGCCGGGCACGGCGGCCAGTTCGTCCTCGATCTGGTCCTGGACGATGACGGTCATGTCCTGGATCGACATGGTGTCCGACGTCACCGCCAGCCGCATAACCGGGTCGGAATTGGCGTCGGCCTTGACGATGCGCGGCGGATCGGCGGTTTCGGGAATCTGGTTGGCAATGCGGCCGACGGCGTCGCGCACATCGGAGGCGGCGACGTTGAGATCGACGCCGTCGTTGAACTCGATGGTAACGCGGCTCGAGCCAAATGACGATGATGATGAGATCGACTTGACGCCGGAGACGCGCGCGACGGCGCCTTCTATCGTCTTGGTGAGTTCGCGGTCGACGGTTTCAGCGGCGGCTCCTGTGAAGGTGGTCGAAACGGTGACAACGGAGCGGTCGACATCCGGCAGTTCGCGGACCTCGACGCCATAGAAGGCGGCGAGCCCGGCGACGGCGATCAGGACATTCAGCACGAGGGCCATCACCGGCCTGCGGATGAACAGGGCGGTGAGGCTGCTGTCGCGGCCAGCGTTGACGCTCCCGCTCATGAGCCTTCGGCGCCGTTGGCGGGCTGCTCTTGCCCGGCGATGCGCACATTGCCGCCTTCGCTGACGCTCTGGGTGCCCTCGGTCACCACCAGGTCGCCACTTGTGATCGGGGCATCGACGAGAACTGTTTCGGTGTTGCGCTGGATGATGCGCACGGCAACCCGCTTGGCCCTGCCGTTTTCGATCGCCCAGACATAGGCGCCGTCGGAACCCCAGAGTATGGCGAGCGGGCTGACAGAAGGGTAGTTTTGACCGGGGAATTTCATGGAGATGCTGAACGACATGCCGGCCCGCAGGGAATCGGCGGGATTGGCGATGGTCGCCTTGACCAGAAGCGTGCGGCTGTTCTCGTCGATGTGGTTGTCGATGGCCGACACCGTGCCGGTATAGGCGTTGCTGGGGTTGGCGATCGGCGTCGCCGTCAGTTGCGCGCCGACCTTCACTGCTGCGGCGAAGCGCTCGGGCACAAGGAAATCGACCAATATGCTGGAACGGTCGTCGAGCGTGGCGATCGCCGACTGGCTGGTGACATAGTTGCCGGCGGAGATCGGCAGGATGCCGACCGTGCCGGCGATCGGCGCCAGGATCGAACGACGCTCCAGGGCGAGTTCCGCGTCGCGAAGCGCCAGCCTGGCATTCGACAGGGCCACTTCCGCATCGGCCACCGCGACCGGCGTCGCTGCGTTGGAGGTGAGCAGTGACTTGACCCGGGTCAGTCTGTCCTGCGCGTCCTGCAGGGCAAGCTTGGCACGGTCCTGGGCGATAATCTCCGTCTCCTGGTCAAGAGTGGCGATCATCTGGCCCTTGTCGACATGCGCGCCCGATTGGACGAGCACCTCTGTCAAGCGACCTGAACTGTAGGGATTGACGGTGACGGAGTCCTTGGCACGACCGGTGCCGATTGCCTGCAGGCGGTCGTTGATGGTGGCCATGGCGGCCGGCAGGGCGACCACATTCACCTGGCGACCGGCGCCGTTGCGACCGCCGTTCTGGCTTGCGAGAAGGCTGGTATTGGGCGGCGGCGTTGCCGCATATGTCCAGTCTATGCCCCAACGAGCCAGAATATCCGGTGCGCCGGGGAAGAACCAAAGCCAGGCCGCGGCCGCGGTGACGATCATCACAAGTGCTAAAAGTAACTGTTTCCAGGTCGCCATTGGCACTCCGGTTGACAAAATCCTTCCGTCCACCGCTTTCTAGAAATTTAGCAGACGCGCCCACGCAACGCGATATGCGCGAAGCAACATCGATGCCAAATCTATATGACAACTCTACTGGGCGCGTGCACATTAAATCTGTGTAACGTTTGGCCTTCGCCCGCGGTCGGTCACACCCGTCAGCGCAGGCTTTCCATCTCTCGGATGCGCTTGGTGCCGTCGGGCTCGAGCTGCCGGGTGACGGCGCCGATCAGCGCTTCGGCGACCACGAAGAGGGCGGCCGAAGAGTCCCAGGCGGACGGCACGGCCGTGCGTCCGGCGATGACATGGCGGGCGAAGCGGGCGATGGGCGACAGCCACTGGTCGGTGAACAGCACGATCTGCACGCCGCGCTGATGCGCCTTCTCGGCGAAACGGATCAGGCTGTCCTGGTAGCGCCTGATGTCGAATATCACCAGCACGTCACGCTTGCCCATGTCGATAAGCCGGTCGCGCCACATGCTCTCCTGGCCGACGAGGTGGTAGACATCCGGCTGGATGATGGCGAGGTGGGCGGCCATGTAGCGGGCCAGCGGATCGGTGAACCGGCCGCCGATCAAAAATGTCTTGCCGCGCCGGTCGGCAAGCCTGGCGACGATGTCGGCAAGCTGCTTGTCGGACAAATGCCGGAACGTCTCGCGCATGTTTTCGAGCGTTGCCTCCAGCATCGGCGGCACCGCGCTGCTGCCTGGCGAGGGCGGGTTGAGCGTCCTCGATGCCGGCGATTGCAATTGCGCCGCCAGTTCGTCCTGCAAGGTCGACTGGAATTCCGGATAATTCTGGAAGCCGAGCCGGGAGACAAACCGCAGGATCGTTGGCGAGGATACGCCGGCGGCAGCCGAGAATTCAGCGACTGTCTTCAGGCCGATCAGTGGATAGTTGGCAATCAGCGTCTGCGCGGCGCGCCGCTCGCCGGCGGGCATCATCACCATGCGGTCGGCGATCAGTTCAGCAATGCTGGAAATCATTTTTCCCCACCCTTGGCCCGGCTGTTGCGGGTTTCCTGAAATCGCATTTGACAAAGTCCAGCAAAGTGTATGAAATCATCCATAGGGACGCAATGAGACAAAATACGTAACATACGATACAGCGCTCCCCGGGGACGGCAGACAATGGAGAAAGCACGGCCCGCCAGCCTTGCATCGTCAGGTACCGTAAGGGTGACGAACCCGGGCGGATCGAGCCCATTCGTCCTGACCTGCGATCACGCCTCCAATTTCATGCCCGCCGAATTCGGGACGCTCGGTCTTGCCGCCGAGGACCTGTCCCGCCACATCGCCTGGGATCCGGGCGCGCTGCCGGTTGCCCGCCGCATGGCGGAAGCGCTCGACGCGACACTGGTCGAGACCTGCATTTCGCGGTTGATCATCGACTGCAATCGTCCGCTGGACGCGCCGGACCTTGTGCCGCCGGTCAGCGAGACGACGACCATTCCCGGCAACGCCGGGCTGTCCGCCAAGCAGCGCGCCGCCCGCATCGCCCTGTCGTGGCAACCCTTCCATGACGCCATCGAGCACATTGTCGATGCGCGGCTGGCGCGCGGGCAGGAGACACGGCTGGTCTCCGTCCATTCCTTCACACCCGTCTACAAGGGCAGGAACCGGCCCTGGCACATCGGCATCATCCATGACGAGGATCGCCGGCTGGCTTTGCCGCTCGTTGCCGCTCTGAGGCGGCTCGCCGGCGTCACCGTCGGCGTCAACGAACCCTATTCGCCGGCCGACCGCGTCTATTTCACGCTGGAACGGCATGCGCGCTCGCGCGGCCTGCCCTGCGCGATGATCGAAATCCGCAACGACGAAATCTCCGGTGAGACCGGGCAGCGGAGATGGGCGGATCTGCTCACGGGCATTTTCTCGGATCTGGAGCCAGAGGAGGCCAAAGGCTCAAGACCAAGCGCAGTCGGAAAGTCAGCTCAATCGGCCAGTTAGAACAATAGGGGAACTCCAACATGACAACGCCAGATAACGCAGACAAATCGGAGGACGTAAAAATCCTTCACAGTATGGGCTACGCCCAGGAATTGGCTCGCCGTATGGGCGGGTTCTCGAACTTTGCCATCTCCTTCTCGATCATCTGCATTCTGGCCGGCGGCATCACGTCCTATCCGCTGGCGCTAGGCACCGGGCTCGGTTTCGAAGCCTTTGTCGGCTGGTTGGTGGGCGGCGTGTTCGCGCTCGTGGTCGCCGCCTGCCTCGGCCAGATTGGTTCTGCCTATCCCACCGCCGGTGGTCTTTATCACTGGTCCTCGATCCTCGGCGGTCGCGGCTGGGGATGGGCCACGGCGTGGATAAATCTTCTCGGCCTGATCTTCGTGGTTGCTTCGGTCAATGTCGGCGTCTGGCAACTCTTCCGAGATCTCGTCATGGGAGGCGTTTTTCATGTCGATGTGACCAATCTCACCGTACAGTCACTCGACCCGCTGCCGACCGGCATGACGCTCGATCAGGCCAATGCCATCAATTCGCATGCGATTTGGGTGCAGATCATTGCCGTGTCGCTGATCACGGTCTCGCAGGCTCTGATCAATCATTTCGGCATCAAGCTGACCACGCTGCTCACGGACTTCTCAGGCTATCTGATCTTTGTGATCGCGATCGTGCTCACTGGCACGTTCCTGATATGGGGGGCGACGTGGGATGTGTCCCGCCTTTTCACCTTCGTCAACACGACGGGTGATCTCGGCGGCGGCTATGTGCCTGCGGCCCGGCCGGCGATCATCGCCTTCCTGGTGGGCCTTCTATACCCGCTTTACACCATCACCGGCTTCGACGCGTCGGCCCATACTTCCGAGGAGACGCAGAATGCCCGCGTCGCCGTTCCGCGCGGCATGCTGCACTCCGTGTTCTGGTCGCTGGTGTTTGGCCTGGCCATGGCGGCATCCTTCGTGATGGCCAGCCCTGATCTGGCCGCGACGGCCAAGGATGGCGGCAGCGCCTGGTTCAATCTCTTCAACAATCTTCCGGCGCCAGTGGTGCTGAAGGATATTCTGGCAATCGGCATCGTCGCCGCCAATTTTGTCTGCGCGCTGGCAGGCCTGACCTCGACGTCGCGCATGATCTACGCCTTCGCGCGTGACGGCGGCCTGCCTGGTTCGAGCCTCTGGAGGGGAGTCAGCCCAACCTGGCGCACGCCGGTTGCCGCCATCTGGCTCGGAGCCGTCCTGTCGGTCGCCGCAACCCTCTACTCTCCGGCCTTTGCGGCGTTGGCTGCCGGCTGCGCACTGTTCCTCTATGTGTCTTATGCCATGCCGATCGCCGCTGGCTTCTTTGCCGAGGGCAAGACCTGGACAGAATTCGGTCCATTCCGCCTCGGCGTTTGGTCGAAGCCACTGGCCGGTATTTCAATGTTGGGCGTGTTGGTGCTGATGTATGCCGGCATCCAGCCACCCTTCGACATCCTGATCAACTATGCCATTGGCTTGATTGTTCTGCTTATCGTTTTGTGGTTCGCCGTCGAAAAACGCCGCTTCGAGGGGCCGCCTATCGGCGAGGCGGCAATCGCCAAGCGCAGGGCGACCATAGCAGCCGCCGAAAAGGCTGTCGGCGAATCTGCCTAACAACCAACCAAAGCCGTGGCGGGTTCGCCCGCCACGGCTTTTTGTTCCCGTTCAATGTGACAAGCCCGAAACGACAAGCGCTGGAGTGCCAAAGGAATGGCCGGAAATTTTTCGTTCGATCAGTTGAAAAAAGCGGTCTCCAGCGGTGAGATCGACACGGTGCTGGCATGCATCGTCGACATGCAGGGCCGGCTGGCGGGGAAACGTTTCCTGGCGCAGTACTTCGTCGATTCCGCGCATGACGAGACGCATGGCTGCAACTATCTGCTGGCCGCCGACATCGATATGGAACCGGTGCCGGGCTACAAGGCCGCGAGCTGGTCGAAGGGTTACGGCGATTTCGTCATGAAGCCGGATCTGTCGACGCTTCGGCGCATCCCGTGGCTGGAAAAGACGGCGCTGGTGATCTGCGACGTGCTCGACCACCACACCCATGACGACCTGCCGCATTCGCCGCGCGCCATACTGAAGAAGCAGGTCAAGCGGCTGACGGAGCGCGGCTATATCGGCTATTTCGCCTCCGAGCTCGAATTCTACCTGTTCAGCGAAAGCTACGATTCCGCCCGCAAGAAGCACTGGCAGGGTCTCGACACCGCATCGCCCTATATCGGCGACTACCAGATCGGCATCACCACCAAGGAAGAAGGCGTCATGCGCCGGCTTCGCAACGAGATGGAAGCGGCGGGCATTCCGATCGAGAACTCCAAGGGCGAGTGGGGTCCGGGTCAGGAAGAGATCAATGTACGCTACGCCGAGGCGCTCGACATGGCCGATCGCCACGTCATCCTGAAGAACGGCGCCAAGGAAATCGCCGAGTCCGAGGGCAAGGCGATCTCCTTCATGGCCAAGTACAATTACGGGCTCGCCGGCAATTCCAGTCACATCCACAATTCGCTTTGGAGCGCCGACGGCAAGACACCGCTGTTCTTCGACAAGAAGGCCGATTGGACGCTGTCCACCCTCGGCCAGCAATGGGCGGCCGGGCAATTGAAGTATGCCAAGGAATTCACCTGGTTCCTGGCGCCTTACATCAACTCCTACAAGCGCTTCCAGGCAGGCACGTTCGCACCGACCAAGATCATGTGGAGCGAGGACAACCGCACCGCCGGCTTCCGCCTGTGCGGCGAGGGCACCAAGGGCATCCGCATGGAATGCCGCATCGGCGGCGCCGACCTCAACCCCTATCTCGCCTTTGCCGCGCTGATCGCCGCCGGCCTTGCCGGCATCGATGAGAAGCTCGAACTGCAGAAGCCTTTTGTCGGCGATGCCTACCAGGCGTCTCGCTTGCCGGAAATCCCGAAGACGCTGCGTGATGCGACCGAGACATTGGCGAAGTCGAAGATGCTCAAGCAGGCTCTCGGTGAGGACGTGCTGGAGCACTACGTCCACACCGCGAAATGGGAACAGTTCGAATACGACCGCCGGATCACGGATTGGGAATTGCACAGAGGGTTCGAGCGATATTAAAGCTGTATATAGCGTTAACTGAGCCTAACTAAAGCTGTAATTGAGGCTTGGTTAGGCTCGGGAGCGCGAAAATGGGAAAGTATTCGCCTTTGCGTTCATATCTCATGTCTCAGCTTGCCGAGCGGGTTCCCATGTCGTTTGGCGATATCGAGAAGCTGCTCGGGGAGAAGCTGCCTGCGTCGAAGCGGTATCCGGCCTGGTGGAGCAACAATCCCAGCAACAATCCAATGACAAAGGAATGGCTGGCCGCGGGCTTCCAAACGGAGTCGGTCAATATCGCCGGCGAAAATCTGGTGTTTCGACGCGCGCGGGGACATTCGGTTGGGCCGAAAGGTTTTGCTGAATCGGTCCAGGTCGAAATCGACGGAGCACGCTCGCGCCATCCGATATTCGGTTGCATGAAGGGCACGCTCACGATCAATCCCGATGTCGACCTGACGGAGCCTGCCGATCCCGATTGGGGCAAAGTCTATGAGGACTGAGAACCTTCTTCTGGATACCTGCGCGGTCATCTGGATATCGCAGGATGAGCCGATCACCGAGGCGGCAATCGAGGCGATCAGCAAGGTCCCTCGGTCGGGTACGCTGAACGTATCGGTGATGACTGCATGGGAAATGGGAATGCTGGTCTCGAAGGGCAGATTGCCGTCAACCAAAACCCCCGAGCGCTGGTTCGATGAGTTCGTCGAGGCGGCCGCTGTTGAGGTGGAAGGGGTTACGCCGCGCATCCTTGTTGCTGCGTCCTATCTTCCTGGCGCCGCGCACAACGATCCCATCGACCGGATACTCATTGCCACCGCGCGCGAGCGCGATCTGACGATCATAACACGCGACCGCGCCATTCTGGCCTATGCCGCGCAAGGACATGTTCGGGCAATAGCCTGCTAGGAAAACAACCGGAGACGTTTAATTGGAAACCGTAAAACTCATATCCCCCATCGATGGCTCGATCTATGCGGAGCGGCCTGTCGCCACGGACCAGGCGATCAATGCCGCGGTCGAGCGCGCCAAGACGGCGCAGGAGAAATGGGCGCAGACGCCGGTCGTCGAGCGCGGCAAATACATGCTTGCCATGCTGGAAGCGCTGGTTGCGATGACCGACGAGATCGTGCCGGAGATCGCCTGGCAGATGGGTCGCCCGGTGCGTTATGGCGGCGAGTTCGGCGGCGTCAAGGAACGCACCAACTACATGGTCGAGATCGCCGAGGCGGCGTTGCGGCCGGTGCCGGCTTCCAATCCCAGGGATGGTTTCCGGCGCTATGTGAAGAAGGTCCCGCTCGGCGTGGTCATGGTCATCGCGCCGTGGAACTACCCCTATCTGACCGCCGTCAACACGATCGTGCCGGCGCTGATGGCGGGCAATGCGGTCATCTTGAAGCACGCAGCGCAGACGCTGCTGGTCGGTGAACGGTTTCAGCAGGCTTTCGACAAGGCCGGCCTGCCCAAGGGCCTGTTCCAGAACGTCGTCCTCAATCACGCCCAGACCGAGAAGCTGCTCGGCTCCGGCAAGATCGACCATGTCAATTTCACCGGCTCGGTCGCCGGCGGCCGCGCCATCGAAAGAGCGGCGGCGGGCACCTTCATGTCGCTTGGCCTCGAGCTCGGGGGCAAGGATCCGGCCTATGTGCTGCCCGACGCCAAGCTTGACCATGCGGTTGCCAATCTCGTCGACGGCGCCTTCTTCAATTCCGGCCAGTGCTGCTGTGGCATCGAGCGCGTCTACGTGCACGAGAAGGTCTATGACCAGTTCGTCGAAGGCTTCATCGCCGAGACGAAGAACTATGTCGTCGGCAATCCGCTGGAGCAGGCCACCACGATGGGGCCGATGGCGCAGGCGCGCTTCGCCGACCTGATCCGCGAACAGAAGGCCGAGGCGCTGCGCAAGGGTGCCAAGGCGCACATCAACATGAAGGTGGCCAACGACAAGGCCGGCTCGCCTTACCTCGCGCCGGAAGTGCTGACCGAAGTCAACCATCAGATGAGCGTCATGCGGGAAGAAAGCTTCGGCCCGATCGTCGGCATCATGAAGGTACGTAACGATGAGGAGGCGATCGCGCTGATGAACGACAGCCCCTATGGGCTGACGGCCTCGATCTGGACACGCGACACTGAACACGCCGCGACCATCGGCGACCGGGTCGAGACCGGCACCGTGTTCATGAACCGCTGCGACTATCTCGACCCCGCGCTGGTCTGGACCGGCGTCAAGGACACCGGCAAGGGCGCCGCGCTCTCGGCCATCGGCTACGACAATCTGACAAGGCCGAAGTCCTTCCACCTGCGAGAGGCAATCTAGGAACGCGAAACCGCATGGATAATCCCTCAACGCCTTGCATTGTCAGGCATCTCTCCCGGTTCTTCGCCGGGAGAGATGCCTGCGAAGCGGGCGATGAGGGGGTATTTGTTTTGTTCGGACATCAGGAAGGCCACCAATGACCAAGCTCTTCTCCAAATGGAATTATCCCACCACCGTCCGCTTCGGCGCCGGCCGTATCAAGGAACTGCCGGACGTGCTGGCGGCAACCGGCATCAAGCGGCCGCTGTTCGTCACCGATCCCGGCCTGGCAAAGTTGCCAGTCGTCGCCTCGACGTTGAAAATCCTCGACGACGCCAAGGTTCCCTATGGCGTGTTTTCCGAGGTGAGGCCGAACCCGGTCGAGTCCAACCTGACCGCCGGCATCGAGGTGTTCAAGAAAGGCAAGCATGACGGCGTCATCGCCTTCGGTGGCGGCTCGGCGCTCGACCTCGGCAAGCTGATCGCCTTCCAGGCCGGCCAGACACGGCCGGTCTGGGATTTCGAGGATGTCGATGACTGGTGGACCAGAGCCAATGCGGATGCGATCGCTCCGATCATCGCCGTGCCGACCACGGCCGGCACCGGATCTGAAGTCGGCCGCGCCGGCGTCATCACCAACGAAGAGACGCACACCAAGAAGGTCATCTTCCACCCGAAGCTTTTGCCGGCCATCGTCATTGCCGATCCGGAACTGTCGGTCGGCATGCCCAGCTTCATCACCGCCGGCACCGGCATGGACGCGCTTGCTCATTGCCTCGAGGCCTATTGTGCGCCGGGTTATCATCCGATGGCCGACGGCATCGCCGTCGAAGGCATTCGTCTCGTCTTCGAGAACCTGCCGAAGGCCTATGCCAACGGCAAGGACCTTGTCGCGCGCGCCCATATGATGAGCGCCGCCGCGATGGGCGCCACCGCCTTCCAGAAGGGACTTGGCGCCATCCACTCACTGTCGCATCCGATCGGCGCGCTCTACGATACCCATCACGGCATGACCAATGCCGTGTTCATGCCCTATGTGCTGGCCTTCAACCGCGACGCCATCGAGGAGCGCATTGGCCGGCTCGCCGCCTATTGCGGCATCAAGGGCGGCTTCGACGGTTTCGCCAAGGCGATCATCAAGCTGCGCAAGGAACTGAAGGTGCCGCACGCGCTGCCGGGCCTGATCAAGGGGCTGGACATGGACAAGAAGCGCAAGGCGCTGATCGCCGACATGGCCGTTGTGGACCCGACGGCCGGCGGCAATCCGGTCAAGCTGACCAAGAAGGCGGCCTTGACGTTGCTCGAGAACGCCATCGCCGGCACCGTCTGAGGCGTTTTCCGCATCTGAAGTTGATCTGGAAGGGGGTTAAAAACCAGGGGGGAGGGATGGAACGCAAGGCGGAGACTAATTAGCCGGAAAAAGAGTCGCGAGGCGATTGCTACAGCCGGTTAAAAAGAGTTTACTTTTTCGTACTGCGAGCACACGGTTTCACAAAGCTTTCATCTGGCTGTCACATGAAAGCGATACCGCATCGCAGGCGTCCAACGGCGTCAGTTCAACGGAGAGAACACATGTTCAAATTCACGGGGAAAGTGCTTTCCCTTTCGGCCGCGGCACTCATGGTGTCGTCGGTGATTTCGTCCGCGGCTTCGCTGGACGATCTCGTCAAGGCTGCAAAGGCCGAAGGCCAGCTTACGACCATTGCTTTGCCGCATGACTGGTGCGGTTACGGCGACGTCATCGCCGGCTTCAAGGCGAAGTATCCGGAAATCACCGTCAACGAACTCAACCCCGATGCCGGCTCCGGCGACGAGGTCGAGGCGATCAAGGCCAACAAGGACAACAAGGGCCCGCAGGCTCCCGACGTTATCGACGTCGGCCTGTCCTTCGGTCCGACCGCCAAGGCCGATGGCCTGTTGATGCCCTACAAGGTGTCGACCTGGGACTCGATCCCGGACAGCGCCAAGGATGCCGATGGCGCCTGGTATGGCGACTATTACGGCGTTCTGTCGATGATGGTGAACAAGGATCTGGTCAAGGAATCGCCAAAGGACTGGGCTGATCTTCTGAAGCCGGAATTCGCCAACTCGGTTGCGCTCGCCGGTGATCCGCGCGCCTCGAACCAGGCCATCCAGGCGGTTTATGCCGCTGGCCTGTCGACCGGTGCCGCCGCTGGTGAAGCCGCCGGCAAGGCCGGTCTCGACTTCTTCAAGAAGCTCAACGCCGCCGGCAATTTCGTGCCGGTCATCGGCAAGCCGGCGACGCTCGCTCAAGGCCAGACCCCGATCCTGATCAACTGGGACTACAACGCGCTCGCCGGCCGCGACACGCTGAAGGGCAACCCGCCCGTCGACGTGGTCGTGCCGAAGACCGGCGTTGTCGCCGGCGTCTACGTGCAGGCAATCAGCGCCTACGCGCCGCATCCGAACGCAGCCAAGCTGTGGATGGAATACCTCTATTCCGACGAAGGCCAGATCGGCTGGCTCAAGGGCTATTGCCACCCGATCCGCTTCAACGATCTCGCCAAGAATGGTAAGATCCCGGCGGACGTGCTGGCCAAGCTGCCGCCGGCTGAATCCTATGCCTCGGCAGCGTTCCCGACGCTTGACGAGCAGGCCAAGGCCAAGGAAGCCGTCACCAAGAACTGGGACGCCGTGGTCGGCGCCAACGTCAAGTAAGCTTGAAACCAGCCGGGCGGCCGCGAGGCCGCCCGGTCCTTCCTCGAAGACGGTAGCCGGCGCATGACCGATCTCTCCCTCTCCAACAAGGCAGCTATCGGGAAAACCGCGCCACCCGCCGAGGCGCGCAGTCTGAGACTGCCGACGCAATGGCTTGGCGTAGCGCCGTTCTTCATCTTCGCCATCATGTTCCTGATCCTGCCTACGCTCTATCTGATGCTGGGCGCTTTCCAGAACGATGCCGGCGAATACACATTGCAAAACATTGCCGCACTGGCGCAGCCGTCGATCATCGCGGCCTACTGGATATCGATCAAGGTCAGCCTTGCCTCATCGCTGATTGGTGCTTTCGCCGGCCTTGCCATTGCTATCGCCATCGTACGCGGCGGCCTGCCCAACTGGATACGATCCGCGACGCTGACTTTTTCCGGCGTTGCTTCCAATTTCGCCGGCGTGCCACTGGCCTTTGCCTTCATCGCAACGCTAGGCAGGCTCGGGCTTGCGACGGTGATCCTGAACACCTTGTTCGGTATCAATATCTACGCCTACGGCTTCAACATCCTGTCGTTCTGGGGCCTGACGCTGACCTATGTCTATTTCCAGATACCGTTGATGGTAGTCATCATCGTGCCCGCGATCGACGGGTTGAAAAAGGAATGGGGTGAAGCCGCCGCCACGCTTGGCGCCACGATGTCGCAATATTGGCGCATGGTGGTCATCCCGGTTATCTGGCCGAGTTTTCTTGGTACCGTCATCTTGTTGTTCGCGAATGCCTTTGGAGCCATCGCCACCGCCTATGCGTTGACCGGCTCATCGCTGAACATCATTCCGATCGTCCTTTATGCCCAGATTCGCGGCGACGTTCTGCACAATGCTCATCTCGGCTACGCCATCGCCTTCGGAATGATCGTCATCACCGGGCTCGCCAATATCTTCTACATCTGGTTCCGAACCCGTTCCGAAAGGTGGCTGAAATGAAGAGCGGACGCTTCTGGGCCTGGTTGGTCTTCGCGCTTGGCGCGGCCTATTTCTTCATTCCGCTGATTGCAACGGTCGAGTTTTCCATGCGCATGCGGCGCGGGGCGTATTCCTTCGATGCCTACAAGGTGGTTCTGGGCGATGCCCGTTTCCAGGCGACGTTCGGCTACTCGGTGCTTGCCGCCATTGCCACCATCGTGCTCGGCGTCCTGATCGTGGTGCCCGCCGCCTACTGGATCAGGCTTCGCCTGCCGCAGCTCCGGCCTCTCGTGGAATTCATCACGCTCCTGCCGCTGGTCATCCCTGCCATCGTCATCGTCTTCGGTTACATCCGCATGTATGGTTCGAATTCGCCGCTGCCCTTCCTGGCAACAGACAGGGGAACCGATGCGCTGCTGGTGATCGGCTATGCGACGCTGGCGCTGCCCTATATGTACCGTGCGGTCGACACTGGGCTGAGGACCATCGACGTGCGCACGCTGACAGAAGCCGCGCAGATTCTTGGCGCCGGCTGGTCGACGATCATCGCAAGGGTTATCCTGCCCAACGTGCTGATCGCGGTGCTTTCCGGTGCATTCCTGACCTTCGCGATCGTTATCGGCGAGTTCACCATGGCAAGTCTGCTCAACCGGCCTGCTTTCGGGCCTTACCTGCAGAACATCGGTGCCAACCGCGCCTACGAGCCGGCGGCGCTTGCCGTCATCGCCTTCGCCATCACCTGGGGGTGCATGTCGCTGATCCAGATCCTGTCACGTTTCGCGCCGAAATCGGCGAACCGTCCAAACTGATCGAAAAGTACCGACCGAAAGAAAAAGCCATGGCCGACCCGTTTCTCTCCATCCAGCATGTGCGAAAATCCTTCGGCGCCACCACGGTCGTGGAGGATTTCAACCTCGACGTCGAGCGTGGCGAATTCGTTTCCTTTCTCGGGCCATCCGGTTGCGGCAAGACAACGGTGCTGCGCATGGTTGCCGGCTTCGAGGAGCCGTCGGCAGGCAAGATCGTCGTCGGCGGCAAGGACATCACAAGGTTGAAGCCCAACCAGCGCAATGTCGGCATGGTGTTCCAGGCCTACGCGCTGTTTCCGAACCTGACCGTGGCGCAGAACATCGGCTTCGGGTTGAAGGTTGCGGGCATGCCCAAGGCGGACATCGATGCCCGTGTCGCCGAAATGCTCGGCATCATCAAGCTGCCGCAGATGGCCGATCGCTATCCCTACCAGCTCTCCGGTGGCCAGCAGCAGCGCATCGCACTGGCCCGCGCCATCGCACCCAAGCCGAAGCTTCTGCTGCTCGACGAGCCGCTGTCGGCGCTTGACGCCAAGGTGCGCGTGTCACTGCGCGAGGAAATACGCTCGATCCAGAAGAAGCTTGGCATCACCACGATCTTCGTGACGCACGACCAGGAAGAGGCGCTGTCGATTTCGGACCGGATCGCCGTCATGTATAGTGGCAAGGCCGAGCAGGTCGGCACCCCATTCGAGATCTACAACCGGCCGGCGACCAAGTTCGTCGCCAATTTCGTTGGCACGCTCAACGTGCTCGAAGGCACCGTCACCGATGCAGCGGCAGGCACGGTGCGGGTCAACAACGAACACGTCTCGCTGAAGGGCAAGCTCAACGGCTCCAAGTCCGGCGACACGCTGTCGCTGGCGTTGCGTCCCGAGGCTATTTCTCTGGGCCGCCAGCCCGGCCGCGATTCCAGCCTGTCGGGCGAGATATCCGAGGTGCATTTCCTCGGCTCGGTCATCCGGGTTCGTGTCGGCATCGGCGGCAATACGGTGTCGCTGGATACGTTCAACAGCCCGGCGGCCCCGCCTCCGGCTGTCGGCGAGAAGGCCGAGATTTCCTTCTCCTCGAACGACATGCTGGTGCTGCACTAAAAGCAGCACACAGCACTTTTGGGGATATTTGGAGCTGAACCGAGCAGCTAGCCTATTCGGCGTGGCAGCGTCCCCAAAGGAAAGGCATTCCGAAGTTGAAATCGACCTCCAGCAGGGTGTTTGGCGACATCATCATCAACGCACTTGTTCCGTTGGCATTTCTCAATATCTGGGTGCTGGTAGGTTCCGAGTCGCCGAGGTTGTCCATTTGTTGTTGGATGTTCCATCGGTAGTTGTAAGACATTCCTGTCTTGAAAATATAATCTTTGTGTATCGGCTCTTTTGCTCGACGAAGAATGGTCGGCGATGTAACCTCGAAGGAATAATTCGTCAGTCTCTTGAACAATACTCCAAATTCTTGGCAGTATTTATTTAAGCTATCTTCGCTGGTTAGGTCGGCATACCCAAGGTCGACCCATTTCCCTTCTATTGTGGATATCAATCTCTCATTCGTCTGTTTGGCCCAGAGGCCCATGCCTGGGTCGGATCGCTGAGTACCCAAGAGTTTGATCTTTGCCGCCAGAAATTCGTCGTACAGAGCGGAAGCTGTGGCAGACGGTGAAAACAGCATCAATGCGAACAACGCTGCTATAATTCTTGGCATGAAACTCTCCGATCTGTGTCGATAGAGATTATGCAGTTGTACCGGATGCTTTCAATTGGCAAAGGCAGGTTTCGTGATCAATCAGTCAAGCAGCAAGTCCCTATCTGCCCGCCGTGAACGTTGCGCTATGGATTGATCGGTGCGTTCGAAGTCGGCGTGCTCGGGCCTGCCAAACGAATCCCTGCAATAGCACTGAAGGACAGGAAGCGCTTCGTGTTCCAGTCGAACTCTGGTGGCTTAAGCATGCTGGCCAATCAACAGCTTCCAGACGCCATGCTACTGCCCCCCAATTTCGTATCAAGTATATGGTAGAGCATGGCCCTTTTCGAACTGACGCTCGTCCTGTTGCTGATCGCCGTTGCGTTGACGGCGGTGTCACGGCGCATGCAGGTGCCGTATCCTTCCTTGCTGGCGCTGGCGGGCGCCGGCATCGCCTTCCTGCCGGGTGTGCCGAAGATCGAGATCGACCCGGAACTGGCGCTTGCCCTGTTCATCGCGCCGGTGCTGCTCGACGCCGCCTACGACACATCATTGCGCGACCTCAACCGCTACCGCGTGCCGCTTGCATTGCTGGCGCTTGGTGCCGTCCTCTTCACGACGGTCACCGTGGCGCTGGTCGGCTGGAAAATGGCCGGCTTGCCGATCGCGGCGGCCATCGCGCTTGGCGCCATCGTCGCGCCGCCCGACGCGGTCGCGGCTTCGGCGGTGCTTGGCCAGTTCAAGGTGCCGCACCGCATCACCGCCATCCTGCAAGGCGAAAGCCTGCTCAACGACGCAACGGCGCTGCTGATCTATCGCATTGCCGTGGCCGCCGCGCTCGGCCCGATCCTGTTGAGCAGCGCCGCGCCGGTGGTTGCATTGTCGACGGTTGGCAGCCTTGTGGCCGGCTACGTATTCGGTCGACTGTCTCTCGCCACGCTTGGTCGCATCGAAGACGCGGCCAGCAGCACAGTGCTTCAGTTCGCCGGCACTTTCGGCGTCTGGATCCTGGCTGACAGGCTGGGTCTTTCCGCCATCATCACCATCGTCGTCTACGCCATGACGCTTGCGCGTACCGCGCCGCGCCACATGTCGGCCAGAAAACGCGTCAGTTCCTATTCGGTCTGGGAAACCGCAGTCTTCGTACTGAACGTCCTGGCCTTCGTGCTGATGGGTCTGCAGGCGCGGTCGATCGTCGAGCGACTTGCCGGCGCCGGTCAGGTTGATGCGTTCCTGTTTGCGGCGACAGTCCTGGCCGTGGTCATCGTTTCGCGCCTCGTCTGGGTACTGGGCTGCGGGTTGGTCATCAGGGCGCTGGCGCGGTTCGGCAGCGCCGAGCAGCGACGGGAAGCGCCGTCGGTTCGCGGCGGCGTGCTGATCGGCTGGTGCGGCATGCGCGGCCTCGTCACCCTTGTGGCGGCGATTGCCTTGCCGCACGATTTTCCAGGCCGCGACCCGATCGTGCTCGCGGCCTTCGCGGTCGTTCTCGGCACGCTGGTGCTGCAAGGCATGAGCCTGAAGCCGCTGCTGCGCATCCTTGACCTCGATGCGGATGAGACGGTCGAGCTGGAGGTGACGAAGGCGCGCATCGCCATCATGCAGGCGGCGTTGAACGTGCTGAGCGGCAAGACGTCGAATGCGGCGGCGGCCGTGCGCGAGCAATATTCGGCGCAGCGCACGCTCGCCGAAAATCCCGACGACACCAAGGCAGTGACCGAGTATGACAAGCTGCGCCTCTATGCCATCAAGAGCCAGCGCGACGCGCTGGAGGAACTGCGCCGCAACGGCACGATCGGTGACGAGGCCTACCATCGCCTGGAGGAAGAGATCGACTGGACGGAACTGGCGGCTTCCCCGCCGGGCCGGTTTCAGCCGCTGACGACGTGACCGCCGCGCGTCGTTTTTCGACGCGCAGAGGACACTTGGTTGGCCAGGAATCAGTGCATGATCCCGCAAGGCAGGAGGCAGGCGAGGGCTTCTGGCCCAAGCCCCTCTCATAATCCTGCACATTGCAACCCTGACACCGAACCGCTACTCCCGCCCACGAAACTAAGCCGGATAATCAATGAAGCTGGTCAGCTACAACATACAGTACGGGTTTGGCGGAGACGGTCATTACGATCTGTCGCGTGCCGCACGCATCGTTGCCGGCGCCGACATCATCGCCTTGCAGGAGGTGGAGCGGCACTGGCAGCGGACCAATTTCGACGACCAGCCGGCCATTCTCTCCAGCCTGCTGCCCGACTATCACTGGGTCTATGGGCCGGCCTTCGACATGGACGCCAGCGAGCGGCTGGATGGCCGCATCGTCAACCGCCGCCGGCAGTTCGGAACCATGGTGTTGTCGAAGCTGCCGATCGTCTGGTCGCGGCTGCATGCGCTGCCGATGCGCCGTACCGTTCGTCCGCTCAACACACGCAACGCCGCCCTCGAATGCATGATCCGCACGCCAGCTGGTCCGGTGCGGGTGTTCTCCCTGCATCTCGCCCATATCGCGGCGGAGGAGCGGCTGGAACAGATCGACTATCTCATGGCCGAGCATCGCCGGGCGCCATCTGACGGCGGCCCGTGGAGCGGCGCGGATGACGAACCCGCGCGCAACTGGACAAGCGGGGAACCGGAGCCGGAGAACCCGCTAGCCGCGATCTGGATGGGCGACTTCAACATGGAGCCGGGCAGCGCCGAATACCACCGCATTGTTGGCAGCACGCCCTATCATCGGGGTGCCGCCTATCACGGCGGCTTTGTCGATGCCGCCTCTGTCGCCGGCAAGCCGGGCGAGGATTTCCATACCCATGTGAAGACCATCGACGGCAAGGTGACAAAGCGCCGGCTGGACCATTGCTTTGTCGGCGGCATGTTCGCGGGGCGGGTGCGCTCGGTCGGCGCCGATATCGGTGAGGTCGCTTCGGACCATTTTCCGGTGCGCGTCGACATCGATCTCGAAACACCCTTAGCCGCACGTTCCGGAGGCTGATGAGCCGCGCATGACGCTTTTCGTCTTCTTCGCGGTGCTTGCCGCAGCCGCCATGCATGCGATCTGGAACGCGCTGGTCAAGGTCAATCTCGACCGCTTCATGTCGATCACCCTGATGACGCTCGGCATGGGCACCGCCGCACTTGTGGTGCTGCCCTTCGTCGAGATGCCGAAGGCCGAGGTGTGGCCGTACATCATCGCCTCGGTGATCTTCCACATCGGCTACAGGACCTTCCTGATCGGCGCCTACAAGGCCGGCGATTTCGCCCAGACCTATCCCCTGGCGCGCGGCACCGCGCCGCTGCTTGCCGCGCTTGGCGGCGTATTCGTCGTCGCCGAGGTACCCGGTCCGTTCGCCATAGCGGGCATCGTGCTGCTGTCGGCCGGCACGCTGGTGATGTCGTTTCGCGGTGGCGCGCATCTGGAGAAGCTCAATCTGCGCGCCGTCGGCTACGCGCTGGGCACATCGATCTTCATTGCCAGCTACACGCTGTCCGACGGCAGCGGCGCACGGCTCGCCGCCACCGCGCAGAGCTACGCGGCATGGCTGTTCGTCTGCGACGCGCTGGGCGCACTGGTGCTGTGCCTCATCTTCCGGGGGCCGAAGGCGCTGCCGGTGCTGGCCAACAGCTGGAAGACCGGCATATTCACCGGCGTGCTCAGCGGCGCCGCCTACTGGATCGTGATGTGGGCGATGACCAAGGCGCCGATCGCCTCGGTGGCGTCACTGCGCGAAACCTCGATCCTGTTCGCCATGATGATCTCGGTCTATGCGCTCGGCGAGAAGATGACGGGCTGGCGCGGTGCCGCCGCGCTCAGCATCGTTGCCGGCGTCGTCGCACTGAGGATGGGCTGAGGCGCCCGCACCGTTACATGCCGGCTCTTCGACATCATGCCCTTGCCGGGACCTCTCTGTCGTGCACGGTCATCACCTGTCCGCGCCGTTCCGGGCTGAAGCGGATGACCACGATGATACAGACGGCGACAATGCCCGCGAACAGCGCCAGCGCGTAGCCGTAGCTTCCCCCGGCGCTTTCAGCGATGCCTGCCTGATACGGACCGCCATAGGACGCAGCGAGATTGCCGGCCTGATAGATGAAGCCGGGCAGGGTCGCGCGCACCGCGCCGGGCGAAAGCTCGTTGAGATGTGCGGGGATGACGCCCCATGCGCCCTGCACGGCAACCTGCATGATGAAGGCGCCAATCGCCAGCATGACGGGCGTGGTGCTGTAGGCCCACAGCGGAATCGATGGCAAGGCGATGACGCAGGCAATGGTGATTGCATTGACGCGGCCGATCTTCTCGGACAGGACGCCGAATGCCAGGCCGCCGACGATGGCGCCGATGTTGGCAACGATGGTGATCCAGCTCACCGTGTGCGGATCAAAGCCATGCTGTTTCTTCAGGAAGGTCGGATAAAGGTCCTGCGTGCCATGGCTGAAGAAGTTGAAGAACATCATCAGCACGACGGAATAGAGGGCGATGCCCCAGTGCTTCTGAAGCGTTTCGAGGAGGCCTGGCTTGACTGTTTTCTGGGCCTCGACGAAGGCCGGCGATTCCGGCACGTGCGAGCGGATGAACAGGACGACCAATGCCGGAATGAAGCTGAGCAGGAACATGGCGCGCCAGCCCACCGTGTAGCCGCCGATCGTCTGCTGATAGAGCAGGCCGTACACCACGGCCGCCAAAAGGTAGCCGGCTGGATATCCGCATTGCAGGATGCCCGAGACCATGCCGCGCGCGCTGGGCGGGATGGATTCCATGGCCAGCGAACTGCCAAGCCCCCATTCGCCGCCCATGGCGATGCCGAACAGGGCGCGCAGCGCCAGGAAGATGCCGAGATTGGGCGAGAAGGCGGCCAGTGCCCCAATCACCGAGTAACTGACGATGTTGAGCATGAGGATGGGCTTGCGTCCGAATCTGTCGGCGAGCATGCCGAAGAAGAACGCACCGATGAAGCGCGTCGCCAGCGTCAGGAAGAGCGCCTTGGAGACTGCAGGGACATCGGTCTGGAATTCGGACGCGATATCCGAGAGCAGGAATGTCAGAAGGAAGAAATCAAAGGCGTCCAGCGTCCAGCCCAGAAACGACGCCAGGACGGTCTTCTTCTGCTGCGAATTGAGATTCAAGGCTTCCTCCCCCTGTCATAATGCGTTTCACAAAGAATCTGCCGCGCGGACGCGGCAATCGATGTGATTGACTGTCCTCGTTCGAGGTACAGTCGCTGACGATATTGGGAAGGCTATCGCGTTCGACCAGTTAGAACGAAGAACTATTCGGAAGACCAGTGGTCACTTTTCCGTAACAAGCTCAGGCTCCACGTGTATGCGGTCGAGGCGATCAAAGAAGCGGGGGAACGCGGCCGGGGATTTCTAGATATCCAGGTCGAAGACCATCAACCCGTCCGTGCCGCCCTCTAGCGCCGCCACCAGCCGGGCGCCGGCGCGTTGATGGGCTTCGTGCACGAGATAGGCGTCGCGGGCGGCGGCATCGCGGAAGTCGATGGTGAAGCCATGGGTAAAACCGCGCGCGAAGGGCTCGGGGCTGACATTGGCGCTGAATCTGACTGTGTCCATGCCGTCGATTATCTTCCGCAGCGCTTCGAGGTCGGCATGAACAGCCTTCCGCTCGCCGATGCCGACATCGTTGCGGAATTTGACGAAGACGCAGTGCCTGATCATTTTCTTGTTCCCTTCAGGCTGCACGGTTTCCGGAGAACACCGCCGGCGGCAATGGCTCGCGGCCGAGGATCAGATCAGCGCCTTTCTCGCCGACCATGATGGTCGGCGCATTGGTGTTGGAGGAGGGCACGCGCGGCATCACCGAAGCGTCGCAGACGCGCAGGCCCTCGATGCCGCGCAGCCGCAGGTCAGGCGTCACCACGGCCATCTCATCATGGCCCATGCGGCAGGTGCCGACCGGGTGATGGTCGGTCTTGGAACTGCGGCAGGCATAGTCGACCAGTTCTTGGTCGCTGGCGAGCGATGGGCCGGGCAGCACCTCGCGCAGCACATAGGAGGAAAGTGCCTTCTGCCGCATGATCTCGCGCGCCAGCCTCAAGCCCTTGAGCGACATGGCGCGATCATAGGGATCGGACCAGTAGTTCGGGTCGATCAGCGGGTGGTCGGCCGGGTCGGCGCTCTTCAGCCGCACCGTGCCGCGCGAGCGCGGCCGCAGGAAGGCCGAGTTCAAGGTGACACCGGGGTTGTTCAGCTTCTCGACGCCAGCCTCGATGCCGGACCCCAGGCCGAGATGGAACTGGATGTCGGGAGAGGCGGCGGTCGGGTCGGCGTACCAGAAGCCGCCGGTCTCGAACAGGCTGGAGGCAACGGGTCCCTTCTTCAGCAGCAGGTACTGCAGGCCGGCCCATGCAGTGCGGTGGAGCTTGGCGTAATTGTCATAGGTGTGGTCGCCGGTGCATTCGGCGATGACGAACAGGTCGAGATGGTCCTGCATATTGGAGCCGACGCCGGGCAGGTCATGCACCGGTGTGACGCCGACCGACTTCAGGTGATCGGCCGGGCCGATGCCCGACTGCATCAAAAGCTTCGGTGAGCCGATGGCACCGGACGAGACGATGACCTCGCGGTCGGCGCGCAGGATCGACTTCTGCCCGCCTGGCCTGTCGACGATTTCGACGCCGATGGCGCGGCCCTTCTCCACGACGACGCGCGTCACCAGCACATCGGTTCTGACGGTGAGGTTCTTGCGGGCGCGGATCGGCTTCAGATAGGCCACTGACGCGGAGGAGCGCCGGGCGTCCTTCTGCGTCAACTGGTAATAGCCGACGCCTTCTTGGGCAGCGCCGTTGAAATCCGGGTTGAACGGAATGCCCATCTCCTGGCCGGCGCGGAAATACGCTTCGCAGATCGGCAGCGGCGAAATCGGGTTGGACACGCCGAGCGGGCCCTGGTCGCCATGAAAGTCGTTGGCGTAGCGCTGGTTGTTCTCGGCGCGCTTGAAATAGGGCAGCACGTCGCGATAACCCCAGCCGGCAAGGCCTTCCTCCTTCTCCCAGGCGTCATAGTCGCGGGCGTTGCCGCGCGTGTAGATCTGGGCGTTGATGGAGGAACCGCCGCCGACCACCTTGGCCTGCGTGTACCAGAAGACGCGGTCGTTCATGTTCTTCTGCGGCACGGTCGACCAGCCCCAGGAGGCGATGCCCTTGGTCATCTTGGCGAAACCGGCGGGCATGTGGATCAGGGGATGCCAGTCCTTGCCGCCGGCTTCCAGCAGAAGCACGGAATTCGCCGGATCCTCGCTCAGCCGGTTGGCCAGCACGCAACCGGCCGGGCCGGCACCCACGATGATGTAGTCGGTCATGGTGTCACCTGTTCACAGTCTGGGCACCGACAGCGCACCGTCGACATTGATGATCGAGCCGGTCGAAAAGCCAAGCTTGCCGGCGGCGAGCGTTGCCACCACTGAGCCGATATCCGATGCTTCGCCCCAGCGCTTTGCCGGCACCAGCCCGCCGGCGATCAAGGCATCGTATTTGGCGGTCACGCCTGATGTCATGTCGGTGCGGATGATGCCCGGCCGCACCTCGAACACGCCGATGTTTTCAGGAGCGAGCCGAAGCGCCAGGTTCTTTACCCACATCGAAAGCCCGGCCTTGGAGATGCAGTAGTCGGGGCGTTCAGGCGATGCCATCTCGGCACTGACCGAGGTGATGGTGATGATGGATTTCGGATGATCGGCTGGCGTAGCCAGCATCGCCTTGGCGACGGCCTGGCTGAGGAACACAGTACCACGCAGATTGATGCCGAGCGTACGATCGAAGTTTTCCGGCTTGAGTTCCAGGAGGTCGCCGCGCACCACGGCGCCGACACCGGCATTGTTGACGAGGCAGTCGATGCGGCCGAAGGCGTCCACCGCGGCATCGACCAACGCTGCGTGGCTAGAGAGATCAGCGATATCACAACGGGCATAGGCGAATTTCGCGCCGCGCGCGGTGATGTCGGCGGCAAGGCCGTCGGCTGCGGTGTCGGCAAGGTCGGCGACCATAATGTCAAAGCCTGCATCCGCCAGCGCCTGGGCACAAGCCAGCCCGATGCCGCGTGCGCCGCCGGTGACGATGGCTGCGGGGCGGGTCATGGGAGGCTAGCCTTTCGGACGCCGGCGCTGCCCCTCACCCTTACCCTCTCCCCGTGAAGGACGGGGAGAGGGGGATCGCCAGCGTTGCGGCCAAGTCCCTTCTCCCCGTTCTTTACGGGGAGAAGGTGCCGGCAGGCGGATGAGGGGCGGCGCAAACCTCTCATGCTGCCAGCTCCGTCTTGCGGATATGCTCGGCCACCCGCAGCGCCTGTGCGGCTATCGACAAAGCCGGGTTCACCGCTGCCGAGTTCGGCAGGAAGCTGCCGTCGACGACGAACAGGTTCCGGTGGTCGAAGGAGCGGCAGAACGGGTCGAGCGGCGCGGTGGTCGGATCGTCGCCCATCTTCACCGTGCCGCACTGATGCGAGGGCGTGCGCTTGTCGAAGGGGCGTGACAACACGATCGGATAGCCGCAGGCGCGAAAATTTTCGCGCATCACCTTGGTCAGACCGTCGAGCGACTGCATGTTGGAGCGCCGCCACTGCATGACGATGTCCTTGCCGTCGACCATGATGCGGCTTTCGGGATCGGGCAGGTCCTCGCACATCAGGTACCAGTCGACGGCGTGGCCGGCCATGAAGTCCAGCGCGAATTTGGGCGCCCGCTTGACGTTGGCCTTCAGCATGTTGCCGTCGATCTTGCCCAGAAGCTGGACGTTGCCGAGCGGCTTGCCGCCCTTGCCGTCGGACAGATAATAATCGTTCAGCATCAGCGTCTTCTGGTAGATGGCATCGTTCCTGCGGCGTGGATCGATCGCCAGCATGGCGCTGGAATTGTGGTTCATGAAATTGCGCCCGACCTGGTCGGAACGGTTGGCGAGGCCTTTGCCGTCAGAAGAGGGTGAGCGCAGCAGGATGACCGCGGAATTGACCGCACCGGCGGATAGGATAACCAGTTTTGGCGCCACCTTCTTCAGCGCGCCGTTCTGCCGGTAGTGGATGGCTGATATGCTCTTGCCGTCGTGCGACGCTTCGAGATACTCGACGTAAGCGCCGGTCTCGAGCCGGATGTTGGTGTCCTTGAGCGCCGCCGTCAGCGGCCCCGTTTGCGCGTCGATCTTGCCCTGGCCGGTGTTCGGGAAAGCGTCCCAGCCGGTCTTGCCCTCCTTCAGCCAGGTGTCGATGTCGACGCCGAGCGGCAGCGAGGCAGGATGCAGGCCTAGCCCCTTGAGCTCGGCGCGGGCGCGCGCGATCGGCGCCTCGTCGGGCACCGGCTTGAAGGCATAGGGGATCGAGTGGAACGGCTCGGTCGGGTCCTCACCCAGCGTGCCGCGCACGCGGAACAACTGCTCGGCCTTCGAGTACCAGGGCTCGAATTCGTCATAGGAAAACGGCCAGGCCGGCGAGACGCCGCCAAAGTGTTCCATGGCGGAAAAATCTTGCCTGCGGTAGCGGATCAGCACCGCGCCGTAGAATTTCGAGTTGCCGCCGACATAGTAGTAGTTGCCGGGGTTGAAGGCGGCCCCGCCGGCCTCGCGCCACATTTCCTTCGGCCGATAGTGGCCATCGACGAAGATGGAGCGCGTGTCGCGCGCATGCGGCGTTGCCGGCAGCGGCTCGCCGCGTTCCAGCATCAGGATCGAGGCGCCACTCCCGGCAAGGCCGGAGGCGATCGTGGCGCCGCCGATGCCGGAGCCGATGATGACGATATCCGGATTTGTCATAGCCGTCAGCGAATGCGGCTCTCGGTCGCCGGATCGAAGAACACCGCCTTGGTCAGGTTGAAGGCAAGCGGTGTGTTGGTGCCCGGCTGGATGTTGGCGTCAGCACGCAGCCGCGCCACCACGCCCTTGCCACCAAGGTTGGTGACGGCGAAGGTGTCGGAGCCCGCCGGCTCGACAACCTCGATATGGCAGTCGGCGGTGGCGATGTTCGAGGCATTGCGCTCGGCGCCTTCCGGATCGGTCAGGGCTTCCGGGCGGACACCGAAGATGATCGGCTTGCCATGAAAGGCCGACAGGCCCGCCGGCGCATTGGCCATCGGCAGTGAGATCGGCTCTCGCGCCTCGCGCTGCAGCACGACGGACAGGGCATTGCCGTTGGTGCCGATCGTCGCCGGGATCAAATTCATCGCCGGAGATCCCATGAAATCGGCAACGAAGAGATTGGTCGGATTGTTGTAGATCTCGGCCGGCGTGCCGAATTGCTGGACCTCGCCATCGCGCATGACGGCGATCTTGGTCGCCAGGGTCATCGCCTCGATCTGGTCGTGCGTGACGTAGACGATGGTGGTGCCGGTCGTGGCGTGCAGACGCTTGATCTCGATGCGCATGTCGACGCGCAGCTTGGCATCGAGGTTGGACAGCGGTTCGTCGAACAGGAACAGTTTGGGGTCGCGCACCAGCGCCCGGCCCATGGCGACGCGCTGGCGTTGGCCGCCGGACAATTGGCTTGGCTTGCGCTGCAGGAGGTGGCCGATCTGCAGGACCTTCGCCACCTTGTCGATCGCCTTCTGGCGTTCCGCCGCCGGCACACC
This sequence comes from Mesorhizobium carmichaelinearum, assembly GCA_943370265.1. GTDB lineage: Bacteria > Pseudomonadota > Alphaproteobacteria > Rhizobiales > Rhizobiaceae > Mesorhizobium > Mesorhizobium carmichaelinearum_A. The sequence goes on from CALRQH020000006.1 coordinate 192,254, forward strand.
GCGCATCTCCATGCCGAAGGAGATGTTTCCGGCCACCGTCATGTTCGGGTAGAGCGCGTAGCTCTGGAACACCATGGCGATGTCGCGCTTGGACGGGTGCAGATCATTGATCGCTCGTCCGTCGACGCGAATCTCGCCCGAGGTGATCGTTTCCAGCCCGGCGATGGTGTTGAGCAGGGTCGACTTGCCGCAGCCGGAGGGGCCGACCAGCACCAGGAAGCCGCCCTTTTCCAGTTCGACGTCGATCCCCTTGAGGATCTCGACCTGGCCGAAACGCTTCCTCAGACCATCAATTTCCAGAAAAGCCATCGGGTTATCCTTTGACGGCGCCTGCCATCAGACCGCGTACGAAGTAGCGGCCGGCAAGCACGTAGACGAGAAGGGTTGGGAGTGCGGCGATCATCGCGGCCGCCATGTTGACGTTGTACTCGACAACGCCGGTCGAGGTGTTGACGACGTTGTTGAGGGCCACCGTCATCGGCATCGCATCGCCGGTTCCGGCGTAGGCCGAAGCGAACAGGAAGTCGTTCCAGATGTTGGTGAACTGGTAGATGACGGTGACGACGATGATCGGCATCGAATTCGGCAGCATGATGCGCCGGAAGATCTGGAAGAAGCTTGCGCCGTCGACCTGGGCGGCCTTGATCAACTCCGTCGGAAACGCCTCGTAGTAATTGCGGAAGAACAGCGTGGTGAAGCCGATGCCGTAGACGACGTGGACGAAGACGAGATTGACCGTAGAATTGCCGAGGCCGAAGCTTGTCCCGATCGAGTTTTGCAGCGAGACGCCGAAGCGGCCGAGGCTGCCCAGGATCGTCGCCATCGGCAACAGCACCGACTGGAACGGGATGAAGCAGGCGAACAGCATGAGCCCGAACACCAGCGTGTGGCCGCGAAAACGCCATTTGGTCAACACGTAGCCGTTGAGCGCGCCGAGCATGGTCGAGATCAGCACGGCCGGAACCACCATCTTGATGGAGTTCCAGAAGTAACCCTTGATGCCGGCGCAGGTGAGGCCGACACAGGTTTCGCCCCAGGCCTTCAGCCATGGATCGAAGGTCGGTGCCTTGGGCAGTGCCAGCATGTTGCCATTCTGGATCTCGTCCATGGTCTTGAACGAGGTGACCAGCATGACGAACAGCGGCATCAGGTAGAACAGCGCGAACAGCGCCAGCAGCCCATAGATGACGACGCGGTTCATGACCCTGACGTTGATGCCGCCGGAGGCCTGGCGGGCAGGGGTGGCGATAGCGCTCATCGCGGCTTCTCCCGCAGTTCGGAATAGAGATAGGGCACGATGATGGCGACGATGGCCATCAGCATGATCACAGCGCTGGCCGATCCGACGGCCATCTCGTTGCGCTTGAAGGTGTACTCATACATGAAGTTGGACGGCAGCCAGGCCGAACCGCCCGGCCCGCCGCTGGTCAGCGCGACCACCAGATCGTACGATTTGATGGCGAGGTGGGCGAGCACGATGAAGGCCGACAGGAAGATCGGCCGCAACAGCGGAATGACGATGCGGCGATAGAGCTGGAAGGTCGTGGCGCCATCGATCTGCGCCGCCTTCATGATCTCGCCGTCGATGCCACGCAGGCCGGCCAGGAACATCGCCATGATGAAGCCGGAGGCCTGCCAGACGCCGGCGATGACCACCGTGTAGATGACGAAATCCTTGTTCTTGATCCAGTCGAAATGGAAGCTCGTCCAACCCCATTGGTGCAGCGTCTGCTCAAGGCCGAGACCGGGATCGAGGAACCATTTCCAGGCGACGCCGGTGACGATGAACGACAGCGCCATCGGGTAGAGATAGATCGGACGCAGCACGCCTTCGCCGCGAATCTTCTGGTCGAGCAGGATTGCGAGGAACAGGCCGAGCGCCAGGCAGATGAAGATGTAGAGAAAGCCGAAGATGCCCATGTTGACGATCGAAGTGTACCAGCTCGATGGCGGGTCGCTGTCGAAGGTCCAGCCCCACAGCCGCTGATAGGCGCGCGGTCCGGTGATGACATAGGACGGGAAGGTCTTGGAATTGGTGAAGGACAGATAGATCGTCCACAGGATGAAGCCATAGACGAAGACGATGGTGATGGCGAAGCTTGGTGCCAGTACGATCTTCGGCAGGGCGTCTTGCAGGCGCGAGCGCACGGAGGTGCGCGGGCGGGTGTGCTCCGGCGTCAGCTTTATCTGGCTTGTTGCTACCGTGCTCATGGGCTCCTCCCGTTTCGGGCCGTTCATTCTTGACCGCGTGGCGGCAAGACGGCCCTGCGCAGACGGGTTTTGGTCGACATGGTGTCGAGCATCGAATGGAGCCTTCCCCGCCGGAGCGGGGAAGGCCTTTCCGTGCTTCTTACTTGGCGTCGTCGATCGCCTTGACCAGCTCGGTCACGGCCTCGTCGGAGGTCTTGATCTGACCATGGACGAACTTCGAGACGACGTCCTTGTAGGCGTTGGCGACCGCGGGAGGCGCGCCATAGCCCTGGGCGAGCGAGCCGAACAGCGTACCGCCTTCATTGGCCTTCTTCAGGTCAGCAATGCCCTTCTTGCCGCAAGCGTCGAAGTCGGTATCCGGGACGTCGGTGCGTGCCGGGACCGAGCCCTTGACGACGTTGAAGGCCGACTGGAAGCTCTTCGACAGCGTAGCGGTGGCAAGCGCCACCTGGGCGGCCTTGCGGTCTTCCGGAACGTTGAACATGCCGAACATGTCGGAGTTGTAGATCACGGAGCCGTCGGTGCCCGGGAAGCGATAGCACAGGAAGTCGGTACCCGGGGTCTTCTTGGCGGCGTGGAACTCACCCTTGGCCCAGTCGCCCATGACCTGCACCAGGGCATCGCCCTTGATGACCATGGCGGTGGCGAGGTTCCAGTCACGGCCCGAGAAGTTCGGGTCGACATAGGTGACCAGCTTGGCCAGGTTGTCGAACGACTTCTTCATCGTGTCGGACTTGAGCGAAGCGTCGTCGAGGTCGTTGAAGGCCTTCTTGTAGAAGTCCGGTCCGCCGGTCGACAGCACGACCGAGTCGAACATGGTGGCTTCCTGCCAGTTCTGGCCGCCGAGTGCCAGCGGGATGACGCCAGCCGCCTTGGCCTTGTCGAGCAGCGCGACGAACTCGTCGAAGGTCTTCGGCTCGGTGCCGCCGATCTTGTCCATCACCGCCTTGTTGATCCACAGCCAGTTGACGGAGTGGACGTTGACCGGAGCGGCGACCCACTTGCCTTCATAGACCGAGAACTTCTGCAGGGCGGCAGGAACCGACTTGTCCCAGCCTTCCTTCTTCGCCGTCTCAGTCAGGTCCCCCATTACGCCGGCCTGAGCATAGTCGAGCACGGTGTAGCCGAGCATCTGCGAGGCGGTCGGGTAGTTGCCGGCCGCGACCATTGCCTTCAGTGCGGTCATGGCGGCATCGCCGCCACCGCCAGCCACCGGCACGTCCTTCCAGGCATAGCCTTCCTTGGCCAGGTCGCCCTTCAGCACGTTGAGGGCAGCCGCTTCGCCGCCCGACGTCCACCAATGCAGCATCTGGACTTCCTTGACGTCCGCGGCGTGCGCCGCGAAAGCAAAGCTTGACGCCAGAGCCGTTCCGATAAGCAGTTTGCGCAACATGAACTTCCTCCCTTGTTGCAGTTACACGACCGGTGGCTGTCCACCGGGTTCTTCCCAACTCAGCCGACCCACCATCCGGTGCGCTGGCCGCGATGAAACTGGATTGTCTTTTCCTCGGTATAATCCTCGACTGCGCGTTTGCCGAGTTCGCGTCCGAGACCGGACTGCTTGTAGCCTCCGAAAGGCAACTCGGGATAACCTTCCATGAACGTATTCACCCAAACGGTTCCCGAACGCACACTTCGCGCCACCGACATGCAAGTGTCGATGCTGGCGCTCCACACGCCCGCCGACAAACCATAGGGCGTGTTGTTGGCGATGTGCAACGCCTTTTCAATCGATTCAAAGGTGAGCACGGAAAGCACCGGTCCGAACACTTCCTCGCGGGCGATGGCCATGTCCTCGGTGACGCCGCGAATGATGGTGGGATCGAGATATTGGCCGGCGCTCGACGCAAGGCGGTTGCCGCCGCTGTAGACGCTGCTGCCCTCGCTCGCGGCAGCCGCGACATAGCCGGTCACCTTGGCCAGATGGTCGGACGAAATCATCGCGCCGACTTTGGTGAGGTCGTCGAGCGGATCGCCGACTGTGACCTTGGCGGTAAGCGCCTTTACCGTGGCAAGGAAGTCATCGGCGATCGCCTCATGCACAATCAGCCGGCTGCCGGCATTGCAGCATTCTCCGGCATTGAAGAAGCCACCGAACACGGCGGCGTCAGCGGCGGCCTCGAGGTCGGCATCGGGAAAGACGATCTGACCGTTCTTGCCGCCGAGTTCCATAGAGACCTTCTTCAGCGACTGCGCGGCCGACGCCATGGTCATCTTGCCGACGCGGGTCGAGCCGGTGAACGACACCATCTCGACCAGCGGATGGCTGACCATGGGCGCACCGACGTCGCTACCGAGACCAGCGAGGATGTTGACGACGCCGGCAGGCAGGCCGGCCTGCATCAGGAGGTCGCCGAGGACGAAGGTCGAGGCGGAGGTCATCTCGCTCGGCTTGACCACCGCCGTGCAGCCGGCGGCAAGCGCGAAGGGCAGTTTCTGGCTGACGATGAGGAACGGAAAATTCCACGGCGTGATGATCGAGACCACGCCGATCGGTTCACGCACCACCACGCCCAGCATGGCGTCGCCGAGATTGGCATAGGATTCGCCGTGCAGCGTGCGGGCCAGCGACGCGGCATAACGCCAGATGTCGACAGCGCCACCGATCTCGCCGCGCGCCTGGGCGATCGGCTTGCCGGATTCCAGCGCATCGAGCCGGGCAATATCTTCCAGCCGCGCCTCGATCAGTTCGGCTGTCTTGAGCAGGATCGCGGCCCGCTCTGCCGCCTTAATGCGCGGCCATGGGCCGGTTTCGAATGCCTTGTGCGCAGCCTGTACTGCGGCTTCCACTTCGGCCTCGCCGGCCTGCGCATAGTGCGAGACGGTGAAGCCATGGCCGGGGCTCTTGCGCTCCAGCGTGCGGCCGTCGCGGGCATCGACATGCTTTCCATCGATCAGCAGCCGGTAGGTCTTTGGCGCTGCGGATGCCTCGGCGGGCATGGCGATCTTGAGGGGAGCGTTCATCAGTTTTGTTCTTTTCTAGGATCGTGAAAATGCTGGTTTCTGCTTGGTCTTGAAAGCGCCGACGCCGGCCTTGAGATCGCCGGTCAGCGCAATGAAGCCGCTGGCCAACGCTTCGGTCGCGGCAGCGCTTTCCTCGCCCTCGGCCACCGCGATCATCAGCTTGGCCGCTTCCGTCGCCAGTGGACCGCGCTCGGCGATCTTTTCAGCCCAGGCCTTGGCTTCAGCGAGCGCCTTGCCGGTTTCGACCACCCGGTCGACGACGCCAAGAACCAACGCTTCGGGGGCGAGGAGAATCTCGCCGCCCAGCGCCATGCGCCGCACTGTCTGTGCGCCGAAGCGGCGCACCGCGCGCTGCGTGCCGGACCAGCCGGGTACGACACCGATCGAGGTTTCCGGGAAGCCCAATTTGATGTGCGCCTCGGCGACGCGGAAATCACAGGCGACCGCCAGTTCCAGTCCCCCGCCCAGCGCGTGGCCGGACAGCACGGCGATAGTCGGTTGCCGCAACCGCGCCAGCCGGTCGAAGACACGGTGGCCATAGCGCACCCATTGCACCTGGAAGTCGGCAGCACTCATCTGCGCCCATGCCTCGACATCGCCCCCTGCGCAAAAGCCCTTGCCTTCACCGCGGAGCAGGACAACGCGCACGCCGTCAGCCATCTCAGCCTCGTCCAGCGCTGTCTCCAGCGCGCGCAGCATCGGGATGTCCAGTGCGTTGAATTTTTCCGGACGGCGCAGCGTGACGATGCCGATGGCGCCGTCCTGTTCGAAGGTGACGAGGCGCTCAGCCATGCGCGCCTCCAAGCGAGGCGCCGCCATTGAGCGACAGGCCGATCGGCCGTTCCTGGTAGAGGGCTTCCGGTGTCGTCTTGAGATCCTTGGCGACACCAAGCGGAATCTCTGACTGCGCCAACACATCGCGCTGCAGGTCGATGCCGGGTGCGAGTTCGGTGACGATCAGTCCTTCCGGCGTCAGCTTCATCACGCAGCGCTCGGTGACATAGGTGATGTCCTGTCCCTGGGCGACCGCGCGCTTGCCCGAGAAGGAGATGTGCTCGACCTCGGCGACCACCTTCTTGACCTTGCCCTCCTGGTCGATGCGGATGCCGCCATCGGCCAGCGAGAGTTTTGCCCCGGCATTGAAGAAGCCGGAGAAGACGATCTTCTTCGCCCTTGCGGTGATGTCGACGAAGCCGCCGGCGCCGGCGGTGACATGCGGCCTAGCCGAAAGCTTCGACACGTTGACCGAGCCGTGGCGGTCGATCTGCAGGAACGACAGGAGCGAGGCGTCGAAGCCGCCGGCCTGGAAATAGATGAACTGATGCGGCGAGGGCATGATCGCCTCCGCATTCGAGGCGCAGCCGAACTTGAAGTCGAGCAGCGGCACGCCGCCGACGGCACCCTGTTCGATCACCCAGGTGACCTTGCCGTGCTGGCCTTCCTCCAGGAGGATGCGCGGCACATTGGCGGAAATGCCGAAGCCGATATTGACCGCCATGCCCTGGCGAAGCTCCATGGCGACGCGGCGCGCGATAACCTTCTGGACGTTCATCTCGGCATTGCGGAAGCTCGACAGCGGCCGGAAGATCTCGCCCGAGATCGCGGGATCATAAGGCGTCAGCGTCGTCTGCAACTGGTCTGGCGCAACGACGATATGGTCGACCAGAACGCCGGGCACGCGCACGTCATGCGGCTTCAGCGTGCCGTTTTCGACGACGCGCTTGACCTGCGCGATGACGACGCCGCCATTGTTGCGGGCGGCCAGCGCCTGTTCGAGACCGCCGAGATAGGCGCCTTCATGTTCATAGGTGAGGTTGCCACGCTCGTCGGCCGTGGTGGCCCGGATGATCGAGACCTGAGGGACGATCGAGCGGAAATAGAGCCACTCCTCGCCGTCGAACTGCTGCACCGAGACGATGGGATCACTGGCGGCCGCGTTCATGGCGCAGCCCTGGCGGCGTGGATCGGCGAAGGTATCCAGGCCGACCTTGGTCAGCACGCCCGGTCGCTTGGCGGCGGCCTCGCGGTGCATGTCGAACAGGATGCCGGACGGCACGTTGTAGGCGGCGACCGAATTGTCGCCGATCATCTTCCATATCTGTGGCGGCTCGGAAGAGGAGGGGCCCGACGGATAGGAGCCGCACAGCGTGCGCTTCAACAGGCCGGGCTTGGCCAGATGGTCGATGCCCTTGATGCCATACATGTCGCCGGCGGCGATCGGGTGCAGCGTGGTGATGTTCTTCGGATGACCTTCCGTGTCGAAGCGCTCGCCGATGGCGGCGAGCACCGCGTCCGGGCAGCCGAGGCCGCTCGACGAGGACACGGAAACGACCATGCCGTCCTTGATCAGGCCTGCTGCCTGGGTGGCGGAGACGACCTTGCTCAAGCTGCGCTCCCAAGTCTCGTATTAGTCTCTAGTCGCGGATTGATCTCGACGGTCTTGCCGGTCCTCGCCGATTGTAACGCCGCCTCGGCCGCGGTGAGGGACCAGACGCCATCTTCGCCCGTAGCGGAAGGTTGGCCCTCGCCACGGATGGCGGCATGGAACTGTCGCAGTGACCGTGCATAGAGGTCCTCGCGGTCGAAGCCCAATTCCTCCTCGCCCTTCGCGGTGCGCAATGTCACGGAGCCGACCGGCTTCTGCGTCATCACATTCCTGGCGATCAGCGAGCCTTCGGAGCCGTGCACCTCAAAACCGTTGTCGGCGAATTTCGTGGTGAAGCCTTCATGCGACTGGGCGATGACGCCGGACTTGAAGCGCCAGATGCACATGGCGCCGTCTTCCAGACCACCGCCGGCCATGCCGGCGGTTTGTGTGAACGCGGAAATCTCGATGGGATCGTCGCCGAGCACGAAGCGCAGCGTGTCGGCATCATGCACGGTGATGTCCAGCACCACGCCACCGCCGGCTTCAGGCCTGGTGATGCGCCAGCCCTGCAGGTTTTCAGGCAGGTAGACGGAATGGAACACGCGCGCGGCGATCGGCTTGCCGATGCGGCCGGCGGCAATCGCCTCGCGCATGGCCCGATGCGCGCCGGCATTGCGCAGATGATGGTTGGTGCCGAGCACGATGCCGGCTGCTTTGGCCGCAGCGACCATCTTGCGCGCATCGGCGCTGGTCAGCGCCAGCGGCTTTTCGCACAGCACGTGCTTTCCCGCCTTGATGGCGGCGAGCGCCTGTTCGAGATGCAATTCGTTGGTGGTCGAGATATAGACGGCGTCGACATCCGCGCCGAGCAGGCCTTCGAGCGTCGAGACGGCGAGCGGAATGCTGTTTTCCCTGGCATAGGTGGCGGCGCGCTCCGGGCTGGAGCTCATCACCGCTGAAATCTCGCCATCGGCTTGCGCGCGGATGGCGTTGATCATGAACTGCCGTGCGATCGTGCTCGCGCCGATCAGGCCCCATCTGATGCTCATGCCGCATTCCCCTTTCCCGCAGGCCGATTGGGGCCGCAGCTTTCCCTGACCACGAGGTTGACCGCGCCGATATGGTCCTCGGCGCGCGTGGTGCGCGATTGGATCATCTTCAGCATGACATGGGCGGCGCGTTCGCCGAGGCCTGCCGTATCCACCGAGACGCTGGTCAGTGCCGGCATGTAATGCTCGGCCTCGACGACGTCGTCGAAGCCGACGACGGCGAAATCCGCTCCGGGCTCAAGTCCGCGCTTGCGCAGCGCCAGCATGACGCCGAAGGCGACCGCGTCGTTGAAACAGAGTGCGGCGGTTGGCGGCTCGGCCACCGACAACGCCGTTTCCAGGCAGGCAATGCCGCCCCGGCGACTGGTCTCGCCTTCAACCACCAGCGTGTCGCCTGCCGCGATGCCGAGCGTTTCGCAGGCCTCGCGAAAACCGCCCAGCCTTTCGTGATAGACAACCAGATCCGATGAGCCGCCGAAGAAAGCCAGCCGGCGGTGCCCCTTGCCGATCAGATGGGCGGCGGCAAGGTAGGCGCCGCGGTGATTGTCCGGCGCGATCACCGGAATGCGGCTTTCAGGCAGCCGACGCATGGCGAAGACCACCGGGATGCCTGCCATCTCCAGCTTCCGGAACGCGCCCGGCGTCGTGCCGCGCGCCGGCGACACGATGAGGCCGGCGACGCCTTGTTCCATCAGCGATTTCAGCACTTCTTCCTGCCGCACCGGATTTTCCGCCGTGTTGGCGATGAAGGGAACGATGCCGGCCGACTGGAAGACACGTTCCATGCCGACAGCCAGCTCGGCGAAGAAGGGGTTGGTGAGATCGTTGATGACCATGCCGATGACATTGGAATGGGCCTTGCGCAGGTTGGCGGCGCCGCGGTTGTAGACGTAACCGACATCCTCGATCGCCTTGCGCACCTTGCTGGCGGTTTCAGGCCGGATCAGCCCGCTGCCCTGGAGTACGAGCGACACCGTCGACTTGGACACGCCGGCTTCGCGGGCAATGTCGAGTATCGTCGCCTTGGCCCGGCTGGCCATCCAGATGCATCCTCCCCGCATTTCTTCGTTGGATAATTGGAACGTTCTAAACTTCATACCGTATTCGAGTCAATCGGGATTTTTTCTGAATCCAAATAATCGATCGGGACTGGCTGGATGTCGCCCGCACCAAGGGGTTGCGTATTGCGTCGCAGCATTTTGCGGGAGTTTAGCTCGAAATTATAAAGGTTCTTGATTTATTGGAACGTTCCATTTATAGGCACGGGGAAGGGAGAGATCGATGGACATTACCTTGCCGGAAGAAGGTGGGCGCGGCGCCCGCTATCAGGTCGTCGGCCAGCCGGTGCAGCCTGTCATCGGCGGGCGGTTTTCGCGCGTCGCCTATGCCGCAGCCCATGTCGTCGCCGATCCCCTGGCGATGACCGATCCGTGGTCGCGACCGGTTGTCGACTGGGACAAGACGATGGAATTTCGCCACCATCTATGGCGGCTCGGCTTCCGCATCGCCGAGGCGATGGACACCTCGCAGCGCGGCATGGGTTTCGACTGGGCCAGTGCTAGGGAATTGATCCGCCGCTCGATCGCCGAGGCGCGAACCGTCGAGGGTGCCGATCTTGCCTCGGGCGCCGGCACGGACCATCTGGCGGCGGGCGCCGCCAGGACAATCGACGACGTGATCGCCGCTTATGAGGAACAATTCGCCTTCATCGAAGGGCAGGGCGGCAAGGCGATCATGATGGCCAGCCGCGCGCTGGCGGCAGTGGCCAAGGGTGCCGATGATTATGCCCGTGTCTATGACCGCATCCTGTCCCAGGCCTCCGGCAAGGTCATCCTGCATTGGCTGGGCGACATGTTCGATCCGGCATTGAAGGGATATTGGGGCTCGCATGATTTCGACGCCGCCCTCGACACCGTCGTTGCCATCATCGAGCGCCATGCCGGCAAGGTCGAAGGCATAAAAATCTCCCTGCTCGATGCCGACAAGGAGGTCGCGCTCAGGAACAGGCTGCCCGAAGGCGTGATCATGTTCACCGGCGATGATTTCAACTATCCCGAACTGATCGCCGGCGATGGGCACAAACACTCGCACGCTCTGCTTGGCATTTTCGACGCGATCGCGCCGGTCGCCAATGCGGCACTGGTCAAGCTGGCCGAGGGCGACCGCGGCGGCTATGACGCGCTGATGGCGCCGACGGTGCCGCTATCGCGAAAAATCTTCGAGGCGCCGACCGAATACTACAAGGCCGGTATCGTCTTCATGGCTTGGCTGAACGGCCATCAGGACCACTTTTCGATGGTCGGCGGCATGCAATCGGCGCGGGGCATCCGTCATTATGCTGATGTCTTCCGCCTTGCCGACCAGGCTGGGCTGCTGGCCGATCCGGATCTGGCGGTGGCCAGGATGAAAAACCTCTGCGCGGTGGCGGGCGTCTGACCGCGACGCCGGCCGTTTCTGGTCCAACCCATAAATTTGCCTTGTTCGGGCAAATCTGTTTTCGGTACCTACCCGAAGGTGAGCGAAGGCAGAGATGACGGATAAAGTAGCGCTCATAACCGGCGTCACCGGCCAGGACGGGGCCTATCTGGCGCAGTTGCTGCTGCAAAAGGGCTATATCGTCCATGGCGTCAAGCGCCGCTCGTCCTCGTTCAACACCGAGCGCGTCGACGATATCTATGTCGATCCGCATGAACGCGGCGCCCGCTTCTTCCTGCATTATGGCGACCTCACGGATGCCACCAACCTGATCCGGCTGGTGCAGGAGACCCGTCCGAGCGAAATCTACAATCTGGGCGCCCAGAGCCATGTCCAGGTGAGCTTCGAGACGCCGGAATACACAGGCAATGCCGATGCGCTGGGGACGCTGAGGCTGCTGGAAGCGATCCGGATCCTTGGTCTCGAAAAGTCGGTTCGCTTCTACCAGGCCTCGACGTCGGAGCTCTACGGCAAGGCGAAAGAGGTGCCGCAAAGCGAGACGACGCCGTTCCATCCGCGCTCGCCCTATGCGGCGGCCAAGCTCTACGCCTACTGGATCACGGTGAACTATCGCGAGGCCTACGGCATGTTTGCCGCCAATGGCATCCTGTTCAACCATGAGAGCCCGACGCGCGGCGAAACCTTCGTGACCCGCAAGATCACAAGGGCGGTCGCCGCGATTGATCGCGGGCTGCAGGAGACGCTCTATCTCGGCAATATCGACGCCAGGCGCGACTGGGGCCATGCGCGCGATTATGTGGAGGGCATGTGGCGCATCCTCCAGCACGACGTGCCCGACGATTTCGTGCTGGCGACCGGTGAGGCGCATTCGGTGCGCGAATTTGTCGAACTGGCTTTCGCCGAGACCGGACGCACCATTCGCTGGCAAGGGCAAGGCGTTGACGAGGTTGGCGTAGACGCCGCTTCGGGGGCTGTTCTGGTGCGTATCGACCCGCGCTATTTCCGGCCGACCGAGGTCGGTCTTCTGCTTGGCGACGCATCGAAGGCCAGGGCCAGACTGGGCTGGTCGCATACGGTCCGCTTTCGGGATCTGGTGGCGGAGATGGTGCAGGCCGATCTGGCGCGCGCCGCCGATGGCCGGCACGGCGGCCATTCCACATAGGGGCGTGTCCATGGACAATGGCTTCGAGCTTCAGGGCAAACGTGTTTTCGTCGCCGGGCATCGAGGCATGGTCGGCTCGGCAATCGTGCGAAGGCTGGCGCAGGAGGATTGCGAAGTCCTGACCGCATCGCGTGGCGAACTCGATCTTCGCGACCAGGCCGGCGTGCGCCGCTTCATGGCGGAGCGCCGCCCTGATGCCGTGGTGATGGCGGCGGCCAAGGTCGGCGGCATCCTTGCGAACGACAGATTTCCGGTCGATTTCCTTCAGGACAATCTGGTCATACAGGCCAATGTCATCGAAAGCGCTTTTCGCAGCGAGGTGGGCAGGTTGTTGTTTCTCGGCTCGTCCTGCATCTATCCGAAATTCGCGGCACAGCCGATTTCCGAGGATGCGCTGCTGACGGGCCCGCTCGAACCCACCAACGAATGGTACGCGATCGCCAAGATCGCCGGGCTGAAACTGTGCCAGGCCTACCGGCGGCAATATGGTGTCGACTATGTTTCGGCAATGCCGACCAACCTCTACGGCCCTGGCGACAATTTCGATCTCAACTCCAGCCATGTCGTGCCCGCGCTGATGCGCAAGGCGCACGAGGCCAAGCGTCGCGGCGACAGGTCGCTGATCGTCTGGGGGTCGGGCACGCCCATGCGCGAGTTCCTGCATGTCGACGACGCCGCCGATGCGCTTGTCTGGCTGCTGAAGAATTATGCCGGAGATAGCCACGTCAATGTCGGCTCGGGCGAGGATATCGCCATTGCGGAACTCGCCCGTATGGTTGCATCCGTGGTCGGCGCCGACGTCGAGGTCACGTTCGATCCGACAAAGCCCGATGGCACGCCGCGCAAGCTGATGGACGTGTCCAGGCTGTTTGCGACCGGCTGGCGCCCGCGATACACGCTTCGCGGTGGTTTGGAGGAGACCTATGCCTGGTTTCTCCAGCACATCGAAACAGGGGATGTCCGCCTCGGGGCGGCTTGAGAACCAGTCCATGCTGATTGCCGCGACCAGAACCGACGGATTGGGTGGTCGCCTGCTGGCGATGGCCAATGCAAAATCCCTGGCCGACGGGCTCGGATGCCGTTTCGGCTTCACCTGGAGCGACGAGGTCATCCAGGATAACACGTTTCACATCGTCGACGTGGTCAGGAAGATATTCTCCGACGCTTTCATCGAGCGGTATTGGCTGGGTGAGCAGGTCGATGCCTCGCGTTTCGGCGTTCTGGGCCAGGCGGTTTTCACGCCGCGCAGTCTCGAGACGACCGCACGACAGAAGAATCTCGAAGGCTGGATCTGCGACGAGTTCGACGTCCTGAAGTCATTTCGCGCGGATGGGGCAAAAACGGTTCGCCGATCCGAGACGCTGCGCGGGTTTGGTTTCTCAAGCGACGTTGCCGATGCGATCGATGCCGCCGGCGGGGTGCGGTTTCCCGGCCCGATGGCGGCACTGCATCTTCGCAGCGGCGATATCGTTCATGGCCATTATCGGACGAGATTGATTTTTGCCGGCAAGGTGATCCCATCCACACTTGCCAAGGCAATCGTCTCGGAGCTTTCGGCCAGGGGTTTGAAGACCCTGCTCGTTGGCCAGGACCGTGAAACGCTGGAGTATCTGAGGTCCCGAACCGGCGCTTTCCTGACCAGCGATTTAGGGGCCGACGCATTCGAGGATCGCACGCTCAAGGATTTCTTTGAAATGGCCCTGATGGCGCGTTGCCGGCAGATCCATGCGGGAAGCAGCATCTTTGCGACCGTAGCATCCGTAATGAGTGATATTCCTTGCGTGAATTCCGATGCGCTGTTCAGCAAGGCCAGGGCGGCGGAGATTGTCCTTGAGGAATTGAAAGCCCACGAGCGCGACTATCACCCGCGCGAGGCGGCCCTTGGCTATCAATCCGCTTTCCTGAACCTGGAGGACAAGATCAGCCTTGCGCAGGCAAGGGAAATTCTGGAGCGCGCGCTCGCTCTCGATCCGGAGAACGATATCTACGTGCTGAAGATCGTGGCCGCCTATTTTCGCGAGGGCGACTTTCCCTCAGGTGAAGCCGTGCTGAAATCGCTGATGACCCGGCAGTTCCAGGCGCGCCCCAAGAAACCCTTGTCGATGATGCGGCCTCTGACCGAGATGGTCGGGGGCAAAAATGCCATGGCGAGGGATTTCGGCCTTTTCTTCACCGCGGCACAGGCGGGCTACCCCCACGCCATGGCATGCGCGGCCCATATTCTTTTCGAATCAGGCGATCTAACGCAGGCGCGGGAAATGGCGGCGCGGCTGGTGAAGGCCGAGCCTGCGAATCGGATGTTCCGGACGATCAAACGCCGGATAAGCTTGGGCAGAAAGCCGGAAACAGGTTTTCTGGCCAGGACCATATGGCGGCTTCGGCGGCTGAGGCCGTTTTGAGCCAATGCTTACCGACAAAGAGGGATCTGGATGGTGGGCGTGACAGGGATTGAACCTGTGACCCCTGCAATGTCAATGCAGTGCTCTCCCGCTGAGCTACACGCCCATCCGACGTCGCGCATACACCATTTTTGAACCAGCGCGTCAATAGCCGGAAAAGCGAAAGAAAGACGCATGCCACAGCATTGTGGATGACCATCCGGAAGGTGGCCCGAAGCGCGTCAGGCGGCGTGCAGCATCTTCTCGACCTCGTTGACGAGATCGCGCAGGTGGAAGGGCTTCGACAGCACCTTGGCGTCCTTCGGTGCCTTGGAATCCGGGTTCAGCGCAACGGCGGCGAAACCGGTGATGAACATGACCTTGAGGTCGGGATCGATTTCGGTGGCGCGGCGGGCGAGCTCGATGCCGTCCATTTCCGGCATCACGATATCGGTCAAAAGCAGCGAGAAAGGCTCCTCGCGCAACCGCTCATAGGCGCTGGCGCCATTGTCGAAATCGCTGACCTGGTAGCCAGCGCGCTCCAGCGCCTTGACGAGGAACCGACGCATATCGTCGTCGTCTTCCGCCAGAAGAATGCGTGCCATCATATCCCGTCCGAATCACCCGCCCGAGACTGCCGTTGAGCCAGCCCGTTAACCATCCTGTATATGAGGCGGTGACGGTAAACATCAAGTGAACGCCGAGGCGGGCTATCCACATTTGGCTGGGATATCCGCCTGAAATTCCCCGCATATTGCCAGAAGGCACGGTGCATCGATCGAAAGTGCCGGGGCACAATTCGCCGGCCGGATGAACAGGCTGGTCTCCAGGCAATCCGGATGCCGAAAAGCTGGACATGCGGCCGGCAAGGTGGCACCTTCAAAGGATGATGCACTGGTGTTTTCGGGTTCGTTCAAAGTGAACACGGCAGCCGAGGATTTTTCGGTCGTTGCCCCCTTCGAGGTCCGAACGGGCGCCGAACAACGCGTTCCCTTCCTCTTCAATTCACCGCATAGCGGCCGCTATTATCCCGAGCGGTTCCTGGCCATGGCAAGGCTGGACCGCAACGCCATCCGCCGCTCCGAGGACTGCTATGTCGACGAATTGTTCGGCGGCGCTGTCGCGCTCGGCGCGCCGATGCTGGCGGCGCATTTCCCGCGCGCCTATCTGGACGTCAACCGCGAGCCGTGGGAACTCGATCCGCGCATGTTCGCCGAACCGGTTCCGTCCTTCTGCAACATCCGCTCGGCGCGCGTGGCTGGCGGCCTTGGCACCGTTCCCAGGCTGGTGGGGGAGGGGCTGGAAATCTATTCAGGCCGCTTGCCGCTGGCGGAGGCCGTTGCCCGCATCGAAGCCGTCTACAAGCCCTATCATGCGACATTGAAGCGGCTTCTGACGAGAACGCATGCCCGGTTCGGCTATGCCGTGCTGATCGACTGCCATTCGATGCCTGCGAGCATCCGGGTCGGTGACAGCGGCTTGCGGCCGGACTTCATCATCGGCGACCGCTTCGGCATCTCGGCCACGGCGGCATTGACCGAGATGGCAATCGGGCTGCTCGCAGCCATGGGCTACACCGTCGCCCACAACAAACCCTATGCCGGGGGCTTCATCACCGAGCATTACGGCCGCCCCGCGCGCCATCTCCATGCGCTGCAGATCGAGGTCAATCGCGGGCTCTACATGAATGAGCGGACATTCCAGAAATCGGCTGGTTTCGATGCGCTCGCCGACGATCTGACGCATTTCTGCGCCGATCTCATGGCGATGCCCGATCACCATTTTGTCGACCTGCCGCTGGCCGCGGAATGACATCGTTATTCTCGACGCAACGCCGTAAAAAAAGACCGCATCGTTTTCACGATACGGTCGAAGTCTAGGGAGGAAACGCCCAAGGAGGGCATGGACAGGAAAACCTGTCCGACGATGAGGGTATTGTGCGCTGCACAAATGTCAAGCGAGCTCCTGGCCTTTTTAATTCACTCTTATGTGCAAATTGCACGTCGATGACGATGGCGTGACATTTGCGCAACGGTTGCCGGCACGTAAAAGTCTCCGCATCCCCCTTGTCTTGGCTGGAAACTAGCGGCAAACGACGGTTCGGGCATGCCGCAAAGCGGGAGAATCAGTTGGATATCAGCATCGATTTCATGCGGCGCATCGCGCAAGCAGCGGCGGCCGAGACCTTGCCGCGCTTCCGCAGCAGGGGCGCGGTGGCCAACAAGGAAAAGGGCAGTTTCGACCCGGTGACCGAAGCCGATCGCGAGGCCGAGCGCGTCATCCGCGCGCTGATATCGGCTGAGTATCCCGACCATGGCATCCTCGGCGAGGAGCATGGCAGCGAGAACATCAACAGCCGGCATGTCTGGGTGATCGATCCGATCGACGGCACGCGTGCCTTCATCTCCGGCCTGCCGGTATGGGGGACGCTGGTCGGGCTGACGGTCGACGGCGATGCTGTTGCCGGCATGATGTCGCAGCCTTTTACCGGCGAGCTCTTCTACGCCAACGCCTCCGGCTCGCATTATGAGGGGCCCGGCGGACCGCGAAAGCTTGAGACCCGCAAGACCACGAAGCTCGCCGAGGCGACATTGTTCACCACCACGCCGGCGCTGTTCAAGGGCGAGGCGCGCAAGCGTTACGACGCGTTCGAAAAACAGGTGCAACTCGCTCGCTACGGCACCGATTGCTACGCCTTCGCCATGGTCGCCGCGGGAAGCGTCGACATCGTCGCCGATCCCGGGTTGAAGCCCTACGACATCGTCGCGCTGATCCCGATCATCGAGAAGGCCGGTGGAGTCGTCACCACTTTCGATGGTGGACCGGCGGAGAATGGGGGCGATGTCGTGGCCGCGGCGACACCGGAACTGCACGCGGCGGCAATGGCGGCCTTACGGGGCTGAGCGATCAGGCCGCGTCGTCGGTTCCGGGAATGAAGGCATCGAAGGCGGCCAGGAAGGGCTCGCGATAGATGTCGGCCTCCTGCAGGATTTCGTGGCGCGCGCCATCGATCATCAGCAGCGAGCCGAGACGCAGATCCCTTGCATAGGCCTCCACGGCCTTGGTCGAAACGACCTGGTCGGTCCCAGCGGCGATCATCAAAAGGGGAATCTTGATCCCCGCCATGTAGTCGGGGTCGCTGACGGCTTCGGCTGCTTGCGCGGCCGCCCGCAGCCACCGGATCGTCGGGCCGCCAAGCGCCAGTTGCGGATAGGTTTCATATATCCGCATGTTGCGTGCGAACCGCGCCGGGTCGGTGGTCACCTTGTTGGTAGCGAAGGGCGGCGGCCGTTTTTTTCGCGGCCCCCACGCGGCGTAGAGACGGCCGAGTCCAAGGAAACAGAAGAATGAGCAGACGCGCCGCACCGTGGATATCGAGACTGGAAGATCCGGCAAGGTGAGGAACGGCGCGATCAGCACCATGCGCCGCACCCGGTTCACCATCGATGGCGCGGCGAGCAGCGCAATGACGGCCCCCGCTGAGTGGGCCAGTATATAATACGGCCCGCGGCAATCGGGCAGCACGACCTCCTCGAAGAACTGTTCGAGATCGCTGGTGTAGTCGCGGAAGCTGCGGACATAGCCGCGCTGTCGGTCGCGGATCAAGCGGTCGGAGCCGCCCTGGCCGCGCCAGTCGAGGGTGGCGACGCCGAGGCCCCGTTCGGCCAGGTCGCGGATGGTCTCGAAATATTTCTCGATGCATTCGTTGCGGCCGGTCAGGACCACCACGGTGCCCTTCATCGGCCGGCCGGTGGCAGGAAAGAGGCCATAACGGATCTTCTTGCCGTCGCGCGTGGTGAAGAAGCCGCCGGCGGCATTTTCCGGCGTCGGGTTGCCTGGAATTTCGTGGAAGAGGTCCGTCATTCGGGCTTCGTTATTTCGTGTCGAGCCTGACCCTGCGAGGCGTTGGCATGGTGATAGACGCCAACGCGCCAAAAGCAAAGGATTTCCAGGCAGGCAGGGCCGCCGGCAGGCCGAGACAACGAGCAAGGCCGGAAGCCGCCATTGGCGTGCTTCCGGTCTCTGTCGATCCGGGAGGAAGGGACGTTACACCCGGTTCGGCCTCGTCGCGGCGCCTTGTCCGGCACCGCCTGTTCCTTGAACCTGGATGCACTCTAGCGCCGCCAGTCTGAACGGGTGCCGAAGCCCCGGTTCATCTGGCGTTCATCGAGACAGGGACCGTCCTGTCATTTCATCGAAACACGAAATCTTGAAATGCTACTGGCTGCTCCCCAAATGTTGGATGCGGTCGCCAATGTAGGGGCCGCTGGTCCATCCGAAACGCCGCTCAAGGGTTTCGCGCCGGCCATACGCAAACCATGTTGCTCAACAGGAGAACACCCTATGCGTCACGTTGATTTTTCCCCGCTTTATCGTTCGACCGTCGGCTTCGACCGCCTTTTCACCATGCTCGATTCGCTTGCGCAGCCCGATGGCGCGCAGACCTATCCGCCTTACAATATCGAGCGCACCGGTGAGGATTCCTACCGGATTTCCATGGCCGTCGCCGGTTTCTCCGACGACGAGATTTCGATCGAGGCCCATCGCAACGTGCTGACCGTCAAAGGCGAGCGCAAGGACGAGGGCACCGGTGAAGGTTCCGAACTGCTCTATCGCGGCATTGCCTCCAGGGCCTTCGAGCGCCGCTTCCAGCTTGCCGATCACGTCGACGTCGTCGGCGCTTCGTTGAAGAACGGCCTGCTGTTCGTCGACCTCAAGCGCAACATTCCCGAGGAGCTGAAGCCCCGCAAGATCGCCATCACGGCGTCTTCGGAGAAGGCCAAGCAGATCGAGGCCAAGACCGCCGCGTAATCGCGACGTCTGTATCGCAACAAACCGTATCCTCCCGAGACGAGGCGGCGTCGAAAGGCGCCGCCTTTTTTTGTGCCGATGCCGATGCCCTGGCCGCTCGGGACAAGGCGCACTGGCCCTTTGGGGGGTAGGCCGCAGCGCTTCATGCTGGCCATCTGCGAAGACGGGTGAAGGGCGGCGATGTCTGATTTTTCCTGGGCGCTCACGGGCACCGTTGCCATCACCTTCCTGCTGGCCGGCATGGTGAAAGGTATCACCGGCATGGGCCTGCCGACGCTGGCGATGGGCATGCTGGGCAGCATCATGCCGCCGGTCGCCGCCGCCTCGCTGCTGGTCGTGCCATCCTTCGTCACCAACATCTGGCAGTTGTTCGCCGGACCGAGTTTCGCGCCGATCCTGCGGCGGTTGTGGCTGATGATGATCGGCGTCCTGATCGGTACGCTCTGCGGGTCATGGCTGCTGACCAGCGGCAATGTCAAATGGACGACCGCCGGTCTCGGCGCCGCCCTGATCATCTATGCCGTCTACACCTTGCTGGCGCGTCAGCTGACCATTCCGGCACTGGCCGAGCGCTGGTCTTCACCGGTCGTCGGGCTGATCACGGGTCTTGTGACGGGCGGCACCGGGGTCTTCGTCGTCCCGGCTGTTCCCTATATCCAGGCGCTGGGCCTGGGCAGGGATGATCTGATCCAGGCGCTCGGTCTTTCCTTCACCGTGTCCACCATCGCGCTCGCGGCCGGCCTGGCGTCGAACGGCGCCTTCCAGATCGAGCATATCGCCATGTCGTCGCTGGCGGTTGTGCCGGCCTTGCTTGGCATGTGGCTGGGCCAGCTTCTGCGGCAGCGGATCAGTCCTGAAACCTTCCGCCGCTGGTTCCTGGTGTTCCTGATCCTGCTTGGGCTTGAGCTGCTGTCGCGGCCCTTCCTTGCCTAGCGCATATTGATATTCAGGTGATGCCCACGGAAACGCTCACGCTTCCGATCCCGTCCCCAGCAGCGCCTCGAACTGCGAGATGCTCTCTTCGGTCGTCGCAAAACTGGTGACGAAACGGTAGAGCGCTTCGTCCTCGCCGATATGGCCATCGAAACCATGCGGCCTGTGCCAGTCATAGAAGGCGGCGCCCGCGGCCATCAGCCTGTCAGCCTCGGCTTTTTCCATCACCGCGAAGACCTCGTTGGCCTGCGGCAGCCAGGCCAGTTGCGCCGAGGCGGAATCCTCGATCGCCGCTGCCAGGCGCGCGGCCATGGCATTGGCGTGGCGGGCCGTGTCCAGCCACAGCCCATCCTTGAAATAGGCTTCGAACTGGGCGGCGATGAAACGCGACTTGGAAAACAGTTGCGCGGCCCGTTTGCGCAGGAAAGCCAGCTCCTTGGCGCGATCGAGATCGAACAGCACGACGGCTTCGGCGCACCAGCAGCCGTTCTTCGTGCCGCCGAAGGATACGATATCGACGCCGCGCTTCCATGTCATTTCAGCGGGCGTCGTTTCGAGTGCGACCAAAGCGTTGGCAAAGCGCGCGCCGTCCATATGCAGCGGCAGAGAATGCCGTTTGGCGATCTCCGAAATCGCGGAGATGTCATCCAGCCCGTACACCGTGCCGACTTCGGTCGATTGGGTGATCGAGACGGCCATCGGCCGGCCCCAGTGAACGATCTCGGGCGCGAAACGGCCTACGACCCGTTCCAGATTGTGCGGGTCGATCTTGCCCAATGCGCCATCGATCGCATGCAGCCGTGAGCCGCCCATGAGATATTCCGGCGCGCCGCATTCGTCCTCGATGACATGCGATTCGCGGTGGGCGAAAGAGATGCCGCCCGGCTTGTTGTAAGTGGCCAGTGACAGCGAGTTGGCGGCGGTGCCGGTCGCCACGAAGAAAACCGCGACCTCGCGTTCGAAGATCTCGCTGAAGCGCTGGTAGACGGCCTGGTCAAGAGCGCCATCGCCATAGGCGGTCGAAAAGCCGCCGGCATTGGCGGACAGGCCGGCGGCGATGTCGGGATGGGCGCCTGCCCAATTGTCGGAAGCGAAAAACATGCATCTGCCTATGTTGGGGAAATCGGCCGGAGCTTGCCCGGTTTTACAGGCCGATCGCAAGAGCCAGAGGCTGGAAAACCGGTAAAGCCAGCGAACCGGCCGGGACAGTGGCTGGCGACCTAAGCTTACGTTTTTTCTCCACCTCGCGTAATTTTCTGTCGCGGATTGGCCAAGATTTTTGTGAATCGGTCTTGTGTGCAACCAGGATTTCTGTCATAAAAATTTAGGACAGTAGTGCTGTCTTATTTTGTCGCACAAAACAGGCTGGATAGGCGTATCATTTGGGCCTCTCCGGCTGTTGCCGCGAGCGACAGGTGGACGGCCGGGACTGGCCTGTATGAATGCGGACCACGCGGAAAGCCGTTTGGTTCGGCAAGGATTTCGCAAGACGTGCCGCAAGGATCGGGGTGAGCCAAGTGCTTGCCGGGGCAGACCAGCGCCCGAAGGGCTGGATTGGAGGACAGGACAATGACGGACATGACGCTCTCTGCGACGAACGGCCAGGCCGCGCAGACGAAAGCGGCTACCGTCAAAAATACGTTTCGAACCGATACCGGTTTCTCTGCCCACGGCCTTTACGATCCGCGCAACGAACATGACGCCTGCGGCGTCGGCTTCATCGTCAACATGAAGGGCGTGAAGTCGCATCAGATTGTCGAGGACGGCCTTGCCGTACTCGAGAACCTGACGCATCGCGGCGCCGTCGGCGCCGATCCGCTGGTCGGCGATGGCGCGGGCGTCCTGGTGCAGCTTCCCGACCAATTCTTCCGCGAGGAGATGGCGGCTCAAGGCATCGAACTACCGCCGGCGGGCCAGTACGGCGTCGGACACTGGTTCATGCCGCAGGACGCCGTCCTTCGCGCCCATATCGAGGAGATCATCGCCGAATCGGCACAGTCCGAAGGGCTGCCGCTCATCGGCTTCCGCGACGTGCCTGTCGACAATTCGTCACTGTCGAAGGCGCCTGATATCGTGGCGTCCGAGCCGTTCCATCGCCAGGTCTTCATCGGCCGCACGGCCGACATTCCCGACGACGAGGAGTACGAGGCCAGGCTCTATCTGCTGCGCAAGGTCGTATCGGGCCGCATTTATGCCGAGAACGACAACAAGGACATCGGCGCCTATTGCGTGTCGCTGTCGGCGCGCACCATCGTCTACAAGGGCATGTTCCTAGCCTACCAGGTCGGCGCCTATTACAAGGATCTGACCGATCCACGCTTCGATACAGCGCTGATCCTCGTTCACCAGCGCTTCTCGACCAACACCTTCCCGTCGTGGAAGCTGGCGCATCCCTATCGCATGGTCGCGCACAATGGCGAGATCAACACCGTGCGCGGCAACAACAACTGGATGGCCGCGCGACAGGCGTCCGTCGATTCCGAACTGTTCGGCAACAACATCTCCAAGCTCTGGCCGATTTCCTACGAAGGCCAGTCCGACACCGCATGTTTCGACAATGCGCTCGAGTTCCTGTTCCAGGGCGGCTACAGCCTCAGCCACGCCATGATGATGCTGATCCCGGAAGCCTGGGCCGGCAACAAGCTCATGGATGCCGACCGCAAGGCCTTCTACGAATACCATGCGGCCCTCATGGAGCCGTGGGACGGACCGGCGGCGGTGGTCTTCACCGACGGCCGCCAGATCGGCGCCACGCTCGACCGCAACGGCCTGCGCCCGGCCCGCTACATCGTGACCGATGATGACCGCGTCATCATGGCGTCGGAAGCCGGCGTGCTGCCGGTTCCGGAGGAGAGGATCGTCAAGAAGTGGCGGCTGCAGCCCGGCCGCATGCTCTTGATCGACCTTGCCAAGGGTCGCATCGTTTCCGACGAGGAGATCAAGTCGGAGATCGCGACCAAGCATCCCTACAAGACCTGGCTCAGCAACACGCAGCTCATCCTGGAAGATCTGAAGCCGGTCGAGCCGCGCGCGCTGCGCAGGGATGTCAGCCTGCTTGATCGCCAGCAGGCGTTTGGCTACACCCAGGAAGACACCAAGCTGTTGATGTCGCCGATGGCGACCACCGGCCAGGAAGCCGTGGGATCGATGGGAACGGACACGCCGATCTCGGCGATGTCGGACAGGTCGAAGCTGCTCTACACCTATTTCAAGCAGAACTTCGCCCAGGTCACCAATCCGCCGATCGACCCGATCCGCGAGGAACTGGTGATGAGCCTGGTGTCCTTCATCGGACCGCGGCCGAACATCTTCGATCTGGTCGGCAATTCGCGCCGCAAGCGGCTCGAGGTGCGCCAGCCGATCCTGACCAATGGCGATCTCGAGAAGATCCGCTCCATTGGCCACACCGAGGATCGGTTCGACACCAAGACGATCGACATCACCTACGCCTCGAGCGAGGGCGCCGCCGGCATGCAGGGGGCCATAGACCGCCTGTGCGAGCGAGCGGAAGCAGCGGTCGCCGGTGGCTACAACATCATCATCCTCTCCGATCGTCAGCTCGGACCGGACCGCATCGCCATTCCAGCGCTGCTGGCGACGGCGGCCGTGCATCACCACCTGATCCGCAAGGGTCTGCGCACGTCGGTCGGCCTCGTCGTGGAATCCGGCGAGCCGCGCGAGGTGCATCATTTCTGCTGCCTCGCCGGCTATGGCGCGGAGGCGATCAATCCCTATCTCGCCTTCGACACGCTCACCGACATGCACAAGCGCGGCGAACTGCCGGAAGAGGTCGATGCCTACGAAGTCGTCTCGCGCTACATCAAGTCGATCGGCAAGGGTATTCTCAAGGTCATGTCCAAGATGGGCATCTCGACCTACCAGTCCTATTGCGGCGCACAGATTTTCGACGCCATCGGGCTGAAGACCGATTTCGTCGAGAAGTATTTCACCGGCACCGCGACGCTGATTGAAGGCGTCGGGCTGGATGAGGTCGCGGGCGAAACCGTCAGCCGTCACACCGACGGTTTCGGCAACGACCCGGTGCTGCGCAACAGCCTCGAAGTCGGTGGCGAATATCTGTTCCGCATGCGCGGCGAGGCGCATATGTGGTCGCCAGACGCGGTCGCCACCTTGCAGCATGCCGTGCGCCAGGGCTCTTGGGATACGTTCAAGGACTATTCCGCGCAGATCGACAGCGAGACGGCTCGCGCCCAGGCCATTCGCGGCCTGTTCAAGATCAAGCTGGCCGAGGAGAGCGGGCGCACGAAGGTCGCGCTCGACGACGTCATGCCCGCCGCCGAGATCGTCAAGCGCTTCTCGACCGGCGCCATGTCGTTCGGCTCGATCTCGCGGGAAGCGCACACCACGCTGGCGCGCGCCATGAACGCCATCGGCGGCAAGTCGAACACGGGCGAAGGCGGCGAAGAGGCAGACCGCTACCTGCCGTTGCCCGGCGGCGGCAAGAACCCGGAACGCTCGGCGATCAAGCAGGTCGCCTCGGGTCGTTTTGGCGTGACGGCCGAGTACCTCGTCAATTCCGATGTCATGCAGATCAAGGTCGCACAGGGCGCCAAGCCCGGCGAGGGCGGGCAGCTGCCCGGCCACAAGGTCGACGCGACCATCGCCAAGGTTCGGCATTCGACGCCGGGCGTCGGCCTGATCTCGCCGCCGCCGCATCACGACATCTATTCGATCGAGGATCTGGCGCAGCTGATCTACGACCTGAAGAACGTCAATCCGGCGGCCGACGTGTCGGTCAAGCTGGTGTCCGAAGTGGGTGTCGGCACGGTCGCGGCCGGCGTTGCCAAGGCGCGTGCCGACCACATCACCATCTCAGGCTATGATGGCGGCACCGGCGCTTCGCCGCTGACCTCGCTCAAGCATGCCGGCAGCCCGTGGGAAATGGGCCTGGCCGAGACGCACCAGACCCTGGTGCTGAACGGCTTGCGCTCACGCGTGGCGCTGCAGGTCGATGGTGGCCTGCGCACCGGCCGCGACGTCATCATCGGCGCGCTGCTCGGCGCCGACGAGTTCGGCTTCTCGACCGCGCCGCTGATCGCGGCCGGCTGCATCATGATGCGCAAATGCCATCTCAACACCTGCCCGGTCGGCGTCGCTACGCAGGACCCGGTGCTGCGCAAGCGCTTCAAGGGCACGCCCGAGCATGTCATCAACTTCTTCTTCTACGTGGCGGAAGAGGTGAGGGGGCTGCTCGCCGAAATGGGCTTCACCCATATCGACCAGATCATCGGCGATGTCGATCTCCTGGAGAAGCGCGACGTGATCCGGCATTGGAAGGCGCGCGGCCTCGACTTCTCGAAGATGTTCTACAAGCCCGACGCGCCGCATGAAGCTGTGCACTGGACCGAACGGCAGAAGCATCCGATCGACGACGTGCTCGACCGCAAGCTGATCGAACTGGCCAAGCCGGCGCTGGAGGCCAAGCAGCCGGTCGAGATCGAGGTGGACATCCGCAATGTCGACCGTTCGACGGGCGCCATGCTCTCGGGTGAAGTCGCCAAGCGCTTCAAGCACAAGGGCCTGCGCGAGGACACGATCCAGGTGAAGCTCACCGGCACCGCCGGCCAGTCCTTCGGGGCTTTCCTGGCGCGCGGCATCTCGTTCGAGCTCGTCGGCGCCGCCAATGACTATGTCGGCAAGGGCCTGTCGGGCGGCCGCATCGTCATCCGGCCGCCGGAAGAGGCCAGGATCGTCGCGGCCGACTCCATCATCGTCGGCAACACCGTGCTCTATGGCGCGACCGAGGGCGAGGCCTATTTCGCCGGCGTCGCCGGCGAGCGCTTCGCGGTGCGCAATTCGGGCGTGGCGGCGGTCGTCGAAGGCGTCGGCGACCATGGTTGCGAATACATGACCGGCGGCATCGTCGTCGTCATCGGCCAGACCGGCCGCAACTTCGCCGCCGGCATGTCGGGTGGCGTCGCCTATGTGCTGGACGAAGCCGGCGATTTCGCCGAGCGCTGCAACATGGCGATGGTCGAGCTGGAGCCGGTTCCGGAGGAAGATGACCTGATGGAAAGGCTGCTGCACCATGGCGGCGACCTCGACCACAAGGGTCGCGTCGACGTGTCGGGCGACATGACCAGCCATGACGAGGAGCGGCTCTACCAGCTGATCTCGAACCACGTGCACTACACGGGTTCCGTGCGCGGTCGCGAGATACTCGACGACTGGACGACATTCCGGCCGAAATTCCGCAAGATCATGCCGGTCGAATACCGCCGCGCATTGATCGAGATGGAACGCATGCGCATGGGCGTGGCCGCGGAATAGACTTTGCAATTGCCGGGGAGCCAAGGCTTCCCGGCCCCACCTTCATCGACAGTTTGACCTCAAGCGGAAGGTTGCCACGGCTGCCTCAAGAGGTTAACGGGTGCGGCGAAAACCGTACCATCTGGACAGCAGGAACTGGACTATGGGCAAGGTAACAGGCTTTCTCGAAATCGACCGGCAGGTGCACAAGTATCAGCCTGCCTCCGACCGCATCCGGCATTTCCGTGAGTTCACGTTGCCAATGTCGGACAAGGAGGTCGAGAAACAGGCGGCGCGCTGCATGGATTGCGGCATCCCGTTCTGTCACGGACCGACGGGCTGCCCGATCCACAACCAGATCCCGGACTGGAACGACCTCGTCTACAATGGCGATTGGGACAATGCGATCCGCAACCTGCATTCGACCAACAACTTCCCTGAGTTCACCGGCCGCATCTGCCCCGCGCCGTGCGAGGAAGCCTGCACGCTGAACCTCGAGGACATTCCGGTCGCCATCAAGACCGTCGAGCAGGCGATCGCCGACAAGGCCTATGAGACCGGCCATATCCGGCCCTATCCGCCGGAGAAGAAGACGGGAAAGCGCGTCGCCATCATCGGTTCCGGCCCGGCCGGCATGGCGGCTGCCCAGCAATTGGGCCGCGCCGGTCACGACGTCCATGTCTATGAGCGCGAGAGCCGTCCGGGCGGGTTGATGCGCTACGGCATTCCCGACTTCAAGATCGAGAAACACTATATCGACCGGCGCATCGAACAGATGCAGGGCGAAGGCGTGACCTTCCATTGCGGCGTCAATGTCGGCGTCGACAAGCCTGTTGCCGAGCTGCTCGCCGAATATGATGCCGTGCTCTATTGCGGCGGCTCTGAAACGCCGCGGCCGGCCAACATTCCCGGCGACGATCTCGGCGGCGTCTATGACGCCATGCCCTATCTGGTGCAGCAGAACAAGCGCGTCGGCGGCGAGCCGATCCAGTCGGTGGCCTGGCCGTCACACCCGATCATCGCCAGCGCACAGCATGTCGTGGTCGTCGGTGGCGGCGACACGGCTTCCGACTGCGTCGGCACCGCCTTCCGCCAGGGCGCGGTGCGCGTCACCCAACTCGACATCCGCCCGCAGCCGCCGGAGAAGGAAGACAAGCTCGCCGTCTGGCCCTATTGGGCGACCAAGATGCGGACCTCCTCGTCGCAGGCGGAGGGCGCCGAGCGCGAGTTCCAGGTGGCGACACTGGAATTCATCGGGGAAGAAGGCCAGCTGACCGGCGTGAAGTGCTGCGAGGTCGATGAAAAGCGCAAGCCGATCCCCGGCACGGAGTTCGTCATCCGCGCCGACCTCGCCTTCATCGCCATCGGCTTTGCCGGTCCGGCTGCCGCAGGAGTGGTATCGGAGCTGGACGGCCAGATGAAGATCACCACCGACAGCCGCCGCTCGAAGAATGTCGCGGCCAATGACCGCGACTACAGGACCAGCGTCGACAAGCTCTTTGCCGCGGGTGACGTGCGTCGCGGCCAGTCGCTGGTCGTCTGGGCGATCCGCGAAGGCCGCCAGGCCGCGCGCTCGATCGACGAGGCGCTGATGGGATCGAGCGTCCTGCCGCGCTGAAGCGGACAGGTTCGCTCGCCGAGATTCTCAGACGTCGAGCCAGACTTTCTCGAGGAATACCTGGTCGAGTGGGTGGGCGCGGCGGTTCTTCACCGCCTTGGCCGAGTGCGTGTAGATCTTGCGCCAGTAAGGCTGGATGATGACCGCGGAGTCCTGCAGGATCTTTTCGATCTCCTGCATGACGTCGCGGCGCTTTTCGACATCGGCGATGGACAAGGCGTCGTTCAGCTTGGCATCGAATTCGGGGTTCGAGAAACCGGTTTCGTTCCACGCTTCGCCCGAGCGATAGGCCAAAGCCAGGATCTGGACCCCGAGTGGCCGCATGGTCCAGCCGGTGAGCGAGAAGGGGTATTTCGTCCAGTCGTTCCAGAATGTGCTTGTCGGCAGGACGGTTCGTTTGATCTTGATGCCGGCCTCGCGCAACTGGCCGGCGATCGCGTCGGCCGTATCCTTGTGCCACTCGTCGTCGTCGCTGATCAGGTCGTGTTCGTAATCCTGCTGGCCGGCCTCGGCCAGCAATGCCTTTGCCTTTTCAATGTCGCGCGCCACTTTCGGCAAGGCGAAATATTCCGGGTGGATCGGCGCGACGTGATGGTTTTCCGCCGGGGTGCCGCGATCGCTGTAGGCCAAGGTCAGAACCGCGGCATTGTCGACGGCCAGTTGCAGGGCCCTGCGTACGCGCTGGTCGTCATAAGGCTTGTTCTTGACGTTGAAGCGCGCGCAGGCAGTCGCCGCCGTCTGGGTCTCGCTGCGTTGCAGGCCCATGCTGTCCAGAAGGTCGACCTGGTTGCCGGTCGTTTCGAAATTGCCATGGATCTCGCCTGATTCAAAGGCGCTGGAGATGGCATTGGGATCCGTGCCGTAGTCGATGAACTCGACGCCGTCGAGATAGGTTTCGCCACCCCACCACGGGTGCTGCTCGCGCCTTTTGTAGACGGCCTTCACCGATGTCTCATGCGAGACCAGTTCGAAGGGACCGGTGCCGATGGGATGCTTCACCAGATCGGAGCCGGTGTCCTCATAGCTGCGGTGCACGAGGAACGCCGGAAAGTCCGCGAAGTTGGCGATCAATGAGATGTCCGACTTGGAGAGCCTCAGCTTGATCGTGTGATCGTCGACCTTGGTGATGGCGCCCTCGCGCGCTTTGCCGGTTGCCGTATCGACGAGGGCGGCCAGGCGGCCCGCCATCGAATTGCCCGGCGCCTTCTTGTCGCACCAGCGGTTGAGGTTGAACAGCGCGTCCTCGGCGGTGAAGTCGTCGCCATTGTTCCACTTCACGCCCTTGCGCAGATGCAGGACATATTCGGTGGCGTCGGCATTGACGTCCCAGCTTTCGAGCAGTCGCGGCTCGAAGGTGAAATCGGGCGTGTACTCGACAAAGCATTCGAGGAACTGGCGTCCCAGATTGCCCATCTCGCCCCAGTCGAAGGTGCGAGGGTCCTTGAGTTCCTTGACCGGCATGGCGATCTTGATGACGCCGCCCTTCTTCGGTTCTTCCGCTTGCGCCGGCAAGGGCGCGGCCAGGCCGATGAGGCCGTAGGCGCCTGCCGCGCTCATGCCCATGATGCTGGCGATGGCGAGGAATTCGCGCCGGTCCATCCTGTTTTCCCGAACCATGGCCGCCATCTGTGAGACGGGCGCCGGTACCGGCTTTTCGGGGCTATTGCGGGTGTTCATCTGCTCTTCTCCCATGACCGACCAAGCCGTCGGATTCTTAAAGTCGCATCGCGTGGAAACCGGCGACGACCGGAGGGTGATCGCTCACGTGAACGAGACATCCAGTGTGCCGTACTGGTTGAAATCGGCTTTGAAGACGTCTCCGCTCGCGACGGGCAAGGCTCTTGCGAAGGCGCCCGACATGACGATGTCGCCCTTGGCCAGATGTTCGCCGCGCTTGAGCAGCGTGTTGGCAAGCCAGGCCACGCACGTTGCGGGATGACCCATGCCGATGACCGACAGGCCGGTTTCTTCCACCACACCGTTGCGTGACAGGGTGGCACCGACCCATCGGCTGTCGATGTCATCAGGCCGGAAACGCTGTTCGGCGAGGATGACGCCCGCAAAAGCCGAATTGTCGGCGACCGTATCCGCCACGATGCGCGGCGGGGCCATCCGGTGGTCGACGAGTTCCAGCGCGGGCACGATGCAATCCGTTGCGGCAAGCATCGCGTCGAGATTTTCGATCGGATGGTCGATGTCGCGGCCGATGATGAAGGCAAGCTCGACCTCGACATGCGGTTTAACCAGACGCTTTGCCGACAGGCTTGCGCCGCTCTGGTGGACGGCATGGCGCAGGATCCGGCCGTGGATCGGCGCGTCGAGATCGCAGGCGATCTGCGTCGTCAGCCACGTCAGGCCGATCTTGTAGCCTGCGAGAGCGATGCCCTGCTGTTGCCGCATCCGCGTCAGCAGGTCCTGGACGCGATAGGCGTCATCAAGACTGAGCCCGGAATGCTGGCCGCTGAGCGGCGGCATGGCCTCGCCTTCGCGCTCGGCGCGCAGGATCGCCTCGGCCGCGTTGCGGATGTCCAGTTCCGTCAGTCCACTCGGTGCCTCGGCCATCGTCAGCCTCACATCAGATCCACGACGACTTTGCCGAGTGCTCGTCCGCTTTCAAGATGGCGAAAGGCGTCGGCGAGTTGCTCCAGCCCAAACCGGGCGGGATCGACAAAGGGACGCACTTTGCCATTGTCGGCCATAACCGCAATTTCCCGCATGATGCGCCCGTGATCCTCCCGGCCGACATTTTCGAGCAGGGGAATGAGCATGAAGACGACATGCAGCGACAGCGCCTTGGCATGCAGGGGCGACAGGTCGTGCGTGCTGCGCGCGGCGGTCGCGGCAATGCGGCCGCCAATTGCCGCCGCCTGGAAGGAACGATCGAGGTTTCCCCCGCCCACCGTGTCGACCACGACGTCGAAGCCACGGCCAGCGGTCAGGCGCTGGACATAATCCGCGACACTCTCCTGAGCGTAGAGAACGGTGTGGTCGGCGCCAAGCTCGTGCGCGATCGCAGCTTTTTCAGGAGACGAAACGGTGGCGGTGACGCGCGCGCCCCGCGCCTTTGCCAGTTGCAGGGCGATGTGGCCGACGCCGCCGCAGCCCGCATGCACCAGGACGTGGTCGCCGGCGCCGACATCGGCTCTCGCCATGCAGTTCCAGGCGGTGATCGAAACCAGCGGCATCGCGGCGGCTTCGCGCATGGAAAGACGGCTGGGCTTTCGGGCCAGCAGACGGGCGTCGGCCGCGATATAGTCGGCGAAGCTGCCGCCCAACCCTCGCACGCCGCCGGCGCAGCCATAGACCTCGTCTCCCGGGGACAGACCGGAAACGTCATCCTCAACGGCTTCGACAGTTCCGGAGAGGTCCGCGCCGAGAACGGCCGGCAAGGCTGGGCCGATCGGCAGTCCGTTGCGGATGCGGGCATCAACCGGGTTGAGTGCACTGGCGTGCACGCGTACCAGCACGTCTCCAGGGCCTGGGCGCGGCATGCCGATGTCGGCCAGTTCGAAATTCTCAGGCCCGCCGACAGCCTTCAGCATCATTGCACGCATTCGATATTCCCGACCCGTGTAGACCACGGGCGAACTCTGCCGTTTCGGCTGGCTCAACGGAAACGCATAAATCTTATGGTATCGATCGGGAACGTTTCTAGCTAAGAGTCGGGCTTCGGCATCAGAGGAAGCCCGATGCGATATCCCGACCTGGAAATCGATCTCCTGCGCGCATTCACCACGGTGGCGGAGACGGGCAGCTTCACGGCTGCCGCCGACGTGGTCGGCAGGTCGCAATCCGCGGTCAGCCAGAAGATCATCCGCCTGGAGGAACTGCTCGGCCACCCGCTGTTCAACCGGACGAGCCGCTCGCTGGTCCTCACCGGGGAGGGCGAACGATTGCTGTCGGCGGCGCGCCGCATGCTTGAATTCAACGACATGGCGGTGCGCACCCTGGTCGAGCCTGCCGACGTCAAGCGCTTGCGCATCGGCATCTCGGAGGATTTTGTTCCGCATCATCTACCGGCGCTTCTGGCAAAATTCGCCGCGCTCTGCCCGGCCGTGCGACTCGAGCTGATGACTGGCCTCAGTTGCCATCTGCTGGCCGCCTACGAGGATGAAGGGCTCGATGTGGTGATCGCGAAGAAGGATGGCCGTGCCCAGCGCGGCCGTGTCATCTGGCGTGAGCCTTTGGTATGGATCGCTTCGGCGGGCTATGACCATCAATCGTCCGAAACTGTGCCGCTGGTGCTTCTGCCGACGCCCTGCACCTATCGCGGCGTCGCGATCCGGGCCTTGGACTCAATACGGCGCGACTGGGGCGTGACCTGCACCGTGAACAGCCTGAACGGCGCGCGCGCGGCTGTCGCGGGAGGTTTCGGCGTCACGGTGCTCGGACGATCCTTCGTCCAGGAGGGGCTCCGCATCATTCCGCCGTCCGAACTGTGGCCGGTGCTGCCGATGACCGAGATCGTGGTGATTGGAGAGGAGACGGTGGAGGCACGCATCGTGCAACCTCTGCTCTCGTTCCTGACCGAAACCCTGTCTCGCGGCAATGCAGCGGTGGCCTTGCCTGCGTGACCAGCTTGCCGTTCCCGTCCAGGGAAGTCAGTCCATCAAGCACCCGTCTCAGGGGATCGTCGGCGTCGTTGTGCTCGCGGTCGCGGCCGGTGCCGCCGGCGATGTCTTTGGCGGCCAGGAGAAGTCATCGGCGCGGCCGGGGGAGGCGTCGGACGCCTTGCCCTTGATGATGAGCTTTTCACCGGGCAGGTTCGCATCGACCGTCGCGGGAGGTGCGGCGCCAAGCAGTTCCGAGCCGCCATCAAGTGCGGGATCATTGAGCAGCATCGGCACTGTGCGGTCGACGATGACGGGCACCGGTGCTGGCGTCGGCGCCTCGACAGGCGCGCCCGCCGGCGCCGAGACCGTGACGGCGCCCGGTGTGGTCAGTCCAAGGATCTTCATAAGCGGCTTTTCGGTGTAGAAGGCAAGCTTGCGCTTTCCCGCCTTCGAGACGTTGATACCGTCATCGGCGCGTAGCCGCACGGGTTGGCCGTTGATGTCTGGCCCGCTGGTGACGAAGGCGCCATTCTCGTCGACGAACCCTTCCCACACATCGACGAACTCACCGCCATGGCTTTCGGCGGACGAGTGATAGATGTCGTTGAAGGCCAGCATGTCCGAGGTCATCTTGGAAACCCGGAACGCCGGCATGCCGACCCATAGGAAGGGCACCTTGGTCGAGGCGATGGCTTCGCCGAACGCGTTGATCCGGCGTTCATATTCCTTGTTCCAGTTCTCGGATCGGGGTTGCTCGCGCACATCGCCGACGCGCATCTGCTGACGGTCGTTGGATCCCAGCATGACGACCACGGCCGCGGGCTTTTCGGTCTCGATCAGCGACTTGATCTGTTTGGGCCAGTCGTAGAAGTCGTCACGCACGAAGCCGGACGAACCATTGCTGCGAGAGACGATCCTGATCCCGGCATTGTCGGCAAAAGTGGCATCGAGACCCTCGGCGAGACCCGAGGCCATGAAATCGCCGACCACCAGCACGACGCGGGCATCGGGCGCCTTCTCGACGATCGGCGTTTCCGGTGCGGCCGGCTCTTGCGGAGGCCGGGCTTTTTTTACCCTGGGCCTCTGCCGCGGCTGCTGTAATTCGGCCGGAGGCTCGACCCGTTCGCTTCTGCGTGGGAACAGAAGGTCGCGCAGCGACCAGCCGTGGCTTGGCTGGTCTTGTGCCATGGCCGGTGCATGAAAGGCACTGAGCGACCCGACGGCGAGCAGGATGACGGCCAGAATCAGAATCGGCGCGCGGCGAACGAGCATCCTGATACGCGCAGCCGAAACCAATCGCTCCTCCCTGGTGCATGATCCGAAATCGGGATCGATCCCGATGACCGGTCATGCACGGATCAAAATGCTACAGCGTCCCCTGGGCGTCCCGCCCATCGCCGTAGGCATGCGGCTCTATTTCTGGCGGAGCCATTTGAGCACTTCCATGCTCGGATAGCCGTCCTGGGTCAAGCCGGCCTTAGCCTGGAACGCCATGATGGCGTTTTTCGATCCGTCGCCGATCTTGCCGTCGAACTTGCCGTCATAGAGACCATGCTGCGAAAGCCGCTTCTGAAGTTCCTGCCGTTCCTCGAATGTGAGCTTGGTGAACGGGCGCTTCCAGTCCTGCACAAGACCACTGGAACCGCCGATTTCATCGGCAAGAAGACCAACGGCAAGCGCGTATTTGTCGGCATTGTTGTAGGCTTTGATGACCGAGAAATTCTTGACCATCAGGAAGGCCGGCCCACCACGGCCATCCAGGACCTTCAGCGTCGCCTTGTCGGCGCCGTTCTTGAACGGCTTGCCGTTGGCCCTGACAACGCCGAGCGCCTGCCATTGCGACAAGGTCTTGGAACCGCTGGGAAGTTTGCCGGCCGGAAGCTTGACCTCGTAGCCCCAGGTCTTGCCTGCCTGCCAGCCGTTCTTCTTGAGCAGATTTGCGGCGGTTGCCAGCGCATCGGGTATGGAATTCCAGATATCGCGCTTGCCGTTGCCGTCCATGTCGATTGCATAGTGCTGATAGCTGGTCGGGATGAACTGGGTCTGGCCCATGGCGCCGGCCCAGGAGCCCATGAGGTGGCTTTCGTCAATGTCGCCGGTCTGCAGGATCTTCAGCGCGGCGATCAGCTGGGTGCGGGCGTATTTCGACCGCTGCGGGTCGGCGTAGGCCAGGGTCGCCAGCGAACTCACGACATTGCGCATGATGTCGTCGCGCTTCAGGATCTCGCCGTAGTTCGATTCCATCGACCAGATGGCCAGCAGGATGTTGCGGTCGACGCCAAATCTCGCCTCGATCCGGTCCAGCCACGGTCCCCATTTCTTGGCCATTTGCCGGCCAACCGCGACCGATTGGTCATGGACGCGGTTGTCGAAATAGTCCCAGGCGGGAGCGGTGAATTCGGGCTGCGTGCGGGCCTTTTCCAGCACCACCGGATCGATGTCCTTGATGCTCCGGAAGGCCTTGTCATAGACGGTGCCCGAAACGCCTTCCTCCACGGCGGTGGCGCGGAAGCCGGCTACCCACTGCCGGAAACCGGCATCGGCGAAGGCTGGTCCACTGGACATGAGCAGGGCGAGCGAAAGGCTGGCGGCCGTCATGACGCTTGTAATACGCTTCGCGGCATTTCGAACGGACATCTTTTCCTCCTTCTTTGTCACAGGAAGACCATTCATCGCCGAACCGGGTTATGAATTAGTTTACCATAGGCGTCGCCGGGAACGAAAAGGCGTATCGAGGTTTATTGGAGCGAGGCGACCACATCGGAACCGCCTTGCTCAGGCTGCACAAGTAGAACGTCTCGATAATTCGCAATTTCGGCGCGAAAATGTCACGGGTTACCATTAAGGCCGAGGTTGCGGCCGAGATGGCGAAATGAAATCACCGGTTCATAAAATATGATCGAAAGGCACGCCTGCGACGGCGAAAAAATGCTAGGAGAGACGCTGGCGTCGAACCCGACCCAGTCAGGCAATTTGACGACGCGGACGGTAGCCGTATCCTTGTCTTTCGGCTTTGGTTCATTTTCGACTGGATTTACACGAGAACCTTCAAACGGATCATGGAAAGCATGAAGAGAGTTCGCAAGGCAGTCTTCCCGGTCGCCGGTCTCGGCACGCGGTTTCTCCCGGCCACCAAGGCTGTTCCCAAGGAAATGCTGACCGTCGTCGACAGGCCGGTCATCCAGTATGTGGTGGACGAGGCGCGCGAAGCCGGCATCGAGCATTTCATCTTCGTGACCGGCCGCAACAAGGCGGTCATCGAGGACCATTTCGATATCCAGTTCGAGCTCTATGATACACTGGCGCAGCGCGGCAAGGACGAGCAGCTTGCCCGCCTGCAGCGGCTGCAACCCGGGCCGGGCCAGACCAGCTTCACCCGCCAGCAGGTGCCGCTCGGCCTTGGTCATGCCGTCTGGTGCGCACGGGAACTGGTCGGCGACGAGCCCTTTGCGCTGCTTTTGCCCGACATGATCATGCAGTCGGAAAAGAGCTGCATGAAGGACATGGTCGAACTCTACGAGGAGACCGGCAACAACATCATCGCGGTGCAGGAATGCAACCCGCTTGAAGCGCATAAATATGGCATTGTCGGCCGTGGCGAGGATACCCATCACGGCTTCCGCATCACCGAGATGGTGGAGAAGCCGAAGACGGGCTCCGCGCCTTCCAATCTATACATCAACGGGCGCTACATCCTGCAGCCGGAGATCTTCAAGATCCTCGAAGGCCAGGAACGGGGCGCCGGCAACGAGATCCAGCTCACCGACGCGATGCTGAAGCTGGAAAAGCAGCAGCCCTTCTATGGCTATCACTACCGGGGGCGCACGTTCGATTGCGGTTCGCCGGAAGGGTTCGTCGAGGCCAATGTGGCCTTTGCGCTGTGGCGCAGCGAGATGAACGAGAACATGGCGGGGGTCATCCGCACGCTTCTCGATGAGCTCAAGCCGTCGGAGCGGCGGGGCGCGGCGTTCTAGACACTCCAAGCCGTCAACTGATTGCTAAAGGGCGTCTCATTCGAAGAGACGCATCTTTAGTCTTACTGCGTGTCGCCGCAACCGGACGATGCTCTTTGGCGCGGTTCAGCGCTGCAGCTTCAGCCCGAGGAAAACGCTGTTGGCGGTGTAGTTGCGCCCGGGCAAATTGCTGGTCAGCTTTTCGGTCCGGGCGCGGCTGGTCAGGCCAACGTACCGGTTCAGCCACCATGTCAGGCCGGCCTCGGCGCTCAGCGTCAGGTCGTGCCCGTCGGAACCGGTATAGTCGCGCCAGTCCAGTCCCAACGCCGCATTCCCGGTGAGGTTGGCGCGGATCTGCCGTTCGCCGGTGAGGCGGCCGGAATAGAGGATGTCGCCACTCTGGCCGGCGGTGGTCGAGTCCTCGACCATCGTCTGCCCGGTCAGGCCGATGATCGTGCCGCGCTCCGGCGACCATTTCATGTCCGCATTCACGGACGGTCCCGAAATCGCCGGCAGGTTGGCGTCGTCGATCGCCTCGCGCAGCCATCCGACCGAAAATTCGCCGGCCAGTTTCTCGCCGAGGTCGAGCTTCGTTCCCACCCTGGCGCCGAGCGTGGTCGAGGACCGGTCGAAGCCGCTGCTGTCCACGCCCAGGTCATAGACCCTGCGGCCAAGCTCCACCTCGGTGAAGGGCGTGAGCGCCGGGGAGATTTCGTAGCCGGTGCGCAGCTTCATCGAGTAGAGGGTGGAATCGCGATCCTTCTGCGACAGCGAGGTGCCGTCGTTAAGCTTGGCGTCGCCAAAGGTGTCGTGCGCGATGCCGCCGGTCACCGTGAACTGCATCTTGCCGACATCTTTTTCGAGGCCGAGGCTGCCGTTCACGGTCTGGCGCACCGGCTGCGAACTCGAATCGGGAACGGCGCCCGGGGCGGATGCCGATTCCGGCACGGCTTCATAACCGAGCTTGGCGATGGCGCGCAGCTCATTGTCGAGATCGACATTGAGCTGGCCTTCGATACGGCCTTGCGCGTCATGCACCTGTTCGCCGGAAATGGTCTCGCGGAAGATGCCATAGCCGTCGATGGTCGCTGAGTTCTCACGCCAATCTGAGATGGCGTTGAAACGCAATGCGGTTTCCGAAAGCAGGGCAGAACTGCCGGTACTACTCGAATCGGCGTTCGATGAAGCAGTCAAACCTTGTTCAAGCGTCGGTCGGATGATGAAGGAGCCCCATTTGACACCGGTGGCGGCAAAGGGATCGTCCTCGGGTTTCTTTTTCTGGCCTTCTATCGCTGCCGTGCGCTCGGCACCGGGATCAAGCTTCAGCCTCTCGGCAGAATCGACCGTGAGAGCGCGAGAGTTGGCCTGCCCCTGATCCGCCGCCGTGGCGTCGATATCACCAGTCGCGGCGTTATCCGCCGCCGTTCCGGGGGTGGGCTTCTTCGCCTTCTTGTTGGCTGCGGTCTGCTTGGAGGCCTTGGCGTGGTCAACTGTGCGTTGCCTTGCCGCCGCCGATTGGCGCGGCTTGGGCGGCGTCGGGGTGTCAGCCGATGTGTCGTCAGGAGTTGTCGGCGGGTCGAAGACGCTGGCGGTTGTGGGCGTGTCGGTATCGGGCACCGCGCCCGCGCTGGCCGGCAGATAGGTGCGTGGGCTGTCCTGCATCGGAGCGTTGGCAGGTGCTGCCTGTCCCTGGCCGGCCAAGGCCCTTTTCTGCTGGTCGGCCAGGATCGCCGATTCCGAAACTTCGCCGCGCAGGTCGGTTTCCTGCGCGTACAGCAAGGCTGGCCGCAGCAGGCCGAAGACGCTCGTCGCCAGCAGCAAGGCGCAGACCGCTTTGCCCTTTCGTCCCGTTCGTTTCTTTGGCTGGACCCCGGACATCGCCACCACTGCTCGCGCGGCGCACGCGCGCCATACTTACCGAACCGTAAATGGGGATGGTTAACGGAGGGTTGAGGCGGCAGCCGATCAGCGTGCTAAAGCGCTGAATGTCCGAAAGGATTTCGCGGCTGTTTCAAGTCCTCTGTTTCCCACGCACCGCGTCATGCGAAGACCGCCCAACATCCTGGGCTAAGGCTGAAATGGCCTTGGATGACATGCATCACGTGGTATTTCCGTTGGACACGAACGCGGCAAAGCGTTAATCGCATCTCCCATGCATGCGGGATCCCTAGAAAAGAAGCAGCTGGACAGGCAGGCTTCGATTGCCTCGGCGCTGCGAACGGTGGCGACCGAACAAGCCGGTTTCGCGGCGTTGGCCGCCGCACTGGAAAACGGATTGGCCGAGCCCTTCGCGCGGGCTGTCGACCTTGTGTCGAAGATCAATGGCCGATTCATCGTCACCGGCGTCGGCAAGAGCGGCCATATCGGCGCGAAGATCGCGGCGACATTCGCCTCGACCGGTACGCCGGCTTTCTTCGTTCATCCCGCCGAAGCCAATCACGGCGACCTCGGCATGATCGCCAGGGATGATGCCATCATCGCCCTGTCGTGGTCGGGCGAGAGCAAGGAACTCCAGGGCATCGTCGCCTATTCGCGGCGCTTCTCCATCCCGCTGATCGCGGTCACCGCAGGCGAGACCTCGGCGCTGGCGCGCGCGGCGGATGTGGTGCTGCTGCTGCCGCGCGTGCCCGAGGCATGCCCGCACGGCCTGGCGCCGACGACGTCGACGCTGCTGCAACTGGTCATGGGCGATGCGCTGGCCATTGCGCTGCTCGAAGCGCGCGGCTTCACGCCGGATCATTTCCGCACCTTCCATCCCGGCGGGCAGCTTGGCGCCAACCTGACCATGGTCTCCGAGATCATGAGGGTTGGCGAGCAGGTTCCGCTGGCTTTGCTCGGCACCAAGATGCCGGAAGCCGTGATGACCCTGTCGCAGAAGAAGGTCGGCTGCGTCCTGATCGTCGACACGAAAGGCGAACTGGCCGGGATCATCACCGACGGCGATGTGGCGCGCAACATGCATCGAAACCTGGCCGACGTCATCGTGGACGAAGTCATGACCCGCACGCCCAAGACGATCGATCCGCAGACGCTTGCGGGAACAGCGATCGCGCTCCTCAACGAGTACAATATCGGCGCGCTGGTCGTGATGGAAAACAAGACACCAATGGGCGTGGTTCACTTCCACGACCTGCTTCGTATCGGCGCGGCCTGAACGCTCAGACCGGCTCGACGGTCAGCTCCAGATCGGTATCGGCGGCACCCACGACACGCACCTGGGTGCCGGCCGGCAGGTCCGGGCCGGAGACGCGCCACAGCGTGTCGCCGAGTTTTATGCGGCCGCGGCCATTCCGGATCGGTTCCGCAAGCGTCGCCATGCGGCCGATCAATTGCTGGCCACGCCGGTTGAGCAGCGGCTGGTCGGTTGGAACATTGCGCCCGCCCACCAGCTTCTTGCCGACGAAGGCCGAGATCACCGACAGTGCCAGGAAGGCGAGAACCTGGACCTGCCACGTCCAGATGGCGGCGTCCCAGATCAGCAGCGAGACCACGCCGATCAGCAGCGCGGCGATGCCGATCCACAGCATGAAGACGCCCGGCGCGATGACTTCCATCACCAGCAGGACGAAGCCCAGAACCATCCAGTTCCATGGGCCGAGTTCGGAAATTATGCGGTCGAGCATGGGAGTGTGTCCCTACTTCCTGTTGAGCATGATCTTTCCGAAAACCGGTTCGCGTTTCTCGGGATCATCCTCCGACAATCTCAAGTCTCGCTCGGGCGAACCACCGGCGGCCGTGCAGCTTGCCGGGCAGCGCCGGCGGTGCCTTCGCTCCTGAAGACCTCCTTGGCAATCTCGCCGATGCCGCCCAGCGTGCCGATCAGCGCCGAGGCTTCCATCGGCATCAGCACGATCTTGCTGTTCGTGGCCGTGCCGATCCTGCCCAGCGCTTCGGTGTATTTGAGCGCGACGAAGTAGTTGAGCGCCTGCACGTCGCCCTTTGAGATGGCCTCCGACACCACCTGCGTGGCGCGGGCTTCCGCCTCGGCGGAACGTTCGCGGGCTTCGGCGTCGCGGAAGGCGGCTTCCTTGCGGCCCTCGGCTTCGAGGATCTGCGACTGCTTGAGACCTTCGGCGGCGAGAATCTGGGCGCGCTTGTTGCGCTCGGCGGTCATCTGGCGACCCATCGATTCGATGAGGTTGGCCGGCGGGTTGATGTCCTTGATCTCGACGCGGGTGATCTTGATGCCCCACGGATGCGCGGCTTCGTCGACGACGCGCAGCAGGCGCTCGTTGATCGCGTCGCGGTTCGACAGCAGTTCGTCGAGGTCCATCGAGCCCATGACGGTACGGATGTTGGTCATCGTCAGGTTGAGGATGGCGTTCTGCAGGCCGGAGACCTGGTAGGCCGCCTGCGGTGCATTGAGGATCTGGAAGAAGGCGATGCCGTCGACGCCGACGATGGCGTTGTCGCGGGTGATGATTTCCTGGCTGGGCACATCCAGCACCTGCTCCATCATGTTCATCTTGGCGCCGATGCGATCGACGAAGGGCAGAATGAGGTTGAGGCCGGGTGTCAATGTCCTGGTGTAACGCCCGAAGCGCTCGACCGTATAGTTATAGCCTTGGGGAATTGTCCTGATACCCTTGAAAAGCACCAGCACGATAAGGAAAGCGAGGACAATAATCGCAATATCGAAACCACTGAAATTCATTTGGCTCTCCCTCCGATGCCGGTCGCGCGAGCCACTCTCGCGCAACCGACCTCACCAAAGACTTAAGTGTGTTTCAGCAGCGTTACAATCTGGTGATGAGGGATTGTTTTGTAGTTTGCACTCAACGGTTGAAGGCAAACAGCGGTGCATCCGTGTCGCTGAGACCGTTGATCGAGGCCGATACGATCTCGGAAGCGATCTGCGAGAAGGTGATGCCGTTGCCGCCATAGCCCATCACGGCATGGATGCGCGGATGGCGAGGAATGGCGCCGATATAGGGCAGGCCGGTGGTGGTGGTGCCGAAGGAGCCGGTCCAGGCGAATTGGGGCTTTGTGTCGAGCTGCGGGAACAGCTTGCCAAGCTTCTCGGCTATGCGCTCGCTCTTGGCGGCAAGCAGCGCATCGCGACGGGTCTCGTCGGCGAAGTCCTCGTCCTCGCCGCCGCATATGACCCTGCCGTCGGCGGTCGCGCGCATATAGAGGTAGGGGTCTGAAGCTTCCCAGATGAACGCACTGCCCGGCCAGAGTTTTCGTGGCTGCGGGCGCGTGGCGATCGCCCAGGTCGAGATGATCTGGTGGGCGGCGGCAGGCACGATGTCGGTCAATTCGTAGCCTGTCGCCAGCACCAGATGCTTGGCCGTGATGGTCGGGCCGTCCTTGGTGGCGACGACCACTTCGTCGGCACTGTCCTCGATCCCTGTTGCTTCGACAGGTGCGTGGAAGCGTGCCTTGTTCTCCAGCGCCTTGAGCAGCAGTCCGGCGGTGAGCTTGCGTGGATCGAGCGCGATGTTGCCGTGGCTGAGGATGGCGCCATCGCGGTCGATGCCGAATTGCTCCGCCAGCGGGCCGTGGGTCAGATAGGTTGCAGCTATGCCCGCCTGGCGCCGTGCATCGGCCTCGTCTCGCAGGTCGGATGGGCCGAGCACGGTGCCGGCCAGATAGAGCGACTGCGTGCGGGTCGGTCCGCAATTGATGGAAAGCCGGTCGATGCGGGCGGCAAGATTGGAGACGGCGAGGCGCGAGCGCCGCCAAGCCTGTTGCGCCGAGGTCCTGCCGATCATCTTCGAGAGTTTCGTCAGCGGCTGGTCGATCTCGAACTGCACCAGCGCCGTGGTTGCCGATGTCGAACCTTTCAGAGGGCCGCGCCTGTCGATGCAGACAACCGAATGGCCGTCGCTCGTCAGCGCTTCCGCCATCATCGCGCCGCTGATGCCCATGCCGACGATCAGAATGTCGGCCTTGGAGTCCCGCGTCAGCGGTTCAGTTGGAACATAAGGCGCGCGATACGCGGACCACACGGGTCGGCCGCTTCTGAGGTCGAGTTTGCGGGGCATCAAATTCTCCGGAAGGCGCGCCTCAACGCTCCGGCATGCTGGTGGTTCCTAGAACGGTTCATCATTTCACGGAAACGTAGAGCCGCTCTATCTCTTTGTTTTGACGCAATTCCTAGGGAAAGCGCTGCGCGCTTCCCGGGAAAACCGTTTCACACTTTTCCTGGAATTGCTTGAGTCAGACCCAGCCGGACAATTCCCGGCGCACCATCGCCTCGATCACCGCCATGCCCTCCGGGCTGTCGTTGAGGCAAGGGATGTGCGCGAACTTCTCGCCGCCGGCGTGATGGAAGGTCTCGGCCACTTCGCGGCCAATCTCGTCCAGCGTCTCGATGCAGTCGACCGAAAAGCCCGGATTGAGGATGGCGATCGACCTCACGCCCTCCTTGCCAAGCTTCTCGACCGTCTTGTCGGTGTAGGGCTGCAGCCATTCCTGCGCGCCGAAGCGCGACTGGAAGGTGGTGATCAGCTTCTTGTCGTCCCAGCCGAGCCGCTCGCGCAACAGCCGCGTCGTCTTCAGGCAATGGCAATGATAGGGGTCGCCCTTCTCGAAATATGGCTTGGGGATGCCGTGGTAGGACGCAATGACCACCTCCGGTTCGAAATCGAGCGCCGCCAGTTGCTGTTCGAGCGAACGGGCAAGCGCCTCGATATAGACCGGCTCGTCATAATAGGGCGGCACGCTGCGGACAGCGGGTGCGGCGCGCATCTTCATCAGGGCGCGGAACAACTGGTCGTTGGCGGTTGCCGTCGTCGTCGCCGAATATTGCGGGTAAAGCGGAAAGGAAAGGATGCGGTCGCAGCCCTGTTCGACCAGCTTCTTCGCCACGCTTTCGGTCGATGGATTGCCGTAACGCATCGCCCAGTCGACGACGACATTCGGCAAATCGCTGAGCGCCTGGCTGAGCTTCTCGCCTTGCGCGCGAGTGAAGGTGCGCAGCGGCGACTCGTTGTTTTCCCGGTTCCAGATCCTGGCGTAGTTGGCGCCGGACTTCTTCGGCCGTGTGGTCAGCACGAGGCCGTACAGGATCGGGTACCAGATCGCCCGGTTGAGTTCGATGACACGCGGGTCGGACAGGAATTCCCGAAGATAGCGCCACATCGGCTTGAAATCGGTGCCGTCCGGCGTGCCGAGGTTGACCAGCATGACCCCGACCTTGCCGGTTTTGACCGGCGGATGTCCTGCCGGCAGCGGGCCGACAGCCTTGGCTGATTTGGTGTCGATGGCGGTGGACAGGGTCATCAGGATTCTCCGAGACCGCGAACCTAGCGATATTGCTGGTGCTTTCAATGCAGCGCGTGGCCGCACCCTGATGCAGAACACCCGCCCGGTCGCCCAGGCGGGTGTTCTGATGCGAGAGAGGGCGAGGCTACTTCGCCGGAATGGTCAAGGTCGCGCCAAGCGGGAGGCGATGCGGCTGGTAGCGCTTGTTGGCATCGGAGATTACTTTCCACTTGGTGGGGTCGCCATAGGCCTTCTCAGCCAGATCCCAGTAGGTGTCGCCGGAAACGATCACGTGACTGGTTTCGGCCGGTGCGGCTTGGGCGGGCTTGGCGGGTTCCGTGGCTGGGG
Organism: Mesorhizobium carmichaelinearum; assembly: GCA_943370265.1. GTDB lineage: Bacteria > Pseudomonadota > Alphaproteobacteria > Rhizobiales > Rhizobiaceae > Mesorhizobium > Mesorhizobium carmichaelinearum_A. Next base: position 236,518 of record CALRQH020000006.1, read on the forward strand.
CGGGTGTGGGCGCCGTTTCGACCGGCTTGGCAGGTTCCGCAACTGGAGCAGGCGCGGGGGCTTCGGCTGGCGCTGGAGCTGCGAGTGCCGGCTGTGCGGGAGGAGCCGGAGGCGGGGACGCTGCCTCTGTCGATATCGCCGGCGGAGTGTTGGCAATGTTGCCGGAGTTGGTCGGCAATTCGGGCATTGCCGGAGCCGCCTCCGCTGGCTTGGCAGGCTCAGTTGCCGGGGCAGGCTCCGCTGCCGGTGCGGATGTCGCATCCGCCGCCTTCGCTGGCTTGGCGGAGGCCGCCTCGGCCGGCTTGGTCGCTTCAGCTGCTGGCGCCGCGGCAACGGTGGCGGCGATCTCCGTGATGCGGCCATCCAGCCTGGGCGTATAGGGTCGGTGCGCGGCGAGGTAGTCGGCGACTACCTGTTCGAGGCCCGGACCGTAGTCATAGGCGTTCTTGGCCTTGTCGGCGAATATCTTGTAGCCGTCGCCGCCCTGGCGGACGTAGTTGTTGGTGGCGACCAGATAATCCTTGTCCGGATTGATCGGCGTCCATGCGCCGTTCTCCATCACCTCGACCGACTTGAGGCGTCCGGCATTGGGCGCGACCGACTTGTCAAAGGAATATTTGAGGCCGGCAACCTGCGGGAAGCGCCCGGCGCCATCCTCGATCTGGCTGAGGCCACCCTCGAGGCCGGCAACCAGGTCCTTGCCGGAAATCTGGAAGGTTGCCAGCGTGTTCTGGAACGGCAGCACGGTCAGCACTTCGCCCATGGTGACCGTGCCCTTGTCGATCGAGGCGCGCAGGCCGCCGCCATTCGAAATGGCGATCTCGACACCCTGTCCCTTGACGCGGTCGAGGATCGCGTCGGAAACGAGGTTGCCCATCGAGCATTCGTGGACGCGGCAGCTCTGGCGGCTGCCGTCGATCACGTCGGTGGTCTCGGCCACTTCCTTGTTCTTCAGCGCCTCGATCGGCGCGCCAAGCTCCTTGATGCGGGCAAGCACGGCAGGATCAGGCGTGATCGACTTGTCGAGAGGGATTGGATTGCCGCTGGCTTCCTTGACCTTGCCGTTGTCGTCGAAGACCACCTTGAACTCGCCGAGATATTTCGAATAGGCCTCCGCCTGCACGACCGGCACCTTGTAGCCGCCGGGGTTGTCGACCATCGTCGGGTAGGGGCCTTCGGCCTTCGGATCGGTGTTGGACAGCAGCGAATGGCTGTGGCCGCCGACCACGACATCGATACCCGGTATCTTGGCGATGACGTCGCGCTCGCGTGGATAGCCGATATGGGTCACCGCGATGATCTTGTTGACCCCTTGCGCCTGCAGTTTCTCGACCTCGGCGGTGATCGACTTGACGTCATTCTCGATGGTGATGTTCGGACCCGGTGACGAGAGTTCCGGGGTGTCGTTGGTGACGGCGCCGATGATGCCTATCTTCTGGCCGCCGACCTCAATCACGATGGACGGCTTGACCCGGTCGCCAAGCTTGGACTGGGCGTTGGCCTTCACATTTGCGCCAAGCACCGGGAACTTGATCATGTCCAGGAAGGGCGCAAGCGCTGCCTCGCCATCATCGAACTCGTGATTGCCGAGCGCCATGGCGTCGAACTTCATGTCGTTGAGGAACTCGCCTTCGATCTTGCCCTTGTAGGTCGTGTAGAAAAGCGATCCCTGGAAATTGTCACCGGCGCTGAGCAGCAGCACATTCTGGCCCTCCAGCTTCTTGCGCTCCTTGGCGATCGCCGTGACGAGGCGGGCCGCGCCGCCGATGCACTCGCCCTTGGTCTCCTCGTCGGCCGAGCAGGTCGTTTCGTATTTGTTGTTGCCCTCGATGCGGCTGTGCCAGTCGTTGATGTGAAGGATGTTCAGTGTGTAGTCGGCAAAGGAAGCGCCGGCCGACAGGCCGAGCGCGGATGCCGACAGGGCGGCAATGGCGGCGATCTTCTTCATCTTCGTCTCCCGGATGAACTGACCAGAGGCGTTTAACGCCCTTGCTTGACTGCGATGCGACAGTAGCTTTTCCCGGCATGTTCCCATCGCGTTCCCGGGGATGCAAGCAGAAATCCGGGTACCTTTGCCGGCACAAAAACGAACGGCGGCCAATGGCCGCCGTTCTCAAGTCAAACCATCTGTGTGTTCAGGTGCGCCTGGTCAGCACGAAGTTCTGGCCGCTGGAGCTGGTGCAGTTAAGCTGGCTGGTGGAGATCATCAGGCAGTTGAAGCTGACCGGCGTCTGGCGGATCAGCGAGGTACCATTGATCTGGACCGACGTGGCGCCGGTCATGGTGTAGCTGCCGTTGGACAGTTTCTGGCCGGTGTCGGTCGCCACGGTGGTGAAATTGCCGCCGGCGAAGGTCGACAGACCCGTGCCCTTGGCGTCGATCCACGAACCTTCGACTCCCTTGGGCGCCGCCGCCATTGGCGGTTCGCTTGGGCCGGTCGTGTTGCAGGCGGCAAGGGCTACAGCCATGGCCGTGGCAATGCCGGCCGAAAGCAGTTTGCGCGCAATCGTCATTTTGAAAATCCTCTCGTATGTCCGCCACCCTTCAATCACCCGATTTCCGGGTGATTGCAAGGCGGTGAGGCATACTGGCAACGGTGCTATCGAACCAGGATGTTGCGGAATTGCCACGGATCGTTTTTGTCCAGGTCTTCCGGGAACAGACCGGGACGATTGTCCAGCGGTGTCCAGTCCGTGTAGTAGCCCTTGACCGGGCCGAGATAGGGCGACTGCACTTCCAGGCAGCGCTTGTAGTCCATCTCGTCGGCCTCGACGATGCCTGCCTCGGGATTTTCCAGCGCCCAGACCATGCCGGACAGAACCGCCGAGGTGACCTGCATGCCGGTCGCATTCTGGTAGGGCGCCAGCTTGCGGGCCTCGCCGAGCGACAGCTGCGAGCCATACCAATAGGCGTTCTTGTCGTGGCCGTAGAGCAGGACACCGAGTTCGTCGACGCCGTCGACCAGCTCGTTTTCGTCAAGCACATGGTAAGCGGCCTGCGGCTTGCCGGCGGCACCGAAGATCTCGTGCATCGACAGCACGGCGTCGTTGCAGGGATGATAGGCATAGTGACAGGTGGGGCGGTAATGCACCTTGCCCTTCTTGCCGCGTACGGTGAAGAAATCGGCGATCGAGATCGCCTCGTTGTGCGTTACCAGGAAGCCGTACTGCGGGCCCGGCGTCGGACACCAGGTGCGCACGCGCGTGTTGGCGCCGGGCTGCTCCAGATAGATCGCGGCCTTGGAACCATGCTTGTGCCTCTTGGCGTTTTTCGGCATCCACTTCTCATGCGTGCCCCAGCCGAGTTCGGCCGGCTGCATGCCTTCCGAAACGAAGCCTTCGACCGACCACGTGTTCCAGAACACATTCATCGGCTTCGGCTTCTTGGTGCGCTGGGTGTCGCGCTCGGCGATGTGGATGCCCTTGACGCCGGCCTTCTTCATCAGCTTGGCCCAGCCTTCGCGGTCGTCCTGCGCCGGTTCCCAAAACTCAAGGCCGAGATCGGTGGCGAGGTTCACCAACGCCTGCTTGACGAACCAGGAGACCATGCCGGGATTGGCGCCGCAGGTGGAGATCGCGGTTGAGCCACCGGGGCTGTCGCGCTTTTCCTTGAGCAGCGATTCGCGCAGCGCATAGTTGGTGCGGCTGGCATTGTCGGCCTCGGTGTCGAAATAGAAGCCGAGCCACGGCTCCACGACGGTGTCGATATAGAGCACGCCGAGCTTGCGGCAGAGATGCATCAGGTCCACCGAGCCGGTATCGACCGACAGGTTGACGCAGAAGCCCTGGCCGCCGCCATTGGTCAGCAGCGGGGTCAGCAGCTTCTTGTAATTCTTCTCGGTCACCGCTTCCTGGACGAAGGCGATGCCGCGTTCGTCGAGAAGCTTTCGGTCGGTGTCGCGCGGGTCGATCACGGTCATCCGCGACTTGTCGAACTTGAAATGGCGTTCGATGAGCGGCAGCGTTCCCCGGCCGATCGAGCCGAAGCCGATCATCACCACGGGGCCGCTGATTTCACCGTAAACAGGCCAGTTTTCATTCGCCATTTTATAGAGCACTCCTTCAAGGCCCGCAGGACCGGGCAAACACGCGCAAAAGCCGGGCATTTGCCCGGCGACCCAGCGCTACATCACAGATCATTGTCACAAACCAGCGAAAAGCGCCAACCAGCGGTCAGGCGCCGTTGGCCATGTGGTTAAGAACAGTAACCAGCCGGTCGCGATCGGACGTCATGCCCTTGTAGTCGAGCTGGGCGAGATCGAGAGCTTCCAGCTGCGCCGCAAAGGACGTTGCCAGCGCTGTCCGATCCGTGTGACCAGCCAGGACCCGCAACGGGTCGAGATGGATGCGGATGGTGAACAGGATATCGCGGGATGCGGGGAGTTTGCGCAGCGTCTGCCGTTCGACGCGGATGAAGGCGTGGGCGTTGATGTCGCCGTCCAGGAATCTTGAGGGTCGGTTGGTGGCGCGGTCGATGCGCTGGACGTCGGAGAGTGGATGATAGAGCGCGTCATCCGACTGGATCGACCAGTTGTAGCGTTCGACGGCCTGGCCCTGGAGGCCGTCGAACATGCGGTTGATCAATTCCGCCGGACGCGTGCCGGGACCGAAGCCCGGCACCGGCGCGTGGATCTCCTGCAGCGGCCGGCCGAATTTTTCGATCAGCGACCATGACGAGGGAAAACACAGCGAGCCGGCGACGAGCCGCCAGCCGCTCTCGTCGCGACGCATGATGACCAGGTCCTCCTGGACGAGAAGGGATGCGGCGACAAGCGGTGTGTCGCCGAGCCCGCCAGCAGCCGAGCCGCTTTTGGAATTGCCTGCCGCACCCACCACCTCGACGCCTTGGCCGGTGCGGCGATGGGTTTGCGGGAAATGCTTCGGCAGGTATTCCGCAAGCAGGTCCAGTACTTCACGCTGCGCGTCGCGGGTGCCGTCTTCCTCGACAAACACCCGTTCGGGGATTTCCGCGTAGAGCCGGCGCTTCTCGGCGAGGTAGGGCAGCAGATGGTCGTCGACCTCGATCCATCTATCGGGGTCGAGCGGCTTCAGCCCGATGCTGAACAGTTTCGAGGAACCGTCATAGGGCGTGTGGGTGGGCACGGCCTGGCGCTGGTTCATGATTGTCCGCCGGCGTTTGCCGCTATGTATCGTCCCTCGGTCAGAACGGTCTCCTTCGGACCTGCGTCAGGCCAGCCTTGCAGGCATCAGGCCCCGCAACGAATTGCCGACGAAGATCGCCTTGGCGGATTTCAGTTTGTCCCATGTGTAAACGGCCTCAAGGGCACGGCCTTCGTCCAGCAGTTCACCGCGCAATACGCCAGGCAGCAGGCCGCAATCGAGCCGCGGCGTTGCCAGCGTGCCGTCACCGAAATCGGCGAAGATGTTGGTGATCGTGCCTTCGCAGACCTCGCCGCGCTCATTGGCCAGCACAACCTCGTCAGCCTGGCTGATGAGATATTCGGCGCGCGCCCGCTGGTAGGCATCGCGCCGGCTGGTCTTGTGACGCAACAGCGCATCGGCCGAATCGAGCCGCGTGCGTGCAAGCTGCAGCCGCCAGACCTTATCGGCGACGGATTGCTCGTAAGGCTGTGCCGAGGCCGTGACATGGCCGCCATCGGACAGGACAAGGCGCAGGCGCATCGCTGCCCTGGCGCCGTCGACAGCCTGTTTCAAGGCGTCGGCGATCTTGACCGGGTCAAAGGCGAAGTCCAGATCCGTTGCCGAAGCATGCAAACGAGCAAGATGGCGGTTGAGACGCAGGAAGCCCGAAGCTGGCTGCCAGCGCATGGTTTCGATCAGCTCGAAGCCGGCTTTGTTCCCGTCGCGAAGCGCGCCTTGAGCAGACACTCCTGATACTCCTCCTCAGCCGTCGAATCAAAGACGACACCGCCGCCGACATTGTAGACGGCCTCGCCGCTGGAAAAGAGCGAGATGGTGCGGATCGCCACGGAAAAGCGCATCGTGCCCCCTGGCGCGATCCAGCCTGTGGCGCCGCAATAAACGTCTCGTGACGTCCCTTCAAGACCGTGCAGGATTTCCATGGCGCGAATTTTTGGCGCGCCGGTAATCGAGCCGCAGGGAAACAGCGCCGCGAAGATGCGACGGATGGTGAGGCCGGGCAGCAGTTTCGCCCGCACGTCGCTGACCATCTGGTGGACGGTCGGATAGCTCTCGATGCGAAACAGCTCGGGCACTTCCAGCGTGCCGACTTCGCTGATCAGCGAGATATCGTTGCGCAAGAGATCGACGATCATCCGGTTCTCGGCCTGGTTCTTCTCGTCGTTGCGCAGGAACTCCTTCAGCCTCTGGTCTTCCTCGGGGCTCGCGCCGCGCGGTGCGGTTCCCTTCATCGGATGCGTCTCGATCATGCCCGCGGCGTCGATCTCGAAGAAGAGTTCGGGTGAGCGCGACAGCACTATGGGATCGCCGAGCGTGATCAGCGCGCCGTATTTGACCGGCTGGCGCTCGGTCAGCGCGTCGAAGGCGGCGAGCGGATCGCCCGACCATTGCGCATGGATCGGAAAGGTGAGGTTGGCCTGATAGCAGTCGCCCTCGCGGATGTGCCGATGGAGCCGGGAGAAACGCTTTTCATAGTCCGCTGGCGACCACTGTGCCCTGGCGTCGAAGATCGGCCCGTTGGTAGGCGCTGCCGTGGACGGGACGACGGGTTCCTCGACCGGAGCATCGAAGACGCCGAGGCAAACCAGTGGGGCGCGGCGACCATCCGGCAAGAGTGGTACGAGCTTTGGTTCGAGCAGGTAGCCGGCTTCGTAGGAGACGTAGCCGGCCAGCCATTTGCCGGCGTCGTGCGCGGCCTGTGCGGCCTGGAATGCGGGTTCGAAATCCTCCGGTCCATGCGCCACGATGATGTCGGCCGGACGGTCGAAGACCAGCTGGCGCGCGCTCTCATCATTGCGGAATATAGCGGAGGGCAGGGACATGGGACTCGGGTGTTGCGGTCGATGAGTACGTCGACCGCTCTATATGGGGACCCGTTCCAGCGCAATCGAGGGAACGGCGTCGAGAGACGCAAAGGCGGCCTCGTGGCAGAGGCCAACGGCGACACCCAAGGGGGGCGCCGCCGGGCTGTTGGCTGATGCCGGCAGGCCGGTCAGGTGTTGCTGGAGGTTCCCGCTGACGGGAAGCGGCGGGCGAATTCCTTTTCGTCGCCGGCAGCGAGCAGTTTCGCCTGCTCAACCCAGTGCTCCCGCTCGACGCGGCCACCGAATTGCAGGGCATGTTCGATCCGCTCGATATCGGCGGCCGACCATGCGGCGATCTGGGCGAAGGTGGTGACACCTTGCCCCTTGAGCAGCTTTTCATTGACCGGGCCGATGCCGATCAGCCGGCGCAGATTGTCAGGCTTGCTCGCCGTGGCGGCCTTGGCGGGCGCGGCTTTCTTGGCGGCGGGTGCAGGCTTTGCCGCTGCCGGCTTCGGTGCGGCAGCTTTCGGCGCCGCGCTTGCCTTCGACGCGGCGGCTGCTGGCGCGGCCTTTGCCGCGGCGGGCTTGGCTGCCGGCTTGGCCGGAGCGGGCTTTGCAGGAGCAGGTCTTGCGGGAGCGGGCTTGGCTGGCGCGGGGCTCGACATAACCGCCGCCGGCGCCTGGCTCGCCGCCTTCGCGGGCCCCGTGCCTGCCGTGGGGGGCGTGCTGGCCGCAGGGGTTGCCTGCGCCTCGCGCAGCCGGCGCTCGAGATCGGCGCGGGTCTTGCCACATGCATCCAGCTCGCCGGTCAGCCGGTCGCTGTCGGCGCGCAGCCTGTCGCGCTCACTGCGCGTACGATCGAGATCTCCACGCAAGCTGTCGAGTTCGCCGCGCAGGCGTCCCCAGATGAACCAGCCCACCAACACACCTATCAGGAACGCCACGAGCCAATAGAAAATTCCCATTTTCTCTCTCCAGTCGGATCCGTCCGCCGTGGCATGGAGTCATGACGTTTCGGCGAAGGACCATTCGATGGTGGTTCCACGGTTCGTGGAACTGCCGGCTTCGATCGAGCTGTCGGGGATCGGCTTTGCTTGCCATAGCCGACGGCCATTGTCGCGTCTGCCAGAACGCCACGGTCGGCGGAGAAGTCCTCGGCCCGATCCGCATGCGCTCCGGCTGAGCTTGAGGGCGGAGGCTATCATACAGCTTGCGGAAAGCTATCGGAAAACGTTCGGGCAGAGTTATTCTAGAACAAATATTCAGGACAAGAATAGACGGATTTCCGATCTGCATTTCGGCCAAACTGTTCTAGCGGTCTCGCAAGTCAGCGAGGTGTCGCGGGGCGCGTGTTGGAGCATCGTGCGCCGACAGCCGGTGCTGGTTGTCGGCGCATGCGCTAACGGTCCAGGGCTTCGAGCTCGTCGATCAGGCCGCTGATCACGCCGAGGCCAATCTGCCAGAAGGCCGGGTCGGTGGCGTCAAGGCCGAAGGGCGCCAGAAGCTGAGAATGATGCTTGGTGCCGCCGGCGCGCAGCATCTCGAAATACTTGTCCTGGAAGCCGCGCTCGGCATTCTGGTAGACCGCATAGAGCGAGTTCACCAGGCAGTCGCCGAAGGCATAGGCATAGACGTAGAAGGGCGAATGGATGAAGTGCGGGATATAGGTCCAGAAGACCTCGTAGCCCTCGCGCAGCTTGATCGCCGGTCCGAGACTTTCCGCCTGCACCTCCAGCCAGAACTGGCCGAGCTTGTCGGAGGTCAGTTCGCCATTCTTGCGTTCGGAGTGTACCTTGCGCTCGAATTCGTAGAAGGCGATCTGGCGCACGACCGTGTTGATCATGTCCTCGACCTTCTGGGCAAGCATCGCCTTGCGCTCGCGCTTGTCGGTGGTCTGGTCGAGCAGCGAGCGGAACGTCAGCATCTCGCCGAACACCGACGCCGTCTCGGCCAGAGTCAGCGGCGTCGAGGCCATGAGCGCGCCCTGGCCGGCGGCCAGCACCTGGTGCACGCCGTGGCCGAGCTCATGGGCCAGCGTCATCACATCGCGCGGCTTGCCCATGTAGTTCAGCAGCACGTAAGGATGCGCCGACGGCACCGTCGGATGCGCGAAGGCGCCGGGCGATTTGCCCGGACGCACCGGTGCGTCGATCCAGTTGCGATCGAAGAAGGTCCGCGCGATCTCCGCCATGTCGGGCGAAAAGCGCTGGTAGGCCGACAGCACCGTGTCCCTGGCCTGGTCCCAGCCGATCACGGCCTGCGGGGTCTCGGGCAGCGGGGCGTTGCGGTCCCAGTGGTTCATCACCTCCATGCCCAGCCAGCGCGCCTTCATCGCATAGTAGCGATGCGACAGGCGCGGATAGGCCTCCCGCACCGCGAGCGCCAATGCGTCCACGACGCTGCGCTCGACGCGGTTGGCGAGATGGCGTGAATCGGCGATATCCTTGAAGCCGCGCCAGCGGTCGGAAATCTCCTTGTCCTTGGCCAGCGTGTTGGTGATCAGCGTGAAGGTGCGCAGGTTCTTGCGGAAGGTCGCGGCCAGCGCCTCCGAGGCTTGGCGGCGGACCTCGCCGTCGGCATCCTGCAGGCGATTCAGCGCCGGCTCGAGTGTCATCTCCTCGCCATTCACGTCGAAACGCAGGTCGGTCATCGTCTCGTCGAACAGGCGATTCCAGGCGCCGCGCCCGGTGATCGACTTCTCGTGGAAGAGCTGCTCGACGCGGTCCTCGAGCTGGTAGGGCTTGTCCATGCGCAGGTCCAGCACCCATGGTCGGTAGTGGCCGAAAACAGGGTCGGCAGCGAGCGCGCCCTCGATCACGGCATCATCGATCATGTTCAGTTCGAGCGCGAAGAACAGAAGATGCGCGCTGGCATCGGTCATCTTCTCCTGGATGTCGCCATAGAGCTTGGCTCGCTGCGGATCGGCCGTGTTGCCGGCATAGACCAGCCCGGCATAGGAGACGATGCGGCCGATCAGTTCCTCCAGCGCCTCATAGGCCCTGAGCGCTTCACCCAGCCTGCCTTCGCCGCCGCGTGCGGCCTCGGCCGCGAGCGTGCCTTTCCAGCGGCTCTCGAAGCTGGTCGCGTCGGTGGCGGCTTTCGCGATGTCGCGCTTCAGTTCCGGCGCATCCATGCCGGGGTAGAGATCGTTGAGGTTCCATTCCGGCAGATTGCCAAGCTCCGCCGCGCCCCGACCGGGTGCCGATGGCGCAAATTGCCGAGCCGAAACCATATGCATCGCCGATACCTTCCAGAATCAAGATTTAAAAGGAGGAACAGGAAGCCGGTCAAATCCTAAGGAATTCGTTCACCGGGTTTTTTGAAACCTTATTTAGAACCCTGTGCCAAGATGATCCACAGGGCAAAAATTCCTCGGGCGGGCGTTGTTCACCAGTCATGACAGGTTCCATACTCATAGTCGATGACGATCCCGTGCAGCGCCGGCTGCTCGAGGGGGCGGTCACGAAATTCGGCCACGCGGCAATCGTCGCGGATGGCGGCGAGGCCGGTCTCGATATGCTTGACGGTCCCGGCGCGCGCGACGTTTCGGTGGTCATCCTCGATCTCGTCATGCCCGGCCTCGACGGCATCGGCGTGCTGAAGGCGATGCGCGAGCGCGGCATCCATATCCCCGTCATCGTGCAGACATCGCAGGGCGGCATCGACACCGTCGTTTCGGCCATGCGTCACGGCGCCTTTGATTTCGTCGTCAAGCCGGCCTCTCCCGACAAGCTGCAGGCATCGATCGGCAATGCGCTCAAGGTCGAGGCGATCGAGGGCGAGGTGCGGCGCACATCGCGCCGCAAGGGCGGCCATCTGAGCTTCAAGGACATGATCACTCAGAGCCCGGCGATGGACCGCGTGATCCGTCTTGGCCAGAAGGCGGCGGCCTCCAACATCCCGATCCTGATCGAGGGTGAATCGGGCGTCGGCAAGGAGTTGGTGGCGCGTGCCATCCAGGGCACGGGCGACCGGCGTTCGAAACCTTTCGTCACCGTCAATTGCGGCGCCATTCCAGACAATCTGGTCGAGTCCATCCTGTTCGGTCACGAGAAGGGTTCGTTCACCGGGGCCACCGAGAAGCACACCGGAAAATTCGTCGAGGCGCATTCGGGAACGCTGTTCCTCGACGAGATCGGCGACCTGCCGCTCGACGTGCAGGTCAAGCTGCTGCGCGCCGTGCAGGACGGCGAGGTCGATCCGGTCGGCGGGCGCTCGACCGTCCGCGTCGACATCAGGCTGATCTCGGCGACGCACCGCAACCTCTTGCAGCAGGTCAAGGACGGCAAGTTCCGCGAGGATCTGTTCTACCGTCTCAACGTCTATCCGATCTTCGTGCCGCCGCTGCGCGACCGGCGCGACGACATCCCTTACCTGGTAGAGCATTTCATGGACAAGGTGGCGCCGGCGGATACGCGCCATCGGCTGCAGGGCATTTCGGCTGGCGCGCTTGCGATGCTGCAGGCCTATGACTGGCCGGGAAACATAAGGCAGTTGGAAAATGCCGTCTTCCGCGCTTCGGTGCTCTGCGACGGCGATGTGCTGACCGAGGAGGAGTTCCCGCAGATCCGGGCGCAGGTCAGCGGCACGGTCAACCTCGACGCGCAGGGTGCGCAGCCGAAGGCCCCATTGCCGCCGGACACGCATGCCGGTGAAGACAACACCAAGCAAGGCGAGGGGACCGCTATGCCCGGTCCGGATCCGCAGGTCAGGCTCCAGCCCCGCTTCGGCACGCTGCGCGCGCTGGATGAACGCGGCAATGTGCGCGCGCTTGCCGATGTCGAACTCGAAATGATCAAGCTCGCCATCGATCACTACAGCGGCCAGATGAGCGAAGTCGCCCGCCGCCTCGGCATCGGCCGCTCCACGCTCTACCGGAAGCTCAAGGAGTACGGTATCGACCCGGAAACCGGTCGCGTCGAGCGGCTCGCATCCTAGGGCATTGTTTCCGAAAAGCGGGAACCGATTTTCGGGCAAGGTCATGCCCAAGGAAACAAGCAGACAGAGTCCACACCGAGATCGGGCGGGGTCTGGACGCAAGGCCGGGTCCAGCTTCCCGATATAGTGTCGCGTGCTTGATTGCATCGCGAAGCACGGACTGTCCAAACAAGGCTATGCGCCACCGCTTGTTCACGCATTTAAGGCAAACCGTAACAGATCGTGTATCGAGTAACGACCGAATCGTGATCTAAACCAGTAGTTTACCAAGAAACGCTGTACACAATTTTTGACGGGATATCGCCACGGTGTTACCGCATTTCGGCTTCAATAAGCGATGATTAACCATTAGGGTTGATATTCGGATGCGATCCTGACGCATCTGTTTGGGGAAACCCGGGGACAGACGACAGCCTGCAAGGCCTTTTGATTTGAACAGAATCGAACGACACACGAACGGGCGATCCTATCGTATGCGCGCTTGGCCGAGATGGCTGACAGCTATGGTTGTTGCCTTTGGGTTCCTTGCAGCCGCCGCGACCGGCGCCAGCGCTGAAACGCGTTCGCTGAAGCTTTATCACCTGCACACACATGAAAAGGCGGAGATCGTCTACAAGCGCAACGGTCGCTACGATCCCGAAGGCCTGCGGAAGATAAACATCATCCTGCGCGACTGGCGGCGCAACGAACCGACCAAGATGGATCCGCGCCTGCTCGACCTGGTCTGGGAAGCCTACCGTGAAAGCGGCGCGACCGACTACATCCAGGTCGTCTGCGGCTATCGCTCGCCATCCACGAACTCGATGCTGCGCAGCCGCAGCAGGGGCGTCGCCGAGAAGAGCCAGCATATGCTCGGCAAGGCGATGGACTTCTACATTCCCGGCGTGCCGCTGAAGAAGCTTCGCAACATCGGCCTCAAGATGCAGGGCGGTGGCGTCGGCTACTATCCGACCTCCGGCTCGCCCTTCGTCCACATGGATGTCGGCAATGTCCGCCATTGGCCCGGCATCAGCCGCCAGGAACTGGTCAGCGTGTTCCCCAATGGCAAGACGCTGCATGTACCGAGCGACGGCAAGCCGTTGCCCGGCTACGAACAGGCACTTGCCGCCTACAAGTCGCGCGTCGGTTCCGGCGCTCCCGCCATCGAACTGGCCAGTGCCGGTGGCGGCACCAAGAAATCCCGCGGTTTGCTCGCCTCGCTCTTTGGCGGCGGTTCCGACGAGGCCGACGACAGCGCCGATGTCGCTTCGGACGAGTCCGCGCCCGCACCCAGGGCCGTGAAGGCCGCGCCTGCCGCCAAGAGCACCTTGCCGGGCATCGCCATCGTGGCGCCGCAGGATGCCAAGCGCGCCGAGATTCCACAGATTGCCGATGCGTCGGCTTCGGAGTCCGAGCAGGACACGCCGGAGACCATCATCGCGGCGCTGCCAGCCCGCGACGTTCCCGTTCCTGACTTTGCGCCGCGTCCGAAGGCTGATGTCGGTGCCCAGCAGCCCGGGAACGTGCCGTTCGCCGTGGCCGATGCGTCCGCCACGACCGAGCGGACGGTCGCGACCGCGCAAGCGCCGGCAAATGTTCCTTTTGGCACGTCGGAGCAGTCGAATGCGCCTGGTCCGACGCAGGTCGCGGTCAACAACATACCGCTGCCAACCTGGCGCCCCAAATACGCGCCTGCGGCCACAGCGGCCGATGTGACGCCGCCGAGCAAGGATGTGCTGCTGGCGCTCGCCGATACGGCCGAGCAAGGCAATACCGCCGCCGACGCGTTCTCCGTGCTGCCGACGGCGCGGCCTGACACAGGCCGGCCGGACGAGGTCAAGGCCGTTCTCGAACAGGTCAATGCACAGCCGGCAATGACGGCGTCCTCGGTGTCCAAGGCACCCAGCGTCGCGACGCCTGCCGTGAAGGATGTCTATCAGGTTGCTTCGCTGTCCGAGCCTCGCTCGGCCTTCAACGACCCGGATGGCGTCGATGCCGCATCGCCTCGCCAGGCGATCGTTGCACGCCCCGCCGGTACGGATCCGGTCGCCGCAATCGGCGCCGGCGTGAAGACGACGCGCAAGGAGTCACGGGCCACCGCACGCGACCAGAAGCCTGGACCGAAGGCCCTTGTGGTAGCCGCCGCGCCGCAGGCCGCCCGCTGGGCGCTGGGCAGCGGCGAGACCATCACCACTGTTTCCAGTTCGACGACGGCGCCGGGTTATGCCTACAACATCGTGCATACGCCGCCGAGCGAGGTCTACACGGCCGGCTTCCAGGCGGACAACCAGATGGCTGACGCCAACCGGTTCACCGGCAACGCCGTAAAATTCCTTTCGGTCGCCCGCTTCCAGACCAAGTAAGGGCCGGATATTCGAACCAGAAGCCGCGCCGGGCGACCCGCGCGGCTTTTTCATTTCCAAGGTATTTGCGCGGTCCACATGGCCGCGACAACGACATCACGCATGGCTGACATTGCCGTGACCCCGGAACGCCCTGCCGTTTCGCGGGTTCCACCCTCGTTCGTTTAAATCCCCGGGGAAATCCATGAAAATACTATTGGCATCGCTCATTTCGGCTGCGGCAGCTTCAGCGGCCATCGGTCCCACTCAGGCCGATACGATGGTCGTGAATCGCCATGACCATATGCATGGAAAGCATTGCCACACCCAGATGGTCACGCATTGGCGTCACCATCACAAGGTCGTCGAACAGGTCAAAGTTTGTAACGGATCGTTTCGAAGTCGGTTCAACAGGACCCGGTCGACGCAAGTCGGCCGGGTTTTTCGTTACATGGACGGGGCGCCGGAAGATGATGCGGCTTGAAAGGCGAAGAGCTACCTTGCCAGCTTGCTTGCCGCGCGCGCCAGCGCTTCGATCTCATCCCACTTGCCCGCCTTGACCATGTCGTCTGGCGCCACCCAGGAGCCGCCGACGCAGATGACGTTGGGCAGGCTGAGATAGTCGGCGGCGTTCTTGCCGGTGATGCCGCCGGTCGGGCAGAACTTCACATCGGCCAGCGGCGAAGCGAATGCCTTGAGCGAGGCGATGCCGCCGGACTGTTCGGCCGGGAAGAATTTCAGGAACCGCAGGCCGGCTTCCCGCGCGGCCATGATCTCGCCCGGCGTGATGGCGCCAGGCAGCAGGGGAACATCGCTATCCCCGGCCGCCGCCAGAAGCTCACGGGTGATGCCGGGGCTGACGATGAATTTTGAGCCGGCGCTTGCTGCCTCACCGAACTGCCGGGCGTCGAGAATGGTGCCGGCGCCGACGATGGCTTCCTCGACCTCGCCCGCCACCCGACGGATGGTTTCCAACGCATCTGCGGTGCGAAGCGTGATCTCGATGGCCGGCAGGCCGCCACGGGCCAGCGCGCGGGCCAGCGGCACCGCGTCGGCCACATCGGCGATTTTCAGCACCGGGATCACCGGCTGGCCATTGAGGAGCGACAGGAGTTTTTCGGTCTTGGCTCGCACTTTGTCTCTCCGCGTCTACTGTTAATTCAACCGATTAGCAGACCGGTGTTTTCCTGTCCACGAAACCAAGCGTGTCGCGATGTCACGCGCCGGCGACCGGCTTTGTCGGCCATTGCCATCGAGGACGATGACGGGCGGATGAAACCGCTCAGCCTTGAAACGGCCGCCGCCAGCGTCTAGTTGCCCTGGCAATGACATCGCCCACGCCAACAAAACCCATCCGTGTCGCCGCGCTCTACCGGTTCGCCCGGCTCGATGCCTTCGAGGAATTGCGCGCGCCGCTCGCCGCCTTCTGCTGCGGACGCGGCATCAAGGGCACGCTGCTGCTCGCGCATGAAGGCATCAACGGCACTGTTGCCGGCAGCGAAGCGGACATCGCCGCACTGATCGAACATCTCGAATCCATCAAAGGCCTTGCCGGCCTCGAGGTCAAATACAGCAGCGCCAGCGAGATGCCGTTCCATCGCATGAAAGTGCGGCTGAAGCGCGAGATCGTCACCATGGGTGTCGAGGATATCGACCCGGCCGAAAGTGCGGGAACCTACGTCGCGCCGGCCGACTGGAATGCGCTGGTCAGCGATCCCGGCACGATCGTCATCGACACGCGCAATGCCTATGAGGTGTCGATCGGCACCTTCAAGGGCGCGGTCGATCCCGCCACCAGCAGCTTTCGCGAGTTTCCGGCCTGGGTGGAGGCGCACCGCGCGGAACTGGACGGTCGCAAGATCGCGATGTTCTGCACCGGTGGCATACGCTGCGAGAAGGCGACGGCCTATGTGAAGTCACTCGGCTTCGAGGACGTGTTCCATCTCAAGGGCGGTATCCTGAAATACCTGGAAGAGGTGCCCGCCGAGCAAAGCCTGTGGCAGGGCGAATGTTTTGTGTTCGACGAGCGCGTTTCGGTATCGCACGGCCTGGTCGAGGGCGAGGCAGAGCTTTGCCGCGCCTGCCGGCATCCGTTGACCGGCGACGACCGGCAGTCGCCGAAATATACCGCCGGCGTCTCCTGCCCGCATTGCTTCGACGCCCGGTCGGATGAAGATCGCCGGCGCTATGCCGAGCGTCAACGCCAGGTCGAACTGGCGCAGGCGCAGGGCAGGGCGCCTCATATCGGATCCTAGATTTGTTTCGGAATTGCCGGCCGCGGCAAGGCCGGGTCCGTCATTGTAATGTCAAGGAGCGGGACTTACCTCTTCGGCGTTCGAAACCTGCCCGTTCGGCCGGGCAAATCTGGAGGCACTGAATGTTCGATCCCAAGAAGCTTCTCGACGATCTGCTCGGCTCGCAGATTCCCGGAACGGACTCCACGGTTCGCGACAAGGCGGGCGAGGCCGTCCAGATGGCCAAGGACAACCCGCTGGCCGCCGGTGCAATTGCCGCAGTGCTGCTTGGAACCGGGGCTGGCCGCGAGGTGACGGGTGCCGCCGTGAGGCTCGGCGGCCTGGCCGCCATCGGCGGTCTCGCCTACAAGGCCTACCAGAACTACAAGAGTGGCAATGCCCCTGCCGAGGCGCCCGCCGCCGGCGAGCCGGAATTGCTGCCGCCGCCGAAGGACACTGACTTCCACCCCTCGCAGGCGCCGCAGGGCGAGGATGAATTCACGCTGACGCTGATACGCGCCATGATCTCGGCGGCAAAGGCCGACGGCCATGTCGACGACGATGAACGGCAGAAGATTGCCGGCAAGCTCAGCCTTGCCGGCATTGGTGCCGGCGCCGAGAAATTCCTGATGACGGAACTGGAGCGGCCGCTGGATCTGGATGCGCTGGTGGCCAGTGCCCACACCGATGCGCAGAAGCTCGAGCTTTACACGGCGTCGCGCCTGACCATCGATCCCGACACACGCGCCGAACGCGGCTATCTCGACCTGCTCGCCGGCCGCCTCGGCCTGTCGGATGCGCTGGTCGACCATGTCGAGGCGACGGTTTCGGCGGCAAAGGTGCCGGCGAAGACCGGAACCTCGCCCAATCCGCGCTGGTAACCAAATCGGCACAGGTGCCCTTGTCGGCGTTAACCTTTCGTTAACCCAGCAAGCGCATCATTCTAGACAGTCGGATCGGCTTTTCCTCCTCCCAAGCTGGTTCAGATCAGGGCGGTCGCCAATGACCGCCCTTTTTGTCGGCAGCTCCCCAACCAGATTGGCTCAATCCAGATTGGCCCCAACCAGATTGGCTTGTCATGGCCGCCGTCATTTGCGATGGCTGGACGGTCGCGGAGGACAGTCATGACAGATCACAAGACAGCCATCGTCACCGGTGCCGGAACCGGCATCGGCAAGAGCGTCGCCACGGCGCTGCTCAAGACCGGCTGGAACACGGTGTTCTGCGGGCGCCGCAAGCCGGTGCTGGACGAGGCGATCGCCGAGGCCGGACAGACGCAGGCCAAGGCATTGGCTGTTGCCTGCGACATCAGCAAGGCCGACGATGTCGATGCCTTGTTCAGGCAGGTGATCGAGGCTTTCGGCCGGGTCGACCTGCTCTTCAACAATGCCGGCATGGGCTACAAATCGACGCCGATCGACGAGATCCCCGTCGAGGTGTGGAACGACGTCGTCGGCGTCAATCTCACCGGCTCCTTCCTGTGCGCCCGTGCCGCCTTCGGTGCCATGCGCAGGCAAAAGCCGATGGGCGGACGCATCATCAACAACGGCTCGGTGTCGGCCTATGCGCCGCGGCCCGGCTCGGCGCCCTACACGGCGACCAAGCACGCCATAACCGGGTTGACCAAGACGCTGGCGCTGGACGGCAGGCCCTACGACATCGCCTGCGGCCAGATCGACATCGGCAACGCGCTGACCGACATGGCGCAACCGATGACGGTTGGCGTGCCGCAAGCCAATGGCACCATCGCGGCCGAGGCGGTGATGGACGTGCAGCGCGTCGCCGATGCCGTGCTCCACATGGCCAGCCTGCCTCTCGACGCCAATGTACTGTTCATGACGGTGATGGCAACCAAGATGCCGTTCGTCGGACGCGGGTAGGGGAAGAAATGTAGATGGGGAAATCACCCGATGTGCTGACCCCAGCGATTAGCCAAATATGGCACTCGACGATGCTCCGAGAAGGTTTTCAGCGTGCAGGTCGTCGCGATTTCGTTAGAGTTTGTGATGGCATCTTGCACGTGTTCAACTTTCAGATTTCAGCCTTCGGGTCGCGAGATTTCTGCGTCAACGTCGCTGCCTTCACGATTGCCGGCAATGACATGCCTGTTCTTCAACCTGGCTTTCGGCTGGCGACGCCTGCTGGCGCGGATGTTTGGTTGCCGGCAGCGTCCGTTGAGGATGCAGAAAAATCGGCAATTACGATGCTCCGCCTTGGAGTAGAACAGGCGTTGCCCTTCTTCGCTGAGAACGGCGGCTACGAACAGCACGTGCGATACTTGCATCGGCAGCGTTGGGGATCAGAGCACCATAGATTGTTCCAAATAGGGGTGGCTGAGGCGTTATCCGCTGACAAAGCCAAAGCCATCAAAGCTCTTAGAGTTGCTATTTCATACTACGTTGCTGACGGTCGAGCGTGGTGCGCTGGTTATATTGAACGGGCTCAAACGCTCATCACGGCGATCGAACTTGACCGACACAACGAACTTCTCGAACGCTGGTGCAGCCAAAACAGACGGGTTCATCGGCTGCATTAGCGCGTCAACAGAAACTCGCTAAGATTCAAAACAAAAAGGGCCGATAAACCTTCCAATTCAGTCTTCACGCTTGAGGCGGTGTCCCCAGCGGCACGCCGGGCTTGAAGAGCAGAACGGGCCGGATCTCGTAGACGGCGGTGGCATTGACGCGGCGCAGGTCGCGGGCGATCGCGATAGCCTCGTCTCGCGCGGCGCAGTCCACGATATAGAAGCCGAGCAACTGTTCCTTGGTTTCGGCGAAGGGGCCATCGATGATCACGCCGTCGCCGGGGCCGCGCAGGGTGCAGGCATCCTGTGTCGCTCCCAGGCGCGCGGACGGCCCAAGCGTGCCCTCCTCATGAAGCCGTGTGTTGATCTCCAGCAGGTCGGCCATCAGCGCCGCATCCTCCTGCGGGGTGAGCGCGGTGATCGCGTCTTCCACGTGATAGGCAAGGATTGCATAGAACATCCAGAGTCCCCCTTTTCTCAATCAAGAGCATCCGGGACGGTCGATCGCGGTCCTGGACCTTCTAAAGCGCGTCGCGTTGAAACGGATTCATGCGCCGCGCTTTAGGTCTTTGTTTTTATGCATGTCGTCTTCCCAAAACCGAGGTCACTTTTGGGCGACATGCATTAGACTTCACTTCGCCAGGAATGCCCCGATCCGCTCCAGCGCTCGCAGGATATTCTCTTCGGAATTGGCGTAGGAGAGCCGGATGTAGCCTTCGCCGAGGATGCCGAAGTCAGGGCCGCCGATCAGCGCCACGCCGGCATCGTCGAGCAGGGCGGATGCCAGCTTCTTGGCCTTCCAGCCGGTCTTCGACACGTTGGGGAAGGCATAGAATGCGCCCTTGGGCGTGATGCAGGAGATGTTGGGCAAGGCGTTCAGTCCCTCGACGACCAGTTTCCGTCGCCGGTCGAAGGCGCGCATCATCGTGTCGACATCGTCCTGAGGGCCGTCGATGGCCGCGATGCCGGCGAATTGGCTGGGCGCGTTGACGCAGGACCAGCAATTGACGGCCAGCTTGCGCACCTTGTCGTAGAGATGGGCGCCCTTGTCGCCGTTCGGCCAGATCGACCAGCCCATGCGCCAGCCGGTCATCGCCCAGGTCTTCGACCAGCCGTTGAGCACGATCAGCCGGTCGCGGATCTCGGGATAGCCGAGCAGCGAGCAATGCGTCTCGCCGTCATAGGTCATGACGTCGTAGATCTCGTCGGAGAGGATCGCGACGTCGGGATGCTTCTCCAGCCCCTTGACCAGCTTCTCGATCTCGGCGCGGGGCGTGACGCCGCCGGTCGGGTTGGCCGGCGAATTGAGGATCAGGAGCCGGGTTTTCGGGGTGATCAGCGCCAGCGTTTCCTCGGCCGAGAAAGCGAAGCCGTTTTCCTCGCGCATCGGCACGGGGATGGGGGCGGCACCGGTGAACTCGATCATCGAGCGGTAGATGGGAAAGCCGGGATCCGGATAGAGGATTTCCGCGCCGGGCTCGCCGAACATCAGGATCGCGGCGAACATGGTCGGCTTGCCGCCGGGCAGGATCATCACCGCCTCGGGCGAGACCTCGACGCCGGTGGTGGTCAGCGTGCGCCGCACCACCGCCTCGCGCGTCGCCAAAAGGCCATTGGCCGGCGTGTAGCCATGGTGGCCGTCGCGTAGTGCCTTGATCGCCGCCTCGACGATGTGCTGCGGCGTCTTGAAATCGGGCTGGCCGATGCCGAGGTTGACGATGTCGCGGCCCTGGCTCGCCAGTGCCGTGGCGCGGGCGAGCACCGCGAAGGCATTTTCCTCGCCGAGACGGTCGAAGGCCGAAATCGTGTGGAGCATTTTTCCCGTCCGTGTGGTTCTTACTGTTGGGTCGCGTTTTTGTGAGCCTTGGCTGGCAAATGTCAAACGGATTGGAGTTTTTGGTGTCTGAAAATCTAAGGGATTGGCAGCCGCGCCCTCGACCCGAACGCAAGGCCATCGACGGCCGTTATGTCCGGTTGGAGCCGCTGAGCGCGGCAAAGCACGGCGACGGGCTGTATGAAGCGTCCTCGGTGTCCGATGTCGGCGGCCGTTTCGCCTGGCTGCCCGATTATCCGCCGGAGACGCGCGCCGACTTCCAGCCCTGGCTGGATAAGGTCGAGGCCAGCGAGGACCCGCTTTTCTTCACCGTCATCGACAAGGCCAGCGGCAAGGTCGCCGGACGACAGACGCTGATGCGCATCGACCCGGCCTATGGCGTCATCGAGATCGGCAACATCTATTGGGGGCCGGTCATCTCGCGCAAGCCGGCGGCGACGGAAGCGCAGTTCCTGTTCATGAAGTACATATTCGACGAGCTCGGCTATCGCCGCTACGAATGGAAGTGCAACAATCGCAACGAGCCGTCGAAGCGTGCGGCGGAGCGGTTCGGCTTCAAGTTCGAAGGCATTTTCCGCCAGCATCTCATCGTCAAGGGCGAGAATCGCGACACCGCGTGGTATTCCATCATCGACAAGGAATGGCCGGCGTTGCGCAAGGCCTATGAGGCGTGGCTCGATCCGGCCAATTTCGATGGCGACGGCCAGCAGAAACGGCGGCTCGAGGATTTTCGCGCGGAGTTCGGCGCATAAAATACGCGCATGGAGTTCGCGGATGGCGCATGCCCACGACCACAACTCGCCAGAGCATGATCATGGCGCCGGGCATGTCCACGGCGCGACCGACAAGAAACGCGTAATGATCGCGGGCTGCCTGACAGCCGGCTTCATGGTCGCGGAAGCGCTGGGCGGCATCTTCACGGGTTCGCTGGCGCTGCTGGCGGATGCCGGCCACATGCTGGCCGATGCGGTCGCGCTCGGCCTTGCCTGGTATGCTTTCCACCTTGCGGACAGGCCGGCCACCCGCCGTCTCACCTATGGCTTCGGCCGGGTCAAGACGCTGGTTGCCTACACCAACGGCATCGCCATCTTCGTCATCGCGCTGTGGATCGTCTATGAAGCCTGGGGCCGCCTGGAAGCGCCGGCGCCGGTGCTGGGCGGGCCGATGCTGGTGGTGGCCAGCCTTGGCCTGCTGGTCAATATCGGCTCCTTCCTGGTGCTGCATGGTGGCGACCGCGCAGGCCTGAACATGCGCGGCGCTATCCTGCATGTGCTTGGCGACGTGCTGGGCTCGGCCGCGGCTATCGTCGCGGCGCTGGTCGTCCTGGCGACAGGCTGGACGCCGATCGATCCGATCCTGTCGGTCCTCGTCTCGCTGCTGATCCTGTCCACCGCATGGTCGCTGATGCGCGCGGCCGCCCATGTCCTGCTGGAAGGCGTGCCGCCAAATCTCGACCGCGACGAGATCGCCAGGGATATCGAAGCATCGGTGCAAGGCGTGCGCGAAATACACCATATGCATATCTGGTCGCTCGACGGCACCAGCAACATGGCGACGCTGCATGCCTGTCTCGATGATGGCGTCGATGCGCCCAAGGCAGTCAGCACCATCAAGAAACGGCTTGCCGCCGAGCATGACATCAGCCATGCCACGGTGGAGCCTGAATTCGGCCGATGCGCCGACGGCCACGAAGACCACGATTATGATCATGATGCGGCTGCCCATCACGGCCACCACCACTAGCGCCGGGAGTTCCATGGCCTTGAAAACACCGATGATGATCCGCAGCCGCCACGAGGCGGCATGATGGACCGCGACACCAGGAACGCCGCGATCGCGGCATTTTGGATCATGCTGCTGTTCGGCATTGCAGCCTATAATCTGCCAAAGGTGATGCTGGCGGCAGGCAGCGTCTCCGGCATTCTGGCCGGCATCGTGGCCGTCATCTTCCTGTTCGGCTTCTTCGCGGTTTTCTGGCTGCGGAGCCGCAGCCAACGCAAAAATAGGGACAAATAGGGGGTCGACATGCGCATCCTGATCACTGGCGCGGCCGGCATGGTCGGCCGCAAGCTCATCGCCCGGCTGGCAAAGGACGGCACGCTGCGCGGTCTCAAGATCACCGCGCTCGACCTGCATGACATCGTGCCGCCGCAGGCGCCGGCCATGGACGGCGTCAGCGTCACCACCCACACCGGCGACCTTGCGGGCGCAGGGGGCGCCGAGAGCCTGGTTTCATCGCGACCGGATGTCGTCTTCCATCTCGCCGGCGTCGTGTCAGGCGAGGCGGAAGCCAATTTCGATCTCGGCTACCGCGTCAATCTCGACGGCACGCGCGCGCTGTTCGACGCGATCCGGCTGGCGGCGATTTCGCCGCGCATCGTCTTCACCTCATCGATCGCCGTGTTCGGCGCGCCGTTCCCGGAGGTCATTCCCGATGAATTCCACCCGACGCCGCTGACGTCCTACGGCGCGCAGAAGCTGATGAGCGAGGTGTTGCTGGCCGACTATACGCGGCGCGGCTTCTTCGACGGCATCGGTATCCGGCTGCCGACCATCTGCGTGCGTCCGGGCAAGCCCAACAAGGCGGCCTCTGGGTTCTTCTCAGGCATCATCCGCGAGCCGTTGAGCGGCCAGGAGGCAATCCTGCCGGTGCCGCGCTCGGTCGTGCATACCCATGCCAGCCCGCGTTCGGCGGTCAATTTCCTGATCCATGCGGCCGAGATCGATGGTGCTGCCGTCGGGCCGCGCCGCAACCTGACGATGCCCGGCGTTGGTGTCTCCGTCGGCGAGCAGATCGAGGCCCTCCAGCGCATCGCCGGCGCCAGGGTGGCAGGCCTCATCCGCGAAGTTCCCGACGAGACGATCTGGGCGATCGTCAAGGGCTGGCCGACCCGCTTCGAGGCGCGGCGCTCAAGAGAGCTGGGCTTTGCCGCCGAGACAAGTTTCGACGAGATCATCCGCGCCCATATCGAGGATGAGCTGGGCGGAAAGATTCCTGCTTAAGGTCTATCGATGCGGGCTGGAACCCGCTTGTCACACAGTGCCCGTCAGGCTCGCCGACAGAAGCAGAAGACCGAACAAGAACACGAAGGCCGCGCCGCCGATCTCGACGATCGAGTGGATGCGGTTGCCCATGCGCCCGTCGCCGGCGAAATACACGGCCCAGTTCTTGGCGGTCACGGCAAGCGTTGCCAGCGCCGAGACGGTGATGGCGGTGCCCAGCGACATGGCCAGTACCGACAGCAGGCCGCCGAGCCAGAGCCCGTTGAGCAGGGCGAAGCTGAGCACGATCAGCGCGCCTGAGCAGGGGCGGATGCCGACCGCGGCCACCGCCGTCCAGGCCGTGCGCCAGTCAAAGCGGTCGCCGGAAAGCAGCGCCGGATCGGGTGCATGCGAATGCCCACAGGTATCGCAGACCTCGCCCGCGGCATGATCGTGGTGGGCATGGCTTTGGACGCTGTGATCGTGGTGGTGATCGTGAGCGCCATGGTCGTGGTGATCGTGCGCATGGTCGTGCCCGTGGTCATGCTCGTCATGAGCGTGAAGGGCATGGGAATGGGCAGGCGCCGCTTGGGCATGGGCCGCATGAGAATGACCGGCATGCGAATGATCAGCGTGAGAATGCCCGGCATGTGAGTGGCCGCCATGCGAATGGCCGGCATGGGCAGCGGACAGGCTGTAGGCGGGGCCCCTTCCAAACAGGCGAAGGATGGACGGGCCGAGCTTGCGCCACAGCAGCCACGCGCCGAACAGGGTGACGAAGACAAAGCTCATGATCTCCATGAACCATGCCGCATCGGTCATCGAAATGGCGGTGCCGCGCAGGACGAAATAGGCAAGCAGCATGATCACGACCGCCGTCAGTCCCTGCAGCAACGCAGAGACGAAGGACAACAGGATGCCGCGCCGCAACGCCACTTCATTGGCCACCATGTAGGATGAGATCACCGCCTTGCCGTGACCGGGGCCGGCGGCGTGGAAGATGCCGTAGGCGAAGGACAGACCGACGAGCAGCCAGATCTTGCTGTTGTCCTGGCGCATCGCCTTCATCGCCGAGGCCAGCGAGCGATAGAATTCCTGCTGCCACCGGTTGATCCACATCAGGATATGGGCAAACGGACCCGTGGTCGGGGCCATGCCGTCATTGACGCCGATGCCGAGCGAACTCTGGGCGTGGGCCATGCCAGCGAAATTCACCATCACAAAGGTGACGGCCAACAGGCCGAATGCCAGACGCAGGGACGGTTTCGTCACCGGGGTCATCCTTCTGGTTGACAGTTCAGTTCAAGCTTGGTGGCAAAGATCTTGCTCATGTCGGTACCTGTCGGATCGTTGAAGAAAGCGTCCGTCAGGGTCTTCTGGTTCTCGGCGATCGCCTGGTCGGCGTCGGGACGGATGACCTTGCTGCTACAGTTGGCGGGCAAGCCGTCGACATGCATGTTGGCGTCCTCGGTGAAGTCGATCGCGGTGTAGAAGGTCGGGTCGTAGACCCCGATATCGATCTTGCCGGCCAGCTTGATCGGCTTCTTCGGTTCGGATTCGAACAGGATGATCAACTGGTCGTTCTCGAAGTTGGCCATGAGGTGCGGAGGCGGTGTCATCGGCACGTCCTTGCCGTCGACCGTGACGAGCTGGAAGTAATTGTAGTCGGCCAGCGACGCATGGACGGTGTCGGCGACATCCTTCAACTCATTGGCATCGAGTTTCAGGTCGGAGTTCTTGTCGAACTCCATCAGCACCGTACTGGAAAACAACTCGTCGAAGCGCCAGACGTGGCGCAACGATTTCACACTTTGGTGATCCGGCGTGAGGATCACCTCAAGGCGGGCCTCGGCGAAGACATGCGGATGCACTTCGGCGGGTTCAACGGCGGCAAATGTCGCCGCCAGGGCCGAAGCCAGCACAATAGCTCGCCTTTTCAGGTGCATTCTTGATCGCGAATCCATAGGCCCTCGGGGAATACCGACAGTTACCAGAAAGGGGGCGAAATTGGGACTGCCGGGGGTTGCAGACTGGCCTGGCCGTTCACTTGTCCTTGAACCACTGCACCAGGTAGTCGACGAAAACGCGAACCTTTGCGGGCAGATAACGCCGATGCGGATAAACGGCGAAGATGCCGCCGCCCGACAGGATGCGGTCATCCATCACGGTAACCAGCCGGCCGCTTTCGATGTCAGGCGCGGCGATGAAGTCCGGCAGGATGGAAAATCCCAATCCCGCCACGGCCGCGGCCCGCGCCGTCATCGGGCTGTTGACCTCGATCGGGCCCGACACCGCGACGCTCAACTGATCGTTGTTGTCGCCCTTGAACGGCCAGTTGTTCAGCCCGCGACCGTTGGTGTCGATGATGCAGGGCATGCGGCCCAGATCCTGCGGCCGGGTCGGCATGCCATGTTTGGCGATCAGTTCGGGAGAGGCGCAGAGCTTTATCGAGAAGGGGGCCAGGCGCCTTGCGATCAGCGACGAATTTTCCAGGCGCGAGATGCGCACCGCAAGGTCGAAGCCTTCCTCGACCAGATCGACGAAGCGGTCGTCGAGCTGAATGTCGAGCACGATATCGGGATACTGCTTGGCGAAGTCGATCAGCGACTGGCCGATCGGCGCGTCGGCGAAAGTGCGGGGCGCCGAAAGCTTGATCCTGCCGCGCACGTCGCCGGAGGATTCGCGCACCGCGTCGGCGAGGCTGTCGACCTCGCGCACGATCTCCGAAGCACGTCGGTAATAGGTGTGGCCAGCCTCGGTCATCGAGAACTGCCGCGTGGTGCGGTTGAGCAGCAGCGCGCCGAGCTCGTCCTCCAGTTCGCGCACATATTTCGACAGCAGCGCCTTGGAGCGCCCGATCTTGCGCGCTGCCGCCGAGAAACCTTCGGCCTCGACCACATCGATGAAGGCGCGCATGCGGGTCAAAGTATCCATGTCATCAGCCTTTCCGCCAAGCCGCGAGGATGCGTGCGGCCAGTGCCATCAACTGTCTGTCGCTGTTCCTCGGTCCCAGCAGCGAAAGGCCGAAGGGCGCGCCGTCGACTGAACCGAGCGGCAGCGTGATCTGTGGAAGGCCCGACAGGCCGGAGAGGCACAGCAGCCTTAAGGCACGTTCGCGCCAATTCTGCAAATCCTCGAACGGGGCCGCCTTGAGCGGCGCGGCGCCCGGAACGGTCGGCAGCACCAGCACGCCGTCCTCGCCAAGCAGGGCCGCAAGTTCGCCACGGAAGGCATCGCGCCGCTGCGTTTCGCGTTGCACAGCCTCGGGATCGATCGTCGCGCCATGCTCGAAGCGCTCCTTGACGAACGGGCCGAGCGCACTGCCGCTCGCCGATATCCAGGCGCCATGGCTCTGCCAGGCCTCGTATCCCTGCAGCGTACGGAAACACCAGTAGAGATCGTCGATGGAATGCGACAGCGGGTCGGCGGTCTTCGGTGCCCCCATCACCGACACGACAGGCCGCACCATGTCGCGATAGGCGTCGTCCTCCTTCCGACCGAGCATGAGCTCGTCCAGCACATCCAGGGCGAGCGGGCGTTTCAACTCGTGGCGGTGCCTATCCTCGCCCAGCAGCACGGCGCCGACCTTCTCGTAGGCGGCCATGTCCCTGGCAAACCAGCCGAATGTATCGAAGGAGGGAGCAAGCGGCATCGTGCCATCGAGCGAAATGCGGCCGTGCGTGGCACGCAGCCCGATCAGGCCGCAGAAACTTGCCGGAGCGCGGATCGAGCCACCGGTGTCCGAACCCGTGGCGATGTCGGCGAGGCCGCCGGCGACCGCCGAAGCCGAACCCGAGGATGAACCGCCGGTGATGCGGTCGGGTGCCGCCGGATTGACCGGCGAGGGGAAGTGCGCGTTAAGCCCCATCAGCGAGAAGGCCAGTTCGTCGGTCTGCGTCTTGCCGACGAAACGCGCGCCGGCATCGAGCAGCGCCTGGACAGCGGGCGCGGTGCTTGAGGCGGGCGAAGCCTCCTCGTATTTTTGCGGGTTGCCGCAGCCGGTGCGGTAGCCGGCCACGTCGAAGATGTCCTTGACCGCCAGCGTTAGCCCCGCCAGCGGCCCGGTTTGAGCGCTGGGGACGGGGATGTCGTCGAGGTCGAGAAAAGCGTTCAGGGGGCCGCGCGTCGATGGCATCGTTCAACATCCGAATACGTTTGACCCAACATTGTTCGATGCCAGAAATTTTACAACCTGAGATACGATTTTTATTGATTGTGACGGCCACCGGCCATATATCGCGCTTGCCCAAAGTCGCACGTGCCTGTGGGTGTCCGCCGATCCTCGAATGGTGAGGGAAATCGGTAAGGTAACTGGAGCCAACCCCTCCAGTCGGTTTAGCGGCCAACCGCCAGACCGAGGACACCTTGAAGCAACGACGGTGCGGGCCTTTCTGGTTCTCTGCCGGTTGTCCAAAGACCGGGGTTACTGAAGAGGCACACCTTCATTGCCGGCAGTGCGGAACGGGGTTCTCCCAATCCAAGCCAAGGCAGACAAAGCGGACCGAAGCCGGGCAAGGCTGAGGTTCATCGCCGCGAGACGGCGTTTCATGGTTCCGGGGTCTCCACCGGCTGGTTCCATGAATTTTCCGTCCCGCCTTTGTTTGACCGCGTGTTCGCGAGGCAGACAGCCCGCGTCCGCACCCTTGTGCGCGCCGAAAGGCGTGTTGGAGAAACCCGATGGCTACACAGCGCATCCTCGACTTCCTCGCCACCCGACGTCCGTCCGGCCCCTGCCTCGTCGTCGACCTCGATGTCGTGCGTGACAATTTCCGCGCCTTCGAGAAGGCGTTGCCCGATTCCAAGATCTACTATGCGGTGAAAGCAAACCCGGCGCCGGAAATCCTGCGCCTGCTTGCTGCGATGGGCTCGTCCTTCGACACCGCTTCCGTTGCCGAAGTCGAGATGGCGATGGACGCCGGTGCGCCGGCGGACCGCATCTCCTTCGGCAACACCATCAAGAAGGAGCGCGATATACTGCGCGCCTTCCAACTCGGCATTCGCCTGTTCGCGGTCGACTGCGTCGAGGAGGTCGAGAAGATCGCCCGCGTTGCTCCAGGCGCGCGCGTGTTCTGCCGCGTGCTGACCGATGGCGAAGGCGCCGAATGGCCGCTGTCGCGCAAGTTTGGCTGCGTGCCGGCGATGGCCGTCGACGTCCTGCGCAAGGCCAAGGTGCTGGGTCTCGATGCCTATGGCGTGTCGTTCCATGTCGGCTCGCAGCAGACCGACCTGACCGCCTGGGATCGTGCGCTCGCCGACGCCAAGAAGGTGTTCTCGACGCTGGCCGAAGAAGGCATCGTGCTGAAGATGGTCAATATGGGCGGCGGTTTCCCGACCCGTTACCTGAAGGATGTGCCGGTGGCGCAGGCCTACGGCCAGGCGATCTTCTCGGCGCTGCGCAAGCATTTCGGCAATGCGCTGCCCGAGACGATCATCGAGCCGGGCCGTGGCATGGTTGGAAACGCCGGCGTCATCAAGTCGGAAGTCGTGCTGATCTCGAAGAAGGCCGACAACGACAATGTGCGCTGGGTGTTCCTCGACATCGGCAAGTTCGGCGGTCTCGCCGAGACGATGGACGAAGCCATCCGCTACCCGATCGTCACCGCGCATGACGGCGACGAGACCGCGCCTTGCGTGCTCGCCGGCCCGACCTGCGATTCGGCCGACGTGATGTACGAGAAGACGCCGTACCCGCTGCCGCTGTCGCTTACCATCGGCGACGAGGTGCTGATCGAAGGCACCGGCGCCTACACGACCACCTACTCGGCGGTCGCCTTCAACGGCTTCGAGCCTCTCCGATCCTACGTGATCTGACGGCTGTTTTTTGGCGCATTTTCGGACGGCGAACCGGTTTCCACTTCGCCTGAAAATGCTCTGAGAGCCGATCAGATCATCCGGTGCGGGCGATGGGATCGCCCGCTTCGGCTCGCCTGTGGAACAGACCTCCGCTCGCCAGGGAATTGCGGATATGGACGTTGTAGATTTCATTGTTGAGGGAGTTGCTTTGTCTGGGGCCGGCGCTTCACGCGCGGCGACCCCCTCTGTCGCCTTTGGCGACATCTCCCCCTCGAGGGGGGAGAGCGCCCGTGCTGTTGCCATCGTTGCTGAAACCACGGCCGATATAGCATCGCGCGAAGCCTTGCTGGACGAGGCCATGGGGCCGAAGCGCAAGACGAAGTCGTCCGAAAAACTGCGGCGCGGCCGCCGGCCTTCGGAGGGCCTGGCCTTCGTCGCGCGCGACGCGTCGGGCGCCGTCATGGGCACGGTGCGGCTGTGGGATGTGACGCTGGGCGAGGGTGGTCCGGCCGGACTTCTGCTTGGCCCGCTCGCTGTCGATCCGTCGGCCAAGAACGCCGGCATCGGCTCGGCGCTGATGCGCCATGCGGTGGCCGAGGCGGCGCGTCTTGGCCATGGCGCCATCCTGCTGGTCGGCGATGCGCCCTACTATCAGCGCTTCGGCTTTTCCTCGGAAAAGACCAGCTCCCTCGCCATGCCCGGCCCCTATGAGCGGCATCGCCTGCTGGCGCTGGAGCTGACCGAGGGTGCGCTTGACGGCGCTCGCGGCACGCTGAAGGCCGCGGGGCGCAAACTGAAGGCGCAGACGGTCGCGGCCTGAGGCTGGATATCCATCACTTGAAGTAAAACGCCGCCCGAAAGGCGGAAAAATCGGCTTTGGATCAATGGTAATTCGGCAATAGGTCTCTGTATTGCTATAGGGGCTGGTCTGTTTCTCTTTCTCAGTTGGCGGACTGAGCGAAACCGCCTAACAATCCGCCGACGAATGAGCCAATCTTGCTATATAAGTCGGCCCCCAAGCTACCTTCCGGCTTAGCTTCGACAGTTTCACGGACTGACTTGCCCGTTGTCCTGTCGAAGGATCCCGATTCGACAGCTGCTATACCTCGCGCTGTGAGTTGAACGTTCGGATACCACCCGTTCAACAAAGGCTTGCCAGTTGTCAGAAGCCCTTCGTTCCGCAACCAGTTAACAACGTCGATGAAGTGCAGAAGTCCCTCCCTATTCTCGCCGACGCCAAAGTCCTCAGGCTTGATTGTCTGGGCTCGGAGCCCAGACAAAACCAAGCCAGCAAGAATGCGGCCAACTAGTTCATATGATTGCCCTAGGGACATTCTTTTCTCAAGGAACGGTGTCGCCAACTCAACCGACGTGGCATTTTTATGCGCGTATCGGAATGGTTGAATATCTGGTCTGGACTTCATTGTATCCCGACTGCGCTAGGAACAATTTTAGCGCGATATCGGACGCCTGTGCGTAGGGAGATGGGCCAACCATGACGCTTGTGATCGGCAACTTCTCTCCTTCGGGAAGGCGATACCACTCGTAGTATGGAACAACCCCCAAATTTGAGGCGCGGAAAAGCGCGGGCGGGTTTTGGGTGTTTATTGTTACAAATGACGCAAATCTCCACTCCTGCTCGACACCAAACGCCGGATTCTTGAAATGGCTCATGATAAATGTCGCTTCTGCCGCGGCACTCATCAAATAAATTTTGCGAGTTTCTTCGTCTATCTTTTCATAGTCGATAGATATGTCAATATTGTAAAGTGATAGTCCGAATTCATGCATTATTTCAGATTGAATTTTTCTGTCGTAAATAAGAGAAAATAACCCTGGACGAAAATTGAAACCTTTGCCTAGAAGGGCGTAAGTATCAAACTCGATGCTATATGCAGTTACATCTTTTCCGTAATCTCTCCATTGATTAAGCAAATTTCCATCATCACTCATGCAAAATATGATTTGCCTGTTGAAATCTCTCTGATTTTCTAAGAAATTCATTAGGGCGCCTATGTTATTTTTCTCCTTGTCCGGCTTATCGTTCAGAATTATTTCTGCCTGATCTTTGAATAAATCCATTCCATATTTTATCTCTGAGCCATCATTCATAAAGGCGCAGTCCGAAAACCACACTCGGCCCTTTTGAATAATTCCGACCAGCCCAGCCGAAGATGTGTAGTGGTACAAATTAGCAGGAGCTTTCTTCTTTGATCTGTAAGGATCGATAATTTTTTGAGCTAAACCCACAAATGGCGTGTCGATCATTCCTGCATCTTCAGCCATTTTTTCTATCCCTCAGCATGGCGGCTCCAAAGCCACAACGAAAACCATCGCGCAATCAATGGCGCCTTGGCAAGTAGCGGTGGTGGGGATTCAAGGCCGGAAATTTCGACAATAAATAGCCCGACCTATCTGGACGACTCTACTATTTAGATACGGTCCAGAGCCGATTTTTGAACATCTTGTTCCAGTTCTTAAGAGTCGCTGCCCGTCGCCTTGAAGCCTGTTGCAAGCAGCGTGAATCGAAAATTCTCTTTGTCTTCGGTTAGGGCGTCTTCGATCCTGTCATCCAGGACAGCAAATTTCTACCTAATCGGCTCCCAGATGAAATGCCGTGCTTCCTGAATTATAGATAGAATTCTCTCGAAGCATCACAAAAACGCCGCCCGAAGAAGGCGGCGTTTCGTCTTTGCCCTGCTGGCATCGGTCGTGTCCCATCAGGTGGTGTAGCTCTGGGGTTACGAAACCGCTCACGATCGCGCCGTTAGTAGCGCTGTAGCGAGTGAGCGGTGTGTCGGTGGTCATCGGCGCTTTCCGGTAGGGTTTGGTTGTTGACGCCAACCCATTTCGGAA
>CALRQH020000007.1:0-265236 GCA_943370265.1 Mesorhizobium carmichaelinearum
GCGCGTTCGGCGGCGAGAAGGAGACGGGCGGCGGCCGCGAGAGTGGTTCGGACGCCTGGAAGGCCTATATGCGCCGCGCCACCAACACGGTGAACTACTCCAAGGCGCTGCCGCTCGCCCAGGGCGTTTCCTTCGACATCGAGTGAGGAGGAGCCTTTTGACCTTGAGGCCGGCGCGAAACTTCGCGGTGGCCTCAAGGTCACGATCTTCTCGACCTGCGAAGTTGACCGGCGGCGCGAACGATGGTTGTAAAACACCGTCTTCGCGTTCCGGTCATTCTCTTATGGCCGGCTCGCTTCCCGCAGGTCCGTCACAAGTGAGACGAGAGGAAACAGCCGCATGAAAACCATTTCCCAGGCGAAGTCGCATGGCGGCGTGCAGGGCGTCTATTCCCACGCGTCGGATGGCTGCGCCTGCGACATGACGTTCGCGGTCTTCGTGCCGCCGCAGGCAGCACGTGGTCCGCTGCCGGTCGTCTGGTACCTGTCGGGACTGACCTGCACCCATGCCAATGTCATGGACAAGGGCGAGTATCGGCGTTTGGCCGCCGAGCTCGGCCTGATCATTGTTTGCCCGGACACCAGCCCACGCGGCGCTGACCTTCCCGACGAGAAGGACAATTGGCAGTTCGGCAGCGGCGCCGGCTTCTATGTCGATGCCACGCAAGAGCCCTACGCGAAGAATTATCGCATGTACTCCTATGTCACCGAGGAACTGCCGGCATTGATCGCGCGGGAATTTCCCGCGGACATGACGCGCCAGGCGATCTTCGGCCACTCGATGGGCGGTCACGGTGCGTTGACGATCGCGCTCAAAAATCCCGAGCGGTTCAAGAGCTGTTCGGCCTTTGCGCCGATCGTTCAGCCCAGCACCGCAGGCTGGTCGAAACCGGCTTTCGAAAAATATCTCGGCACGAACGAGGCCTCCTGGCGAACCTACGACACAACCTCGCTCATCGAGGATGGGCGCCGCTTCCCGGAACTTCTCGTCGACCAGGGCACGGCCGACGGCTTCCTCAAGGACGGGCTGCGGCCTTGGCTGCTTGAAGAGGCTTGTGCCAAGGCCGGCATACCACTGACCTTGCGCATGCAGGATGGATACGATCATTCGTATTTCTTCATCTCGACCTTCATGGACGACCATCTGAGGTGGCACGCGCAAAGGCTCTCCGCCTAGGCGCCTGATACCGGGCGTTGAAGCCGCCCGATCACAATTCCCCGGTCTGCCTCCAGCAGGCGATCAGGTGGCCTGGTCCGGCCTGCCGGATCGGCGGCTGCGCCGTTCTGCAGTCGGCGACAGCCAGCGGGCATCGGTCGGCGAAGGAGCATCCGCCATGCGGGACATCGGCTGCCTGGAACTCGGCCTGGACCGACACGTTCTGCGCGGCTTCATTCGAGGACGCTGCCAGCAGCAGTTTGGTGTAGGGATGGTTCGGTCCCCGGAAGATCTGGTCGGATGAGCCGACTTCCACGAGCCGGCCGCGATAGAGCACGCCGATCCTGTCAGCCATGTAGCGGATGACCCGAAGATCGTGGCTGATGAACACATAGGTCGTATTCTTGTCCCGCTGCAGGTCGTTGAGCAGGTTGAGGACCGTTGCCTGCACGGAAACGTCGAGCGCCGAGGTGGGTTCGTCCAGCACCACGACCTTCGGCGCGCCGGCAAAGGCACGCGCAATGGCCGCCCTCTGCCGCTGGCCTCCCGATAGCGAGCGCGGCTTCTGCTCGGCGGTGGTGGCGGTGAGGCGAACCGATGCCAGCAGGTCGCCGACCCGCTGCCTGACCGCGCTTCGCCGCAGGCCGGAGAGCCGCCGCAACGGGCGGCCGAGGATCCTACCGATCCTGTGACGTGGATTGAGCGTGCGATCCGGAGACTGGAACACCATCTGCACGTCGCGCCGTTCGTCAGGGTTTCTCTTTTCCACACGCGCGGCGACCGTTCTACCGAACAGCTCAACCGAGCCCCCATTCGGGGTTTGCAGCCCGGCGATGATCCTTGCCAGCGTCGATTTGCCTGACCCGGACTCGCCGATCAGCCCGAAGGTTTCGCCCTGGCCGATCTCCAGGTCGATGCCGTGCAGCACGGCCTGGCTGCCGAAGGAATGGGTCACCGCTCGGCAGGCGATTGCAATCTCGCGTTCATTTGCCGGCAAATCATCGCGCCGGACCTCCCGAATCCGAGAGTGCGAAGACAGGCCGTCCCCGTTCACGACCCCCTCGGCCAATCGTCCGTCCCGCTTGGTGTAGCTAAGAGCGGGGACCGATGCGATTAGCGACCGCGTATAGGCGTGGCGGGGGTGCTCGAAAACCTCGTTTGCCGCGCCGCTTTCAACGACCGTTCCGGATTGCATGACAGCCACCCGGTCGCAGGAGCGGCGGATCATGTTGATGTCGTGACTTATCAGAAGGATGCTTGTCCTGTGGTCCCGGCGCAGATCGTCGAGAATGGCGATGATCTCGGATTGGACGCTGGCGTCGAGCGCCGTCGTTGGCTCGTCCAGCACCAGCAGCGACGGATCCAGCGAAATCGCCATGGCGATGTTGGCGCGCTGCTGCATGCCGCCGGAAAGTTCGTGCGGATAAAGCTCCAGGACCCGGCCGGGATTGCTCACCCTGACCCGCCCGAGCAGGTCGGCTGCCCGTCCATGCGCTTCTTCGTGACGGACCTTGCGATGCCGCATGATCGTCTCGGTGATCTGCCGGCCGATGGTCATGCTCGGGTTCAGTGCGGCGCCCGGATGCTGGTAGACCGCGGCGATATGGTCGCCCCGCAACCGGCGCAGTTGCTCGGTCGAGAGATCACGGATCTCGCGGCCCTGGAAAGTGAGCGCCGAAGCCTCGATCCGGGCGCCCTTGGGCAGGTAGCGCAGTATGGCCATGGCCACGGAGCTCTTGCCCGAGCCCGACTCGCCGACCAGCCCCAGCGCCTCACCCTCCTTGATGTGAAGCGACACGTCCCTGACGGCCGGATGCGGTCCCGTTTGACCGCGATAGGAGACGGAGAGACGCTCTACGTTCAGAATTGAAGGGGACATTGTTGGACCTGAAACCACTTTCTGCGTGCGCCGCGATCGAGGGCAATCGCTTCCGCTTCCATATGGAACAATATCTATAAAATTACTCGAATTAAACTGGAAGGCAATCTAGCTTTTGCCGATCAGGAGATTTGTCGGGTCGCTGACCGTGTCGGCGCCCGGGCATCTCCAGCAAAGATTGGAAGGAAGCCGGCATGCCTCGAGACCACATGATCCTGAGCGCGTTTTTCTTCAACCCGCAGGGCGATCATCGCATGTCGTGGCGCCATCCGCGCGCGCCGGGGCGGGAAGTGTTCGACTTCGACTATTATCGCGACTTGGTGCAAGCCGCGGAGCGCGCCAGGATCGACACGATCTTCGTCGCCGACCACGTCGCCATCTGGGATTCGGTGAAGAGCGGCGTCGCGCATTACGCCAATGCCCGCCTCGAACCGCTGACGCTGCTGTCGGCGCTGGCCGGCGTGACCAGGCATATCGGCCTGATCACCACGGCGTCGAGCTCCTACAGCGAGCCTTACAATGTCGCGCGCCTGTTCGCCTCACTCGACCATATCAGCAAGGGCAGGGCGTCGTGGAACGTTGTTACCTCGGCTATGGACGAGGAAGCCCGCAATTTCGGCCGCGATGGCAATATCGAGCATGCGTTCCGCTATGAGCGTGCCGGCGAATTCCTCGATATCGTCAAGGCATTGTGGGACAGCTGGGAAGACGAGGCGCTCCTCATCGACAAGGCGACCGGATATTTCGCTGATCCCGACAAGGTCCATCCGATCGACCACAAGGGCAAGCACTTCAAGGTGCGCGGCCCGCTCAACGTGTCGCGGCCGCCGCAGGGTCATCCGCTGATCGTCCAGGCCGGATCGTCCGAGGACGGCAAGAATTTCGCCACCGCCCAGGCCGATGTGCATTTCGCCATCTTCAGCACCAGGGAAGACGGCATCAGATACCGGCAGGACATCAACGAGCGGCTGGCCCGCCACGGCAGGCGGCCGGAAAGCTTCAAGATCCTGCCGGGCATCCTGCCCATCGTCGCCACTTCCGAGGCCGAGGGCCGCGAACGCCAGGAATATCTGCAGACGCTTCTTCCCGACCAGGTCGGCATCGACCTTCTATCAAGCTGGAGCGGCATCGATCTCTCCGCCTATCCGCCGGATGGGCCACTGCCGCCACTGCCGGACGAAAGCACCTTCAATGGCGGGCGCACCTCGCTCAACCGGGTCAAGCAGTGGTCGCAGCAGAATCTGAGCCTGCGCGACATCGCCCGCAAGCTGGCCAATAGCGGCTCGGTCCCGACGGTTGCCGGTACGCCAAAACAGATCGCCGACCAGCTTGAGGACTGGTTTGTCTCGGGTGCCGCCGACGGCTTCAACCTGATGTTCCCGCTGCTGCCCGAGGACTGGGTGAACTTCGCCGAACAGGTGGTGCCGGAACTGCAGCGCCGCGGCGTATTCCCGACCGAATACGCACCGGGCACGCTGCGCGATCGCTTCGGTCTGGCCCGCCCCGCCAATCGTTTCGCCGAGCAGCGCGCCAATGCGCGCGCCGTGTCCTGAGGAGGAAAGTCATGACCGCCGCGCCAAATCTTCAGCCCCGCGAAGCCACAGCTCCGCGCCTCGTCAACGTCCTGCACAGCCCCAAACGTATCCGCGTCAAATTCGGTGGCCGCACCATAGCCGACAGCCGCAATGTGCTGGTGCTGCGCTCCAACCATTTCCTGCCGATCTATTTCTTCCCGCCGTCCTCCGTCGATCCGTCGGTGCTGAAGCCCTCGACGCATCGCGAGCCGCACGCGGTCGGCGGCGAGACCACCTATTGGGATATTGACAGCGGCGACATCAGCGCCGCCAATGCGGCGTGGTCATTCGTCTCGCCGCCGGATGAAAACCTTTCGCCGCTCGCCGGCCGCATCGCCTTCACCTGGAAGTCGGTCGACCAGTGGTTCGAGGAGGAAGAAGAGGTCTTCGTCCACGCCCGCGATCCCTATGCGCGCATCGATGTGTTGCAAAGCTCGAGCCACGTGCAGGTCTGGTTCGACGGTGACATCATCGCCGACAGCCACCGCCCGGTGCTGTTGTTCGAGACCCATCTGCCGACGCGTTTCTACCTGCGCCCAGAGGATGTCCGCCTCGATCGCCTGGTGTCGTCGAATTCGACGACACGATGTCCCTACAAGGGCATCGCCTCCTACTGGTCGGGTCTTCTGAAGGACGGTTCGGTTCGCCCCGACATCGCCTGGAGCTACCGCGACCCGATCGACGAAATGCCCAAGATCAAGGGACTGATCGCCTTCTATCCGCAGGCGGTCGACCGCATTCATCTCGACGGCCAGCCGGTCTGACGGCGGCTTTCTCCCCATCCTCCAATTCAAGAGAAACAGACAATGACGAAACGTTCCGACATCGATTTCCTGCGTAGCCAATCCGGGCGCAACCACACCGGCGACATCTGGAATGTCGCGGTCGACGAATATGCACAGGGCTTCCTCAAGCGTCGCGACCTTCTGAAATATGGCGCACTCCTCGGTCTGACCGGCTTGGCCGCATCGCAGGGGCTGTTCACGCCTGGCGCGGCGCGCGCGGCCACCAAGGGCGGCACGGTCCGCGTCGGGCTCGGCCAGCCGACCAAGGCGATCGATCCTGTCTCTGTGACTGATCCGGCCAGCATCGGGGTGATCAGCCAGGTCGGCGAGTATCTGATCCTCGACGATCCCAAGGACGGGTTGCAGCCGAAGCTTGCCTTGTCGTGGGACGCCGACGAGACGGCCAAGCGCTGGACGTTCAAGCTGCGCCCCGGGGTGAAGTTCCACGATGGCCGCACTGTTACGGCCAAAGACGTGGCGGCGAGTTTCGAGCGGCTTGTCGACCCGGCCAGCGGTTCGTCGGCCCTTTCGGCCTACAAGGGCATTCTGTCCAAGGGCGGCGCCAAGGTCGTCGACGACGAGACTGTCGCCTTCGACCTCGACGGTCCGAACAGCAACTTCCCCTTCTATGTCTCCTCCGACGTCTACAACGCCGTCATTTTGCCGGCCGACTACGCCGGCGATTTCGAGAAGAATTTCAACGGCACCGGGCCGTTCAAGCTCGAATCCTTCCGCCCGAAGCAGGGCGCCAGCTTCGTGCGCAACACCGATTATTGGGGCGACAAGGCACTGCCCGACCGGGTGGAGATCAAGTTCTTCGACGACGAGCAGGCGCAGGTGCTGGCGCTGCAGGCCGGCCAGCTCGATGTCATCCCGAGCACGCCGCGCTTGGAATTGTCGATCGACGGCAACCCCAATTTCAAGCTGCTCAGCGTGCAGGCGAGCTCGCATGACCAGGTGCATCTGAGGACCGACCAGGCGCCGTTCACCGACAAGCGCATCCGCCGCGCGCTGGCCCTCACCATCGACCGCGAGGCGGTGGTCAAGGGCTTGCTGAAGGGCCGTGCCATCGTCGGCAACGACACGCCGTTCGCGCCGATCTTCCCCTCGGCTGATCCCTCGGTGCCGCAACGCAAGCAGGACATCACTGAAGCCAAGCGCCTGCTTGGCGAGGCGGGTGTTCCCAACGGCTTCCAGGTGACGCTGACCACCGAGCGCGCCTACGACATTCCCGACTATGCGGTGCTGACCCAGAACTTCGCCAAGAAGGCTGGCATCGACATCAAGCTTAACGTGCTTCCGCAGGACGCCTACTACGGCTCAGCCACATTCGGCAGCTCGCCCTGGCTGGACTCCAATCTCGGCATCACCGATTTCGGCCATCGCGGCACGCCCGACATTTTCCTCAACGCGACGCTGAAGAGTTCAGGAGCCTGGAACGCGGCGCATTTCAACGACCCGGCCTATGACGCGCTGCTCATCGAGTACGGCAAGGCGCGCGACCTGCAGGCGCAACGGCTCGCCGCCGGCAAGATCCAGAATTTGCTGCTCGACGAGACGCCGCTGATCATCAGCTACTTCTCGCAATACAGCCGCATCGTCTCGTCCAAGGTCGAGGGCGTGCGCTTCACCGCCATTTCGCACCTGCTGCTCGACAGGGTGTCGTTCGTGTGAGCGGATCGATGGTGATCGGCCGCGCTTTGGCGGCGCGTCTCGGCTCGCTGCTGCTCACGCTGTGGCTGGTCAGCATCCTCGTCTTCTGGGCCGGGCAGGTTCTGCCCGGCGACGTCGGCCGCGTCATGCTCGGTCCATTCGCCGACGCGCAGGCCGTTGCCGAACTGAACAAGCGGCTGGGCGCGGACCAGCCGGTTCTTGTCCAGTACTGGCACTGGTTCAGCAAGGCGATGACCGGTGATTTCGGCGATAGCCTGGCAATGCGCGCGCCCGTCGCGCCGTTTGTCCTGGAAAGCATCCGGAAGTCCGCCGCTCTCGCCGGCGTCATCCTGGTCTTTCTTGTCCCGTTGGGGGTGGGCGCGGGTGTGGTCGCCGGTCTCAATGCCGGCCGCCTGGTCGATCGCCTGATCGTGTTTGCGGGTGTCTCCTTGGCCATCGTGCCGGATTTCGTATCGGGCCTGCTGCTTCTGATCGTTTTCGGCCTGTGGCTGAGCTGGTTCCCGATCAATGGCGTTGCTCCGGATGGCGCCGGTTTCTGGACCAGCGGCTATTACCTGGTACTGCCCGCACTTCCCCTCGTGTTGAACCTTGCCGGCTATATAGCCCGCATGACGCGAGCAGGCGTGATCGAGGCGATGGCCGCCGACTATACGCGGACGGCCGTCCTGAAGGGGCTCGACAGGCGCGAGGTCGTTGTCAGGCACGTGCTGCGCAACGCGCTGACGCCGACCATCGCGGTGCTGGCGACACAGAGCGGATATCTGCTGGGCGGGCTCGTGGTGATCGAGGCGCTGTTCGGCATCCAGGGTCTTGGCAACCTGGTCTTGAACGCCGCCAGGGGCCGCGATTTTCCCATGCTTGAAGCGGGCGTCCTGGTGATGGCGGCTATTTTCGTGCTGTCGGCGGCCTTGGGTGATGTCCTGCAGGCCTTGCTTGATCCGCGTCAGCGTCGCCGGGTGTCATCATGATCGAGCTTGTGGGATTTCCCGTGCCGCAGGGCGTCACATTCCGGGGGCAGGCTGTTGCCACGGTCCGCGATGCCCTTGGCAAGCTCTCGCCATCCATCGTGATCGGATCCCTGCTGCTGCTGTTCTGGGTGGCATGCGCCCTGTTCGGCAGTCTCTTCGTCCCCTTCGATCTCTATGCGGAAGACTTCCTCGCCATGCTGACGCCGCCCGACGCGGTGCATTGGTTTGGCACCGACCAGCTCGGCCGCGATGTGCTATCCAGGATCATCGTCGGCTCCCGCGACATCCTCGTGGTCGCACCGCTTGCGACGTTGACAGGCGTCACGGCGGGCAGCCTGATCGGGCTCGTGCTCGGTTATTTCGGCGGCGTCGTCGATGCAGTGGGCGCCAGGCTTCTGGACTCGATCATGGCGCTTCCCTTCATCGTCCTGGTCACCATGACGCTGGTGGTATTGGGACCATCCAACGCGACGGTCATCCTGGTGATCGGCATCGCCTATGCGCCGCTCGTCGCCCGGACCGTTCGCGCTGCTGTGCGCGAGCAGCGGGAGCGCGAGTATGTCAGCGCCGCCCGGCTTGCCGGCGAAAGCCCATTGGGCATCATGTTCCTGGAAATCCTGCCCAATGTCAGGGAAACCATCCTCATCGAGCTCGTCACACGGCTGGGATACGCGTTCTTCTCGATCGCCACATTGAGTTTTCTGGGCCTCGGCATCCAGCCTCCGTCAGCGGATTGGGGACTGGCCATTGCCGAGGGCTATGGTTTCCTGACCGGCGGGAAATGGTGGATCGTCGTCTTCAATTCCGGAGCGATCATCTCGCTGGTCATGGCAACGAACCTCGTTGCCCAGGGCATAGGCGCTTTTGAAAGCACCGACGGATGAATTCGCGGCCGGGCCTATCACCCGGCGGTGGAACAGTCGGTTATCAGATATGCGAGCTGG
Organism: Mesorhizobium carmichaelinearum; assembly: GCA_943370265.1. GTDB lineage: Bacteria > Pseudomonadota > Alphaproteobacteria > Rhizobiales > Rhizobiaceae > Mesorhizobium > Mesorhizobium carmichaelinearum_A. The sequence goes on from CALRQH020000007.1 coordinate 8,980, forward strand.
CTGTTGTGCCGGCGACGGTACTGACCGACTCCCGCTCCACCAGCGGGCATTCCAGCTTGGTGATCGGATAGCGGCCACGCCCGGGAGGTGCCGGTACTTCCAGCTGCTCGATCGCCCATTGGCCCATCGCCATATGCGGCAGGATCGAGGTGGTCAGGGGCGGGAACAGATGGCGGGCGATTTCCTCGTCATCATAGCCGATGACGGAGATGTCCTGCGGAATGTGCAGGCCGGCTTCCTTCAGAGCCTCATAACAGCCGATCGCGGTGCGGTCGTTCTGACAGAAGATCGCGGTTGGCCGGTCCTTGCGAGCCAGCAGCTTGACGGTTGCGGCATAGCCGGCGCTCGCCGACCAGTCGCCTTCGACCACCAGTTCCGGGTCGAAGGGAATATCGGCCGTGGCCAGCGCCCGGCGATAGCCCTTCAGCCGGTCCTGCGCCGCCTGCATCCAGGGCTCGCCGGTGATGGTGGCGATGCGGCGGTGGCCATGGTTGATCAGATACCGGGTGGAGCTCTGGCCGCCCGCGATTTCGCTGGGTACCACCGCTGGGAAGGCATAGTCGGCGGTGTAGCAGTTGAGCAGGATGACCGGGATGTCGAGGCCGTAGAGATAATCGGGCGCCGATATCTCGCGGGTGAAGATGGTCATGTAGATCAGCGCCGAAATGCCCCGCTTGGTCAGTGCCGAGATGGCGCGAGGCTCCATGACGGGATCGCCCAGCGTCTGCGCCACCAGAAGCACGTTGCCGGCGTTCCACGAGGCCTGCCGTGCCCCTTCTATGGCAACGACGGCTTCAGGGCTGGTCGCCAGTTGGTCGACGGCGAAGCCGATCACCCCATCCAGCCCGTCGAAGGCCGGGATGGGTTGATGAAGCGCGGCGAAGGCCGGTGCGGTATAGCCTAGACCCCGCGCGGCCTCGATCACCCGTTGGCGGGTCTGCTGGGACAGCCTGATGCCCGGCGAGTTGTTGAGGACGAACGACACCGTCGCCTGCGAGCAGCCGGCGGCCCTGGCTATGTCGGTCATGGTGACGCGACCCTTGGGCTTTGCCGGCACCTTGCGGCGCCTCGATGTGTCGGGATCGCTCTGATCCATCGGTTCGCTCATGCCACTCCCCTTCCCGTCTCAGTGTCTAGTCAGCAGCCATCAGCACCGCAAGGCCATCCGACACCGACTGCTTATAGGTCGGCGAGGCAGATAATAATTATTATTAACTGCTGCTGGTCGAGATTTCAGCCTGGGCGCGAACCTTCCAATTGCGCGAGCGCAGCTAATTCGGGCTAATTCCCTTCTTGTGCCCGGCCTCGGCGGCCCGCCCAATGTCTGGCATTGTTCTGCCCGACCGTTCGTTCCATGCTCCTCCAGGTCAAGAGCTAATAACTATTTACTAATAATCGGAAGCCCTATAATGTCAAATTGTCAAGTCCGCTTCGGGTCGATCTGGATGCGACGAGCAGGCAGGCATGGAGCCCATTTCCGGTGGAGGATAGCCGACATGGCGCCGTGTCTGTCAATCAAATGTCAGACAAATCAGATTATTTACGAGCGCCATATGAGTCTGTAAGGTCGACATCGTGACTGGCTTCCGGGAGGAGGTCGGAGCCACATCGGCGAATTCTGCTCAAGCGAATATCCAACGGGCGAAATGCCAAACGGGAGGTTGAACATGAAATCTGTCATTCGAAATGCGTCGGTCGCTGCTGCAGCACTGCTGCTTGGCCTGTCGGCGACTGCCATCGCGCGCGCCGACGACAAGCCCACGCTGGCCTTCGTCGTCAACGGCGCATCCGATTTCTGGAAGGCCGCCGAAGCCGGCGTCAAGAAGGCGCAAGGCGAACTGCCGGGCTATACTCTGGAGCTCAAATATCCCGAGCAGTCCTCGGTCGCGATCCAGCAACGGCTGATGGACGATCTGGTGACGGCCGGCGTCAAGGGCATCATGGTCTCGGCTGTCGACCCCAAGACCTCCACCGACGGCCTCAACAAGATCGCCTCCGAAACGGCGCTGTTCACCACCGACAGTGACGCCCCGCAGACCAAGCGTGTCGCCTATATAGGCTCGTCCAATGTCGATGCCGGCAAGCAGGCGGCCGAGATCGCCAAGAAGGCGATGCCCAATGGTGGCAAGTGCCTCGGCTTCGTTGGTCTCCTCGGCGCCGACAATGCCAAGGAGCGTATCCAGGGCATGAAGGACGGCCTCGCCGGCACCAAGATCGAACTCGTCGACGTGCGCGGTGACGATATCGACCAGGCCCGCGCCAAGAAGAATGTCGAGGACGCGCTGGTCGCCAGCCCCGACGTCACCTGCATGGTCGGCTTCTACTCCTACAATACGCCGCGAATCTACGAAGCGCTGCGTGACGCCGGCAAGCTCGGCTCGATCACCGTCGTCGGTTTCGATGACGATCCGATCACGCTGGGCGGTGTCAAGGAAGGCACCATTGCCGCCACCGTCGTGCAGCAGCCCTTCGAATGGGCCTATCAGGGCATGAAGCTGATGGCTGCCTATCTCAAGGGCGACAAGTCGGGCATTCCGGCCGGCAACCTGATCATCATCCCGACCAAGATCATTGGCAAGGATGACGTCGACGCCTACGCCGCCAATCTGAAGGCGATGGCTGGAAACTGAGCCCAAAAGCAGTTCAGCCGGCTCAACTTCGCGTGAGCCGGCTGCTCGCATTGACGAACCTGCTTGGGATCGTCAGTCTGGCTGAAGGTCGGCCCGCCAATCGCTGTCAGGCATGATGAATTATACCGACACATCCATCGCGGCAATCACTCCGTTCCTCAGCCTTGAGAGCGTGCGCAAGACCTATCCGGGTGTCGTCGCGCTGGACGGTTTTTCGATGGAGGTCAGGCCGGGCGAGGTCATCGGCCTGGTCGGAGAGAACGGCGCCGGCAAATCGACGCTGATGAAGATCCTCGGCGGCGTCACCACGCCGGACACCGGCACCATCACGGTCGACGGCATCGCCCACAAGGGCCTGACCGTCGAAGGCAGCCTGGGCTCAGGTATTGCCTTCGTCCACCAGGAACTCAACCTGTTCGAAAACCTCGATGTCGCCGCCAATATCTTCTTCGGCCGCGAACCGCTGCGCGCCGGGCCGCTCAAGCTCGTCGACCTCGCCAGGTTGCGCGCCATGGTGGCACCGCTCCTGAAGCGTGTCGGCGCCAATTTTTCGGCCGATACGCAGGTCGCCGACCTGTCGCTCGCTCAGCAGCAGATGGTCGAGATTGCAAAGGCACTGTCGATCAAGGCGCGGCTGGTCATCCTCGATGAGCCGACATCGAGCCTGCCGATCGCCGAAACCGACAAGCTGCTCGACGTCATCAAGGCGCTGAAGGCCGACGGCATCAGCGTCATCTTCATTTCGCACCGCCTGCACGAGGTCGAGCGCGTCGCCGATCGCGTGATCGTTTTGCGCGACGGCATGCTCGCCGGCACGCTGCAGAAGCGCGACATCAACCACGACCAGATGGTCAAGCTGATGATCGGCCGTATGCTGAAGGAGCGCGAGAAGGCCTCCGAGGCTTCGCGTGCGCCCGGCGCCACAGCGCTATCGGCCAAGGCGATCCGCACCCCCGCCTATCCCGGCCGGCCGGTCTCCCTCGACGTCAGGCGCGGCGAAATCCTCGGCCTTGCCGGCCTTGTCGGCTCCGGTCGCACCGAACTGGCGCGGGTATTCTTCGGCATCGACAGCAGCCTTGGCGGCACGCTTGAACTCGACGGCAAGCCGCTTGCGCTGGCTTCAGCGGCCGATGCCGTCGCGCATGGCATCTTCCTGGTGCCGGAGGACCGCAAGCTGACCGGTATCCTGCTCGATCTGTCGATCGCGCAAAATATTTCCCTGCCCAATCTGCCGGCGCATGCCAGGCGTGCGCTTGTGTCCGCAAGTGCGGAGACCGCTACCGCCGAGAAGCAGAAAAAGGATCTCGGCATCAAGGCGCCATCGGTGCAGACGCGCACCGGCACGCTGTCCGGCGGCAACCAGCAGAAGGTCGTGCTCGGCAAATGGCTGGCCATGAATCCCAAGGTGATGATCCTCGATGAGCCGACGCGCGGCATCGATATCGGCGCCAAGGCGGAAATCTACGGGCTGATGCGCGCTCTGGCCGATGCCGGCGTTGCCGTGCTGATGATCTCCAGCGACATGGAAGAGGTGATCGGCGTGTCCGACCGCATCGCCGTCATGCATGAGGGCCAGATCTCCGGCATTCTCGACAAGGAACGGTTCAGCCAGGAAAACGTGCTGCTGCTGGCGGTGGGCAAGCAGCCGAAATAGTTTTGCAGGTTTCGCGCAGGCGCGAGCGCGCCCGGGCAGGCATTGGGGAGAAGACAATGACCAAGAAAGATCTCGGCCTGCTGATCCTGATCCTGGTGGTCGGCGCCATCGTGGCGATCATCAATCCGCGCTTCCTCTTGCCGATCAATCTCGCCAACACCTCGAACCTCATCGGTCTCTTCGGCATCCTGTCTATCGGCCAGGCCTTCGTCATCATCACCGGCGGCATTGAGCTGTCGGTCGGCTCGGTTGTCGCGTTGCTCGGAACGCTGTTCATCGACTTCATAGCCACGCGTGGCATGGGATGGCCGGTCGCCTTCGTGATCATCCTGATGCTCGGCGCCATCATCGGCCTGGCGCATGGCTGGCTGATCACAAGGCTCAAGCTGCAGCCTTTTGTCGTCACGCTCTGCGGCCTTCTGATCTATCGCGGCGTTGCCCGTTTCTACACCGCCGATGGCACCGCCGGCTTCGCTTTCGGCCAGAATTTCCCGGAGCTGGAATTCCTCGCCGCCGGCCGCTCGTATGGAGTGCCCAACAGCTTCATCGCGCTCATCGTCATCGCCATCGTCATGTGGGTGGTGCTGCACCGTTCGGTGTTCGGCCGCTATCTCTATGCCATCGGCAAGAACGAGGAGGCGGCGAAATATTCGGGCATCCGCACCGGCCGTATCGTCATGGCGGCCTATGTCATCTGCGGCGTGCTGACGGCGCTGTCGGCGATTTATTTCGCCATGTACACGCGCTCGATTTCGCCGGCCAGCCACGGCCAGTTCTACGAGCTCTATGCTATTGCTGCCGCCGTACTCGGCGGCTTCTCGCTGCGCGGCGGCGAAGGCTCGCTGATCGGCGTGGTCCTGGGCACCGTGCTGCTGCAGGAACTCCAGAACCTCGTCAACCTGCTCGGCATTCCGTCCTCGCTCAATTTCGCGGTGATGGGCGGCGTCATCCTCATCGGCGTCCTGGTCGACCAGCAATGGGGTGTGTTCCGGGCCCGGCGGCTGATGGTCGATGCCGCCCGCAAGAACGTCGCCGGCGCGGCGGCGGAATAACAGCCCTGCAACCACGCAACTGCTTGTCCGCGCTTTGAGATTATTATAATAGCATAACCCGGACTGGTCGGGGGCGGACGAGACATGCGCTGCGATTTGCGAGGCAAGGTAGCGCTGGTCACCGGAGGCGCGGGCGCAATAGGCAGTTCCATTGCCAAACGCCTGTCCGACAATGGCGCCGCGGTGGTCGTCGCCGATATCGACGGCGAGGGCGCGGCGCGGGTCGCGGCCGGTTTGGGCAATGCGATGGCTTGCACTGCCGACATCCGCAATGCCGCATCGGTGGACAGCGCGGTCGCTGCAATCATGGAGCGCTACGGCCGCCTCGACATCCTCGTCAACAATGCCGGTGTCAACACGCTGGCGCACCGGGTCACCATCGACGAATTTCCACCGGACGAATGGGATCGTATCACCGGCATCGACCTCGACGGCCTTTACATCATGAGCCGTGCGGCGCTCGGTCCGATGCTTGCCGCCGGCAGGGGCGGGCGCATCGTCAACATCGCCTCCGTCGTTGGCCTTGCCGCCATGCGCCTGCAAAGCCCGTTCGTCGCCGCCAAGGCAGGCATCATCCATCTGACACGCTCGATGGCGATCGAACTCGCAGGGAAGGGCATCCTCACCAATGCGATCGCGCCGGGTTCGGTGATGACGGCGCTGACCGCGAAACTGTTTTATGGCGATGACGGCAAGTTTGCCGGACGCACGCAGGAATTCCTCGCCCATGTGCCGCTCGGCCGGCCGGCCCAGCCGGAGGAGATCGCCGAGGCGGTGCTGTTCCTTGTCTCTCCCGCGGCCAGCTACGTAAACGGTCAGGTGCTGGCCGTCGATGGCGGCTGGACCGCGGGATACATGATGTGAGCGCGGCCATGGAAATCGATCTCGCCGGCGTGACCATCGCTTTGGAAGGCGCGAGCAATCCGGTTGTCGAAGCGGCACTTGCCGCCTTGCGCGCCAATGATGGCCGGCTTGTCGAGGGGATGCGGACGCAGTTCGCCGATATCCTGCTGATATCGTGCCCACTGCGTCCGGGCGTGACGGCGGAAAATCCCGGCACCTTGTATGCCGCCGCGCGCAGGGCAGCGGTTGCCATGACGGAGCGCGGCAGCGGGCGCATCGTCTTCCTGCTGTCTGCCGCCGCCGGCATGCCGATGCGTCGCCATCCGCGCTTTTCCATGGAGAACGCGTCGATCCTCGCCGGCGTGCGCACGTTGGCCATGGAGTTTGGCCCGAAGGTGCTGGTCAATGCCGTTGGTGTCGGCGCGGTCGAGGACGAGGGTATGGTCTCGGGCGACAAGGCGATGCTCAGCCACACGCCGGTCGGGCGCGCTGGCAACATCGAGGAGGCGGTGGCAGCCGTACTGTTCTTCTGCGACCCGCTCAACACCTACACGACCGGCCAGATGCTGGCCGTCGATGGCGGCTGGATGGCGGGCTATGGGCGTAATTTCTGAACCGTTGACGCTCAAGGCTGGCGAACTAGAAGTCGGGCTGGTGCCGCAAATCGGCGGCAGCGTGAGTTCGCTGCGCTGGCGCGGCATCGATCTGATGCGCCGGCTTTCGAAAGAGGATCGCGATGCGGGCAATGTGCTTGGCGTCGCGATGTTCCCGATGACGCCCTACGCCAACCGCATCGCTGGAAATGCCTTCGACTTCGGCGCGACACGTTGGCGGGTTCTGCCCAACAATCTGCCCGAAACATTCAACGTGCATGGCAGCGGCTGGCAGCACGCCTGGACAGTCGCCGAGGCCGGATCGGCCAATGCAACGCTGTCGCTGGAGATCGCCGCCGGAGCCGAGCCCTATTCCTACCGCGCGACGCAAGCTTTCCTGGTTTCCGAGGAGGGCCTCAGCGTGACCATCACCCTGACCAACACGGGGACGGATTCCCTGCCATTCGGTTTCGGCCTGCATCCTTGGTTCGACCGCGACCCGGACGTGACATTGCAATTCCAGGCCAGGCGCTTCTATCTCGAAGAGCCCGCTGGCGTTTCAGGCGATCCGATCACCCTTCCACCAGAACTCGACTTCGCCGAGGCCCGGCCCTTGCCGGGCGACTGGCGCAACAACGATTATGGCGGTTGGGACGGTGAGGTCATGATCCGCTTTCCAACACGCGGTGCCGGACTGCGCATCAAGGCTGATTCGGTCTTCAGGCACCTGATGCTCTACGCCGATCCCGCAAAACGGTATTTCTGCGTGGAGCCGCAAACCAACGCCTCCGGCGCTTTCAACCGGGGCAGGTGGGATGACGCGGAAGAGGGCGTGATCGTGCTCGCCCCGGGCAAAGGCGCCGCCGGTACCGTCACGTACGCACCCTTTGCGCTTGAGACTTAAAGCAGCCGCGCCAGCAGGCCGCCATCCACTTGCATGGCGCTGCCGGTGACGAAGGACGAGGCGTCGGAGATCAGGAAGCCTATTGCCGAGGCGATCTCGGAGGGGTTGGCGATGCGGGCGATCCGGTTGGGTTCGAACGACAGGCCTAGCGCTTCGGCGCCGCCGGCCGCGTCCAGCCCGTCCAGCGTCATGCGGGTGGCGACCGAGCCGGCCAGCACGGCGTTGACGCGGATGCGGTCGACGGCATAGTCCAGCGCCATCTGCCGCGACAGGCCGACAACCGCGGCCTTGGTCGCGGCATAGGCCGGCACGCCGGGTACCGTCGCGTCCGCGTGCACCGATGCGATGTTGACGATGGAGCCGCCGCCGGCCGCGCGCAGCAGCGGCAGGGTGGCACGGCAGACGCGGAAAATGGCTGTCAGGTTGACGGCGATGGTCCTGTCCCAGTCATCGTCGGAAACCTCTTCGAGCCGCTTGCCTGTGGGGTAGATGCCAGCGCAGTTGACCACCGCATCCAGCCCGCCGAAGGCTTCTTTCGCCGCCGCCACAGCTGCCTGAACCTCGATTTCAAGGGTGAGATCGGCCGCGCGGAAGATCAGTTGGCTTTCGGCATATCGGCCAGCAAGGGCCGCGCCTTCCTGGCCGTCCAGCCCGGCGCCGAAGACATGTGCGCCCTCGGCGACAAGATACTCGGCCGTCGCCCGGCCGATGCCGGTCGCCGCGCCAGTGACGAAAACGCGTTTGCCGGCAAACATCATGACAAAGCCTGTGAAGCCGTCGCGTGGCGTTGCGCCTGCGCTGATGTCACCGAGCGCAGCACGCGATCCTCGCCGCCCTCGCCACGGCCGAACTCGTCGACGATGCGGCCATCGGCGACGACGAGGCAGCGGTCGCAAAGGCCGATCAGTTCCTCCAGTTCGGAGGCGACGATGAGCAGGGCTACGCCTTTGTCTGCCAACTCGACCACGAGCCGGTAGATCTCGTGCCGGGTCGCCGCGTCGACGCCCTTGGTCGGCTCGTCGAGCAGCAATACTTTCGGCGCCCGCATCAGCACCCGGGCGAACAATAGCTTCTGCTGGTTCCCGCCGGATAGATGGGTGACCGAAGCCTGCGGTGAGGACGCCTTGACGTTGAGCGCGCGCATGGCGCTGATAATGGAACTGCGTTCGAGCCCACCACCGATCACGCCGTGTCGCGACAAGGGGCCGAGATTGCCGATGGTGATGTTGGCGCCGACGGGGAGGTTGAACAGCAGCCCGTCGCGCTTGCGGTCTTCGGTCAGCAGCGCGATGCCGGCGGCGCGGGCTTCGCTGGGCGATTTGATCGATACTTCTTCACCCATGACGCGGATTTCGCCCGCGGCCGGTACGCGGCCATAGATTCCATGCAATATCTCGCTGCGACCGGAACCGAGCAGCCCCGCAAGCCCGACGATTTCGCCGGCGGCCACCGAGAGGTTGATATCCTTCGCGCCATGAATGGCGCCGCTGTGGCCGGCGACCGTGAGATGGCGAATGTCCAGCACGGTCGGAGCGCATACCGGTGCTGCGTGCTCGGGAAAAAGACGCTGCAGCCTTTGGCCCGACATCGAGAAGATGAAGGTCTCGGCGTTGAAATCCTCGCGCGCGATCCGCACCGCCACCTGCCCGTCGCGCAGCACCGTGGCGCGGTCGCAGATGGCGAGCACTTCGGGCAGGCGGTGGGTGATGTAGACCATCGCCACGCCCTGTGCTTTCAGGCGCCGCAGCACGCTGAACAGCGCATCGACTTCGGTACCGGAGAGCGAGGCCGTCGGCTCGTCAAGCATCAGCACGCGCGGCTTCAAGACGATGGCGCGGGCGATCATCACCAGATGGCGCTGTGCCGAGGTTAGCGACGCGACATAGGCCCTGGGATTGATATCGATGCCGAGCTCGGCAAAGATTTCGCCAGCCCGGTGCTGCAGCTTGCGCTGGTCGACCAGCACGCCATCGCCGAGGCCGGTGCGGCCGGCAAAGACGTTCTCGGCCACCGAAAGCTGTTCGAGCACTTCGATTTCCTGCGGCACATAGCCGACGCCGTTCGACCGGGCATCGGCGGGCGATGCAAAACTGACAGGCCTGCCGTCGAGGTGGATGGTCCCTGTGTAGGATCCGGCCGGATGCACGCCGTTGAGGATCTTGACCAGCGTGGACTTGCCGGCGCCGTTCTGGCCGAGCAAGGCGTGGATTTCGCCGGGTATCACATCGAAATCGACGCCGCGCAGCGCCTGCACGCCGCCGAAATTCTTGACGATTCCGCTGGCCGAAAACAGCGGGTCTTGCGTGGCGTTGGGCACGATGATCCTCTCGGAAGAGGCCGGATCCGCCAGGCGCGGATCCGGCGGAAGGTATTACTGGCCGGCGCTATCCAGCATCTTGTAGTAAGGGGCGAGGTCGGCTGCGGTGATGACCTTGGCCGGCAACGGGTTGCTGTAGGGAACGGTCTTGCCCTGGGCGAGGTCGCCCAGCAGTTCGGCAACCTTGGCGCTCTCTTCATAGAGCGGCTGCGCGACGATGCCGTAGGCAGCGCCCGACTTCACCAGGTCGAGATTCTGCCGGATATAATCCATGCCGATGATGACCACGTCGCGTCCGGCCTTGCGCGACGCGCCAGCCCAGGTCTGGATGCTGTTGCCGGTGGTGCCGAACGCGGCGGTCACGTCGGGATTGCCCTGCAGGATCGCCACAGCCTTGGCCTCGGCCGCCGACGGCTCGAAACCTTCCATCTGGGTGTCGAGCACCTTGATGCCCGGATATTTCGCCGCGATGGTCTTGCGGAAGGCATCCGACATGGCGTTCTCGGTATCGTTGGAGGCTCCCTGCGTCAGCGCCACGGTGCCCTTGCCGCCAAGCTTGTCGCCAATGGCGATGGCCGCATTGGTACCGACCTCGGCGATGTCTTCGCCGGTCGCTGCCTTCAGCCCATTGACCGTGCCTTCCGGCGGCAGCACATGCCAGGTGACGATCGGGAAGCCTTCCTTGGCCAGCTTGGTGATGTAGGAATAGATCGCCGGATCCACCCCATAGATACCGATGGCATCATACTTGGTGCGGGCGAGTGCGGCTTCGGCAAGCGGCAGCGTCGCCGGGATGTCCCAGTTGGTAGCGCTCGGGTCGCCGACAACCTCGCATGTGTAGCCGAGTTCCTTGCACTTGTTGAGGAAGCCCGCCTGCATCAGCCGGTGCACGGGATGGTCCTTCATCGCCTGCACCCAGAGCAAGTGAACGTCGGCAGCCCGGGCAAGGCTTGCCGAGCCGAGCGATGTCGCAACGACCGCTGCCGCGAAAGCGGCGCGGACCAGTCCCTTCTTCAGATCGATTCTCATGTCCTACCTCCTTTGGTTCCCCGACTGTTTTGCCGGCGTATGATGTGTTGTGGCTGCAGCCCTGACGCTTCGTTTCGCCCGGCGCGCTAACCGCCGGCGATGAAGTAGCGGCGGCGCAGGATGTCGAGTCCGACGGCCATGACCATGATCACGCCGACCGCGATCTGCTGCCAGTTGGAGTTGACGCCGATGACGACGAGGCCGCTCTGCACCACTTTCAGCATCAGGATGCCGACCACGCCGCCGGCAACCGTACCGGCGCCGCCGAACAGGCTGACGCCGCCGACCACGACGCCGGCGATGACCGTCAGTTCCCAGCCGCTGCCGATCGAGGTGCCGCCGCTGCCGAGATCGGCCATGACGAACATGCCTGCGATCGCCGACAGCGCGCCAACGACGATGAAGGCGCCGATCTTGTAGGCGTTGGTGTTGATGCCGACGAGGTCGGCCACTTCCTTGTTGCCGCCGGTGGCATACATGTTGCGCCCGAGCACGGTGCGCCGCAGCACGAAGTCGGCGGTAATGGCGGCGACGACGAAGAATGCAAAGCTCCAGCCGAGCCCGAAGGCGAGATCAGTACCGCCAATGGTGTTGATCGCCTCCGGCAGCGGATAGACCGGATAGCCGCCGGTCACCACCTGGATCAGGCCCTGGCCGATGAACAGCATGCCGAGCGTCTGGATGAAGGCGGGGATGCCAAGCCTGACGACGACCAGGCCGTTGACAAGGCCGATCAGGGCGCCGACACCGACGCCGCCGAGAATGGCGATCGAGACCGGCAAGGCGGCCGCCGTCATCAGCTTGGCGGCGACCACCGCCGAGAGCCCGGCTACCGAGCCGACCGAAAGGTCGAACTCACCGGCGACCAGCAAAATGGTCTGGCCGATGGCGATGATGCCGACGAAAGACACGACGTTGAGAATGGCGCGGATGTTCCGCTCCGACAGGAAGGCCGGTTCGAGAAGCCAGAAGAAGGCGATCAGCATCGCCATCGCCGCGAGCACGCCGACTTCGCCGACGGCGATGAAGCCGATCAGTCGCCGCCGGAACGATTGCGCATCCCGGGGCGGCGAGCTCACGTCAGCCGCGCTGTTCATCCTGACCTCCCTGCGGCGCCTGTCGCCGGGTCTTGCGCCCGGCTCCATTCACCCGCGCCGATCCTGGCGCGCTCCTCGGCACCATTAAGATTATAATATTATAACTTGTCAACGATGAAACTTTCTGGCCGTGCAATCGCCATGGGGGTCGCTGGAAAGCGTCCCCCGCAACCGCTATGAATGGGCGTGTTTCGCGACCCGGTACGGACATTGCGTTCGCGGATCGCGTATTGGTGGAGCATGGTGATGACCGACGGGTCCGAGGACGGCGCGGACGAGAAGAAGTCGACGGCGCGCCTTGGCGTCCGCGAGATCGCCAAGCGTGTCGGCGTCGCGCCGATGACGGTATCGCGTGTGCTGTCCAATCCCGACATGGTCTCGCCGGAAACGCGCGCCAAGGTGCTGCAGGCCATAGAGCAGGCTGGCTTCGTGCCCAACCGGCTCGCGTCGAGCATGCGCGGCAATGGCCGCATGATCGGTACGGTGGTGCCGCCGCTGATCAATTCAGGCATCGCCGAGCAGGTGCAAGGGATGTCCGACGAATGCCACGAGAGCGGCTATTCGATGCTTCTGGTGCAGGGCGAATTCACGCAGGAGGCCGAGGAAAAGGCGATCCGCACGTTGCTCGGCTGGCGCCCGGTCGGCATGATCCTGCAAAGCTTCGTGCAAAGCGATACGGCGCGCGCGTTGCTGACGAGCAGTGGCGCTCCGGTGGTCGAGATTTCCGAGATCAAGGGCCGCAAGCCGCTCGACATGATGGTTGGCGTGTCCAACTTCGAGACCGCCTATGCCATGACCATGCATCTTGCGGCCAAGGGCTACAAGCGCATCGGCTTCGTCTCGACGCCGGTCCATGGCAATGACCGCCTGCAGCAACGCCGCACCGGCTACAACGCCGCGCTGGCGGAACTCGGCTTCAAGAACCGTGGTGATATGGAGGTCGAGGTGCCGATCACGGCGCAAGGCGGCGCCGAGGCGTTGGTAACGTTGACCTCCCGCCACAAGGACATCGACGCCATCTTCTTTTCCAGCGATACGCTGGCCGTCGGCGCCGTGCAGGAGTGCCACCGGCGCGGCTGGGCGGTGCCGGGCAGGATTGCCATCGCCGGCTATGGCGACATCGATCTCGCCGCGCAGCTCTATCCGCCGCTGACCACGGTGAAGGTCAATCGCTACGAGATGGGCCGGCGCGCGGTGCGGCAATTGCTGGCGCGGCTCGGCGGCGACACCAAGGTGCCGACCATCACCAGCCTCGGCTTCGAGATCGTCGACCGCGATAGCGCCTGATCAGGACGTCCGCTTCTTCCAGGTCTCTTCACGACGCCCGAGACGCTTTTCCCAGCCCTCGGCATGAACGTTGAGATAGGCGTTGGGATCGTAAGGGTGATCCTTGATCGCATCGATGTTGAGGTCGATGCCGAGCCCCGGCGCGTCAGGCAGCGACAGATGGCCGTTGTCCGGGTTGACAGTCGGATGCCACGTTACGAGATCGCGCGTCCACGGCTCGTTGAAGGCGTCGAAATGTTCCTGGATGAGGAAATTCGGCACTGCAGCCGCGAGCTGCAGGCACACCGCCGTCGCCAACGGTCCGCCGCTTTGGTGCGGGGCGATGTGGCTGCCATGGGCGAGCGCGAGGTTGGCCACCTGCATTGATGGCCCGATGCCGCCGAGCGACATCGGCTCGGGCTGGAAGATGTTGACGCCACCGCCGGTGGCCAGCGTATAGAACTGGCCGAGCGTGTCATACATCTCGCCGGTCGCCACCGGGATCGGCGAGCGGTGCGCCACTTCGTGCACGGTCTCCTGCCGGTCGCGCGAGGTCGGCTCCTCCCACCAGTAGATGTCGAGATCGGCGAACTTTTGCGCTGCCTGAAGTGCTGCGATCTCGGTGAAGCGCGCGTGGACATCAATCAGGATCAGCGTGTCCTTTGGCAGCCTGTCACGCAGCATCCGGCAGATGGCGTAGGACAGGTCCAGTTCCTCGCGCGAGATAAAGCCTTGCGCCGTACCGAACGGGTCGAGCTTGAATGCCCTGAAGCCCTTGGCCAGCACCGCCTTGGCGGCTTCGAGGAAAGCCTCCGGCGTGCGCTCTGTACGGTACCAGCCATTGGCGTAGCCGAGCACGCTGTCGCGCACCTGGCCGCCGAGCAGCTGGTGGATGGGAACGCCGAGGCTCTTGCCCAGAATATCCCAGCAGGCGACCTCGATCGCGGCGATCACCGTGCGGTGGATATGGCCGCCATCGAGCGAAACACTGTCCAGCATGCGCTTGGCCAGCGCGTTGATGCGGCGCGGGTCCTGGCCGATGGCGAGATGCTTGAGTTCATGCACGCCGGCTTCGGTGGTCTTGATGAAGCCGTTCAGCGTGCCTTCGCCGACACCGTGGATGCCGCTGTCGGTATGGACCTTGACGAACAGCCAGTTCTTCCAGCCGGCGCCGACAGCGAAGGTCTCGATCTCGGTGATCTTCATGCGGAATCCTGACTAGCTTTTTGTTTGACCATGATCCTTTCCGAAAACCGGTTTCGACTTTTCGGGATCATGGTCTAGCGCGGCAATCCTGGCGATGACGGCCTCGGTGGTCAGGCCATATTTCGCCTGCAAGGTCGGCACCGCGCCACATTCGATGTAACGGTCGGGCAGGCCGATGCGCGTCACCTTCTTCGCAATTCCGGCATCGAACAAGGCCTCGACGACAAGGCTGGCCAACCCGCCGACCACCACATGGTTTTCCGCCGTGACGATATGGCTGGCGCCGGCGGCGAATTCGGCCACTGCCTCGGCGTCGAACGGTTTTATGGTCGGCACATGCAACACGCCGGCGGAAATGCCTTGCTTGCGCAAAGCCTCGGCCGCGTCCAGTGCCCGCTCGGTCATGAAGCCGGTCGAGATGATGCCGACATCCGACCCTTCCCGAAGGCGCCGTGCCTTGCCGACCTCGAAGCGATAGCCGGGTTGGAACACCACGGGCACGCTGCCGCGAAGCAGCCGCATGTACACTGGGCCGTTATGATCGGCGATCGCTGCCGTCGCGGCGTCGATCTCGGTCGCGTCGCAGGGATCGATGATGGTCAGGCCGGGGATCATGCGCATCAGCGCCAGATCCTCGATCGCCTGATGCGTGCCGCCATATCCCGTCGTCAGCCCAGGCAGGCCGGCGACGATCTTGACGTTGAGGTTGGAGTGGGCGAGCGCGATGGCAACGAAATCATAGGCTCGCCGCGTCGCGAACACGCCATAGGTGGTGGCGAACGGCACCTTGCCGGTGCGCGCCAGTCCGGCGGCTACGGCGACGAGATTCTGCTCGGCCATCCCGACATTGAAGAAACGGTCGGGGAAGGCGTCACGGAAGGGCAGGATATCGGTGTACTTGCCGAGGTCGGCGGTCAGCCCGACAATGTCGGGGCGGCTCTGGCCAAGCCTGGCCAGCGCTTTGCCGAATGGCGCTTCCACGCTTTGCCGTCCGCCGCCAACGGCTTCGTCCTGGCCCATGGCCAGCGTGCGCCCAGCCTCCATAGCCGCTCCGCTCATTGTCGTGTTCCCACGCTTTTCTCGAACTCGGCGATGATGCCGTCCCACTGTGCGACGTCGATGCGGAAGAAGTGCGATTTCTCGCTCGTTTCGATGCGCGGCACGCCCTTGCCGGGCAGTGTGCGCAGCACGATCGCCTTTGGCTTGCCGTTGCGCTCGCGTGCACCAGCCAGCGCGCCGACCACGGCCGTCATGTCGTTGCCGTCGATCTCGAATGTTTCCCAACCGAAGGCGCGCCATTTGCCGGCTACAGGTTCCATATCGAGCACCATGGGTCCGTCGGCCTGGATGCCGTTGCAGTCGATCAGTGCCACCAGCCCGTCGAGCCTGAAATGGCTGGCCGACATCGCCGCTTCCCAGGTCGAGCCTTCCTGCATCTCGCCGTCGGACAGCTCGACGAAGACCCGCGCGTAGGATCGGTCGACCCGCAAACCCAGCGCCTGGCCGATACCTTGCCCGAGACCGTGGCCGAGCGAGCCGCCGATCATTTCGACGCCGGGCGTGGTGTCGAGCGTCGACATTTCCAGCCGGCTGTTGTCGGCGCCGTAGGTGCTGAGTTCCTCGACCGGGATGATGCCGGCCTCGGCCAATGCCGCCCACAATGCGATGGAATAATGCCCGGTCGACAGCAGGAAGCGGTCGCGGTCAGGCCACGCCAGATTGCTGGGGTCGTAGCGCAATTCGTGGAAATAGAGTGCGGCCAGCACATCGGCGATGCCGAGGCCCTGGCCGATATAGCCCTGGCCCTGGCCGCGCGCCATGGTCAGCATATGGCGGCGCAGCCGCTTTGCCTTGCTTTCGAGCGCGCCGATGTCGGCGGCGTCGGGAGGGGAATTTCGCAGCATCAGGTCAGTCCTTGTCGAGCCCGCCCGACATGTTGAGCCGCTCGGCGGTCATGTATTTCGGTGCGTCGAGACAGAGCCAGACGACGGCTTCAGCGACTTCAGCAATCTCGGCCCGGCGGCCGAGAGGGATGCGGCGCGTGCGTTCGTCGAGAAAGGCCTGCAGATCGTTGCGGCCGCTGGCGCGGGCGAGGTCGACCTCGGTAGAACGCTGCATCTCGGTGTCCATCATGCCTGGCGCCAGGCTGTTGACCTGCACGCCATAGGGTGCCAGCGCCACCGCCGCTGCGCGGGTGATGGAATCGACACCGGCCTTGCTCGCCGTGTAGGCGGTGTAATCGGGCAACGCCATGCGCGAACCCGGCGAGGTGATGTTGATGATGCGCCCCGAACGCTGGTCGCGCATCACCCGGCCCGCCGCCTTGCAGGCCATGGCGAGCGCGGTGACGTTGAGCGCCAGCGTGCGCGTCCAGGCCTTGTACGTGGCCTCGAGGAAGGGCTCGATCACGCCATAGCCGGCATTGTTGACGAGAATGTCGATGCCGCCCCAGCGCGCGACCACTTTTTCCACGGCCGCTTCCGGCGCGCCTTCCAGGGTGAAATCGCCGATGATCGTTTCGGTTTTCGCGCCGATTTCGCCGATCTTGCGGGCAGTCTCTGTCGCCCCCTCGCCATTGATGTCGGTAATCGCGACCGCGCAGCCGCGTCGGGCCAACTGGATCGCAACCTCGCGGCCCAGGCCGCCTGCGGCACCGGTGACCAGGGCTCTCCTTGGCGTTGTGTTTTGATTTTCGGCCGGCAAGCGCTCACTCTCCCAGTGGTCGTCTTGACGCGTTTGATACCGGTACCATAAATGACTGTCAACGGGGATGTGCTAGTGTCAGACTGGCCCCTATGGTCAGTCGGTACAGGGAGGAAGAATGAAGGTCGTCGCGCTTGAAACGCTGCAGCTGGCGGAGTTCCCGTTCCTGTTCTGGCTGCGCGTCCACACCGATGCGGGCCTCATCGGCACCGGCGAAACGTTCTGGGCGCCAGGGCCGGTCGCGTCCTACATCCACGAGAATGTTGCCGCATATCTCCTGGGCAAGGATCCGCGCGACATCGAGCTTCACGACCGCACGCTGGGCAGCGTCTATGTCGGCGCGCGCGATTCCGGCGCCGAGGTGCGCGGCAATTCCGCCGTCAACATCGCTCTGTGGGATATCTATGGCCAGGCGCTTGGCGAGCCGGTGTGGCGGCTGCTTGGCGGGCGTACCCACAAGAGCGTGCCGATCTACAACACCTGCGCCGGCTACAAGCATGTCCGCGCCACAAAGAAGAACGCGCTGTTCGAGCGCGGCGAGGACTGGTCGCTGAAATCAGGCGATTCGAATGAGGGACCGTATGAGGATCTGCTGGCCTGGCGCTACAATGCCGGCGACCTCGCCAGGAGCCTGAAATCGGAAGGCATCGGTGCGATGAAGATCTGGCCGTTCGACATCGCCGCCGAGGCGTCGAACGGCACCCGCATTTCGCTTGCCGATCTCGACAAGGCGCTGGAGCCGTTCCAGAAGATCCGCGACGCCGTTGGTCGCGACATGGAAATCATGGTCGAGCTGCACGGCCTGTGGACCCTGCCGCCGGTGCTGCGCATTGCCGAGGCGTTGAAGCCCTACGACGTCGCCTGGCTGGAGGAACCGATCCGCTACAATGAGCTCGACGCCATGGCCGAGCTTGCCCACCACACTTCCATACCGGTCGCCGCCAGCGAGCGGCTGGCCTCGCGGCAGATGTTCAAGCAGCTGATCGACAAGCGTGCGGCCTCGGTGATCATGATCGACCTCGCCTGGTGCGGCGGGCTCAGTGAAGCGCGCAAGATCGCCAACATGGCCGAGGCCAGCGAACTGCCGGTGACCTTGCACGATTGTACCGGACCGATCGTCTATGCCGCCAGCTGCGCACTGTCGGCGACCTTGCCGAACGTCAACTACCAGGAAGCGGTGCGCGCCTATTTCACCGGCTGGTACACCGAGATCGTCGCCGACATTCCACCGGTCAAGGACGGCCATGTCGCGCCGCTCG
This sequence comes from Mesorhizobium carmichaelinearum, assembly GCA_943370265.1. GTDB lineage: Bacteria > Pseudomonadota > Alphaproteobacteria > Rhizobiales > Rhizobiaceae > Mesorhizobium > Mesorhizobium carmichaelinearum_A. Next base: position 27,533 of record CALRQH020000007.1, read on the forward strand.
AAGGGCCGGGGCTTGGTCTTCACCTGCGGCCTGAGCTGTTCCAACGACCCGATGCCACGGTGAGGATCACCAAAATCTAGCATGTCCGCGCCCCGTTCAGAGCCAGTAGACATTATGCTATTATAATCTATTATCCGCCGAAGCGAGCGGCCAACAAGCTCGCCACCGGTGCCGTCCGCTCCGGTGCGAATACGGACCAGGGAGGCCTCGGTGGCAATTTCAGCGGCGCGGGCGCGCGACGATTTCAAGAGCGCTCCAAACCTGCGCGACAAGCAGGTCCTGCTCGACCTGTTCGAGCGCATGGTGCTGTTGCGCCGTTTCGAAAGCATCGCCCAGATCGCCTGCCGCAAGGGCGAGACGCCCGGTTTCCTGCATCTCTATATCGGCGAGGAGGCAACAGGGGTCGGCGTCTGCGCGCATCTGCGTCCGACTGACTGGGTCACCTCCACGCATCGCGGCCACGGGCACGCGCTGGCCAAGGGCGCCAACCCCGGCCGCGTGATGGCCGAACTGTTCGGCAAGGCCGACGGCATTTGTGGCGGCCGTGGCGGCACCATGCATCTCTACGATCGCTCGGTCGGCCTGTTCGGCACCAACGGCATCGTCGCGGCCGGCATCGGCCATGCCGTCGGCATCGGCATGAGTGCGCGCCAGCAGGGGCGTGACGACATCGGCGTCGCCTTCTTCGGCGACGGCGCCGCCAACCATGGCGGCTTCCATGAGGCACTCAACTTCGCCGCCGTGCAGCGGGCGCCTGCCGTCTTCATCTGCGAGAACAACCTCTACGCCACCGCGACACCGCTGAAGTCGATCACGCTCAACCCCGAAATCGCGACCAAAGCCGCCTCCTATGGCATGCCTGGCGTCGCGGTCGACGGCAACGATGTCTTCGCCGTCTGGCTGGCCATGAAGGAGGCCACCGAGCGCGCCCGCGCCGGCAAGGGGCCGACGCTGATCGAGGCCAAGACCTATCGCACCGTCGGCCATCATGAAGGCGATCCCGTCATAGGCACCTACCGGACGCAGGAGGAACTCGACGCCTGGATCAAGCGCGATCCGATCGACATGTTCCGCAAGAAGCTGATCGAGGACTACGGCATCGCCGATGCCGAGGCGCTCGCCGCCATCGAGGCGCGGATCGAGAAGGTGGTCGAGGAAGCACTGACTTTCGCCCGCAATTCGCCCGAGCCCGACCCGGCAACGGTGCGCCTGCATGTCTTTGCCGATCCGATCAATCCGCCGGCCGCCTTGCAGCCTCGCGCCGTCGGCGAGACGCGCACGCAAGGCTGGCTCGAAGCGGTGCGCGATGGCATCGCCGAGGAGATGCGCGCCAATCCGGCGATCCTCTATTTCGGTGAGGGCACCGGCGAACGCGGCGGCAGTTTTGCCCACACCAAGAACCTCTGGCAGGAGTTCGGCCCGCAACGGATGGTCGACACGCCGATCTCCGAACAGGGCTTTACCGCCGCCGCCGTCGGCGCCTCGGCCACCGGCGCGCGCACCGTCTCGGACCTGATGTTCGCCGATTTCGCCTTCGAGACCGCCGGGCAGATCTTCTTACAGGCGGCGAAGCTCCGCTACATGACCAGCGGCCTGATGAGCGCGCCGATGGTGGTGCGCGTCGGCGCCGGCGCGCTGCGCAGTTCAGGCCCGCATCACAGCGGCATCTACCACCCGGTCTTCGCCCATATGCCCGGCCTCATCGTCTGCGTGCCCTCGACCCCGGCCGACGCCAAAGGGCTGATGAAGACGGCGCTCCAGGCAGGCGACCCGGTCATCATGCTCGAACCAAAAGCGCTGTTTGCCTCTAAGGGCGAGGTGCCGGTTGGCGAGCATTTTGTCCCGTTCGGCGTTGCGCGCATCGCGCGGGCCGGCACGGACATCACCATCGTCGCCGCCGGCCAGATGGTGCAGCGCGCGCTGGAGGCGGCGGAGATGCTGGCCGCCGAAGGCATCGAGGCCGAGATAATCGACCCCCGCACCATCATGCCGCTCGACATCGACACGATCGTTGCCAGCGTGCGGAAAACCCATCGGCTGCTGATCGTCGACGAAGGCTGGGCGATGTGTGGGCTCGGCGGCGAGATCGCGCAGGCCATCAACGAACTCGCCTTCGATGAACTTGATGCCCCGCCCGGAAGACTGCACACTGCGCCGACCTCGCATCCCTTCGCACCGGTGCTGGAGCGCGCCATGCTCGTCGATACCGCCCGCATTGCGCAAGGCGTTCGCGACGTCATCGCGGGCCGGCCACCGGTGCCGGATCACTGGTACACGGTCGGTTTGAAAAGTGCTGTGCCGGCTAATTATATTGCTTCGGCCAATCCGCGGCCCACCGCGCCAGTAACTGCCGCTGCCCCTGCCGCCGGCGACGACGAGCCGATAACAATGCCGTTCGGCGATCTTACCGTCAGCGAAGGCACTGTCATCAAATGGTTGAAGGCGGTCGGCGATGCGGTCGGCGAAGGTGAACTGATCGCCGAGATCGAGACCGACAAGGCCGTGGTGGAGATCGAGGCGCCGATCAGCGGAACGCTGGGCGCGATCGACCAGCCGGTCGGCGCCGTGGTGCCAATGGGCGGCCGTATCGGCGGCATCAAGAAGTAACCCACCTTTTCACGTGAATCCGAAGGGCAAGCATGAAGATCCTGTGCGCCAACTGGCAAGCCGCCGACGAAGCCGAACTCGAACGCGAGCACTATCCCGACGTCGAGTTCATTCTCGCCAGGTCGACCAACGACAAGGCTGCCGTGCTGGATCCGGCGATCTGTGGGAATGTCGATGCCGTCATCAACTATTCGCCGACTCACAATGTCGCCGCCGCGCCCACAGCCTTTCCCAAGGCGAGGATCGCCGTGCGTTCCGGCGTCGGCTTCGACAACATCGACACGGCGGGCTGGGGCGCGCGCAAGATTCCGGCCTGCAATGTGCCGGACTATGGCACCACGGAGGTCGCCGACCATGCCATCGGCCTGATGCTGGCGCTGACGCGCGGCACCTCGGCCTATGGAGCCGAGATCTCCGGCAACGGCGCCGAAGGCTGGCATTTCTCCAAGGCACCGCTGGTGCGCCGGCACAAGGGCGCCACCTTCGGCATTGTCGGCCTCGGCCGCATAGGGCTCGCCACTGCCCGCCGCGCCGCGGCCTTCGACATGAAGGTGGTGTTTTACGATCCGCATCTTCTGTCAGGCGTCGATCTGTCGACAGGCTACGATCGTGTTCATTCGCTGGCCGAACTGATGGGGCGCTCGGACGTTGTGAGCATCCACGCGCCATTGAGCGAGGAAACCCGCAAGCTGATTGGCGCGTCCGCCTTCGCCAGCGCCCGGCCCGGCCTTGTCCTGGTCAACACCGCTCGCGGTCCGATCGTCGACCTCGACGCGCTGGAAGCCGCAATGCGCAAGGGCACTGTTGCCGGCGCTGGACTGGACGTGCTGCCGAATGAACCCGGTGACCTCGATCATCCGCTTCTGGCCGCGTGGCGCGCCCGCGAGCCGTGGATTGCCAACCGGCTGATCGTCACGCCGCACGCGGCCTTCTACAGCCCGGCATCGATGCGCGACCTCAGGCTGAAATCGATCGCGGTCGTGCACGCTTACCTCGCGCAGGGGCGGCTCACCAACTGCGTCAACTCAGAGTACCTGAAATGAACATGGCGGTCGCGCAGACAAGACGGCTGGCCGTTTCGCCCTATGCGCGCCGCCTGGCGCGGGAGCGAAGCCTGCCGCTTGATGCCCTTCATGGCAGCGGTCCCGGCGGCCGCATCCTCGCCGTCGACGTGCTTGGCTTCATCCCTGCCGCGGAGCCCGTCGGCCCGCTGGCTGTCGCGGCCAATGCGCCTTCCGTTGCCGCTCTCCGCATCGCCGCCTTTGCCACATCGATCGCGCTTGGCGCTTTGAAAGATCTGCTGACCGCGCTGGAGAGCGCCGGGAAAACGTTCGACATCGACGACATTCTGTTGCGAGCGGCGGGTCGTGCCTTCGCTGAAGTCCTTGATGTCGTCAACGGCACCGACGCGCCTGTGGCGTTGGAACTGGCGGGCCAGCAAGTGGTGTTCGCGACAAGCCCGGAGATGTCTCTGACTCTGCTGCGCACAGCGCGGCTTGCAGCTCTGGTCGACAATCCTGACGACGCGGAAAAGCCGGCCGCACTATCCTTGCGGATGCTGTCGATGAGTGACATCCGCCCGATGATGATGCCGCTCCTCACGGGTCGCGCCATGCGCCTTACAGTCTCGCTCAATACGGCAGGCGACAATGCCGAGTGCCTGCTGACGGCGGATACGGCAAGCGTCGATGAGGCGACGGCTGTCACGTGGCTTGCGGCCCTGAAATCGGCGATCGAAAGCCCGCTTCGGCTCCTCGTCTGAGCTGTCGATCGTTATCGCCGTTGCCTAGCCTCAGGCGAAGGAAGCTATTATAAAAGCTTCGACACAGGCGCGACGAGGCTCATGGACCATTCCGTTCCCACCATCGACAGTCTTCCCAGGCGCACGCTCGGCCGCTCGAACGGGCCGCTCTATCGCCAGCTCGCCGACATCCTGCGCGAGCCGATCGGCAACGGCACCTTTCCCGTCGGTGGCGAACTGCCGAAGGAGGCAACGATTGCCGAGCACTTTGGCGTCAGCCTGATCACGGTGCGCCAGGCGCTACGCGATCTCGAGGCCGATGGCCTGATCCGGAAGCGCTCGGCCAAGCCGGCGGTGGTCGCGGCGCGCAGCCCATCGGTCAATCTGAGCTGGAAGTTCAAGAATTTTGCCGACATGGCGGCCTTTACGAAGGACGCGCAGCTGACGGTGAAATCCTATCGCAAGGAGGTTTCCCCGGTGCTCCAGCGCCATTTCGGCATGGGCAAGGACGAAGCGGGCTATTGCCTGCGTAGCGTGCTTTCGATCGGCGAACAGAGGAAGGCGCAGATCACCACCTATTTTCCGCCCGACATCGGCGCCAGGTTGAAGCGGGAGGACTTTTCCGACGTCCTGATCTTCCGCTCGGTGCAGAAACATCTCGGCCTGCGGCTCGATGTGGCACATGTCACGGTGCGCGCCGAGATCGCCGACGACGCTGTCGCCGCCGACCTCGGCATTGCGCTCGGCAGCCCGGTGCTGACAGTGGAGATGCTCTACCAGTCGGCGGATCAGCGCAGCATCGAGTTCTCCGTCGCGCGCCACCCCGCCGATATTTTCAGCATCACCTACGACGCGCCGAACGACCTGTCCTGAAGCGTACCTGACCAGCATTTTCTAATGTTGGTCGCATAGACAGGCCCATAAAATTATAATAGCATGATAGCTAGGCTGAAGTGCCGGCTATGGGAGGAGTCGCAAGGGAGGAAATCCCGCGGAATTCCGCCCCGCGAACGCAGCCTCGGGAGAAGCTCGGTCAAATTGACATCCGCATTTGGTACCGGTATCAATTCGAAGTCTTCATCCGATCAAGATGGCGCAGTTCATCGCCGGTTAGGCACGAAACCAGAGGGAGGAGACCATGAAATTGAGGAGCTTATGCGCTGGCTTCGTGGCGCTCGCCGGGTTCGCGGCCGCTGCTGGCGCGACCCCCGGCCATACCGAAGACAAGAAGCCCTACCTCATCTATCTCTCGAACAATTTCGTCGGCAATGACTGGCGCCAGCAGATGGAGCGCGTCGCCAATGTCGCGGTCAACAAAGGGCCGCTCAAGGGCCGTGTCGACCTCAAGATCGAAAACGCCGAGAACTCTGTCCAGGCGCAGATCAATTCGCTGAACAACATCATTCGGCAGAAGCCGGCCGCCATCCTCATCGACGCGTCATCGGCGGAAGCGCTCAATCCGACTATCAAGAAAGCCTGCGACGCCGGCATCATCGTCGTCAGCTTCGACCAGACCGTGTCGGCCGAATGTGCCTACAAGCTGCACTCCGATTTCGATATCATGGCCAACAACCAGGCCGAATGGATGGCATCCATCCTCGGCGGCAAGGGCAAGGTCTTCATGGATCGCGGTCTCGCAGGCGCGCCGATTTCCGAGCAGTTCGAAAAGAACTTCGGCACTGTCCTGAAGAAATATCCCGATATTCAAATCGTCGGTTACTTCAACGGCAACTATGCCGCCGGGCCCGAGCAGCAGGGTGTCGCCAGCCTGCTCGCCGCTCATCCGGAAGTCGACGGCATCTTCTCGCAAGGCTATGGCACGGGCGCCATCAAGGCGTTGCAGAATGCCGATCGTCCTTTGGTGCCGATCGTCGCCGCCGCCTTCAACGGCACCGGCGTGGTCTGTGCCCAGACAAAGGGGGCAAAGTGCTGGCTGGGCGCCAATCCGCCGTCGCTGTCCGCCGAGGCGATCAAGCTCGCGGTCGACATACTCGACACCGGCAAGAAGCCAGCCGACACGACCGTGCTGTTCAACTCACCCGGCCTGACCACGGATATGGTCGATGCCAAATACGCCCCGAACTCCTCGGCGGTTAAGATTGAACTCGGCAAGACCGTGTTCGCCGATCTGGCGCCGGGCCTGTCCCTGCCGGTCACGCCCAGCTGGGTCGAGATCACCCCCAAGGAGGCGTCTGGCAACTGAGTTGGCTAAAGCGGTGCGCCGACAGTCGGCGCCGATATTCGAAACGAAATGGGAGGAGAAAATCATGAAATCATTGAGCCGTAACATCGGTCTTGCAGCGCTTGCCGCCACCGCGATGGCAATCGGCATGCACGCCAGCCACGCCGCAGACAAGAAGCCCTACACGATCTATCTCTCGAACAATTTTGTCGGCAATGACTGGCGCCAGCAGATGGAACGCGTCGCCACCGTGTCGGTGAACAAGGGGCCGCTGAAGGGTCGCGTCGATCTCAAGATCGAGAACGTCGAGAACACGGTCCAGGCGCAGATCAACTCGCTGAACAACATCATCCGCCAGAAGCCCGACGCCATCCTCGTCGACGCCAGTTCGGACTCTGCGCTCAACCCGACCATCAAGAAGGCCTGCGACGCCGGCATCGTCGTCATCAGCTTCGACCAGGTGGTGACCGAGCCTTGCGCATTCGCCGTCGCCTCCGACTGGGATCGTATTCCGTCGGTGATGGCCGAATGGATGGCCACGCAGCTCGGCGGCAAGGGCAACATCATCCTCGACCGTGGCCTGGCCGGCGCGCCGATCTCGGCCCAGCTGCAGCAGGGCTATGAGAAGGTGCTGGCCAAATATCCCGACATCAAGGTCGTCGGCTACTACAACGGCAACTATGCGCTTGGTCCGGAACAGTCGGGCGTCGCGGCCCTGCTTGCCGCCAACCCGAAGATCGACGGTATCATGACGCAAGGCTATGGCTCGGGCGCCATCCAGGCGCTGAAGGATGCGGGACGGCCGATCGTTCCAGTCGTCGGCTTCTCCTACAATGTCGCCGCCGTCACCTGCGCGCAGACGCAAGGCGCCAAGTGCATCCTCGGCTCGAACCCGGCCTATCTGTCCTCGGAAGCGATCAAGCTGGCGGTCGATATTCTCGACACCGGCAAGAAGCCGGCCGAGCGCTCGGTCTCGGTCAAGGGTGACTTCGTCACCACCGATCCCTTCGAGTCCAAGCTCTACCCGGGCACCAAGATGATCAAGATCGCGGTCGGCGAAAACGCCTTCCCTGACCAGGCGCCCGGCCTGACGCTGCCGATCACGCCCGACTGGGTCGAGATCACCGCCGCCGAGGCCGCCGGCAAGTAACATCCGCTACCGCGACCCTGTCTCCCGGCATCGCAAGATGTCGGGAGAGCTTTTCGAAGGCGCATCCATGGATCTCGTCACCGTTACAGGCCTGTCCAAACGCTATGGCGGCATCGTTGCGCTGAGCGAAGCGACATTCAGCGCCCGCGCAGGCGAGGTGCATGCGCTGCTTGGCGAGAATGGCGCGGGGAAAAGCACCTTCATCCAGATCCTGTCCGGCGCGGTGCGGCATGATGGCGGCTCGATCCTGGTAGATGGCCGGGACTACCGGCCCGCCAATCCGGATGCCGCCCAGGCGCGCGGCATCGCCGCCGTCTTCCAGGAACTGTCGCTGATCCCCGATCTCAGTGTCGAGCAGAACATCTGGTTCCGCCACGAGCCAAGGACGCTGCTGCGCACAGTCAACCGAGGCGAGATGCGTCGCAAGACGCTGGCGTTGCTCGAGAAATACAATTTTCCAGCGCTTCGCCCCGAGCAGGAGTTGCGGCGGCTGACATTGGCCGAACGGCAGATCGTCGAGATCGCCAAGGGCCTGGCCAAGGACCCGCGCATCCTGATCCTCGACGAGGCGACGTCGGCGCTGCCCGCGCGCGAGGCGGAGTGGCTGCTGAAACTCACCCGGCAACTGGCCGCCGAAGGCCGGCTGGTCATCTTCATCTCGCACCGCATGGCCGAGGTGCGCGCCATCGCCGACCGGCTGACCATTTTCCGCAATGGCAGCACCGTCGCCGTGCACGAGGCCAATGCGGTTTCTGACAACGAGATCGTCACCCAGATGATCGGCCGCCACCTCGACCGGCTCTATCCCGAGCGCATGGCGACTGCGACTGATCGTATTGCGCTGAGGGTCAAGGGATTTTCCAGCGGCAGTCGCCTCTCCGGCGTCGATTTTGCCTTGCGTGAAGGCGAGGTGCTCGGCGTCGGCGGCCTGCAGGGCCACGGCCAGCGCGAACTGTTCCAGGCGCTGTTCGGCGCGACCAGGGCCAGCGGCACCATCGAACTCTGGGGCAAGCCTGCATCGATAGGCAGTCCGCGCCAGGCGCTGACCGGCAAGGACGGCATTGCGCTGGTGCCGGAGGATCGACGTGGCCAGGGCCTGCTTCTGACCAAGAGCGTGCGCGAGAACCTGACCCTGTCCGTCATCAAGCGCTTCACGGAAAACGGCTTGCTGAGCCGGCAAAAGGAAGCGGCGCTGGTCAAGGAGATGGTCGACTTCCTGCGCATCAAGGCGGGTACGCCCGAGCAGCTTGCAGGCACCTTGTCCGGAGGCAACCAGCAGAAGGTGATCTTCGGCAAGATGCTGCTCACGCAGGCGCGCGTGCTCTTGCTTTACGACCCGACGCGCGGCGTCGATGTCGGCACCAAGGGCGAGATCTTCCAGCTGATGCGCGATCTCGTCGCCAAGGGCTATGCGATCCTGTTCCATTCCAGTGATATGCCGGAACTCGTCCACGTCGCCGACCGCGTGCTGGTCATGCGCAATGGCCGCGTGGCTGCGACGCTGGAAGGCGAGCGCATTTCGGAGGCGGGCATGCTGCGTGCCGCCATGCTTGAAAGCGAGGCTGCTTGAGGCATGGTGATGTCTGTCGCTGAGAGACCTGTGGACATGGCGCAAGGGCCTGCTGAAATGAAACAAGCCGCGCCGGCCATCGACTGGCGTGGCCGCGTGCTGGACCGCGCGCCGTTCCTGGTCGCTTGCCTGATGCTGGCGCTGATCGTTGCCATCTATGGCAGCCTGCAGTCCGGCGTCTTTTCGCTGGACGAGCTCAACCTCGACACAGCGGCGGCGATGACGCTGATGCTCGCGGCGACCGGGCAGACCATCGTGCTGGTGCGCGGCGGCATCGATCTCTCGATCGGCGGCATGATCAGCCTCGGCACGGTGATCGCCGCGACGCGCTTCACCGATGATCCGTCGACCACGGCACTTTGGATGTTGATCATCCTGGCACTCGGCTTCCTCATCGGCGCGCTCAACGGCCTTTTGATCTCGTTGCTCAAGCTGCAGCCGTTCCTGGTGACGCTCGCCACCTGGTCGATCCTCAACGGTGTCGCCATGATTATCCTGCCGACGGATGGCGGCAGCGTTCCCTCCTGGTGGGTCGGCTTCGCCTCCGCACAGCTCATCGGCCTGACCAACCCGGTCTGGATGCTTCTGGCGCTTCTGCTGTTCTGGTGGTGGTTCCGCGCCACGCGGGTCGGCATCGCCATCCAGGCGACAGGATCGAACGAGAAATCGGCCTTCCTGTCGGGCGTCTCGATCACCCGCGTCAACCTCGTCACCTACGGCCTGTCCGGCCTGTTCGCGGCGGCAGCAGCACTGTTCCTGGTGACGCAGACAGGCGCCGGATCGCCGACCATCGGCAAGGACTATATCCTGCCCTCGGTGGCGGCGGCGGTCATCGGCGGCGTCAGCCTGTTTGGCGGTCGTGGCCATCTTGCCGGCACGCTGATCGGCGCCTTCGTGCTGACCCTCATCGGCAATCTCGTCTTCGTCCTGCATGTATCGAGCTACTGGCAACCGGTCGCCTCAGGCGTCATCCTGCTGCTTTCGGTGCTGGCCAGTTCCGTCGCCGAGAAGGCCGCAAGGAGCCGCGTCCAATGAGCGCCTTCCTCGCCCGCAACCGGCTCATCGTGCTCGCCTATGCCGGCATGGTCGTGCTGCTCCTGGTCACGGCGCTGTTCTCGCCGGGCTTCCTCTCGGTCTCCAACATGCGCTCGACGGTCGTGCTGGCCGCCTTTGTCGGCATCGTCGCGCTTGGCCAGACCGTCGTCATCATCGGCGGCGGCATCGACCTGTCGGTACCTTGGGTGCTCAATTCGGCGGCGATCGTCATGGCGCTGCTCTGCGGCGGCCAGGACCTGCCGCTGGCCTGGGTCATGCCGTTGCTGCTTGCCGGTGGCGCCTTCATCGGGATGATCAACGGCGTCGGCGTCGCCCGGTTCGGCGTGCCGCCGATCATCATGACGCTGGCCACCAATGTCATCCTGCAGGGCCTGATCCTGGTGCTGACCGGCGGCTCGCCGACGCCCTCGGCACCGGCCCTGATCCAGTTCCTGTCTGTCGGGCGCATCGGCGGCTTCCCGGTCATCGCGGTGATCTGGCTGGGCTTGACGCTGGTGGCGACTCTGCTGCTCTCCAAGGCCGCGTTCGGCCGTCACCTCTATGCGCTCGGCACCAGCGCCACGGTGGCCGAGTTCTCCGGCGTACCGACAGCGCGCACCACCATCCTGACCTACGTCATGTCCGGCCTCACAGCGGCCTTCGCCGGCATGCTTTTGACCGGCTATTCCGGCCAGGCCTATCTCGGCATGGGCGATGCCTATCTGTTCACTTCGATCGCCGCGGTCGCCATCGGCGGCGCCTCGATCCTTGGCGGCAGCGGGCACTATCTCGGCACCGTCGCCGGCGCCATGGTGCTCACCATCCTGACCGGCCTTTTGCCTGCGCTGAACCTGTCGAGCGGCGCGCTGCTCATCGTCTATGGCGCGGTGATCCTGCTCACCGTGTCGATCGGCAGCGAAACCTTTGTCGGTCTCGGCGGCAAGCTGCGCGGAAAGGAGGGCTGACCATGGTCGAAATCACCTGTGTCGTCGATGCCAGGGCCGAACTCGGTGAAGGCACGCTCTGGGATCCCAAGGCCGGCGTGCTCTGGTGGATCGACATCTGGAAGAAGCTGATCCACCGCTATGACCCCGCGACCGGCAAGGACGAGGTCTTCGAGACGCCGGAATATCTCGGCTGCCTTGGCTTGCGCGAGAAGGGCGGCCTGGTGCTGACCATGACCGACGGCTTCCATTTCTTCGACCCGGCAACCGGCACGTTCGAGGCGATCGTCGATCCGGAAGCGCATATGCCGAAAACCCGCTTCAATGACGGCAAGCCGGACCGCCAGGGCCGCTTCTGGTCCGGCTCGATGTTCGAGATGCCGGGCCAGCCGATCGAGTTCATCGGCGCGCTCTACCGGCTCGATCCCGATCTTTCAGTTCACAAGATGATCGACGGCATCGGCTGCTCCAATGGTCTGGCCTGGAGCCCGGATTCGAAGGTCATGTATTTCTCCGACAGCCATGCCGGCGCCGTGTGGTCCTATGATTTCGACGCCGCCACCGGCGACATCGAGAACCGTCGCACCTTCATCGACATGACAGCAACCGGCGGCGTCGCCGACGGCGCCACCGTCGATGCCGAAGGCTGCTACTGGGTGACCATCCCGGTGACCAGCAAGGTCTGCCGCTACGATCCCGATGGCGAACTGATGGAGACGGTGGTTCTGCCGACCGACCTGCCGACCTGCTGCGAGTTCGGCGGCAAGAATCTCGATATCCTCTATGTCACGTCAGCCGTGCTCAAGCGCCCGGCCAGTCATTTCGTAGGCCAGAAAAACCCGGGCGGGCTGTTCGCGCTCGATGTTGGCGTCAAGGGCCTGACCCTGCCGGCATTCAAGGGCTAAAGCAATTCCCGGAAAAGTGTGGGTGGTTTTCCGTCCGGAATTGCGTCAGAACAATCCACGTGCGGCGCGGCGAACGCTTTGCAACAGGATGGCAAGGCAGCCCACCAGCAGCAGGGCGCCGCCCAGCAGTGGCGGCAGCGCCAGCAGCTTCACCGCCGCGGCGATCACGGCCACCAGGGCCAGGGCCAGCAGCGCCAGACTGCCGTCGTCGACGAACATGCCGAAGAATTCCTTGGCAATAAGACGAATGACGTTCATCGGGCGAGCCCTCCAGAGGGTGCGGGGTAGGCACCGCGCAGCCAGCGCACCATGGCAAAGGACGCCAGCGCGACGATGGCGAAAATGGCGAGCAGAGCGAGATCGGCGCCCGGCCAGTCGGCGCCGATGCCTTCGCCGGTCCAGAAGATGCCAAAGCTGGTCAGCATCAACCCGACCACGAATTTGAGCGCATTTTCCGGCACGCGCGCCAGCGGCCGGTGTACCGCAAGGCCGATGAGCATCACCAGGATGAAGGCCGCCAGCGCGCCCAGGCTGGCGTAAAGCGTCTGCCCGTGCGCGGCGCCGACGGCAATGACGATGAACACCACCTCGACGCCCTCGAGCAGCACCGCCTTGAACGACGCCAGCCCGGCGAGGTAGTCGGCGCGGCGGTCGTTGGCCTGCTGGTGCAAGACCGCGGTTTCCTCGGCGAAGGCTGCTTCCTCGTCATGCAGGGCGATGACGCCTACGCTGCGCAGTATGGCTTTCCGCAACCAGCGCATGCCGAACAGGATCAGCAGGACGCCGACGACAAACTGCAGCATGGTGATGGGTACGAGCGCCAGGAGTGGGCCGAAGGTCAGCACCAGGGCCGCCAGCACAGCCAGAGCCAGCGCGGCGCCGGTCAGGGCTGGACGCCAGCTTCGTGTCACTCCCACAGCCAGCACGATGGTGAAGGCTTCGACGACCTCGACCACGGACGCCAGGAATGCCGCCGTTATCGTCGAAAGGATGGGTGTCAGACTCTGCATGAGGGCTTCCTGTACTGTTTTGCCCACCCCGAATCTTCCGAGAGTGTCTTCGCGGATCGTAGTCCAGAATCACACAGGCGGTCAGCACCTGCGGCAGCGAAAAAATCAGGCGAAACGGCGATAAGTCCGTTCCGCTTACGCTGTCGGCGGAGAATGCAGGCGTCAACTAGATCAGGCCCGACATGTCGGAGAAGGCCATGGCCTTGCGCAGCACCTCGACGAAACGCTCGCCCGCCACGTCGCGGGGGCCGCCATTGTCGATCGATGTGACGCCGGGACCGGACAAGGTCACGCTGGCACTGCGCGCCAGCCGCGCCAGCACTTCGCCGCGCGACTCGCGGCCGCGTGTCGCCAGCCGTTCAGCCAGGATTTCCGGCGACGCGGTGATCTCGACGACAGCCAGATTGGCGTAACGCTCGCGCAGTACCGGGATGATCGCGCGCGACACATTGGCCACCGCAACGCGGCCGCTGGCGACGGACCAGTCGACATCGGCGGGTATACCGTAGCGCAGGCCATGCGCCTCCCACGACACGGCGAAGGCGCCGTCGGCTTCGGCCTCGATGAAGGCGGCCTCGGCCAGCGTGTCATGATCCTCGCTGCCCGCGTCGCTCGGCCGCGTGATCACCCGGCGGACGAACTCAAGCTGGCTCTCATCGGCAAAGTGGCTGCGGGCATAGTCGATGATCGTATCCTTGCCGGCGCCGCTCGGCCCCACCACGGCGACGAAGACGCCGTCGCGGATCGGAAAGGCGGCGGAGGACAATTCGCGCTCGATCAAGGCCGACACCATCATGCGACCCGGCGTCCCCGGCGCCAGACGGTGCGTACGACCGGAACGTGATCGTCGACGCGCACGCGAACCAGATCGGCGCGCCGGCCCTGTGCGATGACGCCGCGATCGGTGAGGCCGATAGCATCGGCGGGGTTCTTCGAGACCATGGCCACTGCCTGCGGCAGGGAAATCCCGTCGACCATGTCCCCCAGGAAGAAGGCCGACTGGATCAGGCTGAAGGGGATGTAGTCCGACGACAATATGTCGAGCAGGCCGTCACTGGCCAATGTCCGGGCCGAGACATTGCCGGAATGCGAGGCGCCGCGCATGACATTGGGCGCACCCATCAGAACGCCAAGGCCGGCTTCCTTCGAAGCCCTGGCCGCGGCTTCCGTGGTCGGGAATTCGGCAACGCGCACACCCTGTTCGACCGCTTCGTCGACATGGCCGACGGTGGCGTCGTCATGGCTTGCCAGCACGATGCCGCGCTCATGGCAGGCAGCGGCGATGACCGCACGGTTCGGGCCGGAATTCGCCGCCGATTCCGCCATCCGCTTTTCGCAGAACAGCTTGAAGTCGCGATCGGTCAATTTCAGCTTGCGCTGGTAGTAATAGGCATAGGTCTCGAGATTGACGAACTGGCGCTGGCCGGGCGCGTGGTCCATCAGCGATGCCAGCTTGACCCTGTCGTCACCGTCGAAATTGGCGAAAGCCTGCAGGCAGTCAGGCGCAGAGACCTCACAGCGCAGATGGAGGAAGTGGTCGGCACGAAGGCGATCCTGCTGGACACTGTCCTCGATCGCATCAGCCAGCTTGCGGATGTCGGTCAATGTCAGGTCGGCGTCTTCGTCCATGCCGACGCGCAAGGCATCGAGCACCGTGGTGATGCCGGCCGTCGCCACCTGCGCGTCATGGGCAAGCACGGCCGCGATCGGGTTCCAGCGCACCTTTGGCCGCGGCGCGTAGTGGCCTTCCAGATGATCGGTGTGGAGTTCGACCAGCCCCGGGATGATGTAATCGCCACCCATGTCGTCGCCAGTCCGGCTGGCGCCGGCATCGATCCCGGCGACAAAGCCGTCACGCAGCACCAGGGAACCCTCGACGATCTCGTCGGCAAGCACGATGCGGGCGTTGGTAAGAACAGTCTCGGCAGTCATTTCAGGCAGTCCTTGATTCTTCCGGCCGGAAGTATTCCGGCAATCGTTCAGGCGATTTTTCTGGCCGGGCGGCGCCCGAGTGCGTGCTGCGACAGCACCATGAACGGCGCGCCAGGTTCGGTTTCGACAAACAGCGTCAGCGCATCCACGAGCACCGGCTTTTGCAGCACCTCCGCGAACAGTCCGCCGATTGCCGCGCGAAGACGGGGGGCTTCCTGCGGTCCAGCCCGGCCTGACAGCGTCATGTGGAAGCGGAAGGTCTCGAAGACATAGGGGTAGCCCCATTGGCAGAGATTGCGGAACTCGCTCGGCTTCAGGGAGTCAGGGCTGCGCCGCTCGATTTCCGCTTCCGTCAGCGGTGCGCGGAAGCGGTCGAAATCGCGCACCACATCATCGGCGAAACTGTTGAGCGCCGGCAGCGGTCCTTCCGGCACCAGCGCGAAGAAGCCGTCGATCTGGCTGACGACAAGACGCGGGATCGTCACCACCGGTGTTGCTTCCGCGAAGTTATCGAGGGCTGCGCGCAGCGAAGCCTCTGTCTCGTTCGCAGCCAGCCGGAATGGCGCTTTCAGCGTGGCGTGAAAACCGTAGCGCCGCGCAGAGGCGGTATGAAAGGCCACTTCAGCCGCCGACAGATCCGCCACGGCCTCGACCGGCCGTGTGGCGGCACCAAACGGGTCGCGGCCCAGCCAGTTGGCGGCGATCCGCGCCAGCGGTTCATCCTGCCGGGGGGTGAAATAAACGGCATAACGCATGGGAAGTCCTCGTTAAAGCGCGCCGCGTCGGAAGCGATGGTGCGACGCGCTTTAAGTCTTCATTTGTTGCATGTCGTCGTCCCAAAACCGCTGCGCACTTTTGGGCGACATGCATTAGCCCCGCTGCCATAGGTGATTTCCATGACGGATTGACGAAGCTTTGAAGGGTTTTCGAAGGCAAATCGACCCTACCGGTCCTTAGCCGACGATTTTTCCGTTCTGGACCAGCCGCTTCACGCGGAAGGACCAATCAATCACGCTTTCATCAACCATTCGTGCTCGGCGGCGTTGTGGAATTTCCACGTCCGTTTCGGCCCGGCCATGACATTGAGATAGTAAAGATCATAGCCATGGCAGGCGGCGCAGGGGTGGTATCCCTTGGGCACCAGCACCACGTCGCCATCCTCGATCGCCATCGCTTCGTCGAGCGCGCGGTGGCCGTTGCCGTCGGCGTCTGTATAGACGCGCTGGAAGGCAAAGCCCTGCGGCGGGTTGAGGCGATGATAGTAGGTTTCCTCAAGATAGGATTCGGCCGGCAGGTTGTCCTGGTCATGCTTGTGCGGCGGGTAGCTCGACGTATGGCCACCGGGCGTGATGACCTCGACCACCAGAAGCGAGTCCGCCGGCTTGCCCTCCGGCAATATGTTGGTGACATAGCGTGTGTTGGTGCCCTTGCCACGCACTTCCTGGCCGAGATCGTCCGGCGTGATGACCCGTACCGGTAGGCCGCCGCCAAGACCGGGCGCCGAGCAGACCGCCAACTCCAACTCCGTATCGGCGGTCACCGACCAGTCCGACCCCTCCGGCACATAGACGGACCACGGCTTGCCCTCGAAGGGCGACATGCGCTCGCCAAGCAGGCCAAGATCCTTGCCGCCGGCCTTGGCCTTGCCCTTGCCGGTGACGAAGACGAGGCAGACCTCGCGGTTCTCCGTCTCGCCGGAAGCCGTCTCTCCGGGCTTCAGCCGATGCAGGTCGAAGCCGACATAGGTCCAGCCGGCGCTTTTCGGCGTCACATGGGCGACGCGGCCATGGCCCTTGTTGGCTTTGACCAGCAGCTTCGACATCCCTGTTACTCCTTCGGTTCGGGCTTAGTCGCGGCCTTGCTCTCGTCGACCGGCATGTAGAGGTAGAAGAACTGCCAGACCGCGTAGCCGGTAAAACCAAGCGCGATGACGCCCCAGAATGGCGTGCCCGTCGCGAATTCGATGACGGACCAGGCAAGGCAGACCGCGACGACGACAACGCGGCGCCATAGCGGACGGAAGAACGGATGCTCGGAATCTTTCATTCGGCCAACCTACAGCAACCCGGCCTCACCGAGAACCACCGTGGTCAGGCCTTCTTGATCAGACATTGGGAAAGCCTTGAGTCTCGACCGTGTAGCCGGCCGCCGTCATCACCCGCATCAGTTCCTTGTAGCCGACTTGAGCCATCTTGAGCGGCGGGTTCTTCCTGGGGTCCTGCTCGGCTTCGACCACGAACCAGCCCTCATAGCCATGATCGGCAAGCTTTTGCACAATGGGGCCGAAATCCAGCGAGCCATCGCCGGGCACCGTGAAGGCGCCAAGCGCCACGGCGTCAAGGAAGGACTGCTTCGTGCGATCGAGCTTGTCGATCACACCCATGCGCACGTCCTTCACATGCACATGGCTGATGCGCTTGTGGTGATGGTCGATGGCACGCAGCACGTCGCCGCCGGCAAAGACCAGATGCCCGGCATCGAGCAGCAGCGGGATGCCTTCTCCCGAATACCGCATGAAGGCATCGAGCTCCGGCTCGGTCTCGACCACAGCCGCCATGTGGTGGTGATAGGAAAGCGGCATGCCCTGTTCGGCGCACCATTCGCCAAATTCGGTCAGTCGCTTCGCATAGGCCCTCATCTCGTCGTCCGTGAGCTTCGGCTTGGTGGCAAGCGGCTTGGAGCGGTCGCCCTGGATCGAGCGGCCGACCTCGCCATAGACGATGCAAGGCGCGTTCACCGCCTTGAACAGGTCGATCATCGGCTGGATGCGATCCTTGTTGTCGGCCATGTCTCCATTCACGAGCGTGCCGGAGAACCAGCCGCCGCACAGCGTCACATCCGCTTGTCTCAGGATCGGCAGCATGACCTTGGGGTCATTGGGAAAACGCCGGCCCATTTCCATGCCGGTGAAACCGGCCGAACGCGACTGGCGCAAACACTCTTCCAGCGACACGTCATCGCTGAGTTCCGCAAGGTCGTCATTCCACCACGCGATGGGGGACATGCCCAGTCTGGCTTTCACGTCGTCACTCCAGTTTAGAACAATTCACTTTCGATCGTCGGCGCTGCCCCTCATCGGCCTGCCGGCACCTTCTCCCCGTATAGGGACGGGAGGAAGGGAGAAGCTCCAGCGTTGGCGTCAGTCGCCAATGGTCTGCATCTGCCGCTTTTCGTCATAGGCCTTGCGCGCCGCGTTCACCTGCGGCCGCGCCGAGACCTCGGGCACGGCGACATCCCACCACGTGCCGCCGGCATCGGTCGAAACCAGCGGGTCGGTGTCGATGACGACAACCGTCGTGCGCGTATTCGCCTTTGCTTGCCTCAACGCCGTTTCAAGCTCGGCGATGGACGACACTTTCTCGGCGATGGCGCCGAGGCTTGCCGCATGCGCCGCGAAGTCGATATCGGGCAGGACCTCGTGGCGCGAGTCCTTCAAGAGATTGTTGAAGTTGGCGCCGCCGGTCGCCATCTGCAGCCGGTTGATGCAGCCATAGCCACGGTTGTCGAGCAGCACGATGGTCAGCTTCAGGCCAAGCATCACCGATGTGGCGATCTCGGAATTGAGCATCAGGTAGGAGCCGTCGCCGATCATGACGACGACTTCTTCATCGGGTTTCGCCATCTTGGCGCCGAGGCCGCCGGCAATCTCGTAGCCCATGGTCGAGAAGCCGTATTCGGCGTGATAGGAACCGGGCAAGCCCGCCTGCCATAGCTTGTGCAACTCGCCCGGCAGGCCGCCGGCCGCATGAAGCAGCGTCACACTGGCGCCCATCGCGCGCTGCACGGCGCCGATCACCTGCGCGTCCGACGGGTAAGCGGCGTTGGTCGATGCTGTCACCTTGCCGGCATCAGCCTGCCATTCCTTCTTGCCCTTGGCGGCATTGTCGGTCCAGGCAGACGGCGCCTTCCAGCCCTTCAGCGCCGCGCCAAGCTCGGCGAGCCCCTCGGCGGCATCCGCGACCAGCGGCAGCGCCCGATGCTTGCCGGCGTCGAAAGGCTGGACGTTCAGCCCGACAATGGTCTTGCCGGAATTCTTGAACAGCGACCACGAACCCGTGGTGAAATCCTGCAGTCTGGTCCCGACGGCAAGCACCACATCGGCTTCCTCGGCCAACCGATTGGCGGCCGAGGTACCAGTAACGCCGACCGCCGCCATGTTGAGCGGATGATCGTCCGGCAGGGAGGATTTGCCGCCCTGGGTCTCGCAGACCGGAATGCCGGCGCTATCCGCCAGGTCAGCCAGTTCGCCGGAGGCCTGCGAGTAGAGCACGCCGCCACCGGCGATGATCAGCGGCTTCTTCGCGCCCTTGAGCGCAGCAATGGCGGCTGCCAGTTCCCGGCGATCCGGCCGTATCCTGCGCGGGGTCCAGACCCGTTCGGCAAAGAAGCTCTCGGGGTAGTCATAGGCCTCGGCCTGCACGTCCTGGCAGAGCGACAGCGTCACCGGCCCGCATTCCGCCGGATCGGTCAGCACCTGCATGGTGCGGGCAAGCGCCGGGATGATCTGCTCCGGCCGGGTAATGCGATCGAAATAGCGCGACACGGGCCGGAAGCAGTCATTGACCGCCGCCGTGCCGTCGGAAAAATCCTCGGCCTGCTGCAGCACCGGGTCCGGGATGCGATTGGCGAAGACGTCGCCAGGCAGGAGCAGGACCGGCAAGCGGTTCACGTGTGCCAATGCGGCAGCGGTCACCATGTTGACCGCGCCGGGGCCTATCGAACTTGTCGCGGCCATGAAGCGGCGGCGGAAATTGGCCTTGCCATAGGCGATCGCCGCATGCGCCATCGCCTGTTCATTGTGGGCGCGAAAGGTCGGCAGCGCGTCGCGCACCTGGTAGAGCGCCTCGCCGATCCCGGCGACATTGCCATGGCCGAAGATCGCCCAGACGCCGCCGAAGATCGGCACGGTCTTGCCGTCGATCTCGGTCATCTGCTTGCTGAGAAAGCGGGTCAGGGCCTGCGCCATCGTCAGGCGGATTGTCTTGGTCATCTCGTCTCCTCCCGCAGTCCTTATGCTGCCTTGCGGCCACGCGCGGCAAGCCACGCCTCGGTCAGCTGTTCGAAGCGCGATGCCATATCGGCCACGGCCTCATCATCCGACATCTTGCCGGCCAGCCATTGCTCGGCCGCGTGAACGAAGATCGTGCGGCCGACCGCAAAACCCTTGACGATGGGTGCCTTGGCGGTGGCGGCGAACGCCGCTTCCAGCTCGTCCTGCGGCGCCTCCAGGCCGAGCAGGACAATGCCACGGCACCACGGGTCGTGCTTCAGGATCACCGCTTCGATCTTGGCCCAGGCGCCGGCCGAAGCCTGCGGTTCGAGCTTCCACCAGTCGGGCTTGATGCCCAGCGCGTAGAGCTCCTCCAGCGCGCGTGGTATCGTCGTGTCGTCGAGCTTGCCGTGCTTGCCCGCGATGATCTCGATGAGAAGTTCCCGGCCCACCTTCCGCGCCGCCTCGAACAGCGAGCGCAGCTTCTGCTGCTGTTCTTCCTTGAGCGCCGCCGGATCGTCGGGATGATAGAAGCACAGGCACTTGATGCAATGCTCGACCGGCCATTCGGTGAGCTGCGAGCCGATGTCCTGTGAGAACTCGAACCGAAGCGGCCGCGAGCCTGGCAACTCCACCGGCCGTCCCAGCCAGCTGAACGGATGATGCGCGAATTCGAACATCGCCTTGCGGCCATGTTTCTCGTCGATCAGCATGCCGTAGCCGTCGCGGCCGGCGGCGACCTTCGCCGCGGCCTTCACCGCCAGCACCTTGAAGGCGGCGATGCGGGAGGGGTCGGCGCCCGCCTTTGCCGCGACATCCTCCAGCTGGATGCGGTGATCGCAGGCCAGCGCCATCAGCGAGGGGATGTCGTGCCGGCGCGTGGTTGCCCAATGGATGTGATTGATCGCCTCGTCCTTGCGCAGGGCGAGGTGCTTGCTGCCGTTCTTGAGGAAGAATTGCAGCTCTTCGAAGGTCGGATATTCCGGCGCGCACAGCAGCCGCGATACGGCGAAGGCGCCGCAGGCATTGGCCCAGGTTGCCGCGGTGGCCAGGCTTTCACCGCCCAGCCAGCCGCGCAGGAAGCCCGACATGAAGGCGTCTCCGGCCCCGAGCACATTGTAGATCTCGATTGGAAAGCCCTTGCCGACGATGCCGTCCTCGAGATCGTCGCTGATCGGCCCGTCATAGACGATGCAGCCCATGGCGCCGCGCTTGAGCACGATGGTGGCCGATGACAGCGAGCGGATCGTCTTCAGCGCGCTCAGGCAATCATCCGCGCCCGACGCGATCATGATCTCTTCCTCGGTGCCGACGATGAGATCGCAATCGGGCAGCACGGTCTTCAGCTGTGCCGAGACCCGGTCCGACTTCACATAGCGCTCGAACCCTTCTGCGTGGCCGGCGAGACCCCACAGGTTCGGCCGGTAGTCGATGTCGAACACCACCTTGCCGCCCTTCGCCTTGATGACGCGGATCGCCTTGCGCTGCGCGGCATCGCTGTTGGGCCGCGAAAAATGCGTGCCGGTGACGACGATGGAGCGGGCCGAGGCGATGAAAGCCTCGTCGATGTCCTCTTCCGAGAGCGCCATGTCGGCGCAGTCGGTGCGGTAGAAGATCATCGGCGAAACGCCTTCGTCCTCGACCGACAGCAGCACCAGCGCGGTCAGCCGGTCCGGGTCGGTCTTCAATCCGTCGACGCAAACGCCTTCGCGTGTCAGCTGTTCGCGGATGAAGCGGCCCATCTGCTCATTGCCGACACGAGTAAGCAGCGCCGAACGCAGGCCGAGCCTTGCGGTACCGACCGAAATGTTGGCCGGACAGCCGCCGACCGACTTGGCGAAGGAGGTGATGTCCTCAAGCCGCGAGCCGATCTGCTGGCCATAAAGGTCAACTGAAGCACGTCCGATGGTGATGACGTCGAGCGGCGCCAGTTTCGCGTCCACGGCTTCGCTCATTGGAATCTCCCGTCGGTCTTGTTGTCTTGGGGTACACGCGCGAGCGGCAGCGTGGCGCCACCGATATGAAATAATAATTCCAATCCATAGTCAATATGGAATGAGCATTCCTTTGTCTAAAATTGCGGACGCCGGACCATGACCTCGACCGCAAGGCCACGTAAGCCAAAAGAGGCGGCCGATTTCCGGAAAGATCATGGTCGAGGAAGAGGGAAAATCCGGTCAGGCCCTGCGGTTGCGACCTGTATCGCGGCGTTTCTCGCCGACGCCGACTGTCAGCGCCATGGCCAGCGCCATTGTCGCGGCCAGCGACCGGAAGCCGGCAAAATCGGCCTCGGCGACCTCGAACCAGACGCTGGCGAACTGGGCGAGCGGCGAGAACGAACTGTCGGTGATCGCCACGATTGGCACGCCTTGCTCCGAAATGGTGCGGGCTTCCTCGATAGTGGCCGGGGCATAGGGCGAGAAACTGATTGCAATGACGGCGTCGCGCGGCGACGCGAAGCCGATCATCTCGGCGTTGAGGCCGGCGGCCGATTCGATCAGCTGGTTGCGGATGTTCAGCTTGCCCAGCGCATAGGCGATGTAGGAGGCCACGGGATAGGACCGGCGCTTGGCAAGCACATAGATGGTCTCGGCCTTGGCCAGAAGCGCGATCGCGTCTTCGAGATGCGCCTCGTCCAGCGTGCGCGAAATATCGTTGAGCGAAGTGCTGGCGGCGGCGACGAAGCCGTCGAAGATCGCCCGGTGGCCGGCGCCTTCCTCGGCCTTGGCACGCAACGCCAGGAGCCTTTCGTCGTAGGATGAGTTGCGTTCGCGCAGGCGCTCGCGAAACACCGATTGCAGGCTGGTGAAGCCGTCGAAGCCGAGCTGCTGGGCAAAACGGATCAGCGTCGAAGGCTGGACGCCGGCCGAAGCGGCGATGCTGGCGGCGGTGCCGAAGGCGATGTCGTCGGGATTGTCAAGCGCGTAGGCGGCAATCTGGGCAATGCGCTTCGGCAGGCTTTCGCGTCGCTCCAGTATGGTGGCGCGCAGCGTCTCGAAGTCGCGAGGTACCCGTTCGTCCATCGTCGCTCTGTCCAGGCTCATCTATGGATGCCCTCTCTGCCCCATCATAACGAGACTGCGCAAGAACGCCATAAAAAATGAGGCAGACATTCCATTTGTGAGAAAAATGGACTAATTCATCCATCGAACGCTTCAGGCAGTGGAGAAACGGAAGATGGTCGGCGTAGGTCTTATCGGCACGGGCTTCATGGGCAAATGCCACGCCATTGCCTGGAATGCGGTGAGCACCGTCTTTCCGGACGTGGCCAGACCCAGGCTTGTCCATCTCGGCGAGGTCGACGCCGATCTTGCAAGGCGCCGGGCTTCCGAGTTTGGTTTCGCCAGGGGTTCAGGACACTGGCGCGCCGTGGTCAATGATCCCGAAGTCGATGTCATCTCGCTGACCACGCCGAACCAGTTCCATCCGGAAATGGCGATCGCCATCCTCGAGGCCGGCAAGCATCTGTGGTGCGAAAAGCCGATGGCGCCGGCCTTTGCCGAAGCCGAGGCCATGGCGGCCGCGGCGAAGAAATCCGGCAAGGTGGCCGTGCTCGGCTACAACTACATCCAGAACCCGGCGATCCGCCACATCGGCGCATTGCTCGACGAGAAGATCATCGGCGAGGTCAACCATCTGCGCATCGAGATGGATGAGGACTTCATGGCCGATCCGGAAGCGCTGTTCTACTGGAAGCATGAGGCGACATCAGGCTACGGCGCGCTCGACGATTTCGCGGTTCACCCGCTGTCGCTGGTTTCGGTGCTGTTCGGTCGCGTCGCCCGCGTCATGTGCGACATGTCCAGGCCCTACGCCGATCGCCAGCTTGCCTCGGGCGGACGCCGCGCCGTCGAGACCTATGACACCGCCAGCGTGCTGATGCGTCTGGAAAACGGCGTTGCCGGCACGCTGCTGGTCAACCGCTCGGCCTGGGGCCGCAAGGGCCGGATCGCCATCCAGATTTTCGGCTCGAAGGGTTCGATCCTCTACGACCAGGAGCGGATGAACGAATTCCAGCTCTACCTCACCTCGGACCGCCCGACCGAACAGGGCTATCGCACCATCCTGGTGGCGCCGCATCACCAGCCCTACGACGCCTTCGTGCCGGCGCCCGGCCATGGCCTGGGGTTCAACGATCTCAAGATCATCGAATGCCGGGAATTGCTGACGCGGCTGGCAGGCAAGCCGGCGCGGATCATCGATTTCGCCGAAGGGCTGGAGATCGAGCGCACCGTGCACGCGATGGCACGCTCGTTCGATGAGCAGCGCTGGGTTCAGGTGCGGTAACGCACTGGCGCCACCTTCTCCCACAAGGGAGAAGGTTCCCATCGGCATTGTCAGCGTCTCAGGCCGCCCCTTGCCGGCTGTCCATCATGGCGCGGCGCGCCGACCTGCGCCATTCGACGGCACCGGCGAGGCCGTGCAGCACCGTCTCGGTGGTCGCCCAGTCGATGCAGCCATCGGTGATGCTCTGGCCATAGGTGAGCGGCTTGCCGGGCATCACGTCCTGCCGGCCGGCGACGAGGTTGCTCTCGATCATGACGCCGATGATGCGCTCGTCGCCAGCCGCGACCTGGCCCGCGACATCAGTCGCCACCTTCGGCTGGTTCTCGGGCTTCTTGCCGGAGTTGGCATGGCTGACATCGATCATCAGCCGTGGTGCGATGCCGATGCGGCCGAGTTCCACGCTGGCGGCCTCGACGCTCGTCGCGTCATAATTGGGCGCAATGCCGCCGCGCAGGATGACGTGGCAGTCCTCATTGCCGGTGGTCGCTGCGATACCGCTGCGCCCGCCCTTGGTCACCGCCAGGAAATGATGCGGCTGGGCGGCCGATTTCACGGCTTCGGCGGCGATCCTGAGATTGCCGTCTGTGCCGTTCTTGAAGCCGACCGGGCAGGAGAGGCCCGATGCCAGTTCGCGATGGATCTGGCTCTCGGTCGTGCGCGCGCCAATCGCGCCCCAGGCGACGAGATCGGCGATGTATTGCGGGGTGGTCATGTCGAGGAATTCGGTCGCCGCCGGCAGGCCGAGATTGTTGACGGCGGAAAGCACGTTGCGCGCCATCCGCAGTCCCTTGTCGATGTTGAAGCTGCCGTCGAGGTCGGGATCGTTGATCAGGCCCTTCCAGCCGACCGTCGTGCGCGGCTTTTCGAAATACACCCGCATCACGATCTCCAGCCGGTCCGACAGGCTCTCGCGCAGCGCCGCCAGACGGCTGGCATAGTCGACCGCCGCGACCGGGTCGTGGATCGAACAGGGACCGACGACGACGATCAGCCGATCGTCGGTACCGTTCAAGATCGCGTGGATGGCATTGCGTGACGCGGCGACGGTACGCGTCGCCGTCAGCGTGCGCGGTATCTCCCGCATCACCTGGTCCGGCGTACTCAGTTCTCGGATTTCCTTGACCCGAAGATCATCTGTGGTGGTCAACACGGCTTTCTGCTCCTGATTGGGAGACCTGCCGGCTGATACAAAAAAGCCGCCAGGTCTGGCGGCTGTTCGGATGTTGTTGCTGCAATCTTCAGATCGAGCGCAATCCTCCCGCCGCCAGCGAGCTCCTAAAGTACCAATACGTGGCGGTCAGGTGGATCATGCGGCTCATATAGTCGAAGCCGAGGCGCTTGTCACGCATTGATGATGGCCTTGTGGGGATATGTAAAACTACATATGTAGGATATGCTCAACGGGATATGGTCAAATGCCGCTTTACGTGAAAGACCGGGAAGTCGACCGGTTGGTGCTTGAGGTACAGCGTCTTACAAAAGCGCCGAGCAAGGCCGAAGCGGTTCGCCGCGCGCTGACGCATGAAATTGAACGTGCGCGCGGTAAACAGTCTGTGTCGGAACGACTGGTGGAAGCAGTGAGGATGGCTGGTGAAATCGGAGCCGACAATCCCAATTTCGATATGAAAGCTTATTCGGACGAGCTTTCAGGCGGGCTATGAGCTTGTTCCTTGACGCATCGGCGATCGTCGCTCTGTTGCGCCCGGAACCCGTGGCAGGAGAACTCGCCGCGCGCATGGATGCCCATGATGGGCCTTTCTTCATTTCGGCCGTCGTTCGTTTCGAGGCCGCAATGGCCTTGGCGCGTTCGAAGACCCCTTTGCCGAAACCGGTAGAACCGGCGGCAATCGCAAAGGCGAACGCCGCCATCGACCGCCTTCTACAGGATCTGGGGGTTAGTGAGGTCCTCATCTCGGATGAGGTCGGCCGGCTCGCCATTGAAGCAGCATGCAACTATGGCAAGGGTGTCAACTCGCCGGCGCAACTCAATATGGGCGATTGTTTTTCCTATGCCTGTTGCAAGGTCTATCGACTCGCTCTGCTCTACACCGGTCAGGATTTCACAAAGACAGACATCATCGGATAGAGTCAGGTCGTGCCACGCAGATCGTTGGGCAAGATTATTCCGGCGAGGCCCCCGCGATGCTCTGGTCATAGTCGACCAGCGACCCTGTCATGACGCCCGATTGCGGGCTGACCATGTAGCTGATCAGCCGCGCCAACTGGTCCGGCTTCACCAACTGGCCCATCGGCTGCGCGGCCTCGGCCTTTGCCAGCCAGTCGTCAGGCGCGTCGTGCCACTTCTTCTGCACCAGGTCTTCGCCCTCGGTGTCCATCCAGCCCGGCAGCACCGCGTTGCTGCGGATGCGGTTGCCGCGATAGGCATTGGCGACATTCTTGGTCAGGGTCATCAGGGCGCCCTTGCTGGTCGAATAGGCCGTCAGGAACGACTGGCCGCAATGCGCCGACATCGACAGCACATTGACGATCGAGCCCGGAGCTTTTTTCTCAAGCAGATGTGCAACCACGCCCTGCATCAGGAAAAACGGACCGCGCACATTGGTGGCGAAAATGGTGTCGAACAGCTCCTCGCTGGTCTCGACCAGCGAACCGCGTGCCGACGTGGCGGCGGCATTGACCAGCGCGTTGATGGTGCCGAAATGCGAGATCGCGGTTGCAACCGCGCGCTTGCAGTCCGCCACCTTTGAAACATCGGCGCTGATGAAGATCGCGTCGACGCCCGCTTGTCTGAAATGGGCGACGGCCTTGTCGCCTTTCTCCTGCGAACGTCCGACCAGGGCCAGCGCCCGGCAACCCTCGTCGGCCAATGCCTCGGCGACGGCGAAGCCGATGCCTTGCGCGCCGCCGGTGACGATGGCGCGCGTCTGTGAATTGCGACCGGTGGATACGCTCATCGCTCTGCTCCTTGGTTCGGATTCCAGCTCTTACTTTGCCGTGTCGAGACGGACGGTCTTGCCTGACGTCGCCGACTTCAGCGCCGCATCGGCCAGTTTCAGCGCCACAAGGCCATCGACTCCGCTCGGCGCCGCCTTCTTGCCTGACGTCGCGGCTGCGATGAAGGCGGCGATCTCGTTGGCATAGGCATCGAGATAGCGGGTCATGAAGAAGTCGTGCAGCGGCGGGCGCGTATAGCCCTTCTCGTTGGCCAACTCGATTGACACCGGCCGCTGGTTCTCGGCGGCCACCATGCCCTTGGAGCCATGCACCTCGATGCGCTGGTCATAGCCATAGGTGGCGCGGCGCGAGTTGGAGATGATCGCCTGCTTGCCTGATGCGGTTTCGAGGATGACGCTGACGCTGTCGAAATCGCCGGCCTGGCCGATCTTCTTGTCGACCAGCACCGAGGCATGCGCGCTGACCGCCACCGGCTCCTCGCCGAGCAGGAAGCGGGCCATGTCGAAATCATGGATGGTCATGTCACGAAAAATGCCGCCGGAGCGGGCGATGTAGTCGAGCGGCGGCGGGCCGGGATCGCGCGAAGTGATGGTGACCATCTCGACAGTGCCGATGGCGCCATCGTCTATCGCCTTGCGCACGGCGGCGAAGTGCGGATCGAAGCGGCGGTTGAAGCCGACCATCAGCGTCGCCTTGGTCTTTTCAACCACGGCCAGGCACTTTTCCACGCGCTTCACGCTCAGGTCGATCGGCTTCTCGCAGAAGATCGCCTTGCCGGCCTTGGCGAAGCGCTCGATCAGGTCGGCATGGGTGTCGGTCGGCGTGCAGATGACGACCGCGTCGATGTCGTTGGACTTCTCGATGACTTCGATGCTCCGCACCTCGGCGCCATAGGCCGATGCCAGTTCTTTTGCCGCCTTTTCGAAGGCGTCGGCCACGGCAACCAGTTTGGCTTGCGGGTTGGAACCCACGGCGCGGGCATGCACCTTGCCGATACGGCCGGCACCGAGGAGGGCGAAGCGGATAGTCATGGATATTTCCTCTAGGGGATGGTTCGAGAGAGTTGTGTCCGTACCTTCCTGTCAGAGAAAGGTGACGGGGTTGTTTCTGGCGCGGCGGATCGTTCCGGGACGGGTGACCCACACCGCCCGGTTCTAGGCCGCGAGTTCCGCCTCCCCGGTCTTGGCGCCGGTGATGTAGGAGACGATATCCTGCCCGTCGGTATTCTCTTTGCGCAGGTTGGCAACGATGCGGCCACGCCGGAACACGACGATGCGGTCGCAAAGGTCGAACACCTGGCGCATATTGTGGCTGATCAGGATCAGCGGCTCGCCATTCTCCTTCAGCGTGCGGACGATGTTTTCGACCTGCGCCGTCTCCTGCACGCCCAGTGCCGCCGTCGGCTCGTCCATGATGATCAGCTTGGACGCGAAAGTCGCGGTCCTGGCGATCGCCACGCACTGGCGCTGGCCGCCCGACATGTGGCGAATGGTGTTGGAAAGATTGGGGATCTTGACCGCCGTGCGGATCAGCGCCGCTTCGGTCGCCTTGCGCATGTATTTGCGGTCGAGGATCGAGAATGGCCCGAGATTGAACAGCACCTTTTCGCGGCCGAGAAACAGGTTCGATGGCACGTCGAGATCGTCAGCCAGTGCCAGGTTCTGGAACACGGTCTCGATGCCCGCCTCGCGCGCCTCGATCGGTCCGGCGAAGTTCACTTCCTTGCCGTCGAACCACATCTTGCCGCTGGTGCGCTGCTCGACACCGGTGATCTGGCGCACGAAGGTCGACTTGCCGGCGCCGTTGTCGCCCATGATGGCGACATGCTCGCCCTTGTGCAGCTCGAAATTCGCCCCCACCAGCGCGTGGACGCCGCCATAGTGCTTGGTGAGATTTTCGGTCTTCAGGACGATGTCTGACATGGTCATGCCCTCATTGCCCGCAGGCGTTGGCGCCACTGGTCGAGAACGACTGCGCCGACGATGATCACGCCCTTGACCATCTCCTGGTAGTAGGCGTCGAGGCGCAGGAAGGTGAAGCCGGAGATGATGACGCCGAAGATCAGCGAGCCGATGACCGTGCCGATGATCGAACCGCGGCCGCCCGACAGCGAGACGCCGCCGATGACCGCCATGGCGATCGCGTCGAGTTCATACATCACACCCATGCCGGACTGGGCGGTCAGGTTCTTGGAACTCAGCACCACGGCGGCCAGCGAGGCGAGTATGCCGGCGATGACGTAGACCAGGATCTTGTGGTTGGCGATCTTGATGCCGGACATGCGCGCGGCATCCTCATTGGAGCCGATGGCGTAACAGTGCTTGCCGTATCTTGTGTAGGTCATGATCAACTGGAACAGTATCGCCAGCGACAAGAAGATGATGACGGGCATCAAGCCCTTGCCGATCGCCGCGAAACTATCGGTGGGAAACGAGATCGGCTGTCCCTTGGACCACCATTTGGCGATGCCGCGCGCGGTCACCATCATGCCGAGCGTGGCGATGAACGGCGGGATGCGCGTGTAGGCGATCAAGGCGCCGTTGACGAGCCCGGCCAGCAGGCCGCAAGCGATGGCAACCAGCAGCGGCACGATGACCGGCAGGTCGGTCCAGCCTTGCGCGAGGAACATCGCCTTGGGGTTCGGGTTGCCGTTGACTGTCGCCACCTGGGCGAAACTCATGGCGATCATCGCAGTGGCGCCAACGATCGAGCCGGAGGAAAGATCGATGCCGCCGGAGATGATCACCTGCGTCACGCCAATGGCGATGATGCCGACGATCGAGACCTGCAGGATGATGATCTGCAGCCGCGCCTCGTTGAAGATGCCGCTGACGTCGCTGCGGGTGTTGAACAGGAAGCTGTCGCCAAGAAAGACCCGGCCGATCAGTTCAAAGATGACGACGAGGATGACGAGGGCCAGGAAAACATTGAACTCGGCAGGCCATGAGCGTTTCTTCGCATCATAGGTGAGCCCTCCGACGCCATGAGATGACTGTGCCACGTCTTTTATCCTCCGAAAGCTGCGGTCGTCCCGGTTCGCCCGTTCAGGCGAGGAGGGAGAAGAGGAGCGGCGCTGTCTTCGAGCGCCGCCCCGGATCGAACTGCTCGCAGCCTCAGTTCTTTTTCATGAACTTGTCGATGTTGGCCGGGGTCACGAGCTGGAAGGGCACGTAGACCTTGTGTTCGACCTTCTCGCCCTTGGCCAGCTTCAGCGCTGCGTCGAGCGCGCCCGCGCCCTGGCCGGCCGCATCCTGGAACACTGTCACGGCAAGGTCACCCGCCTTCATCGCCACGAGCGCGTCCTGCGTGGCGTCCACGCCGCCGACAATAACGGTCTTCATGTCGATATTGGCGGCCTTCATGGCCTGGATCGCGCCGATGGCGCTTTCGTCGTTGTTGGCGATCACGCCATCGAACTTCTTGCCGGTCGACAGCCAGTTCGTCATCAGGTTCTGGGCCTCGTCACGGTTCCAGTTAGAGGTCTGCTTGTCGATGATCTTGATGAAGTTGCAGTCCGGCGTGGCGATCACGTTGTCAATGTCCTTGGTGCGCTGCACCGCGGCCTGGTTCGAAAGCTCGCCCATGATCACATAGACATTGGCTTCCTTCTTGCCGGCTGCCTTGAACAGGCGGCAGACTTCCTTGGTCTCGAGCGTGCCGGAATCGGCCTCGTTCGAAGCGACGAAGGCCTGGTTAGCCGGCAGCGTATTCACATTGACCGGCTCGCGATTGACGTAAACCAGCGGAATCTTGGCGGCGGCGGCGGCATCGGACATCGCCTGCGTGGCCGAGGTGTCGACCGGGTTGACGATGATCGCGTCGACGCCCGAGGCGGCGAAGTTCTTGATCTGGTCGAGCTGCTTGGCGACGTCGTTCTGCGCGTCCTCCACCTGCAGTTCCACGCCACTCATGCCCTTGGCTTGTTCGATCATGCCGTTGCGCAGCACGGTGAGGAAATTGTCGTCGAACTTGGCCATCGACACGCCGATCTTCGCGGCCATGGCGGACGAACTCATCAGCGCCGCGAAGGCGACGCCCAAAATCAGTTTCTTCATTGTGTTTCTCCTCCACATTTTGGTGTCCGGTTGCACCGATCTCGCCGGAATCCCCGGTCGCCCGGGGAATCTCTCCCGATTTTCGCCTTTGCTCCGGACGGCGTCCTTTGCGTTGGCTGGAACGCCAAGCCTTCTATCTGCAACAGTTGTTCCGGAACGAAAGAACCAAAATACCTAGTCGGTGAAATATTTATTCCATTTCGTGGCAAGGCGTCAAGGGCGATTCCGAAATGGGGTGTCGGATTCTCGGGGCGCATTCGACAGACTCTGGCCCCGTCCGGAAGGGCAGGAGCACGGGACGCTAGATGTTTTCCGGCAGGTAGATGTCGAAAGGCAGGAACGTCTGCCCTGGCGCATTCGCGGCACCCGCTTCAAGGGCGTGGCCCATCAGTGCGACGAGCTCGCGGCAAAGTGCCGCCAGCGGTGTGGAGATCACCATCGTGAGGATATCGTCCGCCAGGGCGGCGCGTGATTGCGCGGTGATCTCGTTGCAGATGACCGCCGGCATCTCGGTGGGCTTCGCCTGCCTCAGTGCCGAGACCGCGCCTTCCATGCCGCCGCCGGCGACATAGAGGCCGACCAGGTCCGGATGGCGTTCGAGCAGATCGATGATGGCGTCATGCGTGATCTGGTTGGCTTCTAGATTGACCAGCGTTTCAAGCAAGGTGAATTCCGGCGCCTGCTCGCGAAAGAACGAGCGGAAGCCGATTTCGCGCATCTCATGGCCGTGGAAGCGGTGGCTGCCGACGAACAGCGCAACCTTGCCGGGCCGCTTCGCCGCCTTCGAAATCATCCAGGCCGCGGTGCGCCCAACCTTGCGGTTGTCGAGGCCGACATAGCCCTCGCGAATTCCCGACGCGAAGTCGGAAAGCAGGGAAAACACCGGCATGCCCTTGGCCTTCAAAGCCTCGACGGCGACCGTGAGCGCCGGATGATCCGGCCCGACCAGGGCCACCGCCCTGGATTTTGCCGCCAGCTTGCGCATCCGCTCGACGATCTCGTCGGGCGCCAGGGAATCCGCGAAGTCGATGGTGGCGACGCCACGAAAGCGCTGGGTCTGGGACACGGCCAGATCGAGTTCCCGGGCGAATTCGCTGTAGAAGACGTCTTCCCGGCGCAGCAGCAGGAAGCCCAGCCTGTACTCCGGCAGTTCATGCCGCATCCGCTGCTTGATCAGCCCGGCGGCGTGATAGCCGATCTCGGTCGCGGTCTCATAGACGCGGCGCGCGGTGTCCTCGCGGACCGGCAGGCGATTGTTGAGAACCCGGTCGACGGTGGCGACGCTTACGCCCGAGATGCGCGCCAGGTCTGTGATGGTCGGCCGTCTTGCCATGATTTCACCTGTCCGATTTGCCCCGACATTACATCAATCTGATGGGAAATGATAGAAACTATCTTTCTGATATTGAGCCTATCATCGCTTGGCGGTATTTTAGGGGCAACTAAGCACCTGTGATGCAGGCACGGTCCTGACGGATGTCGTGCCCGACGGAGGCAGCCGCGATGGAAGCAATGGTATCCGAACCCGCAACGCCGTCCCGGCGCGACTACAGCCTGATCGGCCGCGATGCGAAGCTCGCCGTCGAGAACGGGCTGTCGGCCGCCGAATGGTACCATACCGACATTCCGCGCAAGCAGATGAAGGAGCTGATGCAGCGCTCCGATGGTCCGGCGATCCGCGACACCATCATCTGGCTCGCCGCCCTGATCTTGAGCGCCGCCGGTGGCGTGTGGTTCTGGGGCACCTGGTGGTGCGTGCCGTTCTTCTTCGTCTATGGCGTGCTCTACGGCTCCTCGACGGATTCACGCTGGCACGAATGCGGTCACGGCACCGCCTTCAGGACGCAGTGGATGAATGACGTGATCTATCAGATCGCCTGCTTCATGATCATGCGCAACCCGGTGACCTGGCGCTGGAGCCACACACGCCACCACACCGACACGATCATCGTCGGCCGCGATCCCGAGATTTCGGTCATGCGGCCGCCGGATCTGCTGCGCGTCGTCCTCGGTTTCGTCGGCGTGCTCGACGCCTGGCGCGCCATGAGCGACATGCTGCGCAACGCCGCCGGCATCATCAGCCCGGCGGAAAAGACCTTCATTCCTGAGCAGGAGCAGCCAAAGGCGATCCGCATTGCCCGCATCTGGACGGCGATCTACGCCGTAACCATTGCGCTGGCTGTCTACATGGGCTCGTTCCTGCCGCTGATGCTGGTTGGCCTGCCAAGGCTCTATGGCGCCTGGCATCATGTGATGGTCGGCCTGCTGCAGCATGGCGGCCTGGCCGAGAACGTCACCGACCATCGGCTCAACAGCCGCACGGTCTACATGAACCCGATCAGCCGCTTCATCTACTGGAACATGAACTACCATGTGGAGCATCACATGTTCCCGATGGTGCCCTATCATGCTCTGCCGAAGCTGCATGCGCTGATCAAGCATGATCTGCCGGCACCGACGCCATCGATCCTCGCCGGCTATCGCGAAATGATCCCTGCCTTCCTGCGCCAGCTGCGCAATGAAGACTATTTCATCAAGCGCGAACTGCCGCCGACGGCAAAACCTTATCGCGAGGATTTTCACAGCGACGCCGCGATTGCCGCGGAGTGACATCAGCCCGGGCCGGGCACAGAATTCCACGGGAGGATTTATGAGCGACTGGGTCGAGGCGTGTGACGCCACGGATATCGACGAAGAGGATGTGATGCGGTTCGATCATGGCGGCCGCACCTTCGCGATCTACCGTTCTCCGGACGACGAGTTTTTCGCCACCGACGGCCTGTGCACGCATGAGAAGGTGCATCTGGCCGATGGGCTGGTGATGGATGACATCATCGAATGCCCCAAGCACAATGGCCGCTTCAACTACAAGACGGGTGCTGCCCGGGGCGCGCCGGTCTGCGTCAACCTCAGGACGTATCCGGTCAGGGTAGACGCCGGCAAAGTTCTCGTTCAGATCGGGTGATGGCATGACGAAGGGAATGGTCATCATCGGCGCCGGCGAATGCGGCGGGCGAGCGGCCCTTGCGCTGCGAGACCTCGGCTATGACGGACCGGTGACGCTGGTCGGCGACGAGCCGCATTTGCCCTATGAGCGGCCACCACTGTCCAAGGACGCGATGGTCGGCGATGCGCCCGCGATCAAGGCGATCGCCAGCGACGAGGTGCTGGCGGAGCGCTCGATAAGGCATATCCACACCATTCGGGCCGTGGCGATCGACCGCGCCGCGCACACGGTGGGCCTATCCAATGGCTCGGTCCTTGCCTATGACAAGCTGCTGCTGGCGACCGGCTCGACGCCGCGCAAATTGCCGATGCCGGGCCTGGGTTCGCG
This sequence comes from Mesorhizobium carmichaelinearum, assembly GCA_943370265.1. GTDB lineage: Bacteria > Pseudomonadota > Alphaproteobacteria > Rhizobiales > Rhizobiaceae > Mesorhizobium > Mesorhizobium carmichaelinearum_A. The sequence continues at coordinate 62,191 of CALRQH020000007.1, forward strand.
CTGCGTGTATCTCAGGACTTTCGCCGACGCGCTGGCCATCCGCGCCCATCTGAAGTCCGGCAACCGCATAGCCATCGTCGGCGGCGGCTTCATCGGCCTGGAACTGGCGGCCGCCGCGCGCAAGCTGGGCGCTGATGTCACCGTCATCGAAGCGCAGCCGCGTATCCTTATGCGCGGCGTGCCGGCCGAGATCGCCGGCATCATCCATCAGGCGCATGTCGCCGAGGGCGTGAACATATTGTGCGGCGACGGCATCGCGGCTATTGCCGATGACGGGGCCGAGGTTTGCATCTCGCTGGCCGGTGGCCGGGACATCGTCGCCGACCTTGCCATCATCGGCATCGGTGCCGTGCCGGTGACCGGGCTGGCCGTCGAGGCCGGCCTGGCGATCGAAAACGGTATCGCTGTCGACGCCGAGCTTCGCACCAGCGATCCCGATATCTTCGCCGCCGGCGACTGCTGTTCGTTCCCGCTCGCCGTCTATGGCGGTCGCCGCGTGCGGCTGGAAGCCTGGCGCAATGCGCAGGAACAGGGCGCACTGGCGGCGAGGAACATGCTGGGCGTGGGTGAAGTGCATGCGGCCGTGCCGTGGTTCTGGTCGGATCAATATGGCCTGACCCTGCAGATCGCGGGACTTTCGGACGAGGGAAGCAGCGCTGTGCGCCGCGACCTCGGCGACGGCGCCTTCATCCTGTTCCATCTGGCTGAGGACGGCAGGCTGGTCGCGGCCAGCGGCATCGGTCCGGGCAACGCGGTCGCCCGCGATATCAGGCTGGCCGAGATGCTGATCGGCAAGCGGGCGAAGCCGGCCCCGGAGGCGCTCGGCTCGCAAGACATCAAGCTGAAGTCCTTGCTGGCGGCGTGAATTATCGGGGTCAATGGCAAGCGTTAGCGCTGCCCCTCATCCGCCTGCCGGCACCTTCTCCCCGTATAGTGACGGGGAGAAGGGAGCTGCCGCAACCTCGGCGCTCTGCGACGTTGAAAATTGGCGAAAACGTCCGTGAAAGCTTTCTTTCTCCCCGTCACTATACTGTCACTATACGGGGAGAAATGCCCGGCAGGGCAATGAGGGGCGGCGCAAACGTCGAAAGTTCCGGCTCAACGCCTGAGCCTGCGGCCCTCTAAAACAGCGCCTTCAGCTCCGGCAATTTGTCGTTGACCAGCCAGCCGTAGTAATTTTCCTCCGGCAGTTTTTCCGGTTCGCCGGCGGCGTGGCGCTTGTCGTTCTCTGCCTTCAGCGCATAGGCGCGCTGCTCCGGGTTGCCGACATTGTAGAGCGTGGCGGTGAGACCGGGATTGCCGGAAATATCGAAGCCGGCGATGCTCTTGTAGGCATCGATCGACTTCCGGATGGTCGCGGCCACGTAGGGCAGCGTCAGATCCGGGTCCATGATGGTCTTGTAGACGGCGTTGGGATCGCTGACGTCGAGCTTGGGCAGGCCCGAAACCTTGTGCACGAGATCGCTCATCTGCAGGGCGGTCAGCGGGTTGAGCTGGCCGAGGCCAAAGGTCTGGCCGGCGTAATAGGGCTGGAAGAAGGTGGCGCCGAAACGGTCGTCGGGAAAACTTGTCCCGCCGACGCTCTTGCCGCGGAAGGAGTGGTTCCACACCTGCTCGCGGCATTCCCACAGATCGTAGCTGTCCGACATTCCAGCACATGTCTTGAATTCCGGCCTTTGCACGAAATCCGTGATGTCCTCGCCGTCATAGGCGAAGGAGAGCTTGCTGGTCAGATACGACATTGCCTTGACGTAGTAGGTCTGCAGCCGGTCGTAGGCGTCGACATTGTAGGTGTGTTCGCCGACGATGGCGCCGACGATGTGCAAGGGATCGATGCCGTAGGCGGCTGCCGCCTTCCTGATCTTGGCTCGCAGGTCGGCGTCGTTCTGCAACAGCGCATAGACCTTGCGGTATTTTGCCTGGAAGGTGGTGTTGGTGGCCTGGGTGCGCCGGCTCGAGGCGCCGGGTATGTCGGGCTGCTCGGCGTTGCGGTTTCCCGGCGGCACCACCGTTGCCGCTTCCGCGGCGAACAGCGTCGCCGCAAGCGTCAAGCCAAGGATGACGAGGATCAGTTTCTTCATGCGCCGCCGCCTGTAAGTCTTGCGGGCAAACTAGGTAAAGCTGCCTGGCGAGTCGAGGGCTGCATGGCCCGGCTTGGCAAAAGCCAGGCAATTGCTACCATTTGGCCACACATTTGCAGGCAGCGCCGGAGCAAGTCCGGCGCTGCCATTTTGCCGTCCTTCAGAGGATGAAACGCGACAGGTCTGTATTTCTCGCCAGGTCGCCGACATGCTTTTCCACATAGGCAGCGTCGATCGTGACCGACGTGCCGTTGCGGTCCGGCGCGTCGTAGGAGATCTCGTCCAGCACGCGTTCCATCACGGTCTGCAGCCGCCTTGCGCCGATATTCTCGACGCTGGCGTTGAGGTCGACGGCGATGCCGGCGAGCGAATCGATGGCGTCGTCGGTAAAAGTGAGGTCGACGCCCTCGGTCTTCATCAGCGCGATATACTGCTTGATCAGGCTGGCCTCGGTCTCGGTGAGGATGCGCACGAAATCGTCCTTCTCCAGCGCACGCAGCTCGACGCGGATCGGCAGGCGGCCCTGCAATTCGGGCAACAGGTCCGACGGCTTCGAGACGTGGAACGCGCCGGAAGCGATGAACAGGATATGGTCCGTCTTCACCGGGCCGTATTTGGTCGCAACCGTGGTGCCTTCGACCAGCGGGAGCAGGTCGCGCTGCACGCCTTCACGTGATGGGCCGCCAGAAATGTCGGACCTCGCCGCGATCTTGTCGATTTCGTCGAGGAAGACGATGCCGTCATTCTCGGTCGCGTCCAGTGCCCTGCGCACGACTTCGTCCTGGTCGAGCAGCTTGTCGGATTCGTCGCCGACCAGCAGATCGTAGGATTCTTTCACGGTCGTCTTGCGCTGCTTGGTCTTCTTGCCGCCCATCGCCTTCGACAGCATGTCGTTGATGTTGAGCACGCCGATATTGGCGCCCGGCATGCCGGGGATATCGAAGCCGGGCATGCCGCCATTGCCGGTATCGGCCACCTCGATCTCGATCTCCTTGTCGTCGAGCTCGCCGTCGCGCAGCTTCTTGCGGAAACTGTCGCGCGTCGCCGGGCTCGCCGTCTTGCCGACAAGCGCTTCCAGCACCCGTTCCTCGGCGTTGATGTGGGCGCGCGCCTTGACGTCCTCGCGCATCTTCTCGCGCACCAGGCCGATGGCGATCTCGACGAGGTCGCGGATGATCTGCTCGACGTCGCGGCCGACATAGCCGACTTCGGTGAATTTTGTGGCTTCAACCTTGACGAAGGGCGCTCCGGCAAGGCGCGCCAGCCGGCGCGAGATCTCGGTCTTGCCGACGCCCGTCGGCCCGATCATCAGGATGTTCTTGGGCATCACCTCTTCGCGCATCTGGCCTTCCAACTGCTGGCGGCGCCAGCGGTTGCGCAAGGCAATGGCCACGGCGCGCTTGGCGTCCTTCTGGCCGATGATGAAGCGGTCGAGTTCCGAAACGATTTCGCGGGGAGAAAATGTGCTCATATAACTAAATTCCACTTTGCCACTGCTTGATGGCCTCGAACGGATGCAGCAGCATGATCACGTTGAGTGTCAGATTGTCCCGGATGAGGTAGCCGGTACCCAGTTCGAAGAGGATGGCGAGGCTGACGATCACCCATATAGGTAGCCTTCGCGCCATCACAAATCCCAGCACCATGGCCAGCGTGTCGGACACCGAATTGATGATGCTGTCGCCGTAATAATCGAGCGAGATTGTGCCGGCGCGGTAGCGCTCGATGATGAACGGGCTGTTCTCCAGCAGTTCCCACCCGCCCTCTATGGCGACCGCGAATGCCAGCCTGAGACCGATCGGCGAATTCGGGAACAGGAACCTCGCCAGCGCATAGAACAGGAAGCCGTGGATGATGTGCGAGAAGGTGTACCAGTCCGTAATGTGCTGGGAATTCTCGGAGCTGTTCACCACGCCATGCCAGAGCTTGACGTAGCCGCAGGTGCAGATCGGGGGGTGACCCATCAGATAGAGCGCTACGGCCTGGAAAATAATCAGGCCGAGGGCGATCAGCAGCCCCATCCGCCAGCTGTCTTCATAGGCCGAGAGGTTCGTGTCCTCGCCGGATGCGTTCATGCCCGTTATTCCCCCTCGTCCGCATCATCGGCATCGATCGCCATCAGAATGACGTCGCCATAAACCGATTGCCTGCGATCAATGGCTCGGAACCCAGCCTTTTCATAGGCGCGGATGGCCCGGCCGTTGGCGGGGTTAGGGTCGATGATGACACGCGGGGCGCCTTCCTCGAACAGGTCTTCTACGAACTGGCTGATAATGGCCGAGCCGTGGCCGATGCCGATGAGCTCAGGCCGGCCGATCGACAGGTCGACGCCGATCGTGCCAAAGGGCTGGTCGGCATAGGGATGGCCGTCCTCCAGATGCGGGTCGTAGCTCTGCAGATAGGCGATCGGCTTGCCGTCGAGCTCGACAATCAGCGGCTCGACGGAAATACTGTCAATATGCTCGCGGATTTGGGCAATCTCCGTCTCCGGATCGTCCCACCATTCGGCGACATGCGGCTCTGCCAGCCATGTCGCGATCATCGGCAGGTCCTTCTTGGTCACCGGCCGAAAATCGTAGCTATGTTCTGGTTGGGCCATGGTCTCTTCCGAAAACCGGCTTCCACTTTTCGGGACCACGGCCGACTTCTTCAGGCGGCATCGATCGTTTCGACGACGAAGTTGTTGTTGGTATAGACGCAGATATCGGATGCGATCTGCATCGCCTTGCGGGCGATCTCCTCGGCATCCTTGTCGGTGTCCATCAGCGCCCGTGCCGCGGCAAGCGCGTAGTTGCCGCCCGAGCCGATGGCCATCACGCCATGTTCGGGTTCAAGCACGTCGCCATTGCCGGTCAGCGCCAGCGAGACCGACTTGTCGGCAACCAGCATCATGGCTTCCAACCGGCGCAGATAGCGATCAGTGCGCCAGTCCTTGGCGAGTTCGACGCAGGCGCGCGTCAACTGGTCGGGATATTGTTCGAGCTTGGCTTCCAGCCGCTCCAGAAGGGTGAAGGCGTCCGCAGTGGCGCCGGCGAAGCCGGCGATGACATTGCCGCCCTTGCCGATGCGGCGCACCTTCCTGGCGTTGCCTTTCATGATGGTCTGGCCAAGGCTCACCTGGCCGTCGCCGGCGATCACCACCTTGCCGCCCTTGCGCACCGTCACGATGGTCGTGGCGTGCATGCTCAGTTCATTCGACATTTACTGCTCCGATTCGCGCCATCCCCGGTAGGCAATTGGCGCGTTACGAGTGACTTTGATCGGCCATATGTATGCATGGGACCAACGATTGCAAACGACCATGCCCGAGGCTCGATACCGCCCGGCATGGCAACTGGCAATCGCCCGATCATGCTGCTAGAAGGCTCTCGTTTTCAAGCGCGTGGACGCCTGAAGCTGTGAAACTCTGGGACAAGGACAAGGTCATGTCGCCCCGTTCCGCCGAAGTCAGCCGCAAGACCAGGGAAACCGACATTTCGGTGTCGGTCGATGTCGACGGATCGGGCAAGTCCGACATGGCGACGGGCGTCGGCTTCTTCAACCACATGCTTGACCAGTTGTCGCGTCATTCGCTGATCGACATGACGGTCAAGGCCAAGGGCGACCTTCACATCGACGATCACCACACGGTCGAGGATACCGGCATCGTGCTCGGCCAGGCGCTGGCCAAGGCGTTGGGCGAGCGGCGCGGCATCATGCGCTATGCCTCGATCGACCTTGCCATGGACGAGACGCTGACGCGCGCGGCGGTCGATGTCTCCGGCCGCCCGTTCCTGGTCTGGAATGTGTCGTTCTCGTCGCCGAAGATTGGCACCTTCGACACCGAACTGGTGCGCGAATTCTTCCAGGCCCTGTCGCAGCATGCCGGCATCACCTTGCATGTGACCAACCACTATGGCGCCAACAACCACCACATCGCCGAGACCTGCTTCAAGGCGGTCGCGCGGGCACTGCGCGCCGCACTCGAGCGCGATCCGCGCCAGCCGGATGCGGTCCCCTCGACCAAGGGCTCTCTGAAAGGATAGGCCATGGCCAGCTATGTCGTCATGGAGCCGCCGGGCCGCAGCGAAAAGGTCGACACAACGACCTTTGTTCGCGATGGCTTCGCCTGGCTCGGTTTCCTGGTGCCGCCACTGTGGCTCGCCTGGCACAGACTGTGGGTCGAAGCCGGGCTGACTTTGGTCGTCATGGGCTTTCTTTCGGTGCTCGGCGAACGGCTTGGCCTCGGGCTGGCCGGCTCGCTGCTGTCGCTGCTTGTGTCGTTCTATGTCGGCCTGGAAGGGCAGGGTTTGCGAATCGCCTCGCTTCGCCGCCGCGGCTGGCACGAATGGGGCGTGGTCGACGCCGGCAGGCTCGATGCCGCCGATATGCGCTACGCGCTGGAAACCGATGCCCCGTCGGAAGCGCGTGCTCCGGCACAACGTATCGTTCCGGATGCTGCCCTGGCGCGCCCCGCGCAGACGGGCCTGTTCCTGGGGCTGACCCATACACCGGGAAAACACTGACATGCGGGTCGCCATCATCGACTATGGCTCGGGCAACCTCCGCTCGGCCACCAAAGCCTTCGAGCGCGCGGCGCGCGAAGCCGGCATCGCCGCCACCATCGATCTGACCGCCGATGCCGAGCGCGTCAGGACCGCCGACCGTATCGTCCTGCCCGGCGTCGGCGCCTATGCCGACTGCGCGGCCGGCTTGCGCGCCGTCGACGGCATGTGGGACGCGGTCGAGGAAGTCGCTGTTGCCAAGGGGCGGCCTTTCCTCGGCATCTGCGTCGGCATGCAGCTGATGTCGCAGCGTGGCCTGGAAAAGACCATCACCAACGGCCTTGGCTGGATTGCCGGCGACGTCAAGGAGATCACGCCGGCCGACCCGGCGTTGAAGATCCCCCAGATCGGCTGGAATACGATCGAGCTTAACCGCAAGCATCCGCTTTTTTCCGGCATTCCGACTGGTCCAAGCGGATTGCACGCCTATTTTGTCCATTCCTACCATCTGGATGCGCTGAAGCCCGAAGAGGTGCTGGCGGTGGCCGACTATGGCGGCCCGGTAACGGCCGCCGTCGCTCGCGACAATCTGGTTGGCACGCAGTTCCATCCTGAAAAGAGCCAGGCACTGGGCCTGGCGCTGATCACCAATTTCCTGCGTTGGAGGCCCTGAGGACCATGAGCAAGAAGGGCTATTGGATGGCCATGATCGATGTCCGCGATCCAGAGGTCTACAGGCAGTACATCGAGGCGAACGCGGTGGCGTTTGTGAAATACAGCGCGAAGTTTGCCGTGCGGGCCGGCCGACATGAGGATCCGGAAGGGCTAACCGGCAACCGCCATGTGCTGGTCGAGTTCGAATCCTACGACAAGGCGGTCGAATGCTACCATTCGCCTGAATACCAGCAGGCTTCGAAGTTCCGGCTTGCCGCCTCGACCGGCCATTTCGTCATCGTCGAGGGTGCTTGAGCGGATGATCCTCTTTCCAGCGATAGACCTGAAGGACGGCCAGTGCGTGCGCCTGAAGCACGGTGATATGGCGACCGCGACGATTTACAATGACGATCCGGCGGCCCAGGCCAAGGCCTTCGAGGACCAGGGCTTCGAGTGGTTGCATGTCGTCGACCTCAACGGCGCGTTCAAAGGCCAGAGCGTCAACAGCGCGGCGGTCGGCGCCATCCTCAAGGCGACGAAGAATCCGGTGCAGCTTGGCGGCGGCATTCGCACTCTGCCGCAGATCGAGGACTGGCTCGATCGCGGCCTTGCCCGTGTCATCCTCGGCACTGTCGCGGTGCGCGATCCCGACCTGGTCAAACAAGCCTGCAAGGTATTTCCCGGCAAGATCGCCGTCGGCATCGACGCCAAGGACGGCAAGGTCGCGGTCGAAGGCTGGGCGGAGGCGTCGAGCCTCGGCGTCATCGAACTGGCGAAAAAATTCGAGGGCGCCGGCGTCGCCGCCATCATCTACACCGACATCGACCGCGACGGCGTGCTCACCGGCATCAACTGGGATGCCACCATCGATCTGGCCGAGGCGGTGTCGATCCCGGTCATCGCGTCTGGCGGTCTTGCCTCGATCGCCGACATCGTGCGCATGACCATGCCCGATGCGCAAAAGCTGGAAGGCGCGATCTCCGGCCGCGCGCTCTATGACGGGCGCATCGATCCGGAGGAGGCCCTGGCGATCCTGCGCGGCAGGCCCATCGCGGAGGCGAGACCATGAAAATCTCGATCATCCTGGCCTCCTATGACAGCGGGCACTATCACGGCGGCTGCGGGCAAGGCCCGGACGCGCTCATCGCCGGCGGGTTGGTCGAGGCCTTGACGCTTGCCGGACACGAGGTTGCCGTGGAGGATATCGGCAGGTTGGGCGACGGGCAGGAGCGCGAGATCGCCACCGGCTTCGCGGTCTGCAATGCCGTGTCGGGCGAGGTTCGTATTGCCCGCGACAGGGGCCGCTTTCCCATCGTTCTCGCCGGAAACTGCCTGACATCAGCCGGGGCGGTGGCGGGTGAAGGCGCGGACGCGATCATCTGGGCCGACCAGCATGGCGATCTCAACACGCCGGAGACCTCCACGACCGGCTTTCTCGACGGCATGGCGCTGGCAACGGTTCTGGGACTGTGCTGGCGGCCGCTCGCCAAGGCTATTCCCGGCTTCCAGCCGATCGACCCTTCGCGCTGCGTGCTCCTCAATGCGCGCGACCTCGACCCGGCCGAAACGCAGTTGCTGGAGAGCTTGCCGGTCATCCGGACGGAATGCCCCAATGCCGCAAGCTCGGCTGAAAGGCTGATGGCCGCGGGCACGAAGCGGGTGCACCTGCATATCGACCTTGATGTCCATGATCCCGAAAAACTCCAGGCCAACCGGTACGCGGATCCCGGTGGCCCGGCGCCGGACCAGTTGCGCCAGGCGGTCTGCAGCATGGCGCTTTCGGCGCCATTGGTTGGCATCACCATTTCCGCCTATGATCCGGCATTCGACGCGCAGGCGGATGTTCCGCCGCTGGTCGGCCGGTTGCTGAACGATCTGCTTACGACAATAGAGGCCAGGTGATGCTGAAGGCTCGCGTCATTCCCTGTCTCGACGTCAAGAACGGTCGTGTCGTGAAGGGCGTCAACTTCGTTGACCTCGTAGATGCCGGCGATCCGGTCGAGGCTGCCAAGGCCTATGACGCTGCCGGCGCCGACGAGCTTTGCTTTCTCGACATCACCGCTTCCTCGGACAATCGCGAAACCATTTTCGATGTCGTGGCCCGCACGGCCGAACAATGCTTCATGCCGGTGACCGTCGGCGGCGGTGTGCGCCAGGTCGCCGATATCAGGAAACTGCTCCTGGCTGGCGCCGACAAGGTGTCGATCAACACGGCGGCGGTGAAGAACCCGGATTTCGTCGCGGAAGCCGCCGACAAATTCGGCAACCAGTGCATCGTCGTCGCCATCGACGCCAAGAAAGTCTCCGGCTCCGGCGAGGCAGATCGCTGGGAGATTTTCACCCATGGCGGGCGTGAGAAGACCGGCATCGACGCGGTCGAATTCGCTCAGGCGATGGTCGATCGCGGCGCCGGCGAAATCCTTTTGACGTCGATGGACAGGGACGGCACCAAGGCTGGCTACGACATTGCGCTGACCCGCGCTGTGGCCGATGCCGTGCGCGTGCCGGTCATCGCGTCCGGCGGCGTCGGCACGCTCGATCACCTTGTAGAAGGCATCCGCGACGGCCATGCGGGCGCCGTTCTGGCCGCCTCCATATTCCATTTCGGCACCTACACCATAGCGCAGGCCAAGGCCTATATGGCTGAGGCCGGGCTGCCGATGCGGCTGGACTCCATGGGTAATCGGTCTTAAACGGCGCGCATGGCTCAGTTTTCGCTCTCCGATCTGGAAAAAATCGTTCGGGAACGCGCGCATTCGGGTGATCCGGATTCATGGACGGCAAAGCTGTTCGCGCGCGGCATGGACAAGGCGGCGCAGAAGCTTGGTGAAGAGGCGGTCGAGGCGGTGATTGCTGCCGTCAAGGGTGACAAGCAGGGCCTCGTTTCGGAAAGCGCCGATCTTATATATCATTGGCTCGTCGTTCTCGGCATTGCGGGTATTCCCCTGAGCGATGTGCTCAAGGAGCTCGAAGGCCGCACCGGGCGTTCGGGCGTCGCCGAGAAGGCATCCCGGCCGCAGGGCTGATCGCGGGAGGTAGGAAACTCGATGGACCAGCTCGCTCCCACCGAGAAGTATTCGCCTTTCCGTTTCTTCTCGGCCGAGCAGTGGTCGCACTTCCGTGCCGATACGCCGCTGACGCTGAGCGAGGACGAATTCCGCCGCCTGCGTTCGCTCAATGATCCAGTCGACCTCGAAGAGGTCAAGCGCATCTATCTGTCGCTGTCGCGGCTCCTGTCCGCCCATGTCGAGGCGAGCCAGCTTCTGTTCCGGCAGCGCCAGGCCTTCTTCAATGCCGTCGATATCGTCAAGACACCGTTCATCATCGGCATCGCCGGCTCGGTCGCGGTCGGCAAATCGACCACGGCGCGCGTGCTGAAGGAGCTTTTGGCGCGCTGGCCGTCGAGCCCCAAGGTCGACCTCATCACCACCGACGGCTTCCTGCTGCCCAACGAGGTGCTGCGCCGCGAAAACCTGATGGAGCGCAAGGGCTTTCCCGACAGCTATGATGTCGGCGCGCTGCTGCGCTTCCTCTCAGGCATCAAATCGGCGCAGAGCAGCGTCAGTGCTCCCGTCTATTCGCATCTGACCTATGACGTCATTCCCGGCGAGTTCGTCACCATCGACCGGCCGGATATCCTGATTTTCGAAGGCATCAATGTCCTGCAGCCCGGCAAATTGCCCCAGGACGGCAAGATCGTGCCTTTCCTGTCGGACTTCTTCGACTTCGCCATCTATATCGATGCCGACGAGGCGCTGATCCATCAGTGGTACATCGCCCGCTTCATGCGGCTGCGCGAAACCGCCTTCCGCAACCCGGATTCCTTCTTCCACCGCTACTCGCAGCTGTCGGAGGATTCGGCACGCGCCATCGCCGAGGGCCTGTGGACCAATATCAACCTGAAGAACCTGCGCGAGAACATCCTGCCGACGCGCGCCCGCGCCGACCTCATCCTGCGCAAGGGCGCCGACCATCTTGTCGAGGAAGTGGCGCTGCGCAAACTCTAGGGCAATATTCCGCGTCATTCGCGCAAAAAGTTCACCGTCCTCTCATGCCAAGGCTGTGCTCCGTATGAACGACGGATTAGAACGACCTTAACCGCTAAGTTGTAGGTACTCGACTGGTACTGCTGAATTGGTGGTGAGGTCGGGGCCATGGATGCGCCATTTGTTGCAGCCGGCAAACCGGCTGACTTGAGCACCAAGACCAGCGCCGCGTTTCGTCTCGGCCTGCCCTTTGCAGTAACGCTTTTGATCGCACTCTACGCGGTCGCTGTCTCGCTCGTTATCATGCCTAGCAATGTCGATGTGTCCTGACTGCTGACGGTCGGCGACCGGGTGCTGAATGGCGAGCGGCTGTATGTCGATATTGCCGAGGGCAACCCGCCTTTTTCCACCTGGCTTTATCTGCCTTTCCTGATCCTGGAGCGGCTGACCGGGCTTTCGGCGGAACTCTGGGTGAGCGTGGGTGTTACGGCGCTGGCGATTGCGTCTGTCTGGCTCTCGGCGCGTATTCTGGTGCGCGCCGACAAAACGCTGGCGAGACACGCCTGGATCGTTCCGGGTTCCATCTCTTCGGTCCTGTTCCTGTTTCCGCTGGATTTCGGCCAGCGTGAACAGCTTGCCGTCATCGCCCTGCTGCCGTGGCTGGCCCTGCTTTCGGCGCGCGACCGGTCGTCGAAGTTCCAGGCCGGCACCATGGCCGAGAAGCTCATTGCCGGTGTGGGCGTGGGAATCTTCGTCATGATCAAACCGCCGTACAGCCTTCTGGTGCTGGCGGTGCCGACCCTGGTCTTCGCCGCCCAAAGACGCTCGTTGCGTCCGCTGCTGACGACGGAAAACATTGTCGGTGGCGTTTTGACACTGGCCTATCTGGCCGCGCTTGCCGTGTTCATGCAGCCTTTCTTCACCGAAGTCCTGCCCCTGCTGCGTCAGGTCTATCTGCCTATGCGCATGCCGGTCGTCGATGTGCTGATGTTGTGGCCCGTCACGATGTTCTTGGCCATGGCGGTGGCCATACTTGCGATGGCGTATCCGGCTCGACCGGAGCAACATGCCAGGACACTGCTTGTGGCGGGAGCGGCCTATGTCCCGGCCTTCGCCATCATGGGTAAGGGCTGGACGTATCAAGCACTGCCGTTCCTTACGTTTGGCGCCCTCGCACTCATGTTCCAATGTATCCGGTTGAAACCGTTTCGAAGTCTGCCGATCCTGGCCAGGGCAGGTGCCGCACTCGGTCTGTTTTCAATCGTGACTCTGACAGTAGTGCAGCAGGGTTTGGCATTCGCCGAGCCACGCCGCGACCTTGATGCCGCCACAGCCGCCATCGTCCACGCCGTCGATCATCCGACGCTCATGTCGATCGCATCACAGCTGCAATTCAGCAACCCGCTCGTGCGTATGACCGGCGCCCATTTCGTAGGGCGTCACCCTTCCGGCTGGATGATCAACGATGCTCGTGTGTTGATAGGGGTCGGGCGCGACCCTGTGAAAAGGCAGGACCTCCAGACGCTGAGGCAAAAATACACCCAGGAGATCGCCAGCGAACTCACCGCCAAGCGGCCGGACATCATCATTGACGATGGGACAGTGGAACCGCTCGCGCCTGTGCCGCTGCAAATAGCGGAGCCTCGGAGCGCCGCCGGGGCGACACGCGATCGTCCCGAGATCGCACAGCTGTTGAAAGACTACCGCATTCTGCATCAGAACAGATCGGTGACCGTGTTCATTCGCGCCGATATTGCACTACGCCAATAGAAGTCGGCCGGAACGGAATTGGAGCGAGTTCCCAAGACACGAACAAAGGGATGCCGAGTTCTCCGATTGCAACGGTTAGGCCGTGCCGTTGCCCGGTGCGGTTGATCCGACAGTCCTGAGTTCGCGGGCCCTTATCTCGGCGAGCATCCACACGGATAGGAACAGCGGTACCAAGATACCAATGCCGAACCCGGCTTTGTTTAACAAGTGAGCAACGAGCGGGTAGAGCCAGACCAGTGCGAGAAACAGCCGGGGCGTATCAGGTCGCGTCGAAAACAGATAAGCAACGGCAACGGCTAGGCCGATCGTATCGTAGCTGTAGCCATAGGGCGTTGCCAGCGTCGCCAGCACGGCAGTGAGCACGACTCTTTCGCGATGCTCGGCTTGCCGCCAGGGCAGCCAGATCCAGACGGCGGCGGATATGGCTGCGATGGTTGCGACAGCCTGCATTGCATATGCCGTCGTCAATCCCGAACCGAATGCCCGCGCCAGGAAGAACATTGTTGCCGCGTTCGACTGATACGGCTGTGGGTAAGGTGCCTCAAGTATGGCGGTCATCAAGGGGCGGGTGTTGGTCCAGAACAGCACCCAGACCTCGGAGCCCAGCAACAGGCCAGTCAATATGAACAAGGCGGCCGCCGACAATGCGGCCGCGACAATGGCACGCCAGTTGCCGCTCGCCAGCAGGCAGAATGGGATCAGTATGCCGAGATGCGGCTTGACCGTCAGCAGCCCGAACAGAACCCCGGCCAGTATCGGCCTCATTGGTGCCGCAGCCAGTCCACCTATAAGAAGCGCGGTGGTCAAGGCGCCGTTCTGACCGAAGATCGCATTGATGAAAACGGCTGGGCAGACGAGGATGGCCGCTTCGGCAGCCTTGTCCAGCTTCAGTGGCCGCACAGCCAACCATAGGCAGAAGATGGTGCCGAACGTCCAGACGAAATAGGCCGAAAAGATCGGCAGCAAGGCAAGCGGCGCGCCGAAGATCAGGATGCCGGGTGGATAGCTCCATTCCTGATCGGGAAGATCGGGCGAGAACATCTGCCGCAGGGCTGCGCGATAATTGTCGACGTCGAACAACCAGACGACATGGCCGTCGAGTGCCATGCGCCCGCCGGCCCACAGGTTCGTGAAATCCCAATACGGTAGCCGGTCACTGAGACTGGAGAAGCCGTGGTCGTCGAAGGTCCACAGCGCAAGATGGTAACGCAGTCCGATCAGGATTCCGGCGCAAAGCACAAGTGTAGCAAAACGCACATCGGATCGATGAGGAGGAGTTTTATTGACTGGCGCCGTTGCGATCATCTTTTGTGGATCCACGAACTTGCCAGTCTTGATAGCGTCCGGGCGTTAAGATCGGCTTATGCGGGTGGCGCGCTCCTTCGGGAGCCAACCATGCTCGTGCGTTTGATCGAACAACAACAAGTCGTGAAATCGGCGTTTCCTCGATGGGGGGCATTGCATGCAACACGCCTTGGCCGGATTTCCGTTTAAAGAACATTTTACATCTGGATCATACACCTTGATATGAATTCACGGAATCAAAGATGGCAACGACGGCCATAAAGATGATCCTGGATGTTGGTGATCGCGGTTCCTACGGCACTCAGTGCCCCGTGGAATTTCGAGTCCTGTCACAGGAGAATACTATGAGCTTCGCCTGTGGTGGTGGACGACGTCGCGCTGCGCGATCCAGGGCCTACGCTTGAATAGCAGCAATGCTACGTCTTGCCCGCTTGAGCAGAAAGTAACGGTGAATTTGCGCAGCGAAGTGTCTTGCCTCTCAGGCAAAAGCGGACACGCATAGAAATGAACGCGTTGACAAAAAGCCGGGTAGCAGCCCGCGGCAACCTTGTCTCCATCTCGGTTGCTCGTCGCAACGCGATTTGCATTGCCGCGATCACGCTTCTTTCGATGCTCTATCAGTCACGCTGGGGCACGAATACCGACACAAGTTGGTTGATCACCGTCTGCGAAAAGGTCCTTGATGGCCGACGACTCTATGTCGACATCCATGAAACCAACCCACCCTTTTCCGTATGGCTGTATATGCCGCCGGTTGCGGCCGCACGGTTGCTCGGCCTGGCGCCTGAAATCGCTGTCCAGGCATGGACTTATCTGGCCGCAATTGTCGGGTTGGTTTTGGCTGGTAGGGTTGTTCGTCGCGCAGGATTCACCGAGGCGCCAGCGCTTTTTGAGCTCTCTCCCGCTTTCTATGCAATGTTGGTGCTGTTTCCCGGCAATGCCTTCAGCCAACGCGAACACATCGCCGCAGCGCTTTTCCTGCCACTGATGGCATTGATGGCATGGCGTGCACGTGTCACCGCCATTTCTTCTCCTAGTGCCGGTCTTGCTGTGTTGGTCGGCCTTTCAGCCAGCACACTTGTGCTTGTGAAGCCCTACTATTCTGTCATGGTGCTGGTTCCAGCCCTGTACGTTGCAATACGCCAACGCAGCATGCGGCCGATCTTTGCGATAGAGCACTGGGTTATCGGCATTGTCTGCTGCCTCTATCTCGGCGCCGTCATGGTGATCCATCCGGAGTTTATGCGCGACGTTTATCCGGTGCTCGCCGACACCATCATGAAGATTCGGTTCTATCTTCCTATCCTCCAGCAATATGGGTTGAGCTGTGCCCTTCTCACATTCCTTATCTGGGGGCTTTGGCCGCCCGGCCGCACACCGGAACTGGCCTCCGTGATGGCGTTCGCGAGCGCGGCCGCATTGATCCCGCTTGTCTATCAGGCCAAGGGTTGGCCCTATCATGCCTATCCGGCCATTCTTTATGCCGTCTTCACGACCTTCTGCCTCCTGGCGTTTCCTGCAAGCCAGCGACGCTGTTCAAGTTGGCACGGGCGATTCTCTGCTTTCGTGAGGCCTGGGTGGCCGATAGTGCTCCTGGCGGTCCTGGTTAGCCACGTGCCGTTCTGGGTTGCGCAGAAACCGTCTCCGGAATTGGTCCAAGCGGTTCGCCTGGCAACGGACAAGCCAACCGTCGCCGTGATCAGTGGCGACATTTCAACAGGCCATCCCCTGAACAGAATGATCGACGGTCGCTGGCTATCGGCCAATGTCAGCGATTGGCTGGGAGTATTCGCACTCAATCTTTCCAAACGGGCTGAGACCGCGGGCGATGGGGCCGAGGCCGAACGCTACGCCAGCATGGTCGTCAATTATGCGACGGGGAAGCGGGAGGAATTCGAGCGCTTCAGGCCCGACGTCATCATTGTCTCCAAGAGGGAAGCAAACTGGACCAATCTGCTGACCGAACGCTACGGTTTCGATGCGATCCTGTCGAACTATCGTATTCTGGCAGAAGACGAGTCCGTTCGTATCATGTTGCGCAAGGACTACGTGCGCAGCCCGGCTCCTAAGGCTGACTGAACACATTCCCGTTGGCCTTGGTCACCCGCCGCAGTGTCAGATTGATCCGCCCACCGTTCTTGAGCAGGGCCGAGGTCGATGGATAGATGCGGTCGACGCCGTGGAAGCAGAGGCGACCTTCGCCGCCGAGCACGACGACATCGCCGCTTTTCAGCCTGAACGACCGGGTAGCCCCTTCGCGCGTCGTCTGGCCGACGCGGAACAGGCAGTCATCGCCCAGCGAAACGGAGACGACAGGCGCGGAGAAATCGACCTCGTCGCGATCCTGGTGCAGTCCCATCCTGGCGTCCCCGGTGTAGAAATTGACCAGGCAGGCCTCCGGCGGATGCGTATAGGCTGACACCTGCCGCCATAACTCCAGCAGAGCCTCGGGGATCGGTGGCCAGGGCATTCCGGTCAGCGGATGCGTCGGCTGGTAGCGATAGCCGTGCTGCTTGTCCGTGACCCAGCCGAGCGAGCCGCAATTGGTCATGCGCACGCTCATCTCCTTGCCGGTGCGCGGCATGGCCGGCACGAACAGCGGCGCCTCCTGAACGACCCGTCTCACATCCTCGACCAGTGCTTCCTGTGCGGCGCGCTGCAGGTAGCCTGGCATGTGGCGGACGCCTTTGGGCAGGACGAGCATGGGTGGTCAATGATTCCGATTGGCAGGGCGATAACAATGCCACGATGTCATCAGCCAGACGACCCGAAACAGCATCCGTTCCGGCCTCAGTCGTCACCGATCCTGCCGCGCAGCTTTTTCACCGTGGATCGCCCGGCCTTCGTCTTGAGGCGACGTTCGACGGAACCTTTCGATGGCCTGGTCTTCTTGCGCGGCGGCGGTGGCGGCTCCGCCGCCTTGGCAACCAGCGCTGTAAGCCTTGCCCGTGCATCCGCCCGGTTCTGTTCCTGGGTGCGGAAGCGCCCGGCCTCGATGACGATGACGCCATCCTTGGTGGCGCGCTGGCCGGCAAGCTTTATGGTCCGCTCCCGCACGCGTTCCGACAGGCCCTGCGCATTCGCCGCGTCGAAGCGCAGTTGCACGGCCGTCGCCACCTTGTTGACGTTCTGGCCGCCCGGACCCGACGAGCGGATGAAGTCCTCATGCAGGTCATCCGGATGGATGACCGCGTCGTTGGCGATGATGATCTTGTCGTCGGCACTCATGCCGCAGTCATGGCGCGGCCGCTGGAAAAAGAAAAGGCCCGATCGAAACCGGGCCTCGATACGATTTCCAGGTTCTGAGACCGCTGATTACTCGGCGGCTTCCCGCATGGCAGGCGCTGCACCCAGGACGGCTGCGTCGACATGGCTTTCGAACTTTTCGAAGTTGGCGGAGAACATGCCGACCAGCTTTGCTGCTTGCCGGTCATACGCAGCCGTGTCCGCCCAGGTCGACCTCGGGTCGAGGATGGCGCCATCGACGCCGGGAACCTCCGTCGGTACTTCGAAACCGAAATTGGCGTCGGTGCGGAATTCTGCCGTCTTGAGCGAGCCGTCGAGCGCGGCGGCCAGCAGCGCCCGCGTCGCCTTGATCGGCATACGCTTGCCGGTCCCATAGGCGCCGCCGGTCCAGCCGGTGTTGACCAGCCAGCAATCGACGTCGTGGCGGGCGATCAGGTCGCGCAGCAGATTGCCGTATTCCGAGGGATGGCGCGGCATGAACGGGGCGCCGAAACAGGTCGAGAACGTCGCTTCGGGCTCGGTCACGCCCTTTTCGGTTCCGGCCACCTTGGCCGTGTAGCCGGACAGGAAATGGTACATGGCCTGTGCTGGGGTCAGTCGTGCGATCGGCGGCATCACGCCGAACGCGTCGGCGGTCAGCATGATGATGTTCTTCGGATGATTGGCGCGCCCCGTCTTGCTGGCGTTGGGGATGAAATCAAGCGGATAGGCGCAGCGCGTGTTTTCCGTGAGCCGGCCGTCGTTGAAATCCGGCACGCGGTTGTCGTCGAGGATCACGTTCTCCAGCACCGTACCGAAACGCTGCGTGGTAGCGAAGATTTCCGGCTCGGCTTCCGCCGAGAGCTTGATCGTCTTGGCGTAGCAGCCGCCTTCGAAATTGAAGATGCCGTGCGGGCCCCAACCGTGCTCGTCGTCACCAACCAGCGTGCGCGACGGATCGGCCGATAGTGTCGTCTTGCCGGTACCGGAAAGCCCGAAGAAGATGGCAGCATCACCGTTGTCGCCTTCATTGGCCGAGCAATGCATCGGCATCACGCCCTTGGCCGGCAACAGATAGTTGAGCATGGTGAAAACCGACTTCTTCATCTCGCCGGCATAGGAGGTGCCGCCGATCAGCACGATCTTGCGCGAAAGATCGACGGCGATGATCGTTTCGGTGCGGCTGCCATGGCGGGTCGGGTCGGCGCGGAACGACGGCAGGTCGATGATGGTCATCTCCGGCAGGAACTGCTCGAGCTCGGCGGCTTCCGGACGGATCAGCAGATTGCGGATGAACAGGGAGTGCCAGGCGAGTTCCGTCACGACCCTTGTCGTCAGCTTCAGTTCCTCGTCGGCACCGCCGACCAGATCCTGCACGTAAAGATCCTTGTCGGCCGCATGGGCGCGAAAATCGGCGAGCAGCGTTTCGAACTGGGCCGGCGAGATCGACTTGTTGTTGTCCCACCACACATGCGGGCCGGTAGCCGCGTCGCGCACGACAAACTTGTCCTTTGGCGAGCGGCCGGTGTGCTGGCCGGTTTCGGCGATCAGCGCGCCCTGGGCGGTCAGCCGGGCCTCGTTGCGCCGGATCGCTTCCTCATAAAGCGCGGCCGCCCCGAAATTATAGCGCACGACGCCCGTGGTTTTCAGGCCGATCCGATCGATAGCACAAGCGGAATTGCGTTTGCCGGCTTCCGACATGAGTATCCCTTCTTCGATTTGCCGCATCGTGGCCGGCGAATTTCCGGCCGCCCACTGCAGGGCTGGAAGGGTCAGAACCAGAAAAGACGAATGATATCAAATCATTAATCGATTTAAAAAATTTGAAAGTTGTTTAAATCGTTTATATGTGCAAAAAGTCCGGTGGTTGCCCAAAGGATTGGCGGCGTTTATTCGTCCAATCCATATAGAGGTACGTTTGTGGTCGCCACTGTGCCGCTCGTGACAGCGGTCGAAGCCTATGCCACATTTTGTACCTAATTTGTCCTGCAAAAGCCCCTTCTCGACGAAAGAAGGGACAGCTCATGAGGGAGCCGCTTGAAATGGCAACAATCGCGCTTGTCGATGACGACCGCAACATTCTGACGTCGGTGTCGATTGCTCTCGAATCCGAGGGTTATCGCGTCGAAACCTACACGGATGGTGCGTCGGCGCTGGAAGGTCTGGCGGCACGCCCGCCGAACCTGGCCATCCTCGACATCAAGATGCCGCGCATGGACGGGATGGAACTGCTGCGCCGGATGCGCCAGAAATCCGACCTGCCGGTGATCTTCCTGACTTCGAAGGATGACGAGATCGACGAGCTTTTCGGCCTCAAGATGGGCGCCGACGATTTCATCCGCAAACCTTTCTCGCAGCGTCTTCTGGTCGAGCGGGTGCGCGCCGTGCTGCGTCGGGCCAGTGCCCGCGAGGCCGCGGCCAAGGCGCCCAGCCAGCAGGCCCGTTCGCTCGAGCGTGGCCAGCTTGTCATGGACCAGGAACGTCATACCTGTACCTGGAAAGGCGAGCCGGTGACGCTCACCGTCACCGAATTCCTGATTCTGCATTCGCTTGCGCAGCGTCCCGGTGTCGTGAAAAGCCGTGATGCACTGATGGATTCGGCTTATGATGAGCAGGTCTATGTCGACGACCGTACCATCGACAGCCACATCAAGCGGCTGCGCAAGAAGTTCAAGGCCGTCGACGACGACTTTGAAATGATCGAAACCCTTTACGGAGTCGGATACCGGTTCCGCGAAGCATGAGTAGATGCGTGTCGCACGACGATATGCACCGAAATAAAGACTAGGCAGGGCCTGCTATTCGGATGGCAGTGGAGGCACAGCGAACAAGACCGGCGGGCGCTGCCAGGCGGCCGTCGCGCGCTATGCCGTCATTCGTGTCGAAATTCACGGTGCCGATGCGGCGCTTCCTAGGCCATCATATCTTTTCGAGCCTGACGCGGCGCATTCTCTTCCTTAACCTTGCCGGCCTCGCCGTCCTCGTCATCGGCATCCTCTACCTCAACACCTTCCGCGACGGGCTGATCGACGCCCGCGTCGAAAGCCTGATGACGCAGGGTGAAATCATCGCCGGCGCCATCGCCGCGTCGGCGACGGTCGAGACCGATTCGATCAGCATCGATCCGGAAAAACTGCTCGAACTGCAGGCCGGCGAGAGCCTTGGTCCCGGTTCCGACCAGCTCGACAATCTGGATTTCCCGATCAATCCGGAGCGGGTGGCGCCGGTGCTGAGAAGGCTGATCTCGCCGACGCGCACGCGCGCCCGCATCTACGACCGTGACGCCAATCTGCTGCTCGATTCCCGCCATCTCTATTCGCGTGGGCAGATCCTTCGCTACGACCTGCCGCCGGTCGACGAGGAGCAGCCCGATTTCGTCGAGCGCGTCCAGAAATTCATCTTCGATTTCTTCCGCAACACCGAACTGCCTGTCTATCACGAACAGCCGGGCGGCAATGGCGCCGCGTTCCCGGAGGTGGTCAAGGCACTGACCGGCAGCCCGTCGACCATCGTGCGCGTCAGCGAACAGGGCGAGCAGATCGTTTCGGTGGCCGTGCCGATCCAGCGCTTCCGCGCCGTGCTGGGCGTGCTGATGCTGTCGACCGAAGGCGGCGACATCGACAAGATCGTCGCCGCCGAGCGCAAGGCGATCCTGCGTGTCTTCGGCATCGCCGCCCTTGTCACCGCCATCCTGTCGATGCTGCTGGCATCCACCATCGCCAACCCGCTGCGCCGCCTGTCGGCGGCAGCGGTGCGGGTACGTCGCGGCGTCAAGAGCCGCGAGGAAATCCCGGATTTCTCCGACCGGCAGGACGAGATCGGCAATCTGTCGATTGCCGTGCGCGACATGACCAATGCGCTCTACGCCCGCATCGAGGCGATCGAAAGTTTCGCGGCCGATGTCTCGCATGAGCTCAAGAACCCGCTGACGTCGCTGCGCAGCGCCGTTGAAACCTTGCCGCTGGCCAAGAACGACAATTCGCGCAGCCGGCTGATGGAGATCATCCAGCATGATGTCAGGCGGCTGGACCGCCTGATCACCGATATCTCCGATGCCTCCCGCCTCGACGCGGAACTCGCGCGTGAAGACGCCGGCACGGTCGACCTGAAGAAATTCATCACCGATCTCGTCGCCGTTTCGCGCGAGGCGACGCGCAACAAGAAGGCCGTGGAGATCGAGCTGCGGGTCGCCAAGCTGCCGCAGGGTGTCAAAGGCTACTTCGTCGTCGGTCATGACCTGCGCATCGGCCAGGTGATCACCAATCTGATCGAGAATGCCCGCTCCTTCGTTCCCGATGAGCGCGGCCATATCATCCTGTCGCTGGCGCGTGCCGGCAAGTTCAACATCGTCACCATCGACGACAATGGACCCGGTATCCGCGCCGACAACATCGATCGCATCTTCGAGCGCTTCTATACGGATCGGCCTGCCGGCGAGGCCTTCGGCCAGAACTCGGGCCTTGGCCTGTCGATCAGCCGGCAGATCGTCGAGGCGCATGGCGGCACGCTGACCGCCGAGAACATCCCGGGCACCAAGCCCGGTGAGATCAAGGGCGCGCGTTTCGTTGTCACCCTGCCGGCCGAAGCATGATCCCGAAAAGTGGGAACCGGTTTTCGGATAGGATCATGCTTCAACCAAAGATCATGATCCCGAAAAGTGGGAACCGGTTTTCGGATGGGATCATGGTTCAACCAAAGACCATGTTTCGGGAAAGCGGGCACCAAAAGCCATGATCCCGAATGCCTGAGCCCATCGCACAGCCCGAAGCCACGCGGCCTGAAAACATCCACGCAACGGCGGTCCTGATCGGCGAGCGTGGCATCCTCATCACCGGGCCATCCGGTTCGGGCAAGACAACGCTGGCGCTGGCGCTTGTCGATCATCTTCGCCAGCGCGGTTTCTTCTCACGCCTCGTTGGCGACGATCAGCTCTTGGTCGCCGGTCATGCCGGGCGGCTATTGTGCCGGGCGCCCGCAACGATCGCCGGCCTCGCCGAAGTGGCGGGGCTGGGGCCCCGGCCGCTTCCCTTCGAACCTGCGGCGGTCATCGACCTTCACATCCGGTTGGTGGGCGAGGCCGAGATGGAACGATTCCAGCAAGAGGTCAGCGAACCCATCGCCGGCTGTCCGGTGCCGCGGATTGATCTTGCGCGGCGCAGCGTTTCCACGGCACTGCCGGCCGTGATGGCGCGGCTGTCGATCCCGCCTTTTTTATGATCCGGTTTCGATTTCTTGCTGCAATGCGTCAAAATGGCCTGCGCCTTCGCAATTTTGGGCTTGTCAACGCGCCTCGCGTCGACAAGATAGCGCTCCCGCCGCCTGGAATGGCCGGCGAGCATAAAATGCGCCTGTGAAGCGGCGATGACGGGAGCCACCAAAGAATGATCGGACTCGTGCTTGTGACGCACGGTCAACTGGCCACCGAGTTCCGACATGCCGTCGAACATGTCGTCGGGCCACAAGACAATTTCGAGACCGTGGCGATCGGCGCCGACGACGATATGGAGCAGCGTCGCCGCGACATCATTGACGCCGTCGCCCGCGTCGACACCGGAGCGGGTGTCATCGTGCTGACCGACATGTTCGGCGGCACGCCTTCCAATCTTGCCATTTCGGTGATGGAATCCGGCCGCACCGAGGTCATCGCCGGCATGAACCTGCCGATGCTGATCAAGCTGTCCTCGATCCGCAAGGGTGACAACATGATGGCGGCGCTTGACGAAGCTCAAGCCGCCGGTCGTAAATACATCAATGTGGCCAGCCAGCTTTTGAGCAGCAAATGAACGCGCTATCCCCGGAAAAGGATGAGATCGTCCGGGAATTTCCGATCGTCAACCAGCGCGGCCTTCACGCACGCGCTTCGGCCAAGTTCGTTCAACTCGCCAGCGGGTTCAACGCCTCCGTCCATGTCGAGAAGGATGGCGTCAAGGTCGGCGGCACCTCGATCATGGGGCTGATGATGCTGGCAGCGAGCCCTGGCTACTCGATCCGCGTCACCGCCAGCGGGCCGGAAGCCCTGCAGGTCATCGATGCGTTGGAGCAGTTGGTTGCCTCCCGCTTCGGCGAAGAGTGCTGATCCCCTACATCGCCAAAGCATGTCCGAGGGACATGCAGGGATAAAGATTTCTTTATATCCCATTGTCGCCTGAGCTCTGATCTGCTAGTCAGGCCGGCAATTCGCGCCCTTCAACAAGCCTTCCGGGCTGGGCGCGCCCGCAACCAATTCGCATCGGAGCACTGCCATGACGGGTAGCAAGGACTATGTGGTCGCCGACATTTCGCTTGCCGGCTGGGGCCGCAAGGAAATCGAGATCGCCGAAACCGAAATGCCGGGCCTTATGGCCTGCCGCGAGGAATTCGGCGACAAGCAGCCGCTCAAGGGCGCGCGCATCACCGGCTCGCTGCACATGACCATCCAGACAGCGGTGCTGATCGAAACGCTGAAGGCGCTTGGCGCCGACATCCGCTGGGCCTCCTGCAACATCTTTTCGACCCAGGATCATGCGGCGGCGGCGATTGCCGAAGCCGGTATCCCGGTATTCGCCATCAAGGGCGAGACGCTGGAGGACTACTGGATCTACACCGACCGCATCTTCCAGTGGGCCGATGGCGGCACCTCCAACATGATCCTCGATGATGGCGGCGACGCCACCATGTACATCCTGATCGGCGCCCGCGCCGAGGCCGGCGAGGACGTGCTGTCCAACCCGGGCAGCGAGGAAGAGGAAATCCTGTTCGCGCAGATCAAGAAGCGCATGAAGGCTTCGCCCGGCTTCTTCACCAAGCAGAAGGAGGCCATCCGCGGCGTCACCGAGGAGACCACGACTGGTGTCAACCGGCTTTACCAGCTGCAGAAGAAGGGCCTGCTACCCTTCCCGGCCATCAACGTCAACGATTCGGTCACCAAGTCGAAGTTCGACAACAAGTATGGCTGCAAGGAATCGCTGGTCGACGGCATCCGCCGCGGCACCGACACGATGATGGCCGGCAAGGTCGCGGTCGTCTGCGGCTATGGCGACGTCGGCAAGGGCTCGTCGGCCTCGCTCAAGGGCGCCGGCGCCCGCGTCAAGGTCACCGAAGTCGACCCGATCTGCGCCTTGCAGGCGGCGATGGACGGTTTCGAAGTCGTAACGCTGGAAGATGCGGCCCCGACCGCGGACATCGTCATCACCACCACCGGCAACAAGGACGTCATCACCCTCGATCACATGCGCCAGATGAAGGACATGGTGATCGTCGGCAATATCGGTCACTTCGACAATGAGATCCAGGTCGCCGCGCTGCGCAACCTGAAGTGGACCAACGTCAAGCCGCAGGTCGACATGATCACCTTCCCGGACGGCAAGCGGATGATCCTGCTGTCGGAAGGCCGCCTGCTCAATCTCGGCAACGCCACGGGTCATCCGAGCTTCGTCATGTCGGCATCCTTCACCAACCAGGTGCTGGCCCAGATCGAGCTGTTCACCAAGCCTGGCCAGTACCAGAACCAGGTCTATGTCCTGCCCAAGCATCTCGACGAAAAGGTCGCGCGCCTGCATCTCGACAAGCTCGGCGCCCGTCTGACCGAACTCTCCACGGAACAGGCTGCCTATATCGGCGTCACCCAGCAGGGGCCGTTCAAGCCGGAACACTACCGCTATTAACCAAAGCTGAATTTACTACCAGATATTGACGCCGGGCGATTGACATTTCGCCCGGCTTTATTTTTGCGCGGGATGCGCCTTCACGGCGATTCGGCGAGGGGTTATTGTCGGGTGATTCGCGACGCTTCCAACCTGCAGAGGGCACAGAGAGGCGCGCTTCAGGGCGGTCTTGCATTCAGGCGGCGGAGAGGACCAAGACATGCCGGGGCAACACCCGCACAAGGCGGGACGGGCCGTTTCCGGCGGCCATGACGATTCGAGGACCATCGGCTCCGCCATGACCGGCGGGAAGCTTTCATGGCGCGCCCGCGCAGGCATGTTTCTTGCCACTTCGGCGCTCGCCAGCCCGCTTCTTGGCGCGGTCGCGTATGCGCAAGCCGCCGGCGCCAAGCAGTCTGGACCTTCCTTCAACACCGTCGAGGTGATGCAGCTCGCCGTGTTCGTCGGGGTGATGGGGGCAGCGCTCCTGTCGGCCATCGTCCTTATCCGCGAACGGGCACGCACCTCGGCGGAGAATGTCGAGCTCAGGACCCGCGTCGCCGATGTCAACGCAGCCCTGCGGCGCTCCGAGGCGCTGCTCAATATGCGCGACCAGCGCGTGGTGGTCTGGGCCGCGGAAAACAAGAAGCCCGAACTCGTCGGCACTTTGCCGGTCGAGAGCGGTGCGCCGGAGGATCGGGCCGCTTTCCTCGCCTTTGGTCGTTGGCTGATGCCGCGCTCGGCGGCGGCGCTTGAGCATGCCGTCGCGGCGTTGCGGGAAAAGGCGAAGTCCTTCGATCTCGTCATCGAATCGCAAGCGGGCGCACCGCTCGAAGTGCATGGGCGCAAGAGCGCCGCGCATGTGCTGGTGCGGTTCGTCTCGCTTTCCGAGACGCAGCGCAGCCAGGCCAGGCTGAAAATCGAGAACCAGCGGCTCGCCGCGGACTACGAGACCATGATCGGCCTGCTTGACGCGTTGAAGATGCCGTCATGGCTGCGCACGACGGATGGGCGGTTGAAATGGGTCAACCGCGCCTATGCCGACGCGGTCGAGGCGGAAAACCCGGAAGCTGCCGTTCGCGACGCCAAGGAGTTCCTGGGCGGCCAGGCGCGCGATGCCATCGTTGCGCAGCATAATTCGCGTCCGGTCTTCGAACAGACGCTGTCCACCGTGATCGGCGGCGACCGCCGCATGTTCGCCGTGACCGATGTCGCCGGTGCCGACGGTTCGGCGGGCCTCGCCTACGACACCAGTGCCATCGAAACCATTCGCGGCGAATATGAGCGGACGGTGCGAAGCCATGCCGATACGCTCGACCAGCTCAACACCGCCGTTGCGATCTTCGATACCGACGAGAAGCTGCGCTTCTTCAACCAGGCGTTCCAGAAGCTTTGGGGCCTCGACAGCGGTTTCCTGCACAGTGCGCCCGACAACGCCCTGCTGCTCGACCGGCTGCGCAGCGAAGGCAAGATCGCCGAGCAGCCCGAATGGCGCCGGTGGAAGGAAGGCCTGCTCAGTGCCTATCGCGCTGTCGAATCCCAGGAGCATTGGTGGCACCTGCCTGATGGCAAGACCATCCGCGTGGTCGCCAACCCGCAACCCAAGGGCGGCGTGACCTGGGTGTTCGAGAACCTGACCGAGAAGATGGACCTCGAAAGCCGCTACCAGACAGCAGTGCGCGTCCAGGGCGAGACACTCGACAACCTTGCCGAAGGCGTGGCCGTCTTCGGCCCGGACGGACGGCTGAGACTGTCGAACCCTGCCTTTGCGGCACTCTGGGGATTGAGCGGGGACGTCGCCAAGCCGAATGTTCATGTCTCCGCCATCCGCGACCTCTGCAATCAGCGTGCCGCCGACAACCCCTGGGGAGGGTTCGTCGCCGCGATCACCGGTTTTGACGATGAACGCCGCGACCGGCACGGCCAGACCGAACTCAACAACGGCAATGTGCTGAGCTACGCCATGATCCCGCTGCCCAATGGGCAGGTGATGATGACCTTCGTCGATGTCACCGACAGCGTTCACGTCGAGCGGGCGTTGAAGGACAGGAACGAAGCGCTGGAAAAATCCGACCAGCTCAAGAACGAGTTCGTGCAGCATGTCTCCTACGAGCTGCGCTCGCCTTTGACCAACATCATCGGCTTCACCGAGCTTCTTGCCTTGCCGTCGACCGGGCCGCTGAATCCGAAGCAGCGCGAATATGTCGGGCATGTCGGCTCGTCGTCGGCGGTCCTGCTCACCATCGTCAACGACATACTCGATCTGGCCACGGTCGATGCCGGCATCATGCAGCTCGACATTTCGGAGGTGCATGTCGACCGGACCATCAATGCCGCCGCCGACCTGGTCGCCGACCGGCTGGAGGAGCACTCGATCAAGCTCAAGGTCGATGCCGGCGCCGCGCCGAAGACGTTCCATGGCGACGAAACCCGCATCCGCCAGATACTCTACAATCTGCTGAGCAACGCGGTGAACTACGCGCCGGAGGCGAGCACCATCACGCTCTCTTGCCGTCAGCTTGCCGAGGGCGTGGAATTCTCGGTCCATGACAATGGCCCCGGCATGCCGCCGGACGTGCTGGATTCCGTGTTCCGCCGCTTCGAGCCGCGCACCAATGGCGGGCGCCGTCGCGGTGCCGGGCTCGGCCTGTCGATCGTCAAGAGTTTCGTCGAACTGCACGGCGGCAGCGTCCGCATCGAGACCGGCAAGGACAAGGGTACGACCGTCATCTGTACCTTTCCCGACACGCCGGGCATCCGCGCCGCGGCCGAGTAACGGTGCTGATGCTGGAGCGTTTGCTAGCCGACGAAACGCAGACGGCGCGGCTGGGCGAGGATCTCGCCATGGCGCTGCGTCCCGGTGACGTGCTTGCCCTCAAGGGCGATCTCGGCGCCGGCAAGTCGACCCTGGCGCGGGCCCTGATCAGGGCACTGGCCGATGATGCCGGCCTCGACGTGCCAAGCCCGACCTTCACCCTGGTCCAGAGCTACGACACTCGTATTCCCGTTCATCACTTCGACCTCTACCGCCTGTCCTCCGCCGCCGAGATCGACGAACTGGGCTTCGACGATGCGCTGGCGCAAGGTGCCGCCCTGGTCGAGTGGCCGGAACGGGCAGAGGCCTATCTGCCGAAGACGACAATCCTGATCGAACTCGTCCATGATGGCGACGGCCGCCTCGCGCGGCTCTCGGGGTCAGGTCCGGCCTTCGAACGCATAGCGCGGTCGCTCGCCATGCGCGACTTTCTCGACCGCGCCGGTTGGGGCGAAGCGCAACGTCGTCATTTCATCGGCGACGCATCGGCCCGCTCCTATGAAATCGTTTCGCTCCCTGGTCTGGCGCCACGCGTGCTGATGAACTCGCCAAGGCTGGTGCTCGGGCCACCCGTCAGGGACGGCAAACCCTATGCGGAGATCGCTCACACCGCGCAGTCCGTCTCGGCCTTCGTCGCCATCGATCGGGCTTTGGAAGCGGGCGGCGTCAGCGTGCCGCGGATTTATGCCGAAGATCAGGAGCAGGGGTTTCTCCTGCTCGATCACCTCGGTTCCGAAGGTTTCCTTGGCGAACACGGCCAGCCGGTGGCCGAGCGCTACGCCGCGGCGGCCGAACTGCTGGCCATGATGCATGGCCTGACATGGCCAGAGCGGATGGAAGCGGGGCGAGGCGCGTTCCACGATGTGCCGCCCTTCGACCGCGCCGCGATGATGATCGAAGCCGATCTGCTGGTCGACTGGTATGTGCCGGCGATATCAGGCAGTCCGGCAAGCGATGATCTGCGCGCCGGGTACCATCGCGAATGGAATACGGCCCTCGACCGGTTGGGTGGCCGCGAATACACGTTGATGCTGCGCGATTTCCATTCGCCCAACATCATCTGGCGCGGCGATCGCACTGGCCACGATCGTCTGGGCATCGTCGATTTCCAGGACGCGCTGATCGGCCCTTCGGCCTATGACGTCGCCTCGCTAGCCATGGATGCTCGCGTCACCATGTCGCCCGAAATCGAGAAAGGGACGGTCGATGCCTATGTCGCCGCGCGCCGTGCGGCCGGCGCTTTCGATGAAGCAGGCTTCCTGGAGGCCTACGCAATCATGGCGGCGCAGCGCAATTCCAAGATCCTTGGCATCTTCGTCCGCCTCGAAAAGCGTGACGGCAAGCCCTACTATCTGAAACACCTGCCGCGCATCCGCGAGTATCTGCGCCGGGCGCTGGCGCATCCGGCTTTGGCCGGGCTGCGGGGTTTCTACAGCGAGCACGGTTTGCTGGAGGAGCGAGCCCTGTGACTGCAAGACCGGACACCGCGATCACGCCCAAAACCGCAATCGTGCTTGCCGCTGGGCTAGGCAAGCGCATGCGGCCGATCACAGACACCATTCCAAAGCCTTTGGTCAGGATAGCCGGCAAGACCTTGCTCGACTGGGGCCTCGACGGCTTGGCCGCCGCTGGCGTCGACAGGGCTGTGGTCAACGTCCATTATTTTCCCGAACAGATCGTTGCCCATGTCGCGGCGCGCCAGGCGCCGAGGATCATCATTTCCGACGAAAGCGATGTGCTTCTCGATTCCGCCGGTGGTATCGTCAAGGCGCTGCCGGAACTCGGCGAACAGCCCTTCTACATCCTCAACGCCGACACTTTCTGGATCGACCAGGGTCCCCTCAATCTCCAGCGCCTCGCACTTGCATGGGACGCGGCGAAAATGGATATTCTGCTGATGCTGGCGGATCTCCATCAGGCAACCGGACACTGCGGCAGCACCGATTTCCTGGTGGCGCCGGATGGCGCCTTGCGGCGCTCAAAAGGTGATCCTGCGGGCCTGATCTATGCCGGGGCGGCGATTGTCCATCCTCGCCTGTTCAAGGATGCGCCGGCCGGGCCGCACTCGCTCAACGCCTATTTCGATACGGCCATCGCCGCAGGCCGCCTGTTCGGCATGCCGATGCAGGGCCACTGGATCACTGTCGGCACGCCCGACGCCATTCCGCTCGCGGAAGCGGCGGTCGCCGGCGCGCTGGCCACCGCATCGGCCCGAAAATCGGGATCGATTTTCGGAAAGCACGATGCGTAGATTCAAAGAGTTAGATCGTCCTTTGTGCGCCCAGACGGGCGCACTGCGATCTAATGCGCAATGAGTGGCTCAAGCCGCGTTTTCTCGATCCCGCCCGGAGCGCCGTTTCTGCCGACGCTGGCCGAAGCGTTGCTTGGCGGTCGCCTTATCCCCGGTTTTCGCTTCGACGGCGACCCGCTCGCTCTGGCCGATGTCACCATCTATGTGCCGACGCGCCGCGCCGCGCGCGCCTTGCGAGGCGTCTTCGTCGACATGCTGGGAGGACGCTCGGCTATCCTGCCGGTCATCCGCCCGCTCGGCGAGTTCGACGAGGATGAAGCGGCCTTCGAGGCCGAAGCATCCGCCGCGATCGACCTTGCCCCGCCGATCGCCTCCATCGAGCGCCTGTTGCTGCTCGCGCCGCTGGTCCGCGCCTGGAAGCGTCGCTTGCCGGCGCATGTCGCCGCCCTGTTCAACGAGGAAGTCGTCGTGCCGGCATCCTCCGCCGACGCGATCTGGCTGGCGCGCGATCTCGCGGGGTTGATGGACGAGATCGAGACCGAAGGCGCCGACTGGACAAAACTTGGCGACCTGGCGACCGGGAATCTCGCCGGTTGGTGGCAGGTGACGCTCGATTTCCTGAGCATCGTCACCGACGCCTGGCCGAAATTCCTGGCCGAGAATGACCGCTCCAACCCGGCGGCCCATCGTAGCGCACTGATCGAGCACGAGGCCGCGCGGTTGAAACGCAACCCGCCTGCCGGTCCCGTCATCGCCGCCGGCTCCACCGGCTCGATCCCCGCCACCGCCGAACTGCTTTCCGTGATTGCCCGTTTGCCGAGCGGCGCCATCGTGCTGCCCGGCCTCGACCGTAAGCTGGATGAACCGTCCTATCAGGCCATTGCGGCCCCCGGCGCGCGTCCGGCGCTGCTTGGTCATCCGCAATACGGCCTGGCCAGGCTGATCGGCAAGATCGGCGTTCTGCGCGCCGATGTCGACGAGATCGGTGTCGTGCCGAGGCCGCTGGCGCTTCGTGCCGCTCTTGTCGGCGAAGCCTTGCGGCCCGCGGAAACCACCGAGCTGTGGGCTGAGACACGCGCCGATTTCGCAGCTGGGGACATTACCGAAGCGTTCACCGACGTGACGCTGCTGGAAGCAGCCAGCGAACGCGATGAAGCCGTGGCGATTGCCATCGCGCTCCGGCGTGCAGTCGAACAGCCCGGCCAGCGCGCCGCGCTCGTCACCGGCGATCGCGCACTGGCGCGGCGTGTCTCGTCCGAACTCCTGCGTTTTGGCGTGGTCGCCGACGATTCGGGCGGCGCGCCGCTCGCCAACACGCCGGCCGCCAGCCTGCTCAGGCTGGCGCTTCAGGCCGTGTTCCGGCCAGGCGATCCCATTGGCTTGCTGTCGCTGCTGAAGCACCCACTGCTTGGTCTTGGCCTCGAGCGGGCGACAGTGCGCCACGCGGCGGGGATCATCGAACTGGTGGCATTGCGAGGCGGTACCGGTCGTCCCGACATCGCATCGCTGCCCGACCTGTTCGAGGCCCGGCTCACGGGTCTCGCTGGCGACAGCCGACAACCCTTCTGGTTCTCCCGCCTGACCGTTGGGGGCATCGAGCAGGCGCGCGACCTGCACAGGCGCCTTGCGGATGCATTGGCGCCGCTGGCCGCCTTGCGCGGCCAGCCAGACGCCGATCTTGCCACGCTGGTCAGCACCAGCGTCACAGCGCTCGAAAGCCTAGGCAGGGCAGCAGACGGCAGCCTGAGCGAACTCTATGCCGGTGACTCCGGCGAAAAGCTGGCCGACCTGCTGCGCGGGTTGGTGGCGGCCTCGGCACCGTTCTCCTTCGCGGCCGATGAATGGCCGGATGTGATGGACGCGCTGATCGCGCCGGAAACGGTCAAGCCGGCGCAAGGCACCGACCGCAACATTGCCATCTGGGGTGCGCTCGAAGCCCGCCTGCAGAGCGTCGACACGCTGGTCATCGGCGGCCTCAACGAAGGTGTCTGGCCACGCAAGCCGGAAAGCGATCGGTTCATGTCGCGGCTGATGAAAACCGGCATCGACCTTGAGCCGCCCGAACGGCGCATAGGTCTTGCCGCGCATGACTTCCAGATCGCGATGGGGGCGAGGAAAGTGGTGCTGTCGCGTTCGGCCCGCTCCGGCGACGCACCCGCCGTGCCATCGCGCTGGCTGCAGCGTATCCTCACCTTCGTCGGTAGGGATCACGCGGCGGTGCTGCGCCGGCGTGGCGACGAGTTGCTGGCCTGGGCGCGTGTGCTCGATGCCGGCGAAAAGCAGGATTTTGCACCGCGCCCGCAGCCGAAACCGCCGCTGGCGGTGCGGCCCCTGCATTTCTCGGTCACCGAGATCGAGACGCTGCGCCGCGACCCCTACGCTATCTATGCCCGCCGCATCCTGCGCCTGATGCCGCTCGATCCGGTCATCCGCGATCCCGGCGCGGCCGAACGCGGCACACTTTTTCACGCCATCCTGCATCTGTTCTCGGCGAAAGTGGCCGACCCGGGTGCGCCCGACGCGCTGGATGGACTCCTCGCCGCCGGGCGGGCCTGCTTTGCCGAGGCGACGCTACCCGCCGATGTCGAGGCCGTGTGGTGGCCGCGTTTTGAAAAACTTGCAGACAGCATCATCGAATGGGAACGCGGCCGCGCCGCTGCCGTAGCGCGCCGGCATGCCGAGGAGCGTGCCGAGAAGACGGGTGTCGGCAAGTCCGGTGTCACGCTATCCGGCTACGCCGATCGCGTCGACCTGCTGGCCGGCGGCATGGCTGATATCCTGGACTACAAGACCGGTTCCTCGCCGTCCAAGGCGCAGGCGCATACTTTGCTGGCCCCGCAACTGGCGCTCGAGGGCGCGCTGCTGAGGCGCGGCGCGTTCAGGGGGCTTGGCGTGCGCGAGCCGTCGCAACTGGCTTTCGTCAGGCTGAAGCCGAATGGCGAGGTGTTCGAGGAATCGATCCTCGACTACAACCGCAAGCCGCGAACCGCCGCCGACCTCGCCGAAGAGGCCTGGGCGCGGCTGGAACAGCTGCTGATCCACTATGCTGATCCGGCGACCGGCTATCTTTCGCGTGCGCTGCCGTTTCGCGAGGGCGAGACCGACGGCGACTATGACCATCTCGCCCGCGTGCTCGAATGGTCGGCCGGCGGCGATGCCGGGGACGAGGGAGGGGAGGCATGAAGAAGGCCTATCCCATTCCCACCGACACTGCGGCCAGCCAGGCGAGTGCCGCCGATCCCGACAATTCCGCCTGGGTGTCGGCCAATGCCGGCTCCGGCAAGACCCATGTGTTGGCGCAGCGCGTCATCCGGCTCCTGCTGCGCGGCACCGATCCGTCGAAGATCCTCTGCCTCACCTACACGCGCGCCGCGGCCGCCAACATGTCGAACCGTGTGTTCTCGACGCTGTCGGAATGGACGACGCTTGGCGATGACGACCTGGCGGCGAGGGTCGAGGCGCTGGAGGGACGGCGGCCCGATCGCGACACCATGCGCCGGGCGCGCCGGCTGTTCGCCGAAGCGTTGGAAACTCCGGGCGGGCTGAAGATCCAGACCATCCACGCCTTTTGCGAATCGGTGCTGCACCAGTTCCCGCTGGAGGCCAACATCGCCGCGCATTTCGAGATGCTCGACAGCCAGATGGAGGCCTCGCTGTTCGCGACGGCCCGCCGCGAGATGATCTCGGGCACCACGGCTGGCAATGTGGCGCTCGCCGAGGCCTTCGCCACGGTCCTTGAGCGTGGCGGCGAAGCCGGGCTCGACGCATTGCTTGGAGAGATCGTGCGCAAGCGCGACGGCTTGCGCGGCTTTATCGACGGTGCCGGGGGAGGCGCCGATTTTCAGGCACTGTTCGACGAGTTTCATTTCCCCGCCGGCCAGACCGCCGAGGACATTGCGGCGTCGGTCTGGCCGCTGCCCGGTTTCCTGCCGGATTATTTCGCCGGCTTCGCCCAGGCGGCGGAGGCGGCTGATGCTCGCATCGTGTTGAACAACATCCTGCCCTATGCGCGGCTGGCTTTCGCCGAGAGCGATCCGGTGCGCCGCCTGCAATTGCTGTCCAGAGCATTCCTCAAGACTGACGGCGATGCCTACGATCCGGCAAAGGCCTTCAAGAAGGCCCTGGTCGATCGGCTGCCGGACCTGGCGGAGCGCTACCTCTCGGCGACAACAGCCATCGTCGAGACCGTGGAGCGGCTGGCGCTATTCCGGATGCTGGAGGGCACGCGCGCGGCGCTGACCGTCGCTGACTGGCTGATTGCTCGTTACGAGCAGCTGAAACGCGGGCGCGGCTTCCTCGACTTCAACGATCTCATCACGCGCACGGTCAACCTGCTGGCCCGGCCGGACGCCGGCCCCTGGGTGCAATACAAGCTCGACCAGGGCATCGATCACATCCTGCTCGACGAAGCGCAGGATACCAGCCCGGACCAGTGGGAAGTGGTGAAGCGGCTGGCCGAAGAGTTCTTTTCCGGCCAGGGCGCGCGCGACGGCGTTCATCGCACGGTCTTCGCCGTCGGCGACGAAAAGCAGTCGATCTATTCCTTTCAAGGTGCCGCACCCGATTCCTTTGCCGACAGCAGGCTTTTGTTTGCCGGGCGTGTCCGGGAAGCCAATGCTTCCTTCGCCGATCTCAAGCTGACCTGGTCGTTCCGCTCGACGGACGATGTCCTGGCCGCCGTCGACCGCGTCTTCGCGGACCCCGGCGTGCGGCGCGGCATCAGCCATGATCCCGATCCGCTGGATCACAAGGCGATCCGCAACGATGCGCCGGGCTATGTCGAGGTCTGGCCGTCGGTCGGCGCCGATGTCGTCGACGAACCCGACGACTGGACGCAGGCGATCGATCACGCCCATGCGCCGGCGGTTCGCGTTGCCGAAAACGTCGCCGCGACCATTGCCGGCTGGATAGGCTCCGGGGAGGTCGTCGAAGGCCGTGGCAAGACGCTTCGCCCCGGCGATGTGCTGGTTCTCGTGCGCAAGCGCGACCGCTTTGTCCACGCGCTGACGCGGGCTTTGAAACGCCGAGACATCCCGGTCGCCGGCGCCGACCGGCTGAGCCTGCCCGGCCACATTGCCGTGAAGGACCTGATCGCGCTCGGACATTTTCTTATCCAGCCGCAGGATGACCTGTCGCTTGCGGCCGTGCTGCGCAGTCCGATCTTCGATGTTTCCGAAGAGGTGCTTTTCAGGCTTGCCGGCGAGCGGTCGCCTGGTCTTTCGCTGATCGCGTCGCTGCGGCAGCATGCCGGCGAAAACGCTGTCCTGGCCGCTATCGTCTCCCAGCTCGACACCTGGACCGGCGAAGCGGCCTTCAAGCCGGTATTCGAGTTCTACGCGGGGATGCTTGCCCGCGACGGCCTGCGCAAGAAGATGATCGCGCGACTGGGACCAGAGGCAGGCGATATCCTCGACGAGTTCCTGAACTTCTGCCTCGCCGAGGAACGAACCGGCCTGCCCGGGCTGGAATCCTTCCTGGCGACACTGGAAAACGCCGGTCCCGAGATCAAGCGCGAGATGGACCAGACCCGCGACGAGGTCCGCGTCATGACCGTCCATGCCGCCAAGGGCCTGGAGGCGCCGGTGGTGTTCCTGGTCGATGGCGGTTCCGCCCCTTTCAGCGACCAGCATCTGCCGAGACTGATGCCCTTCGAGGGCTCGGGCAGGTATTGGGACGGCAAGGGTTATCTGTGGCGGTCGGCCAGCGACGTCGCCAATGGTTTCTCGAAGGCCGCCGCCACGCGTGCCCGCGACCTCGCGGATGATGAATACCGCCGGCTGCTCTATGTCGGCATGACCCGCGCCGAGGACCGGCTGATCGTCTGCGGTTATCACGGCAAGCGGGCGCCGAACGCCGGCACCTGGCATTCGATCGTCAGCCGTGCGCTGGTCGGCGCCCCTGAAAGCGAACAGCGGGCTCATCCCGCCAATGGCGAGCCCGTGCATCGGTTTCATGTGACGAAACTGCCGCCCGTTGCGCTGGCATCCGCCGGGGAAACCCGCCAAGCCGATGATTTCGCGCCATTGCCGGTGTCGCTGTTCCGGCCTTTGCCGCCCTACGAAGATCTGCCGAGGCCGCTGTCGCCGTCCGGGGCCTCGGCCCTCATCGAGGAGGAGAAACAGGGCGAAGTCGATACCAGCTCCCCGGTGCTGGACGTCGAGGCCGAGCCAGGCTTTGCCGTGATGAGGGGGCTGGCGCTGCACAAATTGCTGCAGATGCTGCCCGGCATAGCTGAGAGCGAACGCCAGGGTGCTGCGGAACGCTATCTCGCCCGCGCCGGTGCGCAATGGACGGATGTCGAGCGGGAAAGGGCCTTGGCCTCCGTGGCGGCGATCCTCGCCGACAAGCGCTTCGAACAGCTGTTTGCATCGTCGTCACGCGCCGAAGTCTCCATCATGGGCAGCCTCGAGGTGAAGGGCAGGAAGCGTTCGATCTCCGGCAAGATCGATCGGCTCGCGGTGACGCGGGACAGGGTATCGATCGTCGACTACAAGACGAACCGGCCAGCGCCGGCCGCCTTGGCGGATATCCCACCGGCTTATGTCCTCCAGCTGGCGCTCTACCGCGCGCTGCTGCAGCCGCTCTACCCCGGGCGGGAGGTTTCGGCGGCGCTGCTGTTCACGGAAGCGCCAAGACTGATCGAATTGCCCGCAGCTGCCATGGACGATGCCCTTGCTCGACTCACAGGAGCGTGACACAAGACCTGCTTGAAGAAGGGCTAGATAACCACCACATTTGGTGCGACAAAGAACTCTCGAAAGGATTTTCCGCATGGGTGCCACCGTCAAGGTCGACAAGAACAATTTCCAGGCCGACGTGCTCAACGCCAAGGAGCCGGTCGTGGTCGATTTCTGGGCGGAATGGTGCGGCCCCTGCAAGATGATCGCGCCGTCACTGGAAGACATCGCCGTCGAACTGGGCAGCAAGGTGAAGATCGCCAAGCTGAACATCGATGAGAATCCAGAACTTGCTGCACAGTTCGGCGTGCGCTCGATCCCGACGCTGATGGTCTTCAAGGGCGGCGAAGTGGCCGACATAAAGGTTGGCGCATTGCCCAAGACCGCGCTGTCGCACTGGATTAACGGCAACCTCGCCTGATCCATCTGAAATTTGAGAAAAAAGCCCGGCCTCGCCGGGCTTTTTTGTTGGCGTCACCTACAGCGCCGCGCGTCCTTCGGACGCGCAAAAGGCGCTGTGGCAATTGGATTGGCGCATGACCCAGAAAATCGATTCCGATTTTCTGGGTCATGCGCTGGGCCGCTCTGGCCCTCACATCCCCTGCACTCCATGTCATCTGTTGGCAGCAGAAGCAGGGAGAAACGATATGACCGGATCCGCCAAGGCCACCGTCTTCATCGACAATGAGCGCGTCATCGTCACCGAATACCGCTTCGCGCCCGGCGACAACACGGGCTGGCACCGCCACGGCCACGACTATGTCGTCGTACCGCTGATGGACGGCAAGGTGAAGCTGCTGACCAAGGACGGCGAATCCTTTGCCGAGATGAAGAAAGGCGCGCCCTATTTCCGCAAGGAAGGCGTCGAACATGACGTCATCAGCGCCAATGAGGGTGAATACGCTTTTATCGAGATCGAGCTGAAGTAGGAGCTCCCAGACAGCCTCAGGTCGGCGGCGTGCCGTTTTCCGCGAGCACCGCGCCGGCCAGATAGAGCGACCCACCGATCAGGATGCGCGGTGCAGGACCGTCCCAGGTGTCGCGCAGCAGCATCAGGGCGCTGGCGACGGAACTCACCGGCTCGGCCGACAGGCCGGCCTCCGTGGCGCGGATAGCCAGTTCATCATTCGGCACGCCGGCATCGCTCATGCTCACCGGCACCGTGTAGACGTGACGTGCCAGCCCCTTGAAGGCGCGGAAATAGCCGCTCTGGTCCTTGGTGTTGATCATGCCGGAAATGAGGAAGAGCGGACGCGGGTTCTTTTCTTCCTGCTCGGCCAGCGCCTCGGCAACGACGACGCCGGCGCCCGGATTGTGGCCGCCGTCGAGCCAGATGTCGGCACCCTTCGGCGCAAGTTCCGCCAGCTTGCCCTGCGCCAGCTTCTGCATCCGGCCGGGCCAGGCGACACCGGTCATCGCCTTTTCAGCAGCGCGATGGCTGATCTGGAAACCCGCCGCCTTGACCGCCGCGATCGCCGCCGCCGCATTGGCGAACTGATGGCGCCCCGGCAGGCGTGGCGGCGGCAGGTCCATCAATCCGTCTTCGTCCTGGTAGACCATGCGGCCGTTTTCCTCATAGGCGAGGAAATCCTGGCCATAGACGAAGTCGGGACAGTCGAGCCGCTCGGCGGTCTCGATGAGAACCTGCTGCGCCGTCTCGCTTTCCTGCGCGCCGATGACGACAGGGCAGCCGCGCTTCATGATCCCGGCCTTTTCGGCGGCGATCAGTTCGACCCGGTCGCCGAGATAGGCTTCGTGGTCGAGCGAAACCGGCATGATCACCGAAACCGCCGGCTCCTTGACGACATTGGTGGCATCGAAGCGGCCGCCGAGACCCACCTCGATGATTGCGGCGTCGGCGGGGTGTTCGGAAAACAGGATGAAGGTGACGGCGGTCAGGATTTCGAAGACGGTTATCTTCTGGCCGTCATTGGCCTTGGCGACACGGGCGATGGCTTCGGCGAAGACCTTGTCCTCGACCAGTTTGCCACCGCCATCGGCGGCCAGCCGGTAGCGTTCGTGCCAGCTCACCAGATGCGGCGAGGTGTGGACATGGACGCGGTAGCCCGCGGATTCGAGCAGAGCTCGCGAAAAGGCGGCGCAGGAGCCCTTGCCGTTGGTTCCGGCGATATGGATCACCGGCGGCAGCCGGTCCTGCGGATTACCCAGTCGTTCCAGCAGCCGCGTAATGCGGTCGAGCGAAAGGTCGAAGCCTTTGGGGTGAAGCGCCATCAGGGCTTCGATTTCGCGGTCGGCGGCAAGCGTCGTCATGAGGGAATCCTAGCATGGCCCCGAAAACCAGAATCGGTTTCGCAAAAGACCAAGGCAATCAAAAGCTACAGTGCTACAGCCCCGGTGCAATCACGGTTCGCGGCGTTTCGTGTCGCGTCAGGCTTGCGGGCGTGCCTCGGCCGGGATCACCGAAGGCGGCAGGATTTC
Organism: Mesorhizobium carmichaelinearum; assembly: GCA_943370265.1. Classification (GTDB taxonomy): domain Bacteria; phylum Pseudomonadota; class Alphaproteobacteria; order Rhizobiales; family Rhizobiaceae; genus Mesorhizobium; species Mesorhizobium carmichaelinearum_A. The sequence goes on from CALRQH020000007.1 coordinate 101,500, forward strand.
CGGCTCCAGCGGCTTCGCCTCCGGCACCTTGAGCAGCATCTTCAACAGCCGCGCGATGGTCTGGCGCATTTCCAGCCGCGACACCACCATGTCGACCATGCCGTGCTCCATCAGATATTCGGAGCGCTGGAAGCCGTCCGGCAGTTTTTCGCGGATCGTCTGCTCGATGACGCGCGGCCCGGCAAAGCCGATCAGCGCGCCGGGTTCGGCGATGTGCACGTCGCCCAGCATGGCGTAGGAAGCGGTGACGCCGCCGGTGGTCGGGTTGGTCAGGACGACGATGTAGGGCAGGCCGGCTTCCTTCAGCCGGTCGACGCCCACCGTGGTCCTCGGCAGTTGCATCAGCGACAAGATACCTTCCTGCATGCGCGCGCCACCGGAGGCTGCGAACAGGATCAGCGGACGCTTGCGCTGCAGGGCCACTTCGAAACCGTGTACGATGGCGTCACCGGCAGCCATGCCGAGCGAGCCGCCCATGAAGGCGAAATCCTGCACCGTCACCACCACCGGCAGGCCTTCGATGGTCCCCAGCGCATTGATGATCGCGTCTTCCAGGCCGGTCTTGGCCTTGGCGTCCTTCAGCCGGTCGACATAGCGTTTCTCGTCGCGGAACTTCAGCGGATCCTGCATGACCCTGGGGTTTTCCAGGGTCTCGTATTTGCCGTCGTCGAAGAAGAATCTCAGCCGCTCCTTGGCCGAGATCTTCATGTGATGCCCGGAGGACGGGATGACGAACTGGTTCGACTCCAGATCCTTGTGGAAGACCATCTCGCCGGTTTCCGGATCCTTGATCCAGAGATTTTCCGGCATGTCGGTGCGCCGGCCGAGCATCGAATTGATCCTCGGGCGAACGTAGTTGGTGATCCAGTTCATCGCTTCGGCTCCTGTCCTGACGAAGAGTTAGCGCGTGTCGCCCAGAAATGGGAACCGTTTTGGGAAAACGACACGCGCAAAACCTGATCTAGGAAGATTATTCGGCGGCAGCAAGGCGGGCGCCGCGCACACCTTGTGCAAGTCCGCTGACCAGCGTGGCGACGGCCTCGGCCGGATCGGCGGTTTTCTCCCCCTTCGGTCCCAGCACATTGGCGACCGCGTTGACGATTGCCGTGCCCACGACGACGCCGTCGGCTGATGCGCCGATGGTGCGCGCCTGCTCGGCGGTCTTGACGCCGAAGCCGACGCAGACAGGCAGGTCGGTATGGCCCTTGATGCGCTTCACCGCCGCCGCAACCTTGCCGGTATCGGCAAGCGCCGAACCGGTGATGCCGGTCATCGATACGTAATAGACGAAGCCCGACGTGTTCTGCAGCACCTTGGGCAGGCGCTTGTCGTCGGTGGTCGGCGTCGCCAGCCGGATAAAGTTGATGCCGGCCTTCAGCGCCGGAATGCACAGTTCCTCATCCATCTCCGGCGGCAGGTCGACGACGATCAGCCCGTCGATGCCGCTGGCCAGCGCATCCTTGAGGAAACGGTCGACGCCGTAGACGTAGATCGGGTTGTAGTAGCCCATCAGCACGATCGGCGTTTCATTGTCGCCGGCGCGAAATTCCGACGCCATCTTCAGCGTCTTCACCAGCGTCTGACCGCCCTTCAGCGCGCGCAGGCCGGCGGCCTGGATCGCCGGGCCATCGGCCATCGGGTCGGAGAAGGGCATGCCAAGTTCGATGATGTCGGCACCGGCCTTGGGCAGTGCCTTCATGATCGACAGCGAGGTGTCGTAGTCGGGATCACCGCCCATGAAATAGGTGACCAGTGCCGGGCGGCCTTCGGTCTTCAACTGCGCCATGCGGCGGTCGATGCGGGTGGTCATGATCAGATCTCCATGCCCAGCATCGAGGCCACTGTGTGCACATCCTTGTCGCCACGGCCGGACAGGTTGACGATGACGATCTGGTCCTTGTCCATGGCGGGCACGATCTTCACCGCATGCGCGATGGCGTGCGCCGATTCCAGCGCTGGAATGATGCCTTCGACCCGTGTTGTCAGCTTGAAAGCCTCCAGCGCCTCGTCGTCGAGGATCGGCACATACTCAACGCGGCCGCTGTCGCGCAGCCAGGAATGCTCGGGACCGACGCCCGGATAATCGAGGCCGGCTGAGATCGAATGCCCGTCCATGATCTGCCCATCGGAATTCTGCAGCAGATAGGTGCGGTTGCCGTGCAGGACGCCTGGCGAGCCGGCATTCATCGAGGCGCAATGCTCGATACCATCGAGGCCGCGCCCGCCGGCCTCGATGCCGATGATCCTGACATCCTTGTCGTCGAGGAAAGGGTGGAACATGCCGATGGCGTTTGAGCCACCGCCGACGGCGGCGATGATCGTGTCGGGCAAACGGCCTTCCTGCTCGAGGATCTGGGCGCGTGCCTCGGTGCCGATCACCGACTGGAAATCGCGCACCAGTTCCGGGTAGGGATGCGGGCCGGCGGCGGTGCCGATCAGGTAATAGGTGTCCTCGACATTGGTCACCCAATCACGAAGCGCCTCGTTCATGGCGTCCTTCAGCGTGCCGTGGCCGGCGGTCACCGGCCGCACCTCGGCGCCCAGCAGCTTCATGCGGAACACATTGGGGCTTTGGCGCGCGACGTCGGTCGCGCCCATGTAGACGACGCAGGGAAAGCCGAACCGCGCCGCGACCGTAGCGGAAGCGACGCCGTGCTGGCCGGCGCCGGTCTCGGCGATGATGCGCTTCTTGCCCATGCGCTTGGCCAGCAGGATTTGGCCGAGGCAGTTGTTGATCTTGTGCGAACCCGTGTGGTTCAGGTCCTCGCGCTTGAAGTAGACCTTGGCGCCGCCCCCGAGGCCCTTCGCCGAGGAAACCTCACGAAGATGCCTAGTCAGGCCTTCGGCGAAATAAAGCTTCGACGGCCGCCCGGCATAGTGGGTAGACAGGTTCTGCAGTTCGGCCTTGAAATCCGGATCGTTCTTGACCTCGTTCCAGTTCCGTTCGAGGTCGAGGATCAGCGGCATCAGCGTCTCGGCGACGAAGCGCCCGCCAAAGATGCCGAACATGCCCTGTTCGTCGGGTCCGGTGCGGAAGGAATTGGGTGTCGCCGGCTTGTTCATCGCCGATCTCCTACGTCCTGATGTGTCGCATGCCCTTGTCGGAAACCCGGTTACCGGTCTTTCCAGGACATGCTCTGGTTCGATCCGTCAGGCGGCGCGATTGTCGGTCGCTGCCCTGACGGCCCGGAAAAACTGTTCGATCAGCGCCGGATCCTTGACGCCCGGCTCACTCTCCACGCCCGACGAAATGTCTATTCCTGGCGGGTTTGCTAGCCGAAGGGCATCGCCGATATTGGCGGCGTTGAGCCCACCGGAAAGCATGTAATCGACGCCAGCGTCAAGGCCGGTGAGAAGACGCCAGTCGAAAGAGACGCCGTTGCCGCCCGGCAGTTCGGAACCTTTCGGCGGCTTGGCATCGAACAGGAAGCGGTCCGCAATGCCGATGAAGGGCCTTATCCGCTCCAGATCGCCGGTCTGGCTGATCGACAGCGCCTTGATCACCGGCAGGCCGTAGCGCACCTTCACCTCGGCCACCCGCGCCGGCGTTTCCGAGCCATGAAGCTGCAGCATGTCGGGGCGCATCTTGTCGACGATCCCGTCCAGGAACGCATCGCCGGCATCGACCGTGACAGCGACCGCTCTGGCCTTGCCGGTTGCGGCTTCACGCAGGCGGCCGGCGTCCGCCGGCTCGATGAAGCGCGGGCTCTTGGCGAAGAAAATAAAGCCAACATGGCTGGCGCCGCCGGCCAATGCCGCTGCCATTGCCGTGTCGGTCTTCAACCCGCAGATCTTGATGTCGAGCGCCATGCGCGGGAATTGGCACGAAACGGCAAAAGAGTCGAGAAAAAGCGCATGTTTGCCGCAACGGCGGAAAGCGCTACCTTCACAAGAGAGAGACGAGACCGGAGCACGAGAACCATGGCCGACAGAACCGCCGCCGAACTCAGGCAGAAGATCGCGCAGGCGCACGAGGTCATCGCCCACCTGATGGACAGGGCGGCATTCAACGGCGCCGAGGCGCATCGTGCCCTAGAATACTTCGGCAGCGATGCCTTCGACAGCAATTTCCTGCCATGGCCGCACCACGGCGATGAGGGGCTGAAACCCAACGAACTCAACGCCAGCAATGATGATTGAATGGTGGCAGGGCTTAGGCGGCCCGCCCAATCACTCGAACAAAATCGCCTGCAGAGCACCGCCATTGCGCTTCAGCCAGGCCTTGCAGCGCTCGGTGTCCGGGCAAAGCTCTTCGCACAGGGACCAGAAGTCCGGGCCGTGGTTCATCTCCTTGAGATGCGCCACTTCATGCGCGACGAGGTAGTTTATCACCGGCGCCGGCGCCATCATGATGCGCCAGGAAAAGGACAGGCTGCCGTCGGAGGTACACGAACCCCAGCGGCTTGACGTATCCTTGAAGCGAACCGCCTTGGCCCGCTTGCCGAGCGTCTCGGTGTGTTTCAGCACCAGCGCCTCTATCTCGCGCTTGGCTTCGCGCTTGAGAAAATCGGCAATGCGGCGCGGCAGATGGATGCGGTCGCCATGCACGACCAGCGTCGGTCCAGCGCCGCCACTCTCGACCGAGACCGTGCCGCGCTTGCCCGGCTCATGGACGATGAGATGCGGCACGCCGCGCAGCGGTATCTTGATGCCGGGCCGAACCTGCGGCCGGTCGGGCACCTTGGCCAGCCGCTGCTCCAGCCAGCCCTGATGCCGATGCAGGAACTTTTCCACCTCGCCCCGGCGCAAGCCCGGCGGGACGGTGATGCGCAGGCCACGGCCGCCGGAATCGATGCGCAGCGTCAGCCGTCGCGCGCGATCATTCTCGACGATCTTGAGCGGCAGCGAGCGGCCCGCGACAACATGCTCGCGCTCCTCGACCGGCGCGGGCTTGGGCTTGGTCAGATTGCGGAAGAAGCCGAAGGACATTGGCGCAACGTTACGCGATTCGAGGAAACGAGTAGAACAAAAAAGAAACGGCGCCGCTTTCGCGACGCCGCCATTATGGAGTGGCCGGTCGCTGGTCTCAGTCGTCGAGCAGGCCCGAGCCCTTGCCGCCACGCTTGGTGGTCGTCGAGTCCGTCGTCGTGGGGGCCGTCGACTTGTTGCGGGCCGCCATGAAGCGGTCGAACTCGTCCTGGTCCTTGGCGCGACGCAATTCGCGGGCATATTCGTCGAACTGGGTCAGCATCTCGTCGAGCTTGCGGCGTTCTTCATTGAGGCGCTCGAGCTCCTTTTCGCGCCAGTCGTCGAACGCGACGTTGCCGGTGCGGGCGGAGCCATGGCCCCAGCGCGAGGCCTTGTCGGAACCGCGGCGGCAGCCGGCGAAGATGCCGTCCGTTGCCCGGTTGACGTCGCGCTTGAAGCCATCAAGCCGGTCGCCCCAGATGATGTAGGCAAGCATGGCGAAGCCGAGCGGCCAGAACACCATGAAGCCGATGACCATCAACGCGATGGTCGCCGGCGTCCAGGCCGGACGGATCAGTGCGGATGTGTTCATTTTCTCCGATTCCTTCGGTTGGAGACAGCCATCTGGCTGCGTGGAATCGAAATGGGATCGGGAAAACGGCGATTCAAGACAGCTTCAGCCAAAACCGGACAAGGGCCTGAAATGATTATCGCTTTTTGAGTATATCGAGGAAAAGCAATGCCAGCCCGGCAACCAGGCCCCAGAATGCGGCGCCAACGCCGAACAGCGTCAACCCTGATGCCGTGACGATGAAGGTGACGGTGGCGGCCATGCGTTCGCCCTCGTCCTTCAGCGCGATCGACATCGCGTTGGCCAGCGACGCCATCAGCGCCAGGCCGGCCACCAGCACGATCAGGCTCTGCGGCAGGACGGCGAAGATCGCCACCAGCGAAGCACCGAACATCGCGAAGATGAGATAGGCAAGCGCATAGAAGGGACCGGTCTTCCAGCGTTCGGCAGGGTCCGGGTGGACGTCCGACCCGGTGCAGATCGCCGCGGAGATCGCCGCCAGATTGGTGGTAGCCGCGCCGAAAGGTGCCGACAGCAGCGAAAACAGGCCGGTGACGCCGATCAGCGGCCCGGGCTCGGGGTGGTAGCCGGCGGCGCGCAGCACCGCGAGGCCCGACAGGTTCTGCGAAGCCATGGTGACAAGATAGAGCGGGAGCGCCAGGCCGATGACCGCCTTGGCGGTGAAGTCGGGCGCGATCAGCGTCAGTGTCGACAATTCCGGTGTCGGCAGGCCGCCGACACGACCGGTCAGGAAGGCGGCAAGGCCGCCGCCGATCAGCACCGCCAGCACCGAAAGCGCCGGGTTGAACAGACGGATGACGAAAAACGCCGCGATCAGCGGCAGGATCAGCCATGGATCAACCGGAATGGTTTTCACGGCATTGATCGTGAAGGTGACGACGATGCCGGCCAGCATCCCGGATGCGACCGACGCCGGTATCCTTGCGATCAGCTGCGTCAGTGGCCGAAACAGGCCGGTGGCGATCAGGAGGATGCCGGTGACGATGAAGGCGGCGACGGCCTCGCGCATCGAAAATCCGCTCGAGGCCGCGATCAGCGCCAGGCCGGGCGTCGACCAGGCGGTGATGACAGGCATTTTCGTGCGCCATGAAAGCCACAGGCACTCGATGACCATCGCCAGGCAGATGGCGGTTACCCAGCTCGCCGTTTCGACCTGCGTCGCGCCGACCGCCTTGGCGGCGGCAATGACAATGGCCAGCGTGCCGCCAAAGCCGACGATCGCGGCGACGAAGGCCGATACAGGAATGGAAACGCGCATGTCTTTACCCCCCCGCCCGCCCAGTCTTTACTCTGCCCGCCCAGCCATGGCGCCCACCGCGCGAACCAGCATGTCGAGGTCCTGCGGCCGCGACAGCCGGTGGTCGCCGTCGGGAATGAGCGACAGCGTCACGTCGTCGGCGGGCAGCAGGCTGACCAGCTTCAAGGCATGGCTTGCCGGCACGTCGGGATCGGCCAGTCCCTGAAGGATGTGGACGGGGCAATGCGTGTCGATCGGCCCCGTCATGACGCGGTTTTCACGGCCATCCTCGATCAGCGCGCGCGTATAGATATAAGGCTCGCTCGAATATTCCGACGGTTCGCCAAAGAAGCCTTTTTCCGCAAGGTCGTGCTTCTGCGCTTCTGTCAGCACCGGTTCGATCAGCTCGGCGGTGAAATCCGGCGCCGGTGCCAGCAGCACGAGGCCGGCGACACGGTCGTCTCCCGCCTTGCGCAACTCCTGCACCATGCGCAGCGCGATCCATGCGCCCATCGACGAGCCGACCAGGATCTGCTTGCCCCTGGTGAAATGTCGGAAGACGGCGAGGCTTTGCGAAAGCCATTTGGAGATCGTTCCGTCGGCAAAGGCGCCACCTGATTCGCCATGGCCGGAATAGTCGTGGCGCAGGAAGGCGCGGCCTTCACGGCCTGTCCATTCCGACAGCACCTCGGCCTTTGTGCCCAGCATGTCGGATTTGTAGCCGCCGAGCCAGACAATGCCGGGCTCCATGCCCGCGGCATGCCTGACGGCAATGCGTGATCCGTCGACGTCCAGGAAAATCGGGGCGGTCATGGCTTGTTCCTCTCGCCGGTCTTTTGACACAGGCTTGGCCCGCGCGAAAAGTGGCCTTGATCTTTCTTTGCTTGGTACAGGCTCGCGATCAGGTGATTTCCTGTGAGCGCTGTGCTATTGACTCCGCCCGCGCGCTTACCACATTGGCGCATCCAGAGATTTGAACCGAAGAACCCTGAACGAAACGGCCAAGGAGACCACGACCATTCGCAGACCTTTCAAAGCAGCGGCGCCTACCAAGGATGGCCCGCGCTCCAACCGTGACATCCGGGTTCCCCGGGTCCAGCTTATCGACGCCGAAGGCCAGAACCGCGGCGATGTCTCCATCAACGACGCATTGCTGCTCGCCGAAGAGGCCGGGCTCGATCTGGTCGAGATATCTCCCAATGCACAGCCGCCTGTCGTCAAGATACTTGATCTCGGCAAGTTGAAATACGCCAACCAGAAGAAGGCGGCCGAGGCGCGCAAGAATCAGAAGGTCATCGAGATCAAGGAGATCAAGATGCGCCCGAACATCGATAGCCACGACTACGAGACCAAGATGAAGGCCGTGCGGCGCTTCTTCGAGGAAGGCGACAAGGTCAAGCTGACACTGCGCTTCCGTGGCCGCGAGATGGCGCATATGGAACTTGGCATGCAGCTTCTGAACAAGGTGCGCGAGGAGGTGGCGACCATCGCCAAGGTCGAGGCTGAACCGAAGCTCGAAGGCCGCCAGATGATGATGGTGCTGGCGCCTCGCTAAAATCCGCCTGAATCGTGCCGCAAGGGCGTCCCGGCGATCGGCGGGGCGCCTATTTTCTAGGCTCCACGCTGCGATCGCCGGCAAACGTTCCTCGACGATCGGATTCGACATGAGCGACAACGAAATCAAGTATGCGTTGGGCAACTACCAGCGCACGCGCAGAATCATGATCGCGGTGCTTGTCGTTGTCCTGTTCGTGGTGTTGCTCTTTGGGCAGTCCTATTTTCCTCCCGACACACCGGTCCACGAACTGCTCGAGACGTCCGGGGTCGTGCTGATCTTCCTCGGCATCATCGGCCGCCTGTGGGCGACGCTCTATATTGGCGGGCGCAAATCCGCCGAGGTCGTCTCCGGCGGTCCGTATTCGATCACCCGCAATCCGCTCTATGTATTCTCGAGCGTCGCCGCGGCCGGCGTCGGCGCCCAGATCGGCTCGATCACTGCGACTATAGCCTTTGGCGTCATCTGCGCCGCGGCCTTTCATATTGTCATCCTGCGCGAGGAGAAATTCCTCAAGGAGGCGCTGGGCGCGCCATACCTGGCCTATATGGCGCGGGTGCCGCGCTTTTTACCCAAGCTTTCGCTGTATGAGGAGGGCGATACCGGCAGCTTCCAGCCGCGGGTGCTCTTGATCACTTTGATGGACGGCCTGGTCTTCCTTGTCGCCCTGCCGGCCTTCGAACTGGTCGATAGTGCGCAGCAGGCCGGCATATTGCCGGTGTTTTTCCGCTTTCCCTGAGGGCGGCTCAGTCGTCAAGGACTGAGTGAGCCACTGAGGAGCGAGTTGCGCGGTGGGTGTTGCGCGCCGGCTCAGTTTGACGTATAGGACCGCCGTCTCGCGCATCCGCCTGAACAGCTTTGTTCTTGGCGATCAGGATGCGGGGGTTCAAGACATTAGAGCGACGCAAGGCGTTCTAAGAAAAACCGCCCGGCAGGGCATGCCGTGGCGGTTTCATTTGCTTTTCGGGCTTTGGTCGGCCTGAAGCGAACAAAAAGCGCGATAGTGCGCCCACGATACGGAGTAGCAAAATGCCCAAGATGAAGACCAAGTCCGCCGCCAAAAAGCGGTTCAAGATCACAGGTACGGGGAAAGTTCTGTCGGCTGCGGCCGGCAAGCGTCACGGCATGATCAAGCGTTCCAACAAGTTCATTCGAAATGCCCGCGGCACGATGGTTCTGGCTGAACCGGATGGCAAGAAGGTCATCAAGAATTTTCTGCCGAACGGTCTCTAGGGAATGACGCCAAAAAGTTGCAGACTTTTTGGGAGACATCATTCGCCAAACTAAGATCATTCGGTCCGGACACGCATTTGTTTTACGCAATTCCGAACGGAAAACCGCAAGGCACTTTTCCTGGAATTGCTTTTAAGGAGATCATGACATGGCACGCGTAAAGAGAGGCGTCACCTCGCACGCTAAGCACAAGAAGGTCCTGAAAGCCGCCAAGGGCTTCTACGGCCGTCGCAAGAACACCATCCGCATCGCCAAGCAGGCGGTGGAAAAGTCGCTGCAGTATGCCTACCGCGACCGCAAGAACCGCAAGCGCTCGTTCCGCGCCCTCTGGATCCAGCGCATCAATGCCGCGACCCACGAGCATGGCCTGACCTACGGCCGCTTCATCGACGGCCTCAACAAGGCTGGCATCGAGATCGATCGCAAGATCCTTTCGGACATGGCCATCCATGAGCCGCAGGCTTTCGCCGCCCTGGTCGCCAAGGCCAAGGTCGCGCTCGAATATCTGAAGAACACCACGCCGAACGCTTTTGAAAGCGCTGTCGCCTAAGACCAGCGCTTCCCAAGCATTCGAAATTCTGATTTGGGGAACCCGCGCTGGCACGGCTGGCGCGGGTTTTTCTTTTGCCTCTCATGCCTGAACTTTCAACTTTAAAGTGACTTTCACTTTAGGCTGACTCCCAACGTAGCGAGCTTGACCGTGAACGACGCAACCACTGGCCTGGAAACTCTCGAAAATGCCCTGATGGCCGACATCGCGTCGGCCGCTGACGAGCAGGCGATCGAAGCCGTTCGTGTCGCCGCGCTGGGCAAGAAAGGCTCGGTTTCGGAGATGCTGAAGACTCTGGGCGCGATGAGCGCCGAGGAGCGCCAGCTGAAGGGCCCGGCCATCAACGGCCTCAAGAACCGCGTCACCGAGGCGCTTGGCGCCCGCAAGGCTGAACTGAAGGACGTGGCGATCACGGCGAGGCTCGCCGCCGAGAAGGTCGATGTGACCTTGCCGGTGCGGCAGTCGCCGGCTGAGCGCGGCCGCATCCACCCGATCAGCCAGGTCATCGACGAGATCGCCGCCATCTTCGGCGACCTCGGCTTCGCCATCGCCGAAGGTCCGGATATCGAAACCGACTACTACAATTTCACGGCGCTGAATTTCCCCGATGGCCACCCGGCGCGCGAAATGCACGACACGTTCTTCTTCCAGCCGGACGAGAAGGGCGAGCGCAAGCTTTTGCGCACGCACACCTCGCCGGTGCAGATCCGCACCATGGAGGCGAAGCAGCCGCCGATCCGCATCGTCATTCCCGGCAAGACCTACCGGCAGGATTCCGACGCCACCCACTCGCCGATGTTCCATCAGGTCGAGGGGCTGGTGATCGACAAGACGGCCAATGTCGCCAACATGAAGTGGGTGCTGGAGGAGTTCTGCAAGGCCTTCTTCGAAGTGCCGAGCGTGAAGATGCGCTTCCGCCCGTCCTTCTTCCCGTTCACCGAGCCCAGCCTCGAGGTCGACATCCAGTGCGACCGCTCCAGGCCCGGCGAGGTGCGCTTCGGCGAAGGCTCCGACTGGATGGAAATCCTCGGCTGCGGCATGGTGCACCCCAACGTGCTGAGGGCCGGCGGTCTCGACCCCGACGAGTATCAGGGCTTTGCCTGGGGCATGGGCATCGATCGCATCGCCATGCTGAAATACGGCATGCCGGACCTGCGCGCCTTCTTCGACGCGGATGTGCGCTGGCTGTCGCACTACGGCTTCCGCCCGCTCGACATGCCGACGCTGTTCGGAGGCCTGAGCGCATGACAGCCGCCCACGCCGGCGGCTGCCGCTGCGGCGCCGTGCGGTTCGAAGCCTCGGCCGAACCGCACCACGTCAGCTATTGCCATTGCGGCGATTGCCGGCGGGCCAGTGGCGCGCCGGTATCGGCCTTTGTCGGCTTCATGGTCGATCAGGTGGCCTTCACCGGCAAGGCGCTGAAGATGCATGAGAATGGTCCGGTGACGCGCTCGTTCTGCGGCATCTGCGGCTCGCCCATCGCCTATGTCGATGAGCGGCTGGAGGACGACATCTACTTCATGCTCGGCGCCATGGACATGCCTGCCCGCTTCCAGCCGACGCAGCATGCCTATGTCAGCGAGCAGCTTCCTTTCCTGCACATGTCCGACGACTTGCCGAGACATTTGAAAACAAGCGTCAAAAGACCAGACGGAACACAGTCATGAAATTCACCCTCTCCTGGCTCAAGGATCACCTCGAGACCGACGCTTCGCTCAATGAAATCGTCGAGCGCCTGACCTCGATCGGCCTCGAAGTCGAGCATGTCGACGACAAGTCGAGCCTGAAGCCCTTTGTCATCGCCAGGGTGTTGACGGCGGTGCAGCACCCGGATGCGGATCGGCTTCGCGTGCTGACGGTCGACACCGGCGACGGCAAGGCCCCCGTGCAGGTCGTCTGCGGCGCGCCCAATGCGCGAGCCGGCCTGATCGGCGCCTTTGCCGCGCCCGGCACCTATGTTCCCGGCATCGATGTGACGCTTGCCGTCGGCAAGATCCGTGGCGTCGAGAGCCACGGCATGATGTGTTCCGAGCGCGAGTTGGAACTGTCCGACGAGCACAACGGCATCATCGACCTGCCGGAGGATGCGCCCGTCGGCACCAGTTTCGCCGCCTATGCACATCTCGATGATCCGATGATCGAGATCAACCTGACGCCGAACCGGCCGGATGCGACAAGCGTCTACGGCATTGCCCGCGATCTGGCGGCAAGCGGGCTTGGCCGCCTCGTCGGCGGCGCGATCATGCCGCATGTCGGCAGCGGCATGTGCCCGGTCAAGGTAACGATCGAGGCTCCCGAGCTCTGCCCGGGTTTTGCGCTCAGGTTGGTCAAGGGCGTCAAGAACGGCCCGTCGCCGAAATGGCTGCAGCAGCGACTGATCGCCATCGGGCTGCGCCCGATCAGCGCCCTGGTCGACATCACCAATTACGTCACCTTCGACCGTGGCCGTCCGCTGCATGTGTTCGACGCGAAAAAGGTCGCCGGCAATCTTGTCGTGCGCCGCGCACGCGAGGGCGAAAAAGTACTGGCGCTCGACGGCCGCGAATACACGCTGACGCCGGAAATGTGCGTCATCGCGGATGACAACGGCGTCGAGTCGATCGCCGGCATCATGGGCGGCGAGCATTCCGGTTGCGACGAGAACACCACCGACGTGCTCATCGAATCCGCGCTCTGGGACCCGATCACCACCGCGCGCACCGGCCGCACGCTCGGCATCATCACCGATGCGCGCTACCGTTTCGAGCGCGGCGTCGACCCGGAATTCATGGTGCCCGGCGTGGAACTGGCGACCAGACTGGTGCTGGATTTCTGCGGCGGCACGCCGACGGAGATCGAGGTGGCCGGCTATGCCAGCCACAAGCCGAAGATCGTTTCCTTCCCATTGTCGGACATCAAGCGCCTGACCGGGATCGAGGTGCCCAAGGCTGAAAGCCTGGGCATTCTTTCGCGCCTCGGTTTCACGCCGGATGGATCGGCTGACGTCGTCAACGTCACCGTGCCGTCCTGGCGGCCGGATGTCGACGGCAAGGCCGATCTGGTCGAGGAAGTGATGCGCATCCATGGCGTCGACAACATCGCCCCGCAGCCACTCGGCGCTCATGATGCGGTCAACGGCAAGATCCTGACGACGCTGCAGATCCGTACCCGCGCCGCCAAGCGCGCGCTTGCCGTGCGCGGCATGATGGAGGCAGTCACCTGGTCGTTCATTCCCGCAAAGCACGCCGAGCTGTTCGGCGGCGGCCAGACGGCGCTGAAGCTCGCCAACCCCATTGCCGCCGACATGTCCGACATGCGGCCATCGCTGCTGCCGGGCCTGGTCTCCGCCGCCCAGCGGAATGCCGACAAGGGCATTGGCGATGTGGCGCTGTTTGAGGTTTCTGGCACCTATGAGGGCGACGGCGCCGACCAGCAGCGCCGCGTGGCCGCCGGTGTGCGTCGCGGCACGGCCAAGCTCGACGGTTCCGGCCGCCACTGGGCCGGCAATTCCGGTCCTGTAGGCGTATTCGACGCCAAGGCCGATGCCATCGCGGCACTCGAAGCCTGCGGCGCGCCGATCGACCGGCTGCAGATCGAGGCGGGCGGGCCGAACTGGTATCACCCCGGCCGTTCCGGCACGATCAAGCTCGGGCCCAAGACCGTGCTCGGCACCTTCGGCGAGTTCCACCCGAAGACGCTTGAGGGCCTGGACGTTTCGGGCCCGCTTTGCGGCTTCGAAGTGTTCGTCGATGCCGTGCCCGAGTCGAAGGCCAAGCCGACGAAAACAAAGCCGAAGCTGGAACTGTCAGCCTTCCAGGCGGTGAAGCGCGACTTCGCCTTCGTTGTCGACAAGACGGTCGAAGCCGGCGCGCTGGTACGCGCGGCGCTGGCCGCCGACAAGAAGCTGATCACCGGCGTTTCGGTCTTCGATATTTTCGAAGGCGCCTCGCTCGGCGAAGGCAGGAAGTCGATCGCCATCGAAGTGTCGATCCAGCCGGTCGAGAAGACATTGACCGACGAGGATTTCGAGGCACTGGCCAAGCGCGTCGTCGAGAACGTCGGCAAGCAGACGGGCGGTGTCCTGCGGGGCTGAAGCAATTCCAGGAAAAGTGCGTAGCGGTTTACCGTCCGGAATTGCGCAGAACCACGGGTTGCGGTTGCACGTCGAATCGCCCTCCAAGGGGTGATGGACCATCTGCGTTATTCCGGCCTTCCTTTCGACGCCCAGCGCGCGGCGTTCCTGGAGATTGTCGCGGCTGATCCGTTGCTTGCCGAAACGCTGGCGCGGGTGCGTGAGCTTGCGCTGCCCAACTGGCTGGTCGTCTCTGGTGCGCTCTACAACAGCATCTGGAACCACCTGACGGGAAAGCCACCGGGCTATGGCATCAAGGACATCGACCTGTTCTATTTCGACGGCACGGACCTGACTTACGAGGCCGAAGATGCGGTCATCCGAAGGGCGGCGAAGCATTTCGAGGGGCTGACATTACCGGTTGAAGTGCGCAACCAGGCGCGCGTGCATCTCTGGTACGAGGCGCGCTTTGGCGATGCCTATCCCCTTCTGTCGTCATCGGCCGAGGCGCTATCCTATTTTGCTTCGAAAACCCATGCGGTCGGCGTCCGCTTCGATGCGGCAGGGCAGTTCGAGCTTGTAGCGCCGTTCGGTCTCGACGACATCTTCTCGTTTCGCATCACGCCAAACCGGGCGCTGGACAACCGCAAGACGCATGAGGCGAAGGGCGCCCGGGCACGAGACAACTGGCCGGAGATTTCCGTCCTGCCCTGGTGAGCCCGACATCTGCGAAAGAGGGGCGCCGAAGCGCCCCTTTTCGTTTCTTTCACCGGGCCGATGGTCAGCCGTTGACCAGCGCCAGCGCTTCTTCTGTATAGCGTTTGCCGGAGACTTTTTCCGGTGACAGCGCGTCGCCGATTTCAGCGACTTCGGCGTCGCTCAGCACGATCTCCGCCACCGCGACATTTTGCTCGAGATGGCGGATCTTGCGGGCGCCGGGGATCGGCACGATGAAGTCACCCTGGTGCAGAACCCAGGCGAGTGCCAGTTGCGCCGGGGTCACGCCCTTGTCGGCGGCCATCTTTTCCAAGGTGGCGATGACAGCCGCATTGGCGGCCATCGCGTCGGCCTGGAACCGCGGCAGGGTGTGCCGCCAATCGTCGGCGCCGAGCGCTTCCGGTTTGTTGATCGTGCCAGTCAGCAGGCCACGACCGAGCGGGCTGTAGGGAACAAAACCGATGCCGAGTTCACGGCAGACAGCGAACACCTCGTCTTCCGGGTCGCGGCTCCACAGCGAATATTCGCTCTGCACGGCGGATATCGGATGCACGGCATGGGCCCGGCGGATGGTTCCGGCACTTGCCTCTGATAGGCCAAGCGCCCGCACCTTGCCTTCGCGCACCAGCTCGGCCATGGCGCCGACGGTATCCTCGATCGGCACGTTCGGATCGACGCGATGCTGGTAGTAGAGATCGATGACGTCGGTGCCCAGCCGCTTCAGCGAGGCCTCGGCGACCGCCTTGACATGCTCCGGGCGACTGTCGAGACCGACCATGCGCCCGACGCCGGTGCCTTCCCCGAGGATCTTGAAGCCGAACTTGGTCGCGATCGTCACCTTGTCGCGCACCGGCTTCAGCGCCTTGCCGAGCAGGATTTCGTTCTCGTAGGGCCCGTAGACTTCCGCTGTGTCGAAGAAATTGACACCGATATCGACGGCGCGGTGCAGCGTGGCGATCGCGTCGGCTTCCGCCTGGCCGCCATAGGCGAAGCTCATCCCCATGCAGCCTAGGCCGACGGGATAGACATTCAGTTCAGTACCGAGCTTGCGGGTTTGCATTACCAATCTCCTTGTTGCGATGCCAAGGAGATAGCGCCTTGCACTATGTTCGATAATCGTCTCTCCTGCGCACAGGCTGTTCCAAAAGATAGATCAATGAACCGAGCACATCTTTCACAACTGGCGGTGCTGGCGACCGTTGCCCAATGCGGCAGTTTTCGCGGCGCGGCAAGGGAACTGGCCATCGCGCCGTCGGCCGTCAGCCACGCGGTGTCCAGCCTGGAAGCGCGGCTGGGCGTTCGTCTCCTGTCGCGCAGTACGCGTAGCGTCGCGCCAACCGAGGAAGGCGCACAGCTGCTGGAACGTCTGCGGCCGGCCCTGTCGGAGATCGACATGGCCATGGAGACGGCAATCGAGGCGCGCGACCGGCCAGCCGGCAATCTTAGGCTCACCGTGCCGCGCACCGCCGCGCAGCTGACGCTGGCGCCAAGGCTCGGGGCGTTTACGCAAGCCTTCCCCGACATCGTACTTGAGATCGTCGTCGAGGATCGCTTCACCGATGTGGTCGAGGGTGGCTTCGACGCCGGTGTGCGGCTTGGTGAAAGCCTGCAGCGCGACATGATCGCGGTGCGGATCGGCCCGCCGATCCGTGGCGCCGTCGTCGCGGCACCTTCCTATTTCGAGACGATGCCACGCCCGCTCCACCCGCGCGACCTGGCAGGACATCGCTGCGTCCGTTTCCGGTTTTCCAGCGGCGTGCTGTACCGCTGGGAATTCGAGAAGGATGGCGAGGAACTGGAGATCGCCGTCGAGGGGCCGCTGATCGTCGGCGAGGATCGCCTGAATGTCGAAGCGGCTATCAACGGCGCCGGGATCACGTTCGTGTTCGAAGGCTATGTCAGCGACGCCATCGCCGACGGCAGGCTGGTCCGCGTGCTGGAGGACTGGTGTCCGCCCTTCGACGGGTTCTTCGTCTACTATCCCAGCCGCCGCCAGATGCGCCCGGCGCTGCGCGCCTTCGTCGATTTCTTCAAGGTCAGCGGCTGACCGGACGAAAGCCGGCGCGGCGCTCGTTCACCTCCCATGCAGGCATCGATCACAAACAGCACGAGCCGCTATGGCTGGGGTACGATCCTTCTCCACTGGCTGATCGCGCTGATCTTCATCGGCCAGTTCATGCTTGGCTTTGTCATGGTGCGGCTTACCAGCCAGCGCACCGCCTTTGAGCTGATCCAGTTGCACAAATCCTTCGGCTTCCTGTTGCTTGGCCTAGTGATCCTGCGCATCGCCTGGCGGCTCGGCAATTCCGCGCCCGCGCTACCGGATTCGGTTGGTGCCCTGGAGCGTCAGGCCGCCCCGCTCGCCCACCTCGCGCTTTATGCGTTCCAGCTTGCCCTGCCACTGTCCGGCTGGGCGCTGGTCTCGGTGTCGACGCTGGAGATCCCCAGCATGCCGTTCGACCTGTTCGTCATGCCGAACCTGCCGATCGGCGAATCCGATGCGGCAGAAAGCTTCTGGACGGCAGCGCATTGGTATCTTGCCTATGCCGGCATCGCGTTGGTGGCTGTCCATGTCGCGGCGGCGCTGCGTCATCATTTCCAGCTTGGCGATGCCGTGCTCGCGCGCATGATCACGCCTTCGTCAGGTCGCGGCAGGGAATAGAGCGGACGGTTCCTTCGTTCATGGGGCGAGGGCGCAGGAAATGCGCTGCCTCCAACAAGGAACAACCCCATGTATGCGCGCATCCTCGGATCTGCGGCGGTCGCCGCTTGCCTTGCCATGCCAGTTTCGGCGGCCGTCGCGCTTGGCGACGCCGCCGGCAGCTACACGATCAGCCCAGCCAACTCCAGCATCCGTTTCACCATAGGCAAGGCCGGTGGCGGCGGCTTCAATGGCGCCTTCGCCCGCTTCAAGGGCACGATCCGCATCGACAACACCGATGTCGCGCGCTCGCAGGTCAATTTCACCATCTTCCCCGAAAGCGTCGGCACCGGACAGGGCCGTATCGATGCGTTCCTGCGCTCCGATGCCGTGTTTGACGCCGCCAACAGCCCGGAGATCCAGTTCCGTTCGACCAGCGTGCAGCGCACCAGCGACACCTCGGCGCTTGTCACAGGTCGATTGACGGCACGCGGCAAAACCTTCCCGGAAAAATTCACGGCAGAACTTGACGGCTTCAAGGGAGGCACGATCAAGTTTCATGTCACAGGCAAGGTGCTCCGGTCACGTTATGGCATGGACGTCGGCACGCCGCTCTATTCCAACATCGTCGACTTCGACATGACGCTGACGGGCAAGCGGGGATAGCCATCGCAGGACTTGGGTTCCTCGCCCCCGCATTGGCTTTTCTCCTGATTTCGGGCAAACCTCGTCGCCTGCAATCGAGATGGAGAAGCGTGATGTTCCGATGGGGTGTGTTGTCGACGGCCAAGATCGGCCGCGAGCATTTGTTGCCGGCAATGGTGGAAGCCGAGAATGGCGTGCTGTCGGCGATCGCCAGCCGCGACCTGTCGAAAGCCAAGGCGCTGGCCGAACGCTTCGGCGCGCGCCATGCCTTCGGCTCCTACGAGGAACTGCTCGCCTCGAAGGAAGTCGACGGCGTCTACATCCCCTTGCCGACATCGCAGCATGTCGAATGGGCGGCGAAGGCCATCGAAGCGGGAAAACATGTGCTGGTCGAAAAGCCGCTGGCGCTCGACGCCAAGGACATTCTGCCGCTGATCAAGCTGCGCGACCAGAAGAAGGTGCTGGTCTGCGAGGCCTTCATGGTCATCTACCACCCGCAATGGATCAAGGTGCGCGACCTCATCGCCAGCGGCGCCATCGGCCGGCTGCGCCATGTGCAGGGCGCGTTCTCCTATTACAATGTCGACCCCAAGAACATGCGCAACCAGCTCGACCTCGGCGGCGGCGCGCTGCCCGATATCGGTGTCTACCCGACCGTATCGACGCGGTTCTCGACCGGCAAGGAGCCGTTGCGCGTCCAGGCGACGATCGAGCGCGACAGGACATTCGGCACCGACATCTATTCCTCGATCCGTGCCGATTTCGGCGATTTCGAACTGTCCTTCTATCTATCGACGCAGATGGCCGCGCGCCAGGTGATGGTGTTCCATGGCGAGAAGGGGTTCATCGAGGTCTTTGCCCCGTTCAACGCCGGGCTCTACGACCATCACCGTGTCGAACTGCACAACCAGAACCACACCGAGGCGCAGGTGTTCCGGTTCCCTGGCACGCAGCAGTACCGGCTGGAGGTCGAGACCTTTGCCAGGGCGGCTCAGGGTAGCAAGGAGCGCGTCTTCACGCTGGAGGAATCCGTGCTCAACCAGAAGGTCATCGACGCTATCTTCCGTGCCGGTGACAAGGACGGCTGGGAGACTGTCTGACAATCAGAGTGGCTCACCGCTTCACGAAGGCGTAATGTCATTAGCCGGATAACTGTGAGGGGAAAGTGGCTGACGATGCGGATGTGATCATTGTCGGCGCCGGCCTCGCCGGCCTCGTTGCCGCCGCCGAGCTGGCCGAGGCCGGCAAGAAGGTCGTCATCGTCGATCAGGAGCCGGAGCAGTCGCTGGGCGGCCAGGCTTTCTGGTCGTTCGGCGGCCTTTTCCTCGTCGATTCGCCCGAGCAGCGACGCATGCGCATCCGCGATTCGCATGATCTGGCGCTCGAGGACTGGATGGGTACCGCCGCCTTCGATCGCCCGGAGGATTTCTGGCCACGCAAATGGGCCGAAGCCTATGTCGGCTTTGCCGCCGGCGAGAAGCGCTCCTGGCTTATGCAGCGGGGCATGAAATTCTTTCCAGTGGTTGGCTGGGCCGAGCGCGGCGGCGGCAATGCCGTCGGTCATGGCAATTCGGTGCCGCGGTTCCATATCACCTGGGGCACCGGGCCTGGCGTGCTTGAACCGTTCGTCCAGCGCGTACGCGAGGCGGAAAAACGTGGCCTCGTCCAGTTCAAGTTCCGCCACCGGGTCAATGAACTGACGCGGGCGGGCCCGACGGTAACCGGGGTGCGCGGCGACATCCTGCAGCCGAGCACCGTCGAGCGTGGTCGCAAGAGCGCACGCGACATCGCCGGCGATTTCGAACTCAAGGCGCAAGCGGTGATCGTCGCCTCCGGCGGCATCGGCGCCAACCACGACCTTGTCCGGCAGAACTGGCCGCAAAGGCTGGGAACCGCGCCAAAGCACATGATCACCGGTGTTCCCGATCATGTCGACGGCCGCATGCTGGCGATTACTGAACAGGCCGGCGGCTCTATCATCAACCGCGACCGCATGTGGCACTATGTCGAGGGGATAGGAAACTGGGCGCCGATCTGGACCGGCCACGGCATCCGCATCCTTCCAGGCCCGTCATCGCTGTGGCTCGATGCGCGTGGCAGGCGCCTGCCGGTGCCGCTCTACCCCGGCTTCGACACGCTGGGCACGCTCTCCCACATCATGGGCACCGGCTTCGACTATTCCTGGTTCATCCTGACCAAAAAGATCATCCAGAAGGAGTTCGCACTGTCGGGTTCCGAGCAGAACCCGGACCTGACGGGAAAGAGCTGGCGCCAGGTGCTCGGCCGCGCCACATCAGGCATTCCCGGCCCGGTGAAGGCGTTCATGGAGAAGGGCGAGGATTTCATCATCGAGGCCGAGCTGCCGGCATTGGTCGCCCGCATGAACGCGCTGGCTGGTGGCGAACCGCTGCTCGAACTCGGGCAGGTCGAACGTGAGATTCGCGCGCGCGACCGGCAGCTCGACAATCCGTTTTCCAAGGACATGCAGGTTACCGCTCTGCGCGGTGCCCGCGCCTATCTCGGCGACCGGCTGATTCGCACGGCCAAGCCGCACAAGATGCTCGATCCGGCAAACGGCCCTCTGATCGCGGTCCGCCTCAACATCCTGACCCGCAAGACGCTGGGCGGCCTACGGACCGATCTCGACAGCCGTGTGCTGGGTCCCGATGGCCAGCCTGTCGAAGGGCTTTATGCCGTGGGTGAGGTCGCCGGTTTCGGCGGCGGCGGCATGCATGGCTATGCGGCGCTAGAGGGCACATTCCTGGGCGGCTGCATCTTTTCGGGCCGCGGCGCCGGCCGCGCGGCGGCACGTTCGGTGGCCTGAGGCGACGCGTCCAACACCGCATTCCGGCTCGGGACGCATATACGTCCCGGCGATAAACATATGACTTTTTTATATTTTTCAGTTTTGGGTCGCCTCGAATCCAAATGCGGAAGCTTTTATCTTTCGAAACGTAGCCGGCCTTGGGCCGCTGCAGGAAGTCGCCGCCTCGCGGCGACAACCAGGAAAGAAGGAAGTCTCTGATGTTTCTCTCCGACGGGCTTTATCTGCCCACCCATCGTCCGCTGCCGGTATCGCAGGTCGAACAGGCCCGGCTGCTGGCGGCCAACAACAATCGCCGGCCGGCCAGCTCGATTGGCCCGTTTACAACCACATGGTGGCTGCTGGTCGTCGGCGCCTTGCTGGCCGCCGCGGCTCTCGCCGCCCTGGTTTCCTGATCGCAAGGCAGGAGAATACGATGCCAAGCTCCCATATTTCGGCCGACGCAAACGCCCTTCACCGATTCGTGGTTGGACGCGACGGTGAGGGCCACTGGATCGCTCGCGATGAAGAAGGCCTGACTGGCGGCGTTTTTGCCGACAGGAGTTCCGCCGTGCGTTTCGCCTCGATGGAAAGCGGCCACCGGCCGGGCGCGATCCGCTTCGCGCCGGCAACCGTCCGGCTCTCATTGTTCAACTGACCGGTTCGCACCCGTTTCCGCGTTTCTTCGGAACGGCCTGACCATGGACAATCCCAACGCTCCCGACCTGCCCAACGCTCTTGATCTGCCAGTGCTGCTCGACCGCGTGACACATGTCAGCAAGCTGGTCGAGCACCTGCTTTGGCAGGCAGCGCTTGATCTGGCGCTCGACAAATCGTCTCGACCGGGCCGGCGGTTTGCCGCTCTGGTCGAGGCGGGTGCGATGCTCGACGCCACGCTCTTGCTGGTCATGCAGTCAGAACCGAAGCGATCGGTGACGGACATCCGTAGGGCCGGCAATGCCTGGGTATGTAGCGTCCAGATCGCCGGGGCAGGCACGTTGGCCAAGGCCAGGAAGTTCAAGGCGAAACATGTGGATCTGCCTGCGGCGGTGCTGGCGGCCCTGCTGTCTTCGCACCTGGAAAGGCCCTTCGAAACGCAACTGAGCAGATACATCTCACAAGAAATACCAAGGAGAATTTGAATCTCATGACACCTGATCAATTGCGCTCGCGCCTGAACGGAGCGATGACCGCGCTGGTGACGCCGTTCACGGATGGCGAAGTCGATCTGAAGCAACTGGCCACGCTCTTGCGCTGGCAGATCGAACAGGGGATCAACGGGCTGGTCCCGTGCGGCACCACGGGCGAGGCGCCCACTCTGTCGTGGGAAGAACGCCTCGACATCATCGCGCTTTGCGTGAAGGTGGCCGGCGGCAGGGTTCCGATCATCGTCGGCACCGGCACGAACAGCACCGAAACGACGATCGCCTTCTCGACAGCCGCGGAAGCCTTTGGCGCCGACGCCGCCCTCGTCGTGACGCCCTACTACAACCGGCCAAGCCAGGAGGGTATTTTCCGCCACTTCGAAGCTGTCGCCAGCAAGGTCAGGATACCGATCATCGTCTACAATGTTCCGGCACGAACCGGCGTCGACCTGTCGCCGGAGACGATTGAACGCCTGGCGCAGATTCCAACCATAGTCGGCATCAAGGATGCCACCGGTGATGTGAGCCGGCTATCCTCTCTTCCAGCCGTGCTCAGGCGACGCTTCATCTGTCTTTCCGGCCACGACGCGACGTCGTTCGGGTTCAACACGATGGGCGGGCGCGGGACCATCTCCGTGGTCTCAAATGTCGCGCCGCGATTGTGCGTCGAGATGCATGATGCCTGCAGGCAGGGCGATCATCACACCGCCCGGGCCATCCATCATCGCTTGCGGCCGTTGATCGCTGCGCTTGAGCTGGAGAGCAATCCAGTCCCGGTCAAATATGCCTTGCACCTGGCGTTGGGGCTGAGCCCGGACGTCCGCTTGCCGCTGACGCCTGTGCGCCCTGAAACCGAAATCGCCATACGGGAAGCCATGCTGGCCCTGAGCGACAGTGTTCCCGGTGTCGCTCAATCAGGGCCGGTGCTTGTCCCCCCTGCGCCGGGGCGCTTTTGACTGAGGGGCCTTGCCGTCAGCGGCATAGACCAGTCCGGGCTGCACAATCCATTCGCCGGTGCGGAGCGCTTCGACATCGAAGCGCCCGCTACGGTCGCGCGGCGCGACACCGACGAAATGGTATCGCTGTCCGCTCGCATCGACCACTGTATCAGCGATCGGATGCTCGGCGAGCCGGCCGATGACCGCTCCGCGTTCCCTGAGGTTCGCCAGGACGAAATACTCCGTCGGCACCCTATGGCTGACCCCGGCCAGCCAGACAGAATGTGATTTCATGCTCGTTGAAGCCAGTCTGTTAGTCTGGCCGCCAATCAAGCGGCGGCCCGCAACTACATAGTCGCGGGCCGCATAGGAATTCGAGAGGAGCTTTTGGCCTGATTTATAAAGGCCGCATATGGCCGGCTGAACCCTTGATCAGGGACCCAGCCGCCGGCGGCGCGGATCGATGCAGTCAGGCGACGGTGTCGTCCCCGGTCCGCCACGGCAATCCGGCCCGCCGGGTTGAATGTCCGGCCGGGGTGCGCAATCAATTGCTGGCCCGGCCACGCAATCGGCGCGTCCTGGGCGGTCTGGCCTGTCCGGCCAGTCTGGCCTGCCTGGGCGATCCGGGCGGTCTGGCCTGTCGGGACGATCTGGTCTGTCCGGACGATCTGGTCGATCGGGCCTGCCTGGGCGATCCGGCCAGTCTGGCCAGTCTGGTCGATCGGGCCTATCCGGCCGACCCGGCCTGTCGGGGCGCCATGGCCCGTCCGGTCGCCAGGGGCGGTCGGGCCTGTGGTCGCGGTCGCGCCAATGGTGGTCGCGCCAGGGCCTGTCGCGATAGTCGTCCGTGTCGACGCATGCGCTGAGCGTCGCGGCGCAAAGGATGAGCGCCAGCGCGCTTCCGAGCCTGGTCATGTCTGCTATTTCCTTGCTGTCAGTCCCTTCCGGCCGGTCTGCCCGCTCAGCATTGCGCCTGCATTGCGCCTCGTGCGAATGAGCTTCGGAATCCGCGGACAAGAGGGCAGCCGGTGCGGCAGCGCCGCCTTGGTAATGTTCCGGCAATTTGGGGAGATGTCTGGCCCGCAGCCGCGCGATAGCAGCGCGGGCTCAATCTGGTTCGGAGATGGTCAGCAGGCACGGCGGCCAAGTCGCTATGGCCGATGCGCCTGGTGGCGTAGCCTGCCTCAGCATTGCTCCTCCAAGCATGCCCTCGCGGGCAAGTCCGCCAATTTGGTCCCTCTATGGAAGCATCAGGCCCGAGCCGCATTGCAGTCGCGGCGCCGTGCTCGTCTTCATGTTCCCGCATGTCCGGCAGCCTCGGGAGAGGCGTGGCCTTGCTACCTTGGCTTCCGTATCCGAGGCGGATGGGTCTCGCGGCGATCGGGAATCCATCCCTCGACTCGTCGTATCTGTTGATGACGCGGCACTGGCGAAATGCAGCGCAGGAGGTCGAAAGGCTCGACGAAGGCAGTGATCAGCGGCAGGCGTTGCATGGCAATATTTCGTTCCGTTTTAAATATGTATGCAGTATGCATATTACTAAAACGGATGTCAACATGCGCCCGGCGGCGCTGCCTACGTCTATATGTGTGCGATCACGCCTTCGCAGCCATGACGTTACGAACGGGAAAGACGCTCACCAGAGCCAGGTGCGCTGTCCTAGGGTGGTTACCGCATCGACGATGCGGGTAAAGCTCGCGCGGGCGCGGCCAACCGTATGCCGTGCCCGAAGATAGCCGTGTACCAGGCCAGGCTCTTCGAACCAGGTGGCTTTTCCGCCTGCCGCGATGATGCGATCGCGATAGGCCTCGCCGTCGGATGACAGCGGGTCGCATTGCGCTGTGATCAGCACCGTCGGCGGCAGTTTGGAGAAATCGGTGTCGGCAAGCGGGGCCAGTGTCGCGTCGCCACTGCGCTCCTGCCCACCGGACCGGATGTGCTTGTAGAATTCGAGGTCGCGCACGGTCAGCATAGGCGCTTCGGCATGGGTCACGTAAGATCCCTTCGACCGGTCTCCGCCGAGTCCGGGATAGATCAGTACCTGGCCGATCGGCTCGCGCGGATGCCCGCGCGTCGCATGGCTGAGGGCGGCAGCGAGATTGCCACCGGCGCTGTCGCCACACAGAAGGATCGGACGCGAGCGGGTTCCGGCGGCCCATTCGAAGGCGCTCCTCACGTCGTCGAACGCCGCGGGATGCAGATGCTCCGGCGCCAGCCGGTAATCCACGGAGACCGCCTCGTAGCCGGTGCGGGCGCACAGTTCGGCGCAGACGTCGTCATGGCTGTCCAGTCCGCCAAGGATGAAGCCGCCGCCATGGAAATACAGCACCATCGCCGCCGCCTTGTCCGATGTCGGCGTGCGGTAGATGCGGATCGGGATGTCGTGCGTGGGCGTGGCAATAGCCGAGGTTTCGGCCGTCACGCCATCGGGATAGCCGGCAAAGAATTCCCGACACATGCGGTCATAGATGCCGCGCTGCTGCGCGACCGTGTAGTCGATCGTATCGGGCGGATAATAGGAGTTGGTCCGCTCGATGAAGGCCCAGGTCTCGGTATCGATAAGGGTTTTGTAGTCGGTCATGGGAGCCGGGCCGTCGTTCATTTCCCCTTCCACACCGGGTCGCGCTTTTCGGCGAAGGCGCGGAAACCTTCCATATTGTCTTCCGAGCCATACAGCGCATCGACCGTCGGCAGCTGGCGGCGCGTCACTCTGTTCATGGCGTCCTGGAAGGTCAGGGATTCGGCCACGCGCGCCGTCTCCTTGATCGCGGCGAAGACCAGCGGTGGGCCGCTGGCCAGCAGCCGGGCGATCTCCCAGACGCGGTCTTCGAGCTTCTCCTTGGGTAGCACCTCGTTGACCAGGCCCCAGCGATGCGCCTCGGCGACATCCATCCAGCGGCCGGTCAGCAGAAGGTCCATGGCGACATGATAGGGGATGCGCTTCGGCAGCTTGATCGTCGCCGCATCGGCCAGCGTGCCGGCACGGATCTCGGGCAGTGCGAAGGACGAGTGATCGGAGGCGTAGATGAGGTCGCAGGACAGCGCCAACTCGAAGCCGCCGCCGACAGCCATGCCGTTGACGCAGGCGATGACCGGCTTGTTGAGGTCGCGCAGTTCCTGGAGGCCGGCAAAGCCGCCGACGCCATAGTCGCCGTCGACCGCGTCACCGCCGGCAGCGGCCTTCAGGTCCCAGCCGGCGCAGAAGAACTTGTCGCCGGCGGTCTTGACGATGGCGACGCGCAATTCCGGGTCGTCACGAAATGCCTTGAAGGTTTCGCCCATCAGCCGCGAGGTCTTGAGGTCGATGGCATTGGCCTTGGGCCGGTCGAGCGTGACCTCGAGGACGGTGCCCTCGCGGCGGGTCGAAATGACGTCAGACATTCTTGTTCTCTCCAAGCACGAGCAGGGCATCGGCGATCCAGGCGCCCTTGCCCTCCCTGCAGACGATCAGCGGGTTGATGTCGAGTTCCTCGATCTCGCCGGCATTCTTTTGCACAAAAGCGGCAATGCCGGCGATCGCGTCGATGGCGGCCGCGACATCGGCCTTGGGCCGGCCGCGATAGCCTTCGAGCAGCGGGAACAGCTTCAGGCCGCGCAGCGCCGCATCGATGTCGTCGCGCGTCGCCGGAAGCATCAGCGTGACGCTGTCGCGCAGCAATTCGACAAGAACGCCGCCGGTGCCCAGCGTCATCACCGCGCCGAACATCGGGTCGCGGGTGAAGCCGACGAGCAATTCGGCGACGCCGTCACGCACCATGCGCTCGACATACAGGCCGGTGCCCAGCGGCAGCAGGTCATGGGCGGCGGTGCTGACGGATTCAGCATCCTTGAGGTTGAGCCTGACAGCGCCGACTTCGGATTTGTGCGTGACACCCAGGGCTTTCAGCGCCACGGGGAAACCGAGCGCCATCGAGGAGATCACCGCCTCGACCGCATTGCCGGCACGCTCGCCCTTGGGCACTGGAAGCCCGGCCTTGATCAGCCGGGACTTGGCTTCGGCCTCGTCAGGCGTGACATGGTCGCCACCGGCGGCACCGGAGGCGGAGGTGTCGACCGGCTGCGCCTGCGGCTCGCGCCAGGCCCAGCCGATGAAGGCTGCCGCCTGGGCGGCGTCCATGGCTTCGGAAATACCGAACAGCGGCACCATGCCCCGCGCCATTAGTTCGGCAGTGTATTCCTCCGGCAGGTTCTCCGGCAGCGAGGAGACGATCGCGCCGTGCGCCTTGTTGGTCTTCAGCGCCGATTCGAAGGCGCGCAGCGTCGCCCACCAGTCGGTGACCGAGCAGCGGTCGGGGCGCGGAAAGTCGAGCACCAGCATGTTGAGGTCGAAACCGCCCGACACCATGGCGGTGAAGGTGGCGGTCATCGCCGGCTCGTTGTTCCAGATGAAGGTGTGATAGTCGAGCGGATTGGCCACCGCGACCAGCGGTCCGAGCGTCGATTTGACGTGAGCGCGGTGCGTTTCGGTCAGGACCGGAAAATTGACCCAGCGGCCTTCGGCGCTGTCGGCCATGACAGAGGCTTCGCCGCCCGAGCAACTCATCGAGGACAGCTTGTAGCCGGGCAGTGGTCCCGTGATATGCAGCAGCTTCAGGGCCTCGATGAAGGCGGGGATGGAATCGACGCGGGCAATGCCGAGCCGCTTCAGGAAAGCGCCCGACGCTGCGTCCGAGCCGGCAAGCGAGGCGGTGTGCGAGACGGTCGCTTGTCGTGCCTGTTCGGAGCGGCCGACCTTCATGGCGATGATCGGCTTCTTGAGTTCCCGCGCTCTCGCCGCCAATCTTTCGAAGCCGGCTACAGAATCGAACGCCTCGATATGCAGGCCAAGCGACGTGACCCGCTCGTCCTCGATCAGGCCCAGCGCCATTTCGGACAGGCCGGTCTGCGCCTGGTTGCCGGCGGTCATCAGGAAAGCGATCGGCAGGCCGCGCTTCTGCATCGTCATGTTGATGGCGATGTTGGAGGACTGGGTGATGATCGCGACGCCCTTGCCGCCTTCGTCCAGCCTGATGCCGCCATGCTGGTCAGGCCACAAGAGCGCGCCATCGGCATAGTTGATCAGGCCGTAGCAGTTCGGTCCGATGATCGGCATCTGGCCGGCAGCGGCGACCAGCTCGGCCTGCAGCCGTTCGCCGTCATCGTCATAGGCCTCGGTTTCGAGGAAGCCGGCGGCAAAGCAGACGGCGCCGCCGGCGCCGCGCTCGGCCAGCGCCTTGACCACCTCAATGGTCAGATGCCGGTTGACGCCGACAAAGGCGGCGTCAGGCGCGCCTGGCAAATCGGCAACCGAACGGTAGGCCTTGCGGCCGGCGACCTCGTCCTTGGTCGGATGCACTGGCCAGATCTCGCCGGCAAAGCCCATCTTGATCGATTGCGCAACGACCGCGGCGGCCTGCACGCCGCCGAACACGGCGATCGATTTCGGCCGCAGAAGACGCTCAAGTTTATGCATTGTCATTCTTCTCGTTTGAGCATGATCTTGTCCGAAAACCGGATCCACTTTTCGGGATCATGCTCTAGGCTCCAAACGGGCGCAGCAGCGCTCGCGAAATGATGTGGCGCTGGATTTCCGACGTGCCTTCCCAGATACGCTCGACGCGGGCATCGCGCCAGATGCGCTCCAGCGGCAGGTCGTCCATCAAGCCCATGCCGCCATGGATCTGGATGGCTTCGTCGGCGACGAAGGCGAGCATCTCGGTGGCCTTCAGCTTGGCCATGGCCATGTCCTGGTCGGTGACGGTGCCCTGATCGTACTTCCAGCCGGCTTCGAACACCATCAGGTCGGCGGCCTTGAGTTCCGTCGCCATGTCGGCAAGCTTGAACGACACGCCCTGGAACTTGCCGATCTGCTGGCCGAATTGCTGGCGCTGCGCGGCATATTCTATTGCATGGCCCAGTGCCCGCTCGGCGCGGCCGAGACAGGTGGCTCCGACTTGCAGGCGGGTGGCGCCGAGCCACGAATTGGCGACGTCGAAGCCTTTGTGAACTTCGCCGAGAACCTGGCTCGCCGGCAGGCGGCAGTCGTCGAATTCAAGGATGGCGTTGGTGTAGCCGCGATGCGAGACATTGCGATAGCCCTCGCGTACATTGAAGCCTTTAGTGCCCTTGTCGACGAAGAAGGCGGTGATTTTCTTGCGTTTTCCACGCGAAGACTCTTCCTCTCCCGAGGCCATGAAGACAATGGCGAAGTCGGCGAGATCGGCGTGGGAGATAAAATGCTTGGTGCCGTTCAGCACCCAGTCGTCGCCATCCTGCACCGCGGTCGCCTTCATGCCGCGCAGGTCGGAGCCGGCGCTCGGCTCGGTCATCGCCAGGCAGTCCCACTTCTCGCCACGGATGCAGGGGAACAGGTATTTTTCGCGCTGCTCCGGCGTGCCGGCAAGCAGGATGTTGGAGGGGCGCGCCACGCAGGTCCAGTGCAGCGCGTAGTTGGCGCGGCCGAGTTCCTTCTCGTAGAGCAGCCAGGTCACCGTATCGAGCCCGGCGCCACCGACGTCCGCCGGCATGTTGGCGGCATAGAGCCCGGCTTCGATCGCCTTGGCCTTGATCTCCTCGATCAGGTCACGGCGCAGCACGCCGGTGCGCTCCACTTCGCGCTCATGCGGGTACAGCTCATTCTCGACGAACGCACGCGTCGTCTCGACGATGAGCTTCTGTTCCTCCGAAAGACCGAAATCCATGGTCTCAGCCTTTCTTCTTGCTGCTCTTCTTCGGCTTTTCGGCCTTCTTCACCGGCTTGCTCGCCTTGGCCTTCTCGGCCGCCTTGGAGGCCGCCGGCTTCTTCGCCGCCAGCTTGGCGAGCTGCTTGGTGTAATCCTTGTGCAGGGCGCCGGCGCCCCAGCCCTTGCCCTTGTTCTGCTTCGACAGCGCATCCATGATCGCGACCAGATTGTCGTCGCGGATTTTTTCCAGCTCGCGGATCGACAGGCCATGTGCCTGGTCGTCCGACTGCGTGGCGATCAGGTCGACCAGCTCGTCGTTGAACTCCGGCACGTCCATCAGCTTGGTCCACGGCCATTTCAGGCAGGGCCCGAACTGCGCCATGAAGTGGCGCATGCCGGCCTCGCCGCCGGCGACGCGATAGACCTGGAACATACCCATCTGCGCCCAGCGCAGGCCGAAGCCATAGCGCATGATGTCGTCGAGTTCCTCGACCGTGCAGATACCGTCCTTGATCAGCCAAAGCGCCTCGCGCCAGGCCGCTTCCAGCAGGCGGTCGCCGACGAAGGCCTCGATTTCCTTGCGGATGACCACCGGCTTCATGCCGATCGAGGCATAGATCTCCTTGGCGACCTCGATCGCCTCGGGAAAGGTCTGCTCGCCGCCGACGATCTCGACCAGCGGCAGCAGGTAGACCGGGTTGAACGGATGGCCGACGACCAGGCGCTCCGGATGCTTCTTCATCGCCACCTGCATGTCGGTCGGCTTGATGCCGGACGTGGATGACCCGACGATGGCGTTGGCCGGCGCATGGGCGTCGATCTCGGCCAGCACCTTGTGCTTGAGGTCGAGCCGTTCCGGCACGCTCTCCTGGATGAAGTCGGCGTCGGCAACCGCCTCGGCGATCGTCTTGGCGAAGGTCAGTCTGCCTTCCGTGGGCAGGCCGCCGGGCACCATCTGCTTGTAGGCGCGGCGCGCGCCCTTCATCACTTCAGAGACCTTGCGCGACGCTTCGGGATCGGGATCGAAGATCGACACATCGATGCCGTTGAGCAGCAGCCGCGCCACCCAGCCGGCGCCGATGACACCGCCGCCGATGGCTGCTGCCTTGTTGATGATGCTCATGCTGAGGCTCCGGTTCTTGTCTTGGCTGTTTGGGGATCAATGAGGGGCACGCGTTCGCCGGCGCGGATCACGGCGGGGTCGTAGGCTTTGCGGGCAAAGACTTCGAGCACGAAGGGCCGGAAGAACTCGATCGGCAACGTCTCATAGTCGGGGTCGAAGCTCGACTGGTCCCAGCGTTCGCAGAACTGGTCGCAATCGTCGAAATAGGCATGGCCGGCGAAGCGGTCGCGCGCATGGCGGTTGCCGCCCAGGTGATGGGCATAATAGAGCCGCTGGAAATCGCCGTGCTTCTCCACCACCCAGGTGCATTGTTCGCGCACGAAGGGCTTCAGGATCGAAGCGGCGTATTCGTCATGATTGTAGGGCGCGTAGATGTCGCCGATGTCGTGCAGCAGGGCGCAGGCGATCCAGTCGGTGTCGGCGCCGTCGCGCCAGGCGCGCGTCGCCGCCTGCAGCGAATGGCCGAGCCGGGTGATCTTGTAGCCGGACAGGCCGTCGTCGAGCTGGACCAGCGCGTCGAGCAGCCGCTCGCCGGTCTTGGCCGCATAGTCGATCTCATGCGCGGTCAGGAACTCGTAATCGTCCCTGTCGCCATCCTTCATCGCGGTAAACTTGACTGTCGTCATGCCGATCTCCTCCCAGCGATTAGTCTGCTTGTTCGAGCATGATCTTATCCGAAAACCGGTTCCCACTTTTCGGGATCATGCTCATGCAGCTATCGGCGCCCGCTTGGTCAGGTTCAGCTTCTTGCGCACTTCCTCCGGGCCGATGACCCTGGCGCCCATGTTGGTGACGATACTTGCCGCCCGTTCGACCAGCTGTGCGTTGGTGGCGAGCACGCCCTTGTCGAGCCAGAGATTGTCCTCGAGGCCGACACGAACATTGCCGCCGGCCAGCACCGCGGCGGCGGCATAGGCCATCTGGTTGCGGCCGATGGCGAAAGCCGACCAGTTCCAGGTCGACGGCACGTTGTTGACCATCGCCATGAAGGTGTTGAGGTCGTCAGGCGCACCCCACGGCACGCCCATGCAGAGCTGCACCAGCGCGTCGGCGTTCAGCACCTTCTCCTCGACCAGTTGCTTGGCAAACCAAAGATGGCCGGTGTCGAAGGCCTCGATCTCCGGCTTGACACCCAGCGCCGTCATCATGCCGCCCATGGCGCGCAGCATGCCGGGCGTGTTGGTCATGACATAGTCGGCCTCGGCGAAATTCATGGTGCCGCAATCGAGCGTGCAGATTTCCGGCAGGCACTGGCGCACATGTTCCATGCGGTTGGTGGCGCCGCCCATGTCAGTGCCTTTTTCGTTCAGCGGCAGCGGCGCTTCAGGCGAGCCGAACACCATGTCGCCGCCCATGCCGGCGGTCAGGTTGAGCACCACATCGACATTCGCCTCGCGGATGCGCTCGGTCACCTCGCGGTAGAGATGCACGTCGCGCCTGGGCTTGCCGGTTTCGGGGTCGCGTACGTGGCAATGGACGATCGCTGCACCCGCCTTGGCCGCATCGATCGCCGAATCGGCGATCTGCTTGGGTGAGCGCGGTACATGCGGGCTGCGGTCCTGCGAGCCGCCGGACCCGGTCACGGCACAGGTAATGAAGACCTCGCGGTTCATCGCAAGCGGCATCGAACTCTCCTCCCAATCGAAAACCGTGCACATCGCCCAAAAGTGGGAACCGGTTTTGGGACAACGACATGCACAAAGACGAACCAACAATGCCCGACTTGCCGGAAACTGTTTTGCGTTTTACGAAGGCTGTATGATCAAAAGCGAAAAATCGACAATCTTTCGTGCCGAGCACCTGCCGCTCAAGGTGACGCTGCTGGTGTTTTCCGGGGCGTCCATCATGTGCGTGGCATGCGCCGTCGATCCGCTGCGCGCCGCCAACCGCATTGCCGGCGAAACCCTGTTCGACTTCAAGCTGGTCTCGGTAACGGGTGACGCGCCGGTCACGACATGCGGCCTGCCGGTGGCGGTCAGCGGCCGGTTCGATGCGGCTGAACCAACCGATGTCCTTGTCGTGGTCGCCGGCTTCGGCACGCAGAACTATGCCACATCGGCCTTGCTTGCCGGCCTGCGCCGCGCGGCGCGCTCAGCGCGCGCCTGCGGCGGCGTCGAGGCGGGCACATGGCTGGTGGCACGCGCCGGCTTGCTGGAAGGGCGCAGCGCCACCACCCATTGGGAGGACATGGAGGATTTTTCGTCCGCCTTTCCGGGTGTCGACGTGCGCCCCGACCGGTACATCATCGACGGGCCGGTCTTCACCACCGGCGGCGCCTCGCCAACCCTGGACCTGATGTTGCACCTGATCCGCACCCGGCTCGGCATGGCCGTGGCGCTGGATGTGGCAAGTGCGTTCATCTACGACCAGGCGCGCGCGGCGACCGACGCGCAGCCGCTGGTCTCTCTTGGCCGGCTCGATGGCTACGATCCACGGTTGGCGCAGGCCATTCGGCTGATGGAAGCGCATGTCGACCAGCCGCTGACCATAGAAGCCATAGCCAAGCGCGCCGGCGTGACGGCGCGAACGCTGGAGAGCATTTTCCGCAAATCGATCGGGGAGACGCCGGGCGCCTATTATCTCAGGCTCCGCCTGGGCGCGGCGCGCCGGCTGGTGGTCGACACACGGGTTGCGATGGCCGATATTGCCGGGCGGACGGGGTTCTCGTCCGCCGCGGCATTCTCAAGGGCTTTTTCACGGGCTTTCGGCGAAGCACCAGTCAGATTGCGCCGTGGCTAACGCATGTCGCCCAAAAGTGTGAAGCGGTTTTGGGATAACGACATGCATGAACATAGATGGATCAGGCCGCATTCTGCCGATCGTTGTTGCCGTCGATCTGAGAGCGCATCTGTTTGACCAAGCGCACTTCGAAGCGGCTGCTGACCGCGCGATCCCACTCGTTCAAGATTCTGGCGTCGTCGGTTTTCCTTGGCATTGCCATAAGCCGATCGATGACCGATCCGGTCTCGCCAGGTGAGAGCAGGGCGTCGATTTCACGTTCGTGCTGCATATCGTTTCGCCTCCTTCTACCTCTCCCGCCACGCAACACATATACGAGATACGTGACGGCTGTTTGAAGGCAAGAGCGAGGTCATTGAGGGGCGGCCGGGGGCAAGATCGTGTCGCCGCGATCATCCCTCGGCGCAAAGGGTTCCAAACGTCGAGGTTGATTAGCTGGTAGGCCCGGTCAGAGGCTTCTCGAACAGCACGGTGGTGAAGCCGCTGTCCCATTCATCGTCCGGGTAACGGCCCTTCTCGACATAGCCGACCGCCTTGTAGAGGCCCTGGGCGCGTTCGTTGAACGTATCGGTTTCAAGCCGCGCCTGCGGGAAGCCGGCGGCACCGATGGCCTGTTCGGCATGGGATAGCAATTTGCGGCCGACGCCCTGGCCCTGGCGGTTGGCCCTGACATGCACGGCCCCGATGAAATCGCCGCGCCAGTGGATCAGGCCGGCGATGTCGCCATCAATCTCGGCAACGGTGAATTCCGGCCAGCTCTCTTCGACATAACGCCCGCCGATGTCGGTCTCGATGTAGCGTTGCGCAGAGGCCCTGGTGATGTGCGGCAGCCAGGTGCCTTCGAACGTGTCCCGAAGGACCTGCTTCAAGGCCGGGATATCGTTTGCCTGTGCCGCGCGCAGGCTGATCTGGCCCTCTGCCATTTTCCGTCTCCACTTTTCGGAATCATGCCTTACCAGAAGGCGTCGAAGGCGGCTTTCAGCCACCTTCGACAGGCATGGGTCCAGATGGCGGACGGCCCGTGGGATCAGACGTAGCGGTTGACGATGTTTTCGAGCAGTTCCTGGCGTCCGGACCTTGGCTGCGGCTCGATCTTCTTCTTGACGACGCGCTCGGCGATCTCTTCCAGCGTACGCTTGCCCGACAGCATCGCCTTGCCCTCGGCGGTGTTCCAGCCGGCATAGCGCTCGGCCAGCGGCGCCGACAGCGCCCTGTCCTCCACCATGCGCGCGGCGGCCTTGAGGCCACGCGCGCAGGAATCCATGCCGCCGATATGGCCGATCAAGAGATCCTGCGGATCAAGAGACTGGCGGCGCAGCTTGGCGTCGAAATTGGTACCGCCCGTCTTGAAGCCGCCGGCCTGCAAGACCTGGTAGTAGGCCAGCGCCATTTCCGGCACGTTGTTGGGGAACTGGTCGGTGTCCCAACCCGACTGGTAGTCGTTGCGGTTCATGTCGATGGAGCCGAAGATGCCCAGTGCATTGGCCAGCGCCAGTTCGTGCTCGAAGGAATGGCCGGCCAGGATCGCGTGGCCCTGCTCGATGTTGACCTTGACTTCATTCTCCAGCCCAAAACGCTTGAGGAAGCCGTAGACGGTCGCGACGTCATAGTCGTACTGGTGCTTGGTCGGCTCCTGCGGCTTCGGCTCGATCAGGATGGTGCCCTTGAAGCCGATCTTGTGCTTGTAGTCGACAACGAGGTTGAGGAAGCGGCCTGCCTGCTCCTGCTCGCGGGCAAGGTCGGTGTTGAGCAGCGTCTCATAGCCCTCGCGGCCACCCCACAGCACATAGTTCTCGCCCTTGAGCCGCTTGGTGACGTCGATGCAGTGCTTCACCGTCGCCGCCGCATAGGCGAACACATCGGGATCGGGATTGGTGGCGGCGCCCGACATGAAGCGGCGATTGGAGAACAGGTTGGCGGTGCCCCACAGCAGCTTGACGCCGGTCTGCTTCATCTTGCCGGCGAAGTAGTCGGCGATCTCGTCGAGCCTGGCCGCACTCTCGGAGAAATCCTTGCCCTCGGGGCGCACATCGGCGTCGTGGAAGCAGAAATAGGGCGCGCCGAGCAGCGAGAA
This sequence comes from Mesorhizobium carmichaelinearum, assembly GCA_943370265.1. GTDB lineage: Bacteria > Pseudomonadota > Alphaproteobacteria > Rhizobiales > Rhizobiaceae > Mesorhizobium > Mesorhizobium carmichaelinearum_A. Next base: position 137,113 of record CALRQH020000007.1, read on the forward strand.
CATCTCGAAGGCGACATCGGCCTTGAGCTTTGCCAGTTCCATCGTGTCGGTGCCGCCGGCCTTCGGGAACCACGGCCTGTCAAAAGTCTGGCCGCCGAACGGATCGCCGCCCGGCCAGGCGAAGGAATGCCAGTAGGCGACGGCAAATCGCAAATGGTCTTCCAGCCGCTTGCCGGCCACGACCTCATCGGGATTGTAGAAGCGATAGGCCAGCGGATTGGTCGAATCCGGCCCCTCATACTTTATCTTCTGGATATCGCCGAAAAATCCGCTGCTCATGATTTCTGTCCTCTCGAATAGTTCACCTGATTACCTCAGGCGTAATTGGTTTCGTTCTTCCGCTGGTCGAAAAGGTTCGTGTCAAAGCCACTCAACGAAGGAGACAGACATGACCGACCTCAACAAGATCGCCGAAGGCTACATCGCCGCCTGGAACGAAAGCGATGCGGATCGCCGGGCGGCCCTGCTCAAGGCTGTTTTCGCCGAAGACGTCAGCTACCGTGATCCGATCATGCAGGGCGACGGCCATGAAGGCATCGCGGCGCTCATCGGCGGCGTGCAGCAGCAGTTTGCCGGCTTCCGGTTCTCGCTGAAGGGCACGCCGGACGGCTATGCCGACAAGATCCGCTTCTCGTGGAATCTCGGGCCGGAGGGGGCCGACTCCATCATCGAAGGCACCGATATCGGCGTCATCGAGAACGGCCGCCTGAGAAGCGTCACGGGGTTCCTCGACAAGGTGCCGGCGCAGTGAAGAAAATCCGCCAACGTGCGGTGGGACGCACCAATAGCGATTGGCGAAATCGGCGATGGTAGCGCCCCTCTCCCCGTCACTATACGGGGAGAGGATGCCGGCAGGCAGGTGAGGGGCAGCGCCAGCGTGCGGAAAAGGGTGATTGGGCAGGCGCCAGCTCACGCGGTTACAGCCTTGATTGCCGGATAAAGCGCCCGGTAGCGGCGATAAGCATCCGCGTAGGCGCCGCCAAGGGCGGCATCCGGTTCGATCGTGGCATCCGTCGCCGGCGCCGTGCAGACGCCGAGCGGATCCGCACCCGTCGCCGCGATCAGGCCAAGCCTGGCCGCCCCGAAGGCCGCGCCGAAATCGCCATCGGCAGGAATATCGACGGGTATCTGCAGGGCGGTGGCGATAGCCTTCAGCCAATAGCGCGAGCGAGAGCCGCCGCCGATCGCCGTCACCCGCGTCAACTTTGTCCCAGCCTTGGCCAGGGCTTCGAGGCTATCGCGGAAAGCGAAGGCCACGCCCTCCAGCACGGCCTGTGTCAGCACGGCGCGGCTCGATTCATGCCCAAGCCCGGTAAACGAGCCGCGAATGGCCGAGTCATTGTAGGGCGTCCGCTCGCCGGACAGATAGGGGAGGAAGGATACGCCGGTGGGCGCCTTCAGCGCGTCGCCGAGTTCGCCGGTCAGTTCGCCGGCACCCTTGCCAGTGATTTCCGACAGCCAGTTGAGCGAATCGGTCGCCGACAGGATGACGCCCATCTGGTGCCAGGTGTCAGGCAGTGCGTGGCAGAAGGTGTGAACGGCGCTTGCCGGGTTGGGCAGGTAGGAGGCGTTGGCGGCAAATAGCACGCCCGATGTTCCCAGCGAGACAAAGGCATGGCCGGCGCCGACCGTGCCCATGCCGCAGGCCGAGGCGGCATTGTCGCCGGCGCCGCCTGCGATCGGAACGCCTGCCTGCATGCCCCATTTCGATGCCAGTTCGGCGCGCAGCGCACCCGCCTTGTCGGTGCCTTCGACCAGCGACGGCATATGCTTTTCATCAAGCGATGTCGCGGCAAGCAGGTCTGACGACCAGCGACGCTTCCCGACATCGAGCCAGGAGGTGCCGGCCGAATCCGACATTTCCGAAATATGCTCGCCGGAGAGCCACAGCCGCAGGAAATCCTTCGGCAGCAAGACTTTCGCCACCTTGGCGAAAACGCCCGGTTCGTTGTTCTTCACCCAGGCCAGTTTCGGCGCGGTGAAGCCGGGAAAGACGATGTTGCCGGTGAGTTTGCGGAAACGTGGATCGGCGTCGAGCGCGGCGGCTTCCACGTGGCTGCGCGTGTCGTTCCACAGGATGCATGGGCGCAGCACCTTGTCGCTTGCGTCAAGCAGCGTGGCGCCGTGCATCTGGCCGGACAGGCCAATGCCCTTGACCGCAGCCAGCTCCCTGGCATGAGATGCCTTGAGTTCGGCGATCGCGTCTTCGCAGGCGCGCACCCAGTGATCGGGGTTCTGTTCCGACCAGCCGGTCTGCGGCCGTGAAACGTCAAGCGAACCATGGCCGGAACCGATGACAGTCTGCCTGGCATCGATCAGCAGCGCCTTGACGCCGGACGTGCCCAGATCGAGGCCGAGATACATGTTTTCCCTCCCTGCCGTTAATTTTTTCGTGTCTCGAAAAAATCTGGCTTGGCCAGTTTTTAAGACAAGATCCGCCGCAGGTCAATTCTCTGACAAATCGGCCGCGCGTCGCGAAAACAGAGCCGACAACGGGCTGTCCGGCCGCGCCAATGCGCGTTCCGCGGCAAGAGCGCCGGCCAAGGCCCTGTCGCTGGAGCGCAATGCCGCCTCCATCAACGTCAGGTCGATGACGTCGCGCTGCGCATGGCTGCCGCCGAAGCGGTGGGCGATTGCCCGGATCGGCCGTATCCGCCGCACCGTCTCCTGGTAATCGCCGTTTCCGAATGCCGCGATGGCCAGTGTCAGGGGATGGCCGACATCCCTGGTGAACGCCGCATTGTCGCCGTCGCCATGCATGGCGTCGCGTTGCGCCTTAAGAAGAGTTTGTGCCGGCGCTTCGAGGCCTGCACCGACAAAGGCCATCATCGCGTGGGCATCGTTGAAGGCGTAGTTGCCGGCACTGGCCTTGGGCGCCCAATTGGCGGCTAGCGATGCCCAGCGGTCGCCGACATCGATGCCGCCGAGATGGAGCCGCCACAGGATTGCCGAGGCGTCTACCATGTTGAGCGCCAGCGTCGAACGCTTGCCGTAGATCGGGCCGTCATAGAGCGCCAGCACCTCGTCGATCTCGCCGAGGTCGTAGTGGAACAGCGCCAGATGCCACCAATTATGCACCTGCAGGAAGCTCTCCTTTGTCCAGGCTTCAGGATCGGCGCGCATCCAGGCGATGCCGTCCCTTTGCCGGCTTTGCATTTCCATGACATGCGCGACGGCATGATGCGCCCAGCCGTCGCGCGGTTCGATCTCGACCGCCATGCGGCCGAGCTTTTCGGCCCGCGCGTACTCACCCATCTCTTCCAGCCCGAAGGCCTGCATGCCGAGGATGGCGTGGTAGCCAGGCATGCCGCTTTGCCATGACAGCAATGCGCGACCGATGCGGTCGCGCAGCATGCGGGCATTGCCGGTGAAGAAGTCGATCTGGTGGCCCACCTGCAGCGCCACGGCGTCGAGCGGGTGCTCGATGGCGATGTCCTCGAGAATGCGCGACGCATCGTGCCAATGCCCGTTGGCGAGATGGCCGAGTGCTGCGACATGGGCCTGCTCATGCGTCGAGGCGGCCAGGGGCAGCGCTGCCGCGTGGCATGCTGCTGTTACGCTCATCGCCTCGCGCTCCGTGGCGAGCCCGAACAGATAGCCCTTCAGCACATGCGCCATGACGAAGCCGGGCGCGTCGGCGATGGCGCGGTCGACTGAACCGACGGGATCGCCGATGAAACACTGCAACTCGTGCAGAGCCCGGTCATAGGCCGGCAGGCTCACTTCGGTCGAGCCCGAAAATGTCAGGCCGAACTGGTCCCTGATTGGCATGCCTGGCCTTTCGATCACCGCCCGAGTCCTGATCCTAAAGCATCAACGGTGACCGCGCCAAGCCGACCTGCCGGTATCATCGGCGGCAGGCCGACTGAGAGATGGCCTCAATTCCCGGAGCGCATCGCCACGGTGGCGATGCCGGCGCCGACCAGCAGCGAGCCGCCGGTGCGGTTGAAGATGCGGATCGCCCGGGGGTTACGCACCACATTGCGGGCGCGCGCCGCGACCAGCGCGTAGCCGAAGGCATTGGCGAAGGCGAGCGCCAGGAAGGTCGTCTCGAAGATCGCCATCTGCGTCCAGAAATTGGCGTGCCGGTCGAGGAACTGCGGCAGGAAGGCGACGAAGAAGGTGATGCTCTTGGGGTTGAGCGCGGTCACCAGCCAGGCATGCGCCATCATCTTCGCCGAGGATACAGCGTCGGTGCGCGGCTCGGCCTTGAGCGTGCCACCGGCACGGAACAGTTTTATGCCGAGATAGATCAGGTAGCCCGCGCCGATCAGCTTCAGCACCGTGAACACCGTGGCCGACGCGGCCAGCAGGGCGCCGATGCCCAGCATCGACAACGTCATGGCGGTGAAGTCGCCAAGCGCCACGCCGACAGCCATCGGCAATGCGGTGCGCCAGCCCTGGCCCAGTGCATAGGACACCACCAGGAGGATGGTCGGGCCCGGAATGATGAGAAGGATCGTCGACGCGGCGGCGAAAGCGGCCCAGTTTTCGAAGGACATGTCTGTCTCCCTAGGGTTAAAGAAAAGGATAAATCCTCGGGCCCGGGAGAATGTAAAGAGGCGAAAGTATTAATTTCGCCAAGGCGAGGTCGGCGTCAGTTCACGCCGCTGATCGCGCCCACCATATCGGCCAGGCTGACATTGGCACCGAGAACCACGGCGGCGGCGATGATGGCAGCCGCAAAAAGCTTGATGTCTGTCTTTAGCGTCTTGCACATGGATTCCCCTCGATCGCGGTCCGAGGGGTAGGACCTGCCCGCGCCGGGATTATGACCTGACGGAGGTCATTTTGTGCATGATGGGTCGTTCGACGGGCGGATTGCTCGGTCAGAGCCCATCCTCATTCGCGCAAATGCCGGAAATGCAGGGCTTTCACCCTTTATCAACCATGATTGTTGAAAATGCCCGGTATCCGGCCGGACCGTGCTTCCCGCCGATAGCGTAGGGTTTGGTATATGCGTGAGTTGCCGCAAGGTCTGACGCCGCCGCGAAACGGCGACGCAATCGAAACCGAAAATCGTCTATCCCGCCGCGCCGTCCTGTCCGGGGCCGGTGCGCTCGCTTTGCTCGGCGTCGCCGGCTGCTCGACTTCGGGCGGAGGCGGTGGTGGTCTGTCTGCGTTGCAGCTTGACGATACCGTCACCGGCTCGGTGCGGCCGATCCGCCCCAGCATCAGTGTCGACAAAAACATCACCAGCCCGGACGTGATGTATGCCTCCATGACGGATGGCGGCTTCAATCTTCCTGAAGTTCCCTACCTCAAGGTCAAGCCGGAGTTCCGCCGCCAGATCGTCGTCGATCAGACCGGCGAGCAGCCCGGCACCATCGTCGTCCATTTGCAGGAGCGCATGCTGTATCTGGTGCAGCCCGGCGGCGACGCGATCCGCTACGGCGTCGGCATCGGCAAGGACGGCTTCCGCTGGTCCGGCCGCGCCAACATCCAGTTCGGCAGGGAATGGCCGACGTGGACCCCGCCGCCGGAGATGATCGTGCGCAAGCCGGAACTGGTGAAGTGGCAGGGCGGCCAGCCCGGCGGCCTCACCAATCCTCTCGGTGCCCGTGCGCTCTACATCTATCAGAACGGCAAGGACACCGGCTACCGAATCCACGGCTCGCCCGAATGGTGGAGCATCGGCCAGGCCATGTCGTCCGGCTGCGTGCGCCTGATCAACCAGGACATCATCGACCTCTACAGCCGCGTTTCCAAGAAAAACCCGGTCGTCGTCATGTGACCTGCCGGCCGCCGCGCGCGGCCGCCTTATCTTCTTTGAACAGGGTCTTTTTGCGAAAACAGGTTCCCGCTTTTTCGGGATCATGCTCTCGTTTCTCCCGTTGCGCGATGGCGCAAGACAGGCGAATGTGGCGCGAAATCCACCGCCCGGGAGGCCTGAAGAATGTCCGGAACTTTCGTCATCGCGCAAGGCGGCGGCCCGACCGCCGTCATCAACCAGACGGTGGTGGGTGCGGCGCTGGAGGTTCGCAAGCGGCATCCCGGCGCCAAGGTTCTGGGATCCCTGCACGGCGTGCGCGGCATCCGAGACAGCAACTATGTCGATCTCTCCGCCGTCCCTGAGGATCGCCTGCGGCTGATCGCGGCAACGCCGAGCGCGGCACTTGGCTCGACGCGTGACAAGCCGGACGCCGCCTATTGCGAACTCGTCCTCAATGGCCTGAAGAAGATCGGCGCCGACGCCTTCATCTATATCGGCGGCAACGACACGTCGGGCACACAGCAGATCCTGACCGACGCCGCCGGCGGCAAGATCGCCTTCGTCCATGCACCCAAGACCATCGACAATGATCTCGAGGAAAACGACCATACGCCCGGCTTCATGTCGGCGGCCGAGTTCGTTGCTGGCGCCTTTCTTTCCGTCGACCTCGATTTCCGTGCTTTGCCAGGCATCTATGTTGGGATCGTCATGGGTCGCCACGCCGGTTTCCTGACGGCGGCTGCCGCCGCATGGCAGCTCGATCGCGATAGCGGCCCGCACCTGATCTACGTGCCGGAGCGTCCGTTCTCCCCGGCCGGTTTCATCGACGATGTCCGCGCCACGCTCGACCGCCACAAGCGCTGTGTCGTCGCCGTGTCGGAAGGCGTCAGCACCGCCGACGGCAGGGCGCTGGTCGAAAGCCTCGTCCCTCCGGAGAAACTCGAGCGCGACGCGCATGGCAATCTAAAACTGTCGGGCAGCGATCTGCCGGCCGCACTTGAGCGCGCACTGGCTGAAGGCCTGCCGGGCAAGCGGGCCCGTGTCGACGCGCTCGGCTACATGCCGCGCGGCAATGTCGGCGCCATCAGCGCTGTCGACGCGCAGGAAGCCTTCGATGCCGGTGCCTTTGCCATAACCGTCGCGGAACAGGGCGGCGGCTCCGTGGCGCTGCAATATGACGGCACGAAAACGGTGCTGACGAAGGTGCCGCTGGAGAATGTCGCCGGCAAGACGCGTCACATGCCCGACAATTTCATGACGCCGGACGTCAATCAGCTGTCCGATGCCGGCATGGCCTACTTCAAACGGCTGGTGCCCGAAAAATACAAGGTCGGGAAGCCGTTCGTCTGATGGAGTGGTTCAGCAAGAGCATTGTCGACGCAAGGACGACGATGCTGACCGAGCCGTTCGTGCATGACTACGTGCGCGCCAACATTTGGCATCTGCGCGGCCGCGACGTCGACCTGCTGGTCGACACTGGCATGGGCATTTGTCCGCTCGCACCCGAGATCGAAACGCCGGCGGGCAAGCCGCTGCTGGTGGTTGCCACCCACATCCATCTCGACCATGTCGGCTCGCTGCATGAATTCCCGCTGCGCGCCGGACCGCGGCAAAGTGCGGCTCAATTCGACAGCATGGATGAAGCCGTGACCTACGCCTACATGTTCCATGATCTCGAAGGTGCCGTTTCGAAATTGCCGGCGCCGGGCTGGAAGGCAGCCGACTACGTCATTCCGCCGGCGCCGCTGACGCGTATCCTCGACGATGGCGACGTGATCGATCTCGGCGACCAGCAATTCCGCGTGCTGCATCTGCCCGGTCATTCCCCGGATTCGATCGCGCTGTTCGACGAAGCCGACGGCCTGTTCTTCAGCGGCGACGCAATCTACGACGACGCGCTGATCGACAGCCTGCCGGATTCCGACCGGGCCGCATACCGCCGCTCGATGCAACGGCTGCTCGACCTGCCGGTCCGCATCGGCCATGGCGGCCACGGTCCAAGCTTTGACGGCAAACGAATGCGCGAGATCGCTGCCGGCTATCTGCGCAAAACCGGCGAGATCGACGCTTAGCGGCAGAAACCGTTCCCCGGCACGGCTGCCATGGCGATGTCAGGAGTGGTCCGCAGAATGGCCGGCGAATGGTGGCCATGGGCGTTTGACATCTGTATAAGCGCCGCTCCCGAAAAGAGCGTTGTCATGTCCATAGTGTCCGGTTCCAAACGTCAGGCGGCCATCGCCTTCATTTTTGTCACGGCCGTGCTCGACATCGTGGCGATGGGCATCATCATTCCCGTTTTGCCGTCGCTGATCGAGGAATTCGCGGGCTCGAACGCCAATGCGGGCTGGATCAACGGCGTGTTCGTGGCGCTGTGGGCCGGCATGCAGTTCGTCGCCTCGCCGGTCATAGGCTCGCTGTCCGACAAATATGGCAGGCGGCCGGTGATCCTGTTGTCGACCATCGGCCTTTCGGCCGACTATGTGTTGATGGCGCTGGCCCCGAACCTTTGGTGGCTGGCGCTCGGCCGTATCGTTGCCGGCATCACCTCGTCGAGCTTCACCACAGTGTTCGCCTACATGGCTGACATCACGCCGCCGGAAGGGCGCGCCAAGGCCTATGGCATGATCGGCGCTGCCTTCAGCGCCGGTTTCGTCGCCGGGCCGCTGCTTGGTGGCTTTCTCGGCGAGATATCGCCGCGCGCGCCGTTCTGGGTCGCCGCCGGCATGAGCGGCCTTGCTTTCCTCTATGGACTTCTCGTCTTGCCGGAATCGCTGGCGCCCGAAAAGCGCATGGCGTTTTCATGGCGCCGCGCCAATCCGTTCGGCGCCATGATCCTGCTGCGCTCGCATCCGGAGCTTTCGGGTCTTGCCGCCGTCACCTTCCTGCTGCACTTCGCCCATCACGTCTTTTCGGCGGTGTTCGTTCTCTACGCCGCCTATCGGTACAACTGGCATGCCTGGGAAGTCGGCGTGTTGCTGGCGATGGTTGGTGTGCTCGACATGATCGTGCAGGGGCTGCTGGTGAGCCGGGTGGTCAATCGCTTCGGCGATCGCGCCACCATGGTCTTCGGCCTGTTCGGCGGCGCCATCGGCATTGCGCTGATGGGCCTGGCGCCGACAGGTCTTGTCTTCACGCTTGCCATGCTGCCGAACGCACTGTGGGGCCTTGCCATGCCAACCCTGCAGTCGCTGATGACGCAGCATGTTTCCGAATCCGAGCAAGGCCAGTTGCAGGGCGCCACGATGAGCGTGGCAAGCATCGCCGGCGTTGCCTCGCCACTGTTCTTCGGCGCGGTCTATGCCTTTTCCATCAGCCAGGACTCGCCACTGCCCTATCCCGGCCTCTCCTTCCTGATAGCGTCTCTGGTGCTGCTATCGGCGGCCTTGCTCGGCTGGTCGGTTGCGCGCACGGCCAATCGGGCCGAGGCCCACGAACAGGCATCTTAGCTGTCGCTTCGCCCTTCTTCTTGAAGGCTCCGCTGTTCTTGGAGTGACGCTGGTTGTGTCGCTGAAGATGGCGTGCGCCGTAAAGTTGTGATCCTGAGCTTGGTAAATATAATTCCAGGATATATGGGATTCGTCTGGCACCATATGAACATCGACTGCGATTTCGTCGCGAAGCCTGATTGTGCCGTTCAACCTCCGATCAGTCAAACGTGAACTTCAGCTTGCCATGGCCAGCAGCATGGCCGACGCGCGCTGCCGGAAAAGAATTAAATCTTTGTAACATGGCCCGAAGGCCTAATTCTCGCCCATCCGCGCACTAGATTCAAGTTCGTCGACCCGATCGGTTGCCGTGAAAAGCGAGACCGGCAACCCCGAAGGCCGACAGCCGAATGGGCGATTCCCAGTGGAATACGCCACGGCGCCCAACCCGTTTCTCGCTCGGACAACGACCATGTCATCTTTCAGTATTCTTCGCAGACATCGCGTCGCCGCATTGCTGGGCGCCGCGCTGATTGTAAGCCCTTTGGCCGTTTCGGCTTTCAGGGCCACCAATCATGCCCAGGCCGCGACAATGACGCCTGTCGCCGGCGTGGCGGCTCCCAACGGCTCGTTCGCGCCTATCGTGGCAACCGACAAACCCGCGGTCGTAACCATCACCACGCTCATGAAGGCCCAGCCCGCGGACACAAGCGACGGCGCGCCTTTCAGCGGCAACTCTCCGTTCGACGAATATTTCCACCAGTTCTTCGGTGATCAAGGGCGCCAGGCGCCCAAGACACCGCCGCAGGAGCAGGCGCAGCGCACCGAGGCGCTCGGGTCGGGCTTCATCGTTGCCGCGGACGGCACCATCGTCACCAACAACCACGTCGTCGACGGCGCGGTGTCGATCAAGGTCACGCTCGACGACGGCACCGAACTTCCGGCGAAGCTGGTCGGCCGTGATGCCAAGAATGACCTCGCGGTTCTCAAGATCAAGGCTGACAAGCCTTTGCCGACCGTCAAATGGGGTGATTCCGACAAGCTGATGACCGGCGACCAGGTGCTCGCCATCGGTAATCCTTTCGGCATCGGCACCACCGTCACCGCCGGCATTGTTTCGGCGCGCGGCCGCGATCTGCACAGCGGCCCGTTTGACGATTTCATCCAGATCGACGCGCCGATCAATCATGGTAATTCCGGCGGTCCGCTTGTGGATGTGAACGGCAATGTCGTCGGCATCAACACGGCCATCTATTCGCCGAATGGCGGCAGCGTTGGCGTCGGCTTCGCCATCCCGTCCGACCAGGCGCAGAAGGTGGTCGCCAAGCTGATGAAGGACGGTTCGATCCAGTATGGCTACCTGGGCGTCCAGATTCAGCCTGTGACACCGGACGTGGCCAGTGCAATCGGGTTCGATCATTCCACGGGCGCCCTGGTTTCCCAGGTCAATGACGGCTCGCCTGCCGCCAAGGCCGGCGTGGAGACGGGTGATGTCATCACCAGCTTTGCCGGTCAGGAGATAAAGGATCCCAAGGATCTGTCGCGTGCAGTGGCTGATGTCTCGCCTGGTGCCAAGGAAATGCTTGACGTGTGGCGCAACGGCAAGGATGTCCAGATACCCGTCGATGTCGGCAGCAACGGAGATGACCTCAAGACCGCTTCGCTCGACGATTCCGCCACACCGTCGGCCGAGCAGGGTCTTCGTTCTCCCGCCATCGGCCTAGGCTTGATGGACATCACCTCCGATATCCGCCAGGCGATGAACCTCCCGGCCAATCAACATGGCGCCATCGTCGCCAGCGTCAATCCGGACAAGACCGCATCGGCTGCCGGCATCCAGACCGGTGACATCATCATCGCCGTCAATCAGGCCCCGGTGAAGACCGCCCGGCAAGTGACCCAGGCGATCGCACAGGCCGGCAAGTCCGGCAAGAAGTCGGTGCTGTTGCTGGTGGAACGTGGCGGCGCGCAGATATTCGTCGCCGTGCCTTTCGCCAATGGCTGATACCGGGCGCTGATGCGACCCGGAAGCGGCAAGCCTGCCAATCCCCTAGCAGGCTTGCCGCCGGTCCGGTCCGACGAATTTTGTTGCCTGCCATCGCATCTTCGAGAACACTGCCGAAGGCCGCAGGACGGCCGAAGCAAACGGAGTGTCTCGATGGTCACCCGCGGCTTTTCCGGACGACGGCCTCCCACCAGCAATGATGGGCGCATCCCGCCCGGACAGTATCTCGAACAGGGGTTTCCGGTCCTGTCCGCCGGGCCGACGCCACGCGTGCCTACGCAGGACTGGTCGTTCACGCTGAAGGATGGCCCTCGACCGATCAAGAAATGGAACTGGGCCGAGTTCAATGCCTTGCCGTTGAGCAAGATGACACGCGACATCCATTGCGTCACCGCTTGGAGCAAGTTCGATACGCCGTGGCAGGGCGTTCTGGTCGACGACATTCTTGGCGACGCCGGGATCGAGCCGCCAACCGCTTTCACGCTTGCGCTTTGCTTCGACGGCTATTCGACCAACGTGCCGACAAAGGATCTTGTGGCCGGCAAGGCAATGGTGGCGCTGTTCTATGAAGGCAAGCCGATCACGCCGGATCATGGCGGACCCGCACGGTTGCTCGTACCGCATCTCTATTTCTGGAAATCCGCCAAATGGGTGAACGGGCTTCAGTTCACAAAGCGCGATGAGCCGGGTTTCTGGGAATTGCGCGGTTACCACATCTACGGGGATCCCTGGCGCGAGCAGCGCTATACGAGCGACCCATGAGCGGCGAGCCGGCTGCGCAATCGCCCTGGCAGACAGCCACCATCACCGGCATCCGCAAGCGCACGCCACGCGTGACCAGCTTCTTCATCCAGCCGTCGCGTCCTTTCGCCTATCGCGCGGGGCAGCATGTCGATGTCAGGCTGACGGCGCCGGACGGCTACCAGGCGCGCCGTTCCTATTCCATTGCATCCGCGCCGGAAGCCGGCAAAACCATCGAGCTTGCCATTGAAAAGCTGGACGATGGCGAGGTGTCGCCCTTCTTCCACGATGTCGCGGCGGTGGGCGACGAGATCGAAGTGCGCGGACCGCTTGGCGGGCATTTCGTCTGGTCCGACAGTGACGGCGGCCCGCTTCTGCTGGTTGGCGGCGGCTCCGGAGTTGTACCGTTGGCGGCGATGATCCGCCATCGCGTCGCGCGCAAGTCGCCAGTGCCGGTTGCCCTGATATTTTCCGTGCGTGTCTGGGACGAGGTCATATTTCGCGACGAACTGATCGGTCTTGATGACCGTAAGAACGGCTTTCAACTGGTGCTGACGCTGACGCGAGAGGCAGCCCGGCGTCCGTCGGATTATTCGCGACGCATCGACGCCGCAATGGCGATGCAATCCATGGCGCGGCTCCCCGAGCCGCCGAAACTGGCGTTTGTCTGCGGCTCGAACTCATTTGTGTCGGCAGCCGCGCAGGCGCTGATCGACGCCGATGTTCCAGCCGATATCATCCGCACCGAGCGCTATGGCGTCTGACCCTGAAAGTCGACCTGCTGGCCGTTTTACCTGTCAGGCAGGCGAGAACTTCGCCGACAACAGCTGGAAGGGCTGGAATGCCTCGTCGAAACTGCCCGTTTGGTCGATGAGCTTTCTCGCGAAAATCCCGGCTGACAAATGAATTCCGCGAACTGTCACGCAATTGCTGTCGGCGGCCGGGGCCATACCATCGACCAGCGTCATCCGGGAATAGATCAGTTCAAGCCCGGAATCCCCGGCGAAGCAGGCAAGGTCCGCCTTGAAACGCCCGGCCGGCGATATGTCGTCGGAGTCAAGGAAAGATACGAACTCGGTCTGCGGCGGCAACTGCCGCAAGCCGCTGTTGCGCGCTTTGGTCACGCCGGCATTGGCTTGGCTGAAAACGCGGATGCACGGTGTCTCGCTCATCAGCGCTCGCACGACCTCGGCTGATCCATCCGTCGATCGAGGTCAGCGGCATCGCGCTGCCTCAGCAATGAGCGCAGCACATGGCCGACATATTCCTCGCGATTGTAGACCGGCATGATCACGCTCAGCTTCATCTGCCGTCCCGCCTCGGCGGCTTTGCCGTGATTGCTCGATCTGCCCGCGCCGCGTCCCCGGCCGCGACGGTTCCATCATCGCCCATGTCACATGAAACGCCAACCGGCGGAATCCCGGAGGTCGAAGATGCCCTCGACCGTCCGCAGCGACGGATTCGCCTTGCGCCGGCTCATCGATTTGTGGATGGCGCGCAGATACTCGCGAAGCGGGACGTCGCGCGCCTTGGTCATGTTGCCGGGGTGACGCCTGTAGTAGGTCGCCACGGTATCGGGCATGACGAATCTCGCGTCACTTTCAAAGATTCGCAACAGATAGTCGGTGTCTTCGGCTTGGCTGAACGCCTCGTCGAAGCCGCCTGTTCGATCGACCAGTTTCCGGGTGAATATCCCGGCGCTTAAGGAGAGCCCCCGGACGGTCAAGGACCTAGTGTTGGCAGCCGGCTCCAGCGCCTCATCGTCCATGTTGTCGACCAGCTTGATAAGCGAATAGGTCAGTTCAAGACTGGAATCCGCCCCGAAGCGGCCAAGGTCGGCCTTGAAGCGTCCGGCGGGCGAAATGTCATCGGAGTCGAGAAACGATACGAACTCGGTTTTCGGAAGCAATTGCCTCAGCCCATGATTGCGCGCCTTGGCGACACCCTTGTTGGCTTGCTGGAAGAGGCGGATGCACGGTGCCTCGTCCATCATCGCGCGGACCGCTTTGGCCGATCCGTCGGTTGAGCCGTCGTCGATGACGATGATGTCGAGGTCGGCGGCGTCGCGTTGCCTGAGCAGGGATCGCAAGGCAGGGACGACATATTTTTCGCGATTGTAGACCGGCATGATCACGCTGAGTTTCATGAATTGCCTCGCGCCAGAAATTCCGAAATCGTGCCTGCAATCTCCTCGGGCTGGGTCCCAAGAGACAGCCGGTAGCATGGCAGAAGGCGCGTCAACTAGCTGAAAAAGCGGAAACCGCTTTCCCGTTCGCCCGGCATCTGGGCAATACCCGACGGCGCCAAGGCAATCATGGCATCCTTGCGCGATACGGGCATTATCGAGCTTGCCTCACCCCCCACCGATACTTGGCAGCACCAATGCAATAATGTCTAGACGTGCAGGCGTTGTTTGCGCCGCGATATTTTCAAGAAGAAACTGATGCTTCCCCTGCCAGTTAAGCAGGCCCGGGGACTTCAACCTGTGCTTCAATCCCAATCGCCTGAAACCTTTGGGATCCTGCTTGAGCGTAGCAAACAAAGGATAGGCGGTCACGCCGTCGACTATGTCTGTCAACACATAATCGTCGCCGACACTGTCAAGTCCGTTAAGCAGGCCGGCGACGACCGTTCCAGACTTCCCCGAGGACCCGCCGGCGCCGGCGAGCTGAATGCCCTTGCCGTCAACGCCGAGGGTTCCGGCATGGGCCAGCCGCATGCCGCGCGCGGATCGTAGAACTGCCGGAAATCCAGATTGTGGAAATAGCTGCCGCGCAGCCCGGCATCAGCCAGTTTGCTGGCAAAGGACTGCGGCGTGAAATGCGCTTGGCCCCATGCCGCGGGATCAGGAATGGCGCCGATACCCGGATGCGCGACGAAAATGCGGCAGTCGGCGCCCGGAGTTTGGCTATCGGGAGCCCGGACTAAGGCATTCTTGACGGCATCCGCCAGCGGCCCTTGGCCCGAATGCACCGTCAGGCTCAGCCCGGCAGCCGCACCGTTCTGGTGATGGGGTAGCGGCCAGCGCTGCTCTCAGCCGCCTCGAGCACATGGCGGGCATGGTCCGTCAGGCTTTCGAGGGTGACAGGCTGCATGGCTGGCTTAAGGTCGGCGAGATCGTCGTGTATCTCTATCTTGAGAGGCTCGCGGGTCTGGGCGAGCTGGGCAGCAAGATCGCTGGAAAGAGGGCGCTCTATGCCGGCCGGGCGCAATCAGTCCGAATTCGAGTAGCTGTAAAACGAAGCCTTCGAGCTCGGCCAAGCTTGTTGTCGAGCCGCAGGCCGGTTCGCCAACCAGGGCTTGGGTGGAAATACCTGACGACTGTGCCTGCCAGATCCGGCTGCCTGAATCGGAGAAGCCGAAATACTTGCCGGTCGACAGATCGAGTACGACGGCCTCGCCGTCGAAAGAATCAAAGACGATATCCTTGCTCGCAACCGCGTAAACATCGGACTGACGCATTGGTCCTGGCCCCGCTCCGCAATCCCCGCCTGCCGCTGCCGACAGATGCGATTGCCTTACCCCCTCGACAAGGTCGGTTCTGCCTTGGCAAGACAAGTGCGCTGGCGCGGTGCCGACCATTTTGGGGTCAGTTTGGCCGCGGCCGTGTCATGCCTCGATTTCAAGTGCCGACAGCGGCTTGGAGCAGCAGGCAAGGATAAAGCCGTCATCAATCTCATGATCGAGAATGCCGCCATTGTGGCTCATTTCGACGTCGCCCGCGACCTTCTTCACCTTGCAGGTCCCGCACAGGCCGAATTCGCAAGCGGCGGGGATCCGGACCCCCGAAGCGCGTGCCGTCTGCAACACTGTCTGGCCGGCGACACATTCGGCATCGACGTCCGAAAGCGAGAAGCGGATCGGCACCGTGGCTTCCACGACCGCTTCGATGCCCTCTGCAGGCGCAGCGAACGGAGCCGGTATTTCCTCCACGACAGGAGCGGCAAAGCTCTCCTGATGATAGTGGGCCATATCGAAACCCGAGGCGTCCAGCATGCCGCGCACGGCGCGCATGAAAGGATCAGGACCACAGCAGAAGATCTCGCGCTCGCGAAAGTCGGGCGCCAGCAGCGGCAGACGTATCGCGTCGATCCGGCCCATATGCCCGTACCAGCCTTCGCGGCTCGACCGTTCCTCGATCATGAAGCCGAGCGACAGTCCCGGCATATGGCCGCCAAGCAGTTCGAGCTCCTTGCGGAAGATGATCTCTTCGGGCCGGCGCGCGCAGTTGACGAAGCCGACGTCGGTCCACGGCGCGCAGTCGTTCAGCCAGCGCAGCATCGACATCATCGGCGTCACGCCCGAGCCGGCCGAAATGAACAGGTATTTCGCGGCCGGATGACTGTGCAGTGAAAAGTCACCCGTCGGCCCATACGCCTTGACGTGCGTGCCGGGCTTCAGATGGTCGAACATCCAGCGCGTGCCGATGCTGTCCGCTTGCGCCTTCACCGTCACCGCGATCGAGAATGGCCGCGACGGCGAAGACGACAGCGTATAGGTGCGCATCAGCGGACCATCGGCTGTCGGCAGTTCCAGCGTCACGAACTGTCCCGGCTTGTAGCGGAACCAGGTCTGGTTGTCGGAGCGGAAGGTGAACGTCTTCACGCCCGGCGCCTCGTCGCTGACGCCGATCACTTCCAGCACCTGGAGCCTGTCGTTCCAGGGTGCCATCTGGTCGAGATGACGATAGAGGCCAAGATCAGTCATCGCGTTCATCCCTCAAGTCCTTCTTGCACTGCTCGTGTCGTGATCCCAAAACCGCGGAGCACTTCTGGGCGACATGAGCTAGAGCATGATGCCGAAAAGTGTGAAGCGGTTTTCGGACGACATCATGCTCTATCTCTTTGATTTAGAGGCGGATTCAGATTTCAGGTCGATTCGACCTGAAATCATCCGGCTCTAGGCGACACTGCGCAGCGCCGGCCGGCCGCCTTCGGCAAGGCGCGGGCCGATGAAGGACGCGTACCATTCGACGAACTGGATGACGCCGCCCTCGTGCAGCTCTGAATAAGGGCCTGGTTCATAGGCGGGAGACAGGATGCCGAAGGCGTTTTCCTCGACGATGCGACGATCCTGGTCGTTGGTCTCGGTCCAGACATGGGTGAGTTCGTCGAGGTTGTAGTCGACGCCTTCAACCGCATCCTTGTGCACCAGCCACTTCGTCGTCACCGCCGTCTCCGTGGCGCTGACCGGCAACACGCGGAAGGTCACCGCGTGGTCGCCAAGAATGTGGTTCCACGTCGTCGGGTAATGGTAGAGCAGCAGCGAACCGATCCGGTCAGTGGAAACACTGTCGGAAAGGTTCTTCTTCACGGCGCGCTTTCCCGTCATCGTATAGCTGACGGCATCGCGCAGCAGCGGGGCGCGGGTAGCGCGATATTGCCCGGCCGGGTCGATGCGGAACCTGCTCGGCAGGCCAGCCGCCTCGCACTTGGCCCAATGCGCCAGCATTTCCGGATCGCTGTCGGCGCCCTGAACGCCGGTCACGGTCGGCGCCTCCGGGAATGTCTTGCACAGTTCCGGATGGTTGCCCGCGCAGTGGTAGCACTCGCGGTTGTTTTCCCAGACCAGCTTCCAGTTGCCCTTCTCGATGATCGTGCTCTCGAAGGCGACCTTCGCCTCGCGCAGCCGGTGCGGCAGAAGATACGGCTCGATCATGGCGCGCATGGGCGCGAAATCGGCGGGTTCCTTGGCGAGGCAAATGAAGACGTAGCCGCCGACGCTTTCGCAGGCGACCGGCTTCAGGCCGAACTGGCTTTTGTCGAAACCGTCAGCCATCTGCCTTGCGAACAGCAGCCGGCCGTCCAGCTCATAGGTCCATTGGTGATAGGGACAGACCAGCTTTGCCGCCGTGCCCTTGTCGGTGTTGCAGACGCGGCTGCCACGATGGCGGCAGGAATTGTGAAAGGCGTTGATGTTGCCCTTCTGGTCGCGCACCAGGACAACCGGATAGTCGCCGATCTGGACGGTGATGTAGCTGCCGGGCTTCGGCAGTTCGCAATCATGCCCGATGAACAGCCAGTCGCGATACCAGATCAGCTCCATGTCCAGCTTGAAGTATTCCGGGTCCGTATAGAAGGGCTGCTCGAGCGAGAAGCCATCCTTTCGGCTGTGCAGCCGCTTCAGCATGTCGTTGCGCGCGTCCATGTCCTGTCCTCATACTTTCGCATCGGCCCGAAATCGGAAAACACGACGCAATCCAAATCCTGGAGCGTGCTTGCGCGGTCACAGGGCGCATGTCGCTCCAAAGACTGAACCGGAGGGAAGAGAGGAAGGATCGGACGCCGGCCGGCAATACGCCGGACAAGCACTATCCACCTCTTGACCGCCCACCGCGATCAGTCGAGTTCAAAAATCTCGGGCTGGTTTCCGGGCTCTGGAGTGTCCATTCGGACGGTCGCGACACCTTCCCAGGCCTTGGCCCAGTGGTCTCCCGTTGCGACTTGAACTCCACCACCGTTGCGGGGGCAGCGCCGGATTTCGACCGGCTTCCCAATTCTCCGCTTCGTTCGTCTCGAAGCGGCACCTGAGATGGCATGATCTAATCACGACAACGTCTGCGACATCGGCATGAAAGCGACATCGCATCCATGTGGCGCGACACGCATCCGAAACGCGCTGGCCTGGGATCGCAGGGTGGGTCGCGGTCGGGAAGATCACCCGTTGCGGGCCGTAGGCGACGAATTCGGCGCACCGGGTTCGGCCGGCAACGTGGTTAAAAACCACTTACAGTATCGAAAAGTGACTATTAGCACTTTCTAAAATCGAACCGAACGGTTCGTTTCTGTTGACAATGCGTGCAGGACTGTGTGAACGCCGGCTCACGAACAGGGCCTGACGAGAGACCGCTGAACCCAAATAACTATCTGATAATAAAAGGTAAAATGACAAGTGTAGAGACGACTGGCGCAATTTCAAGATGTGGATTCTTGGTCCACGCGGAACAACTTCGTGATTGGAATTGACGGGGTGGCTCACCCACATCGGGGCTGTCCGAACGACGCGAATTCCTCCCAAGACACGCCGCTAGACGGACGGGAAAATACTGGAGTACAAAAAATGAAAAAGATCATCCTCACTGCCGCCGCCCTTCTGGCGATTTCCGGCAGCGCCTTCGCTGGCAGCGACAACTACGGTTCCAATGGCGCCAATCAGGCTGCCACTGCTGTCGACAGCTCGTACACGGCTTCGATCAAGAAGTCGGCCCCGGCTGCTCAGACGCCTGCCCCTCAGGGCGCTGACCGTAACCTCTTCGGCAACAACTAACAGCCGATCCCGCAGACGGCGGGCAGCGCCCGCCGACCTCGCGGAATTCAGAAATTCAGGAGTACTTGAAATGAAGAAGATCATCCTCACCGCCGCCGCCCTCGTGGCGATTTCCGGCAGCGCTTTTGCCGGCAGCGACAATTACGGCTCGAACGGCGCCAACCAGCAGGCGACCACTGTCGACAGCTCGTACACGGCTTCGATCAAGAAGTCGGCTCCGGCTGCTCAAACGCCTGCCCCTCAGGGCGCCGACCGCAACCTCTTCGGCAACAACTAACAGTGCTGATCGGAGAGGCGGGCCTGCCTGCCCCTCCGGCCGAACTTGAAATTCAGGAGTACGAAAAATGAAAAAGATCATTCTCGCCGCCACCCTTGTGGCGATCTCCGGCACAGCTTTCGCCGGCAGCGACAACTATGGCTCGAACGGCGTCAACCAGCCGGCTGCGGTCAACGTCGACAAGACGCCGACGGCGTCGATCGCCAACAGCGGCTCGCCGGTCTACAAGCTGCTCAATTCGTCGAATGACGCGCCGAAGTCCGCCCCTCAGGGTGCCGACCGCAACCTCTTCGGCAACAACTAACAGCTGAAGTCGACATACAAAAAGAGCGGCGGGCCTGGCCCGCCGCTCTTTTTTGCGTCGATGGTCCGACGTTCAATTGGCCTGTCTCAGGCCGCCTTCGCCTCCGCCTCATGCAGCGCGAATGAACGCCCGTCAGTGTCGAAGATATGAAGGTCTTCGGCATTGGCGGTCAGCCGCAGCGTGGCCCCGCGCTTGACCTCGACATTGCCCGGCAGTTTGGTCACCAGCGGCAGGTCGGCGCGGCCGATATCGACATAGACCAGCTGCACCTCGCCGAGCTGCTCGACATAGTCGACTTTTCCCTCGAACAGATAATCAGTGCCGGTGGCGATCATCAGATCCTCCGGCCGCACGCCGAAGCTCACCGATGCGCCCTTGGCGGACGCCGGCGTCGTGATCGGCACGGTCGCCTTGCGCCCGCCGACATGGCTGACGACGGTCGGGCTTCCGGTCTTGTCGACGGTCGCGGGTAGGATGTTCATCGCGGGCGAGCCGATGAACTGGGCGACGAACAGGTTGCCGGGCTTCTTGTAGAGGTCCATCGGCGTACCGACCTGTTCGATATGGCCGTCCTTCAGCACCACGATACGATCAGCCAGAGTCATCGCCTCGACCTGGTCGTGGGTGACGTAGATCATCGTGGTGTTCGGCATCGATTCCTTGAGCTTGGCGATCTCGATGCGGGTGGCGACGCGCAACGCCGCATCGAGGTTCGACAGCGGTTCATCGAACAGGAACACCTTGGGATTGCGCACGATGGCGCGGCCGATGGCGACTCGCTGGCGCTGGCCGCCCGACATCGCCTTGGGCAGGCGGTCGAGATATTTGGTCAGCTGCAGGATTTCCGCTGCCTGGCGCACGCGCCGGTCGATCTCGGCCTTGTTCTCTTTGCCGATCTTCATCGAGAACGCCATGTTGTCGTAGACGGTCATGTGCGGATAGAGCGCATAGGACTGGAACACCATGGCGATGCCCCGCTTCGACGGAGGTACGTCGTTGACCACCTCGCCGGCGATCCTGAGTTCGCCAGATGTGATTTCCTCAAGCCCCGCGATCGAGCGCAGCAAGGTCGACTTGCCGCAGCCCGAAGGGCCGACGAAGACGATGAACTCGCCTGATTTGATATCGAGGTCGATGCCGTGGAGAATATTGAGATTGCCGTATGATTTCTTCACTTGCCTTAGCGTGACATCGGCCATGATTTCCTCCCAGTGATTTCCTCAAGAAAAGTTCAGTCAATACGCCCAAACCAGGCGCCGTAGCCTCCGAGCCGGACGGAGCCGGTCCCCGACTGCCCCGAAAAACCGTGCCCCGGCAGGGGTTGCAGCGAACCGCCGCCGAGGTTGACCTCGGCCGGCTTGCTGCCAAGATTGAAGACACACGCGATCCGCTCGTTGCCTTGGCGGCGCGTGAACGCAACCGTATCGCCCTCGCTTTCGATGAAATCAATATCGCCCTTGGCGAGCGCCAGGTGAGCGCGACGGAAGGCGAGGAAGCGCCGGTAATGTTCGAGCAGCGAGCTGTCGTCATCCTGCTGCACATTGACCGCCTGCGAAAGGTGTTTGCCGGGCACGGGCAGCCAGGGCTTTGCCGTCGAGAAGCCGCCATTCCTGGCAGCGGCGTCCCACACCATCGGTGTGCGGCAGCCGTCGCGGCCCTTGAATTCCGGCCAGAAGCGGATGCCGTAGGGGTCCTGCAGGTCTTCGAACCGAAGCTCAGCTTCGCCGAGCCCGAGTTCCTCGCCCTGATAGATGCATACCGAGCCGCGCAGGGACATCAGCAGTGCTGAAATCACCTTGAGATAGGCGGTCGGGTCGGCTTCGCCAGCCGCCCAGCGCGTCGCCGGACGCATCACGTCGTGGTTGGAAAAGGCCCAGCACGACCAGCCGTCGCTGGCGACCCTCCCGAAGGCTTCCAACACCGAGCGCACCTTGGTGGCGTTGATCTTCTCAGGCGCCAGGAAGTCGAACGAATAGCACATATGCACGCGCTTGCCGCCGGCGGTATAGGCGGCCACCACTTCCAGCCCGCGCTGCGAATCGCCGACTTCGCCGACCGCGGCCGTTGCCGGATATTCATCGAGAAGGGCGCGGAAGCGTTCAAGGAAGCCGAGGTTCTCCGGGCGGCTCTTGTCGTAGAGATGGTCCTGGTAGTTGTAGGGATTGACCGCTGGCGCGGTCTGGTCGTTGCGCTCTTCCGGCGGCAACGGCGGATTGTTTTCCAGGCCTTGGCTGTGGAAGTAGAAATTGATCGTGTCGAGGCGGAAGCCGTCGACGCCGCGCTCCAGCCAGAAGCGGGTGACGTCGAGCAGCGCGTCCTGGACCTCGCGGTTGTGGAAATTGAGGTCGGGCTGCTCGGCCAGGAAATTGTGCAGGTAATATTGCTGGCGGCTGGTGTCCCACTGCCAGGCCGAGCCGCCGAAGATCGACAGCCAGTTGTTGGGTGGCGTGCCGTCCGGCCTGGCGTCCGCCCAGACATACCAGTCGGCCTTCGGATTGTTGCGGCTTGCCCGGCTTTCCTTGAACCACGGATGGTTGTCTGCGGTGTGCGAGAGCACCTCGTCGATCATCACCTTCAGCCCCAGCCGGTGCGCTTCCGCTGTCAGCGCATCGAAGTCGGCCAGCGTGCCGAACATCGGGTCGACGTCGCAATAATCGGTAACGTCGTAGCCGAAATCCTTCATCGGCGACTTGAAGAAAGGCGAGATCCAGATCGCGTCCGCGCCCAGCGCCGCGATGTAGGGCAGCCTGGTGATGATGCCCTTGAGGTCGCCGATGCCGTCGCCGTTGGAGTCCTGGTAGCTGCGCGGATAGATCTGGTAGATCACCGCGCCACGCCACCAGTCGCGATCGACGGCGGCTTCGGGCTTTGCGGTAACCTTCAAAGCGGATTGCATTATCTCAACCTCCTTTCACCGAGCCGGCAAGCAGCCCGCGAACAAAATAGCGCTGTAGCGAGAAGAACACGATCAGCGGCACGATGATGGTGATGAACGCCGATGTCGTCAGGATCTCCCAATTGCCGCCGCGCGAACCGAGCAGAGCATTGAGCTTGGCGGTCAGCACGATCTGATCCGGGGCGGTTCCCAGGAAAACCATTGCGACCAGAAGATCGTTCCATACCCACAGGAACTGGAAGATGGCGAAGGACGCCAGCACCGGGAACGACAGCGGCAGCACGATCTTGACGAAGATCTCGAAATCGCTGGCGCCGTCGATGCGCGCCGATTCCATGATTTCGCGCGGCAGGCCGGCAATGTAGCTGCGCAGCAGGTAGATGGCGAAGGGCAGGCCAAAGCCCGTATGCGCCAGCCATATGCCTAGATAGGTTTTCGAGGGAACCCCGAAAAACGTACCGACGCCGTTGTAGAGCTTCAACAGCGGGATCAGCGACATCTGCAAGGGAACGACCAGCAGGCCGATGATGACCGCGATGAGCAGGGCACGGCCGGGAAACCGCATCCAGGCCAGCGCATAGGCGGCGAACGCGGCGATCAGGATCGGGATGACGGTCGCCGGAATGGTGACGGTCAGCGAGTTCATGAAGGAGCGGCCGATGCCTTCCGAAAACAACACCGTCTTGTAATTGTCGGTGGTGAATTTCGGCGGCGCCGACGAGGCATAGTAGACGCGCTGGCCACGGTCGCCTTCGAAGGCTTTGGGCGATTGCATGACGAAACTGCCGTCTGAGTTGAGCTGCAAGGTCACGCCATCGCCAAGGTCGGCGGTGCTGCCTGCCGGATATTGCGTCGGTGCGGCCGACTTGGTGCCGAAGGCGCTGATGTTGCGCTTGGCGCCGTCACCGAAGATGTTGCCCTGCAGGACGAACTTGCCGTCCTTCTGGATCTGCGTCGCGGCGGCGGGCAGCCGGCCCGCTTCCGTCTGGCTGGAGCTCGCGAATGAATTCCACCAGCCCGAGGCGATGATCTGATCCTTGTCGCGCAGCGACGAGACGAGGATGCCGAGCGTCGGGATGGTCCAGATCAGCACGAAGACCAGCACGGTGAAGTGGACGCCGAAGCGGCTGGCAAGCGAGTTTCCGGTTGCGACGGCCATCTCAGTGCCCTCCCGTCTCTTTGTTCGCCTGGCGGATGTTCCAGACCATGATGGGGATGACGGCGATCATGATGATGATGGCGATGGTTGCGCCACGGCCGAAATCGCCGCCGCCGCGGAACATCCAGTCGAACATCAGATTGGCCAGAACCTGGCTGTTCCATTGGCCGTTGGTCATGGTCAGCACGATGTCGAAGACCTTGAGCACAAGGATGGTGATGGTGGTCCAGACCACGGCGATCGTTCCCCATATCTGCGGCACCATGATCTTCCAGAAGATCTGGAACGGGTTGGCGCCGTCGATCACCGCGGCCTCCAGCGTTTCTTCGGGAATGCCGCGCAGGGCCGATGAAAGGATGACCATGGCAAAGCCGGTCTGGATCCAGATCAGGATGATCATCAGGAAGAAATTGTTCCAGAACGGCAGCGATATCCAGACCTGCGGCTGGCCGCCGAAATGCTGGATGATGGCGTTGAGGATGCCGATCTGCGTCTGGCCCTCACCGCGATACTCGTAGATGAATTTCCAGATCACGCTGGCGCCGACGAACGAGATGGCCAGCGGCAGGAAGATGAGGCTCTTGGCGATCGTGCCCCACCAGATCTTGTCGGTGAGCACGGCGATGATCAGGCCAAGGAAGGTGCAGGCGGCAGGCACGACGGCCAGCCAGATGATGTTGTTGAGGATCGAGTTGCGGAAGTCGCGGTCGCCAAACGCCCATTGATAGTTGGCAAACCCCACGAAACTGGTGCCGCCACGGTCGAGGAACGACAGCCTCAGCGTCTCCACCACCGGGTAGATCAGGTAGATGGTCAGGATGATCAATGCCGGGCCGACGAACAGCCAGGGGCGGATCAGCCCTTGCCGGCGCAGATTGTCGATCGCTGCGGCACCTGCAACGCCACGCGACGGGAAAATCAGGTCGACCAGCTTGTTGGCGCCCCAGAAATAGGCGACGCAGCCGCCGACGCCGATGATGATGACGAATATGGCCGAGAAAATCTGACCCGCCATGGTATCCCTCCCCATGCGCGTGATCGGCCGAGGTGAACGACCTTGGCGATTGGATCAGGCGCAGATTCAGTTTTTCGAGAGCACTGTGGAAGCAATCGGGTTCCCCTTCTTGCGGACAGCGCTTCATGCCGGAAATGGTCTATGCGCTCATGAGGATCGCGAGCGATGATGCTCGTCGGATCCGGGCCGGGAGGGTCCGGATCCAGGGCAATGGGCTGGACGGCGCCGCTTACTTTATGGCGTCCCAGGCTTTCTGGATGTCGGCCGCGACATCCTTGGCGGGCTTCCCGCCGACCAGGTCGACCATGCCCGTCCAGAAGGCGCCGGCACCGATCTTGCCGGGCATCAGGTCCGAGCCGTCGAAGCGGAAGGTCGTTGCATTCGCGAGGATTTCACCCTGCCGCTTGAGCGCGTCGCTGGCATAGGCATCCTTGTTCACCGCCTTGAAGGGGGTCACGAAGCTGCCCTGGGCCATCCAGAGTTCATGCGCCAGCGGCATCTTGAGGAATTCGATGAAGGCGCGCGCCGCCTTCGAATCCTTGGTGATCATGACCAGCGTGCCGGCGCCTTCGACTGGCGTGCCGAGTTCAGGCTTGGAGGCATAGGGCGGGAACAGGAAGAAATCGGCGTCCTGACCAAGCTTGGTGCCTTCGGGGAAGAAGCTCGGGATGAACGATGCCTGATGATGCATGTAGCACTTCGGCGGCACCGTGAAGAGCCCTTTCGGGCTGTCGCGGAAATCGGTCGCCGCGACCGCCTTGGCGCCACCGTCGACCATCTTGTCGTCGGTCGCGATCTTGGCGAAGATGTCGATGGCGTTGACGACGGCGGGATCGGTGAACGGAATCTCGTTCGTCACCCACTTGTCATAGACCTCCGGCGCCTGCGTGCGCAGCATGATGTCTTCGACCCAGTCGGTCGCCGGCCAGCCGGTGGCGCCGCCCGAACCGAGCCCGATGCACCAGGGCTTGGCACCGTCGGCGATGATCTTCTGCTCGAGCGTGGCCAGCTCTTCCTGGGACTTCGGCACCGTGTAGCCGGCTTCCTTGAAATTATCCGGCGAATACCAGATGAGGCCCTTGACGTCGGCCTTGTAGGGCAACGCATAGAAGTCGGACTTTCCGTCCTTGCCCTTGTACGTGCCGAGCGCGGCCCAGGACTGGCCGGCGCCATAGTTTTCGGCGACCCATTTTCCGGTCGCGTCGCCGAGCGGCGTCAGCAAGCCCTTGGAGGCCAGGTCCTGGATCAGGCCGGGCTGTGGCAGGACGGCGATGTTGGGCGGGCTGCCGGCCTGCGTATCAATGACGATCTGCTGCTCGTAATTCTCCGAAGAGGAGTATTTGATCTCAACGCCGGTGGCTTCCTGGAAATATTCAAGAACGTTGCGGACCAGGGCCTCGTCCTCGCCGCGCCATGGCCCGAAGATCGACAGGGTTTCGCCCTTGAGGTCGACCTTCTTGAGCTCTTCATAGTTCGCCCAGTGAAAGCGGGAATCCTCGCCTGGCTTGAATTTCAGTTCGGCCTGCGCCGGAGCGCTCAAGGCGAACGCTGCCACAGCGACGCCAAGCAGAAGCACTTTCTTCATCGGTATTCCTCCCAGTGGTCATCAACACCGGACGGAACCTCCATTCCGCCCGCCGACGTCGCTGGAATGTGACTCAGTCAGAAAGGAACCGCAACCTTTCGAAGAGCATTCCAAAGCGCTTTGGCTTTTTCGATCTCGCCATTGAATCGATCGGAAGTCAAGAGGGGCGTGAGCTAATCGATTTAGTTTCTGTGTCAGGGCGCCATGAAAGTGCGCTGCAGCATGCATTTATGGCAGTGCAACAGCATTTTTTCTTTCAAAGCGCTCCAAAGCCCGGCTATGGTCTCGCAGGTTCATCCGTTCCGTCACGGTCGTGCCGACGATACCAAATTGAAAGCGCTTTGAGGCTTGGAGGCCTCCCGTGAATCTCAAACAGCTCTCGCACATGCTGGCGCTTTCACAGACCACGGTCAGCCGCGCCCTGAACGGCTATCCGGAGGTCAATGAGGAAACCCGCCGGCGGGTGATGGATGCCGCAAAACGCCATGGCTATCGCCCCAATCCGAGCGCGCGGCGGCTGGCCACCGGCAAGACCGGCATGATCGGCTATGTGCTGCCGACGGGCGCCTCGGTCGACATCGATCCGCATTTCGTCGAGTTCCTGTCCGGTCTCGGCGACTATGCCCGCTCGCATGAGCTCGACCTCGTGC
The DNA here is from genome assembly GCA_943370265.1 of Mesorhizobium carmichaelinearum. Classification (GTDB taxonomy): domain Bacteria; phylum Pseudomonadota; class Alphaproteobacteria; order Rhizobiales; family Rhizobiaceae; genus Mesorhizobium; species Mesorhizobium carmichaelinearum_A. The sequence goes on from CALRQH020000007.1 coordinate 164,149, forward strand.
TGTCGCCGGCCGATGCCGACGACCAGGAGACGACCTATCGGCGGATCGTCGCCAACAAGCAGGTCGACGCCGTCTACATCTCGTCGCCGAGGCCCGCCGACCGGCGTGTTGCGCTGGTCAACGCGCTCGGCATTCCCTTCATCGTCCATGGCCGCAGCGAAGGGTTCGACTTCGACTATCCCTTCACCGACATCGACAATGAGGGCGCCTTTCATGAGGCAGCCAGGCTGCTCATCCAGCTTGGCCACCGGCGGCTGGCGCTGATCAATGGCGACGATCGCGAGACCTTTGCCATCCATCGCGAGCGCGGCGTGCGCCGCGCCCTGGCGGCAAGTGGATTGGAGCTGGGCGAGCGCCGTGTCTGCTCTGTGTCGATGACCGAGGAGAACGGCTATCGCGCCACCAGGCGGCTGCTCGAACAGCCGGATGCGCCGACGGCGATCGCCTGCTCCAGCCTGATCATGGCGCTGGGCGTCGTGCGCGCGGTGCGCGACCTCGGCCTCACCATCCCCGGTGACGTGTCGCTGATCGCCCATGACGACGTATTTCCCTGGTTGAAGCCGGAGAATTTCACCGTGCCGCTGTCGACCACGCGGTCCTCGATCCGGCTGGCCGGCGCCCGCATCGCCGAGCGGCTGGCGGCGCGGATTTCCGGTCTGGAGGAGGGCGCGCGAGGCGAGATCTGGCCCGTCGATCTTGTGGTCAGGGGGTCGGTCGCCGGGGCTCCGGTGTGACGCGCGGCTGGACGGACCGGCCCCGAGAGCCTGGCTCTATTCCTTCGCCGCCTCGGCCGCTTTGATATCCAGCAGCCCATAGCCGAAATCACTGTCGCGACCATGCCCGCCGAGATCCCTGGCGGTCATGGCCAGCGCCTTCTCCACCCAGTCGGCGGTGCGGCTTGGCTCGGCATGAAAGAGGTTGGCGACGGCGCCGGTCACGATGGCGGCGGCAAACGAGGTGCCGGTGACCACATCCGACCCCGCGCCGCTTGGCGCCACCATCTCGACGCCGGGGGCGGAGATGAACACATAGGGTCCGCGATTGGCCTGCGGCATCAACTGGTCCTTGGCGTCGGTGGCGGTCACCGCGATGACGCTGTCGAAGGCTGCCGGGTAGCCATAAGGCGCCTTCGGCCCGTTGTTGCCGGCAGCGGCGACGAGCACGATGCCCAGCGCCCGCGCGTTCTGGCAGGCCGTGCCCAAGAGGTCGTTCTTGGGACCGACGAAGCTCATATTGATGATGCGGACATTCTGGTCCGCCGCCCAGTCCAGCGCCGCCAGGATGACGTCCATGGTCGACTTGCCGCCTTCGAAAGCGCGGGCGTGGTAGATCCTGGCACCCGGCGCCATGCCTTCCAGCGCCCCGACACCGGCGATCAGCCCGTCGACGGATGTGCCGTGGTCGCGCGCCTTGATCGGCACATCGGGCATGGCGTCGAACTGCTGGGCGATGACGCCGGACAGCGCCGGATTGGTGTCGTCGATACCGGTGTCGATCACGGCAATGCGCACATTCTCGCCGCTGGCCTGTTTGGGATCGAGCACGATGTGGTCGAAGGCATAGTTGACGATGGTGGCCGCCTGCTGCAGCGAATAGATGTGGTTGGGCTCGCGCCTCTGGGTGCGGCCGTCGGCGGCAAGCTGCGCCAGCACCACGCCGACCGGGCGCCCGTCGGGGATGCCGAAGCGCACCAGCGTCGAGCCGAGCAGCCTCGACTGGCGTTGCGAACGCACCTGAAGGCCGAACGAGGTGGCGATCTGCTGCACGGCGGCCGCATCGCCGGCAACCGTCACCAACACCTCGTCGGGCACGAACGCGCCGGAGACGGCGCGCGCTGGCTCGGTCAGGTTCGTGAGCGGGCTGACAGGCCCACCCGGCGCGGCGGCCTGCGCGGCAACGGGCTGGGACGGCGTTGCTGCCCCGTTTGCCGGCTCGCTGGGTGCGTTGGTGGTTGGCGTTGGGCTCGCGCCGGCAGGATTGGGGAACAGGTCGACGATCAGGCTCGGGAGAAACACAGCGCCGGGCCGCGCCGCGCCGGTGCCGGGCGCCGCCCCTGCATTGTCCTTTCCGCCAGTCTTCGTGTCGCCGCTGCCCTTGTTGCAGTCGGCGCCCCTGGCGTTCGTTCGGCCGAGGCAGTCGATCTGGGTCTGGGTAAGGTTCGGGTCGTTGGTCTGCGCGAAGGCGGGGCCGGCGGCGATTGTCATCGCCACCGCCACCGAAAATCGGATGACCGCCTTAGCCGCCACTGGCCGGTTTCCTTCCCTCGATCACAGTTTCCGCGAAAGGCTGGGCAGCAATAAGGCCGAGCGCTTTTTCATAGTCGGCCGCCGTCGTGGCCGGGATACCCAGGCGGAAGATACCGTCGGCGGTCGGCCCATCCAGGATCTTCAAGCCATTCTGGCGGAGAAAGCTTGATATGTCCGACATCCTTGCATCCGGCTTGAACCTGGCCAGTGCGAACGGCATCTTCGCCAGGTCGGTTTCCGCTCCGGCGACCTCGAAATTCCCGCCCTTGCCGCCGGGGTGCACAAGCGATTGCACCATGATGACGGCAAGCAGCACTGCGGCGGCGGCCCAGGCGACGCCAACGGGAACTGACATGAAGCGGTTCCACGCCTGCGCCAGCCAGGACGGGTTTGCCGGCGCGCGCGCCGGACCGGCCTCGGCGTCGAGCGCCCGGGCGAAGCGGCTGAGCGAGTCGGCCGGCGGCCGGATTGCCTCATTGGCGGCGGCAGTGCCTGAGAACTCGGCCTCGGCCTCGCCAAGTGCCGCCATCGCGGCTGGGTCGCTGGCCAGCCATTCCTCGACGGCTTCGAGATCCGAGCCTTCCAGCGAGCCGTTCAGATAGAACGGCAGCAGCGTTTCCATTTCGTCACGGCGCGACATCTTTTCAGCGGCGCTCATGGCCACCCCCTGTCGTAACCGGCGGCCTTCAGGGCTTCGCCGAGTTTCTTGCGGGCGTAGAACATCCTGGTCTTGACCGTGGCAACCGGGATGTTCAGCACCTCGCCGATCTCGCTCACCGATTGTCCGTGATAGTAGGCGAGGTCTATCACCACGCGGTGTTCTTCGGGCAAGGCGTCGACGAAGCGGCGCAAGGCGGCGGCCTTGTCCTCCTTCATCGTGACGACTTCCGGCGTGTCGGCACTGTCGGGCACCGCGGCGGCGGCCTCGTCGTCGATCCAGTCTTCCTTCTTCTTGCGCAGCAACGACAGCGCCTTGAAACGGGCGATGCCGAGCAGCCATGTCGAGACTTCGGAGCGCCCCTCGAAACCCGGCGCCTGTCGCCACAGTTCCAGGAACACCTCGTTCGCGATATCGTCAGCCATCATTTCCGATCCCGTCTGGCGCGCCACAAAGCGGTAGACCCGCGCGTGGTGACGCATGAACAGGAGCCGCACGGCGGCGCGGTCGCCCTTCGCGACCCGGTCAACAAGCGCGCGATCGGTCTCCGTCGCGGCGGTCATCGCCGGTCGAGCCGCCTGGCTCCTGCCTGCTCTGTCGCTGATCGGTCCAAAAAGGTTCATCCTCCGCCAAGGAATTAGCGGAGGCTAACCGAAGTACGGGGATGTTGCCAGTGCATCCCTTCTCCCCGTATAGGGACGGGGAGAGGGGTCGCCGACGTCGCGGATACCCACTCACCCCAGAAACGGCTTCGCCTTCATAGTCGTCGGCACCGGTACGCCCAGCCGGCTCAGCACGGTCGGCGCCAGCTGCAACTGGTCGAGCAGCGTGTCGGCCTCCGGCCCCGTGCCGGGGCCGAAATAATACAGCGCGAAATCCTGCATCTCGTCGTCATGGCCGCCATGGTGGCCGCGGTCAGTCTGGCCGTGGTCGGCGGTGACCATCACTTCGTAGCCGGCTTCGCGCCAGCGCGGCAGGAAGGCGGCGAGCATGCCGTCCATGGCGTAAACGGCATGATCCATTTCGTGGCAGTCATGGCCGAAACGATGACCCATCGAGTCGAGCGTGCAGGTGTGCAGGATGCCGTAGTCGATGCCGTGGCGCTTGGTCAGCATGGTCAGCGTCGCAAACAGGTCGACGTCGCTCGGCGTCATCTGGTTGCGGGCATTGTAGCCGGTCATGGTGTGGAAGCGGCCATGCGTGATCGGCCCATTCGGCTCGTCATACTCCATGTCCTCGACCAGATCGAACGGATAGGCGCGGAAGAACTCGGACCAGTAGGAATGCGTGACCGCGCCCGTCTTGCCGCCGGCCTTGCTGACTTCCGAAAAGATATCCGGCTGCTCGACGCGGAACCGGTTCTCGTTGGACAGGATGCCGTGCACCTGTGGCGAGACGCCAGTGTGGATCGAGGCGTAGCAGCAGGCCGAGGTCGACGGCAGCACGGAGCGCATCTTCCAGACGCGCGCCTCGCCCGATTGCACCCAGCCTTCGAGATTGCCCATCAGCCGGCGCCAGTTCCTGTAGGGAACGCCATCGAGGATGATGAGCAGGAGTTTGGATTTGAGCGCCACGGGCTGCTCCATTCGGTTCGTCGTTTAACCGGAAGCGCCGCGCATCATGCCAGATGTGCGGCGCTTCCGTGTGGTGGATGGACAGGACGGCTTCGCGGAGCCGTTCAGCCCGCTTGCCCCTGGTGCTAGGCCTTCAGCCAGCATGCGCCAAGCGCATAGCCGTCCATCATTTCCCCGTTCGGGTTCTTGACATAGCCGTCGATCTTGTTGGTGGCGGCCGCGTCGATGAACTGGTTGAAGAACGGCACGATCAACCCGCCTTCGTCACGCATCAGCATGGCCATGTCGTGATAGATCGCCTTGCGCTTGGCCTGGTCGAGCTCGGCACGAGCCGTGAACAGCATTTTGTCGAACTCCGGCCGCTTGAAGCGTGTGTCGTTCCAGTCGGCCGTCGAGACATAGCCGGTGGAATACATCTGGTCCTGCGTCGGGCGTCCCCCCCAATAGGAAAGCGAGAAGGGCTGCTTGTTCCAGACCTCCGACCAGTAGCCGTCGCCGGGCTCGCGCTTGATCTCGATCTTGATGCCGGCTTTCGCGCATGACTGCTGATAGAGCTGTGCCGCATCGACGGCGCCCGGGAAGGCGACATCGGAGGTACGCAGCAGGACCGTGCCGCTGTGGCCCGACTTCTTGTAGAGCGAGGCGGCCTTCTCCGGATCGAATTTACGCTGTTCGATAGCGGAAAACAGCGGATAGGCTTCGTTGATCGGGAAGTCGTTACCCACTGATCCGTAGCCGCGAAGGATCTTCTCGAGCATCTCGTCGCGGTCCATGGCCAGCTTCAACGCCATGCGAAGGTCGTTGTTGTCGAACGGCGCGGTGTCGCAGAACATGTTGAAAGGATAGTAGCCTCGGCCCGATACGTTCTCGATGCTGACGCCTGGAATCCGCTTGACCAGATCGACCACTTTCGGCTCGACGCGGTTGATCAGGTGAACTTGGCCGCCCTGCAGGGCCGCCAGGCGTGCGGTTGCGTCGTTGATGACGACGATTTCGATCTGGTCCGCATGGCCAATCTTGCCGCCCTGCCAGTAATTGGCGAAGCGCTCCCCGCCATGGCGCACGCCGGGCTGGTTGACGGTAACCTTGTAGGGACCGGCGCTGATGCCGGCATTCGGATTATCCTTGCCGCCATTCGGCTGGATGACGAGATGATAGTCGGCCATCAGGTAGGGGAAGTCGGCGTCGGCGTCGCCAAGCGTGACGATCACTTCCTTGCCGCTCGGCTTGATGGCCTTGATGTTCTTCAGCACGCCCAGCGCACCCGACTTTGACTTCTCGTCGGCGTGGCGTTCGAGAGTGGCCGCGACATCATCGGCGGTAACGGTCTTGCCATTGTGGAATTCGATGCCGTCGCGCACCTTGATCGTCCAGGTCTTGGCGTCGGCGGAAGCACCGATCTCCTCGGCGATCAGGTTCTCGACGCCGCCTTCAGGCGTCAGTCGGACGAGGAATTCGCCCCACTGCTTGCCGAAATTGTAGGTGACCTGGCTGAGGTTCAGCGCCGGGTCTAGGCTGTTGGTCGATTCGCCGCCCTGCAGGCCGGCCTTGATGATGCCGCCCTTGACCGGTGTCTGCGCGAAGGCCTTTCCAGCCAGAGTCGTCGCCAATGCCGCCGACACGCCGAGCGCTGCGGTACGGCCCAGAAAGTCGCGGCGCGATATCCGGCCCTGGCCTGCGAGTTGAGCAAGATGGTCGAGTTCCGTCTTCATTCCAAGTCCCCCTTTTACAAACCCAAAAATGCACGGGCGGCGCCCGTTGGTGTCAATCCTGTTTGTCCTGCATTGCAACCGAATGACGGTCGCCGCACTTTGTCACGCCAATCTCTGATCCGATGACTTTGGTCGGCCTAATTCCCCGCGCTGGCCATGCGCCGTCCCTTGATAGCCTTCTCCAGCCAGCCGATCTCCATCTCCGGAACCGAAGATAGAAGGAGGTCGGTATAGGCGTCGAAAGGCGGCGTCAGCACTTTGCTCTTGGAGCCGTAACGAACCACTTCGCCGCGATACATCACCGCGATCGAATCGGCGATCGACTTCACCGTGGCGAGGTCGTGGGTGATGAACAGGTAGGCGACATTTTCCTCCTGCTGCAGGTCGAGCAACAGCTTCAATATGCCGTGCGCCACCAGCGGATCGAGCGCCGAGGTCACCTCATCGCAGATGATCAGCTTCGGCTTGGCGGCGAGCGAGCGAGCAATGCAGACGCGTTGCTTCTGGCCGCCGGAAAGCTCGGCCGGATAGCGGTCGATGAAGCCCTTTCCCATCTCGATCTTGTCAAGCAGTTCGGCGACGCGGGCGTCGCGCTCCCTGCCGCGCATGCCAAAATAGAATTCGAGCGGCCGACCGATGATGGTGCCGACCGTCTGGCGCGGGTTCATCGCCACATCCGCCATCTGGTAGATCATCTGCAACTGGCGCAGATCCTCCTTCGGCCGGTTGGCAAGCTTGTTGGCAAGCGGCCGTCCGTCGAAGGTGACGGTGCCTTGTTCGGGCGGCAGCAGGCCTGTGATGGCGCGCGCCAGAGTCGATTTGCCGGAGCCGGATTCGCCGACGACGGCCAGCGTCTGTCCCGGATAGATGTCGACCGAGACATTCTTCAGCACCTTGACGTGGCCGCCGCCATAGGCGGCGGTGACATTCTTCACCGACAGGAACGGCGTTGTGCCGGGCCTTTGCTCGGAATGCTCGATCTCGTGCACCGACACCAGCGCGTTGGTGTATTCCTGGCGCGGTTCCTTGATGATCTGGCGGGTGCCGCCCCATTCGACCAGCCTGCCGTGGCGCAGCACCATGATCTCGTCGGCGACCTGGGCGACGACGGCGAGATCGTGAGTGATGTAAAGCGCTGCCACATGCGTATCGCGAATGGCGTCCTTGATCGCCGCAAGCACGTCGATCTGCGTCGTCACGTCGAGAGCGGTTGTCGGCTCGTCGAAGACGATCAGGTCGGGTTCCGAACACAGCGCCATCGCCGTCATCACGCGCTGCAGCTGGCCGCCCGAGACCTGGTGTGGAAAGCGTTCGCCGATGGTTTCCGGGTTCGGCAGGCTGAGTTTCTTGAACAGCGCGACCGCGCGTTTCTCGGCTTCGGCCCGTGTCGCCCTGCCATGCAGAAGTGTCGCCTCGACCACCTGGTCCATCAGCCGGTGGGCGGGATTGAAGGCGGCGGCCGCCGATTGCGCGACATAGCAGACCTCGTGGCCGCGCAGCTTGCGGAAACCTTCCTTGCCGCCCTTGAGGATGTCGCGGCCGTTGAGGATGACCTCGCCGCCGGTGATGCGCACGCCGCCGCGACCATAGCCCATCGAGGACAGGCCGATGGTCGACTTGCCGGCGCCGGACTCGCCGATCAGGCCGAGCACCTTGCCCTTCTGCAGCGTCAGCGAAACGTCATGGACGAGCACGATGTTCTTCGGCGACTCGCCGGGCGGGAACACCGTGGCCTCGATGCGCAAGTTGCGGATATCAAGGAGCACGTCGGATTTCGATTGCTGGTCAGCCATCACCCACGCCCTCCCTTCAGGCTTGTCGTGCGGTTGAGCACCCAGTCGGCGACGAGATTGACGGAAATCGCGAGCAGGGCGATCGCCGCTGCCGGAATGAGCGCCGCGGCGATGCCGAAGACGATGCCGTCCTTGTTTTCCTTGACCATGCCGCCCCAGTCCGCGTCCGGCGGCTGGACGCCGAGGCCAAGGAACGACAGCGTCGACAGGAACAGGACCGCATAAATGAAGCGCAGGCCGAGTTCCGAAACCAGCGGCGACAGCGCATTGGGCAGGATCTCGCGGAAGATGATCCAGCCGCTGCCTTCGCCGCGCAGCTTGGCGGCCTCGACATAGTCCATGACGTTGATGTCGACGGCGACCGCCCGCGACAGGCGGTAGACGCGCGTCGAGTCGAGAATGCCCATGACCAGGATGAGCGTCACCAGGTTGGATGGTAGCACCGAGAGCACGACGAGGCCCATGATCAGCGTCGGGATCGACATCAGCAGGTCGACGAGTCGCGACAGGATCGTGTCGAACCAGCCGCCGAAGACCGCCGCCGAGAAGCCGAGGATGGCGCCGAGCGAAAAGGACAGTGCAGTGGCCAGCACCGCGATGAACAAGGTGATGCGGGCGCCGTAGATCATCCGCGAAAGCAGGTCCCGGCCGAGATTGTCGGTGCCCAGCCAATGCGTCGCCGACATCGGTTCCCAGACGTCGCCGACGATCTCGCCATTGCCGTGCGGAGCGATCCAGGGAGCGAAGACCGCCGCCAGGACGAACAGCGCCGTCAGCACGATACCGATCAGCGCGGGGATTGGGATGCGTTTGATATCGAGCATGCCCGCTCCCTATTTCGGATGTCTGAGGCGCGGATTGGCGATGATCGCCGCTATGTCCGCGATGATGTTGAGCGAAATGTAGACGGCGGCGAAGATCAGGCCGACGGCCTGCACCACCGGCACGTCGCGCTTGGTGACGTGGTCGACGAGATATTGTCCCATGCCCGGATAGACGAAGATCACCTCGACGACGACGACGCCGACGATCAGATAGGCGAGGTTGAGCATGACGACGTTGATGATCGGCGCGATGGCATTGGGGAAGGCATGTTTGCGGATGACGTTGAACGCCGAAAGGCCCTTTAGTTCCGCCGTCTCGACATAGGCCGACTGCATGACATTGAGGATGGCGGCGCGCGTCATGCGCATCATGTGGGCGAGAACCACCAGCGTCAGTGCCGTCGCAGGCAGGGCGATTGCCTGCATGCGCTCGCCGAACGGCATGCCGTCATAGACGGTCGAGATGCCGGGGAAGATCTGCCACTTCACCGCGAAGAAATAGACGAGCACATAGCCGATGAAGAATTCGGGAAACGAGGTCGAGGCGAGCGCCAGCCCCGAGATCAGCTTGTCGACCCAGCCATTGCGGTAACGCACGGCGATCAAGCCGAGGATGATCGCCAGCGGCACGGCCACGATAGCTGCCCAGAAGGCGAGGAACAGCGTGTTCCACAAGCGTCCCTTGATCGACGTCGCGATATCCTGGCCGCTCGACATCGCCGTGCCGAGATCTCCGGTGAGCACGCCGCCCAGCCAGTGGAAATAGCGGACATAGGCCGGATCGTTAAGCCCGAGCTGCTCGCGCAGATTGGCCAGCGACTCCGGCGTCGCCGACTGTCCGAGAATGGCTTGCGCGACGTCGCCGGGCAGGATCTGTGTGCCGGCGAAGATCAGGACCGATATGGCCAACAAAAGGAGGATGCCCAGCGCGATGCGCTGGGCAATGAGTTTCAGGATGGGTGAAGACATATCTGCAAAGCCGGACTCAGGCCTGCAGCCAGCACTTCGCCAAAGCGTAGCCGTTCATCAATTCCTGGTGCGGATCATCCACCCAGCCGTCGACCTTCGCGCCAGTCGCGTCTATGAACTGGTTGAACATCGGCAGGATGAGGCCACCCTCGTCGCGCACCATGACGGCCATGTCGTGGTACATCGCCTTGCGCTTGGCCTCGTCGAGCTCTGCACGCGCCGCAAGCACCATCTTGTCGAAGTCCGGACGTATGAAGCGCGTGTCGTTCCAGTCCGCGGTCGACAGATAGGCGGTCGAATACATCTGGTCCTGGGTCGAACGCCCGCCCCAGTAGGACGCACAGAAGGGCTGCTTGTTCCAGACCTCGTTCCAGTAGCCGTCGCCGGGCTCGCGCTTGAGCTCGAGCGTGATGCCGGCCTTGGCCGCGCTCTGCTGGAAGAGCTGGGCGGCGTCGACCGCGCCGGGGAAGGCGACGTCCGAGGTACGGAGCAGGATGGAGCCGTCATGGCCGGACTTCTTGTAGTGGAACTTGGCCTTGTCGGGATCGTACTTGCGCTGCTCGATCTCGGTGAACAGCGGATAGGCGGCGTTGATCGGGAAGTCGTTGCCGAGCGAGCCGTAGCCGCGCAGCACCTTAGTCAGCATTTCCTCGCGATCGATCGCCAGCTTCAGCGCCATGCGCAGATCGTTGTTGTCGAACGGCGCCGTGTTGCAGTGCATGATGAACACGTAGTGGCCTGGGCCGGCGTGGTTGCGGATGGTCACGCCCGGCACGCGCTTGATCAGGTCGACGATCTTCGGTTCGACGCGGTTGATCATGTTGACCTGGCCGCCCTGCAGGGCCGCCGTGCGCGCCGTGGCGTCGTTGATTACGATGACTTCGATCTGGTCGGCATGGCCCATCTTGTCGCCTTGCCAGTAGTTGGCGAAGCGCTCGCCGCCATGGCGCACGCCTGGCTCGTTGGTCTTGACTACGTAGGGGCCGGCCGAGATGCCGGCATCGGGCTTGTCCTTGCCGCCATTGGGCTGGACGATCAGGTGATAGTCGCTGAGCAGGTAGGGCAGATCGGCGTTGGCTTCCTTCAGCGTCAGCACCACTTCCTTGCCGCTGGCCTTGATAGTCTGGATGCCCTTCATGTAGCCGAGCGCGCCGGATTTCGACTTCTCGTCCGAATGGCGTTCGAGCGTTGCGGCCACGTCATCGGCGGTCACGGTCTTGCCATTGTGGAATTCGACGCCGTCTCTGATCTTCAGTGTCCAGACCTTGGCGTCCTTGGAGGAGCCGATTTCCTCGGCGATACGGTTCTCGAGCTTGCCGTCGGGGGACAGTTCGACGATCATTTCGCCCCAGCACTTGCCGAAGGCGAACGGCACCTGCGTCATCATCAGTGCCGGATCGAGACTGTTGGTCGATTCGCCGCCGACCAGGCCGGCCTTCAGCGTGCCGCCCTTGACCGGGCCGGCCGCGCGCGCCGCGTTTGAAAGCAGCGAATTCGCGAAGGTCGCGGTGACGCCGAGCGCTGCCGCCCGGCCGAGAAAGTCGCGGCGGCTCAGCTTGCCCGATGCGACACGCCGGCTAAGGAATTCCAGTTCATTAGACATTTGAGTTCCTCACTCTGTTGGTTCGACTCTGCGGCCGATTTTTCTTCGTTATTCTCGCTGGAATAATGAGGGTAAGCTAATGCGGTAAGCAAGACGGAATGCGACATGCCGTGGCGTAAATCGTACGTCGCATTTGGACCAACGAGGTCAGCGTTCAAACTAGGGCGCGCGCGACCTTTTCCTCAAAATCGCGCTCGAAAACCAGTTTTTCGCCCTCATAGGCCTCGATTCTGGCACGGAGGATGAAGTTTTGCCCGTCCGATCGCATTTCCGCATGGGTTTCGGTGCGCACCGACCATCCATTTCGCGACAGGGTCTGTGTCCAGTGCGTCTTGCCCGAGGCTGACAGAGGATTGTCGGGATGGATCGCCCAGGTCTCGCGGGCGATGCTGCCATGGGCGAGGTCGTGTTCGAGATCGCGCAGTTCGCCGAAGTCGTCGACGATGGAAAGCGTGACGATTCCAGTCTTTTCGTCGCGATCGACATGGCGCTCGGAATTGGCGGCGCGGATCGTTTCAGTTGCCCAGGGTGTGGCGCCTTCCGGGGCTTGGAATGAAATCTCGTCGCCTTTCGCCAAGGGCCGCAACGGTAGCATCAATGTCGCTGCCGACAGGTCGAGCTGGACCGGCTCCGGCGAGGGCCAGATCATCGGCCAGTAGGCATTCGAAATAGCGATGCGCAGGTGATGGCCGGCCGGCACACGATAGGCGCATTGGTCGAGCACCACGCGCGCCGACACGGTTTCGCCGGGTACCAGGGCCTGCGGGAATTCATGCGAGTTGCGATGCGTCAGGTTGAGCACGCCGTAGGAGATCAGTTCCGAGGCGCCGTCGGGATGCACGTCGCACAGCCTGATCGCAATGTTGGCCTGCCGGCGGTCCGAGGCGACCTGAACCAGAACCTCCGGCGCGCCCACAATGTCGATCGCTTCGCTCAGCGTTGGCTGGTCGAAAAACACCGACAGCGCATCATCGGGCCGCTGGTCGCCCGGCAATTCCGGCCCGAAGGTGAATGGAAAATACTCGCCGCCGGCCAGGCCGCAAGTCTGCGGCGAGGCGACGATGGCGGGTTTGCCGCCCTTGGGCATCAGCTCGATCGCTTCCGCCTTGATGTTCGGCGACGGCCATTGCTGCTCCGCCACCCAGCGTCCTGGACGTTCCGGATGCCAGCGCGCGGGGCGCACGCTGTCCATCACATAGGCACGGTAGGCCGGATCGGCCTCGACCCCGGTATCGATGTCCTTCAGCCAGCGGTCCCACCAGCGCAAGGCCTCCTGCAGGAAACCGATGGCGGGCTTGGGTGCGGCGTAATGCGGATATTTATGGATCCACGGCCCGACGATGCCCTTGACCGGCGCCTCGATATTGGTGGCCAGGCGGGAGACGGTGTTGCGGTAGCCGTCATGCCAACCGCCGATCGACAGCACCGCCGCATGGATGGCCGAAAAGTCCTCGCAGACCGAGCCGCGTTTCCAATAGGCATCGCGATGCTGATGCTTCAGCCACAGCGGCGCGAGAAACGACTGGTTCTCCAGCCGGGTCAGCCACAGGTCGCGCCACCGGTTGTCGCCGGCGATCAGCGGATCCGGCGGCCGCGACGAATAGGACAGCATGGTCGAGGCCCAGCCGAAATTCTCGATCAGCAGGCAGCCGCCCTTGTAGTGGATGTCGTCGGCATAGCGGTCGACGGTCGAACACAGGCTGATCACCGCCTTGAGCGCCGGCGGCTGCTTGCCCGCCACCTGCAGGCAGTTGAAGCCGCCCCAGGAAATGCCCATCATGCCGACATTGCCGTTGCACCAGGGCTGGCTTGCCGCCCAGGCGATGACGTCGCAGGCGTCCTGAAGTTCCTGCTCGGTGTATTCGTCGTCCATCAGCCCTTCGGAATCGCCATTGCCGCGCATGTCGACGCGGATCGAGGCGTAGCCGTGGCCGGCAAAATAGGGGTGGGTCAGCTGATCGCGAAAGATCGTGCCGTCGCGCTTGCGGTAGGGCAGATGCTCGAGGATCGCCGGCACCGGATCGTCGCCTGCATCTTCAGGCATCCACACCCGCGCCGAAAGCCGGCAGCCATCCGGCATGACGATCCCCATGTCTGGAAACTCGACGACCTTGCGGGGGAATTCGATGATGGTTTTCATGGCGCGCATAACGCCTGTCGGCGAGCCAACTTTCAATCGCCATTCGCGACTGGAGCAGCGAAATATGCGACCTGCCATGGACGCTGCGGTTGCCTCAAGCTTGCAGCGTTAGCGACAACCTCGGTTGCTGCCGTCTCCAATTGTAGGAAGCGATTGCGCTGCCAATTGACCGCCGAAAACGCTCAGTTCAGCGGAATGTCGTTTTCGTCCTTGTTCGCCTGATAGGCGCCGGACAGGTCATCATAGAGCGCTGAAATCTTGCCGATGCGCGCTTCCAGCCGGTTGCGGTCGGCCTCGGGCAGCGCTCGCGCCAGCCGGCGTATGGAATAGCTCTTCCAGTAGGCGTTCTCGGCGTTGTAGCCGCCGGGATCGAGGGTGAAGACCTCCTTCAGGATCTTCAGATCATGCGGGATGGCGAAGCTGTCGCGCGAATCCTCGTGGCTGAACAGATAGTAGAAATTGTCGAAGCCGGTCCAGGTGATCGCCGACAGGCACAGCGAGCAGGGCTCGTGCGTTGCCAGGAAGATGGCATCCTTCGTGTCGACGCGCTCGGCCTTTGGCATTTCGTAGAAGCGCTTCAGACAATGCACCTCGCCATGCCAGAGCGGGTTTTCCATCTCGTTGTTGGTTTCGGCCAGCACTAGAGAACGATCGTCCTTCCTCAGGATCGCCGCGCCGAACAGCTTGTTGCCATGAGCAACGCCTTCTTTCGTCTTCGGCACGATGTCGTGCTCGATAACGTCAAGCAGGCGGTCGATCAGCGAAATGTCGGTCATCGGCGGGTCTCGTCAGGGAGATGGATCTTGTAGGCATGCGAGAAATGGAACTCTTCAAGGTTGGAGCCGTCGCCGCCACGGTCGACGATCAGGAAATCCTGGGGTTCGCCGATCGGCGTCAGCACGCCATGCCAGAGATTGCGGGAATAGTTGATGCCTTGTCCGGGCGCGGTGAGGAAGGCTTGCGGCTCGCCCGGCCCCTCGTCACTATCATGGCAGACGACGACCAGGAACGGGCGCGGCGACAGCGGGATGAAGGCCTGGCTGCCGAAAGGATGGCGCTCGACCATGGTCAGCTTCAGCGGCAGCTCATAAGGCGTGCCGCGCACCATCGAGATCAGCACGCGCGCGTTTGGGCCAGTCGCTTGCGCCGTGGCGAGATCGTGGTAGCGCTCGGCCTTGCCGCCATTGATCGGGTAGTGGTTGTCGCCGCCCATGTCGATGACGTCGCCGAATTCGGCAAAGCTCTCGCGGGTCAGCGGCCGCGCGACGATGCGGGTCATGGCGCGCGCTTCGCGATGCCGGCGCCGCCAAGCTTGGCGTGACGGTTGACGTCCTTGTAGAGCAGGTAACGGAATTTTCCTGGGCCGCCAGCATAGCAGGCCTGCGGGCAGAAGGCGCGCAGCCACATATAGTCACCGGCCTCCACCTCGACCCAGTCCTGGTTGAGCCGGTAGACAGCCTTGCCCTCCAGCACATAGAGGCCGTGCTCCATGACATGGGTCTCGGCGAAGGGAATGACGGCGCCCGGCTCGAGCGTAACGATGGTCATGTGCATGTCATGGCGCATGTCGGCCGGATCGACGAAACGCGTTGTCGCCCATCGGCCTTCGGTGCCAGGCATCGGCGAAGGGGAGATCTCCTGTTCGTTGGTGAAGAAGGCTTCAGGCGCTTCGATGCCATCGACGGCCTCGTAGGCCTTGCGAATCCAGTGGAAGCGAGCAACTGCCTTGCTGTCGTTGTGAACCGTCCAGCCGCTTGCCGGCGGCAGGAAAGCAAAACCGCCGGGCCTCAAACTATGTTTTTTGCCCGCCAGTATAACTGTGAGCTCGCCTTCGACTACGAACAGGGCGCCTTCGGCGCCGGCATCGGGTTCCGGCCGCTCGCTACCGCCGCCAGGCGCAACCTCGACAATGTATTGCGAGAACGTCTCGGAGAAGCCGGACAGCGGTCGCGACAATATCCAGACACGGGTCTTGTCCCAGAACGGCAGAGCGCTGGTGACAATGTCCTGCATCACGCCCTTCGGAATGACCGCATAGGCTTCGGTGAAAACAGCGCGACCGGTCAGAAGCTCGTTCTGGCCGGAATGACCGCCATGCGGTGCATAGTAGGTTCGGTCGGGCATCTTGAGCGTATCCATGAGTTCAAACCTATGAAGGGAGCATGTCCTTGAGGCGGAGCAGGGCGATGCGCTCGACCTGTTTGCAGGCGGTCTCGAATTCGGCCACGCGACTGTTGCCGATGCGCGTTTCGAACTCCGCCAGGATCTCCTCCTTGGTCTTGCCTTTCACCGCGATGATGAAGGGGAAACCGAAGGTGGTGACGTAGGCGGCGTTGAGCTTGGAGAACAGTTCGCGCTCCTTGTCGGTGAGCGCGTCGAGACCGGCCGAGGCCTGTTCCCTGGTCGATTCCGCGGTCAGCCGCTTGGCGTTTGCCAGCTTGCCGGCGAGGTCGGGATGGGCGTTGAGCACGCCGAGCCGCTCGGTCTCGCCGGCGGAGCGGAAGATGCGGCAGAGCGCATTGTGCAGGCCGCCGGCCGTATCATGCGCCGGACCCAACTCCAGCTCGTAGGCCCGCTCGGCGATCCACGGCGAATGCTCGAACACGCCGCCGAATGTATGGACGAAGGCCTCGAATTCCATCTTCGAAGGACGCAGCGCCGCCGGCTTGTAGGGATGGTTCTCCTGCCAGTGATGGGCGATGTCGATGCGCCGCGCCAGCCAGACCTTGTCATGCGATTTCACATAGTCGACGAAGCGCTTCAGCGCCGCCACCCGGCCCGGCCGCCCGACGAGGCGGCAATGCAGGCCGATGTTCATCATGCGCGGCCTGCCGGCCTTGCCCTCGGTGTAGAGCGTGTCGAAACTGTCCTTCAGATAGGCGAAGAACTGATCGCCCGAATTGAACCCCTGCGGTGTGGCGAAGCGCATGTCGTTGGCGTCGAGCGTATAGGGGATGATGAGCTGGGCGCCCCCTTCATGCTCGAACCAGTAAGGCAGTTCGTCGTCATACGTATCCGACACATAGTCGAAGCCGCCTTCCTGCGCCGCCAGCCGCACCGTGTTGACCGACGTGCGGCCGGTATACCAGCCGGTCGGGCGCTCGCCCGTCACTTCGTAGTGCAGTTTGATGGCTTCTTCCATGTCGCGGCGCTCGTCCTCCGCCGCATGATCACGGTAGTCGATCCATTTCAGCCCGTGCGAGGCGATCTCCCAGCCGGCGTCCTGCATCGCAGCGACCTGGTCGGGCGAGCGTGCCAGCGCAGTGGCGACCCCGTAGCAGGTTATCGGCACTTCGGCCTCGGAGAACAGGCGAAGCAGCCGCCAGAAGCCGGCGCGGGCGCCATACTCGTAGATCGATTCCATGTTCCAATGGCGCTGGCCAAGCCAGGGCGCCGCACCGACGATCTCGGACAGGAAGGCTTCTGATGCCTTGTCGCCATGCAGGACGCAGTTCTCGCCGCCTTCCTCGTAATTGACGACGAACTGCACCGCGACATGCGCCCCGCCAGGCCATTTCGGATCCGGCGGATTGGCTCCATAACCGTGCATGTCTCTTTCGTAACGCATCGTCCCTCCTGCCGGGCATCGCCCGAACCGTGATCAGGATATCGAAAGGGCTGCTCGCGCATTCCCCCGAAAATTTTTGAAAGTGTTTTTGTCGCGCTCCGCTCGACCGGGACTTATGCATCGCCTTTAATTGGCGCACAATTCATCAGTAGTGTCCGGCTGTACCGGGTCAGTTCGTTCGTATTGGAAATGGGAGGCGGCCAATGGCAGAAACGTCGAAAGCCGATGGCGGGCGTCTGACGACGCATGTCCTCGACACCGCGACCGGCAAGCCGGCGGCAGGGCTGTCGATCGAGCTCTATCGTGTCGATGGCACGGCGCGCACCCACTTGAAGACCGTTGCCACAAATGCCGATGGCCGCTGCGATGCGCCTCTGCTTGCCGGCGCGGACTTCCGCACCGGCGAATACGAGCTGGTTTTCGCCGCAGGCGACTATCTGCGCCGGCAGGGAACAAAACTGCCTGAGCCAGCCTTCCTTGACGTCGTGCCGATCCGCTTCGGCATGGCCGAACCGGTGCACTACCATGTGCCGTTGCTCGTCTCGCCCTACGGCTACTCGACCTACAGGGGAAGCTGAACCATGGCCCCGGTTAAGGTACGTAACGAAATACGCTTCATCCTCAATGGGCAGGACGTAGCCCTGACCACGGTCGCGCCCGACGAGACCTTGCTCGATTGGCTGCGGCTCAATCGCACGCTGCGCGGCACCAAGGAAGGCTGCGCCGAAGGCGATTGCGGCGCCTGCACGGTGCTGGTCGGCAAGCTGTCAGCCGATGGATTGGTCTATGAAAGCGTCAATGCTTGCATCCGCTTCCTCGGCTCGCTCGACGGCACTCATGTGGTGACGATCGAGCATCTGCACGGCGAGCCCGGCAAACTGCATCCGGTCCAGCAGGCGATGGTCGATTTCCATGGCTCGCAATGCGGCTTCTGCACGCCGGGCTTCGTCATGTCGCTCTATGGCCTGTGGATGAAGTCGCCGGAACCGTCGGACGGGGCAATTGAAAAGGCGCTACAGGGCAATCTCTGCCGCTGCACCGGCTATGAGGCGATCATGCGGGCGGCGCGCGCAATCTCCAGCTACGGCAGGGTTTCCAGGGATCCGCTGGCGGCCGAGCGCAAGGCGATCACGGCCAGGCTTGAGGCCATGCATGACGGCGCGCGGGTCGAGGTCGGCGCCGACAAAGAGAGGTTGATGGTGCCGGCCAACGTTGATGATTTCGCTGATATCCTCGACAAGGAACCGGGCGCCACCATCGTTGCCGGTTCGACCGATGTCGGTCTCTGGGTCACCAAGCATATGCGCGCCATTTCGCCGGCGGTGTTCATCGGCAATCTCGATGGTCTGTGCGCGATGTCCGAAAGCGATGGTGTCATCACCATTGGCGCCGGTGTCACCTACACCGAGGCATTCTCGACGCTCGTCAAACGCATCCCGGCGCTGGGCGCGCTGGTTGATCGCATCGGTGGCGAACAGGTGCGCAACATGGGCACGATCGGCGGCAACATCGCCAACGGTTCGCCGATCGGCGACACGCCGCCGCCATTGATCGCGCTCGGTGCGCGGCTGACCCTGCGCAAGGGCAAGGAGCGGCGCACGATCCCGCTGGAAACCTTCTTCATTGCCTATGGCAAGCAGGATCGCCAGCCCGGCGAGTTCGTCGAGGCTGTGCATGTGCCCGTTCCCGCCAAGGGCACGAAGTTCGCCGTCTACAAGGTCACAAAACGCCGCGACGAGGACATCACGGCGACCCTGGGTGCCTTCCTGCTGACGCTGGCTGGGGATGGCACGGTGGCGGATGTCCGCATCGCCTATGGCGGCATGGCGGCGACGCCGAAGCGGGCATCGGCGGTCGAGAACGCGCTGATCGGCAAGCCCTGGACGGAGCAGACGGTGGAAGTGGCGATGGCTGAGTATGCCAGGGATTTCACACCGTTGACCGATATGCGCGCTTCGGCCGAGTATCGGGCGCTGGCCGCGCGCAATCTTCTGTTGCGGTTCTTTGCCGAGACCAGCGGCACCAAAGCGCCGATCCAGGTCTCGCGACATGAGGCTGCCTGATGAACAAGCACGCCACCCAGAATCTCAAGGCTGTGAAGATCGCTGGTGGCGTCGCCACCGACCAGCGCCATGATTCCGCGCACAAGCATGTCGGCGGCACGGCCGTTTACATCGACGACATGCCGGAGCCGGCCGGCACGCTGCATGTCGGCCTCGGCCTGTCGAAGGTCGCGCACGGCACCCTGAAGAGCGTCGACCTCTCAGCCGTGCGAGCAGCACCCGGCGTCGTCGATGTGCTTACCTACGCGGACGTGCCCGGCGAGAACGACGTTTCGCCAAGCAACATGCACGACGATCCGGTCCTGGCGGAAGGCAAGGTGCAGTTCTTCGGCCAGCCGATCTTCGCTGTCGTCGCCACGACGCGCGAGCACGCGCGCCGCGCCGCGCGGCTGGCCAGGATCGAATATGACGAGCTTCCCGCCATCATCGGCATCTGGGATCTCGACCCGGTCAAGGACAGGCTGGTCACCACGCCGCTGACCTTGCGGCGCGGCGATGCGGCTGCTGCGATTGCCGCGGCGCCCCGTCGGCTGAAGGGCCGGATGAAGCTCGGCGGACAGGACCATTTCTACCTCGAGGGCCAGGTGTCGTTGGCCGTGCCGGGCGAAGACGACGAGGTTCTGGTCTATTGTTCGACGCAGGGGCCGAGCGAAACGCAGCATCTGGTTGCCCACGCGCTCGGCGTGCCCAGCCATGCGGTGACGGTGGAAGTCCGCCGCATGGGCGGCGGCTTCGGCGGCAAGGAAACACAGGCCAACCAGTGCGCGGCCATCGCCGCGATCGCGGCCAAGAAGCACAAACGGGCCGTCAAGGTCAGGCTCGACCGCGACGAGGATATGACCGCTACCGGCAAGCGGCACGACTTCGCCATCGACTATGAGGTCGGTTTCGACAATGAGGGCAATATCCTCGGCGTCGATTTCATGTTCGCACTCAATGCCGGCTTCTCGGCCGACCTGTCCGGTCCGGTCGGCGACCGCGCGCTGTTCCATTGCGACAACGCCTATTTCTATCCGAACGTCCATGCCAGGTCGGCGCCGCTTTACACCAACACCGTTTCCAACACCGCTTTCCGGGGGTTCGGCGGCCCGCAAGGCATGGTTGGCGCCGAGCGCGTCATTGACGAGGTGGCCTTCGCCGTCCGCAAGGACCCGCTCGAGATCCGCAAACTGAATTTCTACGATCCGATGGAGGCGATCGGCCGCCGCAACGTCACGCCTTATCACCAGAAGGTCGAGGACAACATCATCCAGCGCATCGTGGCCGAGCTCGAGGAAAGCGCTGATTATGCGCGGCGGCGACGCGAGATATCGGCCTTCAACGCCAACAGCCGCTTCATCAAGCGCGGCCTGGCGCTGACGCCGGTCAAGTTCGGCATCTCCTTCACCAAGACGGAGGCCAACCAGGCAGGCGCGCTGGTGCATGTCTATGCCGACGGCTCGGTGCACATGAACCATGGCGGAACGGAGATGGGCCAGGGCCTGCATCTCAAGGTGGCGCAGGTGGTGGCCGAGGAATTCCAGATCGATCTCGACCGGGTGAAGATCACCGCCACCACCACCGCCAAGGTGCCGAACACGGCACCGACGGCGGCCTCTTCGGGCGCCGACCTCAACGGCATGGCGGCGCAGAATGCGGCGCGGCAGATCCGCAAGCGGCTCACCGATTTCGCGGCCGAGAAATATCAGGTGCCGGTCGATCAGGTGGTGTTCCTGCCCAACCGGGTTCGAGTCGGCAACCAGGAAATCAGCTTCAACGACCTGGTCCGGCAGGCCTTCATCTCGCGCATCCAGCTTTCGGCCGCCGGCTTCTACAAGACGCCGAAAATCCATTGGGACCGCAGCAAGGGCCAGGGCCATGCCTTCTATTACTATGCCTATGGCGCGGCCTGCTCTGAAGTGTCTGTCGATACGCTGACCGGCGAATATGTCGTCGAGCGCGCCGACATCCTGCACGACTGCGGCCGCTCGCTGAACCGCGCGATCGACATCGGCCAGGTCGAAGGGGGGTTCATCCAGGGCATGGGCTGGCTGACGACGGAAGAGCTGTGGTGGGATGACAAGGGCCGGCTGCGCACGCATGCGCCGTCGACCTACAAGATCCCGCTCGCGTCCGACCGGCCGAAGGTTTTCAACGTGGCGCTGACCGACTGGTCGCAAGCCTATGAGCCGACCATCCATCGCTCCAAGGCAGTCGGCGAACCACCCTTGCCACACGGCATGTCGGTGCTTCATGCGCTGTCGGATGCGGTCGCCAGCGTCGCCGATCACAAGATCTGTCCGCGCCTCGATGCGCCGGCGACACCCGAGCGCGTGCTGATGGCCGTCGAGCGGCTGAAGAAAGAGGCGAAGGCCGGCGGTTGAATCCTACAAAACGTGCAATTCAGGCCGGAAAAGCCTATATTTCCCATTCGGGAACATGAGCCATGAACTCGAAAGTGCAAAGCCTGAAAGCCTTTCTTGGCCGCGCCGGCCGGGTCGCCCTGGTCGAGGTGGCGGGAACGAAGGGCTCGACGCCTCGCGAGAAGGGCGCCTTCATGCTCGTCTCGCAAGCGGCGATTTTCGGCACGATCGGCGGCGGCCAGCTCGAATACATGGCCATCGACAAGGCACGGCGGATGGTGGCGCCATCCGGCCGGCCTGGATCGGTCAACCGGCTTCAATCAAGTTCCCGCATGGAAGTCCAAGAAGTCTGCGCTACGCTCGACGTGCCGCTCGGGCCGGAGATCGGCCAATGCTGCGGCGGGCGCGTCGAAGTGCTGATCCGGCTCGTTGATGCCGCGCTCGAGGCCGAACTGATCCGGGCGGCGGAATCAGAAGAAGCCCATCTCCCGCATGTCTATATCTTCGGCGGCGGCCATGTCGGCCAGGCTCTGGCATCGACGATTGCGCTTCTTCCCGTGCACGGCGTCGTCATCGAGACGCGCGCCGAGGCACTGGACGGCATGCCGGAAACCGTCGAGACGCGACTGACTGCGATGCCGGAAGCCATGGTGCGCGATGCTCCGGCGGGCACTGCCTTCGCCATCCTCACGCATGACCACGCGCTCGATTTCCTGATCGTCGCGGAAGCGCTGAAGCGCGACGACACTGCCTATGTCGGCATGATCGGCTCGAAGACCAAGAAAGCGACGTTCAGGAACTGGTTCCTGAAATCGGCGGATGGCTCGGAAGCGGAATTCGCCCGCCTCGTCTCACCGATCGGCGGCGATGCCGTCAAGGACAAGCGCCCGCCGGTCATCGCAGCACTTGCGGCCGCCGAGATCGTGACCGCGCTGGTCACCCATGCCGCGGTCTCAAATGCCGGCCATCATGCGCCGCATAACAAGGTGATGGCCGGCTGAGCCTCGTCGAATAAGTCACAGCTGCTCATTGATTTCGTCATTTCCCAATCGCTCGAAAATCGCATTTGCTGCGTCGGCATTGCAGCATGAGGCGACGACATATGAACGTTCTGAAAATTGCAGCCTTTTCGGATGGAGATGCCGGCGGCAATCCTGCCGGAGTCCTGATTGGCGACGTCTTGCCCGATGCGACTGAGATGCAGAGCATCGCGGCGCGGGTTGGGTTCTCGGAGACCGCCTTTGCCGCACCGGATGGCGACAACTGGCGGGTGCGTTATTTCTCGCCGGAATCCGAGGTTCCGTTTTGCGGTCACGCCACAATCGCTCTTGGCGCGGCGTTGGTCCGGCAATTTGGCGACGGCATTTTCCCGCTGACCCTCAACCAGGCGAGCATCACCGTCGAAGGGTTCCGCGATGGCGCGAATGTCGCCGCCGCCCTGCAATCGCCGCCGACGCGCAGCAAGCCGGCGCCGCCGGCGCTGGTTGCCGAGGCGCTGGCTCTGTTCGGCTATGCACCCGGCGATCTCGATCCAGCCATTCCACCGGCCTTGATCCATGGCGGCGCGGACCATCTTGTGCTGGCTCTCAAGTCGCGCGAGGCGCTGGCCGCCATGCGCTACGACCTGCAGGGCGGCCAGGCCTTCATGCGGCGGGAAGGGCTGGTGACGGTCCTGCTCGCCTACGCCGAGACGCCGCGATTGTTCCACACGCGCAACCCCTTTGCCTCCGGCGGCGTCTATGAGGATCCGGCGACGGGCGCCTCGACGGCCGCATTCGCCGGCTATCTGCGCGACATCGGCTGGCCGCATGGCGGCGCTATCGATATCGTTCAGGGCGAGGACATGGGCATGCGTTCGCGCCTGCATGCCGATATTCAACCGGCAATCGGCAGTTCGATCAGGGTCTCCGGCACCGCCCGGATGATGGACGAGGCGTAGGCGCCGTTCAATCTCAGGCAGGCCGTTTCAGGCCGAGATGGTCGCGCAGCGTGTGGCCTTCGTAGTCCCTGCGGAACAGGCCGCGCCGTTGCAGTTCCGGCACGACCAGCGTGGCAAAGGCATCGAGTTCGCCGGGGAACCAGGAGGGCATGACGTTGAACCCGTCGGCCGCCCCACCTTCGAACCGCGCTTGCAACTCGTCGGCAACCTGCGCCGCCGTTCCGACGATGCGCCAATGGCCACGTGCACCGGCGAAATGGCGGGCAAGCTGGCGGATGGAAAGGCCGTCGCGTCGCGATTGCTCGACGACCAGCGCTTGCCGGCTTTTCATCCCTTCGCTCTCCGGCAGTTCGGGCAGCGGCCCATCGATCGGATAGCGCTGGAGATCGGAGATGCTGAGATAGCTGGACAGCAGGGCAACGCCGACATCGTCGGGGATCAATTCCTGCAGCTCCTCGTGTTTCTCGCGGGCTTCAGCTTCCGTTTCCGCCACCACCGGTGCCACGCCGGGCATGATCTTGATGTCGTCGGGCTCGCGCCCATAGCTCGCCATGCGCCCCTTGAGATCGTCGTAGAAGGCTTTCGCTTCCTCGAAGGTCTGCGCTGCCGTGAACACGACGTCGGCGGTGCGGGCGGCAAGGTCGCGGCCGACATCCGAGGCGCCGGCCTGGACCATCACCGGTGCGCCCTGGGGTGAACGCGGCAGGTCGAGCGGGTCGCGAACCGAAAAGCTCTGGCCGTCATGCCCGGAAGCGCTGCCGTGCCAAAGCCCTGTGACCACCTCGGCGAACTCGCGGGCGCGCTCATAGCGGTCGGCATGCGGACGCAGGCCAGTCGAGCCGAAATTGGCGGCCTCGATCGGACTGGCCGACGTGACCAGGTTCCAGCCGGCCCGGCCGCCGCTGAGATGGTCGAGCGACAGGAAGGTCCGCGCCAGCCCATAGGGCTCGTTGTAGCTCGTCGACGCCGTCGAAACGAGGCCGATGCGGCTGGTCTGGACGGCAAGCGCCGAAAGCAGGCTGATGGGCTCGAAGCCGATCGAGCGCGACGTCTGGCTGGCGATGCCGACATTGGCCTCGCGCAGGCCGGCGGCATCCTCGCAGAAGATCATGTCGAACTTGGCCGCTTCAGCCGTGCGCGCCAACTGGATGTAATGATCAATGTCGACGCCGGCCGTCACATGCGCCTTCGGATGGCGCCAGGCGGCGATGTGGTGGCCCGCTGCCCACAGGAAGGCGCCGAGCTTCATCTGCGCGGTCATTGGTCGCCTCCGCCGGCAAGTCCGAGATGCGAGCGTAACGTTGTCCCGCGATGGCCTTGTCGAACCAGGCCGCGCCGCCGCAGCTCCGGCAGGACCAGATCGACGAATGCGTCGAGCGCCGAAAAATGTGCCGGCATCACGATGTTGAACCCGCCGCAGCTTTTCGAGCGGTACTGTTCTTCCAGCCTGTCGGCGAGGTCGGCCGGCTTGCCATCGGCGGCAGGCGAGGCATTTATCAGCACCTTCACGGCATCCGGGTCGCGCCTGTTGGCGGCAACGCGACGCTTCAGATTGTCATGGCGTGCTTTCACGCCTTCGAGCGGCCCGTCGTCCAGCAGGACGACATCGGCGGTGCGGGCGGCAACATCCATGTCCGGCTCCGACAGACCCGACAGCACCAGCACCGGCGTGTCCTGCGGGGATCGCGCGACATTCAGCGGCCCGCGCACGGAAAAGAACTCGCCCTTGTGATCGAGCAGGTGCATCTTTTCAGGCGTGTGGAAGCGGCCGCCGCTCTTGTCGAACAGCAGCGCGTCAGCATCCCAGCCCTGCCACAAGCCCTGGACGATGCCGAAATATTCCTCGGTCCGGCGGCGAAAATCGTCGGACGAAAACCCTTCCGGACGGCTGAAATTGGCTGCTTCGCACGGGTCCTGCGCCATCGTGGCGTTCCACCCGGCGCGGCCATGGCTGATGATATCGAGCGAGGCGAAACGGCGCGCCAGATTGTAGGGCTGGTGGGCGATGGTCGACGCCGCGGCGACGAGGCCTATCCTGCTTGTCACCGTCGCGAGCGCCGCCAGCAAGGTCGTGGCTTCGAAGGGCGTCGGACTGTTTGCGGCATCGCCATCGGGAGCCGGTGCTGAATCGGCGATAACAACCATGTCCAGCCCGGCTGCTTCAGCCTTTTGCACAAAGCCAGCCAGACGATTGAATTCCGGCTCAGCCTCGGGCGAAATGTCGGCGGCTCCGGGGAACAGCGAAACGGCAAGATGCATTGTGGCGCCGTTGTCCATCGATGATCCCTGCAAGACGAAATGGAACCGGAACTATGTTCGCCAGTTGCGGGGATGGCAACCGCTGACGCTGGGCCAACTGCCGGTCACTTGCCGGCCAGCCCTCACCGGCCCGCCAGAAGATCGTTGATCAGCCGCTGGCAGCGCTCGGCCATGAAGTCGAGCAGCAGCCGCACCTTTGGGTCCTGCAGCTTCTTGTGCGGGTAGACGGCGGCGAACTGCACCGGTGTCGGCGGCGTGCTGGTCAGGATGACCTTCAGCCGCCGGTCGCGGATGAACGGCTCAACCTCGAAGCGCGGCTTGTTGATGATGCCGCGCCCCGACAGCGCCCAGCCTGTCAGCACGTCACCATCGTCGGTGTCGTAGGGACCGTGCACCTCGAACTTCTGCGGGCCAGTAGGGGTCTGCAGGGTCCACACATATTCGCGCGCGCCGGAATAGCGCAGCATCAGGCAGTCGTGCTTCTTGCCGATCAGTTCCTGCGGCTCCGTCGGCTCGCCGCGCGCCTCTAGATATTTCGGTGCCGCCACCAGCACGCGCTCGCATTCCATGATGCCGCGCATGCGCAGGCTGGAATCCTCGATGATGCCGAGCCGGAAGGCGACGTCGATGCCTTCCTTCATGATGTCGACATTGTGGTCCGAGAGCCGCAGCCGCACCTCGATATCAGGATACTTGTCGTGGAAATCGGGAATACCTGAGGCCACCAGCCGGCGACCGAGGCCCAACGGCGCCGTCACCCTGATGGTGCCGCGCGGCTGCCCGGAAAGCGCTGAAACGGCGGCTTCCGCCTCGGTGATGGCGTCCAGCACCTGCTTGGCGCCGGAATAGAATACGTTGCCGTGCTCTGTCGGCATCAATTGCCGCGTGGTGCGGTTGAACAGCCGCACGCCAAGATGCTTCTCCAGTTCCTTGATGCGGTTGGAGGCGACCGCCGGCGAAATGCGCATGTCGCGGCCGGCCGCCGACAGATTGCCGAGTTCGACGACACGGACGAAAACGGCGATGTTGTCGAGATAGGCCATGCGGTTTCCGTGGCTTTCATGCTGCGGCTTACGGTGACTCTAGTATTTTCCATTTTTTTTTGAAAGTCATCGCACACTTCGCCTCTTTTCGTTTGCGTTCAAGCCCGTAAAGTCACCGGACTGGCAGGGACGACCTCAATGATGGATTTCGCGATTTTCTGGGACTGGCTGAGCTTTGCCGTGCGCTGGCTGCACGTCATCACCGGCATCGCGTGGATCGGCTCATCCTTCTATTTCGTCGCGCTCGACCTCGGTCTGCGCCAGCGCCCGGGCATGCCCGTCGGCGCCTTCGGCGAGGAATGGCAGGTGCATGGCGGCGGGTTCTATCACATCCAGAAATATCTGGTGGCGCCGGCCGAGATGCCCGAGCACCTGACATGGTTCAAATGGGAATCCTACGCCACCTGGCTGTCCGGCTTCGCCATGCTGTGCGTGGTCTACTATGCCGGCGCCGACCTGTTCCTGATCGATCCCAACGTGCTGCCCATGTCGGTGCCGGTGGGCATCCTGCTGTCCATAGCAACGATCGGCGTCGGCTGGGTTGTCTATGATCTGCTGTGCCGCTCGCCGCTGGGGAAGAGCGATACCGGCCTGATGCTGGTGCTCTACTGCGTGCTGGTGTTCATCGCCTGGGGGCTGACGCATCTGTTCACCGGCCGCGCCGCCTTCCTGCATCTGGGCGCCATCACCGCGACAATCATGTCCGCCAACGTCTTCATGGTCATCATCCCCAACCAGAAGATCGTCGTCGCCGACCTCATCGCCGGCCGCAAGCCCGATCCGAAATACGGCAAGATCGCCAAGCAGCGCTCCCTGCACAACAACTACCTGACGCTGCCGGTGCTGTTCCTGATGCTGTCGAACCACTATCCGCTGGCGTTCGGCACCCAGTTCAACTGGGTCATCGCCTCGCTGGTGTTCATCATCGGCGTCCTGATCCGGCATTATTTCAACACCGTCCACAAGCGTGCCGGCAACCCGCACTGGACCTGGCTCGGTGCTCTCGTCCTGTTCATCATCATCATCTGGCTGTCGACCGTGCCGAAGGTGCTGACCGGCGAGCCGAAAGCGTCCGCCTCGGCGGAAGTCTATATCGCCTCGGCGCATTTCCCGGCCGTGCGCGACACCGTGCTCGGGCGTTGCTCGATGTGCCATGCGGCGGAGCCGTCCTATGAAGGCATCTATCACGCGCCGAAGGGCGTGATGCTCGACACCGACGCCAACATCGCCAACCATGCCCGCGAAATCTATCTGCAGGCCGGCCGCAGTCACGCCATGCCGCCCGCCAATGTCAGCCAGATCACCGACAAGGAGCGTGCGTTGCTGGTGGCGTGGTTCGAGGGCGCGGGCAAATAGCCTGGGGCAGGCGCCTCGTCGCGGGCGCGGGGTATTCAAGAATTGATATGGCGGATTTCATGACCACCACACTTCTGCGCGGCCGCACCCTGTCCTTCCTGCGCTGGCCTGAAACCATCGATGACCATTCCGCCTGGCGCTATGAGGAAGACGGCGGCCTGCTGCTCCGCGACGGCCGGATTGTCGCCGCCGGCGCCTATGCCGATGTCGAGAAACAGGCGGGGGAGGGCGTAAGAAAGATCGACCATCGGCCGCATCTTCTGCTGCCGGGCTTCATCGATTCCCATGTGCATTTTCCGCAGATGCAGATCATCGCTTCCTATGGCGCCGAACTGCTCGACTGGCTGAACACCTACACGTTTCCGGAAGAGACGAAATTCGCCAACGCCCAGCATGGCCGCCGCATTTCCAGGCTGTTCCTCGACGAGATGGTGCGCCATGGTACCACGACGGTGGTCGCCTATTGCTCGGTGCACAAGTCCTCCGCCGAAGCCTTTTTCGCCGAATCGCACGACCGCAACATGCTCAACATCGCCGGCAAGGTGATGATGGACCGCAACGCGCCCGAAGGCGTGCTCGACACGCCCCAGTCCGGCTATGACGACACCAAGGCGCTGATCGCGCAATGGCATGGCAAGGGCCGGCAGCACTATGCCATCACACCGCGCTTCGCCATCACCTCTTCGCCGGAGCAGATGGAGATGGCGGGCGCGCTGTGCCGCGAACATCCCGACCTGCACATGCAGACGCATCTGTCGGAAAACCACGCCGAGATCGCCTTCACGCAGAAACTTTATCCCTGGTCGCGCGACTACACCGACGTCTACGAGCATTATGGGCTGCTGGGGAAGAAGAGCCTGTTTGGCCATTGCATCCATCTGTCGGAACGCGAGGCGGATGCACTTTCGGAGAGCGGCTCCGTGGCGGTGTTCTGCCCGACCTCCAACCTGTTCCTCGGCTCCGGCCTGTTCGACTACCAGCGTTACCGCACGCGCGACAAAGCCCTGCGGATCGCGGCGGCCACCGATGTCGGCGGCGGCACCAACTATTCGATGCTGCGCACCATGGACGAAGGCTACAAGGTGATCGCGCTGAATGGCGAGAAGCTGAACCCATTCCAGTCCTTCTGGCAGATGACGCGCGGCAATGCCGAGGCGCTCTCGGTGGCCGAAAAGGTCGGCACGCTGGATCAGGATACCGACGCCGACATCGTCGTGCTCGACGCCCGCGCCACCCCCGCGATGCGGTTGCGCATGGAGACGGTGGGTACGCTGGCGGAGGAACTGTTTCTGCTGCAGACGCTGGGTGACGATCGCGCCGTGCGCGAGGTCTATGTGGCGGGGCGGGCGGCCAAGACCGACATGGCGATTTAGGGCGCCGCTATGTGTTCCCTGCTTGACCCGGCGGCAGCCATCGGTCAAAGCGTGCGGCGAAGCTGACAGGGGAACGACATGGCCGTTGCCGACGACATCGCTCTGATCAAGAAACAGGAAGAGGTTCTTGTCTTCCCGGCCTTCGACGATGCCATCGCTTTCAAGATCGGCTCGGCCATCCGCGATCGGGCACTCGCCGAGAATATGCCTGTCATCGTCGATATACGCACATTCGACCGGCCGCTGTTCTATGCGGCGATGCCCGGTTCGAACGCCTCCAATCCCGACTGGGCACGGCGCAAGATCAATGTGGTAAAGCGGTTCCTGAAAAGCACCTACCGACTGGTGCTGGAACAGCAACGGCCCGACCGCACCTTCAAGGTGGGCGAGGGGCTGGACATCGCCGATTACGTGCTGGCCGGCGGCGGCTTTCCGGTGGCCGTGAAGGGCGCCGGCGTCATTGGCGTGATCGCCGTGTCCGGCCTGCCGGAGCGCGAGGATCACGGCGTCGTGGTCGATGCGATCTGCGATCATCTCGGCATCGACAAGCGCGGTCTGGCTCTGGCTCCGGAAGAAAAATGACCGTGCTCGACCCCAAGCTCTTTCTCACCTCCATCTTCAACGCTGCCGTCGCGGCCGCCGATCCGGAACGCACGATCCGCGATCATTTGCCGGCGAAGCCCAAGGGTCGAACGATCGTCATTGGCGCGGGAAAAGGCTCGGCACAGATGGCTGCGGCTTTCGAGAAGGTCTGGGACGGGCCGATCGAAGGGCTGGTCGTCACCCGCTATGGCTATGGTGCCAAATGCGAGCGCATCGAAATCATCGAGGCCGCGCATCCGGTGCCGGATGCCGCCGGTCTCGAGGCCTCGCGCCGCCTGCTGGCGAAGGTGCAGGGCCTGACAGCGGACGATCTGGTCGTGGCGCTCATTTCCGGCGGCGGCTCGGCGCTGCTGCCATCGCCAGCGGGAAGCTTGACGCTGGCCGACGAGATCGCCGTCAATGAGGCGCTGCTTGCTTCCGGCGCGCCCATCGCGGCGATGAACACTATCCGCAAGCATGTTTCCACCATCAAGGGTGGTCGGCTGGCGGCGACTGCCTGGCCAGCCAGGGTCGTGTCGCTGGTCGTCTCCGACATTCCCGGCGACAATCCAGCACTGGTCGCCTCTGGCCCAACCGTTCCCGATTCCGGCAGCCGTGAGGATGCGCTGGCCTCGATCGCCGCCTATGGCATGAAACTGCCGGCCTCGGTGATGGCGCACATCAGTTCGCCGGCCGCCGATGCCCCAAGTCCCGATGATCAGCGATTTTCCCGCAACGAAGTGCATCTGATCGCCTCGGCTGGAGTCTCGCTGGAAGCAGCCGCAGCGGAAGCGAAACAGCAGGGCATCGACGCCGTCATCCTTTCGGACTCGATCGAGGGCGAAGCGCGCGAGGTCGGCGGCGTCCATGCGGCAATCGCGCGCGAAGTGGCAACGCGCAACCGGCCGTTCCCGAAGCCGGTTCTCATCCTGTCGGGCGGTGAAACAACCGTAACGCTCCGCGCCCCAATTGACGGCGTAAGGGGCAAGGGCGGCCGCAACTCGGAATTCCTGTTGGCCTTCGCTATCGGCATCAGCGGCGCCGAAGGCATTCACGCCCTGGCCGCGGATACCGACGGCATCGATGGCTCGGAGAACAATGCCGGCGCTTTTGCCGACGGCTCGACCGTGTCGCGCATGCGGGCGGCCGGCGTGGACGCCAAGGCGATGCTGGCCGGCAACAATGCCTGGACGGCGTTCGATGCGGTTGGCGATCTGTTTGTACCGGGTCCGACGGGCACGAATGTGAATGATTTGAGGGCAATCCTGATCCGGTAGAGCGCGTCGCACTACTCCGCAAAAGCGTAAGCGGCGCTGACCGATGCCGGATTAAGCTGCCATAAGCTGCTTCACCTCTTTCATATCTTTGAGAAACTGCTCGCGCTCCGCTTCCTTCTCCGCCGGCTCCTGAATGCGCAAGATGAAGGACGGGTGGATGGTGATGAAAACGCGCAGGCCGTCCTCGCGCTCGATCACCTGGCCGCGCATCTTTGTCACCGGGATCGCCTTGCCCAGCAGCGACAACGCCGCCGTTGCGCCCAGCGCCACGGCAAGCTCCGGCTTGATCAGAGCGAATTCCCTGTCGATCCACCAGCGGCAGGCCTGGACTTCGCCGGCATTCGGCTTGGAATGGATGCGACGCTTGCCGCGCGGCTCGAACTTGAAGTGCTTGACCGCGTTGGTGACATAGACTTTCTGGCGATCAACTCCGGCGTCATCGAGGATCGCGTCGAACACCTTGCCAGCCGGGCCGACGAAAGGTTTGCCGGCGAGGTCCTCCTGGTCGCCGGGCTGTTCGCCGACGAAGATAACCTTGGCGCCATCAGGCCCTTCGCCGAACACGGTCTGCGTCGCGTCGCGCCACAGCGGGCAGCGGCGGCAACCCTTCGCTGCTTCACGCAATTCCGCGACCGTGCTTGCGCTATCGTCCTCCACCGGTTCTGGTGGCTCATGCTTCGGCCAATGTTTTGCCTGCACCGTGGCGTGGTGCGGCGCGGGTGTGGTCGGCGTTCTGGCAATCATGTCTTTGGCGGCCTTGTCCGCTCCTGCGATCAGCTCTGGAATGAGCGAGGCCTCGGGAAGGTTCCGCCAGTATTTCTTAGGCATCTCCTTCTGCATCGCCTTCACCTTGAGCCGTGCCGGATTGAAGATGTTCTCGAAATAGGTGCGCCACAGCGTCTCCGTGTCGTCCTGTGCTGGTGCATCGCCCTTGGCGGCGCCCGGCCCGATGGCCAGCCTTTCGCCATCCCAGTCTGCGGACGCATAGGGGGTCAGGATCGTCCAGTGCATGCCGGTGAAGCGCCTGACGAAGAAATCCGCGTTGCGCTCGACGATGAAATGATCGGGCTCGAACCAGGCGACATAGCGCTCATCGGCGCCATCGCCGATCTTCCGGAAGCGCACGAAGGCATGCATCTTGTGGCTGTCGCGGCGAACCGCCTTCTCCATGGTTTCAAGGCGCCTGGTATCGACGTCCGATGCGATCGCCAGCAGCTTGGGCTCCGTGCGCAATCGCCACAGCAGCCTGTAGAGAAAGGCGAACCGGCTGGGGTCGGAATGGCAAAAGGCGGTTTCGGCGCGGCTGATGAAGTCGCGCGGCACGACGAGCTGAGCGCCCCGAGGCACGGGCGGCAAATCGCTCCGCTGCCGGTCGAAACCGGCTGCGACATACCAGCTGATCTCTTCGGGTTTGACCTCATTCAGCGCAAGTTGCCGCGCCGCATCGCGCCAGCCGGCAAAATCTGTCTCGCTGTCGAGCCGAGCGCTGTATCGGGCAAGATTGAGCTCAGCCGGCTGCATGGTCACAAAAGGGACAGTTGTTCGCAGGAATGGACGATCTTGCCACGCAGGCCAGCCTTGTCGGTGAGAGTGCCTGGCGACCAACCTTCGGCAATGATGAAGGGCCGCAGCTTGGCGATAGAGTGGCAAAGACGCCCGACATCTTCCAGCCGCATGCGCCGGTGGCGGCGGGTCTCCAGGATTTTCGCCACCACCTTGGTGCCGAGACCGGGAACCCGCAGCAGCGCTTCGCGGTCGGCGCGGTTGATATCGACGGGAAATTGCCCCCGGTTGCGCAGCGCCCAGGCGAGCTTAGGGTCGATGGCGAGATCGAGCATGCCGTCGCTGCTGCCGGCCAGGATCTCCGGCTGCGAAAACCCGTAGAACCGCATCAGCCAGTCGGCCTGATAGAGCCGGTGCTCGCGCATCAGCGGCGGCTTCTGCAAGGGCAGCGATGACGATGAATCCGGGATCGGGCTGAACGCAGAATAATAGACGCGCCGCAGATGGTAGCTGCCATAAAGCCGTGCGCTGGTGTGCAGGATGCCGTCGTCGGAGGTTTTGTCGGCGCCGACGATCATCTGTGTCGACTGCCCGCCCGGCGCGAAGCGTTCGCGCTTCTTGGTCCTGAGTGTAGGCTCGGCTTTTTCCTCCATCTTCTGGCGCAGCCTGGCCATGGAGAGGCGGATGGTTTCCGGCTTCTTTTCCGGCGCCAGTTTTTTGACACCCTCGTCCGTCGGCAGTTCGACATTGATCGACAGACGGTCGGCATAGAGGCCAGCCTTCTCGACCAGTTCCGCCGAACTTTCGGGGATGGTCTTCAAATGGATGTAACCGGAGAATTTCTCCTCCAGCCGCAGCCGTCGCGCCACTTCAACCATCTCGCCCATGGTTTCGTCCGGCGATCGGATGACGCCCGAGGACAGGAACAGGCCTTCGATATAGTTGCGCCGATAGAAATCCATGGTCAGCTTCACCACCTCCGCGATGCTGAAGCGGGCGCGGCGCACATTCGAGGACGATCGGTTGATGCAATAGCTGCAGTCGTAGATGCAGAAATTGGTGAGCAGGATTTTCAGGAGCGAAATGCAGCGCCCGTCCGGTGCATAGGAATGGCAGATTCCCATGCCTTCGGTAGAGCCGATGCCTCCGGACTTCAGCGAGTCCTTCTTCGCCGAGCCGGATGAGGCGCAGGAGGCGTCGTATTTGGCGGCATCGGAAAGGATTGCCAGCTTTTCACGGATGGTGAGAGCGCTCATCCGTTCATGATATGTTCTATAGCGCCGGCACGCTACCTCATTTGATGTAGGCGGCGAAAAAGTGATCGCCGCCTGCCATCAGGTCGTCACACCTCGTGCAGGTAGAGGTGGTAATCCAGTTCGCTGACCGTGCGCGCCACACGCAGATACTCGGACTGCTTGATCGCCACGAAGGTGCGGTGCAGGTCTTCGCCGAGCGCCCCTTTCAGGAAGCTGGACGCCCTTGCCGCTTCGATCGCGGCGCGCCAGTCGACAGGCATCGTGGTGCGCGTGACCGCTGCTTCATAGCCGTTTCCGGTGGTTTCGGGGCCGGGGTCGAGACCTTCGTCGAGACCCTTGATGATGCCCGCGAGAACCGTTGCCGCGATCAGATAGGGGTTGGCGTCGACGCCGGACGGGCGGTGCTCGATGCGCCGGTTCTTCGCGTCGCCGGCCGGCACGCGCAGTGCGACCGAACGGTTGTTGACACCCCAGGTCGGCGCCACCGGCGCGTAGGATTGCGAGACGAAACGCCGCCATGAATTGGCATGCGGCGCAAACACCAGCATCGATTCGGCCATCGTCTGGATGAGACCGCCGAGACCCTGGAGCAGCGGCAGCGACCAGCTTTCTCCGCCGGCTTCGGCGAAGACGTTTCGACCGGCCTTGTCCTGCAGCGAGACATGGAAATGCATGCCGGAGCCGGCATATTTCTCGATCGGCTTGGCCATGAAGCAAGCGGTGACGCCATGGCGCCGCGCCTGTGCCCGCACCAGCCGCTTCAGCATCACGAGGTCGTCGGCGGCACGCATCACATCCTTGCGGTAGTTCAAGGTCAGCTCGTACTGGCCCGGCGCATATTCGGAAATGACCGTCTCGGCGGGAATCCCTTGTGCCTTGGCGGCTGCATAGATGTCGGAGAACAGCGGCTCCATGCCGTGCAGATGGTCGACGGAATAGACCTCGGTCTTGCCGGAAACGCGGCCGTCGAGCACGGCGCGCGCCGGCTGCACCTTGCCGTCGGCATCGCGATCATTGGCGAGGAGAAAGAATTCGAGCTCGAAGGCGCCGGCCGGATAGAGGCCTTTGGCCGCAAGGATTTCGACCTGTCGCGCCAGCGCCAGGCGCGGGTCGGAGGACATCGGCTGTCCGTCAAGCTGGTACATCGCCATCAGCACCTGGCCGCGTGGCGGATTCGTGCCATGGAGCGGCACAAGCGTGCCGGGGATTGGCCATGCCCTGAGATCGCCGTCGCCCGTCGTCCAGATCAGCCCGGTCTCGTGCACATCCTCGCCGGTGATGTCGAGGCCGAGAATGGAGATCGGCATGTGACGGCCGCCCTCGAAGATGCTTTTCAGCTCGTGCCGGCGCACGATCTTGCCGCGGCCGACGCCATTGGCGTCGGTCAGCACGATATCGAAGGCCTCGATTTCGGGATGCGCGTCGAGAAAGGCTTGCGCCTCGGTGGGCGAAGAGCCCGAAGGTGAGGTCATGATGGCACTCTGGTTTTGCTCGCGCGCTTGTCTCATGCCGCAAGCTTTGCCGCAACCGCGCCGAAGGCGGCGATCAGCCGGTCCACCTGGGCGGCTGATGTCGCCGGCGAGATCAGCATCATGTTGTGGAAGGGCGCGATCAGCACGCCGCGATTGACCAGCGCGACGTGGATGGCGGCCTCAAGCTCCGGCGCATGCGCCGTCTCGGCCTCGGCGCCATTGCGCAGCGGGCCGGGCGCGCAGATGAATTCGACGCGGGCGCCGACGCGGGCGACATGCCAGGGCAGTCGGTTTCGCTCGATGGCGGCGCTGAGCCCGGCGTCCAGCCTCTGCGCCAGTTTGTCCATGCGCTCGTAATTCTCTTCAGTCATCACCTCTTCGAGCGTGGCGCGCATCGTGGCGAACTGCAGCGGGTTGGCCGACAGCGTCGTGCCCATGCCGGAATAGCCGGGTTCCTTGGTCCGGTTGTAGTCGGCGTAGCGCGTGGCGACGTGGTCGCTCATGCCCCAGACGCTGGCGGGAACGCCGCCGGCGATCGGCTTACCCAGCACGAACAGGTCGGGGTCCAGCCCATGTTTCCGTGTGTAGCCGCCGGGGCCGGTCGAGATGGTGTGCGTCTCGTCGATCAGCAGCAATGTGCCCGCCGCGCGGGTGAGGCGTCGTAATGCGTCGTGGTAACCGGCATCGGCCAGCACCATACAGGAATTGGTCAGCACCGGCTCGGTGATGACGCAGGCGACATCCCGGTCCTTGAGTGCGGCCTCGAGAGCCGAGACGTCGTTGAACTCGATCACCTTCGCAGTGCGGGTGAGGTCGCGGAATTCGCCAGCCAGCCCCGGCCGGTTGACGGGCTTGCCATCGACGAGCCGCACCATCGTCTCGTCGACCGAGCCGTGATAGCAGCCGTTGAAGACGAGGATTTTTTCGCGGCCGGTGACGGCGCGGGCGACGCGCAGCGCAAAGCGGTTGGCATCAGTCGCCGTCGTCGCGATCTGCCAGAAGGGCAGGCCGAACCGTTCCTGCAGCAGCGGGCCGATGGCGAGCGCGTCTTCGGAAGGCAGCATGTAGGTCAGGCCGCGCCCGGCCTGGCGGCGGATGGCGCGGGCCACCGGCGGCGGCGAATGGCCGAACATCGACCCGGTGTCGCCAAGGCAGAAATCGTCGAGTTTGTTGCCATCGACGTCGGTGATGCTGGCGCCCTTGGCGCTGTCGACCAGGATCGGAAACGGCGTCGGCCAGTCCTTCATCCAGTGCATAGGCACGCCGCCGAAAAAGCCGGGCAGGCCATTGCCGACCCTGGCTGCCGATTTCGGCCGCGCCTTGCGGAAGGCAGCTCCTTCGGTTTCGCGCAGGTCGGCGATACGAGCCGCACTGATGCCGCCGATGGAAGTCTTCGAATTGTCGATGCTGTGCATGATCACCCCTCTTGTCGGCTCCTTCTAGCCAATCGGCATCCTGAACCGCAATTGGCCGCGCGATGGCTCTGCATTGGCTCAGCGTTGCCGGGATCTTGACCCAGGCCGCGAGGTCGGCCTCAATGCAGCGGACGGGGGGCGCGAGGTGGAAGACATGCGGACGATCATCTGCGCGGCCACGCTGCTCCTATCTGCCAATGCTGCTTTCACGTCCGGCGGCATCTGGTGTTCCGCCGATGATGCAGCGGTGAAGTTCCAGCTCGACGCCGGTGTCACCAACGGCCTGGGCAACCCGACCTTCAACTTTCGCGGCGATCTCGAAATTCTGGGCAGACCCGCCGGCGACGATCTGCGCAAGACCGTGTTCGAGAATTCCAACCTGACGCAATACTGGCTCGACGACAGGGAGTTGCGGTTGCTCGTGTATCGCGAGCACGAGGTGTCGAAGATGCTCAATTCCGTCGAACTGACGATCCTGACCAAGGCCACGGAGGAAGGCGTCTATGACGGGCAGTACACCCTTGCCGTCTATGACAGCACGGCCGACACGGACCACAAGTCGGTCGAGTTCAAAGGCAAGGTTTCCTGCGGCGCCGAATAACAAGACGCCCGCAGATTACGCGGCGATATCGATGACGCCGCAGTCGCCGGCCGCGCTGCCGAAGGCGATGCGACGCTCTTCCTTGTCCCACATCATCGAGGTGATCGCGCCGTTGCCCGGCCGGCGCAGCAGCACCTCCTTGGCGTCGGCAAAACGCACCGCCATCACCATGCCGTCGTCATAGCCGATCGCCGCGACATCCTGGCTCGGATGGCAGGCGACGGAGGTCACCATCGCATTGCCGCGTGTGCCGAGTTCCAGTGGCGCCTTGCCCATCGGGCCGTCCTTGCCCGAAAACGGCCAGACGATCGCCGCCGGCGCGCCGGAGCTCGCCAGCCACTTGCCCTTCACGCTCCACGACAGGCTTTTGACCTTGCCGGGATAGCCGGTCATGCGCATGTGCTTGCCATCAGCGAGCTTCCAGCCGTGCAGCGCGTTTTCCTGCATCGTGGTGACCAGGAAAGCGCCGTCCGGCGAGAAGGTGATGCCGGTATGGGCGCCCGCCCATTCAAGCTCGACCGGCTTGCCCTCGGCGGCCGGGAAATGCAGCGTCGCGCCATTGTAGCGGGCGACACCGAAGCGCATGCCCTTGGGCGAGAAGGCCAAGCCCTCGACCGAACGCGGATGGACGAATTCCCGGGTCTTGCCATCGGCGAAACGCACGAAGGCTGTTTTGCCCGAGGCATAGGCGATGGCGCCTTGCGGGCCGGCGGCGACGCTGGTGATCCATTTCTTGCCGGCGCTTGCCAGTTCCGTGGAATTGCCGCCGGCGGTTATCGCAAAAACCTTGCCGTCCTCGCCGCCGGTAATCAGCCGGTCGTTGGCCGCGTCGTGGAAGGCGGCAAGCAGCCCGTCATTGGCCGTCGCCGTCTTGTGGCCATGGTCGAGTCTATGGACAATACCGTCGGCCATCGCGAAATGCGGCACGTCGTCGAGGAAGACAGCGGCGATGCAGTGGCCTTCGAGGTCAAGTGGGGCGACGGTTGGCATGGTGATCTTGTTCATCCGGGCGAGATTGCATGGGAGCCTGGGCGACTTACTCGACGTTTGCGGTCCCGGCAACCGGGAGGATCGGTGAAGTGGCGAGAGGCTCGAGGGGCTATTGTCAAAGCAGCCCCTTGGCTCGCAGATCGGTTGCGAACGTCGCCAGTGGCATCACCAGGGTCAAATCCGGTCCCTTGAGGGGCTCGGCTCCATAGCTGGCGTACCATCTTGCAGCCCGCTCGCTCTTGGCATCGATGATGAGCACGGTGCCGCCACCCTCGGCGGCAAGCCGCAGGCAACGCAACGCCGCAGCGGCAAGCAGTTGTCCTCCAAGCCCCTGCCCGGCGACGGAGCGGTCGGTCGCAAGCCTGGCAAGCTTGAAGCCGGAATCCTCATGTCGCGCCAAGCCTCTCGTCATCGCTTCGGGAACGGTCTCATGAGCGACGGCGGACGGTGCGATCGTATAGAACCCGAGTATCCGCTCCGGAGCGATGCCATCGATCGCGCAGAAGGTCTTTGCAGCGTTCTGATCGTGACTCTGCCGCGCGAACCGCCGCAGAAAATCGTTCATCTGCGCATCGCCGCAATCGAAGGAAGCCCGATCGTGTCGCTTGGCAATGGGTTCCTCGTGCCAGGACGGAAGCGTCACAGAGTATCCGGGAGGGCGGCTATGGCTGCCCTGAGCCTGGCGTTGGGTTTTGGCGGGTGCTCCAGGAGGTCGAGGATGCGCGTGAAGTCGCGGCCGGATACCTTCGTCACTTCGGCCGCTTCGATCACGGCCTGTGCCTCGGGCACGATCTTGTCGAGGATGAAGTCGGCCATGTCCTTATGCGACAGTGCCGCAGCGCGAGCAATCATCGCCTTTTGCGCGGGGGGGATGCGGATTTGGTAGCGGTCGGTCTTGTTGTCTGCTGATCTAGGCATGGGTATTCCTGCAACGTACACATGATATGTGTACGTTGCAGAGTATTCAAGCCTCCTCGAGTTGCACTGCGAGACCTCACCTAGGCCTGGCAGGCCTCGAAGCTCTTCTTCAGGCGCTCGGCATCGAGGTTGCGGCCGATGAACACCAGTCGGCTCTCATGCTTCTCGCCATCCTTCCAGGCGCGCTGGTGGTCGCCCTCGATGATCATGTGCACGCCCTGGATGACATAGCGCTCGTCATCGCCCTTGAGCGCGATGATGCCCTTGAGCCGCAGGATGTTCGGGCCCTCCATCTGCGTGATCTTCTCGATCCACGGGAAGAATTTCTTCGAATCCATCTCGCCGCCGCGCAGCGACACCGACTGCACTGTCACGTCATGGATGGCCGATGGGTGCGCGTGGTCATGATGGTGGTGATCGTGGCCGTCATGATCATGGTGATGATGGTCGTGATCGCAATCCGGGCCACATTCGTGATCATGGTCGTGATCGTCATGCGCCTCGAGGAAGTGCGGGTCGTTTTCCAGCGCCCGGGAAAGGTCAAAGGCGCCACGGTCGAGCACTTCGGACAACGCAACCCCGGCGCGGGTGGTGCGATGGATCCTTGCCGCCGGGTTGATCGCGCGGATCGTCGCCTCGACCTTGGCCAGTTCTTCAGGCGTCACCAGGTCAGTCTTGTTGAGCACGACGACATCGGCGAAGGCGATCTGGTCCTCGGCCTCCTTGGAATCCTTGAGCCGCAGCGGCAGGTGCTTGGCGTCGACCAGCGCCACCACGGCATCGAGCCTGGTCTTGGAGCGCACGTCGTCATCCATGAAGAAGGTCTGTGCCACCGGCACAGGATCGGCAAGGCCGGTCGTCTCGACCACGATGGCATCGAAGCGGCCAGGCCGACGCATCAGCCCTTCGACGACGCGGATCAGGTCGCCGCGCACCGTGCAGCACACGCAGCCATTGTTCATCTCGTAGATTTCCTCGTCGGATTCCACGATCAGGTCATTGTCGATGCCGATCTCGCCGAATTCATTGACGATGACCGCGTAGCGTTTGCCGTGATTCTCCGACAGGATGCGGTTCAGCAGCGTGGTCTTGCCGGCGCCGAGATAGCCGGTAAGAACGGTTACGGGGATCTGCGTCTGTGCGTCGCTCATGGCTTGCCTCGGAAAAATATCGGCACCGGAATCCGGGCCTCGAAACGGGATTGTCGGCTCCATATAGGATGCCTGTGTCCGTTTTGCACGAGGCAAACCGATGGACCAATCCGCATGGCTTGCAGCTGGAATTGCCGTGATTGCATCGGCGGGGCATGGCGGCGCGGGCAAAGGGCCAGGCGTGGAAGGTCGGCCGTCGGCGTGAGCGCTGGGCAATCGGTCTTCGCCTGACGGGCCGTCAGTCTCTCGTGCAGGAAGTCGTTTGTCATCTAACTGAAATAAACATCTGGCATTAGCCACGGCGGGCACTCCAATGCTTGCCGGCAAAGCTGTTTTGCGGCGCCGGAATCTTTTTGATCGTCGATTGCCAACCGGCTGGCTGTGGCTATGCTGCTCTCACCGGTGTGGCCGAAGAGGGATGACCATGGCCAAGGCGGACAAGACTGCGACAATGAGCCGGCTGCATTCTGCGGCGCGGCTGGCGCGTACGGCGCTTGCGGCGCGGCTGCTGGCGCACGGTTTCTATGCCGGCCAGGACCAGATCATGCTGGCGCTGGACCGCGAGGACGGCCAGACGCCCGGCAATCTCGCCGGCCGGCTCGGCGTGCGTCCGCCGACCATCACCAAGACCATCAACCGGCTGCAGGCCCAGGGTTTCCTGGACAAGCGCGCTTCCGAGGCCGATGCCCGCCAGGCGCATATCTTCCTCACCGACACCGGTCGCGAAACCATCCGCGCCATCGAGAAGTCGGTGAAAAAGACCGAGAAGCAGGCCCTGAAGGGCCTCGACAAGAAAGAGCAGAAGGCACTGCTGAAGCTGCTCGCCCGGATTGAGGCGAACCTCTTGAATGAGGAAATGGTGCTCGTCGACGACGACGCCGAGTCCGACGAGTAGCCCTGCTCTAGGCGGCCATTGCATCGCTGCCGTGAACGAGTGACGCCCAGCACCCTGGCGTGATACCGAACGCCTTCTTGAATTGCCGGTTGAAATGGCTCTGGTCGCTGAACCCTACTGCTATGGCGATCTGCGCCAGGGGTTCGCCGATCTCGATCATACGGCGCGCTTGCTGTAGCCGACGCATCACCAGGAACCGGTGCGGGCTGGTCGAGAAGGCGGCGCGGAAATGCCGTGACAGCGCGTAGCGGTCAAGCCCGGTGACAGCCTCCAGCTCCTCCGAGCGAACGCTTCGCGCCATGTTGTCTTCCAGATAGTCACGCGCCAGCCGGGCCGCCCGCCACGCAGGCCTCAGCAGCGGCTTCGCCGGCTGACCGGCATGCCGGGCCAAGCCTTGCATCAGTCGCGCGATGAAGTCGGCAAGGAACAGGTCATCCAATTCCTGGTCTATTGGCCCGAGTGCGGACAGCAGCGTCGTGCAGAAGCTGCGATCCGTGATCACGGCGTCGCGCACGAATGGCAGCGATGCGCCGTCGAGGCAGTCCAGCATCAGCGAAGGCTCCAGATACAGGATCCTGTATCGCAAGCCATCTTCGGTGCCGGCGCCGCCGTCGTGCAATTCGTCGGGATGCAGCACGATGATCTGGCCCGGCAGGCTGTGATGTGTCGTGCCGCGATAGCGGAAACTCTGCACGCCATGCAGCGTCACGCCGATCGCATAGGTGTCGTGGCGGTGAAGTTCGAAGGCATTGCCACGGAACCGTGCCTCGATGCGTTCCATGCCGGCAGCGCCGGGGGCGGTGATGATGCGGTTTTCCGCCGGCCCCTCGCACAAACGTCCAAGACCCTGGAATGCCTCTTTGCCTATTTCGAGCGACATCGCTTCCTTAGCCTCGGATTGGGGCGCAACCTCGAAACGGCAAATGTCTCATGTTCGATACGAAATTTGCAATCGTGCTGCACGACGATCTTCCAGTCTGGCAGAAGCTCAACGTCACCGCGTTCCTGACCAGCGGTGTCATCGCGCAATTCCCCGGCATCATCGGCGAGCCCTATCGCGATCGCGCCGGCAATCTCTAC
This sequence comes from Mesorhizobium carmichaelinearum, assembly GCA_943370265.1. GTDB lineage: Bacteria > Pseudomonadota > Alphaproteobacteria > Rhizobiales > Rhizobiaceae > Mesorhizobium > Mesorhizobium carmichaelinearum_A. Next base: position 206,751 of record CALRQH020000007.1, read on the forward strand.
AATCCGCTGTCGATCCAGCCGGTCATCGTGCTGTCGGCCGATCGCCCGATGCTGAGCGCAATCCACCGGCGTGCGCTTGAGCGCGGCGTGACAAGCTCGCTCTATGTCGAGGAAATGTTCTCGACCGGGCATGATGCGGCGAATCGCGCCGTCTTCGGGCAATTCGCGCCCGATGACGCCAAGGTCGTCGGCATCGCGCTTCGCGCCGAGAAGAAGCTGGTCGACAAGATCACCAAGGGCGCCCGCATGCATCCCTGACGTATTGTGGGAGCAAGGACACAAGGACCGGGCCAGTCGGCGTCGCTTCTTGTGTACCAACCTCTTTTGGCTTGCCGGCAACCGACAATTCCCGCAAAGGTGGGACATCCCGCCTTGCTCCCGATCCGGCCCGCAGTTGAGTGCTCCCCAAAGACAAGCTGAAAGCGCGACGCCCCCGGTGGCGATTGTCTGCATGCTTGCCACTTATGTCTGCTTCACCTTCCTCGACACCTCAAGCAAATACCTCGTCCTTGCCGGTGTTTCGGCCCTGATCGTCGCCTGGGTTCGTTTTGCCGTCCACGTCGTGCTCGTCGGCACGCTGCTGCGCGGATGGCGCAATCCCCGGCGTTTTCGCCCCGTCAACCTGCCGGCGCATGTCCTGCGCGGTCTGTTCCTGTTCGGCTCGACGATGTTCAACATCCTGGCGCTGCGCACCCTGCAGCTGGCTGAAACCACGTCGATCTATTTCTTCGGCCCGATGGTGATCACGGCGCTCGCCGGCCCCCTGCTTGGCGAGTGGGCGGGCTGGCGGCGCTGGCTGGCGATCCTGGCGGGCTTTGTCGGCGTTCTCATCATCACCCGGCCGGGCGTCGGCGTTTTCGGCATAGGTCATCTCTTTGCCTTGGGCTCGATGATGTCGAATTGCTTCTACGTCATCATGACGCGTCGCATGTCGGCGACGGAGACGTCGGAGAGCCTGATCCTGTTCTCGGCACTGGCGCCCGCCGTCCTGCTGCTGCCGATGCTGCCGTTTTCCTTCTCGCTGCCGCATGATGGCTGGCACTGGTTCATCCTGCTCGTGCTCGGCGTGTTCGGCGGCATCGGCCATTGGCTGCTCGTCCAGGCCTATCGGCGTGCGACCACGACGGCGCTGGCGCCATATCCCTATTCGCAGATGGTGTGGATGATCATCTCCGGCTGGCTCATCTTCAACCAGTTCCCAGACCGCTGGACGCTGATCGGCGCCGCCGTGATCGTTGCCAGCGGCCTCTACATCGTCCACCGCGAGCATCGGCTTCGGCTGCGCAACCTCGCGGCCTCGGACGTCGAGGCGGAGGCGCTGGCAAAAAAACTTTGATTTGCCCGGGAACGATGGCATAAGGCCGCCTTTAAACTGTTTAAATCGGTCGGGGAGCGCAAGCCGCTGGCACAGAAGATCAAGCTTTCGACGATCGCGGATGCGCTTGGCGTGTCCACGGCCACGGTTTCGCTGGCGCTGCGCGACAGCCCGCTGGTCGCCGGCGTCACGCGCGACCGCATCAAGGAACATGCTCGCGCCATCGGCTATATCTACAATCGCCGCGCCGCCAGCCTGCGCACCTCGCGCTCGGGCATTGTCGGCGTCGTCGTGCACGACATCATGAACCCGTTCTTCGCCGAAATCCTGCGCTCGATCGAAAGCGAACTCGACCGGAGCCGCCAGACCTTCATCCTGTCCAACCACTACGACCAGCTGGAAAAGCAGCGCACCTTCATCGATACGCTGCTGCAGCTCGGCGCTGACGGCGTCATCATGTCGCCGGCAATTGGTACACCAGCCTCCGATATCGTGATGGCAGAGGAGAACGGCTTGCCGGCGGTGCTGATCGCGCGCACCGTCGAAGGCGCGGACGTACCGGTGTTTCGCGGCGACGACGCCTACGGAACCGGGCTGGCCACCAACCATCTGATTTCACTTGGCCACAAGCGCATAGCCATGATCGGGGGCACCGACCAGACCTCGACTGGCCGCGACCGCTACCAGGGCTATGTCAACGCCATGGAAGCCGCCGGGCTGGAGGTCAGGCCGTCCTGGCGCATCGCCGGTCCGCGCACCAAGCAGGCAGGCTTCGAGGCGGCCGGGCAGTTCCTGGCGCTGAAGGACAGGCCGACCGCGGCGTGCTGCTGGAATGATCTCGTCGCCATCGGCCTGATGAACGGCATTGCCCGCGCGGGGCTGGTGCCGGGCATCGACATTTCAGTCACTGGCTATGACGATCTCGAGGAAGCCGCCATCGCCACCCCGGCGCTGACCACCGTGTGGAACGGCCAGCGCGAGGTCGGCCGCCGTGCCGCCAGCGCCTTGCTCGACAAGCTCAACGGGCAGACGGTGCGCCCGTCGCAGGAGCTCATCAAGCCGGAGCTGCATGTGCGCCAGTCTACCGGCAAGCCGGTGGAGCGTGCATGAGCGAGCCTGGACAGACGCTGCCCGTCGCCATTCTGGCGCCCAGTAGCTTCCACGACCATGCGGTCGACCGCATCGAGCGGACATTCAGCCTGGTCAGGATCGAGCGGGCCGACCCGGCGCTGGTGACCGACGAGATGCGGCGGACGGTGCGCGGCATTGCCTCGTTCGCTGGTATCAGCGCGGCCTTCATGGATGCGCTGCCTCAACTGGAGATCATCGCCAGTTTCGGCGTCGGCTATGATTCGATCGATGCCCGCCATGCGGCACAGCACGGCATCATGGTCACCAACACGCCGGATGTGCTGACCGAAGAGGTCGCCGACACCGCGATCGGGTTGCTGATCAACACCATTCGCGACCTGCCGCGCGCCGAAACCTGGCTGCGCGACGGCAGCTGGGCGCGCAAGGGCGACTATCCCTTGAGCCGGCTCACCCTGCGCGGCCGCAAGGCTGGTATTTTCGGCATGGGCCGTATCGGGCTGGCCATCGCCCGGCGGCTGGAGGCCTTCGGCCTGCCGGTCGCCTACCATAACCGGCGCCGCATCGAAGGCCTTTCCTACGAATACCACGAGACCTTGAAAGGCCTCGCCGAGACAGTCGACACACTGATCTCGGTAGCGCCTGGTGGCGCGTCCACGGCAAAGGCGGTCAACACCGAAATCCTCTCGGCGCTCGGCGCGAACGGCGTCTTCGTCAACATCGGTCGCGGCAGCACCGTGGACGAAGAAGCCCTTGCAACCGCGCTCGCCAACGGCACCATCGCGGCCGCCGGGCTCGATGTCTTCGCCAATGAACCGAACGTGCCCAAGGCGTTGCTTGCCGCATCGAACGCCACGCTGCTGCCGCATGTCGGCTCGGCCTCGGAGCATACCCGCCGCGCCATGGCCGATCTGTGCGTCGACAATCTGATCTCCTGGTTCACTGAGCGCAAGGCTTTGACCCCGGTGCCGGAGACCGCTGAGGTCAAGGCGCGGGCGTGAACGGCTGCCACACTTATTAACGCTGGCTTAATGCTTTGAAATCATTCTGTATCCTCTGCTCGTGCGTGCCGCGTGCGCGAAGAGGACAGGATGAGGATAGTTCCTGCATTGATCGCGGTCGCCGCCCTTTTCGCCGGCCTCCAACTGCTGCGCGGTGGTGGCGACCAAAGTGATGTCGATGAAGCATCGTCATCCGGCAACTACCGGCTGGCCGCCAATGGCGGCGAAGCGACATGCGCGGTCAAACGCGGCGCCGAGGTTTCGGATGGCCTGTCGCTGCTGACGATCGCTTCGGACTGCCGGCTGGTCTTCCCCGGCATGGAGCGCGCGAAATACTGGCATGAAAGGCATGACGGCACGGTTGCCTTCAGCGCCAACGGTGTCGATCCGATCGTCACCTTCGGCGTGGCCGATGGTGACGGTTATGAATCCTACGAACCGACGGTGCCGCTGCTGTCGCTGGCCGCAATCGACGAATAGTCTGACCGATTATTCCGCAGCGGCGCGCGCGCCTGACTTGGCGGCTGCGTGCAGGCGCACGGCGTCGCCGAAGGCGCGGAATATCTTGGCCGAGATGCTGTCCGACTTGACCCAGTATTCAGGATGCCACTGGACGCCGACGGCGAAGGCGCGAGCGTCCTTGACGGAGACCGCCTCGACGGTTCCGTCGGCGGCGACAGCCTCCAGTTGCAGCCTCGGACCAAGACGGTCGACGGCCTGGCGGTGCACCGAATTGACCATGATGTCGCCCTCGCCGAAGACGCCGGCGAGGCAGCTTCCGGGCTTGATCGTCACTTTATGGCGAATGCCGAAACGTTCGTCCTGGCTGTCGCTTGCCGGCGCGCGATGATCGAGCGAACCCTCGCGTTCCTGGATTTCGGTGGCCAGCGTGCCGCCGAGCGCCACATTCATCTCCTGGATGCCGCGGCAGATGGCCAGCAGCGGCACGCCGCGCTCAATGGCCTTGCGGATCAGCGGCAGCGTTGTTGCATCGCGCGCGGGGTCATACGGGCCGTTGGCCTCGCTGGCATCGCCGCCATAGAGCGAAGGATGCACGTTGGATTTCGAGCCGGTGACCATGACGCCGTCCACCGATGACAGCAGTTCATCGAAATCCAGCCTGTCGCCGAAGGACGGTACCAGCAGCGGGAACACGCCCGCGCCGGTGATCGCCGCCTCCAGATATTGCTGTGGCGCGGCATGCCAGGTGTAGTTGTCGAACTGACGGACGTCGGTGGATATGGCGACGAGCGGCTGATGCATTTTGGATACGGTTTCCATTCAGTGGCGAAGGCTTATTCGCCTCTAAAATAGGCGATCCCATGGCGCTTTTCCATGACAAGTTTTGGAATGACGACTGGGCCAGGGGCACCGGTCCGGGCAGTCTGCCTTGCAGCATCTCGACCCGATCAGAAGGTCTCAGCTCTCGCGTAAGACTATAGTTGCAGGCCTGGCGTCCAAGCTGTGCAATTCCGCGACCCGAACCCTGCAAATAACGCCGCGATGCTGGACTCGACTTATTGCCTGTGTATTGTTTCCGGCAAGCCGATAAGGGGGTATAGAGGATTTCCCAAACGTCGGTCTGTTGATCCAAAAGGGAGGAACTTCATGGATCGCCGTTCATTCATCCGCAAGGCCGGGGCGACGGGCGTGGGAGCCGCGGCGTCTGCCGCAGCACTCGCCGCGCCCGCCATCGCCCAGTCCAACCCCAAGGTGACGTGGCGCCTCGCGTCGTCTTTTCCGAAATCGCTCGACACGATCTATGGTGGCGCCGAGGTTTTTTCAAAGATGCTCTCGGAAGCGACCGACGGCAATTTCCAGGTCCAGGTCTTCGCAGCCGGTGAACTGGTGCCGGGGCTGCAAGCGGCGGACGCAGCTACAGCTGGAACCGTCGAGGCCGCTCATACGGTGGCATATTACTACTGGGGCAAGGACCCGACATGGGCGCTGGGAGCAGCGGTGCCGTTCTCGCTGAACGCACGCGGCATGAACGCCTGGCACTACCATGGCGGCGGCATCGACCTGTTCAACGAGTTTCTGGCCACGCAGGGCCTTTTCGGCCTGCCTGGCGGCAATACCGGCGTGCAGATGGGTGGCTGGTTTCGCAAGGAGATCAACACGGTCGCCGACCTCTCAGGCCTCAAGATGCGCATCGGTGGATTTGCCGGCAAAGTGATTGAGCGGCTCGGTGTCGTGCCGCAGCAGATCGCCGGCGGCGATATCTACCCCGCCCTGGAGAAAGGCACCATCGACGCCGCCGAGTGGGTCGGCCCCTATGACGACGAGAAGCTCGGCTTCTACAAGGTCGCGCCCTACTACTATTATCCCGGCTGGTGGGAAGGCGGCCCGACCGTTCACCTGCTTTTCAACAAGGCGAAATACGAAGCACTCTCGCCGGCTTACAAATCGCTGGTCCGCACCGCCGCCCAGGCCGCGGATGCCGACATGCTGCAGAAATACGACTATGTGAATCCGCCGGCGGTCAAGCGGCTGGTGGCCGGCGGCGCCAAACTGCGACCGTTCAGCCAGGACATCATGGCCGCCTGCTTCGAAAAGGCCAACGAGGTCTATGCCGAGATGGAAGCCTCGAACGCGCCCTTCAAGAAGATCTGGGAATCGATCAAGGGCTTCCGCAAGGAGCACTATCTCTGGGCGCAGGTGGCCGAATACAATTACGACACCTTCATGATGGTCCAGCAGCGCAAGGGCAAGCTGTGAGGATTGTGCCTTGCAACGCCACGTCTCCGAAAGAGGCGTGGCGCATTCGAAGCGTCGTTAACGCGGCACGACCAGCACCTTGACTTCACCAGGCGCCGGCGGATTGGCGATCACTGCCGGTGCCTCCTCGAGCGTCACCTGCCTGGAGATCAGCCGGTCGATCTCGATGGCACCGGACGCGATGAGTTCGGCGGCGCGCCGATGGGTGAAGGGATTGAGGAAGGAACCCAGGATATTCAGTTCGCGGAAAAGCAGGTCGAAGGGCTCGATCTCCACCTTCATGCCCTGCGGCATCACGCCGACGATCACCACGGTGCCGCCGGACCTTGCCAGCCGCATTGACTGCTCGACGGTTTCTCTCACGCCGGCGCATTCCAGCACCACGTCGACGCCGCCCGGCGCGAGTCCGGATGGCCCGGTCACCACATTGAAAAAGTCGGCGGCATAGGGATCGACCGTCGCTGTCGCGCCGAGCTCCTCGGCAAGCGCGCGCCGCGAAGCCTGGCGTGTCGACAGGATGATGGTTTTTGCTCCTGCAAGTTTAGCCAATTGCACGGTGAGCAACCCAATAACGCCGCCGCCGAGCACGGCGACCGAGGAGCCCGGCCTGATGCCGGCGAGGTCGACGCCATGCAGGCAGCAGCCAAGCGGCTCGCAGAAGGCGCCATGCGTTGGCTTCAGGTCAGCTGGCAGGAGGAAGGCCTGTTTCTGCGGCAGCACGACATATTCGGCAAAGCCACCGTCGCGATGAATGCCGATGGCTTGCAGGTTGCTGCACAGATTGACCCTTCCGGCATGACAATGCGGGCAACGGCCGCAGGCGATGTTGGGATCGCCGGTGACGCGGTCGCCGACGGCAAAGCCGGAGACGGCGGGTCCGATTGCCTCGACGATGCCGGAGAATTCATGGCCCAGTGTGACCGGTGGCCTGCAGGGAAATTCACCGTGGAAGAGATGCCGGTCGGTGCCGCACACGCCGCAAGCTTCGATCCGCACCAGGAGATCCTCCGGGCCGGCAAGCGGTTCGCCGACGTCGCGCATGGCGATGCTGCCCACCGTCTCCAAGCGTACCGCTTTCATGACTTTCACCCTGTTGGCCGATGGCACCGAAATCAAATGCTACAGCGTGCGTCGCACCTCTGGAAGAACGCCCGGTCTCACTGCGTCAATCGAAACTGGGCGGCTGCGACAGATCGGTGGCCGGCGCCTCTGGTTTGTTAGGCGGCGTCTCGCCAAAGCTTGGCGGCTGTGACAGGTCCGGGTTGGCGGCCGGTGCCACGCCATCCTTGACCGTCGCCGGGCTGCCATTGGTGGGCGGCATCTCCGGCGACAGGCCAAGGCCCGGCATTTCCGGGACCTGGTAGTCGATCCCGCCTGGATCGACCGTGGCGCCCTTGTAGTGCATCACCATCTGCGGGAAGGCGATGGTCAGCCCGATCATGACCACCTGGATGCCGACGAAGGGCACCGCGCCCCAATAGATCTGGCCGGTGGTGATCGGTTGGATCGTTTTGCCGGTGAGGCGGTCGAGATAGGGCACGCGGGCGGCGACCGAGCGCAGGTAGAAAAGCGCGAAACCGAACGGCGGATGCATGAAGCTGGTCTGCATGTTGACGCCCAGCAGCACGCCGAACCAGATCAGGTCGATGCCGAGCTTTTCTGCCGCGGGCGCCAGCAGCGGCACGATGATGAAGGCGAGCTCGAAGAAATCCAGGAAGAAAGCCAGGAAGAAGATAAGGATGTTGACGCCGATCAGGAAGCCGACCTCACCGCCCGGCAGCGAGGTCAGCAGGTGCTCGACCCAGATTTGTCCATTGACGCCGTAGAATGTCAGCGAGAAGACGCGAGCACCGATCAGGATGAACAGCACGAAGGACGACAGCCGTGTCGTCGAGGCCAGCGCCTGCTTGACCACATCCAGCGACAATCGGCCCTTCATCGCGGCCATGGCCAGCGCCCCGACAGCGCCCATCGCGCCGCCCTCGGTCGGTGTAGCGATGCCGAGGAAGATGGTGCCGAGAACCAGGAAGATCAGTGCCAGCGGCGGGATCAGCACGATTACGACCTGCTGCGCCAGACGCGACATCAGGTTGAAGTTCAAGCGCCTGTCGGCGATCGCGACGAGATAGATGAAAATCACGCCGAGGCTGCCGCCGAGTATATCCGCGTTGTCGCCATGCGCTGGCGCCAGATAGCGATAGGCTGCGTAGGAGACGACGGCGGTCGCCACCACCGCGGCCAGCAGCGACAGGATGCCGTGGCCGAGCGTGCGCGCCTCGAGTGGCAACGCCGGCATCGATTTCGGTCGGACGATCGACATGATCAGGATGTACAGTGCGTAGAGGCTGGTCAGCACCAGGCCGGGTATCAGTGCGCCCGCATACATGTCGCCCACGGAGCGGCCGAGCTGGTCGGCGAGCACGATCAGCACCAGGGATGGCGGGATGATCTGGGCCAGCGTGCCAGACGCGGCGATGACGCCGGACGCCAGCCTGCGATCATAGCCGTAGCGCAGCATGATCGGCAGCGAGATCAGCCCCATGGCGATGACCGAGGCGGCCACCACGCCGGTGGTTGCCGCGAGCAGCGCGCCGACGAAGATCACCGCATAGGCGAGGCCGCCGCGAATGGGGCCGAACAGCTGGCCGATCGTGTCGAGCAGGTCCTCCGCCATGCCGGACCGTTCGAGCACGATGCCCATGAAGGTGAAGAAGGGAATGGCCAGCAGCGTATCGTTGGACATCACCCGGCTGCCGTAGAAATTCTCCGGAAGCGCGTAGAGGAGCGGCCAGTCGAGATTGATCGCGCCGCCTGAATATGGCGTCAGCAGGACACCGACGAAGAAGAACAGCAGTCCGTTTGCGGCAAGCGAGAAGGCGACGGGGTAGCCGATCAGCATGAACAGGATCAGCGAGATGAACATGATCGGCGCCATGTTCTGGGCGATGAATTCCATCATGGGCGCACCTCGTCGGCGAGCGCCTTTGCTTCGAGTTCGGCCTGTTCATGCGCGGAAATGAACGGATTGGGATCGTCCATCAAACCGCGCATGATGGCGATCTTCTTGATGATTTCGGAGATGCCCTGGAGCGCGAGCAGGAAAAACCCGGCCAGCAGGATCGCCTTGGCCGGCCAGACGATCAATCCGCCGGCATTTGTCGACATCTCGCCGCTTTGAAGCGATAGCGACACATAGGGAACGAAATAGAACACCATCAGCGTCACGAACGGCATCAGGAAGAAGACGTGACCGAGGAGGTCGATCCAGTGCTGCACACGCCTCGGAAACATGCCGTAGACGATGTCGATGCGGATATGCTCGTTCTGCCTGAGCGTATACGCGGCGGCGAGCATGAAGGCGGCGCCGAACAGATACCATTGCAGTTCGAGCCACGCATTCGACGACATGTCGAATGCCTTGCGGATGATCGCGTTGCAGGCGCTGACCAGGATTGCCAGCAGGATCAGCCAGGAAACCCATTTGCCGATGAATTCGTTCAAACGGTCAATGGCTCTGGATAGAGCGAGCAGCCCTGCCATGCATTCCTCCCCCTATGGCAAAGGCGCGCCGATCCTCTCCTCCCGAAGCGCCTTCGTGGCCCAACGGTATGCCGCGCGTGGTCCGGCGGGTCAACACGGGGCGGGCGCCGTCATGGCCAGGTGAAAGGGAAAAGGCGTTTCCATCCGAAAGCCGAAATCGACTTTCCCGCCAGGGATCGCCAGCAAATCAGAGGGCTGCGGCGTCCGTCGCGCGTCCGAAACAGGACTTGGGGCGGCATGCCGCATGCAACGAAAGTCTGATGCTCAGGCGACCTTGCCCTGGTCACGGCCAGCACCGATCAGCACCAGCATCGCAACGAGGAACAGGTACATCCACGCCTCGCGCCATTCGATCGGGAAGTAACCGGCCCACAGCGATTCGGCCATGCCGAAGGCCGCAGCGCCCAGTGCCGCCCGCGATGGCGACATATATCCGCCGACCGCCGTCACGAACAGGATTTTCAGCCCGTAGACGAGACCCGAACCGAAGCTGACATTGCCGTAGTAGAGGCCGGCCAGTATGCCGGCCAGCGCGGCGCAAAAGCCGCTGTAGAATACCGCGCCGCGGAAGGTTGCGCGCACGTCGACGCCGCACATCGCCGCCGCCCTCGGGTCGTCGGACACGGCGCGCCAGCGTCGGCCGAAGCTTGATCGGGCGAACGCCCAGCTGGCGAGGACGATGACCGCCACTACCACGGCGCAGTCGAGCAGCTGGATAAGCGTCAGCGTCACCTTGAAACCGGCTCCTTCGGCGAAAACGACGGGTTCAGCCAGCATCGGCGGCAGCCAAAGATCATGGGTGTCGGCGGCGATGCGGCTTGCCTCCGACAGAACCAGCAATATCCCCAGTGTGGTGACCACGATGGCGTTGGGCGTTCGATCGGCCAGGGGTTCGAACACGCTGCGCGACAGGACGTGACTGATCAGGGCGGCATAGAGGAATGCTGTGACAATTCCGAGCATCAGCGATGCCAGCAGCGTCAGCCACAGCACCTGATAGCCGAAGGCCACGGCAAGGATCATGGTCTGGCCGCAGAAGGCGAACAGCGCGCCATAGGCGAGGTTGGTGCGGTGCAGGAGGCCGTTGGTCAGGACGTAACCGAAGGCGAGCAGTGCATAAATCGCGCCGGAATGCAGCCCGTTCAGAACCTGCTGGAAGAAATACAGCATGCACAATCCTGGGAGCATCTCGCCGCAAAGTGCGCAGCGATTTTGGGGCGACATGCTCAGACAAAGGCAGCGGAGGCCGCGCTCATTGGAAGATTTGCATTGTCGAATCTAACTTGTCAAATGCGATTTATCGGTTAGATTTTGCGCATGATGGTATCCTGGACCCCGCACCGCTTCACGGGTGGCCTGCTTGCGCTCGACACGGCCAACACGGTCGTGCTGCGAGGCGATCCGGAAAAGACCTTCGATCGTTTCGACAATCCTGAGGAGATCGCTCGTTTCGCCGATGCGGCGAGCGGCTTTCGCGCCACCGAACTTGGCGGCAGGCGGCTTGAAGCATCGTCGCCGAAAGCCATCGCGCCGGTCGTGGTCTCGATCCGGGAGACGACCGACCGGCTGTTTCGGGGCGCAGTGTCGAAGGGTGCGGTTGCAACCGGCGATCTGCCGGGCTTCCTGCAAGCCTGTGCCGACGGGCTTGCAGGAAGCAGGACCGAAATCGGCGCACCGGGAAAACCATTCGGCGATCCGGCGAAGCCGATCGCCTTCGAGGCGGCGCTGGCCGTTTCGGCTCTGTCGCTGCTGCGTGACGATACGATCGCAAGGCTGAGGATTTGTCCCAACTGCACCTGGCTGTTCGTCGACAGGAGCCGCAACTCCAGCCGCCTGTGGTGCGACATGGCGGTGTGCGGCAACCGCCAGAAGGCCAGCCGTCACTATCGCCGCCGTCGTAGCGCGGCCAATGAGGTCAGCAATGCCTAGACGTCTTTCGTGCTCGATCCTTCTAGGTATCGCACTGGCCGCGGCCATGGCGCTGGGCGCTTGTCGCGATACGGGCAAGGGCGAAGGCAAGCATTTCGAGATTTCCGGCAAGATGTTCGTCTTCAACTACCGTCTTGCACGGGCAACCTATGTGGTGACGCTCAGGCCCCTGCAGCCGATGGGCGAGGGGCAGTTGGTCGTTGCCAGCTTCCAGGACCCGGCCGGCGGCGCGCCACTCGTGGTTGAGCAGAAGGTCTGGCCGAAGCTCGACAAGGTGTCGCTCGAGAGTCCGGCGCTGACCTGCGTCGTCAAGGATAAGCCCTATGCGATCGCCATCAGCATCAAGGGCCCCGATGGCGCGGTGCTCCAGAAAATCGACACCACGCTGATGTCGACCGAGGACCAGTCGGTCCTTCCCGACCGGCCCCTGGTCATCGACCAGCTCTACACTGCCAATCCCGACCTTGCCGGGCATCCCGACGGCAAGCTGCCGGGCGAACCCAAGCCCGATTGCTCGAAGGGCATGTGATGCATGCCGCCCAAAAGTGCGTTGCGGTTTTGGGACAGCGACACGCATGAACAAGAGCGCCGCGACTCCTATCCATACAGCACGGAAATCTTCGTGCGTCACGGTGACATCGGTTGAACGATTTCATACGTAGGCAGTGAGCTGGTCGGCCTGTTCGTTGCGCTTTATCTGGCACCTGCGATTTTGTTTGACCTGCCCGGCAAGGGGATAAACACTGCGTCGTTCGACCCCGACGTTGGCTGCCTGTCCCCCCGCGGCCTCCGCAGAGGAAATGCCTGATGACGCTGCATGACGTCGCGCTCGACGACAAGTTCGACCTGGGAAAGGAGCGCATCTTCCTTTCCGGCGCGCAGGCGGTCATCCGTATGCTCTTGATGCAGCGCGAGCGCGACCGCCGCGCCGGCCTGAACACAGCGGGCTTCGTCTCTGGCTATCGCGGTTCGCCGCTCGGCGGCCTCGACCTGCAGCTATGGAAGGCCAAGAAGCAACTCGGTCAGGCCGACATCGTCTTCCAGCCCGGCCTCAACGAGGAACTCGCGGCCACGGCATGCTGGGGCTCGCAGCAGGCCGAATTGATGGGCGAAGGCACGCATGACGGTGTCTTCTCGGTCTGGTACGGCAAGGGGCCGGGCGTCGACCGCTCCGGCGACGTGTTCCGTCACGCCAACCTTGCCGGCTCGTCGAAACATGGCGGCGTGCTCGCCCTGATGGGCGACGACCACATGGCCGAATCCTCGACCAATGCGCACGCCACCGAATTCCTGTTCGTCGACACGATGGTGCCGATCCTCAATCCGGCCGGCGTCCAGGAAATCATCGACTACGGGCTCTACGGCTTTGCCATGTCGCGCTTCGCCGGCACCTGGGCGGCGATCAAATGCGTCAAGGACAACATCGAATCGACGGCTTCGGTCGACGCTTCCCTGGAAAGGCTGAACATCGTCGTTCCCGAGTTCGACATGCCGCCAGGCGGGCTCAACATCCGCCACGAGATCAACATGCTCGGCCAGGAGGAGCGGCTGCACGAATACAAGCGCGCCGCCGCTTCCGCCTTCATCCATGCCAACGGCCTGAACAGGATCGTCTATCCGGGCGGCAGCAATCCGAAACTTGGTATCATCACCATCGGCAAGAGCTATCTCGATGTCCGCCAGGCGCTGGACGATATCGGCGTCGACGAAGCCGCCGCCAACCGCATCGGCATCCGCCTGTTCAAGGTCGGCTGCCCATGGCCACTCGACCTGCAGCATATCGCCGACTTCGCGCGCGGCCTCGACACCATCGTCGTCGTCGAGGAAAAGCGCTCGCTGATCGAGGTGCAGCTGCGCGAAAGCCTCTACGGCACCGCGACGCAGCCGGTCATCGTCGGCAAGAAGGACGAACGTGGCGACTGGCTGTTTCCGGCCAAGGGCGCGCTTGATCCCAACGAGATCGCCATCGCGCTTGGCGACAGGATCGTCAGGACCATTGGTCCGTCGGAAGAGATTTCAGCGCGGGTGGCAAAGCTGCGCCAGTTCCAGGCGATGCTCGCCGACACCACCGACATCGGTTCGCGCACGCCGTTCTTCTGTTCCGGCTGTCCGCACAATTCCTCGACCAAGGTGCCGGACGGCTCGATCGCGGCCGCCGGCATCGGCTGCCATTTCATGGCGTTGTGGATGGATCGCAACACCGTAGGCTTCACGGCCATGGGCGGCGAGGGTGCGCAATGGGTGGGGCAGGCGCCGTTCTCGAAGCGCGACCACATCTTCCAGAACCTTGGCGACGGCACCTATAACCATTCCGGCACGCTGGCGATCCGCTTCGCGCTGTCGACCGGCGCCAACATCACCTACAAGATCCTCTACAACGACGCCGTCGCCATGACCGGTGGCCAGCCGCATGAAGGCGGCCTGACCGTCGACATGATCGCAAGGCAGGTGCGCGCCGAGGGCGTCGACCGCATCGCCATCGTCACCGACGAACCCGACAAATATGCCGGCAAGGCGGAATTCCCCGCCGGCGCCACCATCCATCACCGTGATGACCTCGACCTCGTCCAGCGCGAGTTGCGCGACGTGAAGGGCGTTTCGGTGCTGCTCTACGACCAGACCTGCGCCGCCGAAAAACGCCGCCGCCGCAAGCGCGGCGCCTTCCCCGATCCCGACAAGCGCGTCTTCATCAACGAACTGGTCTGCGAAGGCTGCGGCGATTGTGGCGTGCAATCGAACTGCGTCTCGATCCAGCCGGTCGAGACCGAGTTCGGCCGCAAGCGCAAGATCGACCAGTCGAGCTGCAACAAGGACTTCTCCTGCGTCAACGGCTTCTGCCCGTCCTTCGTCACGGTGCATGGCGCCAAGATCAGGAAGGCCGAAGGCATCGCCGGCAAGACCGATCCGCTTGATGGCGTGCCCACACCCGCTGAATTTCCGCTTGGCGAACAGGGTTGGGCGGCGATCATCGACGGCGTTGGCGGCACCGGTGTCGTCACGGTCGGCGCCGTGCTCGGCATGGCCGCGCATCTCGAGGACAAGGGTTGCGGCATGATCGACATGGCCGGCCTCGCCCAGAAGGGCGGCTCGGTGTTCACCCATGTCCGCATCGCCCGCACCCCTGACGATATCAACGCCATCCGCGTTTCCGCCGGCAAGGCCGACCTCGTTCTTGGCTGCGACCTCGTCGTCTCCGGCGCCAAGAAGGTGCTCGGTGCTGTCCGTGAAGGCCACACCATATTCGTCGCCAACACCGCCGAGATCATGCCCGGCGAATTCGCCCGTTCCGCCGATTTCTCGCTGCCTGTCGAACGCCTGAAGAAGGCGATCCGCGCTGCGGCCGGCGAAGACAAGGCGCATTTCTTCGACGCCACCCGCACCGCGACCATGCTGTTCGGCAATTCGCTCGGCGCCAACATGTTCATGCTCGGCTTTGCCTTCCAGCATGGCGGGCTGCCGCTGTCGGCCGAGGCTGTCGAGAAGGCGATCGAACTCAACGGCGAGGCCGTGGCGATGAATATCTCAGCGTTCCGCTGGGGCCGTCGTGCCGCTCATCAGCCGGATTTCGTGCGCGGCCTCGTTGCCCAGCCGGGCAAGTCCACGCAGACAGCTGTCGCCGAGACGCTGGACGACATCATCGCCCGCCGTGTAGCCTTCCTGACCGCCTATCAGAACGCCGCCTATGCCAAGCGCTATGCCGTCCGGCTGGCTACGCTGCGCGCCGCCGAAGCCAGGGCCGTGCCGGGCTCGACCGTGGTGAGCGAGGCTGCAGCGAGGAACCTGTTCAAGTTGATGGCGATCAAGGACGAATACGAGGTGGCGAGGCTCTACACCGACGGCTCCTTCGCCGCCGAGTTGGGAAAGCAGTTCCAGAGCTACGACAGGCTCGAATTCCACCTCGCGCCGCCGATCATGGGCAGGCGCGGCAACGACGGCAAGCCCAGGAAATCCAGCTTCGGTCCCTGGATGATGAAGGGTTTTCGTATGCTGGCGGCGATGAAAAGCCTGCGCGGGACGGCCTTCGACCTGTTTGGCTACAGCGCCGAGCGTCGCATGGAGCGCGGGCTACTTGCGCAATACGAGGCGGATCTCGACCTAGTCGGAGGCTCGCTCGCGCCCGGCAAGATCGAGGCAGCGACGGCACTGGTCTCCGTGCCCGCGCTCATTCGCGGTTACGGCCATGTCAGGCAGGCTTCGGTGGCAAGTGTCGAAGGCGAGCGCCAGCGCCTTCTCGAACGTTTCAGGGCGTCGGTAAAGCCAACTGAGCTGCAGGCGGCGGAATAGCTGGAACTCAAAGAGAATCCGGCTTTTCAGCTGATACTAAAGGTTTTTTAATGGGCCTGTGCCAAGGCTGGGGCTCAGTTGGGCACCAGTAATGGGCAGAACAAAGACCGATAACATCCCCGCGGATGTTTATATCCAGTTTGTGCGGTCGTTGTTCGACAACGCGCACATGCTGGTGATTGGCGCCGTTTGCCACGCGACTGTCAGCCTCATGGTGTACTGGCGCAATGGCCAGCCCGTTTTTCTGTTCCTTGCCGGCGCGCTGCTTGGCATCGGTGTCTGGCGCTATTTCGGCCTGCGGCGGTTCCACACGTCAGGCGGTGTCATGCGCGATGCACTCGACGCGGTGCGGTGGGAGCGCGAATACGTCCTGAAGGGCAGTATTCAGGGCCTGATCCTGGGTTTTTTCTGCTTCATTTCCATCTACGTGTACTCGGATTCCTATGCTGAGATCGGAGCGCTGGCGATTACGCTCGGATCGCTCGTCACGGTCGTAGGGCGCAACTACGGTTCGCCCCGCATGGTCATGATCTTTGCCGTGACCTTTGTGGGACCGATAGCGGCAGCCCTTATTCTGCGGCTCGACATACCTCATGTCGTGCTCGGCCTGCTCATCGTCCCATTCATGTTCATCATCAAGGGCAGCGCCGACCATGTGCGCGATGTCCTGTTCTCGGCCGTCGTCGGCCACAAGCAGGCAAGACAGATCGCGCAACGCTTTGACCGGGCTTTGAACACGATGCCTCATGGCCTAGTCATGCTTGGCCCGGACGGCAAGGTGGTTGTCGGCAATGCCGAAGCCGCGCATTTGATGTCGCTGAAATCTCCCGACGCATTGCTCGGGCGTTCGATCCACTCGTTGCTCATGCGTGGTGTCGCCGGCGGCATGCTGGCCCCCAAGGAATGCCGCTACATCGAGGCACAGCTCACGCGCGCGCTTCGCGAGGGGCGGGACCGCAAGGTCCTTGTTTCATTTTCCAATGGCCAGCACTACGAGTTCTCAGCGCGCGAAGGCAGCCAGGAACTTGGGGTCATCACCTTCGAGGACGTGACGGCTCGCGTCGAGGCGGAAGAAAAGATTCGCTTCATGGCGCGTTACGACAGCCTCACCGGCCTGCCAAACCGTGCCTATTTCCACGAACTGGTCGGCGAGAGCATGGCTTCCGGTGACCGGGACCGCCTTTGTGCGCTGGCCGTGGTCGATCTCGACGACTTCAAGAGCGTCAACGATACGCTCGGTCACCCTGTCGGTGACGGATTGATCTACGCCGTCGCCGAACGGCTTGCCGCCATGGCGGGCCAGGACATCAACGTCAGTCGCTTTGGCGGCGACGAGTTCATGATCTTCTTCGATCGGATCGAAGACGAAACCCACCTGGCCGGGCTGCTCGATGACATCTTTGCCGGCTTGCAGGGGGATGTCGATGTCGCCGGCCATGTTCTGCGGATACAAGCTAGCGTGGGCGCTGTACTTTCGCGGGTATCGGTCACCGATGTCGATGAGATGATCGTCAAGGCGGACCTGGCGCTCTACAAGGCCAAGGAACTGGGCAAGAACAACTGGCGGCTGTTCGAGGCTTCGATGGACGCCGCTTTCCGCAATCGTCAGCTGATGAAGGCGGACCTGCGCAGCGCCGTGGAAAGCAAGGGGCTGCGGGTGGTCTATCAGCCGATCGTGGCGATGAGCACGATGCGGATCGCCAGTTGCGAGGCGCTGTGCCGATGGGACCATCCCGATCTCGGGCCGATCTCGCCGAGCATCTTCATCCCGCTGGCCGAGGAAATGGGCATCATCTCCGAGATCAGCACCTTCGTCCTTCAGGCGGCGTGCACCGAATGCGCCAAATGGCCCGAACAGACCAGCGTCTCGGTCAATCTCTCCGCCAAGGATTTCCGCAATCGCGACGTTGTCCAGAGGGTTCGCGAAGCGCTCGCTGGTTCCGGCCTTGCCGCGGGTCGCCTGGAGATCGAAGTCACCGAAACGGCGCTCCTCGACGACAAGTCGCTGACGCGCCAGTATATCGAGGAACTGAAGCAGCTTGGCGTGCGCATCGCCCTCGATGATTTCGGCACCGGCTATTCAAGCCTGAGCTACCTGCACAAGCTGCCGCTCGACAAGATCAAGATCGACCGGTCGTTCCTGATGGACGTCACCCAGAACAGCCGCTCGCTGGAACTGTTGAAGGGTATCGTCAACCTGTCACGGCCGCTGGGCCTTTCAGTCACCGTCGAAGGCGTTGAAACCTTCGAACAGCTGAAGATCCTGGCACAGCAGGTCAAGCCGGACCTGGTCCAGGGCTTCCTGTTCGGTGCGGCGCTTAGCGCATCGGGCATCCAGACGATGTCCAACGTTACGTGGCCGTTCGCCGCCGAGCTCAAGCCGGTCGTGAAGCTCGCCAAAAACTAGCCCTTGTGTGAGGTGGAGCAGTCGTCGCGTTCCGGTCGGCGGCTCAATTTCATTAACGTTAATATTCAGTAAACGAAAAAGATGGGAATTTTACTTCTGGTTCTTCCATGCGTTCGCTATTGTTGTCCCGCGGCGGGGTGAAGGGGACACATGGACACGCAACAGCTAGGTTTGGCGAGCGCGCCTTCGAAGACGACATCTCAATCCTCATCCGGTTTCTCGCGCCACGTCATGGACGTTCTGGAGCACATCGAGTACCGGCTTTGTGATGGCGGCGAGGACTTGGAAGCGATCTATCGGCTTCGTTACAATTCCTACGTCCATGCAGGCATGGTGAAGCCAGACGCCTCTCGCATGGTCAAGGACAAGTTCGACGACTTGCCCAATTCCTACCGCTTCGGCGTATTCTTCGACGGCGCCCTGGTGAGCACCATCAGGATTCATTATGCCAGCGCGAAATACCCTTTTTCGCCCAGCACCGATGTCTTTGGTGACGTGCTGGCACGCCGGTTGTCGGCTGGAGAAACCTTCGTTGACCCCAGCCGCTTCGCGGCGGATCTTGAATGGTCGACCAGCCTGCGTGTGCTGCCTTATGTAACTTTGCGGCTTGCGGTGGTCGCCTGCAATAAATTCAAGGCTACTTATTGCCTGACCGCGATCAAGGAAGAACATTCCAGTTTCTACCAGCGCATATTCCGTTCCGAACAGGCCGTTCCGCCCCGTACCTACCCGGGACTCACCGTGCCGGTGCATCTGTTCCAGTCGAAATGTTCCGAAAACATGCAGGCCACGCTGGATCGTTTCCCGTTCTTCCAGTCAACGGCCTTCGAACAGCGAATGCTGTTCCATCGTCCCATCCACGGTGAACTCGCGCCGCTGACTATTTTGCCGACTGCCAAGTATTTCAGCGAAGCCGCCTGACATTCGAGATTTTTGGGCACCTGCATGGAGCTTTCCGGCTGGTCCTGCGTTCTTGTGGCGGCAGCAGCGTCAAGGACGCACGGGCTTGCCATGGAACAGCTTGGGCTAGGTGTCTGGCCGCGCAATCGGAAGGACTATGGCATGCATCTCACCAGTCTCACCCTCACACCGCTCATCTCGCTGATCGCAGGCGTGCTGATCCTGGTGATGCCCCGCTTGCTGAACTACATCGTAGCGCTCTACCTGATCGTTGTCGGCCTGCTCGGCCTGTTCCCGCATCTCGCTGGATGACAGCGCCCTTTCAGCCGGCGAAGAACGCAGGGCCGCGGCCACAATCGTTCCGGGGCATCTTCCTGCATGAGGTGGCTGGAACCGGAAACCAGGCTCAAGGTGCAATTCGGCAGCATGGCTGCAAGCTTGTGGCCGCAAGCCAATGAAGATCGCCGGACCGGAGCGCCAGCGGTGCGCCGCCTGCCGGCTTCAACTTTCCTTTGAGGCACTTCTCCGCAGCAATGCGGCAATAGCGCCATTGCCCTTGGCGCGGGTTTTCGCTATGTGCCTGAAAGATGTCTTCGAAGGGGTATTCCTATGGCTGATCACTCGCCGACCGGTCCTGTCGAACTGGGCGCGAAGATGGACTATGCCGAGCATGACCGCACCTATGCGGGTTTCCTCATGCTGGCCAAATACGGGTCGCTTTTTTGCGCGGCTCTTCTCATAGCAATGGCTTTCGGCTTCTTCGCGGGCGGCTTCTTTTCGGCGACCATCCTGTTCGTCCTGATCCTGGCCGTCGGCGCCTTTATTCTCCGATAGGTTTTCCAGCCTTTCTATCCAGGGCGCTGCCGGAATGCCGGCTGGCGCTTTGCGGCAACAAGGTTCCAGCCGAAAGGATCATGCGGTGGGACAGACGGTTTTCATTCCTCGTGAACTCGATGCGAACGAACCGCGCGTTGCGGCCTCGCCAGATACGGTGAAGCGATTTGCCGGCCTGGGCTTCGACGTGATTGTCGAAACCGGCGCCGGAACGAGGTCGCGGATTCCCGATGAGGATTTCGCCAAGGCAGGGGCCGCCATTGGCAAGGCCGCCGATGTCGCCAAGGCCGACGTGGTGCTGAAAGTGCGCCGGCCAACGGATGCCGAGCTCAAGAGCTACAAATCCGGCGCGGCGGTCATCGCCATCATGGATCCCTACGGCAACGATGCTGCTGTCGCAGCCCTTGCCAAGGCCGGCGTCACCGCCTTCTCTATGGAATTCATGCCGCGCATCACGCGCGCCCAGTCGATGGACGTCCTGTCCTCGCAGGCCAATCTCGCCGGCTACCAGGCAGTGATCGACGGCGCCTCGGAATATGACCGGGCGCTGCCCATGATGATGACGGCGGCGGGCACGGTTCCCGCCGCGAAGGTCTTCATCATGGGTGTCGGCGTCGCCGGCCTGCAGGCGATCGCCACCGCGCGTCGCCTCGGCGCGGTCGTCACCGCCACCGACGTTCGTCCCGCCGCCAAGGAACAGGTCGCCTCGCTCGGCGCAAAGTTCCTGGCCGTCGAGGACGAGGAGTTCAAGGCGGCCGAGACAGCCGGCGGCTACGCCAAGGAGATGTCGAAGGAATACCAGGCGAAGCAGGCGGCACTGACCGCCGAGCACATCGCCAAGCAGGACATCGTCATCACCACGGCGCTGATCCCCGGCCGTCCCGCGCCGAAGCTGGTCTCGGCGGCCATGGTCGCCTCGATGAAGCCGGGCTCGGTGATCGTCGACCTCGCGGTCGAGCGCGGCGGCAATGTCGAAGGCGCTGTGCCGGGCCAAGTGGTCACGACCGCCAACAACGTCAAGATTGTCGGCCATCTCAACGTGCCCGGCCGCGTCGCTGCATCGGCCTCGCTGCTCTATGCCAAGAACCTTTTCACCTTCGTCGAAACGCTGGTCGACAAGTCAACGAAGACGCTCGCCATCAACCGCGATGACGAACTGGTCAAGGCAACGATGCTGACCGACGGCGGCCGTGTGGTTCATCCGGCCTTTGCCAAGGCCGCGGAACAGCCGCATGTCGAGCCGGCCGCGATCCCGGCCAAGACGATGGTCGCCGACGCCTCGCCCAAGCCAGCGAAGCAACCGGCCTCTCCAAAGAAACCTGCCGCGCCCAAATCGGCTGCACCCAAGTCGACCTCGTCCAAGCCCAAGGGGATTGCGTGATGGATCAGACCCTGCAGAAAGCCCTCGACCAGCTCGACCAGGCAAGCGCTGCCGTCCGGCTCGCGGTCCATAACCTGGCCAACGCGCCCGGAGCCGAGGCGGCGGGTGATGCCGCGCATGCGCTGTCGGGTGGCGCCATCGATCCCTTCGTCTTCCGCTTTGCCATCTTCGTCCTGGCGATCTTCGTCGGCTATTATGTCGTCTGGTCGGTGACGCCGGCGCTGCACACGCCGCTGATGGCCGTCACCAACGCCATCTCCTCCGTCATTGTCGTCGGCGCGCTGCTTGCCGTCGGCATCTCGGCGTCCGGCATTGCCACCGGCTTCGGCTTCGTCGCGCTGATGCTGGTGTCCGTCAACATCTTCGGCGGCTTCCTCGTCACCCAGCGCATGCTGGCCATGTACAAGAAGAAGGACAAGTGACGTGAACGCCAGCTTCGCCTCCTTCCTCTATCTGATTTCCGGCATCCTGTTCATCCTGGCGCTGCGCGGCCTGTCGCATCCGACCACCAGCCGCCAGGGCAATATGTACGGCATGATCGGCATGGCCATCGCCATTGCCACGACGCTGGCGCTGGCAACCCCTTCGCTGGGCGGCCTCGGCCTGATCGTGCTTGGCCTCGCGATTGGCGGCACTGTCGGCGCGGTCACCGCGCGGCGCATCGCCATGACCTCGATGCCGCAGCTGGTCGCCGCGTTCCATTCGCTCGTCGGCCTTGCCGCCGTCATGGTGGCGGCTGCCGCCATCTACGCGCCGACCAGCTTCGGCATCGGCGAAGTCGGTGC
The DNA here is from genome assembly GCA_943370265.1 of Mesorhizobium carmichaelinearum. Taxonomy (GTDB): domain Bacteria; phylum Pseudomonadota; class Alphaproteobacteria; order Rhizobiales; family Rhizobiaceae; genus Mesorhizobium; species Mesorhizobium carmichaelinearum_A. Next base: position 228,934 of record CALRQH020000007.1, read on the forward strand.
CATTCATGCCCAGGCGCTGGTCGAGATGAGCCTTGGCGTCGCCATCGGCGCCATCACCTTCACCGGCTCGGTCATCGCCTTCCTCAAGCTTGACGGGCGCATGTCCGGCAAGCCGATCATGATCGGCGGCCGCCACTTCATCAACGCCGCACTGGGCATCGCATTGGTCGTGCTGATCGTGCTGCTGGTCACCACGCAGAGCTATGCGGTGTTCTGGCTGATCGTCATCGCCTCGCTGGCGCTCGGCGTGCTGCTGATCATCCCGATCGGCGGCGCCGACATGCCGGTCGTCGTGTCGATGCTCAATTCCTATTCCGGCTGGGCCGCGGCCGCACTCGGCTTCACGCTGGGCAATCTGGCGCTGATCATCACCGGTGCACTGGTCGGCTCGTCCGGCGCGATCCTGTCCTACATCATGTGCAAGGGCATGAACCGCTCCTTCATCTCGGTCATTCTCGGCGGCTTCGGCGGTGAGACGGCTGCTGCCGCCGATGACGGCATCGAGCGTACGGTCAAGCAGGGTTCCGCTGATGACGCGGCCTACCTGATGATGAACGCGCAGAAGGTCATCATCGTGCCGGGATACGGCATGGCGGTCGCCCAGGCGCAGCATGCGCTGCGCGAACTGGCCGACAAGCTCAAGGCCAATGGCGTCGACGTGAAATACGCCATCCACCCCGTCGCCGGCCGCATGCCCGGCCACATGAACGTGCTGCTCGCCGAAGCCAACGTGCCCTATGACGAAGTGTTCGAACTGGAGGACATCAACTCCGAGTTCGCCCAGGCCGATGTCGCCTATGTCATAGGCGCCAACGACGTCACCAACCCCTCCGCCCGCGACGACAAGTCGTCTCCGATCTACGGAATGCCGATCCTCGACGTCGACAAGGCGCGCACCTGCCTGTTCGTCAAGCGTTCGCTCGGCTCCGGCTACGCCGGCATCGACAACACGCTGTTCTACAAGGACGGCACCATGATGCTGCTCGGCGACGCCAAGAAGATGACGGAAGAAATCGTCAAGGCGATGGATCACTGAGCGCCTTCAGCGCGGACAATTCCACCCATGGGAAAAGCCCGGCCTGCTGCGGCCGGGCTGTTGATTTCAAGGGTACAAGTCGGTTCAGCGGCTGGTGATGAACAGCGCCTCTTCTTCATCACGCTGCCTGCCGCCGAGAGCCGCCGCCGCACTGGCGATGAAGGCGCCTATGACGAGAGACAACGCGCCGAGCAGGGCAAAAGTCGCGCTGCCTTTCCTGGCGGTGTCCGCGGCCTGCTTGGCCTTGACCTTGGCGTCCTGGACCTTGGCCAGGATCGTGTCGACCCGCGTCTTTGCATCGGCTTCCGAGAGGCCGGTGCGCGCGGCGACCAGCTGCGACAGATAGGTCTTGTCCTCAGCCGAAACCTCGCCTGCCGCTGCACTTGCGATCAGGATGCGGGACGCCTGCGATGCAGCCGCCGCGTCATTCTGCGGGTTGGCCGCGGCGAGCCTGCTGGCATCGGCCGGACGGAACAACGAATCCACCAGATAGGACGTTGCATTGTCGGTAGAAGCGCCGCTGACACTCGAAGATGCCCCCGCTGACGCACCCATCGCGGCGCCTGAAGCGACGGTCGAGGCGGCCTGCACGCCCGAACCCAGGACCGATGACAGTGCTGAGGCGAGCACACCAACAACGAGCAGGGTTGCCAGCGCCCAGGCCAGGAAGCCATGCGCGGTGTCGCGGAAATACACTTCATCGGTATGAACGCCGACCCATTTCGTGCGCAGGCGCCCTGCAAGGTAGCCACCGACGCCGGACGACAGCCATTGCACGATGACCAGCCAGATCGCGGTTGACACCGCGAAGGTCGTGATCGAGGCGCCCGAGCCGGACCATGGCGAAACCATTGTCAGCCCAAGCCCGGACCCGAGCAGCATGAGGATAAAGGTCAATGTCGATGCCGCGAAGGCGCCGGCAATGATTGGTCCCCAACTGACGGCGGTTGAAGAGGATTCGGTGGTGGGAGAAATGTCGACAGCCGATAGGGTGGACTGCATAAAATCCCCCTACCGTACGAAAAGCATGATGAGAATGATGATTGGAATCGGAATCCCGAGCAACCAGAGCAAAATGCCGCGTCCCATGAAGGCCTCCTGTGAGAAATTGTGATCGATGCTGTCACAATGTCTTGGATGACCTTCCGTTCCGCCCGGTCCTCAAATGTTTTTTCTACGGCAGAAACGACATTGGCGCGCCGGGGGCGCGCCAATGTCTCAAAAACGATGGTGCCTCAGATATCCAGATTGGCCACCGACAACGCGTTTTCCTGGATGAATTCACGCCTGGGTTCGACCTCGTCACCCATCAGCCGCGAGAACAGCGAGTCTGCATCGGTGGCGTCGTTGACCTTGACCTGCAGCAGCGAGCGCACGTTCGGGTCGAGCGTGGTTTCCCAGAGCTGCTCGGCATTCATCTCGCCAAGGCCCTTGTAGCGCTGCATGGTCAGACCCTTGCGGCCGGTGGCGAAGACGGCGTTGAGCAGCGCCAGAGGTCCCGAGATCGTCTCTGAGACTTCCTTGCGGCGCAGCACCGGCGGCACGTCATAGACCTCGCTGAGGCGCGGGGCGTAGCGGTCGAGCTGGCGCGCATCGGCCGAATTGATCAACCCGAGATCCAGATGCGCGTATTCCTTGACGCTGCGCACGGTGCGTTCGAACACATAGCCGCCGGTCCCCTCATTCGAGGTCGACATGCGGCCGATCCAGCCGCGCTCTGTGTCCTCGGCGATGATGTCCAGCCGCTTGGCGACGCGTTCGGCCATGGCATTGGCGCGGCCGAGATCGGAGAAGACATCGGGATTGAGCCCGCCCGCGATCGCGGCCTGCTCCACCACGCCCTTGTTATAGCGCGTGTGCAGCCCGTTGATGAGCTGGCGCACGGCCAACGCATCGTCGATGGCACTGCGCAGGTCCTGGCCGATCCTGACCTCGCCCGAGCCAAGCGTGAGCGAGGCTTCCTCCAGTCCAGACGCAATCAGGAATTCTTCGAAGGCGCTTTCGTCCTTGATGTATTGCGAGCTCTTGCCGCGCGTCACTTTGTAGAGCGGCGGCTGGGCGATGTAGAGGTGGCCGCGCTCGATCAGCTCCGGCATCTGCCGGAAGAAGAAGGTGAGCAGCAGTGTGCGGATGTGGGCGCCGTCGACGTCGGCGTCGGTCATCAGGATGATCTTGTGGTAGCGCAGCTTGTCGGCGTTGAACTCGTCCTTGCCGATCGAGGTGCCGAGCGCCGTGATCAGCGTGCCGATCATGTCGGAGCCGAGCATGCGGTCGAAGCGGGCGCGCTCGACATTGAGGATCTTGCCACGCAGCGGCAGGATGGCCTGGTTCTGGCGTGAACGCCCCCCCTTGGCCGAGCCGCCGGCGGAATCACCCTCGACGATGAAGATTTCGGATTTCGCCGGGTCGCGCTCCTGGCAGTCGGCAAGCTTGCCGGGCAGCGAGGTGACGCCAAGCGAACTCTTGCGGGTGATGTCGCGCGCCTTGCGCGCGGCTTCGCGCGCCGCCGCGGCCTGGATCACCTTGTCGATGACAACCTTGCCTTCGGCCGGATGTTCTTCGAGCCAGGTGCCGAGCGCCTCGTTGACCAGCCCTTCCACCACCGGACGCACTTCGGACGAGACCAGCTTGTCCTTGGTCTGCGACGAGAATTTAGGGTCGGGAACCTTGACCGAAAGCACGGCCGTCAGCCCCTCGCGGCAATCGTCACCGATCAGCCCGACCTTTTCCTTCTTGGTCAGGCCAGAGGATTCTCCATAGCCGGTGATCTGGCGCGTCAGCGCGCCGCGGAAGCCGGCCAGGTGCGTACCACCATCGCGTTGCGGGATGTTGTTGGTGAAGGCCAGCACGTTCTCGTGGTAGCTGTCATTCCACCACATGGCGACTTCGACGGTGATGCCGTCCCGCTCAGCCTTGATGGCGATCGGCTTGTCGATCAGCGGTTTCTTGACCCGGTCGAGATATTTGACGAACTCCTCGAGCCCTCCGTCATAATGCAGCTCATGGCGCACGACGTCGGCATGGCGGGCATCGGTCAGTACGATGCGCACGCCGGAGTTCAGGAAGGCCAGTTCGCGCAGCCGGTGTTCCAACGTGCCGAAGTCGAACTCCACCATGGTGAAGGTTTCGGCGGACGGGAAAAAGGTGATCTGGCTGCCGCTGCGTCCTTCATAGGTGCCCGGCTGCTTGTTCTGCTCATAGCTGCCCGTCGCCTTCAGCGGCGCGTCGGCATTGCCATGGGTGAAGCTCATCTCGAAGATCTGGCCGTTGCGGCGGATTTTCAGCTTCAGCCAGGCGGACAGTGCATTGACCACCGACACGCCGACGCCATGCAGGCCGCCGGAGACCTTGTAGGAGTTCTGGTCGAACTTGCCGCCGGCATGCAGCTGGGTCATGATCACTTCGGCCGCCGAAATGCCTTCGCCGGTGTGGATATCGGTCGGAATGCCACGCCCATTGTCGATCACCGTCACCGAGCCGTCAGGATTGAGCGTTACGGTGACGAGGTCCGCATGGCCAGCCAGCGCCTCGTCGATGGCGTTGTCCACCACCTCGTAGACCATATGATGCAGGCCCGAACCATCGTCGGTATCGCCGATATACATGCCGGGCCGTTTGCGCACGGCGTCCAACCCCTTCAAAACCTTGATGGAATCGGCGCCGTATTCGGCCTGCGCGCCGTTGGCGCTGTCTGTCTGGTCGCTCATGAAAACCTGTTGTCTTGATGCCGCTTTTGCAGCGCGAAAAATCGGCCCCGAATCGCGCGTCTCATACCCGGTAGATATAGGCGCTAAAGGCGGTTTTTCCAAGGTTTGCGGGCATTTCCCAAGGGATAGACGACCTGTGGTCGGCTATCCCTGGCTGGCCTCGATTGTGACCAGCCAATCGCACGGAGCGTGGGCGCCAATCGACGCCGGCATCCGGCAAGCAAGCATGAAGCGAACCGGCTGGGTTCGCTCAGGAACGCATCGGCTTCAGCGCCTCGCTCCAGCGCAGCAGCTCGTCCAGCATGGTGGTGGCGCTGCCACGGACCTGTTCGCTGGCCTGGAATGCGCCGTTCTCGTCGAGCAGCTTCTGGTACATCGGCAGCACCACGCCTTCGGGTATAGGCATCACCTTCACCGAGGTCAGCAGCGGCTTGATCGATTGCGCCGCGCGCAGACCGCCGGAAACACCGCCATAGCTGAGGATCGCGGCTGGCTTGTACTGCCATTCCCGCGACAGATAATCGACCGCATTGACGATCGCCGGCGCCACGAAATAATTGTATTCCGGCGCCACAAAAACGAAGGCGTCGGCGCCATCGATCGCCTTGGACCAGGCTTTCGTGTGCGCCTGCTGGTAGTTGCCGAGCCTCGGATGATGCGGTTCGTCCAGCACCGGTAGGTCGAACGTGTCAATGTCCGTCAGCACCGGTTCGAATTTTCCGTGTTCGCGCGCGAAAATCTCCAGCCATTGCGCAAATACCGGCCCGGCGCGGCCAGGGCGCGTGCTGCCGATGATGATGTTCAACTGGTGCTTCAAGGCGCGAACTCCTGCTGATTGGCAGTATCTGTTGGTGACCGCGACCTAAAACATTCAGCTATTGGCAACAAGAAGGCACCTTCCGGTAACCGGTCACATTCCGGCGAGCGGTTCTTTTCGAGGCCATGGCACTCGGCTGCGCCCCTTCTGTCGCAACGGGGCGGCATGTCTACGCTAGCCTTGCCGTTCGGTCACATGGACGCCTGCCTTGCCAGTCACTACATTGAATGCGACAGCGGAGCACTTCATGGACACGCAGCCCGCCACATTCATTCCCCCCGCACCGAAGCCGCGCACCACGCCGCCTTCGACGCTGGAGATGATCCGCATCGTCTACCGCAACCCGCTCGAACTGTGGGGCGAGCAGACCTACAACGAACCCTGGATTTCGGCCAAGGGCGCCGGCGGCCCGCTGGTCATCGCCAATGATCCCGGCCTCATCCGCCACGTGCTGGTCGACAATGCCAAGAACTACAAGATGGCGACGGTGCGCCAAAAAATCCTGCGACCGATCCTGCGCGACGGCCTGCTGACAGCCGAGGGCGAGGTCTGGAAGCGCTCGCGCAAGGCGATGGCGCCGGTCTTCACGCCGCGCCACATCTTCGGCTTTGCCCAACCGATGCTGAAGCGCACGCAGGAATTCGTCAGCCGCTACGAAGAGGGCGGCACGTCGGACATCGCCCACGACATGACGCTGCTGACTTACGATATCCTGGCCGAAACGCTGTTTTCGGGCGAGATCGCCGGCGAGCCTGGCAGTTTCGCCAACGAGATCGACCGCCTGTTCGAAACCATGGGTCGCGTCGATCCGCTCGACCTGTTGCGCGCACCTGATTGGCTGCCGCGGCTGACGCGCATTCGCGGCCGCAAGACCATGGCCTATTTCCGCAAGATCGTGACCGACACGGTCAAGATGCGCGAGGAGAGGTTCCGGCGCGATCCCAATGGGGTGCCGCAGGATTTCCTCACGCTGCTGCTCAAGGCCGAAGGGCCGGACGGGCTGACGCGCTCGGAAGTCGAGGACAACATCATCACCTTCATCGGCGCCGGCCATGAGACCACGGCGCGCGCGCTCGGCTGGACGCTGTATTGCCTCGCCGAATCCCCGTGGGAGCGCGACAGGGTCGAGCAGGAGATCGACGCCGTGCTGGCGCGCGAGCCCGATCCGACGAAATGGCTCGACGCCATGCCGTTCACGCGCGCCGCTTTCGACGAAGCGCTCAGGCTCTATCCGCCGGCGCCGTCGATCAACCGCGAGCCGATCGTGCCGGAAATGTGGAAGGATCTCTACATCCCCAAGCACGCCGCCGTGCTGGTGATGCCGTGGGTCGTTCATCGCCACCGGAAACTGTGGGACAGGCCGGACGCTTTCCTTCCCGAGCGCTTCCATCCGGGAAATCGCGAGAAGATCGACCGCTTTCAGTATCTGCCGTTCGGCGCGGGCCCGCGCGTCTGCATCGGCGCCAGCTTCGCCATGCAGGAGGCGATCATCGCGCTGGCGATCATGCTGTCGCGCTTCCGCTTCGACACTACGGCCGATACGAAACCCTGGCCGGTCCAGAAACTGACCACCCAGCCGCAGGGCGGGCTGCCGATGCGGGTAACGCCGCGCTAACCCGATTGTCCAGCTTGTGCCTCCGCAGCCTGATTAAGCTGCGGGCTTGCGCTGCTGGAATTGCCCGGCCGGGCGGTAGCGCCAGAGATAGCTGGGCAGGATCGTTCCGATCGACTGCGGCTGGATGCCGAGGCCGGCGAATGTCCGGTTGGCCTTGACCGCGGCCTCGGAGACGACGTTGTGCTCGCGCAGCTGCATCACCTGATCCTTGGTCAGCAATGGGTTGGGCAGCAGGCCGAGGATGGAGGCCTGGATATTCGCCACCCACCACGGCACTGGCACCAGCAGGCGCTTGCGGTCGATCACGGTGAGCAGTTCCTGCATGCATTCCTTGAAGGTAAGCACGCTGGGTCCGCCAAGCTCGTAGATCTGGCCGCCCTTGACCTTGCCGTCGACCGAGAGCGCCACGGCTTCGGCGACGTCGCCGACATAGACCGGCTGGAACTTGGTCTGCCCGCCACCGATCAGCGGCAGGACCGGCGAATAGCGCGCCATGTTGGCGAAACGGTTGAAGAATTCATCCTCCGGTCCGAAATTGACCGAGGGCCGGAAGATGACGGCGTCCTTGATCGTGTCCAGCACCGCCTTTTCGCCGAGCGCCTTGGTGCGCGCGTAGTCCGATCCGGACTTTGCATCCGCGCCCAGCGCCGAGACATGCGTGAGGCCGGCGCCGACGGAACGCGCCGCCTCTGCGACGGCGCGGGAGCCGAATTCATGGACGGAGGTGAATTTCTGCCGGCCGCTCTCATTCAGGATGGCCACCAGGTTGACGACATGGTCGGCGCCCTGCACCGCGCGGTCGACCGACCAGCGCATGCGCACATTGGCCTGCACCGGCTGGATCTGGCCGACATTGCCAAGCGGCTGCAGATGGCCGGCGAGATCGGGACGGCGGCAGGCGACCCGGATGCGGTAGCCGCGCTTGGCCAGCGCCCGCACCACGTGCCGCCCGACAAACCCGGACCCTCCGAACACGACGATGAGCTTGGGGGTCTGCAGGATTTCGGTCATGGCTGGCTCCGGCGTACGTTCCAGATGTTAACTGGGCCAAGATCTTGCGAGGCCTTGGCTGAGCCGTTTCATAATCCGTTTCGCGCCAAAGGCAAAGGGGACGCGTTGTCGCCGATGCCCTTGCTTCCAGAGCAGTCCCAGGAAAAGTGCGAGGCGGTTTTCCGTCTGGAATTGCGTCAGGATAAAAGTGCTTCAGAATGCCTTGCCGATGCGCGCGTCGACCGACTGGCGGTTGCCGCCACGGATGACGAAGAAGAACAGGATCGCCGCCCACAGCAGCGACTTTTCGGCACCCGAAAAGCCCTGGCCCATGGTGACCCAGTGGAACCAGACCGTGACCAGGAGCACGAACATGCCTGCGAAAGCCGCCGGGCGCGTCAAAAGGCCGATGGCGACGAAAATGCCGCCGAAGAATTCGGTGCACGCCAGGAGCAACGACCAGAAAGCACCGGGATAGAAGCCGAGGTCCTCGACCATTTCGGCGGCGCCGAAGGGATTGGTTATTTTCTGCGAGCCATGGATGGTGAGGAGCGCGCCGGCGACAACGCGCAGAACAGTTTCGCTGGTGTCATGCAGCGACGAGTACAGGCGGCCGAGCACGGGAATGATGAGGCTGCCGCGGGAAGCGTCGGTGGTTGCGGACATCGTAGCTCCTGTTCTTGTGATCATCCCTGGCAGACGCCCGATGGTTCCCGTCAAGTCAAGTTAACAAAAGTTAACTATCGCAATCATGTTTTATCGAATGCGGGGACAAACGCAGAAAACCCCGCCGTAGCGGGGCTTTCCGGGTGACGCTCATGTCGAAATCAGGGTCCAACGAGACGGCCTGACCTGAGACGGTACCAGCGTGGCGTAAGACGCCCGCCCCGGCCCTGGACGCATCCGGCAGGAGACACCGACCGGGCAAACCCCGACCCGGACAGCTATTGGTCGCCGCGAGGCGTGAAAAGGTTCAGCGAGGTCACAAGATAGCGTCTCGCAGACGAGGATTTCGTCAAGAAGAATAGCGGGCGGCGAATTCGGAGATGCGCTGCACCACGGCCTTGGAAGCCGTGATTCCCCGTGCCGCCGCCTTCTCCGCTGCCTCTGCTCGCGAGCGGCCTGGGACATGCACGCCATAACGTCGCTTCAGCCGGTTGAGCTGGTCCTTCATCCGTTGCTCGAAATCGGGATCGAGCAGCTTGGGTTCGATCGCAAGCACGAAGAGGCCGGTTCCCGGGCTGTCCGGGCCACCGGTGAACCACGGTGCGTCGAGCGACCAGTTGGCGCCCGACAGTCCGGCCGCCAGCACTTCGACCATCAGCGCGATGTTGGCGCCGCGCTGGCCGCCGAAGGCAAGCATCGCGCCCTTCATGGCCGCGGCCGGATCGGTCGTCGGATTGCCGCTGGCGTCGAGCGCCCAGCCTTCAGGGATTTTCTTGCCGTCCTCGGCCGCCTTGCGGATGTTGACGAAGGCGGTGGCGCTCGACGACTGGTCGATGACCAGCGGTGCGCCATCGGCGGCGGGGGCGGCAAAGGACATCGGGTTGGTGCAATAGACCGGCTTCACCGAGCCCGAGCCGGCAAGCACCGCCGGTCCGTTGGTGGCGGCAAACGATACCAGCCCCTTCGCAGCCAGCCGTCCCGTGAAATAGCCGAGCGCGCCGCATGTGTAGGCGTTCTTCTGCGAAAAGATCGCGACGCCGAACAATCCTGCGGCTTTGGCAAGATCGTCTATGGTGCGGTCGAAGCCCGTATGCGCCAGGCCGCCGCGCGCATCGGAGAGATAAACGGCGAGCGCCGGCCTGGTGATCACCGGATCGGCGTTGCCATCGATGCGGCCGGCCTCCAGCGCTTCGAGGTAATCGATGAAATGCGACAGGCCGACCGTGGCAAGTCCCTCCGCTTCGGCCGCGACGATGGACGCCGCCAGCGATTGTGCGGCTTCTTCATTGGCGCCGGCGCCAAGCGCCGCCATCCGGCACAATCCGGTTGCCTGGTCGAGACTGAGTTGCATCATGGTCGTCCTGAAATCGCGAGTTCGGGCTTCGGATCCTTGGTATCAGGACACCGGCCTTCATTGCTGTTGAAAATCGCCCGCCAGTAGAAAAAAAGCGGCGAGCATCGCACAAGCCCTGCGAGGCCGGCCTAGCCGATCTTGTTGGGTATCCGCGCCTCGATCCTGCTGAAGGCGAAGACGAGGATGCCGGTGACCGTCATGTAGATCAGCGCCAGCAGCAGCAAGGGTTCGTAGGTGAGGTAGGTGTCCTGCCGCACTTTCGATGAAACCGCGAAGATGTCGATGACGCTGATCGTCGCCACCAGCGGTGTCGATTTCAATTGCAACACGGTTTCGCCGGTCAGTGTCGGCAGTGCCCGGTAGATGGCCTGCGGCAGCCAGATGCGGCGAAAAATCTTCCAGCGGCTCATGCCAAAGGCACGGGCGGCTTCGAGTTGTCCCTTGGGCACGCCGGCAAAGGCGCCGCGCATCACTTCGCCTTCATAGCCGGCGAAGGACAAGGTCAGCGCCAGGACGCCGTAGGGCCAAGCCTGCCGCAGATACGGCCACATCCAGGACTCGCGGATCCACGGGTACTGCGGAAACAGCGAGCCGAGGCCGTAATAGAGCAGCCACAGCTGGATCAGCAGCGGCGTTCCCCGGATCATCGTGCAGAAGGCCTTGGCGGGCGCGGAAAACCAGATGGGGCCGGCCGCCTGTGCCAGCCCGAGCGGCACCGCGATGAGAAAACCCAGGATGCAGGTGACAGCCAGGATCCATAGCGAGCGCCACAGGCCCATCAAGCCCATCTCGTAATACTGCGGCAGCCAGTCCCAGCGCATGAAGAACACGGCGGACAGGACCAGCGCCAGCGCGATCAGGATCAGCACGATGCGGTGCGGCTGCAGCCACAGCGACGTGCGCGCCGCGACATTGATGATGGTCGCTTCACCGGCCATCAACGCGCCTCCTTGACCGAAGGCATGCCGCGCCGGGACCAGGCCTCGACGCGGCCGATAAGGAAGTTGGAAATCAGCGAAAGCAGCAGGTAGAGCGCGCCAGCCGCCATAAAGAAGGTGAAATAGGCCTTGGTGACGCCCGCGGCCTGCCGCGTTGCCAAGGCCAGCTCGTAGAAGCCGACAACCGCGAGCAGGGCAGTGTCCTTGGTGGCGATCAGCCAAAGATTGGCCAGACCGGGAATGGCGAAGGGCAGCATTGCCGGCAAGGTAATGCGTCGCAGCAGAAGGCCGGGCGACATGCCATAGGCGCGCGCGGCTTCGATCTGGCCCTGCGGAATGGCAAGGATCGCGCCGCGTATGACCTCGGTCGAGTAGGCGCCCTGGACGAAGCCGAGCACGGCGATACCGGCAGCCAGCCCGCTGATATCGATGCGCTGGTAGCCCATCGCCGTCAGCATCTGATTGATCAGGTCGGTTCCGGCATAATAGAGCAGCAGGATCAGCACCAGTTCGGGCACCGCGCGCACGATCGTGGTGTAGACAGCCAGCAGATCGCGTACCACCGGTCCGCCATAGAGCTTGCCATAGGCGCCGCCGGTGCCGATCAAAAGGCCTACACAGGTGGCTCCGACCGCGATTTCGATCGAGTGGAGCAGCCCAAGCAAAAGCGTTCCGCCCCAGCCCGGCGGCGTGGGAGAGAGAAGTTCGATGATACCGGCCGCGGAGGCCGAGAGGAATGCGTCGATCAGCGTCGCCCCCGAATTGTTGGCCTCGGATCGCTGGCGATCCCCGTCAGCGAAAAGCTTGCGTGGAGATGTCGTGGCGAAATCGCACGGCGCCGATGGTGCGCCGTGCGGTTATTTGCTCACGCTCGCTGGCCGTCAGTTCGCCTCCGTGCTGCCGCCGTAGATGTCGAAATCGAAGTACTTCTTCGAGATCTCATCATACTTGCCGTTGGCGCGGATGGCCTTGATGCCGGCGTTGATCTTTTCCTTGAGCGCGGTGTCTTCCTTGCGCACGCCGGCGCCGACGCCCGGTCCGAGCACTTCATCATCGGGAGCCACCATGCCCTTCAGGTCACAGCAGGCCTTGCCCTGGTCCGACTTGAGGAACTCGCCAAGCGCGATCGAATCGGCCTGCACCGCGTCGAGGCGGCCGGCTGCGAGATCGTTATCGGCTTCGTCCTGGGTCTGATATTCCTTGATCTCGGCCGCGCCGGTGAAATGTTTCTTGGCATAGACAGCGTGCACGGTCGACACCTGCACACCGACCACCTTGCCCTTGAGGTCGTCGGGCGTGGCGCCGAACTTCTTGTCCTTGGGCCCGATGATGGCGGTGGGGGTGTTATAATATTTGTCGGAGAAGTCGATCGTCTTCTTGCGCTCGTCGGTGATCGACATCGAGCTGGCGATAACGTCGATCTTCTTGGTCGTCAGCGCCGGGATGATGCCGTCCCAGGCGACCGGCGTGATGACGCAGTCAAGCTTCTCTTCGGCGCAGACGGCGTTGATGAAGTCGATCTCCCAGCCGACCCATTTGCCGGAAGCATCCGGCGAGGTGAAGGGAGGATAGGGCTCGGCGGCGACACCGATCTTGACCGGGTCGGCCTTGGCCACGCCCATCGCGGCGACGCCAAGCAACAGGCCCGCGGCAACAATCTTCAGCACAGTCTTCATATTCACAACTCCCAGTTTTGTTATGGTTGGTGTTCCCGTTTTCGTCCGTTCTCGGCCTTGTCCCCTAGCCGATGTTGCGGATGAATTGCTTGAGCCTTTCGGATTTCGGCGCGCCGAAGATCTGTTCCGGCGGTCCTTCTTCCTCGACCAGCCCGTTGTAGAGGTAGACGACATGGGTCGCGACCTCGCGGGCAAACTTCATCTCGTGGGTGACCAGCACCATGGTGCGGCCTTCGCGCGCCAGGTCGCCGATCACCTTCAGCACCTCGCCGACCAGTTCAGGGTCGAGCGCGGAGGTCGGTTCGTCGAACAGCATGACGCGCGGATTGATGGCGAGCGCCCGGGCGATCGCGGCGCGCTGTTGCTGGCCGCCCGACAGATAGGCCGGATAGACATCGCGCTTTTCGGCGAGGCCAACGCGCGCGAGCAGCTTTTCAGCCTCCGCGATCGCCACGTCGCGCTTGACGCCGAGCACATGGACGGGAACCTCGATGACGTTCTCGATCAACGTCATGTGGCTCCACAGGTTGAAATTCTGGAACACCATGCCGAGCTTGGAGCGGATGCGTTCGATCTGCTTGCGGTCGGCGGGAACCGTATGGCCGTGGCTGTCGGCTTTCAGTTTTATCTGTTCGCCATTGACGCGAATGATGCCGCTGGTCGGGTTCTCGAGACAGTTGATGCAGCGCAGCAGCGTCGACTTGCCGGAGCCGCTGCCACCTATGATGGCGATGACCTCGCCGTCGCGCGCCGACAGCGAAACGCCCTTCAGCACATGCAGTTCGCCGAATTTCTTGTGCAGGTTCTCGACATGGATGGCTTCGGCGGCGCCATCCTGCGCCGTGTGCTTGAGGACGGGTGCCGCGCTTTGCGCCATCAGCTTCTCGGCGCTCCGCGAAGCGACCGGATTCGTCGTTGCTGGAATGTTTTACCCATTACCTGCCACTGTACAGAGTTCCCGTTCTCAAGATGGACCGTTCTGCTTGCCTCCGTCAACCATGGTTTTTGGACCATTGATCACGGCTTGCTGTAGTGGTTATTGGCGGGCGGGATGGATCAGGGAGAATTTAGTGGACAAAACATACGGATCGCAGTCTATGGCCGGGCCGTTGAAGCGCGTGCTGATGCGTTCCGCCGCGAGTGCCATGCGGCGGGCCAAGGCGACCGAATGGCATTATGGCGCGGGGTTCGACCCGCAAAAGGCTGCTGACCAGCACGACCAGCTGACCAAACTGGTGGCGAAGTCCGGCGCCGAGATCGAATGGCTGACCGACGCCGATGACGGGCTTGCCGATTCCGTGTTCACCCACGACCCGTCGCTGATGACCGATCACGGCGCCATCATTCTTTCCATGGGCAAAGCGCTGCGCCGGACCGAGCCAGGCCTGCATGAAGCGGCTTACGGACGGATGGGCGTGCCGATCCTTGGCCGCGTCGAAGCTCCCGGCCAGGTCGAGGGCGGCGACTGCGTTTGGGTGGATGCGAACACGCTGGCCGTCGGCCGCGGCGTGCGCACCAACCAGGACGGCATCCAGCAGCTCTCCAATCTGCTCTCGCCCAAGGGCATCCAGGTCCATGGTTTCGACCTGCCGCTCTGGCATGGCGAGGAGGCCTGCCTGCACTTGATGTCGGTAATCAGCCCGCTCGCCGACGATCTCGCGCTGGTCTATGCACCGCTCCTGCCTGCCGCTTTCTATCAGATGCTGAAGGCACGTGGCATAAGGCTGGTCGAGGGCGACGCCGACGAATTCTTTGCCTCCAACGGCCTCAGCCTCAACGTGTTGCCGACCGCGCCGCTCGAGGTGATCGCCGTTGCCGGTTTCCCGAAGACGGCGGCAGCCATGCGGGCTGCCGGCTGCACGGTTTCCATCTTCGAGGCCGACGCCCTGTGCATCGCCTGCGAAGGCGGCCCGACCTGCCTCACACGCCCGGTGTTCAGACAATGACGACAATAGGCGAAGCGCTTATCTCCCTGCTGGAAGCTCACGGCGTCGATACCGTCTTTGGTATTCCCGGCGTGCATACGGTCGAACTCTATCGCGGGCTGGCACGCTCGAAGATCCGCCACGTCACGCCGCGCCACGAACAGGGCGCCGGCTTCATGGCCGACGGCTATGCCCGCGCCAGCGGCAGGCCAGGCGTCGCCTTCGTCATCACCGGACCCGGGCTGACCAACACCATCACGGCCATGGGCCAGGCGCGCGCTGATTCCGTGCCGATGCTGGTGATCTCCGGCGTCAACGCCATGCCGACGCTGGGCAAGGGCCTCGGTCATCTGCACGAGCTGCCCGACCAGCGCGGCATGATGGAGAAAGTGGCACTGTCGTCGTACCGCGTGACCGAGGCTGGCGAATTGCCCGGTGCACTGGCAAGGGCCTTCGCGCTGTTTTCGTCCTCGCGCCCTGGTCCGGTTCATATCGAAATCCCGACCGACGTGATGGTCAAGCCGGCCGACGGCATCGCGGCCTTGTTGAGCAACGCCGCGCCGCCCGCGCCAGATGACCAGGCGATCGCCGAGGCTGCCAAACTCATCGCCGCAGCCCGCCGTCCGCTCATCCTTACTGGCGGCGGCGCCAAGCAGGCTGAAGGGCCGTTGAAACGCCTGGCCGAGCGGTTGGGAGCGCCGGTTGTCCAGACAGCCAATGCGCGCGGTCTCATGCACGGTCACGCGCTTTGCGTGCCGGCCAGCCCCAGCCTGAAGGCGGTGCGGGCGCTGATGGCCGACGCCGATCTGGTCATCGCCGCAGGCACCGAATTCGGCCCGACCGATTACGATGGGTACGGCGATGGCGGATTTGTTTTGCCGGCTAATTTGATCCGCATCGATATCGGCGCCGATCAGCTCGCGCGCCGCCCGGCCACGGTTTCGATCCAGGCCGATTGCGGTGACGCACTCGAGGCGTTGCTTGCCGCGATCGGCTCCACTCACCTGGCTGCGCAAGACGGCGAGGCTCGCGCCGCCGCGACGCGAAAGGCAGCCTTCGCCGAGATCAGCCCGGCCATGCAGGCACAGGTGCGCGTGGTCGAGACGATCCGCGACGTGCTGCCGGGATCGATCATCGTCGGCGATTCGACCCAGCCTATCTACGCCGCCAACCTCTATTACGATCATGACCGGCCGGGCGGCTGGTTCAATGCCGCCACCGGCTTTGGAGCGCTGGGCTACGGGCCGCCGGCAGCGGTGGGCGCCGCCCTTGCCGTTCCCGATGCGCCGGTCGTCTGCCTCACCGGCGATGGCGGTTTCCAGTTCACGCTGCCGGAGCTGGGCGCGGCACTCGATGCGCAGGCACCGGTCATCTTCGTCGTCTGGAACAATCGCGGCTATCGCGAGATCGAGACCTCCATGCTCGATGTCGGTGTCGAGCCGGTCGGCGTGTCGCCCGCGCCGCCGGACTTCTGCAAGCTGGCCGAAGCCTATGGAATCGCTGCCGAGCGGCTGACCGACACAGGTGGTCTTGCGGATGCGCTCAAGCGTGCGCGGGCAGCCGGGGTGCCGCGCGTCATCGAAATTACCGTCGATTGATGCATCCAGGCCAGCGTGGATTCTCCAGCCCGCGTCGGAAGGTTCGCTGGCTTGGCTTTTGCATGGCATAAGCCCACAGCTGGCGGCTTCGCTATTCCCGACGGCTGGACGCATGCAAAGACGCGACAACTGCTATGTCGAGATATCAGTTGAGTGATCGTGCGAAAGGCGCGACGCTTTGCGTCGGCGCGGCATAACAAGCGACATAATCATAAAAAACGACAGGAGCGGTCCAGGATGACGGAAACACTTGAAGGCAGGCATATCGTCGTGACCGGCGGAACCGGGGCGCTCGGCGGCGCGGTTGTGGGGAAACTGCTTGGTGAGGGCGCGATCTGTCATGTGCCCAATGCCCATGCCGCCGCACCCGCGCATTTTCCCTTCACCACGCATGACCGCGTCAAGCTGGCGCATAATGTCGATCTCTCGGACTCGGCCAAGGTCGAGGCGTTCTACAGCCAGGTTCCAGGCCTGTGGGGCTCGATCCATCTGGCCGGTGGTTTTGCCATGGCGCCCATAGAGAAGATCGAATCAGCATCCTTTGCCGAGATGATGGACACCAATGCGCGCACCGCCTTCCTGTGCTGCCGCGCCGCGGTGCGTTCGATGCTGGCGTCGGAGACGCCGGGTCGTATCGTCAATGTCGCCGCGCGGGCGGCGCTGGAATTGCGCCGTGGCGCCGGCATGGTCGCTTACGCGGCCAGCAAGGCGGCGGTCGCGGCAATGACGGTGGCCATGGCGGAAGAATTGAAGGGCAAGGGCATCCTGGTCAACGCCGTGGCGCCCTCGACGCTCGACACGCCGGCCAATCGTGCCGACATGCCCGATGCCGATTTCACCAGATGGGTCAGCCTTGAAGCCGCAGCCGAGGCCATCGCCTATCTCGCCTCGCCGGCCAATCTGGCGATGAGCGGCACGCTGGTGCCGCTTTACGGCAGGGCCTGAGCCATCGGCATAGGCTTTCAGTTTCAGGCATAAGCCAAAGAAAAACCCCGCCGGATCGCTCCGGCGGGGTTTTTGTTGTGAGCCACTGAGAAGTGGCAGGCGGCTCGGATGCTTAGCTGCCCTGCTTCTTCAGCGCGGCACCCAGGATGTCGCCCAGCGAAGCGCCGGAGTCGGTCGAGCCGTACTGGGCGACCGCTTCCTTCTCTTCGGCGATTTCCAGCGCCTTGATCGAGACCTGCAGCTTGCGGGTCTTCTTGTCGAAGGCGATGACGCGGGCATCGACCTTCTGGCCGACCGTGAAGCGCTCGGGGCGCTGCTCGTCGCGGTCACGGCTGAGGTCCGAGCGCTTGATGAAGGTCTCGATGCCGCTGTCGACCAGCCGCACTTCCAGACCGCCGTCCTTGACGCCGATGACCTCACAGGTGACGACCGCGTTCTTGCGCAGTTCGCCCGAGGTCGCTGCCTCGCCGACCGTATCCTTGGCCAGCTGCTTGATGCCGAGCGAGATGCGCTCCTTCTCGATGTCGACGTCGAGCACCTGCGCCTTGACCATGTCGCCGCGATTGTACTCTTCGATGA
Organism: Mesorhizobium carmichaelinearum; assembly: GCA_943370265.1. Lineage (GTDB taxonomy): Bacteria > Pseudomonadota > Alphaproteobacteria > Rhizobiales > Rhizobiaceae > Mesorhizobium > Mesorhizobium carmichaelinearum_A. Next base: position 246,780 of record CALRQH020000007.1, read on the forward strand.
CCTGCTCGCCCGGACGGGTCCAGTCGAGGTCGGAAAGGTGAACCATGCCGTCCACATCGCCTTCCAGGCCGATGAACAGGCCGAACTCGGTCTTGTTCTTGACCTCGCCCTCGACCTGGCTGCCGACCGGATGGGTGCGCGCGAAGGCTTCCCACGGGTTTTCCAGCGTCTGCTTGAGGCCGAGCGAGATGCGGCGCTTTGCCGGATCGACCTCGAGCACCACCACGTCGACTTCCTGCGTCGTCGACAGGATCTTGCCGGGATGCACGTTCTTCTTCGTCCACGACATTTCCGAAACGTGGATGAGGCCTTCGATGCCCGGCTCCAGCTCGACGAACGCGCCGTAGTCGGTGATGTTGGTGACGGTGCCCTTGATCTTCTTGCCGATCGGGAACTTGGTGCCGATCTCGGACCACGGATCGCTCTCGAGCTGCTTCATGCCGAGCGAGATACGGTGGGTTTCCTGGTTGATGCGGATGATCTGCACCTTGACCGTCTGTCCGATGTTGAGGATTTCGGTCGGATGGTTGACGCGGCGCCATGCCATGTCGGTGACATGCAGCAGGCCGTCGATGCCGCCGAGATCGACAAACGCACCGTAGTCGGTGATGTTCTTGACGACGCCTTCGACAACCTGGCCTTCTTCGAGGTTCTGCACGATTTCCGAACGCTGTTCGGCGCGGCTCTCCTCGAGCACGGTGCGGCGCGACACCACGATGTTGCCGCGGCGGCGATCCATCTTGAGGATCTCGAAGGGCTGCGGGTTGTGCATCAGCGGGGAGACGTCGCGGATCGGGCGGATATCGACCTGGCTGCGCGGCAGGAAGGCCACGGCGCCGTCGAGGTCGACGGTGAAGCCGCCCTTGACCTGGTTGAAGATGACGCCTTCGACGCGCTCACCCTTGGTGAACTTCTCCTCGAGACGGACCCAGCTCTCTTCGCGGCGGGCCTTTTCACGGGAAAGCATCGCTTCGCCAAGCGCGTTCTCGATGCGCTCGACATAGACTTCGACGGTGTCACCGACCTTGAGGGTGGTGTCCTTGCCCTTGACGCCGAATTCCTTCAGCGGCACGCGGCCTTCGACCTTGAGGCCGACGTCGATGATGGCCATGTCCTTTTCGATCGCGGTGATCGTGCCCTTGACGACCTGACCTTCGCCGGAGTGGCCGGTGGTGAATGATTCTTCGAGCAGGCTCGCGAAATCATCGCGAGTGGGATTTGCAGCTGACATTGTTTCTCCTGGAATGCCCCGCATCTTCAGCGGGACGGCGCCGTGGGTTAGCGTTGCGTTGGCCTGCCGGCGTTCCGGGCTGCAAAAGCCCTGGGCCGCTTCTTAAGCGGCAATTCCGGCGCATGAAGAATGCTGGCAGGCTGGTTCGTGTCCGATATGGGTATTTTCTTCGTATCCGACAACGGAAACAGCATGAAAAACCCGGATCAGTCCTTGTCTCTCTTGGCCAGGACGTCGTCGATGATCGTCATGGCTGCAAGAAACGCGGCTTCTATAGCCATTTCGCTGGTATCAAGCAAGTGCGCGTCGGCGGCCGGCTTCAACGGCGAGTCGGCTCGGCCCATGTCGCGCTCGTCGCGGCGCATGATATCGGCGAGGATCTCGGTGTAGCTAGCGGTGCCGCCGATGCTCTCGATCTCCGCCAGCCGCCGTCGTGCCCGCACCTCGGCGCTCGCCGTCACATAGAGTTTTATGTCGGCGTCTGGACAGACGACGGTGCCGATGTCGCGCCCGTCTAGCACCGCGCCCGGCGGCGTTTTGGCGAAATCGCGCTGCTTTTCGACGAGGATACGCCGCACCGACGGAAACACCGCGACCTTCGAAGCTGCTTCGCCGACCGCGTGCGCGGACAAGACTGCCCGGTCGAGCTTCGCCAGGTCGACCTGCCGGGCGGCGGTTTCGGCGGCTGATACATTGTCGAGCGGCAGGCCGAGCCGCAGCAGCGCATGCGCCACCGCGCGATAGGTGAGGCCGGTGTCGAGCAGGTTCAGCCGGTAATGGTCGGCGAGCCGACGGGCCAGCGTGCCCTTGCCGGCGCCGGCCGGACCGTCGATGGCTATGGTGAAGACATGTGTCATTGGCGGGCCACAATGAGGAACCCAGGCAAGCGCCGCGATCCTTCGCGCCCCCCTCTGTCCTGCCAACGTGCCAAGGCTATTGATTGCCACGACCGTCATTCGATCTCCGCGCCCAGCGCCTTCATCAGGCCCATGAATTCCGGAAAGCTCGTCGCGATCATCGCCTGATCGTCGATGGTCACCGGCTTTTCCGTAGCCAGCCCCATCACCAGGAAGCTCATGGCGATACGGTGGTCGAGATGCGTCTTCACGGTCGTGTCCTGGCCATTGGGATGGCCACCCAACCCCTTGCCGCCGGGTTTGCCGCGCACGGCAAGCGAAGCCTCGCCCTCGGTGCAGTCGACGCCGTTGAGTTTCAGCCCGTCGGCGACGGCCGACAGCCGGTCGGACTCTTTCACGCGCAGCTCTTCCAGCCCCTGCATCAGCGTTTCGCCCTCGGCGAAGCTGGCGGCGACCGCGAGCACCGGATATTCGTCGATCATCGAAGGTGCCCGTTCGGGCGGCACGGTAACGCCCTTGAGCTCGGAATAACGCACGCGCAGGTCGGCGACATCCTCGCCGCCGGCATTGCGCGGGTTGAGGATGTCGATCTTGCCACCCATCTCCTGCAGTGTCAGCAGAAGCCCGGTGCGGGTCGGGTTCATCAGCACGTTTTCGATTGTGATGTCCGAACCCGGCACGATGAGCGCCGCCACCAGCGGGAAGCCGGCCGAGGACGGGTCGCCGGGCACCGCGATCGTCTGTCCCGTGAGCTTGCCCTGGCCCTCGATGAAGATGTGGCGCACGCCGCGCTCGTCGGTCTCGACCGACAGATTGGCGCCGAAGCCTTTCAGCATCTTTTCCGTGTGGTCGCGCGTCATCACCGGCTCGATGACCGTGGTGATGCCCGGCGTGTTGAGGCCGGCAAGCAGCACGGCGGATTTCACCTGCGCCGAGGCCATCGGCACGCGGTAGGTGATCGGCGCGGCATGCTTGGGGCCATGCAATGTGATCGGCATGCGGTCGCCGGGCGTCGCCTTCAGCACCTGCACACCCATCTGGCGCAAGGGTTCGAGCACGCGACCCATCGGCCGCCCGGACAGCGAGGCGTCGCCGATGAAGGTGGTTTCCATATCGTAGGTGCCGACGAGGCCCATGGTGAGCCGCGAGCCAGTGCCGGCATTGCCGAAGTCGAGCGGGCCTTCCGGCTGCAGCAGCGCGCCGTTGCCGGTGCCACGGATGACCCATTCCGCGCCGCGCTTCTCGATATGCGCGCCCATAGCCTTCATCGCGGCGCCCGTGCGCATGACATCCTCGCCTTCGAGCAGGCCGGTGATGCGGGTCTCGCCGGAGGCGAGGCCACCAAACATGAAGGAGCGGTGCGAGATGGACTTGTCGCCCGGCACGCGCGCGGTACCGGAGAGGGCGGATGATTTGCGGGCGGTGGCCGACTTCGGGGCGGCGACGTGAGACATGGAATTTCCCTGGAGAGAATGCCGGCGGGCCGGCGCTTTTCAATTGTTGCGGCGGTCTCGTATCACGGCGGGTCGAAATGGTCATCCCCATCAGCGAGGCCTTTCATTGCTTGGTTTTGTGACGCCGGCTTTTCGCTTTGACAGCGCTGCAAACTGTGGTTAAGGGGACCACTCTTTTATTGACGAGGCTTGCCGTGGCAAAAAGCGAACTTGGCACAAAGCGTGTCGACCCTGAGACGGGCCGCAAATTCTATGACCTGAACAAGGACCCGATTGTCTCGCCTTATACGGGCAAGACCTATCCGCGTTCCTATTTCGAGGAAGGCAAGATCGCCGCCCTCGAGGAGGACGAGGAAGTGGCCGAGAAGGAAATGGACGCCGAGGACGAAGAAGGCGTTGAAGTCGTCTCGCTCGAAGAGGCCGACGACGACGTCAAGGGCGACGACCTGCCCGATCTCGGCGATGACGAGGACGTCGATCTCGGCGACGACGAGGATGACACTTTCCTTGCCGACGAAGAAGAAGAAGACGATGATGTCGCCGACATGATCGGCGTGGGCGACGACGACGACGAGGTCTGAGGACAAGCGTTTGCAGGCTTTTCCGGCCTGCAAGCAACTTTCTAGGCCTGTGGACAAAAAGCCGGTGTTCAAGGCTTGATATTGACGAAGGGCGGGGTTAGAAGCCGCCTGCACTAACGGCGCGGTCACCAATCCGCGCCGGATCTCTTCGCCGGAAACGGCGCCGGTTGACTGCCGGATGTGGGGCCATAGCTCAGTTGGGAGAGCGCTTGAATGGCATTCAAGAGGTCGTCGGTTCGATCCCGATTGGCTCCACCAAGTTTCTCTAAGAAAATCAATGCATTGGATGTAGGCCCATCTTGGGTCGGCGGCCTTCGTCTACTCTGGGCACCCCGGGAGACATTTCGAGGTGTTTCCGAAGCAACCAGGTGGGAATAGTCGGGATCTGCCGGGAATGGCCGATTGCGGGTTTCTCGCTTCTACTGGAATCCACGTGCGCGCCTAAGATTGCGGCTCTTGTCGAGCGGAGTCCAGATAGGCGCTACCCTGCCTAGGAGCGAAACTAAAGAGGCCCCAGCTCGGGGTGAGTGCGCTTAGACCATTCTGCGGCATGTACGAGCTACTTGGCATGCCCATTTATGAACGTGCCCTAACATGGTCAACAATCGGTAAATGACTGTTTCCCCGGCTGCGCTGGGAAATTCGCATTGGTGTGAGAAGGGTAACGGACAAACGCTTGCATTGCCCTTCGCCAAAGACGCGACTACCGTGGGTGCTACCTCGTGGCGGAGTGGTCTACGCAAGGGGGGTGCATTTCCCTAAACTCTCGGTTCGAGTCCGAGACGAGGTATCCATTTACGACTGAGGATAGGAGAGCGTCACCACGCCGAAGCGCTGGCCTGAGGGGTTTGCACTGACACCCGCGCGCCTTGACGAATGCCTATCCATAATCCGCTGGATGCCAAACACATTGGCCCGAGCGCTCGGCTGCGATGTGTCGCTGGTCAATGCCTGGTTGGACGATCTGGACGAAATCCCGATGCAGAGACATTACCTGGTGGATGCGCTGGCGCATTGCGGCGAATGTCATACGCCACGCAATCTGCTCCAGGGCATGGAGCAGGCCAGGTATCTGCAAGGGACGGTGATCGAAGGCATCACGGCGCCCGACATCACGAAGGACGGCCTCACGCGGATGGGTTTTGACCCCCCTGTGCTTGCCAGCTTCATGAAATCAGGCATCTCGGCTCAGGGCGGCATGACCAACCAGATGTTCGACGTGGTCCACTTCTCGACGCAGTACATGACCGATGAGGATCTGGCGGCGTTGTCCGTTTATCTGTTCGGCCTTGATGCGCCGCCTGAAAAATCCGTGCCGCCTCCCGCGCCAAAGCCGGTGAGCATCGATCCGGCGCTGTCGGCGTCGGCGCGCGGAACCTATCTCAATCTCTGCTCCGGATGCCATGGCGTCGAAGGGCAGGGCATTCCGCATGTCGTCGTGCCGTTGGCGACGAACGCCACGCTTCGGATCACCGATGCGCGAAATTTCATCCGCACCGTCCTCCACGGTATTTCCCCGCAACGGTTTCCTGGTCTTGAGCGCATGCAGCCGATGCCTTCGTTCGGGGACAAGCTGACCGATCAGCAGCTGGCTGATCTTGCCAACTGGATGCGGGCCAACTGGGGTGGCCAGGAACCGGATGTTAAGCCGGATAATGTCGCAACGCTGCGGGCTCAATAACGCAGCCGCCTCGTCGCGCGGCCAGGGAATCCGATATCGAACGGAAACACCTGCGCCGTAGGCAGGCCAGGAAATCGGAGTGCTCGAAGGGTCCGTTCACCCGCCCAAGCTTCCTGGCGGCATCATTCAAGCCTTAGCAGCAATCCCGCCATCAGTTTCGCGCGTTCAACCAGGCTGTCGATTTCAATATACTCATCGAGCGTGTGCAGCCCCTTGCCGCGCACGCCGATGGAATCAAGCGTAGGGATGCCCAGCGCTCCGGTGAAATTCCCATCCGAACCGCCGCCGGAGCTACCATGAGTGAGGTCGAAGCCGATCTCGCTGCAGATGCCACGCGCAATCTCGTAGAGCGCCAGCGTCCCCGCGTCCGGCTCCCAGACCGGCCGCGTCACGCCGCGCGTAACCTTGAAAGTGACGTCGTTGGTCTCACCGGAAAGCGCCAGCATCGCGGCAATGCCGCGATCGAGATCCGCCTGGCGCTTGGCCATGCTGAGCACCTCCGCGTGGCAGACCGCCGAGACGCAGTTGACCCATTGGCCGGCATGTATGACGCCGACGCTGAAGGTACAATCGTCGGTCGTCATCGCCTCGATGGCCAGGATCTTCGATGCCATCGCGGCAATAGCAGAACGGCCTTCGGCGAGCGCCCAGCCGGCATGGCTCGGACGGCCCTCGGTCTTCAGGTTGTAGCGAGCGATGGCATAGCGTCCCGTCACGGCGCCGCCGTCGGAGCGGGCCGGCTCAGGCACGAGAACGAATTTGTTCTTGCGCGCCTCCATCTCGATCAGCTCGCGCGTGCTTGGCGTGCCGACCTCCTCGTCGGGCGTGAACAGTACCGTGACGGGCAACGGCGTCTCGATGCCGGCAAGCGCGAGCCGGCGCAACGCCTCCACGCTGGCAAAGTTTCCGCCTTTCATGTCCAGGATGCCGGGGCCGTAGCACTTGCCGTCGTCGATCCGGAACGGCAGCACCGCGAGCGTGCCGACAGGATGGACCGTGTCCAGGTGACCCAGGATCAGGATGCCCGGCTTGCCGAAATCCTTGTGCGGAAAGCGCGCGCGCACGGATCCGCCGAAGCCCATGCGACCTGGTATGCGTTCGATTTCGGCGCCGGCCGCGGCGAGATCGTAGGCGGCAAGATCCATCATCCGGTCGACGGCGGCTGCGTCGAATGTCGGGCTTTCACATTCGATCCACGGCCTAAGTCCGGCAAGCATCTCGTCCGAGTTGAATGGCAGCGCGTTCACATTCATGCGGAGTTTCCTCGGTTCCAGTCGTGAAAAGTTAGGAGGGGCAGCCGTTTCTTGACGATGCGACATGATGCTGACGCGACTGGCACAATCGCGTCGCGGCAGGCGCACAACAAACGGCTGCGCGACAAGCTTGCGATCCTGCCGCGTAACCTTGGCAGGCGATGACGATAGCGCAAGGGTCTCCGGCTTAAATTCAGATTGCGCTAATCCCCGGTTCGGGAAAAGCTCCGCATTTTCCCATTCGATGCCTGGAGCCGCAGCTGAAACCGCATCGTTCGTTGAGCCCGAAACAACGATCAGGTCCAGCCAGGATTAGGTTAATCCGACGCAATGCGACGGCAATCGCTCATTGCCAGCGAGTCCATCAAGTCAATATTGGCCGAAGCGATGGTTGCTTGCTTCAGAGCAGCCCGGCGTCAGGGGATCGTGGATATGCGGGTGGAGCAGGCGTACCTAAACGGCAGGGTTTATACGATCGATGCCGCGCAGCCATGGGCGCAAGCTGTTGGCGTCGTGGGCGGACGCATCGTTGCCGTCGGAACCAACGACGACCTGCGTGCTCTTCTGGACGACGCCAGTCAGATTGTGGATCTAGACGGTCGCTTCCTCATGCCGGGCTTCATCGACGCCCATCTGCATTTCCTGTCGGGTGCGAATTACTTGAATGACGTCGGCGTGCGCGACGCTCGCAGCATGGCCGAAGTGCTGCGCCGGCTAAGAGACTATGCGCAGGCCAATCCCGAAAAGCCATGGATCGTCGGCCAGGAGTTCAGCTATGGCTATCCTGACCTGGAAGGTCGCGATTTCCACAGGACGATGTTCGACGAGATCGTATCGGACCGGCCGGTCTTCTTCCGCTCGGGAATGGCGCATGCCGGGTGGGCCAACAGCAAGGCGTTGGCGCTCGCAGGCATTACCCGTGACACGCCGGATCCGGAGAATGGCATCATCGTGCGTGACGAACAGGGCGAGCCGACCGGCTGGGTGATGGAGCATGCCACCCAGGCGATCGAGCGCCACATTCCCGCGCCCGGCCGCGACGAAATCCGCGCGGCCCTCAGCGCGGCCATTCGCGAGGCGAACGGCTACGGCATCACGCGTGTCCAAAGCGCCGGCTTCGACAACGAGATGTTTCCGCTGCTGGCGGAGATGCGCGATGCCGACAATCTGACGCTGCGTTTCACGCTTTCAACCATTTGCGATCCCCCTTCGTTCGAGGATGGCCTGCTCGGCCAGATGATCGAGGACCGGCAGCGTTACCACGACGATTTCCTCGACTTTCGCGTGGCGAAATTCTTCCTCGACGGAGTGCTGGAATCCCATACGGGCTACATGCCGGACGGTTATGCCGACAAACCGGAGGAAAAGGGGATTCTTCTGTGGAGCCGCGAGGCTTATGCCGATGCAGTGAGAAAAGCACAGGAGAATGGATTCCAGGTTTGGACCCATGCCATCGGCACCGGCGCCATCGCATTGGCGCTCGACGCATACCAGGCTGACCGCGAGCGCTCGTTGACGCTTCGCCCGCGTGTCGAGCACAACGAAATTCCGACCGCGTCCGACATTGCCCGATTTCCGGAGATCGGTGCGATCGCCAGCTTCCAGCCGGCGATGATCTACCCCAAGGACCAGTGGTTGGGCATGCCGGGGATTTGGGAAAAGCGCGTCGGTTCGAACAGTCTCCCTCGTGCCTTTCCCATACGCTCGCTGCTCGATGCCGGCGCGGCCACAGCCTTCGGCACGGACTGGCCCATCGTCGACCTGAACCCGCTGATCGGGATCAGGAACGCCGTGCTGCGCCAGAGCCTGGACCACGACCCTGAAGGTGGCTGGGTGCCCGCGCAGCGCATTTCCGTTGAGGAGGGCTTACACGCCTACACCCTTGAAGCGGCGTATGCCGGACATCGGGATCGCGATGAAGGCAGCATCACGGTCGGCAAGTTGGCTGACATGATCGTCCTGTCGGCAAATCCGCTCGAAGTGGATACGGATCGGCTTCACGAAATACACGTCGTTGCCACGATCGTGGGCGGAAAGGTGGTCCACACCCGGGATCATGCCTGATTCCAGTTACGTGTTTGAGTCTGCAAAGTCGGGTATCCTGCAGACCGATCGTCCCGTGTTCCATCTCTGCGCCAATGCTTGCCAGTATTTAGGGACAGGCTAACCATGGCCACATGAAATCATAATTTTCGCTACGCGGTCTCTCCAGTAAATCAGCCGTCAGACCCGTCGCACCCGCGGAAATTCTCGGGGGGCGCCAGAAAGGACGCTGAAATGCCGGTTGAAAAAGTAGACACACTTGTTGTCGGCGCCGGCCAGGCAGGGTTGGCCATGAGCGAGCATCTGAGCAAGTGCGGTGTGCCGCATCTTTTGCTTGAGCGGCACCGTATCGCCGAGCGCTGGCGTTCCGAAAGATGGGACTCCCTGGTTGCCAATGGTCCCGCCTGGCATGATCGCTTTCCGGGCATGGAGTTTCCGGATGTCGGTCCCGACGCCTTTGTTTCCAAGGAAAAGGTTGCGGACTATTTCGTCGCTTACGCCGAAATGATCGCCGCGCCCATCCGCTGCGGCGTGGCTGTGACGAAGTTGCGCCGGCTTATCGGCCGTCCCGGTTTCCGGGTCGAGACCTCGGATGGCGTGATCGAGGCCAGCAACGTGGTTGCCGCAACCGGGGCTTTCCAACATCCTGTCGTCCCGCCCATCGTTCCCGGCGATGCCGGGCTCGTGCAGATACATTCCAGCGCCTATCGCAATCCCGGCCAGATGCCCGAAGGCGCGGTGCTGGTGGTTGGTTCAGGGTCCTCGGGAGTGCAGATCGCGGACGAACTCCTGCGTGCGGGAAGGCGCGTCTACCTCTCCGTCGGGCCGCATGATCGCCCTCCGCGTGCCTATCGCGGGCGCGACTTCTGCTGGTGGCTGGGAGTGCTCGGCAAGTGGGACGCCCAGGCGCCGGCGCCTGGTACGGAACATGTCACCATCGCGGTGAGCGGTGCGCGTGGCGGCGAGACGATCGACTTCCGGCGTCTTGCCGCGCAAGGGATGACGCTGGTTGGCCGGACGCAATCCTACAAGGACGGCGCCATGACCTTCGCGCCGGATCTCGGCAAGAATATTGCCCGTGGCGATGCCAACTACATGTCAGTGCTGGACGAGGCCGATGCCTATGTCGCCCGCAACGGCCTTGATCTTCCCGAAGAGCCCGATGCCCGCAAGATCGGGCCGGACCCGCAATGCATGACCGATCCCATTCTCGAGCTGAACCTGGCTGAAGCGGGGATAGCCTCGATCATATGGGCAACGGGATTTACCGTCGACTACAAGTGGCTGGAGGTCGATGTGTTCGACGAGAAAGGCAAGCCGAGGCATCAGCGCGGTGTTTCGGTAGAGCCTGGGGTCTATTTCCTGGGATTGCCGTGGCAATCGCGCAGGGGTTCCAGCTTCATCTGGGGCGTCTGGCACGACGCCAAGCATCTGGCGGACCATATTTCCACGCAGCGCAAGTACCTGGCGTATCATGCCTCTGCAATGCGCGAGACCAAGGTCGCATAGCCAACGCCGGTCAGCGGAAGCCTGGCTCCCGCCCAGTGAAGCGGGTCGGTATCGAAACAGGCGATGCCGCCAGAGTTTCAGGAGCCTCTCCAGTGATTAGGAGCGGCCTTACCAACGATGAGACAGACTGTTCTTTCAAAGCCTGTCCGCGCTGTGAATATCCGGCCGAGACATGCAGGCTGTGGTTCTGGCGCTTCTTCGCGAATGAAGCTGTCGGGCCCGCAGTCGCGCAACGAGACGATCTGACGGAGGCCAAGATGGCGCATACAAGAATTCGCAAGTTCAACACCAAGGATACCTATCCAGAGCAGAAACTCGACAACGACCTGTGTCAGGCGGTCGTTACGCGAGGCGGCAGAACTGTCTATCTGCGTGGCCAGTGTCCGCAGGATCTCGACACTGCCAGGAACATCGATAGCCATGATCCGGCCGAGCAGACACACAAGGTGATGCAGAACATCCGCCAGCTGATCGAGGAGTGCGGTGGCACCATGGAGCACCTGGTCAAGGTGGTGGTCTACATCACCGACGTGCGCCATCGCGAGGCGGTCTACCGCACCATGGGCGAGTACATCAAAGGCGTGCATCCCGTCTCGACCGGCCTTGTCGTGCAAGCCCTGGCGCGGCCGGATTGGCTGGTCGAGATCGACGGCACCGCCGTAATCCCGGACTGAGGCCGATGACGTTTTCAATTGTCGCGCGGTGCAGCCGCACCGGCATGTTCGGCGTCGCGGTGTCGTCCTCCTCTCCGGCGGTGGCGGCGCGCTGCGCCTATGCGCAAGCGGGCGCGGGCGCGGTCGCAAGCCAGAACGTCACCGATCCGACGCTCGGCACAAGGGGCCTCGAATTGCTGGCGCGCGGTGCTTCAGCCGCCGAGGCGGTCGCCATACTGAAGCGCACCGGCGCCTATGCCGAATACAGGCAGGTGCTGGCCGTCGACGCCGACGGGACGACCGCGATCCATTCGGGCCCCAAGGCGCTTGGCATCTGGGCGGAAGCACGCGCGGACAATGTCGCTTGCGGCGGCAATATGCTGGCCCATGACGGCGTGCCGCAAGCCATGGTCGAGGCCTTTCTGGCATCGGAAGGGCATCTGGGCGATCGTCTCATCGCGACCATGCGCGCCGCGCTGAAAGCGGGCGGCGAGGCCGGCCCGGTCCATTCCGCCGGCATGAAGCTGGTGCGCGAGGTCGCGTGGCCGGTCGCCGACCTGCGCTGCGACTGGACCGACGGCTGCCCGATCGAGCAACTGGCGACGCTGTGGGAACTCTACAAGCCACAGCTCGATGCCTATGTGACCCGCGCGATAAACCCGTCCGATGCGCCGAGCTACGGCGTGCCGGGCGATGAATAATCAAGACAGGGGATGCCTGCGATGAGCGAACTCAGCCACAAGGACTGGATCGGCAAGGCGTCGGCCATCCGTTTTCGCGACAAGGCATTCATCGACGGCAAGACCGTTGCGGCGCGTTCGGGCCGAACCTTCGCCAGCGTCAATCCGGCAACCGGCGACGTGCTGGCCGAGGTGGCGTCTTGTGGCGAAGAAGACATCGATCTGGCGGTTGCCGCGGCTCGGCGCAGCTTCAACGCCGGCGTCTGGTCACGGACCAGCCCGTCGCATCGCAAGGAGGTGTTGTTGCGGCTGGCGCAATTGCTGCGCGAGAACCTGCATGAACTGGCCCTGCTTGAATCGCTCGACATGGGCAAACTCGTCAGGGATGCCGCCTCGGTCGACATTCCCGGCTCGGCGGCGATCTTCCAATGGTATGGCGAAGCCATCGACAAGATCTACGGCGAACTGGCGCCGACCGGCGAAGGCGATCTGGTGTTGGTGCGGCGCGAGCCGCTTGGCGTGATTGGCGCGGTGGTGCCGTGGAATTTCCCGCTCGACATGGCGACCTGGAAGTGCGCGCCGGCGCTGGCGGCGGGCAATTCCGTGGTGCTGAAACCTGCCGAGCAGTCGCCCTTGTCGGCCCTGCGGCTGGCGGAACTGGCGATGGAAGCGGGCCTGCCGGCGGGCGTGCTCAATGTGGTGCCTGGCCTTGGCGAAACCGCCGGCCAGGCGCTTGGCCGCCATATGGATGTGGATTGCCTTGCCTTCACCGGCTCGACCGCTGTCGGCAAGATGTTCCTGCAGTATTCCGGTCAGTCGAACATGAAGCAGGTCTGGCTGGAGACCGGCGGCAAGAGCCCCAACCTTGTCTTTGCCGACTGCGCCGACCTCGATGCAGCGGCCGATATGGCGGCCTTCGGCATCTTCTTCAACCAGGGCGAGGTCTGTTCCGCCAATTCACGCCTGCTTGTACAACGCGGCATCAAGGATGCTCTGGTGGAAAAACTGGTGCAGCGCGCGGCGACGACCCAACCCGGCGATCCACTCGATCCGGCTTCGAAGATGGGCGCCATGGTCGACGCCCGCCACGCGGCCAATGTCATGCGGTTCGTCGATGCCGGCAAGAAGAGCGCGCGCCTGGTTGCCGGCGGCCATCTGGTCACCGTCAACGGGCGCGGCAGCTTTGTGCAGCCCACCATCTTCGACGATGTCGCGCATTCCGACCCGATCGCCCGCGACGAGATATTCGGGCCGGTGCTTTCGGTCATTGCCTTCGACGACGAGGCGGAGGCGATCCGTATTGCCAATGACAGCCCCTACGGGCTGGCAGCTTCGCTGTGGACCGACAGCCTGTCGCGCGCGCACCGCATCGCCGGCCGGCTCCATGCCGGCACGGTTTCCGTAAACACCGTCGACGCGTTGAGCCCGATGACCCCGTTCGGCGGCTTCAAGCAATCCGGGTTCGGCCGCGACCTGTCGCTGCATGCGCTCGACAAATACACAGCACTCAAAACGACATGGATCAAATACTGATGGGTGCCAAGGCTTGATCGAAGCACCCAAACCGGCAACATAGCCAGCCATGCCGCTACGCTTCACGCTCAGACAGCTGGAATATTTCGTCGCCGTGGGCGAGGCCGGTTCCATCGTCAAGGCGGCCGAACAGGTCAACGTGTCCCCACCGTCGATCTCAGCCTCGATCGCTCAGCTGGAGACCGAGTTCGGCGTCCAGCTTTTTGTTCGCAAGCATTCGCACGCCCTTTCGCTCACGGCTGGCGGTCGCGTCTTCCTGAAGGAAGCCGCCCGCTTGCTGAACGATGCCGACGCTTTGCACGACATCGCTGGTGACATCGCCGAGAAAGTGCGCGGACCGCTGGCGATCGGATGTCTGCTGACTTTCGCCCAGATCGTCCTGCCGGCCCTGCGCGTGAAATTCGAGCGCGCCTATCCGGATGTGCGGCTCAGGCAGTTCGAGCGCAATCAAAGTCAGTTGCTGGAGATGCTGCAGCGGGGCGAGATCGATGCCGCGTTGACCTACGATCTCGAACTGTCGCAGGACATGATTTTCGAGCCGCTGATGCTGGTGCCGGCCTATGTCATGCTGCCGGAGGGGCATCGCTTCGCAGGCAACGCGTCGATCACAACCGAAGAACTGGCCAACGAGCCAATGGTGTTGCTCGACTTGCCCTATAGTCGCGAGTATTTCCTGTCGGCGTTCCACCAGCGTGGAATCCGGCCGAACATTGCCGAGCGCACCGGCGACATCGCGGTCATGCGTTCAATGGTGGCGAACGGCTTCGGCTACGGCATCGCCAATATGCGGCCGCTCAACACGCTGGCGCCGGATGGCAAGCCGCTTGTCTTTGTGCCACTGGCCGGCGACCTGCGGCCTCTGACCATGGGCATCGCCTTGCCTAATTCCGAACATCGCACGCAAACCGTCCAGGCGTTCATCGACCACTGCCGGCATTTCGTGGTCGAGCAGGGCGTGTTCGGCGCCGGGCGAGCGGTGGAACAGCAGTCGAGCGGCTAGCTCAGGCCAGCGGTTCAATCGGAATCGGAACCGCTCGATTGCGCGATGACAAGGTTGTGGTCGGAAAGCCGCTGCAGCAATTTTTCCAGCATGTCGTCGCAGCGGCGCATCTGCTCGACGCTGACGAATTCGTCCGGCTTGTGTCCTTGCGCCATCGACCCCGGTCCGCACACGACCGTCGGCGTGCCGAGATCGCGGCTGAACAGGCCGCCCTCGGTGCCGAAGGCAACCTTGATGGTGCCGTTGGCGCCTGTCAGCGATTTGACGAAAGCGACGGCTTGCGAACCGGCTCGCGTGTCCAGGCCGGGATAGGTGTTGGTGACGTCGATGTCGATCGCCGCCTCGGGCGCGATAGCCGAAGCTTCGACGGCAATGCGCGCGGCCTCCTCGCGCAGGCGGTTGAGGATTTCGTGCGGATCGTCGGCCGCGACATTGCGGATCTCGAAGTCGACCTGGCAGAGGTTCGGCACGATGTTCAGCGCCACGCCGGCGTTCATCTTGCCGGCGTGGACGGTCGTGTAGGGAATGTCGTAGTCGCCGTCGCGGGCGCCATCGCGCGCCAGCCGTTCTTGCTCCCGGCGCAAGACGGCGACGAAGTCGCAGCCGAGATGGATGGCGTTGAGCGCCAGCGGGGCCAGTGCCGAATGGCCTTCGCGTCCCTTGCAGATGGCGCGTGCGGCAAGCTTGCCCTTATGGCCGGTCGCCACCTGCATGTTGGTCGGTTCGCCGACGATGCAAATCAATGGTTGTTGCGGGGCTGCTTGCAGCATGTCGACCAGGCTGCGCACACCGATGCAGCCGATCTCCTCGTCGTAGGAGAGTGCCAGGTGAAGCGGCGTTCGCAGCGGCATTTTCGAGGCCTTGAGGCACGCTGCGAGCGCGCAGGCGACAAAACCCTTCATGTCGGCCGCCCCGCGTCCGTAAAGCCTGCCGTCGCGCGCGGTCATCTCGAAGGGTGGCAGCGTCCAGTTCTGTCCGTCGACGGGAACGACGTCGGTGTGACCGGACAGCATGATGCCGGATGTTTCGGCCGGTCCGATGGTGGCGAAGAGGTTGGCCTTGTGGCCATCCTCGCTCTGGATGATCTGGCTGGCAACACCATGCGCATCCAGCATATCCGCCACGTAGCTGACGAGATCGAGGTTCGAGTCGCGGCTCACCGTTGGGAATGCGATCAGCTTTTCGAGGATCCGGATGCTGTCCATGCGTCTATGTCTCGTTGCCTGTGCCCGCCATCTAGCATCGGGCGGCCACACCTTGAAATCGCATTTGGCTCTGCCGGGATTCAGCGAATGCTAACCCAGGCCGTGGGGCCGATTAGGCGCGTCCTAATCGGTACAGAAGAAATCTGTAGTTTTCCGGCGCGTGCCTCAACCTATGAGTGGTCTCGCGGCATCAACCCAATGGCACCGGGTTGACCGGCTTGCACCGTGCTCGGAACAATGATCGGGCATGCTGCAAGGCGATGCTGGCAGGAAGGAAAGTTACATGCGCGATCCCCGCTACGACATCCTGTTCGAGCCGATGAAGATTGGCCCGGTGACCGCCAAGAACCGTTTCTACCAGGTTCCGCATTGCAATGGCGGCGGCTACCGCGATCCTTCCGCTGCGGCAGAGATGCGCCGGATAAAGTCGGAAGGCGGCTGGGGCGTCATCTTCACCGAGCAGACCGAGATGCACCATACCTCGGAGATCACGCCCTTCATCGAACTCAGGCTGTGGGACGACGCCGATATCCCGGCACTGGCCAGGATGGCCAAGGCCATGCACCAGCACGGCGCGCTGGCCGGCATCCAGCTGGCCTACTCTGGGATCAACGGCCCGAACCTCTACACCAAGGAAGTGCCACGCGGACCCTCGGCCTTGCCGATCCGAACCTTCACCAATGATCCGGTTCAGGCGCGCGCCATGGACAAGCAGGACATCCGCGACCTGCGCCGCTGGCACCGCAATGCCTTCAAACGTGCCAGGCTGGCGGGCTTCGACCTGGTGTGTCTCTACGGCGCACATGGCTTCGGCATCATCCAGCACTTCCTGTCCACCGCCACCAACCAGCGCACCGACGAATATGGCGGTTCGCTGGAAAACCGCTCGCGACTGATGCGCGAACTGATCGAAGAGGGGCGGGACGCCATCGGCGACACTTGCGGCCTGACGCTGCGGCTGTCGCTAGACGAAATGATCGGCGAGCTCGGCTTCGCCAATTCCGAAGTGCGCGACATGATCGAGATGCACGCCGACCTGCCCGACCTCTGGGATCTGGCGCATGGCGCGTGGGAGGACTGCTCGGGGCCGTCGCGCTTCAAGGGAGAGGCTGCGCAGGAAAGCCTCGTGTCCGGCATCAAGAAGCTGACCTCGAGGCCGGTCGTCGGCGTGGGCCGCTTCACGTCGCCGGATGTGATGGTGAAGATGATCAAGTCCGGTACGCTTGATTTCATCGGCTGCGCGCGTCCGTCGATCGCCGATCCCTTCCTGCCGAAGAAGGTGGAGGAGGGGCGGATCGAGGACATTCGCGAGTGCATCGGCTGTAACATCTGCATCACCGGCGACATGACCATGTCGATCTCGCGCTGCACGCAGAACCCGACCTTCATGGAGGAGTGGCGCAAGGGCTGGCATCCGGAACGGATGCAGGCCAAGGGCGACAGCGACAGCGTGCTGATCGTCGGCGCCGGCCCCGCCGGGCTGGAGGCCGCCCGCGCGCTTGGCCTGCGCGGCTATCAGGTGGCCATCGCCGAAGCCGGTACCGAACTTGGCGGCCGCGTGGCGCGAGAATGCCGCTTGCCCGGTCTCTCCGCATGGGGCCGCGTGCGCGACTATCGCCAGTATCAACTCAGCCAGATGTCCAACGTCGACATCTACTTCGAAAGCCGGTTGTCGGCCGAGGACATCCTGGCCTTCGGCTTTCAAAACATCGCCATTGCCACCGGCTCGACCTGGCGGCGTGACGGTGTGGCGCGAGCCCATGTCGTGCCGATCCCGGTGGACCCGGCCATGCCGATCTACACGCCTGACGATCTGATGGACGGCAATGTGCCGATCGGCAATGTCGTGCTGTTCGACGATGACCACTACTACATGGGTGGCGTTCTGGCCGAACTCCTGGTCCGTCAGGGGGCGAAGGTGACTTTGGTGACGCCATCCGCCTATGTGTCGGACTGGACCCGCAACACCCTGGAGCAGGGCGCCATCCACCGCCGGCTGGCTGAACTCGGCGTCGAGATCGTGTTGAACCGGATCGTGACGCGCATCGTGCCGGGAAGCGTCGCGACTGCCTGTGCCTATACGGGTACCGGACGTGACATCGCCGCGGACGCTGTCGTGCTGGTGACGTCGCGCCAGCAGGACGACGGGGTCTGGCGCGAACTGAAGGCGCGGCAGGGTGAATGGGCAGCCAACGGCATCCGTTCGGTCAAGGTTATCGGCGATGCCGAGGCGCCGGGGCCGATTGCCTGGGCAACTTACGCCGGCCACCGCTTTGCCCGCGAGCTGGATGAAGCGGATATCGGCGATGCACTGCCCTTCCGTCGCGAGGTCACGGCATTGGCCGAGTAATAGCCCATGCGGATTAGGGGGAAGCTAATCACGACGCCAGAAAACAATAGTTTTGCGTTTGTTAGGTTGCACTAATTTTCTGTCCACGCTTGGCTGCGTTCGGACTTCAAAGAAGGATGTCGGATGAACCTTCAGTCGACCAATGGCACCGTGGATGCGCGTGCCATCAGCAATGGGCACGTGGCGCCCCGGCGTGATCTTGGCAATCAATCAACAATCAGACTCGCCTCGAACGGCAGGCTAGACAATGGGGTAATCGTGCCGGATCAGCCGGGTAGGAATGCAATTGAAGTTCGTGGCGTCCGCAAGGTGTTCGGCACCGGTGAGGCGCAAGTCGCAGCCCTCGACACGGTTTCGGTGTCGATCCGCGAAAACGAGTTCTTCACGCTGCTCGGACCTTCCGGGTGTGGAAAGACGACACTGCTCA